>NZ_JOFL01000096.1 GCF_000719265.1 Streptomyces roseoverticillatus | reverse complement strand
TTCGAGATCGAGGCGCGGCTGCGGGAGGCGCTGGACATCCCGGTCTTCCACGACGACCAGCACGGCACGGCCATCGTCGTCCTTGCCGCGCTCACCAATGCGCTGCGGGTGGTGGGTAAGGCGATCGGTGACGTACGGGTCGTCATGTCGGGTGCGGGTGCGGCCGGTACGGCGATCCTGAAGCTGCTGCTGGCGGCCGG
>NZ_JOFL01000095.1 GCF_000719265.1 Streptomyces roseoverticillatus | reverse complement strand
CCCGTGTCGGTGCAGTCGATGACGACGACCAGGACGTCGGATATCGGTGCCACGCTTCAGCAGATTGCTGAGCTGACGGCTTCCGGTTGTCAGATCGTGCGGGTGGCGTGTCCTACGCAGGATGATGCGGATGCGTTGCCGGTGATCGCGAAGAAGTCGCAGATCCCGGTGATCGCGGACATTCACTTCCAGCCGAAGTA
>NZ_JOFL01000094.1 GCF_000719265.1 Streptomyces roseoverticillatus | reverse complement strand
AGGTGGCGTTGTTCCGGCTGGTGGAGTCGTGGGGGATCCGTCCGGATTTTGTGGCCGGGCATTCGATCGGTGAGATTGCGGCGGCGTATGTGGCGGGGGTGTTCTCGCTGGAGGACGCCTGTGCTTTGGTGGCGGCGCGTGCGCGGTTGATGCAGGCGCTGCCTGCGGGCGGTGCGATGGTGGCTGTGCAGGCGGCGGAGG
>NZ_JOFL01000093.1 GCF_000719265.1 Streptomyces roseoverticillatus | reverse complement strand
ATTGGTGAGCGCGGCAAGGACGACGATGGCCGTGCCGTGCTGGTCGTCGTGGAAGACCGGGATGTCCAGCGCCTCCCGCAGCCGCGCCTCGATCTCGAAGCACCGCGGCGCGGAGATGTCCTCCAGGTTGATGCCCGCGAACCCCGGCGCGATGGCCTTGACGATCTCCACGATCGCATCCGAGTCCTGCGTATCCAGGCAG
>NZ_JOFL01000092.1 GCF_000719265.1 Streptomyces roseoverticillatus | reverse complement strand
CTGCCTGGATACGCAGGACTCGGATGCGATCGTGGAGATCGTCAAGGCCATCGCGCCGGGGTTCGCGGGCATCAACCTGGAGGACATCTCCGCGCCGCGCTGTTTCGAGATCGAGGCGCGGCTGCGGGAGGCGCTGGACATCCCGGTCTTCCACGACGACCAGCACGGCACGGCCATCGTCGTCCTTGCCGCGCTCACCAAT
>NZ_JOFL01000091.1 GCF_000719265.1 Streptomyces roseoverticillatus | reverse complement strand
TCGTGACTGGCGTTATCTCAATGTGCGTCGTCTGGTGTCGTTCCTGTCGGATTCCATCCGTCAGTCCTCGACCTGGGCTGTCTTCGAGCCCAACGACGACCGTCTGTGGGGCACTCTCCGGCATGCGGTCACCAGCTTCCTGACCGATCAGTGGCGTCAGGGTGCGCTGCTCGGTCGTACGCCCGACGAGGCTTTCTATGTGATC
>NZ_JOFL01000090.1 GCF_000719265.1 Streptomyces roseoverticillatus | reverse complement strand
TCGTGACTGGCGTTATCTCAATGTGCGTCGTCTGGTGTCGTTCCTGTCGGATTCCATCCGTCAGTCCTCGACCTGGGCTGTCTTCGAGCCCAACGACGAGCGTCTCTGGGGCACTCTCCGGCATGCGGTCACCAGCTTCCTGACCGATCAGTGGCGTCAGGGTGCGCTGCTCGGTCGTACGCCCGACGAGGCTTTCTATGTGATC
>NZ_JOFL01000089.1 GCF_000719265.1 Streptomyces roseoverticillatus | reverse complement strand
CGTACACGTTCGGCTTCGAGGGGCCGGCCGTGACGGTGGACACGGCGTGTTCGTCGTCGTTGGTGGCGTTGCACTGGGCGGCTCAGTCGCTGCGTTCCGGTGAGTGCTCGCTGGCGCTGGCGGGTGGTGTGACGGTGATGTCGACGCCGACGACGTTCGTGGAGTTCTCGCGGCAGCGGGGATTGTCGGCGGACGGCCGGTGCAAGGC
>NZ_JOFL01000088.1 GCF_000719265.1 Streptomyces roseoverticillatus | reverse complement strand
GAGACGCCCTCCTGGATACGGGCACCCGCACCGTCGTTCAGCGACACCAGCGGCGCACCCGCCGCGATGGCCATGTCCATGATCTTGTGGATCTTCGTGGCGTGGGCCTCGCCCAGCGCACCGCCGAAGATCCGGAAGTCGTGCGCGTAGACGAACACGGTCCGCCCGTGCACCGTCCCCCAGCCCGTGATCACACCATCGGTGTACGGCTTCTTGCTCTCCAG
>NZ_JOFL01000087.1 GCF_000719265.1 Streptomyces roseoverticillatus | reverse complement strand
GCTGCGGGTGGTGGGTAAGGCGATCGGTGACGTACGGGTCGTCATGTCGGGTGCGGGTGCGGCCGGTACGGCGATCCTGAAGCTGCTGCTGGCGGCCGGGGTGAAGCACGCCGTGGTGGCCGACATCCACGGTGTGGTTCACGCGGGGCGTGCGGATCTGGTGGATGCGGGGCCGGAGACGGCGTTGCGGTGGATCGCGGACAACACCAATCCCGAGGGCATCACGGGGACGCTGAAG
>NZ_JOFL01000086.1 GCF_000719265.1 Streptomyces roseoverticillatus | reverse complement strand
CTTCAGCGTCCCCGTGATGCCCTCGGGATTGGTGTTGTCCGCGATCCACCGCAACGCCGTCTCCGGCCCCGCATCCACCAGATCCGCACGCCCCGCGTGGACCACACCGTGAATGTCGGCCACCACGGCGTGCTTGACACCGGCCGCCAGCAGCAGCTTCAGGATCGCCGTACCGGCCGCACCCGCACCCGACATGACGACCCGTACGTCACCGATCGCCTTACCCACCACCCGCAGC
>NZ_JOFL01000085.1 GCF_000719265.1 Streptomyces roseoverticillatus | reverse complement strand
TTCCCGTACCCGTCCGGTATCGATGGCTTCCTGTACGGAGGCGACGTGCAGGCGCAGCCCGTGCCCGTCCACCACCCGGTCCCGGTAGGCCAGCACCTCAGGAAAGTTGTGCCCGGTATCGACGTGCAGCAGGGCGAACGGCAGCGGCGCGGGGGCGAAGGCCTTCAGCGCCAGGTGCAGCATGACGATGGAGTCCTTGCCGCCGGAGAACAGCAGCACCGGCCGCTCGAACTCCCCCGCCACC
>NZ_JOFL01000084.1 GCF_000719265.1 Streptomyces roseoverticillatus | reverse complement strand
TTCCCGTACCCGTCCGGTATCGATGGCTTCCTGTACGGAGGCGACGTGCAGGCGCAGCCCGTGCCCGTCCACCACCCGGTCCCGGTAGGCCAGCACCTCGGGGAAGTTGTGCCCGGTATCGACGTGCAGCAGGGCGAACGGCAGGGGCGCGGGGGCGAAGGCCTTCAGCGCCAGGTGCAGCATGACGATGGAGTCCTTGCCGCCGGAGAACAGCAGCACCGGCCGCTCGAACTCCCCCGCCACC
>NZ_JOFL01000083.1 GCF_000719265.1 Streptomyces roseoverticillatus | reverse complement strand
CCCACACGGTCCCCCATGCAGTACCATCGGCGCTGAAAGGCTTAGCTTCCGGGTTCGGAATGTAACCGGGCGTTTCCCTAACGCTATGACCACCGAAACCCTATCGGTTTCGAGCGAACAAGCACACTTTTCAATTAAGTGGTTCTGCTCAAACCAGCAACTGTTCGTTACTTCAGAACTAACACAGTGGACGCGAGCAACTGAGGACAAGCCCTCGGCCTATTAGTACCAGTCAGCTCCAACCGTTACCGGTCTTCCAC
>NZ_JOFL01000082.1 GCF_000719265.1 Streptomyces roseoverticillatus | reverse complement strand
GCGTGCCGGAATTCGGATCGGGAAGGCCCCAAGACTCCGATTAGGAGTCGCCGGGGAAATCCGCTAAAGTAGTGATCACGCCGGAAGGCGCGAAACAAACCCCGCTCCAACAGGGGGCCGGAAACGGAATTCGGACCGACTGCTTCGCTTAAGAAGCGGGGGGAACGGAAAACGGATCTGGTAAGGTTGGAAACAACGAAGGGAAGCGCCCGGAGGAAAGCCCGAGAGGGTGAGTACAAAGGAAGCGTCCGTTCCTTGAGAACT
>NZ_JOFL01000081.1 GCF_000719265.1 Streptomyces roseoverticillatus | reverse complement strand
TAGCCACTTGGAACGTTCTCCACCGCGTCCACGCCGAGAACTGGGGCGAGGACGTCCTGAACTCCTGGCCGGACGAGTCGGAGCGGATCGCCGCCGTCACGGAGCGGCTGGTGGGACGAGCCGAGCAGGTCATCGCTCTGCAGGAGGTCAGCGGTGACCAGCTGGCCAGCCTCCGCCGTGCGCTGACCGACCGGACTGTCCACACGTTGCGGTATCCGCGCGTCCCAGCACCACGCCAGGATGGCCCCTGCTCGCTGCGCGACCCCGGGGAGTA
>NZ_JOFL01000080.1 GCF_000719265.1 Streptomyces roseoverticillatus | reverse complement strand
CACGAAGATCCACAAGATCATGGACATGGCCATCGCGGCGGGTGCGCCGCTGGTGTCGCTGAACGACGGTGCGGGTGCCCGTATCCAGGAGGGCGTCTCCGCCCTGGCCGGTTACGGTGGCATCTTCCAGCGCAACACCAAGGCCTCGGGCGTCATCCCGCAGATAAGCGTGATGCTCGGTCCGTGCGCGGGCGGCGCGGCCTACTCGCCGGCGCTGACGGACTTCGTGTTCATGGTCCGCGAGACCTCGCAGATGTTCATCACCGGCCCCGACGTCGTC
>NZ_JOFL01000079.1 GCF_000719265.1 Streptomyces roseoverticillatus | reverse complement strand
CACGAAGATCCACAAGATCATGGACATGGCCATCGCGGCGGGTGCGCCGCTGGTGTCGCTGAACGACGGTGCGGGTGCCCGTATCCAGGAGGGCGTCTCGGCGCTCGCCGGTTACGGCGGCATCTTCCAGCGCAACACCAAGGCCTCGGGCGTCATCCCGCAGATAAGCGTGATGCTCGGCCCGTGCGCGGGCGGCGCGGCCTACTCGCCGGCGCTGACGGACTTCGTGTTCATGGTCCGCGAGACCTCGCAGATGTTCATCACCGGCCCCGACGTCGTC
>NZ_JOFL01000078.1 GCF_000719265.1 Streptomyces roseoverticillatus | reverse complement strand
TCGAAGAGCCCGCCCTCTCCGTGGCCGGAGAACTCGTCGCCTGCGCGACACGGTTCGCGCCCGGACAGGACCTCTACCACTCCCTCCGCTGGTGCGACGGGGCGCTGCGGATCGTCAACTGGGACGCCCACCACGCCCATTCCGACACCCGCGAGGCGGCCGTCTGCACGGCGCGGCGCAAGCGCGCGCTGCTCCTCCTCGCCGCCGTCGTGCACGAATGCGACGGCAGCTGGGGCATCAGCAAGAGCGGCGCCGCCACCGAGGGCACCCGGGTCTGGGCGCGCCTCCCCCTCCC
>NZ_JOFL01000077.1 GCF_000719265.1 Streptomyces roseoverticillatus | reverse complement strand
CTCCCACAACGCCGACTCCACCAGCGCCTCAGGCGTCGCCTTCCCGTACTTCTGCAGCAGCCGCCGGTCCAGCGAACCCGCGTTCACCCCGATCCGGATGGGAGTGCCCGCGTCGGAGGCCGCCTTCGCGATCTCCTTGACCTTGTCGTCGAACTGCTTGATGTTGCCCGGGTTCACCCGCACCGCCGCACAGCCCGCATCGATGGCGGCGAAGACGTACTTCGGCTGGAAGTGAATGTCCGCGATCACCGGGATCTGCGACTTCTTCGCGATCACCGGCAACGCATCCGCATCATCCTGCGTAGGACACGCCACC
>NZ_JOFL01000076.1 GCF_000719265.1 Streptomyces roseoverticillatus | reverse complement strand
TCAGTCCTTGATTTCGCAGATGACGGCGCCGGAGGAGACGGAGGCGCCGACTTCGGCGGTGATGCCCTTGATCGTGCCCGCGCGGTGGGCGTTGAGGGGCTGTTCCATCTTCATCGCCTCAAGGACCACGATCAGTTCGCCTTCGGCGACTTCCTGGCCCTCCTCGACCGCGACCTTCACGATCGTGCCCTGCATCGGCGAGGTCAGCGCGTCACCCGAAGCGGCCGAGCCGGCCTTCTTCGCCGCACGCCGCTTCGGCTTCGCCCCACCCGCAGCCGCCGTCCGCGCCAGCGTCATCCCCAGCGACGACGGCAGGGACAC
>NZ_JOFL01000075.1 GCF_000719265.1 Streptomyces roseoverticillatus | reverse complement strand
CGCTTGGTGGGTGGTGGGCCGCCGTGCTCCTGCCGTCGCGAGTGCGGGTGCGTGAGGAGACCTTGCGCATGGGTCTGGGCTGGTGGGGAGCGGGCTGCTGCCGCGCGGTGGTTGGGCCCGTCGTGGGCGTTCCACTAGGTGTTCCATCGTCGTGGTGGGGCGTCCGGCTGGCCCTGGAGTGTGGCTGGTGTGGGGCGGGCTGTGTGGTGGGGTGGTTGAGGTGGGTGGCTGTCGTTCTCGGGTCGCTTGTCTGCCGTGTGTGTCCGGGGACTGGTTGTTTTCCGGCCCGGGGTCGTCGCTGTCCCCTGCCTGCGGATGGGTGGTGGGGTTTCTGAGGCGGGGCTGCTCGGTGGGGTGGCGGGGGTGAGTGGCTGTTTTCTTCGGCTCGCTTGTCCGCCGCGCGCG
>NZ_JOFL01000074.1 GCF_000719265.1 Streptomyces roseoverticillatus | reverse complement strand
GTGGGACTCGCTGCTGGCGAAGCTGATCGTCACCGGCGCCAGCCGTGAGCAGGCCCTGCAGCGTGCCGCGCGTGCGCTGGGGGAGTTCACGGTCGAGGGGATGGCCACCGCGATCCCCTTCCACCAGGCCGTCGTGGCCGACCCCGCCTTCACCTGCGATCCCTTCCGCGTCCACACCCGGTGGATCGAGACGGAGTTCACCAACACCATCGAGCCCTTCACCGCCACCGGTGCCGGTGCGGAGGATGAGGGTGAGGCCGAAGGCCGCGAGACGGTGGTCGTCGAGGTGGGTGGTAAGCGGCTGGAGGTGTCCCTGCCGTCGTCGCTGGGGATGACGCTGGCGCGGACGGCGGCTGCGGGTGGGGCGAAGCCGAAGCGGCGTGCGGCGAAGAAGGCCGGCTCGGCC
>NZ_JOFL01000073.1 GCF_000719265.1 Streptomyces roseoverticillatus | reverse complement strand
GGCCGAGCCGGCCTTCTTCGCCGCACGCCGCTTCGGCTTCGCCCCACCCGCAGCCGCCGTCCGCGCCAGCGTCATCCCCAGCGACGACGGCAGGGACACTTCGAGGCGCTTGCCGCCGACCTCGACGACCACGGTCTCGCGGCCTTCGGCCTCGGCCTCATCCTCCGCACCGGCACCGGTGGCGGTGAAGGGCTCGATGGTGTTGGTGAACTCCGTCTCGATCCACCGGGTGTGGACGCGGAAGGGGTCGCAGGTGAAGGCGGGGTCGGCCACGACGGCCTGGTGGAAGGGGATCGCGGTGGCCATGCCCTCGACCGTGAACTCCCCCAGCGCACGCGCGGCACGCTGCAGGGCCTGCTCACGGCTGGCGCCGGTGACGATCAGCTTCGCCAGCAGCGAGTCCCAC
>NZ_JOFL01000072.1 GCF_000719265.1 Streptomyces roseoverticillatus | reverse complement strand
GTTGAAGACGCTGGGGATGATGTAGTTGGCGTTGAGTTCGTCCTCGGTGACGACGTCGGCGAGGGCGCCGGCGGCCGCGAGCATCATGCCGGTGTCGACGGTGCGGGACTGCGCGTCGAGCAGGCCGCGGAAGACACCCGGGAAGACCAGCACGTTGTTGATCTGGTTCGGGAAGTCCGAACGGCCCGTGGCCACCACCGCGGCCGTCTGCCGGGCGACGGCCGGGTCGACCTCGGGGTCGGGGTTGGCCAGCGCGAACACGATCGCACCCTCGGCCATCGCGGCCACGTCGTCGCCGTCCAGGACGTTGGGGGCCGAGACACCGATGAAGACGTCCGCACCCCGCACCGCCTCCTTCAGCGTCCCCGTGATGCCCTCGGGATTGGTGTTGTCCGCGATCCACCGCAACGCCGTCTCCGGCCCCGCATCCACCAGATCCGCACGCCCCGCGTG
>NZ_JOFL01000071.1 GCF_000719265.1 Streptomyces roseoverticillatus | reverse complement strand
GGTTGCACGCGCGCCCCCGGTTGCCCCCGCAACCCGCATGTGACCTGCGGGTTTCCAGGTTGACCCCGTTTCCGGGAGGGGGGCCCTACGCGTGCGCGCGCGAGGGAGCCGTTTTCGATCTAGCTTCCAGAGCCCTTCTTCGCCCACGCTCGGGCGGTGTTCGGGGCCACTGCCGTCAGCTCGTTGATCCGGCGGTAGGGGACCTCCATCCGGACCGCTTCCGCGATCAGCGGGCGCAGCTCCTGCTCGATCTCCTCCAGCTTCGCGAGGAGCTTGATCCGCTGTTGTCCCAGCGGCTTGAGCGCCGCCTCTGCCTCGGCCCGGCTCTCGCCCGGTGTCTTCTGCGTCATGACGTCATCCTGACCGGTCGTGTCAGCTTGCGTCATGGGCGCCTCCAGCACCGCCGTCATGATCAGCCCTCCCTCTCCGACGCTAGTTGCGCCGCTCGTTCAGAC
>NZ_JOFL01000070.1 GCF_000719265.1 Streptomyces roseoverticillatus | reverse complement strand
TCCACCGAGCACGCCGATGAGATCGTGGAGAACCTCCGCGGCATCGAGGGCGTGGTGCTGGGCAAGGTTTCGGACCGTACGTTCCTGATGCACCTCGGTGGCAAGATCGAGATGGCGTCGAAGCATCCCATCCGTAACCGTGACGACCTGTCGATGATTTACACGCCGGGTGTGGCGCGTGTCTGCATGGCGATCGCGGAGAACCCGGAGGACGCGCGGCGTCTGACGATCAAGCGCAACAGTGTCGCGGTGGTCACCGACGGCTCCGCCGTTCTCGGTCTGGGCAACATCGGGCCGAAGGCGGCGCTGCCGGTGATGGAGGGCAAGGCGGCGCTGTTCAAGCGGTTCGCGGGGATCGACGCGTGGCCGATCTGCCTGGATACGCAGGACTCGGATGCGATCGTGGAGATCGTCAAGGCCATCGCGCCGGGGTTCGCGGGCATCAACCTGGAGGACATCTCCGCGCCGCG
>NZ_JOFL01000069.1 GCF_000719265.1 Streptomyces roseoverticillatus | reverse complement strand
GGTCGGGGACGTGGGGGGCGGTGCCGACGCCGAGGACGAGGTTGCGGGTGTAGGTGCGGCCGAGGGCTTCGGCTTCGCCGTCGGAGTCGAGTTGGGTGAAGTCGATTTCGAAGAGGCTGCGTTCGGGGTTCCAGCGGATGGCGTCGATCTGGTGGCCGAAGTGGAGGCCGGGGAGGTTTTGGCTGACCCAGCGGCAGTAGGCGTCGTATTCGGCGCGTTGGATGTGGAAGCGCTCGGCGAAGTAGAAGGGGTAGAGGCGTTCGCGTGATTTGAGGTAGTTGAGGAAGGTCCAGGGGCTGGTGGGGTCGGCGAGGGTGACGAGGTCGGCGAGGAAGGGGACCTGGAGGGTGGTGCCGTCGATGAGGAGGCCGGCGTGCCAGCGGAAGGTGTGGTTCTGGTCGTAGCAGGCGGTGCGGAGGCCGGGGATGCCGTGGGCGAGGGCGGCGAGGGAGAGGTTGAAGGGGCCGATGCCGATGCCGGCGATGTCGAGGGGCTGGTCGGGGGTGGTCTGGGGG
>NZ_JOFL01000068.1 GCF_000719265.1 Streptomyces roseoverticillatus | reverse complement strand
ATCCGGATCGGGGTGAACGCGGGTTCGCTGGACCGGCGGCTGCTGCAGAAGTACGGGAAGGCGACGCCTGAGGCGCTGGTGGAGTCGGCGTTGTGGGAGGCGTCGCTGTTCGAGGAGCACGGGTTCCGGGACATCAAGATCTCGGTGAAGCACAACGACCCGGTGGTGATGGTCAACGCGTACCGTCAGCTGGCGGCGCAGTGCGATTACCCGCTGCACCTGGGCGTGACCGAGGCCGGCCCGGCCTTCCAGGGCACGATCAAGTCCGCGGTGGCGTTCGGTGCGCTGCTGTCGGAGGGCATCGGTGACACGATCCGGGTCTCGCTGTCGGCGCCGCCGGCGGAGGAGATCAAGGTCGGCATGCAGATCCTGGAGTCCCTGGGGCTGCGCCAGCGCCGGCTGGAGATCGTCTCGTGTCCGTCGTGCGGGCGGGCGCAGGTGGATGTGTACAAGCTCGCCGACCAGGTCAGCGCCGGTCTGGAGGGCATGGAGGTGCCGCTGCGCGTCGCGGTGATGGGCTGTGTGGTGAACGGTCCGGGCGAGGCGCGTGAGGCCGATCTGGGGGTGGCCTCGGGCAATGGCAAGGGGCAGATCTTCGTCAAGGGCGAGGTCATCAAGACCGTGCCGGAGTCGAAGATCGTGGAGACCCTCATCGAGGAAGC
>NZ_JOFL01000067.1 GCF_000719265.1 Streptomyces roseoverticillatus | reverse complement strand
TTAATCTCCTGGTTCACCGTCTGCTCGTACGCGGTTACCAGGTCGGCGGCCGCCACGTGTGCGCGCGCGGGACTAATCCCGGTCCGCGCGTCGGGCTCAAAGTCCTCCTCGCGCAGCAACCGCTCGCGGTTCAGGCCATGCCGCAACTCGCGCCCTGCGTGGAACTTTCGATCCCGCATCTCCTCGGGCTCCTCTCCCTCGCGGTCGCGAAACAGGTTCTGCCGCGGCACGTACGCCTCGCGCGTGTCACGCTTCAGCTGCACCCTTGGGTGTCGCTCAGGAGAGGGCGCTCCTAGCCGCGCCAGGCCCTCGCCCTCCTCCAAGTCCAGGTAGTGCCGGGCCCGGCGCCGCGGGGGTTCGTAATCACCATCTGCCGCCGCGTCAGCCGCGGATGTTGCCCCTCCTGACGCGGTAGGAGAAGGGGAGGGTGCCCTGCATGTCTGCCGCTGCTCTTGCTCTTGCCGCTGCTGAGGAGGGGGGCGCATCTGCCGCAGCACCGGATGCATCTGGGAAAAGCAAAAAAGGGGCTCGTCCCTGTTTCCGGAGGAATTTGCAAGCGGGGTCTTGCATGACGGGGAGGCAAACCCCCGTTCGCCGCAGTCCGGCCGGCCCGAGACTCGAACCGGGGGTCCTGCGACTCAACCCTTGGAAAATAACCCTCCGGCTACAGGGAGC
>NZ_JOFL01000066.1 GCF_000719265.1 Streptomyces roseoverticillatus | reverse complement strand
GACCTGGGGGGCACAGTGACAATACCCGCGGCCAGCCTTCGAGCGGCCCGCATGGCCGCCCGTCGGCCGGTGCGACGTGCGCGGTTAAGCAGGGCCGCCGCCGCGCGTTGGGCGGCAGTGCCGGGTCGGCGGCGGTGGCGACGTGCTACGCGCCTCCGCCGTCTCTTCATTTTAGCATAACGCCGGGCTCCGCGCACCACGGTCTGAATGGCCGCGTCCACTGTGGACACTGGTGGCGGCGTGGGCGTGTAGTTGCGCGCCTCCTCCACCACCGCGTCAATGGCGTCATCGACGGTGGTGCGCCCAGTGCGGCCGCGTTTGTGCGCGCCCCAGGGCGCGCGGTAGTGCCCGCGCACGCGCACTGGGTGTTGGTCGGAGCGCTTCTTTGCCCCGCCAAACATCTTGCTTGGGAAGCGCAGGCCCCAGCCTGTGTTATTGCTGGGCGATATAAGGATGGACATGTTTGCTCAAAAAGTGCGGCTCGATAGGACGCGCGGCGAGACTATGCCCAGGGCCTTGTAAACGTAGGGGCAGGTGCGGCGTCTGGCGTCAGTAATGGTCACTCGCTGGACTCCTCCGATGCTGTTGCGCAGCGGTAGCGTCCCGTGATCTGTGAGAGCAGGAACGTTTTCACTGACGGTGGTGATGGTGGGGGCTGGCGGGCGCGCCAAAATCTGGTTCTCGGGAAAGCGATTGAACACGTGGGTCAGAGAGGTAAACTGGCGGATGAGCTGGGAGTAGACGGCCTGGTCGTTGTAGAAGCTCTTGGAGTGCACGGGCAACAGCTCGGCGCCCACCACCGGAAAGTTGCTGATCTGGCTCGTGGAGCGGAAGGTCACGGGGTCTTGCATCATGTCGGGCAACGACCAGTAGACCTGCTCCGAGCCGCAGGTTACGTCAGGAGTGCAAAGG
>NZ_JOFL01000065.1 GCF_000719265.1 Streptomyces roseoverticillatus | reverse complement strand
CATGTCGACGAGGTCGCGGTCGTCGCCGACGGAGCCGTTGCGGCAGACCCAGACGCCGTTGATGGCCACGTTGAGCTTGTCGGGGTCGAAAGCCGCGGACGTGGTGCCGATGGCCGACAGCACCCGGCCCCAGTTCGGGTCCTCGCCGTGCAGGGCACACTTGAGGAGGTTGTTACGGGCGATGGAGCGCCCGACCTCGACGGCGTCGTCCTCACTCGCGGCGTTGATCACCTCGATACGGATGTCCTTGCTCGCCCCTTCGGCGTCGCCGATGAGCTGGCGCGCGAGGTCGTCGCACACCTCCCGCACCGCCTCCGCGAACACATCCCGGTTTGGAGTGACACCGGAGGCGCCGGAGGCCAGCAGCAGCACCGTGTCGTTGGTGGACATGCACCCGTCCGAATCGACCCGGTCGAACGTCGTCCGGGTAGCGGCGCGCAGTGCTGTGTCGAGGCCCGCGGTGTCGATGTCGGCGTCGGTGGTCAGGACCACGAGCATGGTGGCCAGCCCCGGGGCGAGCATCCCCGCACCCTTCGCCATCCCGCCCACCGTCCAGCCCTCACCCTGCACGACCGCGGTCTTGTGGACCGTGTCGGTCGTCTTGATCGCGATGGCCGCCTTCTCACCGCCGTGCGCGGAGAGCCCGGCCGCCGCCTTCTCGATGCCGGGCAGCAGCTTGTCCATCGGCAGCCGGACACCGATCAGACCGGTGGAAGCGATCGCGATCTCCCCGGCGCTGTGACCCAGCACCTCCGCCGCCTTCTCAGCCGTCGCGTGAGTGTCCTGGAACCCCTCGGGCCCGGTGCAGGCGTTGGCACCACCGGAGTTGAGAACCACGGCAGAGACCTGCCCGCCCTTGACGACCTGCTGCGACCAGAGCACCGGCGCGGCCTTGACACGATTGGCGGTGAAGACACCCGCAGCGGCCAGACGCGGCCC
>NZ_JOFL01000064.1 GCF_000719265.1 Streptomyces roseoverticillatus | reverse complement strand
CCCTCGACCGTGAACTCCCCCAGCGCACGCGCGGCACGCTGCAGGGCCTGCTCACGGCTGGCGCCGGTGACGATCAGCTTCGCCAGCAGCGAGTCCCACGCCGGACCGATCACACTGCCCGACTCCACACCGGCGTCCAGCCGCACGCCCGGACGGAGTGGCCGCGCAGCGGCGGGTCGTCGTAGCCGAGTTCTTCGCCGTCGGCGATGCGGAACATCTCCCGCACCAGATCGATGCCGGTGACTTCTTCGGTGACGGGGTGTTCGACCTGCAGGCGGGTGTTGACCTCCAGGAAGGAGATCGTGCCGTCCTGACCGACGAGGAACTCGCAGGTGCCGGCGCCTTCGTAACCGGCCTCCTTGAGGATGGCCTTCGACGCGGCATACAGCTGCGCGTTCTGCTCCGCCGAGAGGAACGGCGCGGGCGCTTCTTCCACGAGCTTTTGGTGGCGGCGCTGCAGGGAGCAGTCACGGGTGGAGACCACGACGACGTTGCCGTGCTTATCCGCCAGGCACTGGGTCTCCACGTGGCGGGGCCGGTCGAGGTAGCGCTCGACGAAGCACTCGCCGCGTCCGAACGCGGCGACGGCCTCGCGGACGGCGGAGTCGTAGAGCTCGGGGACCTCTTCCAGGGTGCGGGCGACCTTCAGGCCGCGCCCGCCGCCACCGAACGCCGCCTTGATCGCGATCGGCAGACCATGCTCCCGCGCGAACGCCACGACCTCCTCCGCCCCCGCAACAGGGTCGGGGGTGCCGGCCACCAGCGGGGCGCCGGCACGCTGGGCGATGTGACGGGCCGCCACCTTGTCGCCCAGGTCCCGGATCGCCTGCGGCGGCGGACCGATCCACGTCAGCCCCGCGTCCAGGACCGCCTGCGCGAAGTCGGCGTTCTCGGAAAGGAACCCGTAGCCGGGGTGGACGGCATCCGCGCCGGACTCGGCGGCCGCGGCGAGGACCTTGGCCACATCGAGGTAACTCGTCGCCGGGGTATCACCGCCCAGCGCATACGCCTCATCAGCAACGCGGACATGCAACGCGTCACGGTCCGGATCCGCGTAGACCGCCACACTGGCAATCCCGGCATCCCGGCACGCGCGAGCAACGCGGACAGCGATTTCGCCACGGTTGGCGATGAGCACCTTGCGCACGATG
>NZ_JOFL01000063.1 GCF_000719265.1 Streptomyces roseoverticillatus | reverse complement strand
AGAGACCTGCCCGCCCTTGACGACCTGCTGCGACCAGAGCACCGGCGCGGCCTTGACACGATTGGCGGTGAAGACACCCGCAGCGGCCAGACGCGGCCCGCGGTTCACGACGAGGGCGAGATCCTCACTCCCGCTCGCTTTGATTCCTGCAGCGACTCCCGCCGCCGTGAAGCCCTGTGCTGCCGTGACGCTCACTGCATCTCTTCCTTCGCCCGCTTGCTCGTCGTCTTCTCGTACGTGTCGCACGGCACCAGCCGCGCCAAAAGGGTCGCGATGACCCGGCGAACACTCATGGCGCCACCCCCGTGACCGGCAGCCCCAGCCCCTCGGGGAGCCCGAGGGCGATGTTCATGCTCTGCACCGCACCACCGGCAGTGCCCTTGGTCAGGTTGTCGATCGCACTCACCACGACGATCCGACCGGCCGCCTCATCCAGCGCCACCTGTACGTGGACGGCGTTCGACCCCGTCACGGCGCCGGTCGAGGGCTGCTGCCCCGGCTGCAGGAACCGGACGAAGGGCTCGTCCGCGTACGCCTCTTCGTAAGCCGAGCGGAGTGCGTCGGCTGTCACTCCGGGCAGGGCAGGGGCCGAGCACGTGGCGAGGATGCCGCGCGGCATCGGGACGAGGACGGGGGTGAACGAGACCTTGACGGGACGGCCTGCGGCGGCCGAGAGGTTCTGGGCGATCTCGGGTGTGTGGCGGTGGGTGCCGCCCACGCCGTAGGCGCTGACGGAGCCCATGACCTCGGAGCCGAGCAGGTGCGGCTTGGCCGCCTTGCCCGCACCCGACGTCCCCGACGCCGCCACGACCACCACCTCCGGCTCCGCCAGACCCGCCGCATACGCCGGGAACAGCGCCAGCGACACAGCCGTCGGATAACACCCCGGCACCGCGATCCGCCGCACACCCCTCAGCGCCTCCCGACCCCCCGGCAGCTCCGGCAGACCATACGGCCACGTCCCCGCATGCGCAGACCCGTAGAACCGCTCCCACTCCCCCGCATCCCTCAACCGGAAATCCGCACCA
>NZ_JOFL01000062.1 GCF_000719265.1 Streptomyces roseoverticillatus | reverse complement strand
GCCGAGGGCGTCGATGCCGTCGATCGTGCTCGTCCGCCCCGAGGGGAGGACCGTTACCCGCTCGCCGACGCGCAGGACGCCGGCGGCCAGCTGGCCGGCGTAGCCGCGGTAGTCGGGGTGGGTGGTGGTCTGTGGGCGGATGACGTACTGGACGGGGAAGCGGGCGGGTTCGGCGGTGGGGTCGGTGATGACGGGCACGGTTTCGAGGTGTTCGAGAACGGTGGGTCCGCCGTACCAGTCCATGTGCGGGGACGGGGTGACGATGTTGTCGCCGGCGAGGGCGGAGACCGGGATCGCGGTGACTTGCGGTACTCCCAGGGAGCTTGCGTAGGCGGTGAACTCGGCGGCGATCGGTGCGAAGACGGATTCGGCGTAGCCGGTGAGGTCCATTTTGTTGACGGCGAGGATGAGGTGGGGGACGCGTAGGAGTGCGGCGAGGGCGGCGTGGCGGCGGGTTTGTTCGACGACGCCGTTGCGGGCGTCGACGAGGACGATGGCGGCTTGTGCGGTGGAGGCGCCGGTGACCATGTTGCGGGTGTACTGCACGTGGCCGGGGGTGTCGGCGAGGATGAAGCGGCGGCGGGGGGTGGCGAAGTAGCGGTAGGCGACGTCGATGGTGATGCCCTGCTCGCGCTCCGCGCGCAGGCCGTCGGTGAGCAGGGCCAGGTCCGGTGCGGATGCCCCGCGGTTGCGGGAGGCGTGTTCGACGGCTTCGAGCTGGTCGGCCAGGAGGGATTTGGAGTCGTGCAGGAGGCGGCCGACGAGGGTGGATTTGCCGTCGTCGACGGAGCCGGCGGTGGCGAAGCGCAGGAGTGATGTGGCCGTGGTGGTCGCGTCGGTGGTGGTGGTCATGGTTAGAAGTACCCCTCGCGTTTGCGGTCTTCCATGGCGGCTTCGGACAGTTTGTCGTCGGCTCTGGTTGCGCCGCGTTCGGTGAGGCGGGAGGTGGTGATTTCGGCGATGACTTCGTCGACGGTGGTGGCGGTGGAGTCGACGGCGCCGGTGCAGGACATGTCGCCGACGGTGCGGTAGCGCACGAGGCGGCGCAGGGTGTTCTCGTGGTCGTGGGGGCCGCCCCAGGTGCCGGGGGCGAGCCACATGCCGTTGCGGGAGAAGACTTCGCGTTCGTGGGCGAAGTAGATCGAGGGGAGTTCGATCTTTTCGCGGGCGATGTACTGCCACACGTCCAGTTCGGTGAAGTTGGACAGGGGGAAGACGCGGACGTGTTCGCCGGGGGCGTGGCGGCCGTTGTAGAGCTGCCATAGTTCCGGGCGCTGGCGGCGGGGGTCCCAGCCGCCGAATTCGTCCCGTAGTGAGAACACGCGTTCTTTGGCGCGGGCCTTCTCCTCGTCGCGCCGGCCGCCGCCGAAGACCGCGTCGAAGCGGTGTCCGGTGATGGCGTCGAGGAGGGGGACGGTCTGCAGCGGGTTACGGGTGCCGTCCGGGCGTTCCCGTACCCGTCCGGTATCGATGGCTTCCTGTACGGAGGCGACGTGCAGGCGCAGCCCGTGCCCGTCCACCACCCGGTCCCGGTAGGCCAGCACCTC
>NZ_JOFL01000061.1 GCF_000719265.1 Streptomyces roseoverticillatus | reverse complement strand
GTTGATCACCGGTGGTACGGGTGGTCTGGGTCGTGTGGTGGCGCGTCATCTGGTGGCGGAGCACGGCGTGCGGAGTCTGCTGCTGGTGAGCCGCAGGGGTCCGGCCGCTGAGGGTGTTGAGGAGCTGGTGTCCGAGCTCGCGCGGCAGGGAGCGGAGGCCGTTGTCGAGGCGTGCGATGTGACCGACGGCGCGGCCGTGGAGGATCTGGTGGCCCGGCATCCTGTCACTGCCGTTGTGCATACCGCGGGTGTGCTGGACGACGGGGTGATCGGCTCGCTGACCCCGGAGCGGCTGGCCGGGGTCCTGCAGCCGAAGGTGGATGCGGCGTGGAATCTGCACGAGGCCACCAAGGACCGAGACCTCGATGCCTTCGTCGTCTTCTCCTCCGTGGCGGGTGTCGTCGGCAGTTCCGGTCAGGCCAACTATGCGGCCGGTAACGCGTTCCTGGATGCCTTGGCCCGCCACCGCCGGGCGCAGGGGCTCCCCGCCGTGTCGCTGGCGTGGGGCCCGTGGTCCCAGGACAGCGGCATGACCGGCACCCTGTCGGACGCCGACCTGCAGCGGATCGCCCGCTCGGGCATGCCCGAACTCACCCCCGCC
The DNA here is from genome assembly GCF_000719265.1 of Streptomyces roseoverticillatus. Classification (GTDB taxonomy): domain Bacteria; phylum Actinomycetota; class Actinomycetes; order Streptomycetales; family Streptomycetaceae; genus Streptomyces; species Streptomyces roseoverticillatus. The sequence continues at coordinate 1,069 of NZ_JOFL01000061.1, read as the reverse complement.
GAAGGCGTGGCACTCTTCGACGCCGCACTGGCCGCCGGCGCCGCGCACGTGCTCCCCGTACGCTTCGACCTCGCCGTGCTGCGCGGGCAGGAGGACGTGCCCCCGCTCCTGCGGGGACTCGTCCGGTCCCGTGCCCGGCGCTCGGCGGTCGCCGGCTCCGCCGCGGCGGCCGGCCTCGTGGGACGCCTCTCCCCGCTGGGCGCCGTCGAACGGCGCGAAGTGCTCCTGGACGTGGTGCGCGCCCAGGTCGCCGTGGTCCTGGGCCACGCGAGCCCGCAGACGGTCGACCCCACCCGGGCCTTCCAGGAACTCGGCTTCGACTCCCTGACGGCGGTCGAGCTGCGCAACCGGATCAACAACGCGACAGGACTGCGGCTTTCTCCGACCGCCGTCTTCGACTACCCGACGGCGGACGCACTGGTCGGGTTCCTGCTGGACGAAATGTTCGGCGGGCAGGCGGAAGCGGTGGCGGACGTACCGGCGCCCGTGCGGGCACCGGCCGCCGACGACCCCGTCGTGATCGTCGGCATGAGCTGCCGTTACCCGGGCGGCGTGACCTCGCCCGAGGACCTGTGGCGGCTGGTGTCGGACGGCGTGGACGCCGTCTCCGGCTTCCCCACGGACCGCGGCTGGGACGTCGAGGCGCTCTACAACCCCGACCCGGACGCGGCCGGCACCTCCTACACCCGCTCCGGCGGATTCCTCCACGAGGCCGGTGACTTCGACCCCGAGTTCTTCGGCATGAGTCCCCGGGAGGCGCTGGCGACGGACTCGCAGCAGCGGTTGCTGCTGGAGACGACGTGGGAGGCGCTGGAGCGGGCGGGCATCGACCCGGCCGGGCAGCGGGGCAGCCGAACGGGTGTCTTCGCCGGCGTCATGTACACCGACTACAGCGAGATCCTGGTCGGTGACCAGTTCGAGGGGTACCGCGGCAACGGCAGCGCGGGCAGTATCGCGTCCGGCCGCGTCGCGTACACGTTCGGCTTCGAGGGGCCGGCCGTGACGGTGGACACGGCGTGTTCGTCGTCGTTGGTGGCGTTGCACTGGGCGGCTCAGTCGCTGCGTTCCG
>NZ_JOFL01000060.1 GCF_000719265.1 Streptomyces roseoverticillatus | reverse complement strand
CGGCTTCCTCTTCATCATGTCCGTCTCCGACGGATCCTCGCTGGCCGTGCTGGCACACCCCGAGTGCGACATCGGCCTCGTCGGCTACGAGATGGCCCTGCTTGTCGACCGCGCGGGCAACGTCCTCACCCCGGACCTCCGCGCCGAACTGCAGGGGAGCCTTCTCAACTAGCAAAGAGGCAGTGCGTTTCGCGCCACCGCGCCATAGGGTGCGGTGGCGCGACCAGCAGCAGACAGGCACGTTGAGGAGGAGACGTGGCAACGCCCCCCGGCGGTTACCCGTATGGCAATGATCAGCAGGCTCAGCCTCCGCTGAACCGCTTCAACTTCCCCTCCGCACCAAGCCCGCGTGCGCAGGCGGAGCCATCACGGCCGCCGCAAGTACCACAGGCGCCCCAGCATCGCAGGGCGTCGCAGTCCCCCTCCGGCGGCAAGCGGAACAATCCGCTGGTCCGCCCCTACGCGATGACCGGTGGCCGGACCCGGCCGCGGTACCAGCTCGCCATCGAGGCGCTGGTGCACACCACGGCCCAGCCGGCCCAGCTTCACGGGCAGTTGCCGGAACACCAGCGCATCTGCCACCTGTGCACCGAGATCAAGTCGGTCGCCGAGATCTCGGCACTTCTCACCATTCCCCTCGGCGTCGCCCGAATCCTCGTCGCCGACTTGGCGGAGGCCGGGCTCGTCGCCATCCATCAGCCCGGCGGCGACGAGTCCGCCGGCGGCCAGCCTGACGTGACACTGCTCGAAAGGGTGCTCAGTGGACTTCGGAACCTCTAGCGGCGAGGCAGCCCGCTCCACCACCTCCGCGAAGATCGTGGTGGCAGGCGGTTTCGGCGTGGGCAAGACCACGTTCGTCGGTGCGGTCTCGGAGATCAACCCGCTGCGGACCGAAGCCGTCATGACGTCCGCCTCGGCGGGCATCGACGACCTCACCCGCGCCATCGGCGCCGTCGTCCTGGTCGACACCCGCCGACTCGCCGACTGCTTCCCCGCGGTCGACTACTTCGAGAACAGCGGCCTGCCCTTCGTCATCGCCCTCAACGGCTTCGACGGTCACCAGCCCTACACGCCGGACGAGGTCCGCGAGGCGCTGCAGATCGGCCCCGACGCGCCGATCATCACGACCGACGCCCGCCACCGCAACGAGGCGAAGAGCGCCCTGATCACCCTGGTGGAGCACGCCCTGATGGCGCGCCTGCGGTGAGGTCCCGGCCGCACCGACGCCGGCCCCATCGACGCAGAAAGGTCCCCGCGCTCCTCGTGGAGTGTGCGGGGACCTTCTGCGTTGCGGGCGGCGCGGCCGCGGCATGGGGCCCGGCCCCGTGCGGGCACGAGGCCACGCCGGCACGAGGCCACGCGTGAGGGCCCGGGGCAGTGCCCCGGGCCCTCACGCGTTCTTCGGTTCTCAGCCCTGCCAGCTGTGCGGCGCCCGGAAGCCCGGCGAGCGCTCCAGGCGGCGCCAGGCGGCCGTGGTGCGGCGGGGGCGGGGCGGCGCCGTGTCGTTCGTGGCGGCGGCGCGGGCGAGGAGAACGGCGGTGACGGCCGCGACCTCTTCGGCGTCGGCCGTGCCCTTCTCCACGCGGACGAGCGTGTCGGTCATGCGTTTCTCCCTTACTGGGGCGGGTTGCCGTGCTTGCGGGAGGGCAGGTCGGCGTGCTTCGAGGCGAGCATCGCCAGGGCGCGGATCAGCACCTGACGGGTGTCGACCGGGTCGATCACGTCGTCGATCAGCCCGCGCTCGGCGGCGTAGTACGGGTGCATCAGCTCGGCCTTGTACTCCTTGACCATGCGTGCCCGCATCGCCTCGGGGTCGTCCGCCTCGGCGATCTGCTTGCGGAAGATCACGTTGGCCGCGCCCTCGGCGCCCATCACGGCGATCTCGTTCGTCGGCCAGGCGTAGGTCAGGTCCGCGCCGATCGACTGGGAGTCCATGACGATGTAGGCGCCGCCGTAGGCCTTGCGCAGGATGACCGAGATCCGCGGCACGGTCGCGTTGCAGTACGCGTAGAGCAGCTTCGCGCCGTGGCGGATGATCCCGCCGTGCTCCTGGTCGACGCCGGGGAGGAAGCCCGGGACGTCCAGAAGAGTGATGATCGGAATATTGAAAGCGTCGCACATCTGGATGAAGCGCGCAGCCTTTTCACTCGCCTCGATGTCGAGCACGCCGGCCAGCGACTGCGGCTGGTTGGCGACGATGCCGACGACCTGGCCGTCCAGTCGGCCGAGCGAGCAGATGATGTTGGTGGCCCAGCGCTCGTGGACCTCGAGGTGCTCGCCGTCGTCGACGATCTCCTCGATGACCTTGCGCATGTCGTACGGGCGGTTGCCGTCGGCGGGCACCAGGTCGAGCAGGGCCTCGCCCAGCCGGTCGGCCGGGTCCTCGCTCGCGACGCGCGGCGGGTTCTCCCGGTTGTTCTGCGGCAGCAGCGAGAGGAGGTAGCGGACCTCCTCCAGGCAGGTCTCCTCGTCGTCGTAGGCGAAGTGCGCCACGCCCGAGGTCTCCGCGTGCACGTCGGCGCCGCCGAGGCCGTTCTGGGTGATCTCCTCGCCGGTGACGGCGCGGACGACGTCGGGGCCGGTGATGAACATCTGCGAGGTCTCGCGGACC
>NZ_JOFL01000059.1 GCF_000719265.1 Streptomyces roseoverticillatus | reverse complement strand
GTTGATCACCGGTGGTACGGGTGGTCTGGGTCGTGTGGTGGCGCGTCATCTGGTGGCGGAGCACGGCGTGCGGAGTCTGCTGCTGGTGAGCCGCAGGGGGCCGGCTGCCGCAGGGGCCGACGAGTTCGCCGCCGAACTGGCGGGCCAGGACGTAGAGGTGACGGTCCAAGCGTGCGATGTGACCGACGGCGCGGCCGTGGAGGATCTGGTGGCCCGGCATTCTGTCAGTGCCGTTGTGCATACCGCGGGTGTGCTGGACGACGGGGTGATCGGCTCGCTGACCCCGGAGCCTGGATGCCTTGGCCCGCCACCGCCGGGCGCAAGGGCTCCCCGCCGTGTCGCTGGCGTGGGGCCCGTGGTCCCAGGACAGCGGCATGACCGGCACCCTGTCGGACGCAGACCTGCAGCGGATCGCCCGCTCGGGCATGCCGCCGCTGTCCGGCGAGGAAGGCGTCAGCCTCTTCGACGCCGCCCTGGCCACCGCCGAGCCGGCACTCCTCCCCGTCCGCCTGGACCTCGCCGCCCTGCGAGCGCACGGGGAGCCCCAGCCCCTGCTGCGCGGCCTGATCCGTACGGCGGGACGCCGCGCCGCGGCGTCCGGCACGGCCGCCGCGTCCGGTCTCGCACAGCGCCTGACCGGGCTGTCCGAGGCCGAGCGGCGCGCGGTACTGCTGGACCTGGTGCGCGAGCGGATCGCGGCCGTCCTCGGACACGCCCGCCCGGAGACGGTCGATCCGGCGAAGGCGTTCCAGGACCTGGGCTTCGACTCCCTCACCGCGATCGAACTCCGCAACGGGCTGGGCAAGGTCACCGGCCTCCGACTGCCGGCGACGGCCGTGTTCGACTACCCGACGGCCGACGCCCTGACGGGTCACCTCCTCGCCGGACTCTTCAGCGCGGAAGCCGGGGCGGAATTGCCGCTCCCGGTGCCGGCCCTCCCGCCTCTGGCGGATGACCCGGTCGTCATCGTCGGCATGAGCTGCCGATACCCCGGCGGAGTCACCTCGCCCGAGGAGCTGTGGCGGCTGGTGTCGGACGGCGTGGACGCCGTCTCCGGCTTCCCGGCCGACCGCGGCTGGGAGATCGAGGACACCTACGACCCCGACCGCGAGGGCGCCGTCGCCACTCGCTCCGGCGGCTTCCTCTACGACGCGGGGGAGTTCGACCCCGAGTTCTTCGGGATGAGCCCCCGGGAGGCCCTGACCACCGATGCCCAGCAGCGGCTGCTGCTGGAGACGACGTGGGAGGCCCTCGAACGCGCCGGGATGGACCCGGCCGCGCTGCGCGGCAGCCGTACGGGCGTCTTCGCGGGCGTGATGTACCACGACTACTCCCAGCTCCTCGCCGGGCGCGAGTTCGAGGGCTACCAGGGCAGCGGCAGCGCGGGCAGCGTGGCCTCGGGCCGGGTCTCGTACACCTTCGGCTTCGAGGGTCCGGCCGTGACGGTGGACACGGCGTGCTCGTCGTCGCTGGTGGCGCTGCACCTCGCCGCGCAGTCGCTGCGCTCCGGCGAGTGCTCGCTGGCGCTTGCGGGCGGTGTGACGGTGATGGCGACCCCGTTGACGTTCGTGGAGTTCTCGCGGCAGGGCGGACTGTCGGAGGACGGGCGCTGCAAGGCGTTCGCGGACGCCGCAGACGGCGTGGGCTGGGCCGAAGGCGCCGGCATCCTGGTGCTGGAGCGCCTGTCGGACGCGCGCCGGAACGGCCACCGGGTCCTGGCGACGGTACGTGGCAGTGCCGTGAATCAGGACGGTGCGTCGAACGGTCTGACGGCGCCGAATGGTCCGTCGCAGCAGCGGGTGATCCGTCAGGCGCTGGCGAGCGCCGGGTTGTCGGCGGCGGACGTGGACGCGGTGGAGGCGCACGGCACGGGCACGACGCTGGGCGACCCGATCGAGGCCCAGGCGCTGCTCGCCACGTACGGCCAGGACCGGGCGGAAGACCGTCCGTTGCTCCTCGGCACGGTGAAGTCGAACATCGGTCACGCGCAGGCCGCCGCCGGTGTCGCCGGCGTGATCAAGATGGTCATGGCGATGCACCACGGCGTCCTGCCGCGCACCCTGCACGTCGACGCGCCGTCCTCGCACGTGGACTGGTCGGCCGGCGGCGTCGAGCTGCTGACCGAGCAGACCGCCTGGCCTGAGGGCGACGGCCCGCGGCGTGCGGGCGTCTCCTCGTTCGGGATCAGCGGCACGAACGCGCACGTGATCCTGGAACAGCTGGAACCCGAGCCCGAGCCGGCCGGGGAGCAGGTGGAGGAAACGGACGACGAAGAGCTCGTACCGTTCGTGGTGTCCGGCAGGTCCCCGGCCGCGCTGCGGGCCCAGGCGGCACGACTGGCGTCCCACCTCGATCGCGACCCCGCACCGCGGCTCCTGGACGTCGCGTACTCGCTGGCGACGAGCCGTTCGGGCTTCCATCACCGTGCGGTGGTGCTGGCCACCGGCCGCGACGGCCTGCTGGGCTCCCTGACCGCGATGGCCGACGGCCGGATCGAGGCGGGCGTCGTGGCGGAAGGCGAGGCCCGTACGGGCAAGCGCGCCTTCCTGTTTTCGGGTCAGGGTTCGCAGCGGCTGGGGATGGGCCGGGAGTTGTATGCCCGGTTCCCGGTGTTCGCGGAGGCTTTCGATGCGGTGTGTTCGGCATTCGGTGGGTGAGATTGCGGCCGCGCATGTGGCGGGTGTGTTTTCGCTGGCGGATGCGTGTGTGTTGGTGGCGGCGCGGGGCCGGCTGATGCAGGCGCTGCCTGCCGGTGGTGCGATGGTCGCGGTCCAGGCGGCGGAATCCGAGGTGCTGCCGTTGCTGACGGAGGGTGTCGCGATCGCGGCGGTGAACGGGCCGTCGTCGGTGGTGGTGTCCGGCGCTGAGCGCGCGGTCGAGGCGATCCGCTCCCACTTCGAAGGGGAGGGCAGGAAGACCAGTCGGCTGCGGGTCTCGCACGCGTTCCATTCGCCGCTGATGGAACCGATGCTGGACGACTTCCGCGCCGTCGCCGAGCGCGTGACGTACGCTGCGCCCGCCATCTCGCTCGTCTCGAACGTCACCGGCGAGCCCGCGACCGCCGAGCAGCTGGGCTCGGCGGAGTACTGGGTCCGCCATGTCCGCGAGGCCGTACGGTTCGCCGACGGTGTGCGCACGCTGGTGGCCCACGGCGTGACCGCGTTCCTGGAGATCGGCCCCGACGGCGCCCTCTCCGCCCTCGCCGCGGAGTCCGCGCCGGAGGGTGCCATGGTCACCCCCGTACTGCGCAAGGAACGCGCCGAGGACCGGGCGCTGCTCACGGCACTGGCCCGGATGCACGTCCAAGGCGTGCCGGTCGACTGGGAGGCGGTGTTCGCCGGCACCGGCGCCCGCCGGGTGGACCTGCCGACGTACGCCTTCCAGCGCTCGGCATCCGTGGCTGGCGGATCATGTGGTGATGGGTTCTGTGCTGGTGCCGGGTACGGCGCTGGTGGAGGTGGTGCTGCGTGCTGCTGATGAGGTCGGCTGTGATCTGCTGGAGGAGCTGACGCTCGCCGCGCCTCTCGTGCTGCCTGCTTCGGGTGCTGGTGTGCAGGTGCAGGTGTGGGTCGGCGAGCCGGACGATTCCGGTCGCCGTTCGGTGGCCCTGCATGGGCGCGAGGGCGAGGAGTTGTGGACGCTGCACGCGAGCGGCGCCGTGACCACAGGCGCGGAACCGCCGGCGTTCGACACGTCGGTGTGGCCCCCGGCCGGCGCTGAACCCGTCGATGTGGCGGACTGTTACGAGCGGTTCGCGGAAAGCGGGCTCGCGTACGGCCCGGCGTTCCAGGGCCTCCGGGCAGCCTGGCAGGACGGCGAGAACATCTATGCCGAGGTGCGGCTGCCGGAAGGAACCGACGGCACCGCCTACGGTCTCCACCCGGCCCTCTTCGACGCGGCGTTGCACGCGTCGATGGCAGTCGGTGAGAACACCGAAGGCACCGTCCCCTTCTCGTGGAGCGGCGTGTCCTTGCACGCCTCGGGCGCCTCGCAGGTGCGCGTCCGGATCCGCCACGCCGACGGCGGCGCTTCGATCGCGATCACGGATCCGGCCGGAGCTCCGGTCGCCTCTGTGGACTCGCTCGTCGTACGTCCGGTCTCCGCCGATCAGCTGCGAACCGGTGGCCGGGACTCCCTCTTCACGCTCGACTGGGTGCCGGTGCCGCTCACGGAAGAACGTGTTGCGTTGGGCACTGATGCGGACGGAGAACCGTTCCGGACCTATGCGGACGTGGATTCTTCGGCGGAAGCCGAGATCCCTGGGGCTGTGCTGGTCGCCTGGGCTGCAGAGCCTGCCGACGTGGTGGAGTCCGTGCATGCCGCGACGGCCTGGGCGTTGGGGCTCGTACAGTCGTGGCTGGCGGACGGGCGGTTCGCGGATGCGCGGCTGGTGTTCGTGACGCGGGGTGCGGTGTCCGGTGATGACCTTGCCGGTGCCGCTGTGTGGGGTCGGTGTTGATCACCGGTGGTACGGGTGGTCTGGGTCGTGTGGTGGCGCGTCATCTGGTGGCGGAGCACGGCGTGCGGAGTCTGCTGCTGGTGAGCCGCAGAGGTCCGGCCGCCGAGGGTGCTGAGGAGCTCGTGTCCGAGCTCGCGCGGCAGGGAGCGGAGGCCGTCGTCGAGGCGTGCGATGTGACCGACAGGGATGCCGTGGCCGAACTCGTGGCCCGGCACTCCGTCCGTTCCGTCGTGCACACCGCGGGTGTGCTGGCCTGGATGCCTTGGCCCGCCACCGCCGGGCGCAAGGGCTCCCCGCCGTGTCGCTGGCGTGGGGCCCGTGGTCCCAGGACAGCGGCATGACCGGCACCCTCGCCGAGGCCGACCTCGTACGCATGGCCCGCTCCGGAATGCCCCCGCTCTCCGCGGAGGAAGGCGTGGCACTCTTCGACGCCGCACTCGGCGCCGCCGAGCCGGCCGTCCTCCCCGTCCGCCTGGACCTCACCGCCCTCCGTGCGCAGGGCGAACCCCTGCCCCTCCTGCGCGGCCTGATCCGTACGCGTACTCGGCGCTCGGCAGCGCTGTCCGGTTCGACCGGTGACTCCGGTCTCGTGCAGCGCCTGGCCGGGCTGTCCGGGGACGGGCGGCGTAGGGCATTGCTGGACCTGGTGCGCGAGCGGATCGCGGCCGTCCTCGGACACGCCGGAGCCGCGGACGTCGACGCGTCCCTGGCCTTCCGGGACCTCGGTTTCGACTCCTTGACCGCCGTCGAGTTGCGCAACCGGATCAACGACGCGACGGGGCTGCGCCTTTCGGCAACTGCCGTCTTCGACTACCCCACGGCGGACGCGCTGGTCGGACACCTGCTGGACGAGTTGTTCGGCGCGGAGGAGGCCGGGGTCGGTGCGGTGTCCCCGGTGGCCGTGGCCGTGGCCGATGACCCGGTGGTGATCGTCGGCATGAGCTGCCGCTACCCGGGCGGTGTCGCCTCGCCCGAGGACCTGTGGCGGCTGGTGTCCGACGGCGTGGACGCGGTGACGGACTTCCCGGCCGACCGAGGCTGGGACGTGGAGTCCGTCTACCACCCCGACCCCGAGCACACGGGTACGAGCTATACCCGTGCGGGCGGGTTCCTGACGGAGGCGGCGGAATTCGATCCGGCGTTCTTCGGGATGAGTCCCCGGGAGGCCTTGGCGACGGACTCGCAGCAGCGGTTGCTGCTGGAGACGACGTGGGAGGCCCTCGAACGCGCCGGGATGGACCCGGCCGCGCTGCGCGGCAGCCAGACCGGTGTCTTCGCCGGCGTCATGTACAACGACTACGCCGACCTCCTCTCCGGGCCCGAGTTCGAGGGCTACGGCAGCGGCAGCGCGGGCAGTGTGGCCTCGGGCCGGGTGTCGTACACGTTCGGCTTCGAGGGGCCGGCCGTGACGGTGGACACGGCGTGTTCGTCGTCGTTGGTGGCGTTGCACTGGGCGGCTCAGTCGCTGCGTTCCG
>NZ_JOFL01000058.1 GCF_000719265.1 Streptomyces roseoverticillatus | reverse complement strand
AAAACAGGGCCATCCGGCCCGATGAGGCCGGCCTGAGATCTGACGCGCTGCTTCAGCGCGTGGCTCGTTACAACAGCGGCAACGTGCAGACCAACCTGGACCGGCTGGTGGGGGATGTGCGCGAGGCCGTGGCGCAGCGTGAGCGCGCGCAGCAGCAGGGCAACCTGGGCTCCATGGTTGCACTAAACGCCTTCCTGAGTACACAGCCCGCCAACGTGCCGCGGGGACAGGAGGACTACACCAACTTTGTGAGCGCACTGCGGCTAATGGTGACTGAGACACCGCAAAGTGAGGTGTACCAGTCCGGGCCAGACTATTTTTTCCAGACCAGTAGACAAGGCCTGCAGACCGTAAACCTGAGCCAGGCTTTCAAGAACTTGCAGGGGCTGTGGGGGGTGCGGGCTCCCACAGGCGACCGCGCGACCGTGTCTAGCTTGCTGACGCCCAACTCGCGCCTGTTGCTGCTGCTAATAGCGCCCTTCACGGACAGTGGCAGCGTGTCCCGGGACACATACCTAGGTCACTTGCTGACACTGTACCGCGAGGCCATAGGTCAGGCGCATGTGGACGAGCATACTTTCCAGGAGATTACAAGTGTCAGCCGCGCGCTGGGGCAGGAGGACACGGGCAGCCTGGAGGCAACCCTGAACTACCTGCTGACCAACCGGCGGCAGAAGATCCCCTCGTTGCACAGTTTAAACAGCGAGGAGGAGCGCATCTTGCGCTATGTGCAGCAGAGCGTGAGCCTTAACCTGATGCGCGACGGGGTAACGCCCAGCGTGGCGCTGGACATGACCGCGCGCAACATGGAACCGGGCATGTATGCCTCAAACCGGCCGTTTATCAATCGCCTAATGGACTACTTGCATCGCGCGGCCGCCGTGAACCCCGAGTATTTCACCAATGCCATCTTGAACCCGCACTGGCTACCGCCCCCTGGTTTCTACACCGGGGGATTTGAGGTGCCCGAGGGTAACGATGGATTCCTCTGGGACGACATAGACGACAGCGTGTTTTCCCCGCAACCGCAGACCCTGCTAGAGTTGCAACAGCGCGAGCAGGCAGAGGCGGCGCTGCGAAAGGAAAGCTTCCGCAGGCCAAGCAGCTTGTCCGATCTAGGCGCTGCGGCCCCGCGGTCAGATGCGAGTAGCCCATTTCCAAGCTTGATAGGGTCTTTTACCAGCACTCGCACCACCCGCCCGCGCCTGCTGGGCGAGGAGGAGTACCTAAACAACTCGCTGCTGCAGCCGCAGCGCGAAAAGAACCTGCCTCCGGCATTTCCCAACAACGGGATAGAGAGCCTAGTGGACAAGATGAGTAGATGGAAGACGTATGCGCAGGAGCACAGGGATGTGCCCGGCCCGCGCCCGCCCACCCGTCGTCAAAGGCACGACCGTCAGCGGGGTCTGGTGTGGGAGGACGATGACTCGGCAGACGACAGCAGCGTCCTGGATTTGGGAGGGAGTGGCAACCCGTTTGCGCACCTTCGCCCCAGGCTGGGGAGAATGTTTTAAAAAAAAAAAAAAAAAGAATGATGAAAAATAAAAAACTCACCAAGGCCATGGCACCGAGCGTTGGTTTTCTTGTATTCCCCTTAGTATGCAGCGCGCGGCGATGTATGAGGAAGGTCCTCCTCCCTCCTACGAGAGCGTGGTGAGCGCGGCGCCAGTGGCGGCGGCGCTGGGTTCCCCCTTCGATGCTCCCCTGGACCCGCCGTTTGTGCCTCCGCGGTACCTGCGGCCTACCGGGGGGAGAAACAGCATCCGTTACTCTGAGTTGGCACCCCTATTCGACACCACCCGTGTGTACCTTGTGGACAACAAGTCAACGGATGTGGCATCCCTGAACTACCAGAACGACCACAGCAACTTTCTAACCACGGTCATTCAAAACAATGACTACAGCCCGGGGGAGGCAAGCACACAGACCATCAATCTTGACGACCGTTCGCACTGGGGCGGCGACCTGAAAACCATCCTGCATACCAACATGCCAAATGTGAACGAGTTCATGTTTACCAATAAGTTTAAGGCGCGGGTGATGGTGTCGCGCTCGCTTACTAAGGACAAACAGGTGGAGCTGAAATATGAGTGGGTGGAGTTCACGCTGCCCGAGGGCAACTACTCCGAGACCATGACCATAGACCTTATGAACAACGCGATCGTGGAGCACTACTTGAAAGTGGGCAGGCAGAACGGGGTTCTGGAAAGCGACATCGGGGTAAAGTTTGACACCCGCAACTTCAGACTGGGGTTTGACCCAGTCACTGGTCTTGTCATGCCTGGGGTATATACAAACGAAGCCTTCCATCCAGACATCATTTTGCTGCCAGGATGCGGGGTGGACTTCACCCACAGCCGCCTGAGCAACTTGTTGGGCATCCGCAAGCGGCAACCCTTCCAGGAGGGCTTTAGGATCACCTACGATGACCTGGAGGGTGGTAACATTCCCGCACTGTTGGATGTGGACGCCTACCAGGCAAGCTTAAAAGATGACACCGAACAGGGCGGGGATGGCGCAGGCGGCGGCAACAACAGTGGCAGCGGCGCGGAAGAGAACTCCAACGCGGCAGCCGCGGCAATGCAGCCGGTGGAGGACATGAACGATCATGCCATTCGCGGCGACACCTTTGCCACACGGGCGGAGGAGAAGCGCGCTGAGGCCGAGGCAGCGGCAGAAGCTGCCGCCCCCGCTGCGCAACCCGAGGTCGAGAAGCCTCAGAAGAAACCGGTGATCAAACCCCTGACAGAGGACAGCAAGAAACGCAGTTACAACCTAATAAGCAATGACAGCACCTTCACCCAGTACCGCAGCTGGTACCTTGCATACAACTACGGCGACCCTCAGACCGGGATCCGCTCATGGACCCTCCTTTGCACTCCTGACGTAACC
>NZ_JOFL01000057.1 GCF_000719265.1 Streptomyces roseoverticillatus | reverse complement strand
GCTGGCGCTGGCGGGTGGTGTGACGGTGATGTCGACGCCGACGACGTTCGTGGAGTTCTCGCGGCAGCGGGGATTGTCGGCGGACGGCCGGTGCAAGGCGTTCTCGGACGCGGCCGACGGTGTCGGCTGGGGCGAGGGCGTGGGCATGCTGGTGCTGGAGCGCTTGTCGGATGCCCGGCGCAACGGCCACCGGGTGCTCGCGGTCGTACGTGGCAGCGCCGTGAACCAGGACGGTGCGTCGAACGGTCTGACGGCGCCGAATGGTCCGTCGCAGCAGCGGGTGATCCGTCAGGCGCTGGCGAGCGCCGGGTTGTCGGCGGCGGATGTGGACGCGGTGGAGGCGCACGGCACGGGCACGACGCTGGGCGACCCGATCGAGGCCCAGGCACTGCTCGCCACGTACGGCCAGGACCGGGCGGAAGACCGTCCGTTGCTCCTCGGCACGGTGAAGTCGAACATCGGTCACGCCCAGGCCGCCTCGGGCGTCGCCGGCGTGATCAAGATGGTGATGGCGATGCACCACGGCGTCCTGCCGAAGACCCTGCACGTCGACGCGCCGTCGTCGCACGTGGACTGGTCGGCCGGCGCCGTAGAGCTCCTCACCGAACCGGCCGAGTGGCCGGCGTCCGAGCGCCGCCGCGCGGGCGTCTCATCCTTCGGCGTCAGCGGGACGAACGCGCACGTCATCCTGGAACAGCCCGAGCCGGCGGAAGCGGTGGAGGACGCGCCGGCGGCAGAGGCCGGAGTGCTGCCCTTGGTGCTCTCGGGCAGGAACGAGGCGGCACTGCGCGCCCAAGCGGCACGCCTGCTGTCCTTCGTGGCGGCCCACGACGAGCTGCCCGCGCGGGACATCGGCTACTCACTGGCCGTGGGCCGGTCGCGCTTCACCCATCGCGCGGTGGTGCGGGGTACGGACCGGAGCGAAGTGATGCTCGCCCTGTCGACGGTCGCGGTCGGCGAGGACGGCCCCGGTGTGGTCGTGGGCACGGCGAGTGCCGGGAAGCCGGCGTTCCTGTTCTCGGGTCAGGGTTCGCAGCGGCTGGGGATGGGCCGGGAGCTGTATGCCCGGTTCCCGGTGTTCGCGGAGGCCTTCGACGCGGTGTGTGCCGGGCTGGACGAGCACTTGGAGCGTCCGGTGCGGGAGGTCGTCTGGGGCGACGATCCGGAGCTGCTGAACCGAACGGCGTACGCACAGGCCGGGCTGTTCGCGATCGAGGTGGCGTTGTTCCGGCTGGTGGAGTCCTGGGGCGTGCGACCGGACTTCGTCGCCGGACACTCCATCGGCGAGGTTGCCGCCGCGCATGTGGCGGGTGTGTTTTCGCTGGCGGACGCGTGCGCGTTGGTGGCGGCGCGGGGCCGGCTGATGCAGGCGCTGCCCGCCGGCGGCGCGATGGTCGCGGTCCAGGCGGCGGAAACCGAGGTGCTGCCGCATCTGACCGAGGACATCGCGATCGCGGCGGTCAACGGTCCGTCGTCGGTGGTGGTCTCCGGCGAGGAGAACGCCGTCGAGGCGGTCCGGGCGCACTTCGAAGCCGAGGGACGCCGGACCAGCAGGTTGCGCGTGTCGCACGCTTTCCATTCACCGCTGATGGAGCCGATGCTGGACGAGTTCCGGGAGGTTGTGGCGGGGCTGGCGTTCGGGGAGCCGGTGGTGCCGGTGGTGTCGAACGTGACGGGCCGGGTCGCTGAGCCCGGGCAGCTGTCCTCGGCCGGCTACTGGGTGCGTCATGTGCGCGAAGCCGTACGGTTCGCGGACGGCGTGCGGGCTCTGAGCGCGGAGGGCGTGACGCGCTTCCTGGAGATCGGCCCGGACGGCGTCCTGTCGGCCATGGCCCGGGAGTCGACCACGGAAGACGCCGTGCTCGCACCCGTGCTGCGCAAGGACCGGCCCGAGGACACGACGGCCCTGGAGGCCTTGGCTCAGCTGTACGTCCAAGGTGTCGGGGTGGACTGGGCGGCTGTGTTCGCCGGTACGGGTGCCCGGTGGGCGGACCTGCCGACGTACGCGTTCCAGCGTGAGCGGTTCTGGCCCGCGGGCGGCGTGGCGCGCTCCGGAGACGTGCGGTTCGCGGGTCTGGGGTCGGCGGGGCATCCACTGCTCGGCGCGGCGGTGGAGCTGGCAGGCTCGGGCGGCCTGCTGTTCACGGGCCGGCTTTCGGCCTCATCGCACCCGTGGCTGGCTGACCATGTCGTGATGGGCTCCGTACTGGTGCCGGGGACGGCATTGGTGGAACTGGCACTGCGCGCGGCCGACGAAGTGGGCTGTGATGTGCTGGAGGAACTGACGCTCGCCGCGCCTCTCGTCCTGCCGGCTTCGGGTGCCGGTGTGCAGGTGCAGGTGTGGGTCGGTGAGCCGGACGACGCGGATCGCCGGGCCGTGGCGGTGCACTCGCGTGAGGGCGAGGAGCCCTGGACGCTGCACGCCGCCGGATCACTGGCGAGCGGTGTTCGACCGCCGGCGTTCGACGCCACGACCTGGCCTCCCGCAGGTGCCGAGCCCGTTGATGCGGCGGGCTGCTACGAGCGGTTCGCGGACTCCGGATTCTTCTACGGTCCGGCGTTCCAGGGCCTGGAGGCCGCGTGGCGGCTCGGCGACGATGTCTTCGCCGAGGTCCGGCTTCCCGAGGGCGTCGACGGTGGTGCGTACGGTCTGCACCCGGCCCTCTTCGACGCGGCGCTCCACGCGTCGGCGCTCGGCGAAGGAGACGATGAGGGCCGCGTCCCGTTCTCCTGGACCGGTGTTTCTCTCCACGCCTCCGGCGCCTCGCGGCTTCGTGTCCGCATCCGCCGTGCCGAGAGCGGAATGGCGATCGCGATGGCCGATTCGGCTGGTGCGCCGGTCGCCTCCGTGGAGTCGCTGATCCTGCGCCCGGTCTCCGCCGGCCGGCTGCGGACGGGGGGCGGCCGGGACTCCCTCTTCACGCTCGACTGGGTACCCGTCCCCCTCACGGACGAACGCGTCGCGCTCGACGCTGGTCCGGCCGGTGAACCGCTCCGGGTCTCCACGGACCTGGAGTCCCTCACCGCAGCCGACATCCCTGAGGCCGTACTGGTCGGCCATGCCGCCGGTACCGCCGAAACCGTGGAATCCGTGCATGCTGCGGCTGCCTGGGCGTTGGGGCTCGTGCAGTCGTGGCTGGCGGACGAGCGGTTCGCGGATGCGCGGCTGGTGTTCGTGACGCGGGGTGCGGTGTCCGGTGATGACCTTGCCGGTGCCGCTGTGTGGGGTCTGGTGCGGTCGGCGCAGTCGGAGAGCCCCGGCCGTTTCGTCCTGGTGGATCTGGCCGGTGGCGCCGATGCGTCCGTACTGTCGCAGGCCCTCGCTTCGGATGAACCCCAGCTCCTGGTGCGCGACGGCCAGGTTCTCGCGGCCCGGCTGGCCCGGGTCCCGGCACAGGAGCTGCGGACGCCTGTCTGGGGTTCCTCCGGCACGGTGTTGATCACCGGTGGTACGGGTGGTCTGGGTCGTGTGGTGGCGCGTCATCTGGTGGCGGAGCACGGCGTGCGGAGTCTGCTGCTGGT
>NZ_JOFL01000056.1 GCF_000719265.1 Streptomyces roseoverticillatus | reverse complement strand
GTTCTGTTTCCCGGGTGGTTCAGGAGATCCGGGGGGAGCGGGGCCGTATATTTACGGGCCCGTTGCCGCGGCCTCCAAGGGGGCCCCGGTATTGGGCCCACAAATACACGTCAGCGCCCCGGACCCCCACCCCTGCGCCCCCACCACCTCCCGCCGTCGCGAACAGCTGCGCCCCGTCGTATTCGGTACGGCCTCGCCGCCTCCCGCCGCACGAACAAGGCGCCGCCTTCCGGACGCCCTGGCTATGCTGCCCGCATGCCTCGTTACGAGTACCGTTGCCGTTCCTGTGGGGACACCTTCGAGCTGTCTCGGCCCATGGCCGAGTCGTCCGCGCCCGCTACCTGCCCCGCGGGGCACGAGGACACGGTGAAGCTGCTGTCCGCCGTTGCTGTCACGGGTGGGTCCTCCGCCGCGCCCGCGCCGCAGGGCGGGGGCGGCGGAGGCTGCTGCGGCGGCGGTTGCTGCGCCTAGCCCACCCTGCGTGCCAGGGTCAGGCCGTCGGCCACCGTCAGCATGACCGACTCCATGCGCTTGTCGGCCGCCACGTGCGTGTTGAACTCCCGTACGTGGGCGCCCGCGGGGTGGTTCTCCGGGTCCAGGACCGAGCCCATCATCAGGGTGTTGTCGGCGACGATCAGCCCGCCGGGGCGCAGCCGCGGAACGAGCTCCTCCCAGTAGTTGACGTAGTTGTCCTTGTCGGCGTCGAGGAACGCCAGGTCGATGTGGGGTTCGGCGGGCATGGCCCGCAGGGAGTCCAGGGCGGGCGCGATGCGCAGGTCGATCCGGCCGTCGACGCCGGCCTGCTCCCAGGCCTGCCGGGCGTAGGCGGTCCACTCCTCGGAGATGTCCAGGGCGACGAGTGCGCCGCCCTCGGGCAGCGCCTGCGCCATGGCGAGCGCGGACAGGCCGGTGAACGTGCCGACCTCCACGACGTGCCGGGCCCCGGTCAGCCGTACGAGGAACGCCAGCAGCGGCACCTGCTCCTCGGCGATCTGCTTGACGGCGTGCGTGGGGAGCGCCCGCTGGGTGGTCTCGACCAGGCCGCGCTGCACGGGGTCGAGCGGAGGGTTGTGGGCGAGGACGTACGCGTACAACTCGGGGGTGAGCGCGGTGCCTTTGAACTCGGTCACGGGTTCCTCCTCGACGGCGTGCACAAGGCCGCGGACGAGCCTACGCCGCCGCGTCCGCGAAAGCCCGCAGGATCTCCTCGCCCGCGGCCACGCCCCGTGTCTCCAGGGCGGTGACGTGCGGGGCGGACCAGCCGGTGTCGGCGAGCTCGCCGTGGCCGGGCCGCCAGCCGCGGCCGGCGGCCAGCAGCAGGTCGGCGTCGAGGAGCGAGTCGCCGGCGGCGAGCACCCCGGAGGCGCCGGCGCGCCGCGCGACCTCCGCGACCGCGGCGCTCTTGGTGAGCGGGCGCGGCACGGCGTAGAGCTTGCGGCCCTGCAGCGACACGCTCCAGCCGCGGGCGCCGGCCCACTCGGCGAGCTCCGCGACCCAGCCGTCGGGCAGCTTCGCCCGCTCCACGACGAGGTAGGCGAAGAGGTCCTCGGCGGTGCGCTCCTTGAGCAGCCACTCCGGGTCGGCGGCCCGCACGAGGTGCTCGCGCACCTCGGCGAGCGGCGCACACCCGGCGGCGATCCGCCGCTCCACGCCGGCCCGCCAGGAGCGGTCGGACTCGCCGTCGACGAGGAGCTCGCCGCCGTTGGCGCAGATCGCGTACGCGGGCGGAGGGCCGGGCAGGCGGATCCGCCCGTACTGCTCGCGCGTCCGGGTGGTCGTGGGCACGACGGGCACGGCGGCGGCCAGCCCGGCGTACGTGGCGGCCGCCGTCTCGGTCATGTACGAGAGCGGCTTGCGGTCGTAGACCTCGACGCACAGCAGCCGCGGGGCCTGCGCGTCGGGCCCGGCGAGGGCGAGCGCCGCGGCCGAGTAGATGAGCGTGCGGTCGAGGTCGCTGGCGACGAGGAGGGTCACTTCGCGACCGCCTTGCCGTCGGCGCCGGTCGCGCCGCGGGTGTACCGGGGGTGGATCAGGCCGACGCAGCTGTACGGCAGGCCGTCCACCTCCTCGACGGGCACCCCGCGCTGCTCGGCCAGCAGGCGTACGTGGTCCAGGTCCGCTCCGGCCCCGCGCTGGGCGAGGATCTTCCACGGGACGCGGCGCAGCAGCACGCGGGTGGTCTCCCCCACCCCCGGCTTGACGAGGTTCACGTCGTCGATGCCGTACTCCTCGCTGATCCGCTCGACGGCGGCCCAGCCGGCCCAGGTGGGCGCGCGGTCGGCGCCGGCGAGCTCCTTGGCGTCCCGCCGCACGCCCTCCTCCACCTCGCCGAAGCGGGCGGTGACGGCGTCGATGAAGGCGCGGGACACGTCGGCACCGGCCAGCTCGCGGTAGAACTTGGCGCCGTGGAAGTCGTCCGGGCCGACGAGGTCGGAGCGCAGGACGGTGCGGGAGACCAGGCCGGAGACGGTGGAGTTGAGACAGGCGGACGGGATGAGGAAGTCGTCCCGGGTGCCGAAGGTCTCCACGCAGTGCCCGGGGTCGGAGAGGACGGCGATCCGCGGGTCGAAGCCGGGGAACTCCTCCAGCGCCGCGGCCAGTTCACGGGTGATGGCGCCCTTGCCGGTCCACCCGTCCACGAAGACGACGTCCGCCGGATCGTGGTGCGCGGCGAGCCAGCGCAGGGCGACGGGGTCGATGCCGCGGCCCCGGACGATGGAGACGGCGTAGTGCGGCAGGTCCAGCCCGTGCGCGTACCGGGCCCAGCGGCGCATCAGCACGCCCACGGGCGTCCCGGCCCGGGCCAGCGAGACGAGGACGGGGCGGGGGGACCGCTCGGCGAGCACGGTCTCGGTGACGGCACCGACGGCGCGGGCGATCCGGTCCGCCGAGCCGCCCAGGGCGGCCTCGTAGAGGGCCTGGTACTGCTCGCTGGGCTGGTACTCGACGGGCAGCGACTCGGCGTAGTGCGCGCCGCCGCTCTGGATCGCCTCCTCGCGCTCCTCGGTGGGCGCCTCCAGCTCGACGCCGGACAGGTCCTGGAGGAGCCAGCCGACGTCCTCGGGGTCGTAGGAGGAGAAGGCGGGGCCGCGCAGGGGTTCGGGCATGGGGCTCTCAGGTATGTAGGAGGGGATGACGGCGAGCAGGACGTGCTCCGCGTGCGGGGCGACCGCGTCGAGCAGGCCGCCGGGGGCGTGCAGTTCGGCGGTGTCACCGTGGGAATCGACGACGACGACGATCGTGTCGAAGCCGGCGCCGGCGACGTTGTACGCGTAGCGGGGGCCGGGGCCGTCCACGGGGTTGTCGTGCGCCGGGAAGGTGATCCGCGATCGGATCGCGTAGCCCGGGTCGTCCACGGGGAGGACGGGTGACCGGGTGGTCGTGGAGAAACGGACGTCCGCCGCGTCGCCGAGGGCGGTCTCCAGTGCCTGCGCGAGGCGCAGGGGGGTGTACATCAGCTCCTCGGTACCGAGGACGAGGACGCGCCGCGCGGTGCGATCGCCGTTGCCGTCTGCCGGCCGGGTTGTGCCCACCCGTTCCGCCCCAGCGGAACAGCTGCCCACAACCCTTCTGGCAATACCAGGGAGCGCTGCTTCCAGACGCGCCCTGTGCTCGGGAGTGAAGCCGTGCCGGCCGCCGTCAGGCAGACGGGCCGGCCACTGGAGATCTACGCGGGTGGCCCGCGCGTCGGTCTCGCGGGCGGGGGCGCAGGGGTGGGGGTCCGGGGCGCTGACGTGTATTTGTGGGCCCAATACCGGGGCACCCTCGACGTCTACGGCAACGGGCCCGTAAATATACGG
>NZ_JOFL01000055.1 GCF_000719265.1 Streptomyces roseoverticillatus | reverse complement strand
CGCACTCGGGGTGTGCCAGCACGGCCAGCGAGGATCCGTCGGAGACGGACATGATGAAGAGGAAGCCGCGCTCCATTTCGACCACGGTCTGGTTGACGGCGCCGCCTTCGAAGATGCGGGAGGCTCCGGCGGTCAGCGAGGTCAGGCCGGAGGCAACGGCCGCCAGCTGGTCGGCGCGGTCCCTCGGGAACCCTTCGGACATCGCCAGAAGGAGTCCGTCGGCGGAGACCACGACGGTGTGGGACACCCCTGGGGTGTTCTCCACGAAACTGGTGATCAACCAGTTCAGGTTCTGCGCCGCCTGGCTCATCGGGCTCACACTAACGCTCCTGATCGTAGGTGCCGCCGGGGCCGAAGCCCTGGTCGTGTTGCTCATGCTGCTGTGTGGTGGCCGAACCGCTGTCGGCTCCCACGGTGCGCCCCTGCTGGACGCCGCGGCGGAGATTGCTCAGCCGGCCGCGTACGTCCTCAGGGGCACGGGATATCTGGGGTCCGCCCTGCGGCGTCTGCGCCGCCTTGCCCTCGATCAGATTGGCCTTGGGCACTCGGCGGGGCAGTCCGGAAGGGGTCACTCCACCGGCTTTCGGATCCCGGAGCTGCTCGGCACGCTGCCAGCGCTCGTCGTTTTCCGATCGCCAGTCGGGGTTGTCACCCTCGTGAGGCTGCTGTGGGACGTCCTGCTGGGGCTGCTCCGGTTCGCCGGCCCCCGCGGCCTCTTCGACAGACTCGGACTGCTGCCACTGCGTCGCGCGGCGCGGCAGACCGGACCCGGTCAGCGAGTGGGAGCCGCTCGAAGCGGGGCCCGGACGGTCGAACTCTACGCGCTCGGGCTGCGCCGTGTCAGCGGGCGGCAGTGATTCCGAATCCGCACCGTAACCCTGCTGCATGCCGTCCTGGTACGTACCAGGCTGCTGCCAGACGTCGCTCCGGGTCTGACCGGTGGTCTCCCCGTACGACTGCTGCTGCGGGTAACCGGCGTCCGCGTAGCCCTGCTCGGCGTACTCCTGCTCCGGGTAACCGGAGTCCTGGTAGCCGGCTTGCGCCTGCTGCTCGTACGACCGGTCGTACGACTCCTCGTACGGCTGGTCGCCGATCGCCGGGAACTGCTCGGTGTGCTGGTGACCCTGCTGCTCGTACGGCTGCTGCTCGAACTGCGGCTGCTGCTGCTCGTGCTGCTGGGGCACCTCGTCGCGGAACAGCGGGCGGTTGTCGGACGCGGCCTCCAGCGCCGCGCGCCGCTCCTCGCGGAGCCGCGAACGGTTCACCGGGTCGAGCGGGGCGTTCGCCGTGCTGCCCTGCTGGTCGTAGCGGGAGTCGTCGAAGCCCAGCTCCGCCGCGGTCCGCATGCGGCCCATGGCGGGCGCCTGACCGGGCTGCGGCTGCTGCGGCTGCTGCGGCTGCTCCGGGACCATCTGCGAGACCGTGAAGCTGTCGGGGGACAGCTCGTCCTCGCCACCGCCACCGTGGGTGATCCGGTCCGGCAGCATGACCAGCGAGGTCGTGCCGGCCTGCTCGCCCGAGGGACGCAGCTGGACCCGGATGCCGTGCCGCCCCGCCAGGCGGCCGACCACGAACAGGCCCATGCGCTGGGAGATCGCGGCGTCCACGGTCGGCGGGTTGGCCAGCTTGTGGTTGATGTCCGCGAAGTCCTCGGCGGTCAGGCCGATGCCCTTGTCGTGGATCTCGACCATCACGCGGCCGTCGGGCAGCCGCGTCGCGGTGACGCGCACCTTGGTGTGCGGGGAGGAGAACGTGGTGGCGTTCTCCAGGAGCTCGGCCAGCAGGTGGACGAGGTCGGTCACGGCGAGGCCGTGGATGTCCGCCTCCGGGACGCCCGAGAGCTCGATGCGCTCGTAGGCCTCCACCTCGGAGGAGGCGGCGCGCAGCACGTCCACCAGCGGGACCGGCTGGTCCCAGCTGCGGCCGGGCTCCTCGCCGGCGAGGACCAGGAGGTTCTCGCCGTTGCGGCGCATGCGGGTGGCCAGGTGGTCCAGGCGGAAGAGGTTCTCCAGCTGGTCCGGGTCCGCCTCGTGCTCCTCGAGCTCCGTGATCAGGGTCAGCTGACCCTCGATGAGGCTCTGGTTGCGGCGCGAGAGGTTGGTGAAGATCGCGTTGACGTTGCCACGGAGCAGGGCCTGCTCGGCGGCGAGCCGGACGGCCTCGCGGTGGACCTGGTCGAAGGCGCGGGCGACCTCGCCGATCTCGTCCCGGGTGGTGATCGGGATCGGCTGGACCCGGGTGTCGACCCGGCCCGGGTCGGTCCGCGACAGCTGGTCAACCAGCGCCGGCAGGCGCTGCTCGGCCACGTCGAAGGCGGCGCGCCGCAGGTGGCGCATGTTGCGGCTCATGGAGCGGGCCATCATGCCGGCCACGAAGAAGGCGAGCAGCAGGGCCACGACCATGATCGAGGAGTTGACGATCGCGTCGCGCTGGGCGTCGGAGGAGATCTTCTCGGCCTCGTCCACCGCCTTGTCGGTCAGGTACGTCTCGACCGAGCGGTACGCGTCGAACTTCGCCGTGGAGGCGTCGAGCCAGCCGTCGGCCGTGATGCCCGCGGTCTCCAGCTGCTTCTGCGTCTTGCCGGCCATGATGGCGCCGGCGATCTTCTCCTGCTCCGACGACTTCGCCTTCGTGGCGATGGCGTCGTTGAGCCGGCTGATGTCGTCCTCGGTGCCGCTCGCGTCGTACTCGGCGCGGGCGATGTACTCGAGGAAGTAGTAGGAGGAGAACGACGTCCGCTGGAGCTGCTGCTCCTTCGGGTCGGCGTTGCCCTCGACGAGCAGGTGGGTGCCGATGGAGCGCTGCAGCGACTCGGCGGCCTTGGCCAGCGAGACGGCGTAGACCATGCGGCCGTACGAGACGACGTTGTCGGTGCCCAGACCGGAGCCCAGCTCGTTGGCGAAGGCCATGAGGGGACGCTGGATGGCGCCGTAGCCGTCCTCGGTCTTCACCCCGGGCAGCTTGGATGTGTAGGCGGCCTTGCGGAGGTCGGGCAGGGTGGCCTCGGCCTCGCGGAAGAGCTTGATGCGGCGGCGCAGCGCCGGCGTGTCCGGCATGTCCTTGACGGTCTTGTCGAACTCCGCGCGGGCGGCGTCCGTCGCGTCCTGGGTCTTCTTGATGACCGGGTCGTCGCGGTGACCAGTCAGGAGCGGCTTGGCCGTCAGGTCGCGCTCGTCGATCACCGCGTGGGCGTAGGTGGCCGCGGAGCGCACCACTCGCGCGGTGTTCGCGGCGTCCTTCGCCTCCTCCCAGGTGTCGACCGATCCCTTCACGTCGAGGCCGCCGAAGACGAGGGCCACGATCACGGGGATGAGCAGGATCGCGTTCAGGCGGGTGGGCACCCGCCAGTTGCGGGGTGAGAACCGGCCGCCGGAGCCCGCGGCGGGAGCCGGGGTCTCGGGCACGCCGGAAGCAGGGGAAGCCGAAGGCGGCACCGCTGCGCGTGACGGCGGGGTGAAGTTGCCTCGCCCGTCCTGCGTCTGCTGTGCGGCGCCCGTCTTTCTGCGCGTCACTCGACCAAAACCTCTCGGCGTCGGCACCCTGGGTGTGTGCCGTTTTTCGAACTGAGCCGTTACTGCTCAGTTCCTGGAATTCCAGCACGTCGGGGGTGCGCATTCCAAACAGCGGGGGCTCCCGCCAGGCCACTCGATTTGCCCGACATAAAACGGGCATTAAGAGCGAGCGGCGCCAAATGGCGGGCGACATGTGCGCAGAGTGAAGTCGGCCGAACGCGGTCTGTTGCCGCGTCCGGCCGATTCTCTGTCGAAACGTTATGAACTCCGGGCCGGGTCGTGTCCAATGCCACAACCCCGGGACGGCGTCGTACGGGGCAATGTACGTGACGCGTGACGTGCCGGAAGTTTCTGACGAACAGCCACCGAAGAGCTACTTCAGCCGGGCCATCAGAGCGTGCTCGACCAAAGTGATCAGCGTGCTCTTCGCCTCGTTGCGAAGCAGTCGGCGAGTCGGCGGGTGTCGACCAGGACGACGGCGCCGATGGCGCCGCGCACGAGGTCGTCCCACATGAACCAGAAGCGGTCCTGACCGGGCGTACCGAACAGATAGAGGATCAGGTCGTCATCGAGGGTGATACGGCCGAAATCCATCGCCACGGTCGTCGTGGTCTTGTCCTGAACGTGGCTCAGATCGTCGATCCCCGCCGAGGCGGAGGTCATGACGGCTTCGGTGCGCAGCGGACTGATTTCCGAGACCGCACCGACGAACGTGGTCTTGCCCACGCCGAAGCCGCCCGCCACCACGATCTTCGCGGAGGTGGTGGAACGGCCCGTGCCGCCACCACCCATCCCCCCGCTAGAGCTTCCGAAGTCCACTGAGCACCCTTTCGAGCAGTGTCACATCCGGCGTCCCGCCGGACTCGCCGCTGCCGCCCGGCTGGTGGATCGCCACCATGCCGGCCTCCGCCAGGTCCGCGACCAGAATGCGCGCCACGCCGAGCGGCATGTTCAGCAGCGCCGAGACCTCGGCGACCGACTTGACCTCGCGGCACAGGTGGCAGATGCGCTGGTGCTCGGGGAGCAGGGTCCCGAGCACGGCCGGGTCGGCCGTGGAGCTGACCAGCGCCTCGATGGCCAGCTGGTAGCGCGGCCGGGTGCGGCCGCCCGTCATGGCGTAGGGGCGGATCAGCGGCTCTTCGCCTTCACTCCCGTACGGCGCGTGATGAGAGGCACCGTACGGGCCGGGCGAGGCGGGCGGGGTCATGAATCCTCCGGACGGGACAGCAGGACTGGCAATAATGCCGTCGAGCGCGGGCCGGTGGGGGGTTTTCGGCCGTACGGTCGGACGGGATCAGCAGGAAACATCGGTCAGTTCAGCAGGCTGCCCTGGAGCTCGGCGCGGAGGTCCGGGGTGAGGACGTTGCCCGCGCGGTCGACGAGGAGGGCCATCTCGTAGCCGACGAGGCCGATGTCGCACTCGGGGTGTGCCAGCACGGCCAGCGAGGATCCGTCGGAGACGGACATGATGAAGAGGAAGCCG
>NZ_JOFL01000054.1 GCF_000719265.1 Streptomyces roseoverticillatus | reverse complement strand
CCGCTTCTCTGGGGCTGCGTCCTGTTGCCCTGACAGCCAGTTAGGCATCGGTGCAGCTCAACGCCGGTGTGGAAGAGCGTAGTCAGTGCAACAGCTGTGGGTCTATCCCCGGTCAGGGTGATCTGGGGGCGAAGCGGTGTCAGGCGCTGCGATTCGACGATGTACCGATTGGCTTTCCATGACTTCGGCGAGCCGTGCATCGACTGACGATTTTCTCGGGCTGAGGCATGGCATCCCCGGCTCCGGCGAGGCGTGAGGATCTCCTGTGAATTCCTGGTGATTTACCTCGGAATAGTGAGCGATCCTAGGTATTCCCTTGACAAAGACTTTCGATCAAGCGTGACTTCGGGGTGTGCCGGAGGTAGGGTGAACGTGTCGAGCATACGTGAAGGCGATGGAGGCTATCTCTCATCCCGAGCAAGCCCCGGCCTGATGGAACTCCCGAGTTGTCCCAGTGACGACACGGAAAGCCCATCCAGGTCGGGGCATTTTTGTATCTCCTCACACAGGAAGGAGGTGGACACCTTGGGCCTTATGCTGGGCTTCCTGCGGTGGCTACTCGGTCACCCCGCTCGCTGGGGTGCGCTCATAGCAGTTCTCGCGGTGGTGATAGTCGGCATCATCATCGCCGGACCGGAGCTCATCCTGATCATCCAAGCGATCAGAGAAGAGGCGTGACCAGGTGCTGATGCGCCCTCGGGGGGCCAATGGGTGCGGACGACTGTCCTCGTTCGCACTCGCTCGGCTTAGCCCTTTGCCGGGTAGCCGAAACAGATGCCAGCGTAACCTAGCCGACTAGAGAATGTGAAGCGCAAGAGGGATTGATCTTCCCGGCTTGCGCAATTCTCTCGATGGCGATCTTCGGGCCCTTGCTGTCACAGGCGAGAGCGCGGGTCCGGAATGGACTGCTATCTCGGTGGGGCCGATTTCTGATTGATGAGAATCGTTAGTTCGCGGTTCATAGAGCGAGCCGCTTCCAGCTCTTCGTTGCGCTGCCCAAGCTGGCCCTGGAGATCGGTGACGTGCTGCTCCAGCGTCGTGATTCGTCGCTGAAGCTGGTCAATATCAGCTGCCGCCCCGAGGCCGGACTCTTTCCACGCTGTTTGGCCCAGCTCATCGGAGAGGCGCTTTTCGAGTTGACGGACTCTGCTCTCAAGGCGTCGATTTCGGTCCAGAGCGTTGGCCAGGTCGGCTTGCAGGGAAGCCCGGCTGACTGCTGCGACGCGGCCCTCCTCTAGCGGCGCGGTGGCGGCGGCGTGGGCACGTTCGAGCAGGTCCCGGTGGCGATAGAGGAATGTGCGGTCCACTTTCGCCGCGCGGGCGAGGCCGGAGACGGTGATGTCCTGGCCGCCTCGCAGCAGGGTGTCGAGGGCTTTGAGGACGCGTTCGCGGCGGCGGGCCGAGTCGGCCCGCCGCCCGTCGATCATGGAGTTGGTCATGTGGTCCTGCTGGGGCGGAGGTCGGGGCTGGGCTGGGGGACGCGGGGCATGCCCAGGGAGACGGTGCGGCCGCGGCGGACCAGGGTGACCGCTTCCTGGATCTGGGCCCGGTCCTCGTCGGTGAGCTCGTCGAGGTCAGCGCGGACGCGCTGGACCAGGCGCCGGACGCGGGCGATTTCCTCGTCTGAGGGCATGGCCTCGGCCTTGGCCCAGGTATCGGCGTCGACGAAGGCGGCAAGGCGTTCGCGGTTTTTGAGCAGGTCGGCGAGGTATGCCTCTAGGTCGGGAAGGTAGGAGATGTCCGTGCGGAAGTGGCCGCAGCCGACACAGCGGAAGCGGACGGGGCAGTCTCCTCCGCCGGCAGCGACGTTCGATGGCTCGGTGCAGACGCCGTAAGGGACCTGGACTGAACCGACTGCCCGGCGGACATGCTCGGAGTCCAGCAGGGTCTTCGCTTGCCGCCAGACACGGCTGCCGTGCCGGTCGAACTGCATGGCCGTGACGCGCTCGACCGCCTCGCGTCGGCGCTTCTCCCCGACCCGGTAGTACTGCTGCGTGGTCGATGCCTGGTTGTGGTCCATGAGCGATTGCAGGACGTCGACGGGGACGCCGGCATCGGCATGCCGCTGGGCGTAGGTATGCCGGTAGGCGTAGGGGAAGATCTTCTCCTTGTCGAATGGCAGCATCCTGGTGACGCGCTCGCCGTCCTCCTCCACCACCGTGGGGAGGAAGAAGTTGGGCAAGGAGTTGACCCAGACCCGATGCTGGGTGGAGAGCCACTGCGATGTCATCGCCTTCGTGCCGTAGGGGTTGGCCACCAGAGCGGCGAAGAGCTTGAGCTTGGCGGGCGGTGCGTCCGGGAAGCGCGCGCGGACGCGGCCCTGCTGCTTGATGATCAATGCGGCGGTCGCGCCGGCGATGGGCAGGCGGCGCGCGTTGCGAAGCGACTTGAAGTTGTCATAGACCAGCACGGGGCTGCCGTCCTCGTCCCGGTCGAGGCACTCCAGCGGCAGTTTGCAGATCTCATCGGGCCGCCGTCCGGTGTCGATGATCAGTTCGACCCCGGTGCGGATGTCGGGGGTCGAGATCTCCTCAAGGGAGTCGAGGTTGTCGCAGAGCTGCCGCATGACCTCCGGCGGCAGGTCGCGACCGGCCTCGGAGTCCTCGGGATCGTCGGGGATGTCCTCTTCTCGTAGCGCGAAGTCGTCCGGCAGTCCGTGCAGAGTCTGGCCCGGCTGGGTCAGGCCCAAGGTCCGCATCCGAACCAGCAACCGGCGGGCGTCCCGGGCGATCGAGACATGGGTGTGGATCGAGAGCTCACCCTGTTCGTCGAGGAACCACAGCCGGTTCAGGAAGGCGATCACATCGTCGCGGCCGAGCAGCCGCAGGTCGTCCCCGTGATCGGGGCGGTTGAGCCGGAGGCTCTCGGAGAGACGGACGAGGGAGTTGATGCGGCTTTGGACAACACGGCGGCGGTTCTTGCCCCGGCGCCGAGGGATGTCATCGATGGCCCATGCCTGAGTCGCTTCCCGTAGCCACCTCTGGGTGATCTTCTCGAAGGAGAGCCTGCCGCTTAGGCCGAAGGCAGTGGCGTCCCAGACGTCTTTGTGGCGCTCGGTCTCTGGGGACAGGCCGAAACGGCCGATGTGCTTGATGAAGTTCTTGACCAGCGTTTTGTCGTGCCTGTTCAGGCCGCCAACCGTGAGTTCGTCCAGCGCAGTCACCTGCTGGGCGCGAGCGGCATTCGCCACTGAACGCAGCACGTAGTCCTTGTGCCGAAGACCTTCAGCGACCCGTTGCTGAAGGCCGTAGAGAATCTCGGCGACCACCCGGTCCGGCAGGCCCCGCAGGCTGACACGACCGCTCTCCGAAACAGCCCTGGTGGTCCGCCGCCACTGGTCCTCGTCGCCGAAGGTGCCTTTGCGCTGGTCAATGCGTCGCCGCTGGGCGTGAGCCTGGCAGTAGCCGTTGAGGTAGTCGCGCTGCCGGTCGCAGGCGGCGACCAAACAGGGGCCAAAGGTTGGCAGTGGCCGCACTTCGGGGAGGGCGAGGTAGTCCTCCAGCGGCAGCTTGTGGATCTTGCGCTGTTGATAGAGGTGAGTCGCGCAAAGGGGCGAGGGCCTGTTCTTCCCCGCCCGCTCGCACTGGGGAACCCGGCATGGGATGACGCCAGTGGCCCTCCAATACCGCTTGGCGGTGACCACGAACTCCTCAAGGGGCAGATCACTAGCCTTCCAGCGCCTTGTGCAGCCCGAGCACAGGCCCTTCTGGGAGGGGTAGTAGATCATCTTGTCGCAGCCGTTCACCAGGCACTCAGAGTCACTGAACTGCGGGTGGGAACGAGGAAAGACCAGGAAGCGGACCTCGGCGTCCCAGCCGAGCAGTTGCAGGAAGTCGGGCTGGACGGCGGCCATGAGGGCCGTGACGGCCGCGTCTTCCTCAGCTGGCTGCGGTGTGGCGATAGCCAGGCTCACTGGACGTCACCGCCCAGGGGCAGACGCGGGGAGGGAACACGTTCAACCGCCTCGCGGAGCCGGGAGGGCTTCGGGTGCAGATAGGGCTGCGGCGAGGCCGGGTTCTTCTGCCCGAGCAGGGCCTGGACCTCGTCCCACTTGCCGCCGGCGTCGACGACGTTGCTGGCCATCGCGTGCCGACACATCCGCGGCCCGACCCGTCGGCCCAGGCCCGCCCGTCGGGACAACGACTCACACAGTTCCCCGATCGCTTCGGTCGTCATGGGCGAGCCGAACGGCGGGCGGAAGAGATTCACCAGCACGAAGTCGCTGCCGCCAGCCCCCAGGACCTCGTGACGCTCCAGCGCGTACTGGTCGAAAGCCTGCACCACCAGGAAGTCCACCGGCATGACCCACGACTTCTTCGACTTCGACCAGGCGCCGTTGATGTTCTGCCGCCGGATGACGTGCAGGTGGGCCCCCTCGACGTCGCAGCCCAAAGAGCGGGAGTCCATCAGCATGTGAGCGTCGCAGCGGTGCAGCCCCGCGGTCTGCCCCGGACGCAGGCCCACCCGCGAGAGCAGCAGCATGACCAGCCGGTCCCTCGCCGAACGGCAGGCCAGGAACATCGCCACGACTTCCTCATCACTGGCGCGGTCGATCGCTGTCTCCGGCTCTTGCAGCCGGTGGCGGGCCCGGAGCCGGTAGCGCATCCCACCGCTCTCGCCCCTCGCCGCCATCGGCAGGTCGCGGTCATCGCCCAGTTCGTAGATCTGCTCGATCACCCAGGCCGGCGCCACCTTGTTCACCACCGCGTAGACCAGGAACATCCGCACGGCCGTGAGCACCTTATTGATCCGCGTGTCTCCACGGACCGGCTTAGCCCCCGGCCCCGGCACCACCACCTGCTGCTGACCGCCGTTGCCCGGCGTCCACCGCAGCCAGAGCATGAACAGTCCCATGTCCCGGGCTGCGGTCCGCCAGTCCCGCCCCGTGCGGTCGCACCAGCGAAGGAACAAGGACAGGCCCTCGGCGTACGCCTTCGTTGTCGATTCGGCTCGGCCGCGGGCCAGCCGGACTTCTCTCAAGAAGCGGTCGGCATCAGCAACCACTTCGAGCTCGTCGTTCACGACGGTCCAGTACTTGGTGCCTGACGGCATATGGATGGGGAATGTGCGCACTTGTACCTCTACGTCATAGACCGGTCACTACGATCCACCGCAGAGCTACACCCCCAAAGAACCCCTTTAACACCACCAGATGGGGGATATGGGTACTACGTCAGACAGCAACTGCCGAAACCCCAGAGAACG
>NZ_JOFL01000053.1 GCF_000719265.1 Streptomyces roseoverticillatus | reverse complement strand
TGTTCGTTACTTCAGAACTAACACAGTGGACGCGAGCAACTGAGGACAAGCCCTCGGCCTATTAGTACCAGTCAGCTCCAACCGTTACCGGTCTTCCACACCTGGCCTATCAACCCAGTCGTCTACTGGGAGCCTTACCCCATCAAGTGGGTGGGAGTCCTCATCTCGAAGCAGGCTTCCCGCTTAGATGCTTTCAGCGGTTATCCCTCCCGAACGTAGCCAACCAGCCATGCCCTTGGCAGGACAACTGGCACACCAGAGGTTCGTCCGTCCCGGTCCTCTCGTACTAGGGACAGCCCTTCTCAAGACTCCTACGCGCGCAGCGGATAGGGACCGAACTGTCTCACGACGTTCTAAACCCAGCTCGCGTACCGCTTTAATGGGCGAACAGCCCAACCCTTGGGACCGACTCCAGCCCCAGGATGCGACGAGCCGACATCGAGGTGCCAAACCATCCCGTCGATATGGACTCTTGGGGAAGATCAGCCTGTTATCCCCGGGGTACCTTTTATCCGTTGAGCGACGGCGCTTCCACAAGCCACCGCCGGATCACTAGTCCCGACTTTCGTCCCTGCTCGACCCGTCGGTCTCACAGTCAAGCTCCCTTGTGCACTTACACTCAACACCTGATTGCCAACCAGGCTGAGGGAACCTTTGGGCGCCTCCGTTACTCTTTAGGAGGCAACCGCCCCAGTTAAACTACCCACCAGACACTGTCCCTGATCCGGATCACGGACCCAGGTTAGACATCCAGCACGACCAGAGTGGTATTTCAACGACGACTCCACCATGGCTGGCGCCATGACTTCACAGTCTCCCACCTATCCTACACAAGCCGAACCGAACACCAATATCAAGCTATAGTAAAGGTCCCGGGGTCTTTCCGTCCTGCTGCGCGAAACGAGCATCTTTACTCGTAGTGCAATTTCACCGGGCCTATGGTTGAGACAGTCGAGAAGTCGTTACGCCATTCGTGCAGGTCGGAACTTACCCGACAAGGAATTTCGCTACCTTAGGATGGTTATAGTTACCACCGCCGTTTACTGGCGCTTAAGTTCTCAGCTTCGCCCCACCGAAATGGAGCTAACCGGTCCCCTTAACGTTCCAGCACCGGGCAGGCGTCAGTCCGTATACATCGCCTTACGGCTTCGCACGGACCTGTGTTTTTAGTAAACAGTCGCTTCTCGCTGGTCTCTGCGGCCACCCCCAGCTCAGGAAGTAAATTCCATCACCGGAAATGGCCCCCCTTCTCCCGAAGTTACGGGGGCATTTTGCCGAGTTCCTTAACCATAGTTCACCCGAACGCCTCGGTATTCTCTACCTGACCACCTGAGTCGGTTTAGGGTACGGGCCGCCATGAAACTCGCTAGAGGCTTTTCTCGACAGCATAGGATCATCCACTTCACCACAATCGGCTCGGCATCAGGTCTCAGCCTTAACGTGTGACGGATTTGCCTATCACACGGCCTACACCCTTACCCCGGGACAACCACCGCCCGGGCTGGACTACCTTCCTGCGTCACCCCATCGCTTACCTACTACAAGTCTGGATCGTCGGCTCCACCACTCCCCTACGCTCCGAAGAGCTCAGGGCGGCTTCACGGACTTAGCATCGCCTGATTCAGTATTGGGCGTTTCAAAGCGGGTACCGGAATATCAACCGGTTGTCCATCGACTACGCCTGTCGGCCTCGCCTTAGGTCCCGACTTACCCTGGGCAGATCAGCTTGACCCAGGAACCCTTAGTCAATCGGCGCACACGTTTCCCACGTGTGTATCGCTACTCATGCCTGCATTCTCACTCGTGAACCGTCCACAACTCGCTTCCGCGGCTGCTTCACCCGGCACACGACGCTCCCCTACCCATCACAGCGGGCGTTGGCCCTCATGCTGCAATGACACGACTTCGGCGGTACGCTTGAGCCCCGCTACATTGTCGGCGCGGAATCACTTGACCAGTGAGCTATTACGCACTCTTTCAAGGGTGGCTGCTTCTAAGCCAACCTCCTGGTTGTCTCTGCGACTCCACATCCTTTCCCACTTAGCGTACGCTTAGGGGCCTTAGTCGATGCTCTGGGCTGTTTCCCTCTCGACCATGGAGCTTATCCCCCACAGTCTCACTGCCGCGCTCTCACTTACCGGCATTCGGAGTTTGGCTAAGGTCAGTAACCCGGTAGGGCCCATCGCCTATCCAGTGCTCTACCTCCGGCAAGAAACACACGACGCTGCACCTAAATGCATTTCGGGGAGAACCAGCTATCACGGAGTTTGATTGGCCTTTCACCCCTAACCACAGGTCATCCCCCAGGTTTTCAACCCTGGTGGGTTCGGTCCTCCACGAAGTCTTACCTCCGCTTCAACCTGCCCATGGCTAGATCACTCCGCTTCGGGTCTTGGGCGCGCTACTCAATCGCCCTATTCGGACTCGCTTTCGCTACGGCTTCCCCACACGGGTTAACCTCGCAACACACCGCAAACTCGCAGGCTCATTCTTCAAAAGGCACGCAGTCACGACGCACCGAGTAAACTCGATGCGCGACGCTCCCACGGCTTGTAGGCACACGGTTTCAGGTACTATTTCACTCCGCTCCCGCGGTACTTTTCACCATTCCCTCACGGTACTATCCGCTATCGGTCACCAGGGAATATTTAGGCTTAACGGGTGGTCCCGCCAGATTCACACGGGATTTCTCGGGCCCCGTGCTACTTGGGTGTCTCTTAAACGAGCCGCACAGATTTCAGCTACGGGGGTCTTACCCTCTACGCCGGACCTTTCGCATGTCCTTCGCCTATCCATACGGTTTCTGACTCGTCTCACAGCCGGCAGACTATGAAAAAGAGATCCCACAACCCCGTATACGCAACCCCTGCCGGGTATCACACGCATACGGTTTGGCCTCATCCGGTTTCGCTCGCCACTACTCCCGGAATCACGGTTGTTTTCTCTTCCTGCGGGTACTGAGATGTTTCACTTCCCCGCGTTCCCTCCACACTGCCTATGTGTTCAGCAGCGGGTGACAGCCCATGACGACTGCCGGGTTTCCCCATTCGGACACCCCCGGATCAAAGCTTGGTTGACAGCTCCCCGGGGCCTATCGTGGCCTCCCACGTCCTTCATCGGTTCCTGGTGCCAAGGCATCCACCGTGCGCCCTTAAAAACTTGGCCACAGATGCTCGCGTCCACTGTGCAGTTCTCAAGCAACGACCAGCCACCCATCACCCCAACGCTTAACGCGTCGAGTGCACTGGGGCCGGCATCGCGAAGGTTCGAAACTTTCGTTCCGTACCCTCAGATACCCAACAGCGTGCCCGGCCCGACCAATCTGTGTTCACGTTCCACGCCGAAGCAGTACTAGTGACCCAAACCGATCGTGCCGAATAGTCAACGTTCCACCCATGAGCAACCGTGCAAGTCATTCGCTTGCAGTCGGCCATATGCTCCTTAGAAAGGAGGTGATCCAGCCGCACCTTCCGGTACGGCTACCTTGTTACGACTTCGTCCCAATCGCCAGTCCCACCTTCGACGGCTCCCTCCACAAGGGTTGGGCCACCGGCTTCGGGTGTTACCGACTTTCGTGACGTGACGGGCGGTGTGTACAAGGCCCGGGAACGTATTCACCGCAGCAATGCTGATCTGCGATTACTAGCAACTCCAACTTCATGGGGTCGAGTTGCAGACCCCAATCCGAACTGAGACCGGCTTTTTGAGATTCGCTCCACCTCACGGTATCGCAGCTCATTGTACCGGCCATTGTAGCACGTGTGCAGCCCAAGACATAAGGGGCATGATGACTTGACGTCGTCCCCACCTTCCTCCGAGTTGACCCCGGCAGTCTCCTGTGAGTCCCCATCACCCCGAAGGGCATGCTGGCAACACAGAACAAGGGTTGCGCTCGTTGCGGGACTTAACCCAACATCTCACGACACGAGCTGACGACAGCCATGCACCACCTGTATACCGACCACAAGGGGGCGACCATCTCTGGCCGTTTCCGGTATATGTCAAGCCTTGGTAAGGTTCTTCGCGTTGCGTCGAATTAAGCCACATGCTCCGCTGCTTGTGCGGGCCCCCGTCAATTCCTTTGAGTTTTAGCCTTGCGGCCGTACTCCCCAGGCGGGGAACTTAATGCGTTAGCTGCGGCACCGACGACGTGGAATGTCGCCAACACCTAGTTCCCAACGTTTACGGCGTGGACTACCAGGGTATCTAATCCTGTTCGCTCCCCACGCTTTCGCTCCTCAGCGTCAGTAATGGCCCAGAGATCCGCCTTCGCCACCGGTGTTCCTCCTGATATCTGCGCATTTCACCGCTACACCAGGAATTCCGATCTCCCCTACCACACTCTAGCCTGCCCGTATCGAATGCAGACCCGGGGTTAAGCCCCGGGCTTTCACATCCGACGTGACAAGCCGCCTACGAGCTCTTTACGCCCAATAATTCCGGACAACGCTTGCGCCCTACGTATTACCGCGGCTGCTGGCACGTAGTTAGCCGGCGCTTCTTCTGCAGGTACCGTCACTTTCGCTTCTTCCCTGCTGAAAGAGGTTTACAACCCGAAGGCCGTCATCCCTCACGCGGCGTCGCTGCATCAGGCTTTCGCCCATTGTGCAATATTCCCCACTGCTGCCTCCCGTAGGAGTCTGGGCCGTGTCTCAGTCCCAGTGTGGCCGGTCGCCCTCTCAGGCCGGCTACCCGTCGTCGCCTTGGTAGGCCATTACCCCACCAACAAGCTGATAGGCCGCGGGCTCATCCTTCACCGCCGGAGCTTTCCACCCACCGAGATGCCTCGGCAGGTCGTATCCGGTATTAGACCCCGTTTCCAGGGCTTGTCCCAGAGTGAAGGGCAGATTGCCCACGTGTTACTCACCCGTTCGCCACTAATCCACCCCGAAGGGCTTCATCGTTCGACTTGCATGTGTTAAGCACGCCGCCAGCGTTCGTCCTGAGCCAGGATCAAACTCTCCGTGAATGTTTACCGGTAATCCGGTGTGACACTCGCGTTGAGCGGAACAACCAGGAGGAATAATCCCGGTCGTTCACAGCGTCCTCGCTGTGCGCCTTCCTCTAGAGGAAGGACTTTTCAAAGGAACCGCGTCCCGATCCTCACGGACCGGAGACGGGGTATTTTATAGTCTGGCGTTGACTTTTGGCACGCTGTTGAGTTCTCAAGGAACGGACGCTTCCTTTGTACTCACCCTCTCGGGCTTTCCTCCGGGCGCTTCCCTTCG
>NZ_JOFL01000052.1 GCF_000719265.1 Streptomyces roseoverticillatus | reverse complement strand
TCTCGCTGGAGGACGCCTGTGCTTTGGTGGCGGCGCGTGCGCGGTTGATGCAGGCGCTGCCTGCGGGCGGTGCGATGGTGGCTGTGCAGGCGGCGGAGGGTGAGGTTTCCGTGCGGCTGGTGGACGGGGTGTCCCTGGCGGCGGTCAACGGCCCGGAGTCGGTGGTCATCGCCGGGGACGAGACCGAGGTGCTGCGCATCGCCGAGGGGTTCGCGGCGGAGGGACGCAAGACGCGGCGGCTGCCGGTGAGCCACGCGTTCCACTCGCCGCTGATGGAACCGATGCTGGACGACTTCCGGCAGGTCGCCGAGGGGCTGTCGTACAGGACGCCGGGTATCCCGGTGGTCTCGAACGTGACCGGTGGCCTCGCTGCCGGGGAACTGATCTGTTCGGCGGAGTACTGGGTCCGGCATGTCCGGGAGACGGTGCGCTTCGCCGACGGCGTCCGCGCTCTCGCCGCGGAAGGCGCTTCGGTCTTCCTGGAGCTGGGCCCGGACGGTGTCCTCACCGCCATGGCCCAGCACACCCTGGACGGCACACCGGTCGTGGTCCCCGCCCTGCGGAAGGACCGCTCCGAGGAACAGGCCCTCCTGACCACTCTCGCGCGGCTGCACGTGGCGGGCGTCGGGGTGGACTGGACCGGCCTCTTCGCCGGTACCGGTGCCCGCCGCGCCGACCTGCCCACCTATCCCTTCCAGCACCAGCGCTACTGGCCGAAGCCGGCCGTCCCGGCGGGCGACGTGTCCGCCGCGGGCCTGATGCCCGCCGGGCACCCCTTGCTGGGCGCGGCGCTGCCGCTGGCGGACGCCGCCGAGACGCTGTTCACGAGCCGGCTGTCGCCGCGCACACACCCCTGGCTGCTGGACCACGTGATCGACGGCGTGCCCGTCTTCCCCACCGCCGGATTCCTCGAACTGGCCTTCCGGGCGGGTGACCTGACCGGCTGCGACCGGGTCGGCGAACTCTCCTTCGCCGAACCCCTCGCCCTGGCCGACGACGTTCTCCTTCAGGTGCGGGTCGGTGCCCCCGACGCGGAGGGCGCGCGCCCGGTGCGCTTCCACGCGCGGGCCGCGGACGCCGCGGACCAGGCGTGGACCGAGCACGCGAGCGGCGTACTGCTGGGCTCAGCGGCGTCGGCAGCGGATTTCGACGCCCCGGTGTGGCCGCCCAGCGGTGCCGTGGCCGTGGACCCGGAGGACTTCGCCGGGGAGGACGAGCACGGCCCGGCGCTTGGGACCGTGCGCGCGCTCTGGCGCCGGGGCGACGAGACCTTCGCCGAGGCCGCACTCCCGGAGCAGGCGGACGACGCCGGGGCCTTCGGACTGCACCCGGCGCTGCTGGAGGCGGTGACCCGGGCGACCGGGGGCGACGACGGCATGGCGCCGTCGTCGTGGAGCGGGGTGTCGCTGCACGCGAGTGGCGCTTCGGCGGTGCGGATACGGATCGTCAAGACCGGCGAGGACGCGTACTCCGTCGCCGTGGCGGACGCCGAGGGCGCGCCGGTCCTGACGGCCGACGCGCTGGTGGTGGGGGCCCGCAAGACCGTACGGCGGTCCGCGCAGGAAGGCTCGCTGCTGCGGCTGGAATGGGTGACGGCCCCGGACGTACGGGTCTCCGGCGAGGCGCGGAGCGTGACGCTCGGCGCGGCGGGCCTGACGTCGCTGGAGGAGGTCCCGGATCTGGTCGTGGCCCCGGTCCCGGGTACGGGGGACGACGTGCCCGCCTCCGTGCACGAACGCACCGCCCAGGCCCTGAGCCTGGTGCGGGAGTGGCTGGCGGAGGATCGGTTCGCCGCGTCGCGGCTGGTCTTCGTGACCCGCGGCGCGATGTCCGGCGACGATCTCGCCGGTGCCGCGGTGTGGGGGCTGGTGGGGTCGGCGCAGTCGGAGCACCCGGGCCGGTTCGTCCTGGTGGACGCCGAGGCCGGGGACGTCGCGGCCGTGCTCCGGGCCCTGCCGGGTCTGTCGGCTTCGGGCGACGACCGGTTCCTCGTACGCGAAGGCGCCGTGCACGTCGGCCGGTTGGCGCGGGAGACGGCACAAGACGGGTCGGCATCCGCCGCGCCCGCCTGGGACGCGGACGGCACGGTGCTGATCACCGGTGGCACCGGCGGCCTGGGCGGCGTACTGGCCCGCCATCTCGTGGCCGGGCGCGGCGTGAAGCACCTGACGCTGGTGAGCCGCCGGGGCGAGGCCGCCCCGGGCGCGGCCGTACTGCGCGAAGAACTGACGGCCCTCGGCGCCGTCGTGGCCGTCGCGGCGTGCGACGTGGCGGACCGCGACGCGGTCGCGCGGCTGCTCGCGTCCCTGGACCGTCCGCTGACCGCCGTCGTCCACACGGCGGGTGTACTGGACGACGGCGTGGTCACCTCGCTGTCCGCGGACCGCTTGTCGGACGTGCTGCGCCCGAAGGCGGACGCGGCCTGGCACCTGCACGAGCTCACGCGGGAGAAGGAACTCGCCGCCTTCGTCATGTACTCCTCGATCTCGGGTGTCCTGGGCAGCGCCGGCCAGGGCAACTACGCCGCCGGCAACGCCTTCCTCGACGCGCTGGCCCGCCACCGCGCGGCGCGCGGTCTGCCCGCGCAGTCCCTGGCCTGGGGCGCGTGGGCACAGGGCAGCGGCATGACGGGCACCCTGTCCGGGGCGGACATGCGGCGCATCGCCGCGTCCGGGGTGCCGCCGCTGTCGGCCGGACAGGGGCTGGCACTGTTCGACGCGGCCACCGCGTCGGGCGGGACGCACCTCGTGCCGGTCGGCCCGGTCGCCACGGGCACGCGCGTCCCCGGCGAGGTGCCGCCGCTGCTGCGCGGCCTCCTCAAGGGAGTCCGGCGCACGGCGGCGGGCGCCACGGGTGGTGCCGGGGCCGCCGCTACGTTCGGCCACCGGCTGCGGGAGGCACGGCCGGAGGAGCGCACGCGCCTCGTGACCGAACTCGTACGGGCCGAGGCGGCGGCCGTGCTGGGCCATGCGTCGCCCGGCGCTGTGGACGCACGGCGGGAGTTCCGCGACCTGGGCTTCGACTCGCTGACCGCGGTCGAGCTCCGCAACCGGCTCACCGCCGCGACGGGCCTGCGCCTGTCCGCGACCCTCGTGTTCGACTACCCCAGCCCCACCGTGCTCGCCGCCCACCTCGTTCCGCAGCTCGTGGACGAGGCCGTGGCCGACGCCGGCTCCGCACTCCTCGCGGACCTCGCACGGATCGACTCCGCGCTCACCGCCGGCGAGCTGGACGCCCGTACCAGGTCGGCGGTTTCCAGCCGGCTGTTCCAGATGCTGGAGAAGTGGCGAGGAGCCGGGGCGGAGGCCGGCGGCGCCCAGGTCGCCGAACGGATCGAAGCGGCCGGCACGGATGAGATCTTCGCCTTCATCGACAACGAGCTCGGCCGTCACAGCGCTCGCTAGCCCGGCCTCCACATTTCACAGGGAAGGTTTCTCGTTATGCCTGAAGACAGCAAGCTCGTTGACTACCTCAAGTGGGTCACGGCCGATCTGCACCAGACCCGCCAACGGCTGCTGGAGGCCGAGTCCGGCAAGCAGGAGCCCATCGCCATCGTCGGAATGTCCTGCCGGTTTCCGGGCGGAGTGCGGACCCCGGAAGAATTCTGGGAGTTGCTGCACGAGGGCCGGGACGGCATCTCGGACTTCCCCACGGACCGCGGCTGGGACCTCGGCCTCCTGACGGGCGACGGTGACGGCGTCCGTGACGGAGACGGAACGCGTACGCCGGCCGAGGGCGGCTTCGTCGACGCCGCCGCCTTCGACGCCGGCTTCTTCGGGATCTCGCCGCGCGAGGCCGTGGCGATGGACCCTCAGCAGCGGCTGCTGCTGGAGACCTCCTGGGAAGCCCTGGAGCGGGCCGGCATCGACCCCGATTCCCTGCGGGGCAGTGAGACCGGTGTGTTCGCCGGTACGAACGGCGTCGACTACGTCGGCGTCGTGATGAACTCCCGTGAGGACGTCGAAGGCCATGCCAGCACCGGCCTTGCGGGCAGCGTCCTCTCCGGCCGGATCTCCTACAGCTTCGGCCTGGAGGGGCCGGCGGTCACCGTTGACACCGCGTGCTCGTCCTCCCTCGTCTCGCTGCACCTGGCGGCCCACGCGCTGCGCTCGGGCGAGTGCTCGCTGGCGCTGGCCGGCGGTGTGACGGTGCTGTCGAGCCCGATGAGCTTCGCCGGGTTCGGCCGGCAGGGCGGGCTGGCGGCGGACGGCCGCTGCAAGGCGTTCGCGGATGCGGCCGACGGCACGACCTGGTCCGAGGGCGCAGGCGTCCTCGTCCTGGAACGCCTTTCCGACGCGCAGCGCAACGGGCACGCGATCCTGGCCGTCGTCCGCGGCTCGGCGGTGAACCAGGACGGCGCCTCCAACGGCCTGACGGCACCGAACGGCCCGTCACAGCAGCGCGTGATCCTGCAGGCGCTGGCGAACGCCGGGCTGTCGGCGTCCGAAGTGGACGCCGTCGAGGCCCACGGCACGGGCACGACGCTCGGCGACCCCATCGAGGCGCAGGCGCTGCTGGCCACGTACGGGCAGGACCGTGACCCCGGGCACCCGCTGCGGCTGGGATCGGTCAAGTCGAACATCGGGCACACACAGGCCGCGGCGG
Source organism: Streptomyces roseoverticillatus (assembly GCF_000719265.1). Classification (GTDB taxonomy): domain Bacteria; phylum Actinomycetota; class Actinomycetes; order Streptomycetales; family Streptomycetaceae; genus Streptomyces; species Streptomyces roseoverticillatus. Next base: position 676 of record NZ_JOFL01000052.1, on the reverse strand, counting down.
GCGTGGCGGGGATCATCAAGGTCATCCTCGCGATGCGGCACGGCGTGCTGCCGAAGACGCTGCACGTGGACGCGCCGTCGTCGCACGTGGACTGGTCGTCCGGCGCGGTCGAGCTGCTGACCGAGGCCGGGGCGTGGCCCGAGGTGGACCGGCCTTGGCGGGCGGGCGTGTCGTCGTTCGGGATCAGCGGTACGAACGCCCACGTCGTCATCGAGCAGGCGCCGGCCGCCGAGCGGCCCGCCACCGAGGACGAGCCGAAGATCTCGCCGGCCGCCGTGCCGTGGCCGGTCTCCGCCGCGTCCGAGGCCGCGCTGACCGCGCAGCTGGAGCGGATCTCCGGGCTGACCGGCCCGTCCCCGCTCGACGTGGGATTCTCCCTGGCGACGTCCCGGGCACATCTGGAGCACCGCGCGGTCCTGCTGGTGGGCGAGGACGGGACCGCCGAGGTCGCGCGCGGCGTGGCCGGGGACGTGGCCGGGAAGTGCGCGATGCTGTTCTCGGGTCAGGGTGCCCAGCGGGTGGGCATGGGCCGGGAGCTGGCTGCGCGTTTTCCGGTGTTCGCGGAGGCGCTGGACGGGGTGCTGGGGCATTTCGACGGTGAGCTGCGTGAGGTGATGTTCGCCGATGCGGAGCGGTTGGACGCGACGGGGTTTACGCAGCCGGCGTTGTTCGCGGT
>NZ_JOFL01000051.1 GCF_000719265.1 Streptomyces roseoverticillatus | reverse complement strand
TCTCGCTGGAGGACGCCTGTGCTTTGGTGGCGGCGCGTGCGCGGTTGATGCAGGCGCTGCCTGCGGGCGGTGCGATGGTGGCTGTGCAGGCGGCGGAGGATGAGATTTCCGCGCGGCTGGTGGAGGGGGTGTCCCTGGCGGCGGTCAACGGCCCGGAGTCGGTCGTGATCGCCGGAGACGAGGACCAAGTGCTCCGCGTGGCCGGGGAATTCACCTCCCTGGGCAGGAAGACGCAGCGGCTGCCGGTGAGCCACGCGTTCCACTCGCCGCTGATGGAACCGATGCTGGACGACTTCCGCCGGGCCGTCGCCGGCATCACCTTCCAGGCCCCGCGGCTTCCTCTCGTATCGAACGTCACCGGCGGACTCGCCGGCCCGGAGCTGGTGTGCTCGGCGGACTACTGGGTCCGGCACGTCCGCGAGACCGTGCGCTTCGCCGACGGTGTCCGTGCCCTCGCCGCCGAAGGCGCCACCGTCTTCCTGGAGCTGGGTCCGGACGGTGTGCTCACCGCCATGGCCCAGCACACCCTCGACGACACCGCCGTGGCCGTGTCCTCCCTCCGCAAGGACCGGCCCGAGGAGACCGCCCTCCTCACGGCCCTCGCGCGCCTGCACGTGGCGGGCGTCGGCGTGGACTGGCCGGGAATCTTCGACGGCACCGGCGCGCACCGCGTCGACCTGCCCACCTATCCGTTCCAGCACGAGCGCTACTGGCCCAGGCCCGCCGAGCTCACCGGGAACGTGACCGGCGCGGGCCTCATGCCGGCGGAACACCCGCTGCTGGGCGCGATGCTCGCCCTCGCGGACTCCGGCGAAGTGGTGTTCACGGGCCGGCTGTCCCTCCGGACCCACCCCTGGCTCACCGACCACGCCATCGGCGGGAACGTCCTCTTCCCGGGCACCGGCTTCCTGGAGCTGGCCCTGCGCGCCGGCGAACAGGTCGGCTGCGAGCGCGTCGGCGAATTCGTCCTCCTCACCCCGCTCGTCCTGCCCGAGGACGGCGCCGCCCTGGTCCAGGTGCTGGTCGGGGCGCCCGACGAGGCGGGCGCCCGGACGGTCTCGGTGCACGCGCGGCCCGGCGACGCGCCCGACGGGACGTGGATCCAGCACGCCCACGGCACGCTGACCGGCGGAGAGCGCGTCGAGGCGTTCGGCGCGGAGACCTGGCCGCCCCGGAATGCCGTCGTCGTCGACCTGGAGGACTTCTACGAGGGGACCGGCTACGGTCCCGCCTTCCAGGGCCTGCGCTCGGTCTGGCAGCGGGAGAACGAGGTATACCTCGAAGCCGCGCTCCCGGCCGACACCGCCGGTGAGGCCGGTGCCTTCGGCATCCACCCGGCGCTGCTGGACGCGGTGATCCAGTCCCACAGGATGGCCGGTGTCGGCGACGACGACCAGCTCCTCATGCCGTTCGCCTGGCGCGGCGTGTCCCTCCACGCAGGCGGGGCCCCGGTCGTCCGGGCCCGCGTCACGAGGACGGGCGACGACTCCGTGTCCATCGCGGCCGTCGACGTCGAGGGCGCGCCCGTGCTGTCGGCGGAAGCGCTGGTCCTGCGCGGCACGTCGGCGGCCGGGGCCGCCGCCCTCCAGCCCGGCGCGGAGTACGACGCGCTGCTGTCGCTGGACTGGACGCCCGCCCCCGAGGTGCCGTCCGCCGAGGTGCGCTGCGTGACCCTGGGCACCGGCCCGCTCGGTACGGTCGCGCCGGCCGTCTCCCTGGACGACCTCACCGGCGACGAGGACCTCGTGCTGGTGCCCGTGTCCGGTAGGGGCGACGGCAACGTACCCGCTTCCGTGCACGAACTGACGGCCCGGGTCCTGAGCCTGCTCCAGGACTGGACGGCGGGGGAGCGGCCCGCCGGGCCGCGCCTGGTGTTCATCACCCAGGGTGCCGTCTCCGCCGGCGAGGGGGAGACCGTGCGGGACCTGGCCGCCGCCGCGGTGTGGGGTCTCGTACGGTCGGCGCAGTCGGAGAACCCCGGCCGGTTCGCGCTGGTGGACGCCGAGCACGGTGACGTCCCGGCCCTGCTGCCGGTCCTGCCGGGCCTGCTGGCCACCGGGGACGAGCAGTTCGTGGTGCGCGACGGCGCCGCCCGGGTGCCCCGGCTGGCCCGGCTGGCCGGCGGCGCGGGGCTGCTGCCGCCCGTCGAGGGACCGTGGCGGCTGGACACCGCAGCCAAGGGCAGTCTCGACGATCTGCTGCTCGCTCCCTGCCCGGACGTCCTGGAGCCGCTCGGGCCGGGGCAGGTCCGGATCGCGGTCCAGGCCGCGGGCGTGAACTTCCGCGACGTGCTGAACGCCCTGGGCATGTACCCCGGCGAGGCCGGACGGCTCGGCGCCGAGGGCGCCGGCGTGGTGACCGAAACCGGGCCCGGGGTGACCCGACTGCGCCCGGGCGACCGCGTGATGGGCATGCTGTTCGGCGGCTTCGGCCCGGTGGCCGTGGCAGACGAGCGGCTCCTCGTCCAGTTCCCCGAAGGCTGGTCGCCGGCCACCGCCGCGTCCGTGCCGCTGGTCTTCCTGACCGCCCTCTACGCCCTGAAGGACCTCGCGGACCTGAGGCCCGGCGAGAAGATTCTCGTGCACGCCGGTGCCGGTGGCGTGGGCATGGCGGCGATTCAGCTGGCGCGGCACCTGGGCGCCGAAGTGTTCGCCACGGCCAGCGAGGGCAAGTGGGACACCCTGCGCGAGCTGGGCCTCCCCGACGACCACATCGCGTCGTCGCGCACGACGGACTTCGAGGAGCGATTCCGCGAGGCCACCGACGGCCGGGGCGTGGACGTGGTCCTCAACGCCCTCGCCGGTGAATTCGTCGACGCCTCGCTGCGGCTGACCGCCCCCGGCGGCCGGTTCCTGGAGATGGGCAAGACCGACATCCGCGACCCGGAGGCCACCACCGGAGTCCGCTACCGGGCCTTCGACCTCGCGGAAGCCGGCCCCGAGCGCACCCAGCAGATGCTGACCGAGCTGCTGGAACTGTTCGCCGCCGGCGCGCTGCGCCCGCTGCCGGTCGCCACCTGGGACGTACGGAGGGCCCGCGAGGCGTTCCGCCACATGAGCCGGGCCCGGCACATCGGCAAGATCGTACTGACCATGCCGCGCACCTGGAACCCGGACGGCACCGTACTGATCACCGGCGGCACCGGAGGCCTGGGCCGCGAGCTGGCCCGCCACCTCGTGGCCGAACGCGGCGTCACCCACCTGCTGCTGGCGAGCCGGCGCGGCCCCGACGCGCCGGACGCGGACGGACTGCGCGACGAACTGACCGCCCTCGGCGCCGAGGTCCGGATCGTCGCCTGCGATGTCACCGACCAGCAGGCCACGACCGCTCTCGTCGGCTCCGTCCCGGACGCGCACCCCCTCACCGCGGTGATCCACACCGCCGGTGTGCTCGACGACGGCATGGTCACGTCGCTGACCCCCGAGCGGCTGTCCGCCGTGCTGCGCCCCAAGGCGGACGCCGCCTGGCACCTGCACGAGGCCACCAAGAACCTCGACCTCGCCGCGTTCGTGCTGTTCTCCTCCCTCTCCGGCGTGACCGGCACCCCCGGCCAGGGCAACTACGCCGCCGGCAACGTCTTACTCGACGCGCTCGCCCGGCACCGCACGGCCCGGGGCCTGCCCGCCCAGTCCCTGTCGTGGGGCGCCTGGGCGCAGGGCCGCGGCATGACCGCCACGCTCTCCGAGACGGACATGCGGCGCATCGCCTCGTACGGGGCCTCACCCCTCACCGTCGACCAGGGGCTCGCCCTGCTCGACGCGGCCGGGGCGTGCGACGCGGCACACCTCGTCGCGCTCGGCCGCGCCTCCGGGCCGGTACGGGCCACCGGCCCCGTACCGGCCGTCCTGCGCGGCCTGGTCAGGTCCGGCCGCCGCGCCGCCGCGACCACCGCCACGGGTGCCGGTACCGCCGCGCAGCTCGTCGGCCGGCTGGCGGGGCTGGGTGAGGACGAGCGCGCCCGCCTCATGGCGGACCTGGTGCGGGCGGAGGCCGCGGCGGTCCTGGGGCACGCGTCGGCCGAGGCCGTCGACGCGCGGCGGGAGTTCCAGGACCTGGGCTTCGACTCCCTGACCGCCGTCGAGCTCCGCAACCGGCTCTCCGCCGCGACCGGCCTGCGGCTGACCGCGACGCTGGTCTTCGACTACCCCAACCCCTCCGCGCTCGCAGGGCACCTCGTCGCTGTGCTGCTCGACGAGCACGGGGACACGCCGGTCGCGGCCGCCGTCCCCGGCGCGGTCGCCGAGGACCCGGTCGTCATCGTCGGCATGGCCTGCCGGCTCCCGGGAGGCGTACGGTCCCCGGAAGATCTGTGGCGGCTCGTCCTCGAAGGCCGCGAAGGCATCACGGACTTCCCGGCGGACCGCGGCTGGGACCTGGACACCCTGCTGGGCGGGACAGAGGGTGAACGCGGCCGCAGCGGCACGTCCAAGGGCGGGTTCCTCGACGGCATCGCGGACTTCGACGCGGGCTTCTTCGGGATCTCGCCGCGCGAGGCCGTCACCATGGACCCGCAGCAGCGACTGCTCCTGGAAACCTCGTGGGAGGCGATCGAACGCTCCGGCATCGACCCGGTGTCCCTGCGCGGCAGTCAGACCGGTGTGTTCGTCGGCACCAGCGGCCAGGACTACACGATGCTCGTGATGAACTCCCGCGAGGACCTGGAGGGCCACACCAGCACGGGCCTCGTCGGCAGCGTCGTCTCCGGCCGCGTCTCGTACACCTTCGGCCTGGAGGGCCCGGCCGTCACCCTCGACACCGCGTGCTCGTCGTCCCTCGTGGCCATGCACCTGGCCGCGCAGTCCCTGCGGTCCGGTGAGTGCTCGCTCGCCCTGGCCGGAGGGGTGACGGTCCTGTCGACCCCGATGAGCTTCCCGAGCTTCACACGTCAGGGCGGGCTGGCGACGGACGGCCGGTGCAAGGCGTTCTCGGACGACGCCGACGGCACCGGCTGGTCCGAGGGCGTCGGCGTCCTCGTCCTGGAGCGGCTCTCCGACGCACGGCGCAACGGGCACGAAATCCTCGCCGTGGTGCGCGGCTCGGCCATCAACCAGGACGGCGCCTCCAACGGACTCACGGCCCCCAACGGCCCGTCCCAGCAGCGCGTCATCCGCCAGGCCCTCGCGAACGCCGGGCTGTCGACCGGTGACGTGGACGCCGTCGAGGCCCACGGCACCGGCACCTCGCTCGGCGACCCCATCGAGGCCCAGGCCGTGCTCGCCACGTACGGGCAGGACCGGGCCGAGGGGCGGCCGCTGCTGCTGGGCTCGCTCAAGTCGAACATCGGCCACACCATGTCGGCGGCCGGCGCGGCCGGCGTCATCAAGACGGTCATGGCGATGCGGCACGGCGTCCTGCCCCGCACCCTCCACGCCGAGACCCCCACGACACACGTCGACTGGACCGCCGGTGACGTCGAACTCCTCACGGAGGCGACCGACTGGCCGGACACCGGACGCCCCCGCCGGGCGGCCGTGTCCGCCTTCGGCATCAGCGGCACGAACGCGCACGCCATCCTGGAGCAGGCCCCCGATACCGTCATACGGACGGCCCGGGAACCCCGGCCCGCGGACGCGGGGAGGACTACTCCTTGGCTCGTGTCCGGCAAGACGCCGGAGGCGCTGGACGCCCAGGCCGAGCTGGTGCGCGAGTGGGTCGGTGAGCGTCCGGAACTCTCGCCGCTCGACGTGGGCTTCTCCCTGGCCACCGGCCGGTCGGCCTTCGAACACCGCGCGGTGCTGCTCGCGGGAGAGGACGGGTCGGTCGAGGTCGCGCGCGGCGTGGCCGGGGACGTGGCCGGGAAGTTCGCGGTGCTGTTCTCGGGTCAGGGTGCCCAGCGGGTGGGTATGGGCCGGGAGCTGGCTGCGCGTTTTCCGGTGTTCGCGGAGGCGCTGGATGTGGTGCTGGGGCATTTCGACGGTGAGTTGCGGGACGTGATGTCCGGCGATGCGGAGGGGCTGGACGCGACGGGGTTTACGCAGCCGGCGTTGTTCGCGGTCGAGGTGGCGTTGTTCCGGCTGGTGGAGTCGTGGGGGATCCGTCCGGATTTTGTGGCCG
>NZ_JOFL01000050.1 GCF_000719265.1 Streptomyces roseoverticillatus | reverse complement strand
GGTCGGGGGCGGGGTGGGCCGGGCCCTCCGGGGCTGCATGATTTACGGGCCCTCCGGCCTCTGCTTTGGTGCCCGGAAGCCTGGCCCGCAAATCACGCTTTACGCCCCTTGACGGGCCCGGCCCACCCCGCCCCGCCCCTAGGGCCGTCTCCCACCCTCAACAGGCGGGTGGGTGGGCGTGTCGCGCGTCGAAGGCGCGCGGGGGTCCGGCGCGGCGCCGTACCGGCTATGGCACCCCGGCAAGGGGAACGGCGCCGCACCGGCTGTCGCACCCCGGCAAGGGGAACGGCGCCGCACCCCGCGAGGGGACACGGCGCCGTGGACCGGCAAGGTCAGAGCTTCGGGAGGACCCGGGCCAGGAGCTCGCCCATGCGGGACGCGGAGTCGCGGCCGGCCTGGAGGACCTCTTCGTGGTTGAGGGGCTCGCCGGTCATGCCCGCGGCGAGGTTCGTCACGAGGGAGATGCCCAGGACCTCGGCACCGGCCTCGCGGGCCGCGATGGCCTCCAGCGTGGTGGACATGCCGACGAGGTCGCCGCCGAGGGTGCGGACCATGCGGATCTCGGCCGGCGTCTCGTAGTGCGGGCCGGGGAGCTGGACGTAGACGCCCTCCTCGAGGGTCTCGTCCACCTCCTTGCAGAGCGCGCGCAGGCGGCGGGAGTACAGGTCGGTGAGGTCGACGAAGTTGGCGCCGACGATCGGCGAGGTCGCCGTCATGTTGATGTGGTCGCTGATCAGCACGGGCTGGCCGGGGCGCATGCCGTCGCGGAGGCCGCCGCAGCCGTTGGTGAGGACGACGGTCTTGCAGCCGGCGGCGACGGAGGTGCGGACGCCGTGGACGACGGCGGCGACGCCGCGGCCCTCGTAGTAGTGCGTGCGGCCGAGGAAGACCAGGGCGCGCTTGTCGTTGACCTTGTACGAGCGGACCGTGCCGGCGTGGCCCGCCACGGCGGCCGCGGTGAAGCCGGGGAGCTCGGTGACCGGGAACTCGGCCTCGGGGGTGCCGAGCGCCTCGGTCGCGGGGAGCCAGCCGCTGCCCATGACCAGGGCGACGTCGTGGGTCTCGGCGCCGGTGAGCTCGCGCAGACGGGCGGCGGCGGCGTCCGCCGCGGCGTACGGGTCGGCCTGGATGTCGGGAGTAACTGATGCGTTCACGCGGACGAGGGTAGCCGCTTATCGCCTACGCGCGTAGATGTCACTGGTCACGGTGTTCCGATTGTTGCTTTGTGGGTTGTGACGAGACGCAATCGTCACAACCCGGGCGCGGCGCGTCAGCAGGGGCGCTTGCGCAGCTCCATGACGTAGTCGTGGGGAGCGCCCGCGGACTCCGCCGCGTCGGCGATCTCGCCGAGGTAGCGGGCGGAGGGCAGGCCGCCCTCGTAGCCGTTCAGGACGTAGATCCACGCGGGCTCCTCGCCGTCCAGGGTGTGCACGCGGACGCGCATCCGCCGGTAGATGTCGAGGCCGACACCCTCCCAACGGTCCATCGAGTCCTCGTCCATCGGAGCGATGTCGTAGAGCGCGACGAAGACCTGGGAGCGCGGTGCCTCGACCACGGTCGCGAGGGCGCCTTCCCAGCCCAGCTGCTCGCCGCCGAAGGTCAGCCGCCAGTCGGCGAGCCAGCCCGTGCCGCGCAGGGGCGAGTGGGGTGCGCGGCGGGACATCAGCCGCGCGTCGAGGTTGCCGGCGTACGCGGCGTAGAGCGACATGGTTTCGAGGGTACGGGAGTGAGGCGCGACGGCATTTGGGATGGCAGTCTCGAAGGGAGGTTCGTCCGGAACCTCCTGCCGGTTCTCGCACGGATTGCCGCACGGTTGCGGGGAGCGATCCGCGGGGGAGGCCCCGGGAGAAGTCGCTTCGACGGGTACGGGACAATGGAGTACGTGACTCGGATCGTGATCATCGGTGGCGGACCCGGCGGCTATGAGGCGGCGCTCGTCGCCGCGCAGCTCGGCGCGGAGGTGACCGTCGTCGACTGCGACGGTCTGGGCGGAGCGTCGGTGCTGACCGACTGCGTGCCCTCGAAGACGCTCATTGCGACGGCCGAGGTGATGACGACCTTCGACTCCTCGTACGAGGAGCTCGGGATCATCGTCGCCGACGACACGCCGCACATCGAGCAGGCGGCGCGGGTCGTCGGCGTGGACCTGGGCAAGGTGAACCGCCGTGTGAAGCGGCTGGCGCTCGCGCAGTCGCACGACATCACGGCGTCCGTCACCCGTGCGGGCGGGCGCGTCCTGCGCGGCCGGGGCCGGCTGGAGCCGAACCAGGCGCCGGACGGTTCGCGCCGCGTGGTCGTGCGGGCCGCGGACGGGACCGAGGAGACGCTGGTCGCCGACGCGGTGCTGGTCGCCACGGGCGCGCACCCGCGGGAGATCCCCGACGCGCTGCCGGACGGCGAGCGCATCCTGAACTGGACCCAGGTGTACGACCTGGACGAGCTCCCCGAGGAGCTCATCGTGGTCGGCTCGGGTGTGACCGGTGCGGAGTTCGCCGGCGCCTACCAGGCGCTGGGGTCCAAGGTGACGCTGGTGTCGTCGCGGGACCGCGTGCTGCCGGGCGAGGACCCGGACGCGGCCGCCGTCCTGGAGGATGTCTTCCGGCGCCGTGGCATGAACGTCATGGCGCGGTCGCGGGCGCAGTCCGCGAAGAGGGTCGGTGACCGGGTCGAGGTCACGCTGGCCGATGGCCGGGTCATCACCGGTACGCACTGCTTGATGGCGGTCGGCTCCATTCCGAACACCGAGGGCATCGGGCTGGAGGAGGCCGGGGTCCGGCTCAAGGAGTCCGGGCACGTCTGGACCGACCGGGTGTCGCGCACGAGTGCCCCGGGCGTCTACGCCGCCGGTGACTGCACGGGCGTGCTCGCGCTCGCGTCGGTCGCGGCCATGCAGGGACGCATCGCCATGTACCACTTCCTGGGCGACGCGGTGGCACCGCTCAACCTGAAGTCGGTCTCCGCGAACGTCTTCACGGACCCTGAGATCGCGACTGTCGGATACACCCAGGCCGACGTCGACAGCGGCAAGATCGACGCGCGGGTGGTCAAGCTTCCGCTGCTGCGGAACCCGCGCGCGAAGATGCAGGGCATCCGGGACGGCTTCGTGAAGATGTTCTGCCGTCCGGGCACGGGCATCGTGGTGGGCGGCGTCGTGGTCGCCCCGCGGGCCAGCGAACTCATCCACCCGATCTCCATCGCCGTCGACAACAGCCTCACGGTCGAGCAGATCGCCAATGCGTTCACCGTTTATCCGTCGCTTTCGGGCTCGCTGGCGGAGGTCGCGCGGCAGCTGCACACGCGGAAGACCCAGCGCGAGGCGTAAACGCTCCGCGAGGGTTTGGGGATTGATTGTCGCGCTGAGTGGTCGGGAGGTGCCGGTCGTTGAGACCGGGCCTCCTATATCACTTTGAGCGTTCCGGAGCGGACAACTTCCGTTAATTGCTGCAACCTGCTGAAAACGGATGGTCGTTGGCGTTACTGTCGGTTTCGTGTTCGCTGCAGAACGTCGCCAATTGATCCTCGAAATGGTGCGGGCCAACGGGGCGGTTTCGCTCCGTGAGCTCGCTCGCGTCGTCCAGACCTCCGAAGTAACCGTACGGCGGGACGTGCGGGCACTGGAGGCCGAAGGACTCCTCGACCGCCGGCACGGCGGTGCGGTGCTGCCGGGCGGCTTCACCCGGGAGTCCGGCTTCCCGCAGAAATCCCATCTAGCTACCGCCGAGAAGACGGCCATCGCCGATCTCGCGGCGAGCTTCGTCGAAGAGGGCGAAGCCGTCGTCGTCGGCGCCGGCACGACCACGCAGGAGCTGGCCCGCCGGCTCGCGCGCGTGCCCGGACTGACCGTCGTCACCAATTCCCTGCTCGTCGCCCAGGCGCTCGCCCACGCCAACCGGGTCGAAGTCGTCATGACCGGCGGCACGCTGAGAGGGTCCAACTACGCACTGGTGGGCAGCGGGGCGGAGCAGTCCCTGCACGGCCTGCGGGTCACCCGGGCGTTCCTGTCCGGGAGCGGGCTGACCGCCGAGCGGGGCCTCTCCACGTCCAACATGCTCTCGGCGAGCGTGGACCGGGCGCTGGTGCAGGCGGCGGCGGAGGTGGTCGTGCTCGCGGATCACACGAAGCTGGGCACGGACACGATGTTCCAGACGGTGCCGACCGATGTCATCACGCGGCTCGTGACGGACGAGCCGCCGTCACATGACGACCGCGCGGCGACGGAGCTGCAGGCCCTCGCGGACCAGGGCGTCCACATCTCCGTCGCCGGGCCCGGCGCGGGGGCCCCCGCGGGGGCGGTGCCGGGGTCCGGGCCCGAGCAGGTGCCGCAGCAGCAGAGGCGGCGGGATGTGCCGCCGCTGCCGGGGCAACGGCGGACGCACGGGGGGCATGGCGGCCACCATCCGCTCCCGCCGGGCGGCGGCCAGGCTCAGACCGGGGGCGGCGCCCCCTCCGCCCCTCAGCTCCGCAGCGCGGGATCACTGGGCGGTGAGCCGCCGACGGCGAGGGTGGCCGACCTGGCACCGAGGCGCCGCTAGGCGCGGTGGCCTCGCGGTGCGTATCCGGCGCCTATTCGGCCGGGGCTCGCCCCTTTCCTTCCGCCGCGGCGGTGATCAGCCCCCGTGTTGCTGTCCGGCGGTGCCGTGCGGACCTCCAGGCGGGTACGGCACCGCCGATTGGCGCCGTGGGGGGCGGACCGCCGTTGCGGCGGGGGAGAGGCGCGGGGCATCTGTTCCGCCGGCCTGTGGCCGGGCTCTTGGCGTGGGCCGCCGTTGCGGCGGGGAGGGGCGCCGGCGTCCGTTCTCGTCGGCCCGTGGCCGGGCTTTTGCTTCCGCCGCGGCGGTGATCAGCCCCCGTGTTGCTGTCCGGCGGTGCCGTGCCGCCGTGCGGGTGGAGACCCGCGGTGCCGGGGCCGCCCCGGGCCGGCTACTCCGCGTCGGGGCACGGCACCGTCTGAAGCCCCCGTAGCGTGAGCGTCAAGAGGCGGTCGGGGAGTTCCGGGTCGTCGGGGGACTGCTCCGCGGCCAGGGAGATCGCGTTCGTCAGCTGCATGACGTCGGTGATGCCGACGTCGGGGCGGACCGCTCCTACCGCCTGCGCCCGGGCCAGGAGCACGCTGCCCGCCTCCCGCAGCGGCAGGCTGCAGCGGGACATCGCCGAGGCCTCGTCCGACTGGGCGGCCAGCAGGGCCCGCGAGAGCCCCCGGTACGTGCTGGCGTGCGCCACGCACGCCCGGAGCCAGTCGACCAGGGCCCGGCACGGCTCGGGGGAGGCGAGGAGCTCGCGGGAGCGGGCGAGGAGGCCGTCGACCTCGACCTGGAAGATGGCGCTCATGAGCGCCGTGCGGTTGGGGAAGTGGCGGTAGAGCGTCCCGATGCCGACGCCGGCCCGGCGGGCGATGTCCTCCAGAGAGGCGTCGGTGCCGTGCTCGGTGAACGCGGTCCGCGCCTCCACGAGCAGCCGCTCGTAGTTGCGCCGCGCGTCCGCGCGCATGGGGCGTGGTGACGCCCGTGTGATCTCCGTGGCCATGGCTGCCGAGTCCTCCCTCTCGCTCCCCGCTTGCCAAGCATGCCACTGGCCTTGCCGGCCGGAGGGGGTCATCCGATCGGGGGAATGTGGTACTCAGTGGCGGGTGCGTACCGTTTTACGTATGGACACCTACTCCCTCGTCGACGCCCGGAATCAGCTCGGGCAGCTCGTGGGCCGTGTGCGGCACGGGCATGAGCACATCCTGATCAGCGAGTACGGCAAACCTGCAGCGGCGCTCATCCCCATAGAGGAGTTGGAGGAGCTCCAGCGGCTTCGGGACGAGGCGGACCTGGCGCTGGCCCGGTCCGTCGCCGAGGACCCCGATGCTCGATGGATTCCGCATGACGAGGTCATGGCCATCCTGGAGGCGGATGAGGCCGCGGATCGGAAGGCCTGCTGAGCGTCCTGGACCGTGGTGTGGGAAGAGCGGGCGTTAGCCGGGCTCCGTCGTTCACGTCTCGCCGACCCCAAGGGCGCAAGGGTATGTGTGGCGGCGACCCGGGAGTTAGGCGACGAACCAAAGCCCGAAGGCGCCTTTGCGCTCGGGGGTCCGGCTACTACCGGCTCTCCGTCGGAGACTGGCGAGTGCTGTACCGCGTGGCGGATGACACGGTATACATCCTGAATGTCGGTCGCGCGGCTTGAAGCGCCGAACGCCTGCGGGCCCCCGCCGAGTGATCGGCGGGGGCCCGCAGGCGTTGCTGGACGCGTTGCGTCAGTCCTTGCGTCAGTCCTTGATTTCGCAGATGACGGCGCCGGAGGAGACGGAGGCGCCGACTTCGGCGGTGATGCCCTTGATCGTGCCCGCGCGGTGGGCGTTGAGGGG
>NZ_JOFL01000049.1 GCF_000719265.1 Streptomyces roseoverticillatus | reverse complement strand
GCGACATGATGCGGTCCATGACCTGGCGCCAGTCGTCCGTGGAGTTAAGGCCGGACGGCTGGCTCTGCAGCGCCGCCCGCACCGCCGGGTCCGTTGCGTCTTGCATCATCTGATCAGAAACATCACCGCTTAGTACTCGCCGTCCTCTGGCTCGTACTCATCGTCCTCGTCATATTCCTCCACGCCGCCGACGTTGCCAGCGCGCGCGGGTGCCACCGCCAGCCCAGGTCCGGCCCCAGCTGCCTCCAGGGCGCGTCGGCTTGGGGCCCAGCGCAGGTCAGCGCCCGCGTCAAAGTAGGACTCGGCCTCTCTATCGCCGCTGCCCGTGCCAGCCAGGGCCCTTTGCAGGCTGTGCATCAGCTCGCGGTCGCTGAGCTCGCGCCGCCGGCTCACGCTCACGGCCTTGTGGATGCGCTCGTTGCGATAAACGCCCAGGTCGTCGCTCAAGGTAAGCACCTTCAACGCCATGCGCATGTAGAACCCCTCGATCTTTACCTCCTTGTCTATGGGAACGTAAGGGGTATGGTATATCTTGCGGGCGTAAAACTTGCCCAGACTGAGCATGGAATAGTTAATGGCGGCCACCTTGTCAGCCAGGCTCAAGCTGCGCTCCTGCACCACTATGCTCTGCAGAATGTTTATCAAATCGAGCAGCCAGCGGCCCTCGGGCTCTACTATGTTTAGCAGCGCATCCCTGAATGCCTCGTTGTCCCTGCTGTGCTGCACTATAAGGAACAGCTGCGCCATGAGCGGCTTGCTATTTGGGTTTTGCTCCAGCGCGCTTACAAAGTCCCACAGATGCATCAGTCCTATAGCCACCTCCTCGCGCGCCACAAGCGTGCGCACGTGGTTGTTAAAGCTTTTTTGAAAGTTAATCTCCTGGTTCACCGTCTGCTCGTACGCGGTTACCGCATGGATCACGGCGGACGGCCGGATCCGGGGTTCGACGCATGCCTGTACATCCGGAGACGCGTCACGGCCGAAGCTAGCGAATTCGTGGATCCAGATATCCTGCAGAGAAGCTTGGCGCCAGCCGGCTTCAATTGCACGGGCCCCACTAGTGAGTCGTATTACGTAGCTTGGCGTAATCATGGTCATAGCTGTTTCCTGTGTGAAATTGTTATCCGCTCACAATTCCACACAACATACGAGCCGGAAGCATAAAGTGTAAAGCCTGGGGTGCCTAATGAGTGAGCTAACTCACATTAATTGCGTTGCGCTCACTGCCCGCTTTCCAGTCGGGAAACCTGTCGTGCCAGCTGCATTAATGAATCGGCCAACGCGCGGGGAGAGGCGGTTTGCGTATTGGGCGCTCTTCCGCTTCCTCGCTCACTGACTCGCTGCGCTCGGTCGTTCGGCTGCGGCGAGCGGTATCAGCTCACTCAAAGGCGGTAATACGGTTATCCACAGAATCAGGGGATAACGCAGGAAAGAACATGTGAGCAAAAGGCCAGCAAAAGGCCAGGAACCGTAAAAAGGCCGCGTTGCTGGCGTTTTTCCATAGGCTCCGCCCCCCTGACGAGCATCACAAAAATCGACGCTCAAGTCAGAGGTGGCGAAACCCGACAGGACTATAAAGATACCAGGCGTTTCCCCCTGGAAGCTCCCTCGTGCGCTCTCCTGTTCCGACCCTGCCGCTTACCGGATACCTGTCCGCCTTTCTCCCTTCGGGAAGCGTGGCGCTTTCTCATAGCTCACGCTGTAGGTATCTCAGTTCGGTGTAGGTCGTTCGCTCCAAGCTGGGCTGTGTGCACGAACCCCCCGTTCAGCCCGACCGCTGCGCCTTATCCGGTAACTATCGTCTTGAGTCCAACCCGGTAAGACACGACTTATCGCCACTGGCAGCAGCCACTGGTAACAGGATTAGCAGAGCGAGGTATGTAGGCGGTGCTACAGAGTTCTTGAAGTGGTGGCCTAACTACGGCTACACTAGAAGAACAGTATTTGGTATCTGCGCTCTGCTGAAGCCAGTTACCTTCGGAAAAAGAGTTGGTAGCTCTTGATCCGGCAAACAAACCACCGCTGGTAGCGGTGGTTTTTTTGTTTGCAAGCAGCAGATTACGCGCAGAAAAAAAGGATCTCAAGAAGATCCTTTGATCTTTTCTACGGGGTCTGACGCTCAGTGGAACGAAAACTCACGTTAAGGGATTTTGGTCATGAGATTATCAAAAAGGATCTTCACCTAGATCCTTTTACGCGCCCTGTAGCGGCGCATTAAGCGCGGCGGGTGTGGTGGTTACGCGCAGCGTGACCGCTACACTTGCCAGCGCCCTAGCGCCCGCTCCTTTCGCTTTCTTCCCTTCCTTTCTCGCCACGTTCGCTTTCCCCGTCAAGCTCTAAATCGGGGGCTCCCTTTAGGGTTCCGATTTAGTGCTTTACGGCACCTCGACCCCAAAAAACTTGATTTGGGTGATGGTTCACGTAGTGGGCCATCGCCCTGATAGACGGTTTTTCGCCCTTTGACGTTGGAGTCCACGTTCTTTAATAGTGGACTCTTGTTCCAAACTGGAACAACACTCAACCCTATCTCGGGCTATTCTTTTGATTTATAAGGGATTTTGCCGATTTCGGCCTATTGGTTAAAAAATGAGCTGATTTAACAAAAATTTAACGCGAATTTTAACAAAATATTAACGTTTACAATTTAAATATTTGCTTATACAATCTTCCTGTTTTTGGGGCTTTTCTGATTATCAACCGGGGTAAATCAATCTAAAGTATATATGAGTAAACTTGGTCTGACAGTTACCAATGCTTAATCAGTGAGGCACCTATCTCAGCGATCTGTCTATTTCGTTCATCCATAGTTGCCTGACTCCCCGTCGTGTAGATAACTACGATACGGGAGGGCTTACCATCTGGCCCCAGTGCTGCAATGATACCGCGAGACCCACGCTCACCGGCTCCAGATTTATCAGCAATAAACCAGCCAGCCGGAAGGGCCGAGCGCAGAAGTGGTCCTGCAACTTTATCCGCCTCCATCCAGTCTATTAATTGTTGCCGGGAAGCTAGAGTAAGTAGTTCGCCAGTTAATAGTTTGCGCAACGTTGTTGCCATTGCTACAGGCATCGTGGTGTCACGCTCGTCGTTTGGTATGGCTTCATTCAGCTCCGGTTCCCAACGATCAAGGCGAGTTACATGATCCCCCATGTTGTGCAAAAAAGCGGTTAGCTCCTTCGGTCCTCCGATCGTTGTCAGAAGTAAGTTGGCCGCAGTGTTATCACTCATGGTTATGGCAGCACTGCATAATTCTCTTACTGTCATGCCATCCGTAAGATGCTTTTCTGTGACTGGTGAGTACTCAACCAAGTCATTCTGAGAATAGTGTATGCGGCGACCGAGTTGCTCTTGCCCGGCGTCAATACGGGATAATACCGCGCCACATAGCAGAACTTTAAAAGTGCTCATCATTGGAAAACGTTCTTCGGGGCGAAAACTCTCAAGGATCTTACCGCTGTTGAGATCCAGTTCGATGTAACCCACTCGTGCACCCAACTGATCTTCAGCATCTTTTACTTTCACCAGCGTTTCTGGGTGAGCAAAAACAGGAAGGCAAAATGCCGCAAAAAAGGGAATAAGGGCGACACGGAAATGTTGAATACTCATACTCTTCCTTTTTCAATATTATTGAAGCATTTATCAGGGTTATTGTCTCATGAGCGGATACATATTTGAATGTATTTAGAAAAATAAACAAATAGGGGTTCCGCGCACATTTCCCCGAAAAGTGCCACCTGACGTCTAAGAAACCATTATTATCATGACATTAACCTATAAAAATAGGCGTATCACGAGGCCCTTTCGTCTCGCGCGTTTCGGTGATGACGGTGAAAACCTCTGACACATGCAGCTCCCGGAGACGGTCACAGCTTGTCTGTAAGCGGATGCCGGGAGCAGACAAGCCCGTCAGGGCGCGTCAGCGGGTGTTGGCGGGTGTCGGGGCTGGCTTAACTATGCGGCATCAGAGCAGATTGTACTGAGAGTGCACCATATGCGGTGTGAAATACCGCACAGATGCGTAAGGAGAAAATACCGCATCAGGCGCCATTCGCCATTCAGGCTGCGCAACTGTTGGGAAGGGCGATCGGTGCGGGCCTCTTCGCTATTACGCCAGCTGGCGAAAGGGGGATGTGCTGCAAGGCGATTAAGTTGGGTAACGCCAGGGTTTTCCCAGTCACGACGTTGTAAAACGACGGCCAGTCCGTAATACGACTCACTTAAGGCCTTGACTAGAGGGTCGATCGCGGACCGCTGGCGGCACGGCGCAGGGACGCGCGGCTAGGGCGGGTTACAACAACGGCGGACGGCCCTGGCAGCACAGGTTTCTGCTGGGTGTCAGCGGGGGGAGGCAGGTCCAGCGTTACAGGTGTGTGCTGGCCCAGCACTCCGGTAGCCATGGGCGCGATGGGACGGGTGGTGGGCAGGCCTTGCTTTAGTGCCTCCTCGTACGAGGGAGGCTCATCTATTTGCGTCACCAGAGTTTCTTCCCTGTCGGGCCGCGGACGCTTTTCGCCACGCCCCTCTGGAGACACTGTCTCCACGGCCGGTGGAGGCTCCTCTACGGGAGGGCGGGGATCAAGCTTACTGTTAATCTTATTTTGCACTGCCTGGTTGGCCAGGTCCACCACCCCGCTAATGCCAGAGGCCAGGCCATCTACCACCTTTTGTTGGAAATTTTGCTCTTTCAACTTGTCCCTCAGCATCTGGCCTGTGCTGCTGTTCCAGGCCTTGCTGCCATAGTTCTTAATGGTGGAACCGAAATTTTTAATGCCGCTCCACAGCGAGCCCCAGCTGAAGGCGCCACCGCTCATATTGCTGGTGCCGATATCTTGCCAGTTTCCCATGAACGGGCGCGAGCCGTGTCGCGGGGCCAGAGACGCAAAGTTGATGTCTTCCATTCTACAAAATAGTTACAGGACCAAGCGAGCGTGAGAGTCCAGACTTTTTATTTTGATTTTTCCACATGCAACTTGTTTTTAATCAGTGTCTCTGCGCCTGCAAGGCCACGGATGCAATTCCGGGCACGGCGCCAATCGCCGCGGCGATCAGTGGAATAAGGAGGGGCAGGATACCGCCGCGCATGCGACGGTGCGACGCGCGCCGCCGCCGGTGGTGCGCACGACGCATGCCGCCCGTCAGGCCGTGGCCGGCCATGCCCCTCCTACGGTGCATTCTTCCTCGGAATCCCGGCACCGGGAAACGGAGGCGGCAGGTGAGGGCCATATCTGCAAGAACCACAAAGACCGGCTTTTAAACGATGCTGGGGTGGTAGCGCGCTGTTGGCAGCACCAGGGTCCTGCCTCCTTCGCGAGCCACCCTGCGCACGGAAATCGGGGCCAGCACGGGCTGGCGACGGCGACGGCGGCGGCGGGTTCCAGTGGTGGTTCGGCGTCGGGTAGTCGCTCGTCTTCTGGGGCGGTAGGTGTAGCCACGATAGCCGGGGGTAGGCGCGATGGAAGGATGTAGGGCATATTCGGGCAGTAGTGCGCTGGCGGTGCCGTACTTCCTGGAACGGCGCGGGCGCCGGGGGGCTGAAACGCGAAACATCCACGGGTCCGTTTGCACCTCCGTAGAGGTTTTGGACGCGGCCGCAGCGGCCGCCTGCACCGCGGCATCTGCCACCGCCGAGGCAACCGGGGACGTTTGTGTCTCCATGCCCTCTGTGGCAGTGGCAATACTAGTGCTACTGGTGGTGGGTATCTGAACGTCCACGGTCTGCACGCCCAGTCCCGGTGCCACCTGCTTGATTGGCCGCACGCGGACCTCGGGCTCCAGCCCAGGCTCCACGGTCATTTTTTCCAAGACATCTTCCAGTCGCTGGCGCTTGGGTACCATCAGCTGCACGGTGGGTGCCAAGTCACCAGACTCGCGCTTTAGGCCGCGCTTTTCTTCGGACGGTGCAAGCGTGGGCAGCACCTGCTGCAGTGTCACGGGCTTTAGGCTAGGTGTTGGGTTGCCCTCGTCCAGCGGCAACGCCAACATGTCCTTATGCCGCTTTCCGTAGGCAAACTCCCCGAGGCGCTCGTTGGCCTGCTCAAGCAGGTCCTCGTCGCCGTACACCTCATCATACACGCGCTTGTAGGTGCGGGTGGAGCGCTCACCGGGCGTAAAAACTACGGTGGTGCCGGGTCGCAAAACACGTCTTACGCGTCGACCTTTCCACTGTACCCGCCGCCTGGGCGCGGTTGCGTGCAGCAGTTCCACCTCGTCGTCAAGTTCATCATCATCATCTTTCTTTTTCTTTTTGACCCGCTTTAGCTTTCGGGGCTTGTAATCCTGCTCTTCCTTCTTCGGGGGGCCATAGATCTCCGGCGCGATGACCTGGAGCATCTCTTCTTTGATTTTGCGCTTGGACATAGCTTCGT
>NZ_JOFL01000048.1 GCF_000719265.1 Streptomyces roseoverticillatus | reverse complement strand
CCGTATATTTACGGGCCCGTTGCCGTAGACGTCGAGGGTGCCCCGGTATTGGGCCCACAAATACACGTCAGCGCCCCGGACCCCCACCCCTGCGCCCCCACCACCTCCCGCCGGATGCCCGGCTGCGGGCCGGACCTGGTGGACGATCGAGGCCCAGGTCGGTACGGGCCGGGGAGTTGGGTCGGCTGGCTCTGTTGGCCGCTCAGGGGATGTGGAGTTCTGTGCACGCCGGTCCGTGCTGGGTCTTGGCTTCGCATGCTCCCTTCTCGGCCTCGTCCGGGTTGACAGCCCCGATCTGGACCACCGAGGTTCCAGCAGGGGGCGAGAGAGGGATGTCGATCTGCTGCACGACTTTTCCCTGGTCGTCGGGCCTGAGCACACTCCAGTAGAGGTCTCTCCCATTCTCGGGATTCACGGACACCTCGATGTGCGACCACTTCTGAACGCCGTCGGCGTGCACCCCGAAGTGCAGCCGCATGCCGGATCGGGGGCCGTCGAGTCTGACATCGGTGATGGTCGGACGGCCATTGCCACCCGCGGCCTGGGCGGCGCCGACCACGGCGATGCTCAGGGACGCCATGTAGAAGACGACACCGAGGACGAGCACGCCTGTCTCCCACAGGACTCCACGTCCTGTGGGGCGGATGAGCAGGGCGCCGATGCTGCAGACGATGGCGATGATGGCGCAGAGCGAGGCCACGTAGATGGGCCACGACCTGTTGTTGAGAGCGACGAACACGAACTTGCTGTTGAGCCCAAGGGTGGTCATGATGCCCGCCACCGCCACGAGCGCACCGGCCAGGATCTTGGCCACGTCGTCCAGGCGCTTGCCCAGCGCGGCCTGGACCTCTCCGACGACCAGGGGCGAGGGTCCCGCCGGTTTCGAGGGCTCTTGCGCACCGCCCATTTGCGAGCTTCCCGATCGTTGAGTCCTGTCGGGCAGGACGGCTGCTGGACAGCCTCACATTGCCATTCGTCCCGCAGCGAGCCGGAGATTGCCGCCTGCTCGGAGCCGGACCACCGGCGGATGTTCCCCCGGTCGGCCCAGTGCGACTTTTCGGCTACAGGCAGATGCAGTTCGGCGGGCGCTCAAGTGCGGGCGGGCCGCTGGTGTGGGGAACGGCCACCACCCTGATGCGCAGTTCGAGCAGGCGCCGCGCCTCTTCGAAGTCCCTGGCAGCGGAAGCGTCCGCGTGCGCCCGGCGGCGGCTCGGCCGGAGAGCGCGTACCGGCCGGGAGAACTGGCCGTGCAGGGCCCACCACGTGCGCAGGCGCGTCGCCGTCCGCTTCACCGTCCGCCGCCTTCCCGCTGCAGCCGCCGCTCCTGGTGCAGCAGCTGCCCGGCGGCCTTGCCGAGGCTCCTGGCGAAGGTGATCGCGGAGGCGTACCCGTTCCCGGGGCCGGCCTCGGCTCGCTGCCGAGCCTCCTGCACGGCGGCGAGCGCGGCCCGGCGGAGCAGGCAGTCCACGGGCCGGCCACTCGCAGCCGCTTCCACGGCGGGTGCGGTCTCCCGGATGTAGCCGAGGAGGCGTTCGGTGACCTCGCTCAGCCGGGGCGGCGCGGGCAGCCACGTTTGCATGTCAGTGGCCTCGCGAAGGGCCTGCCCGATCGAGACCGGGGACGACCCAGTCGGGGCGAGTGTGATCCCGCCTCCGGTCTGGGCGGTACGGGGGAATGGAGGCATGGCAGCTCCTTCGAGCGGTGCGGAGGCGTAGCGCCCGCACCTGCGACTCGGTACGAGAACCACCCTGCCGGGTGGCGAAGTTGCGATTCAAGCGAAAACTCGCGCAGTCACCGCTACCTTCTGAATTGGCACATGCCACGGCGACAACACGTGTGCCGCCGAAGGCACTTAAGGGCTTCACGACGGCCTCAGGCGCGCAGGCAAGAAGGGCAGCGGGGTGCGCAGTGTGAACACGCGGTGCCAGACTCAATCAAGCGGCAAGCGGCCACGGAAGGCGATGAGCGTGGGAGCTCGGATCGGACCAACAGCCCGACGGATCGAACTGGGAATCGAGCTACGCCGCATGCGTAATGAGGCCGGACTGACTCTCGAACAAGCAGTGAAAGGACTGGGCTTCAGCGAAGCGAAGCTGCAGCGCGTCGAGACCGGAAACATCCCCCTGAAGCAAGCAGGCCAGCTGCGCGCGCTCCTGAAGCGGTACGGGGTAACGGATGAGGAGCACGTAGGCAGGCTCGTCCAGTTGCACCGGGAGTCCGGAAGCCAGGAATGGACATCCTTCGCCAACATGGTGCACCCCACGACACGGACGTTCGTCGGCGTGGAATCCCTGGCCCACACCATCAAGGCGTGGCACCCGACCCTCGTCCTGGGCCTGCTCCAGACGAAGCGGTACGCGACCGGGGTCTACGAGATGGAGAAGATGCATGACGAGTACACAAACGAGTTCATCGAGCAGAGCGTCCGCCTGCGCATGATGCGCAAGGAGCTGCTGACCCGCACCGAGGATCCCGTACAGCTCTGGGCAATCCTGGGGGAAGGGGCGCTGCGCCACATCGTCGGTAGCGCCGATGTCATGCGTGAGCAGCTCGCAGAGATCGCCGCACTCTCGGAGCTGGACAACGTGACGGTTCAGATCCTGCGCACACATGAGTCCGGCTATCGGTACGCCAGCGACTTCACCGTCGTCGACCTTGACGGCGGGCTGCCGTCAACAGTCCAGATCGACATGCCCTGGGGAACCGTATCCATGTCGGACAAGCCACGGGAGGTCGGGCGCTTCGCCCGCAGGTTCGACTCCCTTCGCGCGGCAGCGACCTCTCCCGACAAGACAGCAAGCATTCTGCAGCAACTAGCGAGAGAACTCATCGATGCTTGAGATACCCGCCATCAAGTCCGCACCCTGGAGGAAGTCCTCCTATAGCAATGCGGGGGGAAACTGCGTCGAAGTCGCCAGTCTGTCGGCCCGCATCGGAATCCGCGACTCCAAGAACACGACCCTCCCACCCCTCCAGGTGCAGCCGTTCACTTGGGCCTCCTTCCTCTACGAGGTCCGGTCCGGCCGGCTGTGACCCGGCTCAGCTCGGGTTCACTGGACAGGCCGACCGGACGCGGTAAAACATCACCGTCATGACGATCCCCCAAGTGGCCCCGGAGATCATCGACTTCTACACCGACACCTTCGACGAGGCAACGCGCCTGACAGCGACTGCGGACGGAATGCTGGAGATGGTCCGTACGCAAGAGCTGCTCCGGCGCCACCTGCCGCCCGCACCCGCAGACGTCCTCGACGTGGGCGGCGGGCCCGGGGCGCACGCGCGGTGGCTCGCTGCAGACGGGTACCGGGTCCATCTCGTGGACCCGGTGGCCAAGCACGTGACGCAGGCCGCCGAGGCAGGCTGCACGGCAGAGATCGGGGATGCGCGCAGCCTCGGTGCCGGCGACGGGACGTACGACGTCACGCTGCTCCTCGGACCGCTCTACCACCTGCTCGACCGCGCCGACCGCGACCAAGCGCTGGCAGAGGCACGGCGGGTCACCGCACCCGGCGGTCTCGTCGCGGCCGCGGCCATCAGCCGTTACGCGTCGCTCTTCGAGCACACCGCCACCACCTGGCTGGACCGCGAGACCGTGCGCGACGCCGTGACGGACATCCTGGCCACGGGCGTGCACGAACCGGGCCGGAAGGGGTTCACGGCGGCCTACTTCCACACCGGCTCGGAATTGGAGGAGGAAATGCGCGCCGCCGGGCTGAGCGACGTCCGCGTCTATGCGATCGAAGGGCCCACCTGGTCGCTGCTCAAGGCCGCCGAGCAGCATACGGGCGAGCCACTGTCTCCCGACTCCCCGCTCTTCCGCGCGGCACTCGCCGCCGCCCGCGCGGCGGAACCGTACCCGGATCTCCTGGCCGCCGGCTCACATCTGCTGGCCATGGGCCAGGCCTGACGGGTGAGGTCTCCACGAGGTCCGGTCCGGCCGGCTGTGACCGCGTGGTTCACGGGGCGCCCTCGCCAGGAGAGGCGCGCCCTGCCCACCCCTACCTGCCGTAGTGCTGCATGGCTTGTGCGATGAGAGCCCGCGCTCTGTCGCCGTAGACGGCCGAGGCCTTGAGGAGCATGAAAGCCTTGGCGTAGAGGGCGATTTCTCTCGGCTGGGTCACCGAGAACTCGGCCGAGTAGGTCTCGACCAGAACCAGCCTGTCATCGAACATCGAAAACGAGTTGCCGGGCCAGATATGCAGCGGCACAGAGCGAGGGAGGATGCCGAGGCTCAGCCGCGGAAGGCCGATGATCGCAAGGAGGCGATCCAACTGGCCACGCATCACGTCCGGACCACCGAAGTTGCTGTAAAGAGCCTGCTCGGCAAGCAGCACGTTGAAGATCCGGTCACCCTGGTGCAGGTACTTCTGTCTTTCCAGCCGCTTCGCCACTGCGGCCGCCGTGTCATCCGGGACCTCGTAGTAGTTGATCACCTGCTTGAAGGTCTCCGTGGCGTAATCCGCCGTCTGCAGCCCACCCCAGACCAGGGTCGGGTGCCAGATGCGGAACACTTTGGTCTTGGAATAGACCGGGATGGCCCTCTGTTGTCGCAGCGCGGCTCCTGAGGCGAGCTGGCGACGCCACTCAAGCCACAGTTCGTCGATGTGGCGGACCGTGGCGATCAGGTCGCCGAGTTGCTCCTCGGCGTCGGTCTTCGCACACCAGAGGCGGATGTCGTCCTCGCTGGCGTTCTGCCGGCCGTTCTCGATCCGGGAGACCTTGGACTCCTGCCACCCCGTCGCCGCGGCGAATGCCCGGCCGCTCTTGAACCCCGCGTCCTTGCGGAGTCCTCGCAGCCGGGCTCCCAAAGCCTCTCGCTGTGCCTGCGCTTCAGTACTCACCGATGGTTCAGGGCTTGTACTCGCAGTGCGGGATCGCCACGGCCCACAGAGCGTCCCGCACCCGGATGCACTCGGCCACGGTCTTCGGGTCCTCGATCAGCTCCGAGCCGAGAACCCTCCCTTCCATGTCGAAGTGGCCCACGGCAAGGAGGCGGTCATCGAACAGCCACCAGTCATTGCCGTCCACGGGGAACGTGATGCCTTCCGGCATCCTGTGCCTCGGCAGCCAACGGATGTCCTCGCCCATCTCCAGATTCAGTCGGGTCAGCGAGTGCTCCCACCCGACGTACCGGGAGTGTGGTTCCGTGACAACCCGGACCCGCCGAACCGTCCTGCCGGTCCCGGTCACGCTCTCCATGAGTGCTGTCCACGGCTCCAGCCAGGCGTAGTCGTCGGGTTCTCCCCTCTGCCAACGGGCGTAGGGAGTGTCTTCGACAGACGACCCGTAGTGGTCCCTCAGCTCCAGATGGAACGCGTCCCGCTCCAGGCTGTGGAAAAGCTCGTCACGCTGTGCAGGGGTGATCAGGTCCACCGCTCTCCTCCCATAGGGCCACGATCGAGGACTTGGGGATCTCGACGCAGGTCTCGTAGCCGGGCATGCGCATCTGGCTCAGAGCCTCAGGGTCATCCATCTCCGGTCCCTGCACGATGCATGTCCCCTGGCCGGTGACCAGCATGATCGGAGCCGAGAAGTTCTTGATCTGCCCAGAGGGCAGACCGTCCTTGGACAGATACTCGAACAGTTCGGTCGGCACCTCGACGACGGTATGACCTTCCGGCACATCGAGCCGCCTCAGAAGGTCGTTCGCGTAGACCTTCCAGCCCTGGACGACGTAGCTGTCCCGGTCGCTGGCGTACAGAGTGGGGCTGTCTCCAGGAGTGGAGTTCTTACCGAGGAACCGCAGCTTCATGGCTGGTCTCCCGTCCTCTGCCTTGCGCAAGTTTGCGCGACAGACCGATGGTCGATGAGACATCCGGGCCAGTCAATCAGGCCGCTGCAAACTCGCGCAATCCTCTGGGTGGTTGGGTGACCACCGCTCTACGTTCGTCTCGAACCCCAGGCGTTGTGAGAGCGAGGAGATGCCATGAGCGCAACGTGCCTGATCCCTGCCGAGCGGTTCGGACACTCACGGGGACACGCTGCGGACCGAACAGTGATCGCCGCAACTGCTCCGGTTGCAGTACGTACCGGCCGCTCGCTCGTCGATGACGAGTTGTTCGGCCGCCTGGTGGCTTTCCTCATGGAGCACGAGAAGAGGCCCCGGCCCATGGCGGAACGTGTCATGGACCAGGCCCTCGCCTTCCTCTGGATGAGCGGCCACCGCCAGGACGTGCCCCTGTCCCCTTCAACCGATGTCGATCCCGGCTGGCACACCTTCATGCTCCACACCCGCGAGTACGCCGGCTGGTGCCAGGAACAGTTCGGCCGTTTCCTGCACCACAACCCGTTCGAAGGCCCGCTGCGCCCACGCGACGCCATCGCCCTTGGGCGCACCATCGCCGCAATCGAGGCAGCCGGATTCACCGTGGACCACGAGCTGTGGGGCACGGCGGCCGAGTGCAACCCTCCCGCGTGCTGCGGTGACGGTGGCGGCTGCGGCAGCAACTAGCCACCGGCCGGACGGGCCGCCCGCCTCACGGCAGGCGGCCCCCGGCGCACCTACTTCCAGCAGACTGAACGGACCGACCATGTCCGGCAAGAGCGCCGCCGTCGAGCTGTCAGGTACGAGCCGCATCACCGCCTTCCCGCTCGAAGGCCACACCGTCGCCTACACCAGCCAGTCGTCCGACAGCCGCGGATTGGGAGACATCGCCGTAATCGGTGTCACCGACCCTGCGGGCACCGGAGAGACGCTGTGGAGACTGGCGCAGGAATTCTGCCGGGCCAGGGATCTGCCCGATGACCACGCTCGGTGGATCATCACTCAGGCCTTCCGCGTCCGGATGACCGGCTCGTACGAACCGCCCGGTAGATGGGCGGCCACGATCAGCAGGCGCTACGAGCTGCCTGGTCTGTTCTCCAACCACGACGTGTTGCTGACCGGGGTCATCAAACTGCACCGCCCCACCGTCACGTAGCTCCCCACGACGGGGCGGCATCCGACCAGGCCATCGGCGTCAGCAGGAGGGACGGCGGGAGGTGGTGGGGGCGCAGGGGTGGGGGTCCGGGGCGCTGACGTGTATTTGTGGCGCCAAGTGCCGGGTGAGTCTGCGGAGGGGGAAGGGCGCCGTAAATATACGGCCCCGGACCCCCACCCCCGAGCCCCC
>NZ_JOFL01000047.1 GCF_000719265.1 Streptomyces roseoverticillatus | reverse complement strand
TGGGGGACCGTGTGGGAGAGTAGGACGCCGCCGAACAATTTTTAGAGAAAGCCCTGGTGGGAACCTTGAGTTCCCGCCAGGGCTTTTTCGCGTTTACCCGAGCGCTCACGAGAGGAGCCGGTGGTCCCATGGCACCCCTGGCTGATTTCGAGAAACACCGCCCGCAACTCTGGGCCGTCGCTTACCGCATCACCGGCTCGGTCGCCGATGCCGAAGACGCGGTGCAGGAGACCTGGCTGCGATGGCAGCTCCTCCCCGACGACGAGGCTGCCAATCCCGCCGCCTATCTGACGACCGTCGTCAGCCGTATCTGCCTCGACCAGCTCGGTTCCGCCCGCTCCCGCCGCGAAACCTATGTCGGCCCCTGGCTGCCCGAACCGATCGTCGGCACAGTTCTCGGCACGGTTCCCGGTCCCGAAGACCGGGTCACTTTGGACGAATCCGTGGGGATAGCGCTGCTGACCGTGCTGGAGAAACTCACGCCGGCCGAGCGGACGGCGTTCATCCTGCACGACGTCTTCTCCGTGCCGTTCACCGAGATCGCCGAAGTCGTCGGCCGCACTCCGACCTCCGTACGGCAGCTGGCGTCCCGCGCACGCAAACGCGTGCGTGCCGAGTCCCCGCGCTGTTCCGTCGATCGCGCTGAGCACCGCCGCACCGTCGACGCCTTTCTCGCCGCCGTGATGAACGGCGACTTCGAGAGTCTCCTGTCCGTCCTGGACCCCGATGTCGTCTGGCGCTCGGATGGCGGCGGGAAGGTCTCGGCCGCCCGTCGCCCCGTCTGCGGCAGCGACAACGTGGCCCGCTTCGCCCAGGGCATCAGCCGCGGATTCGACCCGCTGTCGATGCGGGTGCTGGTCCGGGACGTCAACGGCGCCCCCGGCATCGTCTCCGTCGACCTGGCCCAGGGCCGGGTGATGGTCTTCGCGTTCACCGTGCACGAGGGGCGGATCACGGAGGTCTATGCCGTCGCCAACCCGGACAAGCTCCGCCACCTCGATCCGCTGGGGCTGTGACTGTCACACTTCGGTCCTCTGTTTCGTCGTGTGGGTATGACGCACCGAACCGACATCGTCGTCCTCGGCGCCGGCTACGCCGGCCTCACCGCTGCCCTGCGGCTGGCGCTGAAACCCCACGTCACCGTCACCCTCATCGACCCCAGCGACCACTTCACCGAGCGGGTCCGCCTGCATCAACTCACCACCGGACGGCCGGAGGTGAGCGTCACCCATCCCCTCTCCGTCCTCCTCCGGGGCACAAGGATCCGGCACCTTGCCGCCCGTGCCGTCGACCTGGACCGCGCCGGCCGGCAGCTCCGTACGGATGACGGCCGGACCGTTTCCTACGACCGGCTCGTGTACGCACTCGGCAGTGTTACGGACACGCGCGCCGCGCAGGACGCGTCGGAGCGGGCCTACACCGCCGAGTCGGCGGCCGAGCTGGGCAAGCGGCTGCTCGACGGGCCGGGGCGGCTCGCCGTCGTCGGCGGCGGGCTCACCGGAGTCGAACTCGCGGCCGAGATCGCTGAATCACACCCCGAGTGGGAGGTCCGTCTCCTCACCGCGGGCACGCTCGGCGCAGGCCTGTCCGGCAAGGGACGCACGCATGTCCGTACGACTCTCGGCGCGATGGGCGTGCAGGTGAGGGAAGGGGAGTGCGTCACTTCGGTCGAGGACATCGACGCGGATGTCGCCGTCTGGTCGGCGGCGCTGCGGCCACGCACCGAGCTCGCGGCCGCAGCGGGGCTCGAACTCGACGCCGCGGGCCGGATCGTGGTCGACCGTACGCTCCGGTCGGCCACGGATCCGGCCGTTTACGCAGCCGGTGACGCGGCGGCCACCTCCCTCCGTATGGCGTGCGCGACCGCGATGCCCACGGGCGCGCACGCCGCGGCGTCCGTCCTCGCCGACATCGGATCCCGTCCGGTGCGGCCGCTCGCGTTCCGCTACGTCATGCAGTGCATCAGCCTCGGCCGCAGCGACGGGCTGATCCAGCCGGTGCACGGTGACGATTCGCCGCGCGGTTCCGTCCTGACGGGGCGGTCGGCGGCCTTCGTCAAGGAGCAGGTTGTCCGCTCCACGGTCCGGAGCCTGCGTGTGGCGGGGAGCCTGGCCCGTGCCCGGTAGTCACCGGGCCGCGGGATTCGGCGTTGCGCTCCGCCCATGCGGTGAGCGCCGACCGGCACGCGTGGTCCATGTGCCGCAGGCCGCTCAGGTCGAGCTCCACGCCGCGGCCCGAGCGCGGCAGCGTGGCCTCCAACTCGTCGAGGATCCTGGGCAGTCGGAGGAAGTTTGCATTGCCCAGGACCCGGACGTGCACTGTGCCGTCCTCGGCCGTCCGGGTCTCCACATGGACGTGCGAGGTCTCCCACGCGGCCTTGGCGACGGCCATGAGGAGGCCGATGACGACGCCCTCGAAGAGGTTCGTCGTCACGATGGCTCCTGTGGTCACCACGAGCACCACGGCCTCGCCGCGGTGCTCGTGCCAGAGCCGGACGAGGTCCCGAAAGGGCAGCAGCTTCCACCCCGCGTGCATCAGCACCCCCGCGAGTGCCGCCACCGGGATGAGCTCCAGGGCCCAGGGAACGAGCGCGACGAAGACCAGCAGCCAGACACCGTGCAGGACGCGCGACGCCTTGGTCTTCGCTCCCGCGTTGACGTTGGCCGCGCTGCGGACGATGACCGCCGTCATCGGCAGGGCGCCGAGCACCCCGCACACCGTATTGCCGGCGCCCTGGGCGATGAGCTCCTTGTTGTAGTCCGTGCGCGGGCCCTCGTGCAGCCGGTCGACGGCGGCGGCGCTGAACAGCGTCTCGGCCGACGCGATCAGGGCGAAGGCCAGGACCGTGCCCAGGACGCTCATCTCGCCGAGCCGCGCGAAGTCCGCGCTGCCCGGCGGCTGGACGGCGTCGAGCAGCCCGTTCACCTCGATCCGGGCCACCGGCAGGGACAGGCCGGCGACCACGCCCGTGGCCAGCACGACCGCCGCCAAGGGCGCGGGGACGAACTGGGCGCCGCGCCGCCAGCGGGGCCACAGCACCAGGACGGAGATGGTGGCGGTGCCCACGGCGGCGGCGGTCAGGGCGTCCGTCGAGATCAGCGTCTCGATGATGAGGTCGGGGATGCCCGTGAGCTTCTCCGGGCCGCTCGCGGGAGGACGCGTGTCGGCCATGGCGTAGATCTGGCCGGCCATGAGGACCAGGCCGATGCCGGCCAGCATGCCCTGGACCACGGCGACGGAGATCGCCCGGAACCAGCGGCCCAGGCGCAGCAGCCCCATGGCGATCTGCAGCAGGCCGGCGGTGAGGACCAGCACGCCGAGCGCGGTGAGCCCGAACTCGCGCACGGCTTCGTAGACGAGGACGGTCAGGCCGGCGGCCGGGCCGCTGACCTGCAGGCTGCTGCCCGGCAGCAGCCCGGTGAGGAGGCCGCCGACCACACCGGTGACCAGGCCCAGTTCGACCGGGACGCCCGAAGCGACGGCGATGCCGACGGAGAGCGGTACGGCGATCAGGAAGACGACGAGGGAGGCGGTGACGTCGGCGCGCAGGTCACGGCCCAGGTCACGGCGCAAGCCGCTCCGGCCGGGGCCTTCGGGGCCCCGGCCGTTGGCGCTGCTGTGGGAAGGGTTTGACCGGAGCTTGGCCCTGGCGAGCACTTTGCGGGCATGGCTGAGGGGTATTTTGTCCATGAGGATCTGCCTCCAGCGCGTGGCGTCGCGCAGCGATGTGATCGTTGATCGTTGCCTGTCGGAGCCGGTTGGAGCCTTGGAGCCTTGGCGGGATGTGGGGATGCGGACCGTACGGATGCGGACACACGGTCGTACGGGCGGCGGAGACGTCGGGGAGAGTTCCGGCCGGACGGTAGAGGGTGACGGAGCGTGCCGTGGACACCCGCGGTCATTCTGTCCAAGTGGCCAAGGCCCGGGGAACGTCGGCGCGTTACCACGATGTAAACGCTGTGGTGGCCGGCCGGAATCCGCTCGTCCCCTCGCTCCGGCGCAGGCCCCCGTGGGCTTGCCGGCGGACTGCGCCCGGCGCACGACGCGTGCGCGGGGTGCAAAGATGACCGGGCCACGCCCCTGACCGGCGAAGACCGGCGAAGTGCGGCGAAGACACGCCCCCGACCAGCGAAGAGGTGGAGTCCGTGACCCAGAAAGTCGCCGTCCTCGGTACCGGAAAGATCGGCGAGGCGCTCCTGAGCGGCATGATCCGCGCCGGCTGGTCGACCGGGGATCTCCTGGTCACCGCGCGCCGCCCCGAGCGCGCCGAGGCGCTCCGCGCCCGGTACGGCGTCGAGACGGTCACCAACGCCGAGGCCGCCAAGACCGCCGACACCCTCATCCTGGCCGTGAAGCCGCAGGACATGGCGGCGCTCCTCGCCGAGCTCGCCCCGCACCTGCCCGCCGACCGGCTGGTCATCAGCGCCGCGGCCGGCGTGCCCACGTCGTTCTTCGAGGAGCGGCTGCCGGGCGGCAACCCCGTGGTGCGCGTCATGCCGAACACCCCCGTCCTGGTGGACGAGGGCATGTCGGTGATCTCCGGCGGCACCCACGCCACGGAGGACCACCTCCTCCGCACGGAAGCGATCTTCAAGCCCGTCGGCAAGACGCTCCGGGTGCCCGAGTCCCAGCAGGACGCGGCCACGGCGCTGTCCGGCTCGGGACCGGCGTACTTCTACTTCCTCGTCGAGGCGATGACCGACGCCGGCATCCTCCTCGGCCTCCCGCGGGACAAGGCCCACGACCTGATCGTCCAGGCCGCCATCGGCGCGGCCGTCATGCTCCGCGACAGCGGCGAGCACCCGGTCAAGCTCCGCGAGGCGGTCACCTCACCGGCCGGCACCACGATCAACGCCATCCGCGAGCTGGAGAAGCATGGGGTGCGGCACGCGCTGATCGCCGCCCTGGAGGCCGCTCGCGACCGCAGCCGGGAGCTGGCCTCGGGCGAGGGCTGACCAGGCCCCTTCCACCATCGGGTGAGGGTTTGGTCAGGCCCCTTCCACCAGAGCCGCCGTCGGCACGATCCTCGCGAAGCCGGCGGCGTGCAGGTTCGTCGCCGTCGCCCGGAACAGCTCGTCCGCCGTGAGCGACTCCCCGTCCGGCCCGACCGCGTCGAAGGTGTACGTCGCGTCGACCGGCACGATCACGTCGTAGCCGAGGTTCCCGCCCATCCGGGCGGTCGTCTCCACGCACCAGTTCGTCATGATGCCGACGACGACCAGCTGCCGGATCCCGGCCTCGTCCAGCCAGCGCCCCAGATCCGGCGTGCCGAGGAACGCCGAGTTCACCGTCTTGGTGACGAGCAGTTCCGGGCCGCTGCCCTTGCCGCGCCGCTCCTGGACGAAGTCCTGCAGGTCGTTCCCCCGCTGACCCGGGCGCAGCGGCGAGTCCGGCTTGGGCGAGTCGTGCCGTACGAACACCACCGGCCGGCCCGCCGCCTGCCAGGTGTCGATCAGCTGCGCCATGTTGTCCTCGGCGGCCGGGTTGTTGCGGGGCGGGAAGTGGTCCTGATCGTTCCAGGCGTTCTGGACGTCGATGACGACGAGGGCGGCGTTGTCGCTGATACGGATGTTCTGTGCGCTGTTCATGCTGACGATCCTGGTCGTCGCCGCAGGATCGGCCCAGTGGCAGAAGAGACCCTGTTCGATGGATTGCTGCCACCGCTGGTGGAACGGCAGGACGAGGCCCGCGGAAGGATGGTGCCCATGCAGCCAGCGCAGCGCATCGCCCTCGTGGCCTTCCCCGGCATCCGGGCCTTCGACGTCGCCGTCATCACCGAGGTCTGGGGCGTCGACCGCACCGCCCGCGGCGCTCCCCGCTTCGCGCTGCGCCGCCACGGCGCCGACCGGGCTCCCGTGGCCATGCCCGGCGGCCTCACCCTCACCCCGGACCAGGACCTCGAAGCCCTGAGCGGGCTCGGCGCGAGTGACCTCGTGGTCGTCCCCGGGGTGGAGGAGCAGCTGGCCCCGGTCCCGGAACCCGTCCTCGCCGCCCTGCGCAGCGCCCACGGTGCGGGCGTGCCGGTCGCCGCGCTCTGCGGCGGCGCCTTCGTCCTCGCCCAGGCCGGCCTGCTCGAGGGCCGCCGCGCGGTCACCCACTGGAACCTCACCGGGCTCCTGGCCCGCACTCATCCCGGCGTCCAGGTCGTCCCCGACGCCCTGTTCGTCGAGGACGGCGGCGTGTGGACCGCGGCGGGCGTCGCCGCCGGCATCGACCTCTGCCTCCACCTGGTCCGTACGGCCCACGGCGCGGAGGCGGCGGCGACCATCGCCCGCTTCATGGTCACCGCCCCCTTCCGTACGGGCACGCAGGCCCAGTTCGTCGAACAGCCCACCCCCTGCTCCGACCGCGAGGCCGACGCCCTGGCAGCCGTACGGGAACGGGCCCTGCGTCACCTCTCCGAACCGCTGACCGTCGCCGACCTGGCGGGCTGGGCCGGCATGTCGCCCCGCTCCTTCGCCCGCCACTTCATGGCCACGACGGGCACGACGCCGGTGCAGTGGCTGCTCGACCAGCGCATCGCCGCGGCGCAGAAGCTCCTGGAGCGGACGGGCCTGCCGATGCCGGAGGTGGCCCGACGCTGCGGCTTCGGCAGCGAGGTCACCATGCGGCAGCACTTCGCGGCCCGCCTCGCCACCAGCCCGCGCGACTACCGGCGGGCGTTTCGCTCCGCGGGGGCGTAGAGACTCCGGGTTGCGGCCGGCCCGGCGCCGGTGGCGTGCAGTGCGATCCGCCGGACAGGCCGACGCCGGGCAGGCCTCCGCAGGACAGGCCTCAGTACGGGGGCAGCAGCCCGACCGCACGGTACGCCGCGTCCACGGTCGGCCGGGCGAGGCTCCGCGCCCGCTCGGCGCCCTCCCGCAGCACCGCATCCACATAACCCGGATCGCCGCACAGCGCGGTGTGCCGCTCCTGCAGCGGCCGCAGCACTTCCAGCACCGCATCGGCGGTGTCCCGCTTCAGCGCGCCGTACGAGGAATAGCCCTCCGCGAGCTCCGCGGGCCGGCCGCCGGTACAGGCGGCCAGGATCTCCAGCAGATTGGTGACACCGGGACGGTTCTCGCGGTCGTGGACGACCTCGCTGCCGCTGTCGGTCACCGCGCGCATGATTTTCCGGCGCGCGGCGTCCGGCTCGTCCAGG
This sequence comes from Streptomyces roseoverticillatus, assembly GCF_000719265.1. Classification (GTDB taxonomy): domain Bacteria; phylum Actinomycetota; class Actinomycetes; order Streptomycetales; family Streptomycetaceae; genus Streptomyces; species Streptomyces roseoverticillatus. The sequence continues at coordinate 966 of NZ_JOFL01000047.1, read as the reverse complement.
AGATAGACGATGCCCGCCGTCTCCGCGTGGGACTTCCCCATCTTCGCCGTCGGGGACTGCAGGTCCATGACCCGCGCGGCCACCGTCGGAAGGACGGCCTTGGGGATGGTGAACGTGTGCCCGTACCGCTGGTTGAACCGCACCGCGAGATCCCGCGTGAGTTCGACGTGCTGGGCCTGGTCATCGCCCACGGGGACCTCGTCCGCCGCGTACGCGAGGATGTCCGCCGCCATCAGCACGGGATACGTCAGCAGCGAGAGCCGGACGCTCCCGCCGGCCGCCTGCTCCCGCGCCGCCTTCTCCTTGTACTGGATCATCCGCCGCATTTCGCCGTCGGACGCCGTGCACTCCAGGAGATAGGAGAGCCGGGTGTGCTCGTCCACGTGGCTCTGTACGAAGAGCGTGCAGAGAGCCGGGTCCAGTCCGGCCGCCAGGAGAAGGGTGGCCGTCTGCCTACTGAGCCGCCGTACGCGTGCCGGGTCGTGGTCCACGGTCAGCGCGTGCAGGTCGACGACGGAGAACAGCGCGTCGGCCTTGTGCTGGTCCACTTCCACCCACTGCCGGATGGCGCCGAGGTAGTTGCCGAGCGTCAGATGGCCGGTGGGCTTGATGCCGCTGAAGATCCGGGTCATGGGGTGGTGCGCTCCCTGTCTGGAGAGGGACGCCGCCCCGGACAGCAAAACGGCCGCCGAGGCGGCGGCCGTTGGATGCATGCGCGAAGCACGGAGTCGGGGCCGCCGTCAGGCGGCCCACCACTGCTGCGTGTGTGCATGCCGGGTCATGGGCCGGAGGCTACGGGACGGAAATGGGCTTGCGCCACCGGTTTGATGAGCCCTACGGGGTCGTGTAGTGTTCTCCGAGTTGCCGCGGGGTCCGCAAGGACAACGGGGCGGCGATCGAGCCGCACCGGCGGCACTCACCACTGCACGGCCCCTGAACGGGATGAATTTCGGCGTGCCGGAATTC
>NZ_JOFL01000046.1 GCF_000719265.1 Streptomyces roseoverticillatus | reverse complement strand
GAAGATCCGGAAGTCGTGCGCGTAGACGAACACGGTCCGCCCGTGCACCGTCCCCCAGCCCGTGATCACACCATCGGTGTACGGCTTCTTGCTCTCCAGGCCGAAGCCGGAGGCGCGGTGCCGGCGGAGGGTCTCGACCTCGGTGAAGGAGCCTTCGTCGAGGAGGAGGGCGATGCGCTCGCGGGCGGTGAGCTTGCCCTTGGCGTGCTGGCGCTCGGTCGCTGCCGGGTCCGGCCCTTCGTAGGCCTCGTCCCGGATCATCCGGAGCTCCTCCACGCGTTCGTGCAGGGTCCAGTCGCGGTGCGGGTCGGCGGCCGGGGCGTCCTCGGCGGCAGCGGTGGCGGTGGTGGTCTTTCCGGCGACGGGCATGGTCTCTCGCTCTCTCCGGTGGGTGAGTGGTGACGTGTCGGTGTCCGAGGCGCTGCCCGGTCGGCGGGACGGGCGTCCCGCGGCGGTCAGGCGGCCGCCGGCTCGCGGGTGCCGGCCCGGACCCCGGCGGTGCCGCCGTGGTGGAGGGCGGCGGCGGGCAGCAGGCGCAGCCGGGTCGTGGCGGGGGCGCCGCCGGCCAGGGCGGCGGCGCCGTGGTGGCGGGGGCCGCAGGGGATGTCCAGCAGGGTCCAGCCCTGCGGCCTGCGGCCGGGGTCGGGGCCGAGGTAGTCCACGGAGGGCCCGCGGCTCAGCCCGGTGCCCAGGCCTTTGAGGAACGCCTCCTTGCGGGTCCACAGCTGCCCGAAGGCGGCGGGGCGCTCCTCCTCCGGCAGGGCGTCGAGCTCGGCCTGCTCGCCGGGGTGGAGGGACGGGGTGCAGACCCCGACGGTGCCGGCCCGGGGGTGGCGTTCGACGTCGACGCCGACGGGCCGGTCCGCGATGCCGACCAGGGCCATGCCGTGGCTGTGCGACAGGGAGAAGTGCAGGGGCGGGCCGGGCAGGGTGACGGCGGGGCGGCCGTGCGGCTTGCCGCAGCCCGGGCAGGGCTCGCGCAGGAACGCGACTTCCGGCGGGGGGATGTCGAGGTAGGCGCCGAGGATGCGGCGCAGGGCGATGTGGGCGCTGGTGTACGTGATGCCGTCCGACGGGCGGATGAAGGACGCCGCCCGCTTGCGTTCGGCCTCGTCCAGGTCCGTCAGGTCCAGCAGCCCGGCGTCGGCCGGAGCGGGGCTCCTGATCAGCCAGAGGTCGAGCGCTCCCGCCTCGACGACGGCAGGTGCGGTCATGCGGCGGCCGCCGGGGTGCCGGTGCCGCGGCGGGCTGCGGACTTGTGCGGGCTGTCCTCCGGTCCCAGCTGGCCGGCGAGGCAGTCGATGAGCTCGGCGGCGGAGTTGGCGCGCAGCAACCGCTGGAGGTCGATCACGATGCCGAGGGCGGCTTCCATGCGGGCCTGGAGTTCGAGGCCGTTGATGGAGCCCACGCCCAGGCTGTTCATGGTGCGGCCGGCGACGTCGATGCTGCCGGGCGCGACGTGCAGGACGCGGCCGAGCTCGCCGCGGACGTAGGCATCCAGCAGGGCGGTGCGCTCGCCCCGGCCCACGGCGGCGAGGTCTTCCGGGTCGGGTGCGACGACGTCCTGCTCGGGGGCGGTGGCTCCGGCGGGCGGAAGGTCGTCGTCGTAGTCGTCGGCGAGGTCGAGGTCCCAGTCGGCGGGGACGGGGATCGCGAGGAGGGTCATGGCTTCCCCTTGGGGGCGGTGGTCAGGTGGTGTGCGGCGGCCGGCCCGGCGGTGCGGGTGCGCGGCCGGCCCAGGCCGGTGAGGGCGGTGAGCAGGCCCAGGGCGCCGGCCGCGGTGATGAGCTCCAGGGCCGGCCGGTAGCCGGCGAGGACCTGTTCCTCCGTGGCGCCCGCGGCCGGCTGATAGGCCGTCAGCAGTGCGGCGACCCCGGCGAGCATGACGGCGGCGCCGAGCTGCACGGCGGTCTGGTAGACGCCGCTGGCCTCGCCGCGCTCGGCGGCGGGGATCCCGGAGACGGCCTGCATGTTCAAGGCGGCGAAGGACAGCACGAAGCCGGCACCGACCAGCAGCATGGTGGGCAGGACGGCGGTGACGTAGTCGGCCCCGCCCGGCAGGCGCAGGTAGAGGACGTACCCGGCCAGGGGCGGCAGGGCGCCGAGCGCGATCAGGCGCGGGGCGCCGCAGCGGGCGACCATGCGTCCGGACAGCAGGGCGGTGACGGCCAGGGGTGCGCTGGCGGGCACGATGGCCAGGGCGGTCTGCCAGGGGGTCCAGCCCCACAGGGTCTGCGTCTGGTAGCTGACGAGGAACAGCAGGCCGAGGTAGGAGCCGTTGAGGGTGGCGGCGCCGACGGCGGAGCGCAGCATCGAGGGCCGGGCGAGCAGTTCCGTGCGCAGCAGCGGGCGGGGGGTGCGGCGCTCGTGGCGGGCGAACCAGGCCAGCAGCGCGGCGGCCAGGGCGAGGGCGCCGAGCGTACGGGGGTCGCCGGCGCCGTGGCCGGGCAGGGCGGTGATGCCGTAGACGAGGGCCAGCAATCCGCCGGCGAGGGTGACGGCGCCCGCGGTGTCGTAGTGCCGGTCCGCGCCCTCGGGGGTCTCGTCGGCGGGGATGAGCTTCAGGCACAGGGCGAACAGGAGCAGGACCACGGGGGCGGGGAAGGCGAAGGTCCAGCGCCAGCTGAGGGGGGTCAGGGCGCCGGAGAGCAGGAGGCCCGCGGTGAAGCCGCCCGCCCCGAAGAGCGTGTAGACGGAGATGGCACGGTCGCGTTCGGGCCCCGCCCGCATGGCGGTGCTGAGGATGGCCAGGCCCGTGGGGGCGGTCAGCGCGGCGCAGAAGCCCTTGACGAAGCGGGTGGCGATCAGCACGGCGGGATCGCCGGTGACGGCGCCCAGGAGGGAGGCGGCGGCGAATCCGAGCAGGGCCAGGAGGTACATGCGGCGGCGGCCCGCCAGGGCCACGGCGCGGGTGCCGAAGAGCATGAGGGCGCCGAAGCCGAGGGCGAAGCCGGTCATGACCCACTGGGCGCTGCTGCGGGCCAGCCCGAGGTCGTCGCCGATGGAGGGCACGGCGACGACGGCGACCGACACCTCCAGGGCGTCGATGAGCATGTTGCCTGCCAGGACGAGCAGCAGGCCCCACTGGCGCCGGCTCATCCGCCCGGCGGGGGCGGTGGCGGCGGTGGGCGGAGGGAGCGTCTTCATGGTCTGCGGGGTGCCTTTCCGACGGATCATCTGGCGCGACGGTTGCGGCGGCGACGTCATTCCGCCGGACCTCGCCGTGGGGGCTGCTCGCCGTCGCGGCGGGATTTCTCTTCGGCGGTGCCGTGCCGTGGCCCTGCGGAGGTCCTGCGGTCGGGCTCCGAGCGCGGGTCCGGAGGTACGGCGCGGACCGGCGGTGCCGGACCGCGCCGTGACCCTGGATCCGCCGGGCGGGGCCCGTCCGGGGTCAGCCCAGGAGGGTGCCGCCGGTGGCGTCGATGAACGCGCCGGTGATCCAGCGGGCGTCGGCGCTCGCGAGGAAGGCGACGACGTCGGCGACGTCCTGGGGTTCGCCGACGCGGTTGAAGGCGGACAGGGCCGCCATCTGCTCGACGACCTCGGGGATGTCGAAGGCCGGGTTGCCGTTGCGGGTGATGCCCGGGGCGACGCTGTTGATGGTGATGTTGCGCGGCCCCAGGAGCTTGGCGAAGTGGCGGGCGAGCTGCTCGACGGCGCCCTTGGTCATCGCGTAGGCGATCTCCTCGGGGTTGGCCACGCGGGTGAGGCCGGAGGAGATGTTGACGATGCGGCCGCCGTCGGGGAGGTTCTTCAGGGCGCGCTGGATGATGAAGAACGGGGCCTTGGCGTTGACCGCGTAGAGCCGGTCGAACTGCTCGGGGGTGGTGTCCTCGGCGGACACGCCGCCCATGACACCGGCGTTGTTGACGAGGATGTCGAGCGTGGTGGTGCCGGTGCGCTCCTTGAGGCCCTGCTCCAGGCCGAGGAAGAGCTCGTGGACGTCGCCGAGGACGCCGAGTTCGGCGCGGACGGCGAAGGCGCGCCCGCCGTCCTTCTCGATCGTGGCGACGACCTCGTCGGCCGCGTCCTTGTTGCTGGTGTAGTGGACGGCGACGAGGGCGCCCTCCTTGGCCAGGCGGATCGCGGTGGCGCGGCCCATGCCGCGGCTGGAGCCGGTGACCAGCGCTGTCTTGCCGCTGAGGCTGCCCATGTCTGTTCTCCCGTTCATGGCTGGAGTGGCTGGAGTGGCTGGAGCGGTTGTCTGGTGTGCCGGTTCGCCGAACCAGCGGGTGAGGGCGCGGGTGAGGCCCTCGGTGGGCGCGCCGTCGGCCGGGGCGGCCCACACCACGTGGCCGTCGGGGCGCACCAGCACGGTGGTGGCACCGGCGGGGGTGCGGTCGGTGGGGCGGGCGGTGACGGTGCGGACCAGGTGGGACCACGGGGCCGCGGCGGAGCGCAGCTGCTCGCCGTGGCCGGCGTCGCCGGTGAGGTCCAGGAGGAGGCCGCCTCCGGGGCGCAGCAGCGCCGCGGTCGTGGTGTCCTCGGCGGAGTCCTCGCCCGGGTGCTGCGGGTCGCCGGTCCGCACCGGCCAGTGGGGCAGGCGCAGCCCGAGCAGGGGGTGGTCGCCGGCGCCCACGTCGTAGCGGACGTCGAGGCCGGAGATCATGCCGGCGAGGTGGGTGCGGACCTCGTCGTGCCCGTCGATGAGCTCGCCCATGACATCGCGGGCGGCTTCGACCTCGGGGCCGCCGAGCAGGAGCAGGGCCTGGGCGCGGATGTTGCTCAGGGTGCGCTGCCCGACGGCGTGGCGCTCGCTGTGGTAGCTGTCCAGGAGGCCTTCGGGGCCGCGTCCCTGGACCTGGGCGGCGAGCTTCCAGCCGAGGTTGAAGGCGTCCTGCAGGCCGAGGTTGAGGGCCTGGCCGCCGATGGGCATCTGCTGGTGGGCGGCGTCGCCGGCCAGGAAGAGGCGGTAGTCGCGGTACTGCTCCGCCTGGCGGGAGGCGTCGGTGAAGGCGTTGACCCACAGTGGGGTGCCGCCGCTGATGTCCTCGCCGGTGACGCGCTTCCAGGCGTCGGCGATCTCGTGGAACGCAACGTTCTCGCTGCGGGGTTCGGCGGTGCGGCCGAAGTCGCAGACCATGACGCGGGTGACGCCGTCGGGGCGCCGCGCGGCGATGGCCAGTCCCCCGGGGAAGCGCTCGAAGCGCCGGCCCGGGATGTCGATGCCTTCGACGTCGGCGCGCAGGAGTTCGCGGCCGGCGCCGGCGCCGGGGAAGGCGAACCCGCCCAGGCGCCGTACGGTGCTGTTCTCCCCGTCGCACCCGACGACGCACTTGGCGCGCAGGTGTACGACCTCGCCGCCGGCCGCCACCTCGGCCTCGGCGTGGTCCCCGGTGACGGTCAGCCCGCGCAGCTCGTGGCCGCGCAGGATGACCGCCCCCAGGCCGGTCGCCCATTCCGCGAGCAGTTCCTCGGTACGGATCTGCGGGACTTTCCACTGGCCCGGGTAGGGGGTGGGAAGGGTGAGGTCGAGCGGGAGTCCGCCGAAGTGGCCCCGGGTCTCCTGCGGCACGGCGCCGAGGCCGTCGAGCAGGCCGCGGCTGTCGAGGATCTCCATGGTGCGGGCGTGCAGGGTCGAGGCCCGGGACTCGGTGGTGGGCTCGGTGAGCCGCTCGATGACGACGACGTCCGCGCCGGCCAGTCGCAGCTCGCCGGCGAGCAGCAGCCCGACCGGTCCCGCTCCGACCACGATCACCTGGGTTTCCGTGTACGTGCGGGCCATGGGTCAGGCCCGCTGCTCGGCGTAGGCCTTGGCGTGGCCGAGGGTCGCGCGGCTGTTGGTGCTGAGGGCGGTGTGGACGTACTCGCGGGCCTCCGCGATGCCGGCGTCCGGGCCGAGGATCTTGGTGATGTTCTCGGTGTTGAGGACGACGGTGTGCTGCGAGGAGGCGGCGACGCCGTCCTCGTTCTCGGCGAAGGTCCAGTAGCCCGTGTGCAGCGTCATCAGCGCCGGCAGGGTGACCTGCTTGTACGCGATCTTGTGCGAGGGGAAGGTGACGCGGAAGGACTTGGTGGTGTGGGTGGAGCCGTCCTTGGCGCGGGTGTCCATCTCCAGGGTCTGCAGGCCCGGGGTGTCCTCCTCCAGGCGGACCGTCGCCACGTGCGGGAGGCGCTCGGACCACAGGTGCGCCTCGTTGATGAAGTCGTAGACGTCCTTGGCGGAGCCGTTGATCTGGACGGTGTCCTCGAAGGAGAAGGTCACCTCCTCGGCGGCGTGGGCGAGTTCGACGTTGGTCTTGAGGGCGGCGAGCTCGGACCGGGAGTTGCGGTCGACCGCCTCGTCGATCCAGGCGAGGCCCTCGGGGTCGTCGTCGATGGCGCGGTAGTCGTGCAGGAGGCGGACGCGGGAGGTGCCCTCGTCCAGGGCCTCGATGATCCAGGTGCCGCCCATGGAGGCGACCGGCGGGGTGGAGACCTCCTGGCGGAAGGTGATCGTGAGGGCCTTCTCGTCCAGGGTGCGGCGCGACGTCCAGTTCTTGGCCTCGCCGTTGGCGGTGGCCCAGATGCGGATGCGCTCGGTGGACTCGCCCTTCTCCACGTGGTCGACGTAGATGGTCGGCGGGAAGATCCGCGGCCAGTTGGCGACGTCGGCGATCAGGCGGTAGACGGCGGCGGCCGGGGCCGAGATCGTGATCTCGTGCTCCACCTCGCGCAGGCCGGTCTGCGACATGCTGGTTGCTCCTCGGGTGACGGTGTGGGTGCGGTGGGGGCGCGGGGTCCGGGCCGGGGCCTAGAAGTTGCCCAGGCCGCCGCAGACGTTGAGGGCCTGCGCGGTGATGGAGGCCGCCGTGTCGGAGGCCAGGTAGCCGACCAGGCCGGCGACCTCCTCGGGGGTGGAGTAGCGGCCGAGGGGGATCTTGGACTGGAACTTGTCGAGGATGACGTCCTCGGAGGTGTCGTAGGCGGCGGCGTAGCCGGCGCGCACGCGCTGGGCCATCGGCGTCTCGACGTAGCCGGGGCAGACGGCGTTGACGGTGATGCCGGTGGGGGCGAGCTCGTTGCCGAGGGCCTTGGTGAAGCCGACGACGCCGTGCTTGGACGCGGAGTACGGGGCGCCCAGGACGACGCCCTGCTTGCCGGCGGTGGACGCGATGTTGATGATGCGGCCGCGGCTCTTCTCGCGCAGGCCACCGGTGGTGAGGACCTCGCGGGTGAGGCGGAAGACGCTGTTGAGGTTGGTGTCGATGACGTCGTTCCACAGCTCGTCGTCGATGTCGGCGGTGACGCCGCCGCCGCTGCGGCCGGCGTTGTTGACCAGGACGTCGACGGTGCCGAAGCGGTCGACGGCGGTGGCGACGAAGGCGTGGACGGACTCGCGGGAGCGGACGTCGAGGGTGGTGCCGTCGACGTCCAGGCCCTCGTCCTGGAGCTGCTTGACGGTGGCGGCGACGTTGTCGGCGTTGCGGGCGCCGATGAAGACCTTGTGGTTCTGCGAGGCCAGGAGGCGGGCGACGGCGAGGCCGATGCCGCTGGTGGCACCGGAGACGAGGGCGACGCGCTGCTCGTGCTGCGACATGGTGGGTGGCTCCAATGGTGAGGACGCGGCGAAGGGCGTCCGGATGCGTGGAAGGGGGCGCGGGACGTCCGTGGAGGGGTGTCACGGACGGACGCGAAGGGGGTGCGGGCGCCGGGCCGGCCGCCCGCCGCCGAAAGGGGGCGGCCGGCCCGGAGTGCTGCGCGGGGGTGCGTCAGGCGGCGGACTGCAGCAGGCCGTTGACGTGCGCGACCAGGGCGCGCGGGGTGCGGTTCTCGGCGAAGGCGTCGTCGTCGAAGGCGATGCCGTACTCGCGCTCGATGCGGCCACCGGTCTCCAGCAGGGCCAGGGACTCGTAGCCGAGCTCCTCGAAGTCGGTGTCGAGGATGTCGCTGTCGAGGTCGACGCCCTCGTCGGCGCCCGCGCCTTCGAGGAGGATGCGCTTGAGGTCGTTGAGGGCGAACTCCTGGTGGGACATGCCGGTCCTTTCCTGGAACACGTAAGGAAGCTGGGGGCGGCGGACGACGCTGTCCGCCGCGGGAAGTGAAGGGAACCTGGTCGACGGAGCTTCGCCGGGGCTGCGGCCCGGTTCGGCACCGCCGGTCGGCGACGTCGTGGTTTCTCGCCGTCGCGGCGGAAGAAAACCGCCCGCCGCAACGGCGAGAGGCCACCGTGGCGAGGGTCCGGCGGCATCTGCGGCCGCCGCAACCGGCGCGTTCGCCGTGATCCGCCGGACAGGCCTCAGTCGACGGCCCGGACGACGACGGCGGAGTTGAAGCCGCCCTGTCCGCGGGCGATGACCAGCGCGGCGCGCACGGACGCCGTGCGGGCCTGGCCGGTGACCAGGTCGATGTCGTACTCGGGAGCGAGCGTGACGTTGGTGGTGGGCGGGATCAGGCCCTCGCGCATGGCCAGGACGGCGGAGACCACGTCCACCGGTGCGGCACCGGAGTACAGGCGTCCGGTCATGGTCTTCGGCGCGGTGACCGGGACGCCGCCGGGGCCGAAGACGGCGCTGAGGGCGTCGGCCTCGACGCGGTCGAGGTCGGGGCTGCCGGCGGCGTCGGCGAAGACGACGTCGATCTGCCCGGGCGCGAGGTCCGCGTCGGCCAGGGCGGTCTCGATGGCGCGGCGCAGTCCGCTCTCGCGGCCGCTGCCGGGCTTGGGGTCGATGGTGGCCCCGTAGCCGGCGATCTCGCCGTAGATGTTGGCGGCGCCGCGGGCGCGGGCGGCCTCGGCGTCCTCCAGGATCATCAGGGCGCCGCCCTCACCGGGCACGTAGCCGCTTGCGTCGGCGTCGAACGGCAGGTAGGCGCGCTCGGGCTGGTCGCTGGTGGTCATGCGGCCGCCGGCGATCTGCGCGACCCAGCCCCAGGGGCAGATCGAGGCGTCGAAGCCGCCGGAGAAGATGAGCTTGCTGCCCTTGCGGATCTGGCGGCGGGCCTGGGCGATGGCGTCGAGGCCGCCGGCCTGGTCGCTGACGACGACGCCGCTGGGGCCGCGCATGCCGTTGCGGATGGAGATCTGGCCGCTGTTGACGGCGTAGAACCAGGCGAAGGACTGGTACGCGCTGACGTACTGGCTGCCCTGACTCCACAGCTTCTTGAGCTCGTTCTGGCCGAACTCGAAGCCGCCGGAGGTCGAGGCGGTCACGACGCCCATGTCGAACTCGGGGATGTCGCCGGGCTTGACGCCGGCGTCCTCGAAGGCGCAGTCCGCCGCGACCAGGGCCAGGCGCGTCATCCGGTCGGTCTGCGGGATGAGGCGGCTGGGCAGGTGGTCCTCGGCCGTGAAGGAGTGGATCTCGCCGGCGAGGCGGGAGGGGTACTGCGCGGCGTCGAACCGGGTGACGGGCCCGATGGCGTTCTTGCCGATCCGGGTCGCGGCCCAGAAGTCGTCGACGCCGAGCCCGTTGGGGGTGGCGACGCCGATGCCGGTGATGACTACCTTGGCGGTCACGCCATGCTCCTCTCGGGACGGGCCAGCACCATCGCGCTCTGGAACCCGCCGAAGCCGCTGCCGACGGTCAGGACGGCGTCCGTGCGGTGGTCCCGGGCGGTGAGCGGGACGTAGTCCAGGTCGCACTCGGGGTCGGGGGTGTGCAGGTTGGCGGTGGGCGGCACCACGTTGTTCTCCATCGCCAGCACCGAGGCCGCGATCTCGATCGAGCCGATCGCACCGAGCGAGTGGCCGACCATCGACTTGATGGAGCTCACCGGGGTGCGGTAGGCGTGCTCGCCGAGGCTGAGCTTGAAGGCGGCCGTCTCGTGGCGGTCGTTCTGCTTGGTGCCCGAGCCGTGCGCGTTGATGTAGTCGATGGACTCGGGGTTCATCCGGGCCTCGGCGAGCGCGACGGTGATGGCCTCGGCCATCTCGCGGCCGTCGGGGCGCAGGCCCGTCATGTGGAAGGCGTTGCAGCGCGAGGCGTAGCCGGCGATCTCCGCGTAGATGCGGGCGCCGCGCTTCTTCGCGCTCTCCAGCTCCTCCAGGACGAAGCAGGCCGAGCCCTCGCCGAGGACGAAGCCGTTGCGGGTGCTGTCGAAGGGCCGCGAGGCGTGCTCGGGGTCGTCGTTGCGCGGGGTGGTGGCCTTGATGGCGTCGAAGCAGGCCATCGTGATCGGGGAGATCGGGGCGTCGGTGGCGCCCGTGATCATGATGTCGGCGGTGCCCTCGCGGATCAGCTCGACGGCGTGGCCGACGGAGTCGATTCCGGAGGTGCAGCCGGTGGAGACCACGGTGGCCGGGCCCTCGGCGCCGGTCGCCCAGGCGACCTCGGCGGCGAAGGAGCTGGGCACGAAGTGGTTGTAGAGGTGCGAGGGCGCATAGGTGTGGTCGACGAGGTCGAGGCGGCCGTCGTTGCTGACGACGCGGTACTCGTTGTCGAGACCGGTGGTGGCGCCGACGGCGCTGCCGATGGTCACACCCGCGCGGTGCGGGTCGAAGCCGGCCAGGTCCAGGCCGCTGTCGGCCAGGGCCTCGCGGGCCGTGACGACACCGAACTGGGCGGCGCGGTCCATGCGCCGGATCTCCTGGGGGGTGAGCCCGTGGAGCTCGGGGTCGAAGTCGGCCTCGGCCGCGACCTTGGAGCGGAACGGCGAGGGATCGAAGAAGGTGATCCCGCGGGTCGCGGTGCGGCCCTCGCTCAGCAGGCTCCAGAAGTTCTTGGTGCCGATACCTCCCGGTGCCAGCACTCCGATTCCAGTGATTACTACCCGGCGCCCCACTAGTGGTCGCCTCCCATCGTGTCGGCGGACGGCTTCACAAGGCGGTTCACTTGGCGGCCGTCCAGGAGTAGAAGCGGGTGGCCATCGCGTCGGCCGGCGAACGCCAGGTCGCCGGGTCGTAGGCCTCGATGAAGGGCTTGAGGTCCTCGCTGATGCCGATGAAGCGGGGGTCGCTCTTGGCCTCCTCGATGAGCTGCCCGCCGTTGTCGGTGTCGAAGTCCTGCAGGTGGAAGTACAGGCCGCGGTACGAGAAGAGCTGGCGCCGGCGGGTGCCCATGCGGTGGGGCATCTCGGTGGCGTCGAACTCGCCGAAGAGGCGGGCGACGTCGGCGCTGGAACCCGGCTCCATCCGGGCCACGATCAGGGTGCTGTGCATGAGGGTGCGATCTCCTTGGGCGAAGGGCGGTGGGGTGACGACGAAGTGGTGACGGCCGGGCGTCAGGCGCCGAGCGGGCCGCCGAACCAGCGCTCCAGGGCCATGGTCAGGTCGTGGTGGCTGCCGGGCGCGGCCCAGGCGACGTAGCCGTCGGGGCGGACGAGCACGGCGGAGGTGCCGCTCAGGCCGCTCGCGGCGGTGACGTCCTGGGGGGTGGCCGTGACGATGTCGACGCGGTCGGCCCAGCCGGCGGCGCGGGCGCGCAGGGTGGCGTTGTCCTCCAGGTCGAGCAGGACGGGCCGGGCGGCGCGCAGCAGTTCGGTGCTGCTGGTCTCGCGGCCGGCGGCGGTGCGCAGGGCCAGGCGCGGCATGCGCTTGCCGAGCAGCGGGTGGGTGCCGGTGCCGACGTCGTACGTGATCTCCAGGCCCGAGACCATGCCGGCGAGGTGACGGCTGACGTCCTCGTAGCCGATGAGCTCGGTGAGGACGTCACGCAGCGGCTGGACCTCGGGGCCGGAGAGGAAGAGCAGGCCCTGGGCGCGGGTGTTCATCAGCAGGCGCTGCCCGACCGGGTGGCGCTCGCCGTGGTAGGTGTCGAGGAGGCCCGCCGGGGCCTTGCCCTTGACGACGGCCGCGAGCTTCCAGCCGAGGTTGACCGCGTCCTGGATGCTGGTGTTCATGCCCTGGCCGCCGGCCGGCAGGTGGATGTGGGCGGCGTCGCCGGCCAGGATGATGTTGCCCCGGCGGTACTCGGTGACCTGGCGGGTGGCGTCGCCGAAGGAGGACACCCACTCGGGCTCGCCGTGCGAGATGTCCGTGCCGGTCAGGCGCTTCCAGGCGGCCGCGACCTCCTCGTACGAGGGCGGCGTCGTGCGGCGCTGGGGCGGGGTGCCGCGCTCGCAGACGATGATGCGGGTGATGCCGCCGGGCAGCGGGCCCACCATCACCATGCCGCCGGGGAGCGTCTCCCCGATCATGCGCGGTTCGAGGTCGAGGCCGCGGACGTCGGCGAGGAACATCTCCATCGTGGCGGCGGTGCCGGGGAAGTCGAAGCCGGCCGCCTTGCGGATCAGGCTCCGGCCGCCGTCGCAGCCGACCAGGTAGCGGGCGGTGAGGGTGTGCTCGCCCTCGGGGCCGCGCACCGTGACCTCGACGCCCTCCCCGGTGTCCTTGACCGAGAACAGCTCGTGGCTGCGGCGCAGGTCGGTGCCGAGGCTCGTGACCCATTCCTCCAGCGCCGTCTCGGTGTGGGACTGGGGAACGGACTTGGCGGCCTGGTGGGCACCCTCCAGGACGCCGAAGTCGACGGGCAGACCGCCGAAGTGGCCGACGTTGCTGGTCTCGACCTCGCCGAAGCGGGAGAGCAGACCGCGCTGGTCGAAGATCTCCATGGTGCGGGCGGTGAAGCCCAGCCCGCGGGATTCCCCGGTGCGCTTGGCGAGCCGCTCCAGGACGATGACCTCCACCCCTGCGAGCCGCAGTTCGCCGGCGAGCATGAGCCCGGCCGGACCGGCGCCTGCGACAATCACCGCAGCGTCCATGGACCTCTCCTTGCAGTTGGGTTTTTCCTTGGCGGAACCGCATCGGCGGCCGGATATCGACGGCAACAGTCCGGCGACTCTGGCGAACAGCTTCTTCAGCTTTCGCGTCATGGGTCAAGATGCGGTTTCTCAAAGCTCTGATGAGAAACTGTCAGGGAATTGCAAGATCCGCTCACGGGACCTGTTTCCCTCACTGCGGGCCTTACTTGCGCCCCGCGCTCCGGGATTTTCCGACAGCTCTGCGGACGTTACGAAAACTATTCTTCACCCGCCCCGGGCCGGTCAAGTGGCCTTTGTTCAGGTCCCTGTGAAGTCATGTCAGCGGATGGCAAGATCCGCTGCGGTCACGTAAAAGAACGCGGATTCCGGCCCCTTCTCCGGCAGACTCACGGCCATGGCCGTATCGGCCGCCGTCCCCGTGCCGGTCACCGAGGCACGGACGACTCCCGCCGGGAATTTCCCGGCGGTCGAGGACGGCCGGAACGTGATGGGGGAAAAGAGATGCAGGAAGTGAACGGGGCAGCGGGCGGACTCGAGGTGCCCTGCCGCGGTGCGGGCTGCCGGGCGCGGGAGGCGGCCGGGCGCGGGAAGCAGCACCGGCGGCCCGCGCAGGCGCCCGCGCTGCTGTGCACGGCGTGCCGGGCCCGGCTGGGGCTGGAGCTGATGCGGCTGCCCGACCTGTACGAGGAGTGCGCCCTGGCCCTGGGGGCCTCCGGGCCGCGACGCGAGAAGGTCTCGGGCGGTCCCCTGCCGGGCATGCCCTTCAACGCCACGGCGGCCGACGTGCGGGCCGCCCTCATGGGCGTACTGGGCGCGTGGTCGGCGCTGGTGGTCCAGGAGCGCGGCGCGGCCGCCCCCCGCCGGGACGCGGCGGCCCTCTCGCGCTTCCTGCTGCAGCACGTGGGGTGGCTGGCCACGCACCCGGCGGCCGGTGAGCTCTCCGAGGAGATCGCACGGGTGGTGCGCAGGGCCCGGCGGGTCATCGACCCGGACGCCGCCCGGCAGATGACGGTGGGCGGGTGCGTGGAGCCCGGCTGCACGGGTTCGCTGACCGCGACGGTACGGGCGCGGGCCCCGCACGAGCCCGCCGAGATCACCTGCGACGCCGACGCCGCGCACCACTGGCTGGGACACCAGTGGCTGCAGCTGAGCCGGCGCGTGCGGCCGGCGACGGCCGCGCGGGCGGCGGCGGGAACGCGGTGGATCAGCGCCGCGGACATCGCCCGCCTGTGGGGCATCGCGCCCGGCAGCGTCTACCGCCACGCGAGCCAGGCGCAGTGGCGCCGGCAGACCCGGACGGGCCGCACGTATTACCACGAGGCGGACGTCCAGCGGACGCTGGCCGGCCGGCAGGGGGCTGCAGCGGGCTGAGCCCGGGCGTCCCCGGTGCCGGCGCGCCGGGGACGCCCGGCGATGCGGACAGCCTCCGCAGAACCGGCACCGCCGGTCTCCGCCGTGGGGGCGGGGAGCGGGCGACGGCCCGTAGCGCTGCGGTCGGGCGGCTTCCCTTCCGCCGCAATGACGAACGGCCCCGGTCGCGCTGTCCGGCGGTGCCGGGCCGGCCTTGGGCGGGGCGGGCACCGGCGGACACCGTCGCGGTGGGCGCAGGCAAAGGGCCGGTACGGAATCCGTACCGGCCCTTTCAGGTGCGGGTGGTGTCAGAGACGCGCCGTCTCGATCACGCGCGTCGCGGGAAGGAGACCGGCGACGCGGGCGGCCGCTTCCGGCGGCAGGGCGTCGCCCGCCACCACGAGGCAGCGCAGCCCCCGCAGCCCCGGCAGGACGCCGGCGTCGATCAGGTCCGACAGGTGCCGCGAGGTCACGCGCAGGATGCCGGCGCGCTCTTCGCGGGCGAGGGTGGCCAGTTCGTACGGGGTGAGCTCGCCGGGCGGGGGCAGGACCAGCCGCGCCCCGGCCATGAGCGGCGCCCACAGGGCCAGGGCGGTGCCGTCGGCGACCGCGGGCGCGTACTGCAGGACCACGTCGCCGGCGGTGACCGGCAGGAAGCGGCCGTCGGCGGCCAGGCGGCCGATGACGGTGTGCGGCACGCTCACGCCCCGGTCGCCCCGGACGGGCAGGACGTAGGCGGTGTCGGCGTGCGTGACGTCCGAGGCCGGCGGGAGGACGGCGGTGGAGGAGGCGGGGGTGACGTCGGGGAGCACGGTCACCCGGCCGCCGCCGAGAACCCCCGCGAACAGTTCTTGCGTCACGACCACCCCGGCCCCACTGGCGTACAGCAGCGGCAGAGCGCTGCCGCTGCGCACGTGGGCCGGGTCGAGCAGGACGTAGCCGGCACCGGCCTTGAGGACGCCGAGCACGGCCACGAGCAGGCGGGCGGAGGGTTCGAGGCACACGGCGACGGTGTCGCGGTCCCGTACGCCGTGCGCCCGCAGCCGGTGCGCGAGGTGGTTGGCCCGCTGGTCGAGGCCGCCGTAGGTCAGGACGCCGTCGTGGGCGCGGACGGCTGTGCGCGAGGGGTGGACGGCCGCCTGCCGCGCGACGGTGCGGTGCACCGGGGCGGGGGCGGGGAGCGACGCGGGTACCCGCGGGCCCCCCTCCCCGGCGGAGACGGGGGCCAGGGTGAGGGTGCTCATGCCGACAAGTCCTTCGTTCTTCGGTCGTCGGAGCTCTGCGGGTACCCGCGGCAGCTCAGTCCTTGATTTCGCAGATGACGGCGCCGGAGGAGACGGAGGCGCCGACTTCGGCGGTGATGCCCTTGATCGTGCCCGCGCGGTGGGCGTTGAGGGG
>NZ_JOFL01000045.1 GCF_000719265.1 Streptomyces roseoverticillatus | reverse complement strand
GCCGAGGCCCGGGAGCCGGGGCAGCGGGTCCAGGTGCGGGTGGGGCGGGCGCAGGCGGGGCGGGGGCCGGGGGCGCGGGCGGTGCCGGAGCCGGTGGGGCGGGCGCGGGCGGCGCGGGCGCGGGCGCCGGAGGAGCAGATGCGGGAGGAGCGGGAGCAGGCGGCGCGGGCGCCGGAGGAGCAGGGGCGGGCGGCGCGGGCGCCGGCGGGGCAGGAGCCGGCGGAGCGGGAGCGGGAGCTCCGGGACCCGGGGGCGCGGGGGCGGGCGGCGCCGCGTTGCAGCGGTACAGCCACACGTTGACCCTCGCTGTGAGCGCCCGCGCAGTGACGTCCACGCACCCGTCCTTGTCGGTCACTTCCGCCTCCACGGTGCCGCCCAGTGCACTCACCTTGGCGTGCGAAGGCCGGCGTGGCGGCAACCTCGGCAGGCTGTGCAGGACGGCGTTCACGGACGTATTGCCCAACGAGGCACTCGCGCCGCCGTCGTCCGCCGCAGCCCCGCCCGTCACCGTGAGGACGACGGTCGTGGCCAGCATCACTGCGTACCCTGTTCTCCGCCACCCCATCACGCGGAACAGCCTGCACGCCCCCTCCGTGCGGCCGCCTCGCGCTTCCCCGAGATTCCTCCGATAGACGGAAAACCACGCCATCACCTCCTCTCAAGGTTTGCGCGGACACTTCACCGCAACAGAGGCCGGGACGGCCCGCAGCACAGCGGCGGGAGGCGTTGATCTAGCCTCTGTGCATGCGCATCGACGACATCTCCCCCTGGCTCGACGAGCACGGCGCGACCGCGGGGCCGGTGTCGCTCTCAGGCGAGTTCGATGCGTACCTGTGCACGCTTCCGTGGGCGGGATCGGGCATCGACTGGCGGGAGATCCCGCATCGCTCGCTCGCACTGGCCGGCGTCTCGGACGACGAGGCGGTGGAATGGGCCCGGCGGACGCCCATGGCCCTGCACGAACACGTCCTGCTGATCGATTCGGCTTCCGAGCCGGGAGTGGTGTGCCGCTTCGAGGATGCCGTGAGGGACTTCGAGCTGCTGTCCGGCCGCCCGGAGCTGTACATGTGCGGCATTGACCTCGTGGGCGGCGAAGTGCGCCCGGCCTTCGGCCACTTCATCGAGAGACGGTTCTTCATGACCCTCAACGCCCGCGTCTGAGCGCCGGGCCGCCTCTCGGGCCTCCCGCTCCAGGGCTGCCCGGCGACCACCCGTGCCCTCGGGTGGGGACACCGGGTCGCGCCCCGGACACTGTTCGCCGGCCTCGTGCGGAGTGTCTCCCCTGGCCGACCGGCATACGGACCGGCTCCGGTGGGCCGGGGCGGGCGCTGCGCGATGGATCACCGGCCGCCGGCGGCCCGCCCGGCGAGGGACGTCCAGAAGCCCGGCCCCCCGGGTGGAGCAGCACCGCCCGCGCCGCCGCCCGGGAGAGCGTAAGACAGAGATGACGGACGGGCACCGGGAGGAGCGGGATGCAGATCGTGGTCGATCTCAACCGATGTCAGGGCTACGCGCAGTGCGTGTTCCTCGCCCCGCAGGTGTTCGAGCTGCACGGCGAGGAGGCACTGCTGTACGTCCCGGCCGTCCCCGACGGCCAGGACGAGCACGTGCTCCGGGCCTCGGCGGCCTGTCCGGTGCAAGCCATCACGGTCGGGGAGCAGGCGGGCGGCGACGCCGGTGTCGAGTGAGACGCGCGACGGGCGGCGCGACGGGCGGATCGTCATCGTCGGGGCGTCGCTGGCCGGGCTGCGGGCGGCCGAGACGCTCCGTGACGAGGGGTTCGAGGGCGAGCTGACGCTGGTCGGGGACGAGCCGCGGCTCCCCTACGACCGGCCGCCGCTGTCCAAGCAGGTGCTGCTGGGGAAGGCGGGGGCCGAGGACTGCGGGCTGCCGGGCCGGCGCGCGCTCGACGCGCGGTGGAGGCTCGGCGTGAGTGCCACCGGGCTCGACCCCGCCGGGAAGAGCGTGGTGCTCGCCGACGGCGAGCGCCTGCCCTTCGACCGGCTGCTGATCGCCACCGGCACCCGCGCCCGCCCCTGGCCCGTCCCCGGCGAGGCCGCGCTGGAGGGCGTCTTCACGGTCCGTACCAGTGACGACGCGGACCGCCTCGCCACGGCCCTGGACGCCGGTCCGCGCCGGGTGCTGGTCATCGGCGCCGGGTTCACCGGCTCTGAGGTCGCCTCGGCCTGCCGCGAGCGCGGCCTGGAGGTGACGGTCGCCGAGCGCGGGCGGGCGCCGCTGATCGGCGCGCTGGGCGGCACGGTCGGCGACTGGGCCACCAAGCTGCAGCGGGCGCACGGGGTCGACCTGCGCTGCGGGGTCACCGTCACCGCGCTGAAGGGCTCCGGCGGCCGGCTCACGGGGGCCGAGTTCTCCGACGGGAGCCGGCTCGAGGCCGATGTCGCCGTGGTCTGCCTGGGCGCGGTCCGCAACACCGAGTGGCTGGCCGACTCGGGCCTCGCGGCCGGGCCACGGGGCGTGGCCTGCGACGCGGGCTGCCGGGTGTTCACCATGTACGGGATCGTGACGGACGACGTCTTCGTCGCCGGTGACGTGGCCCGTTTCCCGCACCCGCTCTTCGAGTACCAGCTGATCGCCCTGGAGCACTGGGGCAACGCCGTCGCCCAGGCCGAGGTCGCCGCCCACAACATGGTCTCCCCCGGCCCGCTCCGGCGGCCCCACCTGGCCGTGCCGTCGTTCTGGTCCAGCCAGTTCGGCCTCAGCGTCAAGTCGGTGGGCGTGCCCACGTTCTCCGACCAGGTGGTGATCGCCCAGGGCTCGCCGGAGGACCGGCGTCTGGTCGCGGTCTACGGCTACCGCGGGCGCATCACCGCCGCGGTAACCGTCAACCGGGCCAAATGGCTGGAGCACTACCAGCGCCTGATCGAGACCGCCGCCCCCTTCCCGCCCGGCCCCGGCGCCGCCGACCGCCTCGCGGACCTGGAGCCCGTCCCCTCCGACGTCCCCGACCCGCGGGTCCTCACCCACGGCCCGACCGTCGCCCTCACCGGCCACCTTCCGGACCGCCGCCTGACACTGATCCGGCCCGGCGGCTGACCCAGGAGCCCGCCCCATGCCATCGCCCTCACTCTCCTCCTCGCCCTCGCCCTCGCCCTCACCCTCGTCCTCGCCCTCCTCCTCCGAAACCCTCTTCCGCCGGATCACCGACTACGCCCACCGCGCCGACCCCTACCCCCTGTACGCCGAGCTCCGCGAGCACAAGGTCGCGCGGCAGGAGGACGGGAAGTACCTGGTGGGCACCTACGACGAGATCGCCGCGCTGCTCCACGACCCGCGCGTCAGCTCGGACGTGCGCAACCGCACCGAGCCCGACCCGGCCCTCCTGCCGCCGGAGGGCCTGCCGCCCGCCTTCATCGGCCGGGACGACCCCGAGCACGACCGCCTCAGGCGCCTGGCCATGCGGCCGTTCGGCCCGCCCCACTCCCCCGGCCGCGTGGACGCGCTGCGCGGCGACATCACCCGCATCGCCGAGCAGCTCGCGGACGGGCTCCGGGACAAGGAACGCTTCGACCTCGTCGACGACTTCGCCTTCCCTCTGCCCGTCACCGTCATCTGCGACCTGCTGGGCGTACCGTCCGGGGACATCCCCCAGGTCCACACCTGGGCCGACACGGTCGTCACCGGACTGGACTTCACCCCCGGGGAGGACCCCGGGCCGCGGCGGCGCGCCGCCCAGGAGGCCCGGGCCGCGATGGGCCTGTACCTCGGCGAGCTCGCCGAGAAGCGGCGTCGTCAGCCCACCGGCGACATGCTCTCCGCCCTGGCCAACGACGGCGGTCCGGACGGACAGCTCACGCAGGAAGAGCTGATGGTCTCCACCGTCCTGCTCCTGATCGCCGGGCACGAGACCACCGTCAACCTCATCACCAACGGCATGCTCACTCTCCTCCGCAACCCCGAGGCGCTGGAACGGCTGCGCGCCGAGCCCGAGTTGATGCCGAGGGCCGTGGAGGAGCTGCTGCGCTACGAGCCGCCCGTGCAGTTCCTGCCGCAGCGCACCCCGCTGGCCGACATCGAGGTGGCCGGAGTGACCATTCCCGAGGGCGTGCCGCTGGTCCTCGTCCTCGCTTCGGGCAACCGCGACCCGCTGCGCTTCCCCGACCCCGACCGCTTCGACCCCGACCGCAAGGACAACCAGCACTTCGGCTTCGGCAGCGGCATCCACAACTGCTTCGGCGCGCCCCTCGCCCGCCTGGAGACGCAGATCGCCCTCACCACGCTGATCAGCCGTCTCGACGGCTCCCGGCTGCTGGAGGATCCGCCGGAGTACCGCAACAGCCCTGTCCTGCGCGGCCCCCGCCACCTGCCTCTCGCGCAGGCGCAGCGCTGACCGCCCGGCAGCACCGGTCCTCATTACCTTGCGGTGCAAGATACTCCTGAACTATCTTGCACCGCATGGGAAAGGAACCCACGGGGCCGAGAGAGCAGCGGCACAGCCAACTCCTGCGCGGAGTGCTCGACCTGTGCCTGCTGGCGCTCATCGCCGAGCGTCCGCGCTTCGGCTACGAGATCGTCGAGGCCCTCGGCGAGAGCGGCCTGGAGCTGGTCAGCGAAGGCAGCATCTATCCACTGCTGGCCCGTATGGAACGAAACGGCCTGGCCGACACCTACCGGGCACCGTCGCCGTCGGGCGGCGCACCGCGGAAGTACTACCGGCCGACGGAAGCCGGACTGGCCGAGCTGGAAGCCGGACGCACGGCCTGGCTGGTCTTCAGAGGGGCCGTCGACCAGGCGCTTTCGGCCGGAACACCGAAGGAAGACACACCGGAGGAAGGCAGATGACGCCCGATCAGATCCTCGACCGCTGCCGTACCGAGTGGATGTTCCACGACATACCCCGGGACGCCGTCGACGACATGCTCACCGAACTCCAGGAACACCTGGAGGACTCGGCAAGGGCCGGCAAGAGCGCGGCAGTCGTGGTGGGGGACGACGTGACCGCCTTCGCGAGCACCTGGGCCGCGGAGCACCCGGCCCGCCCGCCGCGGAACACGCCTGTGCTCCTCGCCCGGCACGCCTACGCGGGAACCGTGGCGCTGCTGCTGGGGAGCCACCTCGTCGGCTGGACCGCCGAGGCCGGGCTGGTCCCCGGCTCGGTCGCGGCGGTCTGCCTCTTCAGCGCGCTGATGACGTTCACGCCGTACTGGCGGGCCGTGCTGCACTGGCCGCTGTGGCGGTGGATGCTGCTGTCCTGCGCCCTGTCGGCCGTACTCCTGGCGCTCTTCCTGATCGGAAGGGAACCGGTGCTGCTCCGCGTGCCGCTGTGGGCTACGGGCCTGTTCCTGCTTCCCGGCCTCGCGTCGTACGCCGTCGCGTGGTGGCGCGGCAAGCGCCGGGAACAGGCGGCCTCCGCGTAGCGCAGGCGGCCGGGCAGCGGCCTGCTCCACGGGCGCGGCGGCTTGTTCCACGGCGCTGCCGTCAGCAAGTCCACCGCGACCCACCACTTTCACGTGCTGCGCGAGGCCGGCCTCATACGCCAGCACTACGTCGGCACGTCCCGCATGAACGCACCGCGCCGCGAGGAGTCCGACGAAGCCTTCCCCGGCCTGCTGAGCACGCTGCCGGCACAGCGCGATCCGCGGTGAACCGCGCGGGCACGGCTTACCATGACCTCGTGATCCGCTCTTCGCCGACCGTTCCCTTCGGACGCTTCGACGCGTCATGGCCCGCCGCGAGCCGGCCCGACCTCCTCGCGGAGCCCGTGGTCACGGCGCTCGGGCAGTGGGGTGACGCCGCGCTCGCCGAGTCCGTGCTGGTCGTCGACACCGACCCCGAGGTGGCCGACACGGCGGCCTTCAGCGCGGCGTACGACGTCCCCCTGGACGTCTCGGCGAACTGTGTCGTGTGGACGTCTCGGCGAACTGTGTCGTGATCGCCGCCAAACGCGGCGGGGCGGTGACGCACGCGGCGTGCGTCGCCCTCGCGTCCACACGCGTCGACGTCAACTCGGCGGTGCGCAAGCACCTCGGCGCCCGTAAGGCCTCGTTCGCCCCCATGGACACGGCCGTGGCGGAGACCGGCATGGAGTACGGCGGGATCACCCCCGTCGGCCTGCCGGAGGGCTGGCCCCTGCTCGTCGACGAGGCCGTCGCCGCCGCTCCGTACGTCCTCATCGGCAGCGGCAAGCGCCGGAGCAAGCTGATCCTCCCCGGTGCGCTCCTGGCCCGGTTGGCGAACGCCGAGGTCGTCGCCGGCCTGGCCTGCTGAGAACGACCGGCCGGCCGGTCCGCGGTCATGCCGGACGGCGGCGGGTGCGCACCCCGCGGAAATGCCTGGCGGGTTCGCGACGGGGCACGTTACGATCGCCGCGATGATGACTTCCTCTCGTGACAGATTGGGGGCCCCGTCCGCGCAAGGTGAGTGCTGATGCTCACTCAGACCGCGACAGGGGATTCCCGCCTTTCCTTCTGGCTGCGCGTGCGCGAGTTCGCCGTGCCGCCCTCCATGATCGAGTCTGCGACCGCCCGCCGCCGTGCCGGGGACTGGGCAGGGGCATGCGCCGCCGCAGGCATCGACGCCGACCTCAACCTCCGTTCCGTGGCGCGCCGTCACGGCCGGGAACTCGCGGCCCGGATCCGGGCCGACCTCCGCCATCTCGCGCCTGACCTGCTGCGCTGGCACATGCCGAGGATCGCTCCCGACGGGCTGCTGCGGCCGGGGCTGACCATCGCTCTGGCCCGGTACGACACCCCGGGGCGGGACGCCGCGTGTCCGCCGCACCTGGTGGTCCGGACACCGCCTGCCTGGGCGGACGCCGGCCAGCGGATCAGCCTCGCGCTGTGGGACGGGGCGCACACCGGGCCCGGTGCCCGCCATCACCCGCACCCCCGCCCCGACCGGCGCTTCCGCCTCGACCTGCACCGTCATCTGTGGGATGCGCGCAGGGCGGATGAGCTGCGGGTACGGTCCGGGGCCGACCGGCAGCCGGAGGCCGGCGACTCCGTCTCGTCCGGCCTGGAGCTGCCGGGGGCTCTGCCGCAGGGGTATCGCTGTGCCGTCGACCGGTGGGCGGCCGAGGCGGGGATCCTGCTCCGCTCCGAGGGCCGGTCCACCGGTGCCGTGACCGTACGGCTCGGGGCCCGCCGCAGGCTGGTCCTGGGCGTGGACGGGGACGGCGCCGCGCCGCCCGGACTGCGCGTCGCGGAGGTGGACAAGGCCGGCGACGCCTCCACACTGCCCGTCCTGCCCGACGCGGCGACCTGGGTGCTGCCCGACCTGGAGCTGATCCGCACCGGTGCGATCGAGGCCGGCCGGCTGCATCCGCTGGTCGCCTCCGCACTGGTGCCGGACCATTCGCCGGCCGGCCCGTCCCGGCCCCCGGACGGGCCGGGACAGCCGCGCCTCGTGGAGTGCCGGGGAGCCCGGCACCGGATCGGTCTGGTCGACGGGTTACTGGTCCCGCTGGACCACGACCCGGCCGAGATCCGGCGGGAGGAACTGCTGGTCGCACTGACCGGCACGCCGCTTCCGTGCCTGCGGGCGATCGACGAGGCGCACCGCCGCCCGCACTGCCTCACCGGCGTGCGCGAACGCCTGGACCACGGAGACACGGCCGGTGCCCTGGCCGTCGTCGAGGGCCTGCTGGGTCCCGACGCGCTGCTGCGTGCCGGCGCGCTGCGGGACGAACTGGAGTCGGCCGCGCTCCGGCGGATCACGTACGGGCTGTACAGGGCGGGGCTGATCGACCCCGGCCCCAAGTCCGGCCACGCCACCCGCTCCGAAGACCGTCGTCGCCGCCGCGGCGCTCGTGACGGGCTCTCAAAGACCTTCTACTGACTCGACGTCACCGACCCGGGGGCCTCTGCTCCCTGCCCCTCTTCAACGCTCAGTCGGCTCACCACGAAACCACAGGTGATCAAACATGCCCGCTTCCACCCTGCTTGCCGCCGGCGGCGCCCCCGCCGCCCCGGCCCGCGCCTCCCGGCTCGATGTCGCCGGCGAACTACTGGCCCTGCTCCGCGACACGACCACCGAGCCGCGCCACGACGACCAGTTGGAGGCCCTGACCCTGGCCGTCGCCGCTGACCTGCCCGTCCTCCTGTGGGGAGAGCCGGGCATCGGCAAGACCGCCGCCCTGACCCGGCTCGCCGAGTCCCTGGGCCTGCCACTGACCACGGTGATCGCCAGCGTGCACGAACCGTCCGACTTCTCGGGCCTGCCGGTCGTCGGGAACGATCCCGCCGAGCAGGGCGTCCCGATGGCCCCGCCGGACTGGGCGGTGCGCCTGGTGCGGGCCGGCCGGGGCCTGCTGTTCCTCGACGAGCTGTCCACCGCGCCGCCGGCCGTCCAGGCCGCCCTGCTCCGGCTCGTGCTCGAACGGCGGATCGGCGCCCTGCGCCTGCCGCCCGGGGTCCGGATCGTGGCCGCCGCCAATCCGCGGTCCTCGGCCGCCGACGGCTGGGAGCTGAGCCCGCCGCTCGCCAACCGGTTCGTCCACCTGCAGTGGACCCACGACCACGAGGTCGTCGTCCGCGGCCTCGGCGGGACCTGGCCCCGGGCGACACTGCCGCGGCTCGACCGGGAGAAGCTGCCGGAGGCCGTGGATCTGGCCCGCCGCGCGGTGTGCGGGCTCCTCGCCGCCCGGCCCAAGCTCGTGCACCAGCTGCCGGGCAGCGAGACGCGCCGGGGCGGCGCCTGGCCGTCGCCCCGCAGTTGGGAGTCGGCCCTGACCCTGATCGCCTTCGCGACAGCTGCCGGCTCCTCCCGGGAAGTGCTGTCCCTTCTGGTCAGGGGCACCGTCGGGGACGGTCCAGGGCTGGAGCTGCTGGCGGCCCTGGACCGGATGGACCTGCCGGACCCCGAGACCCTGCTCGCCGACCCTGCGGGTGCCGTCCTGCCCGAGCGGGGGGACCTGCGCCAGGCCGTGCTCGACGGCGTGGTGGAGGCGGTCCGCGGCCGCCCGGAGAAAGCTCGCTGGGACGCGGCGTGGGAGCTGCTGGCCCGGGCGACGGCGACCGGGGCCCCGGACCTGGTGGTCGTCCCCGCGACCACCCTTGCCTCGCTGCGCCGCGAGGACTGGGACGTCCCGGCCACGATCGAGGGCCTCGCGGGGGCGGTGGCGCTGTCCCGGCGCGCGGACCGCGCGGCGGACCGGTCGGCGGCGGCCGCGAAGGCGGGGCGGCGATGACACGGGACGCGCACGGGGTCCAAGGGGCGTCGGGAACGACGGGAACGGCAGGGACGGTGAGCGGCGCGGACGCATCCGGGGCCCGGGCCGTACCGGTTGCACCGGACGCGCCCGAGACGCCGGACGCACCAGAGGCACCGGACGCAGCTCGGGCGCTGGACGCCGAGAAGCTCTTCGCCGCCCGGTTGTACGCCGCCCGGGTCCGGCCCTACCTGGCGACGGCCCTGTTCGCCCTGCACCCGGTCGCGTCGCGGCGGGTGCCGACGATGGCCGTGGACCGGTACTGGCGGTGCTACGTCTCGCCGGCGTTCGTGGACCGGACGCCGGTGGAGGAGCTGGCAGGGGTGTGGGTGCACGAGGTGTCGCACCTGCTGCGCGACCACCACGGGCGCAGTGACCGCGTCGCGCGGGAGCGCGGGCTGACCGGCCCCGGGGAGCGGCTGCGGATGAACATCGCCGCGGACTTCGAGATCAACGACGACGCGTTCGGCGACGGGCTGGTCCGGCCCGAAGGCGCCGTCGACCCGGCGTCGTTGGGGCTGCCCGAAGGGGAGCTCATGGAGGACTACCTGCGTCAGTTCCGGCTCGGCCCTCGCTTGGCGGACGCGGCGTGGCTGGACTGCGGCAGCGGTGCCGACGGGGTGGAGCGGGAGTGGGAGCTGGGGCCGGACGGCGCGAACGGTCTCAGCGAGCAGGAGCGGGACGCGGTCCGGTTCCGGGTGGCGCAGGGCATCACCGGCCGTCCGGGTAACGCTCCGGCGGGGTGGCGTCGGTGGGCGGAGGAGGCGTTCCATCCGCCGCAGCCGTGGCGGCAGTTGCTGGGATCGGCGGTCCGCTCGGCGGTCTCCGGCTCCGGCGCGGGCGAGGACTACACCTACGGCCGGCCGTCGCGGCGCTCCGCCGGGGTGCCGGGCGTGGTGCTGCCGAGCCTGCGGCGCAGGCCGCCCCGGGTCACCGTGGTCATCGACACGTCCCGCTCGGTCAGCGACGCCGAACTGGGCAGTGCGCTCCTGGAAGTGACCGCGATCTCCCGTGCGGTGGGCGGACGCCGTGACCTGGTCACCGTGGTGCCGTGCGACGCGGCGGCGCGGATCGCGCACCCGCTGTGCCGGGCCGAGGGGATCCCGCTTGTGGGCGGCGGGGGCACGGATCTGCGCACGGGCTTCGCGAGGGCGCTGGCGGTGCGGCCCGGACCCGATGTCGTCGTGGTCCTGACGGACGGGCAGACGCCGTGGCCGGGCACGCGGCCGCCGTGCCGGACGGTGGTGGGCCTGTTCCCCCGGCAGCGGGCGGGCTCGTCCTGGAACGAGGACGATCCCGACTACGAGCCGGACGCGCCGCCGGCGTGGGCGACGGTGGTCGGCATCGGCGCCTAGCTCACACCGGACCTCCCTCACATCGGCACCTGGCTCACATCAGCACCTGGCTCGCGGCGCCACCGACGGCACTGGAGGCACGCCTCGCTCGCCTCGGCGGCAAGCCTCGCCTACGTCGAGATTCAGCCAATACGCAGAGAGGTTGCGTAATCCTCCAGGGGGCGCGCCGGGCTCGCCGCCGCTCGCCGCGTCCCCGCCGATCACGCCTCTCACCTCAACGGCCTGCAGAAACAATTCACGCCACCCAAACCTCAAATCTCGCTGGTTTCCCTCCACTTGGGGCCGCATCGAGCCCGTACGACCGCTCCGGCCAGTGAACTTTCCTGTTTTCGCGGTACCCCCACGAGCCCCGTCGTGAGCCGGGTGCACCGCGGGTAGCATGCACCGCCTGTTGTCGTGCACACGATCGTGCGGCCGGTTTTCGGCCGCACGCAGACTCAAGGGGGAACTCTTGGCAGCACGCAAAACACTGCTGGCAGCCGCGGCCGTGGGGGCGCTGGCGCTCGGCGTCACCACACCTGCCGCCGCCCAGGGGCAGGAGAAGCAGCAGCAGACGAGGATCGAGATCCGGGAGGCACTGCCCTCGGAGATACCCCAGGACGCCGCGCTGAGCGCCCAGGCGGCAGGGTGCCGGGTCGGGGAGCAGGTCTCCGACCGCTTCTCCTCCTGCGCCGAGAAGTACCTGATCGTCTCGATCGTGGAGATCCCGAGCGGGAAGGTCATCGGTACGGCCCTGTTCGACGCGCAGAACAAGACGAGGCTCAACTACAAGTCCGCCACCTGGGAGCAGGAGGCGGTGCTGAAGATGGTCAGGTCCTTCGGCGTCGCCAAGTTCGGCACCATGGCCAGCGCCGAGGTGGACTGCAAGGCGTCCCAGGGCAACGGCTGCACCTCCGCGCCCGGCATCGTCGGGCCCAAGGTCTTCTGGGGCCTGTGGGGCACCTCGACCAACACGTACACGTTCAAGGTGAACTCCCCGGGCGACGGCATCGTGGGGCACGCGCCGCAGACGAAGGTGACGGTCAGCCACCCGTCCAGCCCCGAGAAGGCCCACTTCACCCTCGGCAACATCGCTCCGGTCCGCTGCGACAGCGCGAAGAACATCGGCAACATCGGCCGCGGCTGCGTGCACCCGCTGGTGAAGCCCGTCTACCGGCTGAGCAAGGGCGACAAGGCCGTCAAGGGCGTCGCCGAGCACATCGAGGACGCCCAGCAGCACAAGCTGAAGAAGCCCTGGGGCGCCGTGAACAAGGGGTACCCGCTGCACAGGCTGCCCAACGGCGACCTGTCCAGGGCGAACCGGGACACGGCGTGCACGACGGCCGTCAAGAACAGCTACAAGCCCAAGAGCTGCGACGAGTACCCGTTCGCGGGCAGCTACGAGGGGGCGGCGCTCAATCCGGACTACTCCACCGCTCCGGTGCCGCTGAGCGAGAACCGCACCGAGGGCGGGTTCAAGTACCGCGGCCGGTTCATCATGCAGAACCGGGTCCTGGACTACGATGAGTTCTGGGTGGAGATCACCAAGTAGCCGCAGTCCAGAGGATGGAGCGGGTCGTGCCGGACCTGATCGGGGCCGCCACGGCCCGCTTGCCCGTCCCCGAGGGCCAGTACGCGATCCTGAGCCCCGGGGCGGAAGACGCGCAAGACAGCATTCCCGATACCGGCGAGGTGGCCGCCACCGGCCTGTTCGCCGCGGGAACCGACGGTGCGCTGGTCATCACGGGTACGGACCAGGGGGACATCGGCATCCGCGTGGAGCTGTGGAGCGGTGCCCCCGCCGCCGACGACACCGCGTGGGAGGACGTCGTCGAGGACAGCTACACCGCGACCGGGACCGCACACGTGCAGAACGTGGAGGGCCGGCCGGCCGGGCTGCCCGACCTCGCCTGGTCCGGGCCCGGCACGTACCGGATACGGGTGAGCGTGCGCGGCCGGGACCTGGGCGCGGACGACGACGGCACGGACGCGGGCCGTCCGGCGCCGGTGGAGCAGCACCTGATCCAGGTCTGGCCCGCGCCGGCGGCCCCGCCGCACGCGCTCAAACTCAGCGACGAGCTGGGAGAAAGCTGGCGCCGCGAGGCCGCCGAAGGCTAGTCGTCCAGAGGTCACCCGCAGCGCGTGGACGGTGCCGCTCCGCGGGCCAGGAGCAGCGCGCCGTCCAGGGACGACAGTGCGCCGAGTGCGGCGGGCCGGAGGAGGATGTCCGGGCCCTCCGGCCGTTCGAGCTGCCGCACCTTGTGGGTGACTTCCTCCACGTAGCCCGGGAGTCCCGCGGCGAAGCCGCCGCCGACCGTCACGAGCCGGGGGCGCACTAGTTCGCACAGGCTCACGACGGCGGCGGCGAGGGCGGCGGATCCCTCCCCCACCGTCTCCAGGGCCCACAGCTCCCCGTCCCGCCAGGCCTCCCGCAGCTCGGCGAAGCCGACGTCGCGGCCGAGCCGCCGGGCGGCGCGCCGGAGGACCGCCCGCCCCGAGGCGACGGACTGCACGCAGCCGTGCCGCCCGCAGTCGCAGCGCTCCCCCGCCCTGTCGACGATCACGTGCCCGACCTCGCAGGAGCCCCGCGCCGTGCCGGGGCACAGGGCGCCGCCGAGTACGATGCCTCCGCCGACGCCCGTTCCGACGCCGAGGTGGACGAGGTCCGGGCAGCCCGCCGCTCCGGCCTCGGCCAGCGCCGCGAGGTCGCCGTCGTCCGCGAGGCGCACCTCGGCCCCCGGCCACAGGCCCGTCAGTTCCCGTACGAGGTCCAGGCCCCGCCAGGCCGGCCGGTTCGGCCAGCCCCGCACGCGGCCGGAGGCGTCCAGGGTCGCGGGCACGGCGACGCCCACCGCGGTCACCGGATCGCCCGACGGTGCCCGGCGCAGAGCCGCCACGGCGGCGGCGAGAGCGGCCAGGTCGGCGGCCGCGCCGCCGCCGGCGGGCCAAGGGAACACGCTGTGAACCGGCTCGGCTCCGGCATTGGAGGCGGGCTCCAGCCGGAGCGCCACCTTGGTGCCCCCGAGGTCGACGCCCAGGACGCTCATGCCGGGCCCGTGGCGGCGCCGGGGTCACCGAGCCGGAAGAACTCGCGGTAGAGGGGGAGCTGTTCCGTCAGCATCGGCTCCCCGTAGTGCACGGGGAGGCCCGACTCCTCGGCGGCGCGGAGCAGCGCCGTGCGGCGCGGCTTCATGATGATGTCGGCCACGAGGGTGCCGTGCGCGAGGCCTGCCGGGTCGAAGGGAAGCGGGTCGTCCGGGCGCAGCCCCATCGGGGTGGCGTTGACCGCGATGTCGGCGGCGACCAGGCCCTTCGTGGCGGCCATCCGGCCGGGCCACCGTGCGGCGAGCCGGCCGGCGAGGGCATCGGCGCGGGCCGCGTCCCGGTCCCAGACGGCGACGTCGGCGCCGGCCCCGAGCAGCGCCACGGCGATGGCACTGCCCGCGCCGCCCGCTCCCGCCTGGGCGACGCGCGCCCCGCGCGGGTCGTACCCCGCCGCGCGCAGCCCCCGGACGAAGCCCTCGCCGTCGAAGTTCTCCGCGAGCCAGCGCCCTTCGGTGTCCGGGCGCATCGCGTTGGTGGAGCCGCTGAGCGCGGCGGCGGGGCTGACGTCGTCGGCGAACCGCAGACAGGCCGCCTTGTGCGGGACGGTGATCAGCAGTCCGTCCAGGTTCCTGGTCCGCCGCAACCCCCGGAGGGCGTCGGCGAGGCCCTCCGGGCGGACGTGGAGCGGGACGAGGACGGCGTCGGTGCCGAGCCGCCGGAAGAGGGGATTGAGGAGCCCGGGGGCCCTTACCTGTGCCACGGGGTCCCCGATGACCGCGAACAGCCGTGTCGCCCCGGAGATCTCCGGACCTGTTCCGGGGGCGGGCCCCGGTGCGGAGTCGCTCATGCCGATCGCTCTCCCTCCCCGGCCGGTGGGGCACCGGCCGGTCCGGTGGCTCTCCTCGGGGCCGGTGGCTACCCGGCTTCGGAGTCTCCTGACGCCGGCCCCTCCTGACGCCGTCCCTGAGTCTCCCGGCCGCCGCCGGTGGCTCCTGACGCCGCGCTCCCCCGGCCGGTCCTTCCTCAGCGCAGCCAGGGCACGTCGGCCCCCTCTCGGTCCAGTCCTTTCTCGATGGCCCGGCAGATGCTGCTCAGCTGGTCGGCCTGCTCCGGGGACAGGCTGTCGAAGACCGCTCTGCGTACGGCGGCGACATGGCCGGGAGCCGCACGCGCGACCATCTCGCGGCCGTTGTCCGTCAGGACGGCCTCCTGCCCCCGCCGGTCGCCCGGGCAGGCCTCGCGACGCGCCCAGCCGGACTTCTCCAGGCGGGAGACGGCGTGCGACAGCCGCGGCCGGGTGATCTTGGCGCGGCGTGCCAGCTCGCTCATGCGCATCCGCCGGTGCGGAGCCTCGGAGAGCAGCGCGAGCAGCCCGTAATAGAGGTGGGGAACGCCCGCCTGCCGCTGGAAGCAGCGGTCCAGGTAGTCCTCCACCAGCCGGGTGGCGTACACGAAGTTCCGCCAGGTGTGCTGCTGCTCGTCGGTGAGCGGGCACGGCACGGCCGGCGCGTCAGAGCCCACGGGGCCTCCCGGTGACGGTGCGGCGTTCACGGATCACCCGGAGGTCTGCCGGGACTTGGGCAGGAACACGATGGCGAGCATGCTCACCACGATGATGACCCCGGACACGAGGAACGCCCGCCCGTAGCCCGCGGCCAGCGCCTCCAGGTCACCACCCCCCGCACCGGCCGTGCGGCTCGCCGCGACCGAGGCGAGGACGGACAGGCCCAGTGCGCCGCCCATGGTGCGCGAGGTGTTGGCGAGCCCGGCCACGAGCCCCGATTCGGACGGGCCGACCCCGGAGGTGGCGAAGACCGCCAGCAGCGTCATCATCAGGCCCGCGCCGAAGGAGAACGCGATGCCGGGCCCCAGCAGCGTGCCCAGGAACGTGCCGCCGGCCCCCATGGCCGCCTGCCAGAAGAACCCCGCCGCCGTCAGCAGGCCGGCGAGCGCGAGCAGGACGCGCCCCTCGACCAGGCGCATGATCCGGGGCGCGAGCTGCGCGGAGAGGATGATGGAGGCCGTGTGCGGCAGCAGGGCGAGGCCGGTCTCGACGGCCGAGTAGCCCAGGACGTTCTGCATGTAGAGCGAGAGGAAGTACCACATCGCGTAGAAGGCCATGCCGCTGATCACGGTGATGACGTTGGCCACGGACACCGACCGCACGCGGAAGATACCGAGGGGCGTCAGCGGCTCGCGGGCCCGGCGCTCCACGGCGACGAAGGCCGCGAGCGCGGCGACGCCGGCGAGCAGGGGCACGAGCGACCGCGCCGAACTCCAGCCGTGCGCCTCGCTCTGCGAGATGCCGAAGGCCAGGCTTCCCACGCCCAGCGTCGCCAGCACCGCCCCGGGCAGGTCCAGCCGGCGCGCTGCCGCCTCACCGCTCCTGTTCTCCGCCAGCCACACCGCCGACGCCACGATGACGACGAGGCCCAGCGGGACGTTGATGAGCAGGACCCAGCGCCAGGACAGGTAGTCGGTGAGCAGGCCGCCGATGAGACCGCCGGCCGCGCCGCCTCCCGTGCCCACCGCCGTCCACGCGGCGACGGCCTTGACCCTGCCGCTCCCCTCGGGGAACGTCGTCGTGAGGATCGTCAGCGTGGCGGGCGACAGCACGGCCGCCCCGATGCCCTGCAGGGCCCGGGCCACAATGAGCATCCACGGTGACTGGGCGACACCGCCCAGCAGGCTCGCCGCCGTGAACACCCCGAGCCCGAGGAGGAACACCTTCTTGCGGCCGAAGAGATCGGACGTCCGGCCGCCCAGCAGCAGGAACCCGGCGAAGGTGATGACGTAGGCGTTGACCACCCATTGCAGGCTTCCTTCACCGATGCCGAGGCCCGAACGGATGGACGGCAGAGCGACGTTGATCACCGACACGTCGAGGATGACGACGAACTGCCCTACGCAGGCCGCCAGTACGGCCACCCATGCCGGTCCCGCTCCGCGTCGCCCGGTCCGGGGGGTGTCCAGCCCGGAAGTTAAGTGTGACATGGCACGCCATCCTCCTCAGTGTGCGCCTGCTGATCAATCGGACCACCGGCCCGGTAAGCGTCATCCTTCAGAACTAGGCCTTCCGCAAAGGACGTTCGGCGCTACGGGATTCGGCGCCGCGGGGTTCAGCGAGAGTCCATTACCCCGCCCGCCAGGGTCGTGCCGTCGCCGGGGTCGATGAGGAGGAAGGAGCCGGTGCGGCGAGAGGCGGCGTACGGGTCCAGGGCGAGGGGTTCGGCTGCGCGGAGGGTGATGCGGCCGATGTCGTTGGGGTCGAGGCGGCCGGGGGCGGGGTGCTGGGAGAGGTCGTCGAGGGCGAGGCGGGAGGGGATGTCCTTGACGAGGGCCTGGACAGTGCGGGTGGTGTGTTTGAGCAGGACACGGGCGCCGGGGAGGAGAGGCCGGTCGGTGAGGTGACAGACGGTGGCGTGGATGTCCTGGGTGACGGGTGGTGCGGTGGCGGTGGGCGTGATGAGGTCGCCGCGTGAGATGTCGAGGTCGTCGGCGAGGCGGAGGGTGACCGACTGGGGCGCCCAGGCGATGTCAACGCCGTGGCCGAGGGCGTCGATGCCGTCGATCGTGCTCGTCCGCCCCGAGGGGAGGACCGTTACCCGCTCGCCGACGCGCAGGACGCCGGCGGCCAGCTGGCCGGC
>NZ_JOFL01000044.1 GCF_000719265.1 Streptomyces roseoverticillatus | reverse complement strand
ACGCAGCCGGCGTTGTTCGCGGTCGAGGTGGCGTTGTTCCGGCTGGTGGAGTCGTGGGGGATCCGTCCGGATTTTGTGGCCGGGCATTCGATCGGTGAGGTTGCGGCGGCGTATGTGGCGGGGGTGTTCTCGCTGGAGGACGCCTGTGCTTTGGTGGCGGCGCGTGCGCGGTTGATGCAGGCGCTGCCTGCGGGTGGCGCGATGGTGGCTGTGCAGGCGGCGGAGGGTGAGGTTTCGGCGCGGCTGGTGGAGGGGGTGTCCCTGGCGGCGGTCAACGGCCCGGAGTCGGTCGTGATCGCCGGGGACGAGACCGAGGTGCTGCGCATCGCCGAGGGGTTCGCGGCGGAGGGACGCAAGACGCAGCGGCTGCCGGTGAGCCACGCGTTCCACTCGCCGCTGATGGAACCGATGCTGGACGACTTCCGCCGGGCCGTCACCGGCATCACCTTCCAGGCCCCGCGGCTTCCTCTCGTATCGAACGTCACCGGTGAGCTCGCCGGCCCGGAGCTGGTGTGCTCGGCGGAGTACTGGGTCAGGCACGTCCGGGAGACGGTACGTTTCGCCGACGGCATGCGCACTCTGGCGGCCGAAGGCGCCTCGGCGTTCCTGGAGCTGGGTCCGGACGGTGTGCTGACGGCGATGGCCCAGCACATCCTGGAGGACGTCCCGGTCGCGGTCCCGGCCCTTCGCAAGGACCGCCCCGAAGAGACGGCCCTGCTCACCGCCCTCGCGCGCCTCCACGTCGGGGGCGTGGACGTGGACTGGGCCGCGTTCTTCAATGGCACCGGCGCCCGCCGCGTCGACCTGCCCACCTACCCGTTCCAGCACGAGCGCTACTGGCCGAAGCCGGGTGTCACGGCGGGCGACGTGTCCGCCGCCGGGCTGATGTCCGTGGAGCATCCGCTGCTGGGCGCGGCGGTGCCGGCGGCGGACTTCGACGGAGTGCTGTTCACGGGCCGGCTGTCGGCGCAGACACATCCCTGGCTGCTGGATCACGTGGTGGACGGCGTGCCCGTCTTCCCCGCCGCCGGATTCCTCGAACTGGCCGTTCACGCGGGTGACCGGGTCGGCTGCGACCGGGTCGGCAAGCTGTCCTTCACCGAGCCCCTGGTACTGGACGGGGACGGCGCGGTGCTGATCCAGGTGTGGGCCGGTGCTCCGGACGTGTCGGGCGCGCGGCAGGTGAGCGTCTACGCGCGGGCCGCCGATGCGGTGGACGGGACGTGGGCGGAGCATGCCCGCGGTGTACTGACCTCCGGGGAGACGACCGCGGAATTCGACGCGTCCGTCTGGCCTCCCAGTGGTGCCTCGGCGGTGGACCCGGAGGCGTTCTCCGCGGAACACGGTCCGGCGTTCCGGACGGTTCGGGCGGTCTGGGCCCGTGACCACGAGACGTTCGTCGAGGCCGTGCTTCCGGCCGGTGCGGTGGACGGCGAGTCCTTCGGGCTGCACCCGGCCCTGCTGGCGGCTGCGGTGCAGGTGGCCGCGGCGGGGCGCGAGGTCGCGCCGCTGTCGTGGGAGGGGGTCTCGCTGCATGCCGGTGGGGCCTCGGTCGTGCGGATACGTGTCACGCGGACCGGCGAGGACGTGTTCTCGGTGGCCGTCGCGGATGCCGAGGGCGCCCTCGTGCTGTCAGCCGATGCGCTGGTTCTGGGAGCCCGGGCGGCCGCGCGCCGGGCTTCCGGGGAACAGGGTTCGCTGCTGCGGCTGGAGTGGGTGGCGGCCCCCGGGACGGGAACCTCGCCGGACGCGCGGAGCGTGGTGCTCGATCCGCTCGGGACCGCGGTGCTGGCCGGTGTCACCGACGTGCCGGACCTGGTCGTGGTTCCCGTGTCCGGTGTGGAGGGGGACATCCCGGAGGCCGTGCACGAGGTGACGGCGCAGGCTCTGCGCCTGGTTCAGGAGTGGCTCGGGGAGGAGCGGTTCGCCGCGTCGCGGCTGGTGTTCGTCACGGACGGCGCGCTCTCCGGTGACGACCTCGCCGCCGCCGCCGTCTGGGGCCTGGTGGGATCGGCGCAACTGGAGCATCCGGGCCGCTTCGTCCTGGTGGACGCCGAGCGCGGCGATGCTTCGGCCGTGCTGTCCGGCCTGCCGGCTTCCGGCGATGACCGGTTCGCCGTACGCGAGGGCGCCGTGCTCGTGGGCCGGCTGGCCAGGTTCGCCGCGGAGGGCGGCGCATCGTCCGCCGTGCCGGAGTGGGACGCGGACGGCACGGTGCTGATCACAGGTGGCACCGGCGGCCTGGGCGGCGTACTGGCCCGTCATCTCGTGGCCGAACGCGGTGTGAAGCACCTGCTGCTGGCCAGCCGGCGCGGCCCTGAGGCGCCGGGTGCGGCGGAACTCCGTGACGAACTGACCGGCCTCGGTGCCGAGGTGGCAGTTGTCGCGTGTGACGTAGCGGACCGGGAGGCGACGGCTTCGCTCGTGGCCTCGGTCCCGGCCGGGCATCCGCTGACCGCTGTGATTCACACGGCCGGTGTTCTCGATGACGGTGTGGTGACGTCGTTGACCGCCGAGCGGGTGTCGGCCGTGCTGCGTCCGAAGGCGGATGCCGCCTGGCACCTGCACGAGGCCACCAAGGACCTCGGCCTGGCCGCGTTCGTGGTCTTCTCCTCGATCTCGGGCGTCCTGGGCAGCGCAGGCCAGGGCAACTACGCCGCGGGGGACGTCTTCCTCGACGCGCTGGCCCGGCACCGTGCGGCGCGCGGGCTGCCCGCGCAGTCCCTGGCCTGGGGCGTGTGGGCGCAGGGCAGCGGGATGAGGGGCACCCTGTCCGGCACGGAGATACAGCGCATCGCCGCGTCCGGCGTGCCGCCGCTGTCCGCCGGGCAGGGGCTGGCGCTGTTCGACGCCGCCACCGCGTCCGGCGAGACGTACCTCGTCCCGATCGGGCCGGTCGCCGCGGGCACACGGGTCCGCGGCGAGGTACCGCCGTTGCTGCGCGGTCTCCTCAGGGGAACCCGGCGTGCCGCCGCGACCACCGCCACGGGTGCGGGCACGGCCGTGCAGCTGGCCGGCCGGCTGGCGGGGCTGGGTGAGGGCGAGCGCGCCCGCCTCATGGCGGACCTGGTGCGGGCGGAGGCCGCGGCGGTGCTGGGGCACGCGTCGGCCGAGGCCGTCGACGCGCGGCGGGGGTTCCAGGACCTGGGCTTCGACTCCCTGACCGCCGTCGAGCTCCGCAACCGGCTCACCAACGCCACGGGCCTGCGGCTGACCGCGACCCTGGTCTTCGACTACCCCAACCCCACGACACTCGCCGAACACCTCGTCGCCGTACTGCTCGACGAGTACGGCGATGCGGGGGCTCCGGCCGTCGTCGCCGCGGCGGTCGCGGAGGACCCGGTCGTCATCGTGGGCATGGCCTGCCGGCTCCCGGGAGGCGTACGGTCCCCGGAGGACCTGTGGCGGCTCGTCCTCGAAGGCCGCGAAGGCATGTCCGACTTCCCGGCCGACCGCGGCTGGGACCTCGATGCCGTTCTCGGCGGGGCGGAGGGTGAACGCGGGCGCAGCGGCACGTCCAAGGGCGGGTTCCTCGACGGCATCGCGGACTTCGACGCGGCCTTCTTCGGGATCTCGCCCCGAGAGGCCGTCACCATGGACCCGCAGCAGCGACTGCTCCTGGAAACCTCGTGGGAGGCGATCGAACGCTCCGGCATCGACCCGGAGTCCCTGCGCGGCAGCCGGACCGGCGTCTACATCGGCACGAACGGCGTCGACTACTTCGGCGCCGTGCTGAACTCCGCCGAGGACGTGGAGGGCCATGGCGGCACGGGTCTGGCGGGCAGTGTCCTTTCCGGCCGCATCTCGTACACCCTCGGCCTGGAGGGTCCCGCCGTCTCCCTCGACACCGCGTGCTCGGCGTCGCTCGTCGCGCTGCACTGGGCCGCGCAGTCCGTGCGCTCCGGCGAGTGCTCGCTCGCCCTGGCCGGAGGGGTGACGGTGCTGTCGACCCCGATGAGCTTCCCGAGCTTCAGCCGTCAGGGCGTGCTGGCCACGGACGGCCGGTGCAAGTCGTTCTCGGACGACGCCGACGGCACCGGCTGGTCCGAGGGTGTAGGCGTCCTCGTCCTGGAGCGGCTCTCCGACGCGCGCCGCAACGGGCACGAAGTGCTCGCCGTCGTCCGGGGCTCGGCCATCAACCAGGACGGCGCCTCCAACGGACTCACGGCCCCCAACGGCCCGTCCCAGCAGCGCGTCATCCGCCAAGCGCTCGCGAACGCCGGGCTGTCGACCGGTGACGTGGACGCCGTCGAGGCGCACGGCACGGGCACGGCACTGGGCGACCCCATCGAGGCCCAGGCCCTGCTCGCGACCTACGGGCAGGACCGGACCGAGGGGCGGCCGCTGCTGCTGGGCTCGCTCAAGTCGAACATCGGCCACACCCAGGCCGCGGCCGGCGCCGCGGGTGTCATCAAGACGGTCATGGCGATGCGGCACGGCGTCCTGCCCCGCACCCTCCATGTCGGAACGCCCACGACGCACGTCGACTGGACGGCCGGTGACGTCGAACTCGTGATGGAGACGACCGACTGGCCGGACACCGGACGTCCCCGCCGGGCGGGCGTCTCCTCCTTCGGCATCAGCGGCACGAACGCGCACGCCATCCTGGAGCAGGCTCCGGACATCGCCGTGCGGCCCGGCCGGGATGTCCGGCCCGCCGAAGCGGAAGCCGTTCCGTGGCTCCTCTCGGGGAAGACCTCCGAGGCGCTCGACGCCCAGGTCGAGCTGGTGCGCGAGTGGGTCGGTGAGCGTCCGGAACTCTCGCCGCTCGACGTGGGCTTCTCCCTGGCCACCGGCCGCGCGGCCTTCGAACACCGCGCGGTGCTGCTGGCGGGGGCCGAGGTCGCGCGGGGCACGGCCGCGGACCGTTCGCTCGCGCTGCTGTTCCCGGGCCAGGGCGGGCAGCGCGCCGGTATGGGCCGGGAACTGTCCGACCGGTTCCCGGTGTTCGCGGAGGCGCTGGACGCGGTGCTGGCCCACTTCGACGGCGAGCTGCGGGAGGTGATGTTCACCGACGCCGAGCGCCTGGACGAGACCAGGTTCACCCAGCCCGCGCTGTTCGCGATCCAGGTGGCGCTGTTCCGGCTCGTCGAATCCTGGGGCGTCCGCCCCGACTTCGTCGTGGGCCACTCCTTCGGCGAGATCGCGGCGGCCCACGTCGCCGGAGTGCTCTCCCTGGCGGACGCGTGCACCCTGGTCGCGGCCCGCGGCCGGCTGATGAACTCCCTGCCCGCGGGCGGCGCGATGATGGCGATCGAGGCGTCCGAGCAGGAGGTGGCGGCACGGCTGACCGGCGGTGTGGCGATCGCCGCGATCAACGGCCCGGAGGCCGTCGTCATCTCCGGAGACGAGACCCACGTCCTGCGCATCGCCGACGCGTTCGCCGCCGAGGACCGCAAGACGCGGCGGGTACTGGTGCACGTCGCCGGCCACTGCCCGCTGATGGATCCGATCCTGGACGACTTCCGCCGGGTCGCCGAGGGCCTCTCCTACGGGACGCCGAAGATCCGGGTCGTCTCGACCGTGACCGGCGAGGAGGCGTCCGGGGAACTGATCGGCTGCGCCGACTACTGGGTCCGGAACGTCCGCGAACCCGTCCGCTTCGCCGACGGCATACGCACCCTGGCCGCCGAAGGAGCCTCGGCCTTCCTGGAGCTGGCACCCGACAGCGTGCTGACGGCGGTGGCCCAGCACAACCTGGACGGCATCCCGGTGGCCGTGCCGGCGCTCCGCAAGGGCCGCCCGGAGGAGACCGCCCTGCTGACCGCCGTCGCGTCCCTCCACGTCGCCGGTGTCGAGGCGGACTGGCCCGCGTTCTTCGCCGGCACCGGCGCC
This sequence comes from Streptomyces roseoverticillatus, assembly GCF_000719265.1. Taxonomy (GTDB): domain Bacteria; phylum Actinomycetota; class Actinomycetes; order Streptomycetales; family Streptomycetaceae; genus Streptomyces; species Streptomyces roseoverticillatus. The sequence continues at coordinate 13,593 of NZ_JOFL01000044.1, read as the reverse complement.
CACCGCGTCGACCTTCCCACCTACGCGTTCCAGCACCGGCGCTACTGGCCGAAGCCCGGAAACCCGGTGGGAGACGTGGCCTCCGCCGGCCTGATGCCCGCCGAGCACCCGCTGCTGGGCGCGGCCGTGTCGCTGGCGGGTTCCGGCGGGATGCTGTTCACGAGCCGCCTGTCGGCGGAGGCCCACCCCTGGCTGAAGGACCACGCGCCGGGCGGCAAGGTGGTCTTCCCGGCCTCCGGATTCCTCGAACTCGCCGTCCGGGCCGGGGACCAGGTGGGCTGTGAACAGGTCACCGGACTGGCCCTCGGCACACCGCTGGTGCTCACCGCGGGCACGGCACTCGTGGCACAGGTGCGGCTCGGCGCTCCGGACGAGAAGGGCGCCCGCGAGATCCGGTTCTTCTCACGGCCGGAGGACGCACCGGACGACGACCCGTGGACGGAGCACGCGACCGGCACACTCTCCACCGGTGAGCACATCGCGGACATCGACGCCCCCACCTGGCCGCCGAGCGGTGCGTCCGCCGTCGACCTGGACGGTTTCTACGACGAGACCGGGTACGGCCCCGCCTTCCGCGGGCTGAGCTCGGCCTGGATCCGCGGCGACGAGGTGTTCGCCGAGGCCGCGCTCGAAGGCGATGCCGCCTCCGCCGCCGGGAGCTTCGGTCTCCACCCCGCGCTGCTCGAAGCGGTCGTCCACGCCGCCTCGCTCTCCGGCGCGGGGGACGAGGACCGCATCCAGCAGGCCGTCTCCTGGAGCGGAGTGTGCCTGCACGCCTCCGGCGCGTCGGCGGTGCGGGCACGCGTCACGAAGACCGGCGAGGACTCCGTCTCCGTCGCGCTGGCCGACGAGTCCGGTGCCCCCGTGCTGTCGGCGAGGGCCGTCACCGTGAGCACCCCGCCGGACGCCCCGGAGCCCGTCGACCACCGCCGGAGCAGCACGCTGCTGCGGCTGGACTGGCTTCCGGCCCCGGAGGCGGAGGCCGCGCCGGGAACCTCCAGCGTGGTGCTCGCCCCGCTCGGGACCGGGTCGCTGGCCGAGGTCACGGGCAGCCCGGAGCTGATCGCGGTTCCCGTGCCCCGTACGGAGGGCGATGTCCCGGCGGCCGTGCACGAAGCGACAGCACAGGCCCTTGAGCTGGTGCAGGGCCTGCTCGCGGAGGAGCGGTTCACCACGTCGCGGCTGGTCTTCGTCACGCAGGGCGCGGTCTTCGGCAGCGACCTCGTCGCCGCCTCCCTCTGGGGCATGATGCGCTCGGCGCACGCGGAACACCTCGGCCGCTTCATCCTGGCCGACCTCGACGACGGCACCGACCTGACGGAGTTCCTCGCGAAGCTGCCGGCCCTGACGGCCTCCGGCGACGTCCAGTTCGCCGTGCGCGACGGTGCGGTACACGTCGGACGACTGGGCTGGCTGCCCGCCGCCACGAGCGCGCGGCAGCCGGCCTGGGACCCCGACGGCACCGTCCTCATCACCGGTGCCACGGGTGCACTGGGCATTCACCTCGCCCGGTGGCTGGCCGCGAACGGCACACGGCACCTGCTGCTGGTCAGCCGCAGCGGCCCCGCGGCGCCCGGCGCGGCCGAACTGGCCGGCGAACTCCGGGAGCTGGGCGCCCTTCCCACGATCGCCGCGTGCGACGTGGCGGACCGTGCCGCACTCGACGCGCTCCTGGAGACGATCCCGGCCGAGCACCCGCTGACGGCGGTCCTGCACCTGGCCGGTGCCCTCGACGACGGCATGATCACGTCGCTCAACCCCGAGCGGCTGTCGGTCGTCCTGCGCCCGAAGGCGGACGCCGCCTGGCACCTGCACGAGGCCACCAAGGACCTCGACCTGTCCGCCTTCGTCATGTTCTCGTCCCTCTCCGGCCTCCTCGGCGCCCCCGGCGTGGCCAACTACGCGGCGGCGAACGCCTTCCTGGACGGCCTGGCACGGCACCGGGTCGCGCTGGGCCTGCCGGGCCAGGCCCAGGCGTGGGGCCACTGGGCCGTGGACGCCGGCATGGCCGGCGAACTGCCCGAGAGCTTCCTGCACCGCATGCGGGCCAACGGCCTGGCACCGGTCACCATCAGGCAGGGCACGGCCATGTTCGACGCCGCTCTCGGCTACGCCGAGCCGGTCGTGGCGGCCATGGGCGAGATCGCCGGACCGGCCCAGGGGCAGGGCGACGTACCCCCGCCCTACCGCGCCCTGGTCCGCCGGAGCCGGCGGTCCGCCGCGCAGGCGGCGAGCGCGTCCGGCGCGATCACCTTCGCCCGGCAGCTGCTGGACCTGCCGGAGGCGGACCGCGCACGCCGCGTCGTCGACCTGGTCCGTGCGGAGGCGTCCGTCATCCTCGGCTACGCCTCGGCCGAGGAGGTCGAGGCCGACCGCGACTTCCTGGAGCTGGGATTCGACTCGCTGACATCGGTCGAGCTCCGCAACCGGATCGCCACGGCCACCGGGCTGCACCTGCCCGCGACGGTGGTCTTCGACAACAAGACCCCCGAGAACCTGGCCACCTGGCTGCGCAGCGAACTCGCCGCGCAGCCCGGCCCGGACGGCCTCCCGTCCGGCGCGGACCTCAGGGGACCGGCCGCCGGACCGGAAGTCGACTCGCTGGAGCGGATCTTCGTCGACGCCATGGAAACGAACAAGGTCGAGGAGGCCCGCCGCCTGCTGTCGGCCTTGAGCGCCATGCGCCGGACCTTCGACAACGCGGCGGAGCTCGAGGACCTGCCCCTGCCGACCACGCTCGCCGAGGGCCCCGCCGAGCCGCGGCTGGTGTGCATCAGCACGCCCACCGCCAACGGCGGGGTCCACGAGTACGCCAGGCTCGCCGCCCAGTTCCGGGGCGAGCGGCACGTCTCCGCGCTGCCGCTGGTCGGCTTCTCGGCGGGGGAGCGGCTGCCGGCCACGCCCGAGACCGGCACCAGGGTCGTCGCGGAGAGCGCGCTGCGCGCGAGCGACGGCCACCCCTTCGTCCTGGTCGGGCACTCCTCGGCCGGAGCGTACGCCTACGCGGCGGCGGGCCTGCTGGAGAACACCTGGGGCATCAAGCCCGCCGCCGTGGTGCTGCTGGACACCCTCAGCATCCGGCACGAGAGCCACGAGCCCATCGACTACGCCGCCGTGATGCGGGAGAACTTCCTGATCCACGAGGTCTCGCCGGTGCGGATGACGAACTCCCGGCTGTCCGCGATGGGACGGTGGATGGGGCTGCTGAACCGGCTCGAGGTGCAGCACACGACCGCCCCCGTGCTGGTCGTCCACGCGACGAGGGCCTCCAGCCTCCAGCCCGCGGCCCCCGGCCCCGTCGGCCCCGACGGAGAGGAGCAGAGCCACCTGTTCCCGTCGGCGCGCATCCGCAAGGTCGACGCGGACCACTTCTCCATGGTCGGCGACGACGCCGCGTCGACCGCGCAGGTCATGCGGGAGTGGCTCGGCTCCGTCGACGGGGCGTGACCGTACTGGAGTGACGCACGGCACGACCGGTGGCCCGGGGAAGCAGCCCGGTCCGTCCGCCCCGGGCCCACCGGTCGTGCGCGCGCAGTGTTCCGATCCCCTACGAACAAGAGGCAGGACTTGCCATGACCGTTTCTTCCCAAGGCCTCCCCTCTCTCGGTCTGGAACCGCCCGCCCTGCTCCGGGTGAGCCCACTGCTGCGCCGGCTCCAGGAGGAGGGACCGGTCCGCCGGGTCCGCACCCCCGCCGGGGACGAGGGGTGGCTGGTGACCCGCCACGCCGAGCTCAAGGAACTGCTGCACGACGGGCGCGTCGGCCACACGCACCCCGACCCGGCGAACGCGCCCCGCTACGTCAGGACCCCGTTCCTGGACCTGATGATCACCGACACCGACGCCGAGGCGGGACGCCGGACCCACGCCGAGGTGCGCCGCCTGCTCACGCCGATGTTCTCCGCCCGGCGGGTGCGCGAGATGGAGCCGCAGGTGGCCGCCGTCGTGGACGCCGTACTGGACCGGTTCATCGCCCAGGGCCCGCCCGCCGACCTGCACGGCGGCGTCTCCGTGCCCGTCGCCCTGACGGTGCTCTGCGACATCATCGGCATACCGCCGCACAGCCGTGAGGAGCTGACGGCGTTGCTGTCCCGGATGGCCCTCCTCGACACCCCGGAGAGCGTGCGGGAAGGCCAGCAAGAGCTGTTCGCGTTCGTCGGAGGACTGGTCGAGCGGAAGCGGGCGGAGCCCGGCGCCGACATCCTCACCCGGCTGTCCGAGGGCGGACTCCCCGAAGAACGGGTCGCACCGCTGGGAGTGAGCCTCCTCTTCGCCGGGCTGGACAGTGTCGTGACCTTCCTCGACCACGGCGTGGTGCTCCTGGACCACCACCCCGAGCAGCGCGCGGCCGCCCTGGCGGACCCGGACCTGATGACGCACGCGGTGGAGGAAGTGCTGCGGGCCGCCAAGGCCGGCGGGTCGATCCTGCCGCGCTACGCCTCCGAGGACGTCGAGATCGGCGGCGTCACGATGCGGGCCGGAGACCTGGTCCTGTTCGACTTCAGCCTCCCCAACTTCGACGAGCGGGTCTTCGCCGAACCGGAGCGGTTCGACATCACCAGGGCCCCCAACCCGCACCTGACCTTCGCCCACGGGATGTGGCACTGCATCGGCGCCCCGCTGGCGCGCATCGAGCTGAAGACGGTCTACACCCAGCTGTTCACCCGCCTGCCCGGCCTCCGCCTGGAACGCCGGGCGGACGAACTGCGACTGCACGACGGCCAGTTGTCCGGCGGCCTCACCGAGCTGCCCGTGACCTGGTAGGCCCAGCCGCCCGCCGTTCCCGGCACCCTCGCCCGTACGCACGCCCCCACCGCACCACCGGGGCCGCGCGTACGGGCGTCGTGCTCTACGGAATCCCGCAGTCGGCCTTGAGCAGGATGGCCCTGGACAGTGGGTCAGGCGTGCGTGTCGACGCCCTGTGCCCGGGAACCGGCATTCCACGAGGGGTTGGCATCCTGATGTCGAACGAGGCGAAGCTGCGCGAGTACCTCAAGCGCGCGATCGCGGATCTCCACGAGACCCGGCAGCAGCTGGGCGAAACGGAGCGGAAGCAGCGCGAGCCCATCGCGATCGTCTCCATGGCCTGCCGCTTCCCCGGCGGCGTCCGCTCGCCGGAGGAGCTGTGGGAGCTGCTCCGGGGCGGCGTCGACGCGATCTCCTCGCTCCCCGGCAACCGCGGCTGGGACCTCGACGGCCTCTACGACCCCGACCCCGGGCACCAGGGCACCAGCTACACCCGCGAGGGCGGATTCCTCTACGACGCGGGCGAGTTCGACCCCGGATTCTTCGGGATCTCGCCGCGCGAGGCCCTCGCCATGGACCCGCAGCAGCGCCTGCTGCTGGAGACCGCGTGGGAAGCCCTCGAACGGGCCGGCATCAACCCGGAGTCCCTCGCGGGCAGCCGCACCGGCGTGTTCGTCGGCACCGGCTACTCCGGGTACGACACCGCCGGCCGCCGCCGGCCGGACGAGGTCGCCGGCCACCTCATGACCGGCAACTTCATCAGCATCGCCTCAGGCCGCATCTCGTACGCCCTCGGCCTCGAAGGCCCCGCCCTGACCGTCGACACGGCCTGCTCCTCGTCGCTCGTCGCCCTGCACCTGGCGGCACAGTCGCTGCGGCGGGGCGAGTGCTCCCTCGCCCTGGTGGGCGGCGCAACAGTGCTGTCCACCCCGCAGATGTTCGTGGACTTCTCCCGCCAGCGCGGCCTGGCCCCCGACGGCCGCTGCAAGCCGTTCGCGGCCGCCGCCGACGGCACGGCCTGGGGCGAGGGCGTCGGACTGCTGCTGGTCGAGCGGCTCTCCGACGCGGTACGCAACGGCCACCCCGTGCTCGCGGTGCTCAAGGGCTCGTCCGTCAACCAAGACGGCGCGTCCAACGGCCTCACGGCCCCCAACGGCCCGTCCCAGCAGCGCGTCATCCGCCAGGCGCTGGCCGACGCCGGGCTCGCCGCCGCCGACGTCGACGCCGTCGAGGCGCACGGCACGGGCACGGCGCTGGGCGACCCCATCGAGGCCCACGCCCTGCTCGCCACGTACGGACAGCGCCCCGCGGACCGGCCCGTACTGATCGGCTCCATGAAGTCCAACATCGGCCACACCCAGTGGGCCGCCGGCGTCGCCGGCGTCATGAAGATGGTCCTGGCGATGCGGCACGGGGAGCTGCCCGCGACCCTGCACCTCGACGAGCCCACCCCCCACGTCGACTGGAGCGAGGGCAGCGCCCGGCTCCTCGCCGGGCCCGAACCCTGGCCCACGACCGGCAGGCAGCGCCGCGCGGCCGTCTCGTCCTTCGGCATCAGCGGCACCAACGCCCACGTCGTCCTCGAACAGGCACCACCGCACGAGGCCGGACCGGCACCCGCGCCGGCCGCCCGGACCGGCGCGCTGCCCTGGATCCTGTCCGCCCGGACCGGCGAGGCCCTGCGGGCCCAGGCGGCACGGCTCGCCCGCCACGTCCGCGCCCACGCCGGCCTCGGACCGGCCGGCGTCGCCCACTCCCTCACGGCCGGCAGGACGCTCATGGAGCACCGCGCCGCCGTCGTCGCCGGCGACCGGGACGCGTTCCTCACCGGCCTGGACGCCCTTGCCGCAGGCCGCACCGCGGCCGGCCTCGTGACCGGCGTCGCCGCGAAGGCGCCCGCCGCCTTCCTCTTCGCCGGGCAGGGCTCCCAGCGCCCGGGCGCGGGACGCGAACTGTACGGCGCCCACCCGGAGTTCGCGAAGGCCTTCGACGCGGTGTGCGCCGAGCTCGACCCGCACCTGGACCGGTCCGTGCGCGACATCGTCTTCGCTGAGGACGGCACGGACGAAGCCGCCCTGCTCGACCGGACGGCCTACACCCAGGCGGCGCTCTTCGCCCTGGAGACCGCCCTGTTCCGGCTCGTCGAGTCCTGGGGCATGACGCCGCGGTTCGTCGCCGGCCACTCCATCGGCGAGCTCACCGCCGCCCACGTGGCCGGAGTCCTCACCCTCCCGGACGCCGCACGGCTGGTCGCGGCGCGCGGCACCCTGATGCAGGCGCTCCCCGAAGGCGGTGCCATGGCGGCCGTCGAGGCCACCGAGGAGGAGATCCGCGCGTCCCTCGCCGCGCACGAGGACCGCGCCGCCCTCGCGGCGGTCAACGGGCCCGCCTCCACGGTCGTCTCGGGCGACGAGGACACCGTGACCCGGATCGCCGCCCACTGGGAGGCGCGGGGACGCCGCACCAAGCGGCTCCGGGTGAGCCACGCCTTCCACTCCCCGCACATGGACGGCATGCTGGAGGACTTCCGGCGCGTCGCCGAGGACCTGGAGTTCCACGCCCCCCGCATCCCCGTGGTGTCCACGGTGACCGGAGCGCTCGCCGGCGACGAACTGTGCTCGCCCGCGTACTGGGTCCGGCAGGTCCGGGAGGCTGTCCGCTTCCACACCGCCGTACGCACCCTCGAAGCCGAGGGCGTCACCACCTTCGTGGAGATCGGCCCCGGCGGCGTGCTCACGCCGATGGTCGAGGACTCCCTGACCACCCTCGAAGAGCCCCTCCTCATCAGCCTCCTGCACACGGGACGCCCCGAAGAGCACGCCCTCGCCGAAGGAGTCGCCACCGCCTCCGCCCACGGCACCCCCGTCGACTGGGCCGCCTGGCTCGGCACGCTCGGCGCCGCCCGCGCCGAGCTGCCGACCTACGCCTTCCAGCGCGAGTGGTACTGGCTGGACGCCGGCGCCACGGCCGACGAGGGCCCGGCCGGCGGAGCGGGCGAGGCCGGATTCTGGGAAGCCGTCGAACGCGAGGACCTCGAAGGGCTGTCGGCCGTCCTGGCCATCGACGGGAACGAGGCCGACTCGCTCGGCAGCATCCTCCCCACGCTCTCGTCCTGGCGCCGGCAGCGCAGGACCCGGGCCGAGGCGGACAGCTGGAGCTACCGGGTGCACTGGACCCCCCTCGCCGCCCCGGCCGGCCCCCCGGCCACCGGGAACTGGCTCGTCGCCCTGCCCGAGGACGCCACCGGCGACCCCTGGGTCACCCGGCTCCTCGGCACACTGCGCGACCAGGGCCTGCACACCCACCCTCTCGTCCTCCCCGGAACCGACGCGACCGAGCTCCCCGACGGGCCGTTCGACGGAGTGCTCTCCCTGCTCGCCCTCGACGAACGCCCCCACCCGCACCACCCCGCGGTGCCGCGCGGCCTGGCCGCCACCACCGCCCTCGTGCGAGCCCTGGAGACCTCCGGCCTCCGGGCCCCGCTGTGGTGCCTGACCCGCGGCGCCGTCGCCGTGGACGAGCGGGACGCGCTCACCAGCCCCCTCCAGGCCCAGACGTGGGGCCTCGGGCGCGTGGCCGCCCTGGAATCCCCGCAGAGCTGGGGCGGACTCGTCGACCTCCCCGCGAACGTGGACGGACGCGTCGTCTCCGGGCTCCTCGGGGCCCTCGCCGGAAGCGAGGACCAGATCGCCGTCCGGCCGGCCGGATCCTTCGCCCGCCGCCTGCGGCGGATCACGCCCGGCGGCGAAACCGGCGCCCGGTGGACCGCACACGGCACGGTCCTGGTCACCGGCGGCACCGGCGCCCTCGGCGCCCACGTCGCGCACTGGCTGGCGGACGCCGGAGCCGAGCACCTGGTGCTCACCGGCCGCCGCGGCCTCGAAGCCCCCGGCGCGCCGGAGCTCGCGGCCGCACTCGCCGACCGGGGCACCCGCGTCACCGTCGCCGCCTGCGACGCCGCCGACCGTGACGCCCTGGCCGCCGTCCTCGCGGACATCCCCGAGGACCTGCCCCTGACCGGGGTCGTCCACGCCGCCGGCGTACTGGACGACGGCGTGCTGGAGGCCCTCACCCCCGAACGCTTCGAGACCGTCCTGCGCCCGAAGACCACCGCCGCACTGCACCTGCACGAACTCACCCGGGACCTCGGCCTGGAAACGTTCGTCCTGTTCTCCTCGGTCGTCGGCGCCCTGGGCAACCCCGGCCAGGCCAACTACGCCGCCGCCAACGCCTTCCTCGACGCCCTCGCCGAACAGCGGCGCCGCGAGGGCCTCCCCGCCACCTCCATCGCCTGGGGCTCCTGGGCCGGCTCCGGCATGGCCACGGACAGCGAGGCCGCCGCCCGGCTGAGCCGCGACGGCCTGCTCCCCATGGCACCGGCCCCCGCACTCGCCGCCCTCCGCCAGGCCCTCGCCCAGGGCGCGGCGAACGTGACCGTGGCCGACGTGGACTGGGCGGCCTACGCCCCCGCACTCACCGCCGTCCGCCCCAGCCCCCTCCTCGCCGGCCTCCCCGAGGCGCGCCACGCCCTCGCCGGCGGCGACCGGCCGCGCGAGGAGCGCTCCCCGCTGCGCGACCGGATCGGCGCACTGCCGGCCGCCGAGCAGGAACGCGCCCTGCTGCACCTGGTCCGGGAAGAAGCCGCCAAGACCCTCGGACACGCGTCGCCCGACACCGTCGACGCACAGCGCCCCTTCCGCGCCCTGGGATTCGACTCGCTGATGGCGGTCGGCCTGCGCAACCGCCTGTCTGCCGCGGCCGGCCTCCGGCTGCCCGCCACCCTGCTGTTCGACCACCCCACGCCCACCGCGGTCGCCGGCTACCTGCGCACCGAGGTCCTGGGCACGGCCGGGGCCGGGCCCGCCGTGGAACGGGCGGCCGCCGTCCTCGACGAGCCGGTGGCGATCGTGGGCATGGCCTGCCGCTTCCCCGGCGGGATCGGCTCGCCGGAGGAGCTCTGGCAGCTGCTGGCCGAGGGCCGGGACGCCATCTCCCCCCTCCCCGGCGACCGGGGCTGGGACCTCGACCGGCTCTACCACCCCGACCCCGGCCACCAGGGAACGAGCTACGCCCGCGGCGGCGGCTTCCTCGACGACGTGGCCGGCTTCGACGCGGACTTCTTCGGGATCTCGCCGCGCGAGGCCCTCGCCATGGACCCGCAGCAGCGCCTGCTGCTGGAGACCACCTGGGAGGTCCTCGAACGGGCCGGCATCGACCCCGGGTCCCTGCGGGGCAGCAGCACCGGTGTCTTCGCGGGCACCAACGCCCAGGACTACCGCACGGTCCTGGACGCGGCACAGGACGAGGTCGCCGGGCACGCGCTCACCGGCAACGCGCTGAGCGTGGTCTCCGGCCGCGTGTCGTACACCTTCGGCTTCGAGGGACCGGCGGTCACGGTCGACACGGCCTGCTCGTCGTCGCTGGTGGCGCTCCACATGGCGGTGCAGTCACTGCGGTCGGGCGAGTGCTCACTGGCGCTCGCCGGCGGTGTGACGGTGATGGCGACCCCGTCCTCCTTCGTGGAGTTCGCCCGGCAGCGCGGGCTGGCCGCCGACGGCCGCTGCAAGCCGTTCGCGGCGGCCGCGGACGGCACCGGCTGGAGCGAAGGCGTCGGACTGCTGCTCGTGGAACGGCTGTCGGATGCCCGGCGCAACGGCCACCGGGTGCTCGCGGTCGTACGCGGCAGTGCCGTGAATCAGGACGGTGCGTCGAACGGTCTGACGGCGCCGAATGGCCCGTCGCAGCAGCGGGTGATCCGTCAGGCGCTGGCGAGCGCCGGGTTGTCGGCGGCGGATGTGGACGCGGTGGAGGCGCACGGCACGGGCACCACCCTGGGCGACCCGATCGAGGCCCAGGCACTGCTCGCCACCTACGGCCAGGAGCGGCCGCGGGAAAGGCCGTTGCTGCTGGGGTCGGTGAAGTCCAACCTCGGACACACGCAGGCCGCCGCCGGTGTGGCCGGTGTGATGAAGATGGTCCTGGCGATGCGGCACGGTGTGCTGCCCGAGAGCCTGCACGTGGACGAGCCCACCTCGCACGTCGACTGGACCACGGGCGCGGTCGAACTGCTCACGGGGAAGACCGAGTGGCCCGGCACGGGCCGCCCCAGGCGCGCCGCCGTCTCCGCGTTCGGGATCAGCGGCACCAACGCGCACGTGGTACTTGAGCAGGCCGAGGACGGGCCCACGGACACCGAGGCCCCCGCCACCGCCCCGGAGACCCGGGCGCCCGTGCCCCTGCTGCTGTCCGGCAGGAACGACAGCGCCCTGAAGGCCCAGGCGGCCCGGCTCCTGGCCCACCTCCACCGCGACCCCGCACCGCGGCTCACGGACAGCGCGTACACGCTGGCGACGCGCACGGCCTTCGCCCACCGCGCGGCCGTCCTGGCCGACACGCACGACACCGCGGTACGCGCCCTGACCGCCCTGGCCACGGGCGAAGCCGACCCCGCCCTGGCCACCGGCGCCGCGCACGAAGGCAAGGACGCCTTCCTGTTCTCGGGTCAGGGTTCGCAGCGGCTGGGGATGGGCCGGGAGTTGTATGCCCGGTTCCCGGTGTTCGCGGAGGCTTTCGATGGGGTGTGTGCGGGGCTGGACGAGCACCTGGACATTCGGTGGGTGAGATTGCGGCCGCGCATGTGGCGGGTGTGTTTTCGCTGGCGGATGCGTGTGTGTTGGTGGCGGCGCGGGGCCGGCTGATGCAGGCGTTGCCTGCTGGTGGTGCGATGGTCGCGGTCCAGGCGACGGAATCCGAGGTCCTGCCGCACCTGACCGAGGACATCGCGATCGCGGCGGTCAACGGCCCGTCGTCGGTCGTCGTCTCCGGTGCCGAGGACGCGGTCGAGGCGATCCGCTCCCACTTCGAGGGCGAGGGCAGGAAGACCAGTCGGCTGCGGGTTTCGCACGCCTTCCACTCGCCGCTGATGGAGCCGATGCTGGACGGCTTCCGCGCCGTCGCCGAGGGCCTCACCTACGGTGCGCCTGAGCTCACCGTGGTCTCGAACGTGACCGGCGCCCCGGCCACGGCCGGGGAACTGCGCAGCCCCGACTACTGGGTGACCCACGTCCGCGAAGCCGTACGCTTCGCCGACGGGATACGCGCCCTGCACGCCGAGGGCGTGACGCGCTTCCTGGAGCTGGGGCCCGACGGCACGCTCTCGGCCATGGCACGCGAGTCGCTGCCGGACGAGACCCTCCTCGTCCCCGCCCTGCGCAAGAACCGCGCGGAGGACGCCACGCTCCTCGCCGCGCTCGGGCAGCTGCACGTCCACGGCACGTCCACCGACTGGGCGGCGTTCTTCGCCGGCACGGACGCGCGCGTCGCCGACGGCCTTCCCACGTACGCCTTCCAGCACGAGAGGTTCTGGCCCACCCCCGGCCGTACAGGCGCCGGGGACATCGGCGCCGCCGGCCTCGAAGCGGCCGGGCACCCGCTGCTCAGCACCGCCGTGGAACTGCCCGACAGCGACGGTCTGTTGTTCACGACCCGCCTGTCGCTCCAGTCCCATCCCTGGCTGGCCGACCACAGGATCACGGGGTCGGTCCTGCTGCCGGGCACGGCGTTCGTCGAACTCGCCGTCCGCGCCGCCGACGAGGCGGGCTGCGACCGGATCGACGAGCTGACCCTGGCCGCCCCGCTGGTCCTGCCCGAACACGGCGGCGTCCAGGTGCAGCTGCGCGTCGGTCCCGCCGACGAGACCGGCAGGCGCACCCTCGGCGCCCGCTCCCGGCCTGAGGGCGACGGCGACCGCCCGTGGATCCAGCACGCCACCGGCATCCTCGCGACGGGCGACCGGACCCCGGACCCCGGCCACGACTTCCGCACCGGACCCTGGCCGCCCGCCGGCGCCGAGGCCGTGGACCTGACCGGCGTCTACCAGGACTTCGCCGACGGTGGGTTCCACTACGGACCGCACTTCCGGGGCCTGCGGGCCGCGTGGCGGCGGGGCGACGAGGTGTTCGCCGAGGTCGCCCTGCCCGAGGCCGCCGAGGCCGACGCCCCCGCGTACGGCCTGCACCCGGCGCTGCTCGACGCGGCCCTGCACGTCTGCGCCTTCAACGGCGTGGACCAGGGCGTCGTGCCCTTCTCGTGGGAGGGCGTCTCGCTCCACGCGTCCGGCGCCTCGGCCGTACGGGTCCGCGTCGTCCGGCACGGTACGGACACGGTGTCCGTGGACGTCGCGGACGCCGAAGGCGGGCCGGTCGCCTCCGTCGAGTCCCTGACCGTACGGCCCGTCTCCGCCGGCCGGCCGGACGGCGGCGCGAGCCCCGTCGCGCGCGACGCGCTGTTTCAGGTGGCGTGGAACCCCGTACGGCTGCCCCCGGCCGGGGCCGCGGCGACCGTGGCCGTGCTCGGCTCCCTCGCGGGCTCGACGTTCGACAGCCACGCGCACCTGGCGTCCCTGGCCGGCTCCGGCCGGGTGCCGCAAGCGGTCCTGGCCCCGGTGACGCCCGCCTCGGGCGACGTGGTGGAGTCCGTGCACGTCGTGGCGGCGTGGGCGTTGGGGCTGGTGCAGTCGTGGCTGGCGGACGAGCGGTTCGCGGATGCGCGGCTGGTGTTCGTGACGCGGGGTGCGGTGTCGGGTGAGGATCTCGCCGGTGCTGCCGTGTGGGGTCTGGTGCGGTCGGCGCAGTCGGAGAACCCGGGCCGCTTCGGCCTGGTGGACCTGGACGCGGAGGCCGACACGGCTGTCCTGCCGCGCGCTCTGGCCTCGGACGAACCTCAACTGCTGATGCGGGGCGCCGACGTGCTCGCGGCCCGGCTGGCCCGGGTTCCGGCACAGGAGCTGCGGAGGCCTGTCTGGGATTTCTCCGGCACGGTGTTGATCACCGGTGGTACGGGTGGTCTG
>NZ_JOFL01000043.1 GCF_000719265.1 Streptomyces roseoverticillatus | reverse complement strand
GTCGACACCGGCATGATGCTCGCGGCCGCCGGCGCCCTCGCCGACGTCGTCACCGAGGACGAACTCAACGCCAACTACATCATCCCCAGCGTCTTCAACCCGGGCGCCACGGAGTCCGTCGCGGCCGCCGTGAAGCGCGCGGCCCTGGCGCTCCGTCAGGGCGAGTAGCAGCACGCGTACGGACGGCCCGTCCGCCGGCACCGGATGCCGGCGGACGGGCCGCTGCCGTTCAGCATGACGTCCGTTCAGCCGACGGGCTCCGCCTCCCCGTCCGCCTTCACGCGGGCGAACTGCGTGCGGTGCAGCTCCTCGTAGCGTCCTCCTGCGGCCAGCAGCTCGCTGTGGGTGCCGCGTTCGACGACCCGGCCGTCCTCGACGACGAGGATGAGGTCGGCGGCGCGCACCGTGGACAGCCGGTGGGCGATCACCACGGCCGTGCGGCCCTCCAGGGCTTCGGCCAGCGCCTCCTGGACGGCGGCTTCGGAGGTCGAGTCGAGGTGGGCGGTCGCCTCGTCCAGGATGACGACGCGCTGGCGGGCCAGCAGCAGGCGGGCGATGGTCAGCCGCTGCCGCTCGCCGCCGGAGAGCCGGTAGCCGCGCTCGCCGACGACCGTGTCCAGCCCGTCGGGCAGGGCGGCCACCAGGCCGTCCAGGCGGGAGCGCCGCAGCGCGTCCCAGACCTCGTCCTCGGCGGCGTCCGGCCGGGCGATGAGGAGGTTGGCGCGGACCGTGTCGTGGAAGAGGTGCCCGTCCTGGGTGACCATGCCGAGCGTCTCGCGGATGGAGTCGGCGCTCAGGTCGCGCACGTCGACGCCGCCGAGGCGTACGGTTCCGGCGTCGGCGTCGTACAGCCGCGGCAGCAGCTGGGCGATGGTGGACTTCCCCGCGCCGGAGGAGCCCACGAGGGCGACCATGCGGCCGGGTTCGGCGCGGAAGGAGACTCCGTGCAGGACCTCGGCGCCGCCGCGGGTGTCCAGGCCGGCGACCTCCTCCAGGGAGGCGAGGGAGACCTTGTCGGCGGACGGGTAGCCGAACCGTACGCCGTCGAACTCGACGGAGACCGGCCCGTCCGGCACCTTCCGTGCGCCCGGCTTCTCGGCGATCAGCGGTTCGAGGTCGAGGACCTCGAAGACGCGCTCGAAGCTGACGAGGGCGCTCATCACCTCGACACGGGCGCCGGCCAGCGCGGTGAGCGGGGCGTAGAGGCGGGTGAGGAGGAGGGCGAGCGCGACGACGGCTCCCGGCTCCAGCCGGCCGTGCAGCGCGTAGAAGCCGCCGAGGCCGTAGACGAGGGCCAGGGCCAGCGCGGAGACGAGAGTGAGGGCCGTGATGAACGCCGACTGCGCCATGGCGGTGCGGACGCCGATGTCCCGCACCGCGCGGGCGCGGGCCGCGAACTCGGTGGACTCGTCCGCGGGCCGGCCGAACAGCTTGACGAGGGTGGCGCCCGGCGCGGAGAACCGCTCGGTCATCCGGCTGCTCATCGCGGCGTTGTGCGCGGCCGCCTCGCGCTGCAGCCCGGCCATGCGCGCGCCCATCCGGCGGGCGGGCACGACGAATACCGGCAGCAGGACGAGCGCGAGCAGCGTGATCTGCCAGGAGATGCTGAGCATCACGCCGAGCGTCAGGACGAGAGTGACGATGTTGGAGGCGACGCCGGACAGGGTGTTGCTGAAGGCCCGCTGGGCGCCGATCACGTCGTTGTTCAGGCGGCTGACGAGTGCGCCGGTGCGGGTGCGGGTGAAGAAGGCGACCGGCATCCGCTGCACGTGGTCGAAGACCGCGGTCCGCAGGTCGAGGATGAGGCCCTCGCCGAGGGTCGCCGACAGCCAGCGGGTCAGCAGCCCCAGGCCCGCCTCCGCGACGGCGAGCACCGCGATGAGCAGGGCGAGCCGGACGACGGTCCCGGTGTCGTCGCCGTGCACGATCCCCTCGACGACGCGTCCGGCCAGGATCGGCGTCGCCACCGCGAGCAGCGCCATGACCACGCTCAGCAGCAGGAACTGCCCCAGCTTCCGCCGGTGCGGCCGCGCGAACGCGGCGATGCGGCGCACGGTGGCCCGTGAGAGGGGCCGCCGGCCCTGTTCGGCGTTCATCGCGCTGTGCAGCGATGTCCACGCCGTGACTTCCATGCTCATGGGGCTCTCCTCGGGAGACGTCGGTACACCCGCACGCTAGAACCTCAACCAACCTTGAGTTCAAGCGTCGCACCCGAGGGCCGGGGAGAACGCAAGCACACGGCCTACGGGCCGAGCAGCTGTGTGCTCGCCAGGTCACGGTAGAGCGCGTCGCGCGCCAGCAGCTCGGCATGGGTGCCGGCCGCCCGTACGCGTCCCGCCTGCATGACCACGATCCGGTCCGCCGTGGTCACGGTGGAGAGCCGGTGGGCGACCACCAGGACGGTGGTGTGGCGAGCGGTGTCGGTGATGGTGTCGCGCAGCGCCGCCTCGTTGGCGGCGTCGAGCTGGGACGTGACCTCGTCCAGCAGGAGCAGGCCGGGACGGCGGAGCAGGGCGCGGGCGATCGCCACGCGTTGCCGCTCGCCGCCGGAGAGGCGGCTGCCGCGGTGGCCGACGTCGGTGTCCAAGCCGTCCGGCAGGCGGTCCGCGAGCAGGTCCAGGCGGGCCAGCCGCAGGACGCGGGCGAGTTCCGCGGCGCCGGGGTCGGGAGTGCCGAGCGTCAGGTTGTCCCGCAGGGTGCCGGCGAGGACGGGAACGTCCTGCTCCACGTAGCCGATGGACGCGCGGAGCCGGGCCAGCGGCCACTGCCGTACGTCCTCGCCGCCCAGGAGCACGCGGCCGGAATCCTGTTCGTAGAAGCGCTCGATCAGGGAGAAGACCGTGGTCTTGCCCGCGCCGGACGGGCCCACGAACGCGGTCAGGCCGCGCGCGGGCACGGTGAAGGAGACCTGGTGGTGGACGCGGGGCAGCCCGGGCCGGTACGCGAAGCTCACCCGGTCGAACGACACGCTGAGGGGCACACGCCTGACTTCTGCCCCCTCGTTGCTCTCCAGCTCCTCCGTCTCCAGCTCCTCCGTCTCCAGCTCTTCGGCCTGTGCGATGCGGACCGCGGCGGCGGCCCCCACCTGGACCTGGCCGACGCCTTCGACCAGTTGCCCGATGCGCGGGGCGAGGGCGAAGAGGTAGAGCAGGAAGGCGACGAGCGTGGAGACCTCCGTCGCGCCGGAGGTGACGCGCGCGCCCCCCACACCGAGCACCACGAGGAAGCTGACCTGGATGATCACCGCCGACGTCGTCGCTGACACGGCCTCCCAGGCCGCGGCCCGTACCCCGGTGCGCCGGGCGCGTTCGGCCGCCCCGGCCAGCGCAGCCGCCTCGTGCCGCTCGGCGCCCGACGCCTTGACGGTGCGGAAGGCGCCCATCACCCGCTCCAGCGCCGCCCCGATACGACCCACCGCCTCCTGCGTGCCGTGCGTGGCGCGACCGATCCGCGGGGCCACGACCGCGACGACGACCCCGGCGAAGGCGATCACGCCGAGGGTGACGCCCAGCAGCACGGCGTCGAGCAGCCCCATCATGACGACCGTCGCCGCGGTGACCAGGGTGCCGGTGACCGCCGCCGACACCGCCTGGGGCGCGGTCTGGCGCAGCAGAGTCGTGTCGGACGTCACCCGGGATATCAGGTCGCCCGGTTCGGAGCCCTCCACGACGGGCACGCGCAGCCGCAGGAGGCGGTCGGCCAGCCTGCACCTGGCGGTGCAGACGACGGATTCGGCTGACCACTGCAGCACGTAGTGCCCGAGGCCCGCGAGGACCGCTCCGGCCACGACCAGCAGGCTGAGCAGCAGAACGGGGCCGGCGGCCGGCGCCCCCCGGCCCATGTCGTCCATCACGCGCTTGGCCGCCAAGGGCTGGGCCAGGCCCATGACGCTGCCGGTGAGCCCCAGGGCGACGCCCGCGGCCATGCGCCACTTCTGCGGGCGCAGGTGGTCCAGCAGAGCCCGCTGCCCCGGCCACGACCGGCCCGGGCCCTCCCGCGCGCCGGCCCGCGCGGGGGCGGGAGGGCCGGTCCGGGGAGTCTCTACGGAGGGCGGCGCGGTCATGGGCTCACTCCACGGTGAAGAAGCGCTGGAAGTAGTCGGCCGGGGCGCCTTCGCCGACGAGGACGCCTTCGGCCTCCACCCAGGCGTGCGCGGCGAACGGCGGGCGGCTGCGCACGCCGACGCACCAGGTGGGCCAGTGGCCGTACCAGCGGCAGAGCAGCACGGTGGCCAGGGAGCGCGGCAGACACCCCTTGTGGCCTCCGGCGGCGAGGCTCACGGCGAGGACCGTGCGCCGTGCCGTGCTCGCCTCGGCGAGCGTGGCGGGCCGGGCGCCGCGCCGCAGCCTGCACAGGACGGCGCGGATCCGGGCAGGGGGCTGGGTGGCCAGCAGGTGGGCGCAGCCCACGGCCAGCCGTGCCACGCAGCGGCGGCCCAGGGGGATCGAGCGGGGCTGGTAGGGGATCGCTTCCGGTGTCGACATGGCGTGCCTCTACGGTCGGGGAACGAGGTCCGGCGGACGGCCACCGGGCGGCAGGGCGTCCTACGGAGTGAGCAGTCCTGCCGAGCGCAGCTCGTCGATGATGCGGCGGACGTCCTCGCCGACCTCGCCGGCTTCGGCGCCGTCGTACCGGGCCGTCAGGATCTCGGCCGCCCGTCCGGGGCCGTGTCCGTCCAGCAGCGTCCGCAGGACGAGGGCGGCCGTCGGGTTGAGCGTCCAGTATTCGGCGCTCTCCTGGTCGAGCAGCGCGATGCCGTACTCGGTCTCGGTCATCAGGACGCCGGGCTTGAGTGCGGGCACGGTTTCACGCCTTCCGGTCGGCGGCGGGCAGGGGGGTCATCTCCCGGGAGCGCAGCCACACTTCGCAGGCGATGGTGGGGTGGAGCAGGTAGCTCTCCGTCTCCGCGGAGAGGGCGCGGCGGCACCATGCGTGCAGCGCCTTCCCGTCGGCCAGGCCGAGCCGGACCAGCCGGGAGTCCTCGCACAGCGTCAGCAGGGCCCGGCGGTGGCGGCGCAGTCCCGCCTCCTCCTCGAACGTGGCGTTGGCCTTGGTGCTGCGGGTGCGGCTGGCTTCGGGCACGATGCCGCGCATGGCCTCGACGATGAGCGGCTTGTAGCGCCAGGGGGTGATCCGCTCCTGCGGGCGGACGGCGAGGGCCGCCTCGATGACGCGGGCGTCGTAGTAGGGCGCGCAGACCTCGATGGCCAGGGGCGCGGCCATCTGGCCGATGTGCCGGACCCACTGGGAGATGCCGTCCATCGCGGCCAGTTCGCGGTGTTCGCCGCGGTTCCTGCCCCGGGGCCCGGCCGGGGTCCGGGGGGCGCGGAGCAGCTCCCGCGCCGCGAGGACCGCGTCGGGCGTGGCCCACGGCGGCATCCGGGGCGGGACGGCCCAGTCGAGCAGCGGCTCCTCGACGGGGGCGGGCGGCCCGGTGAGGTCGCGGGCGAGGCGGCCGAGCCAGGCGTCGTAGGACCTGCGGTCCAGGAGCCGGCGCAGCACCGCCCGCCGGGACCAGCGGTATTTGGCGGCGTACCCGCGTATCGCGTGCAGTGCGACGAAGGGGTGGGTGAGCAGCAGCGTGTGCAGCCGGGCGGGCGTGCCGGCCAGGAGCTCGTCGCCGCCCAGGCCGGTGAGGTGGAGGCCGGATCCGCGGGCCGCGGCCCGTTCGATGATGCCCATGCGGCGGTGGCGGTCGACGGTGAGGATGCTGGGCGTGTCGAGGATGTCCCGCAGGCCGTCGATGCCGTCGAACGTCATGGCCACCTCGCGGGCCGGGACGATGTGGTGCTCGACGCCGCCCAGCGCCCGTACGGTGCGCCCGGCCCAGTACACGTCGTCGCCGGCCTCGTCATGGACGGCGGCGGTGTAGGCGACGACCTCAGCGCCGCCGCGGGCCGCCGTGCAGCACACCGCTGTGGAGTCCAGGCCTCCCAGGTCGGACGACACCAGGCCGCGCCCGCGGGTGCGTACGGCGACCGCTTCGGTGAGCGCTTCCCTCAGGTGCGCGGCGCCCGCGGCGAGCGGGAGGACGGGGTCGGGCGGTGACCACCACCGGGTGGTGCGGGCCCGGCCGCCGGCGTCGAGCGTCAGGCGATGGCCGCCGGGCACGGCGTGCACCCCGCGCCAGAGAGGACCGCCGTGCCACGGGTAGGGCACGCCCGAGGCGAGCATTTCGAGGGCGATACGGCGCTCGTCGAGTCCGGCGCCCACCAGTTCGGCGAGCACGTCGGCACGGTCGGACGCCACGCTCACCGGTCCGCCGCCGGGCGTCGTGGCCTCGGCGTGGAAGACGCGCCGCAGCCCGACGACACCGCCCTGGATCCGGACCCGTCCGGCGACGGTGGCCATCAGGTGGAAGGTGCCGGGCCGGCCGGCGAGGCGGTCCAGGGCGGACGCCGAAGCGGTGCCGGACACCGCGGCGGCGGCCCGTTCGGCGTCGGGCGGTGTGACGGCGTGCTCCCCGATCACCACGACCCGCGTGTCCCGGTGCGCGCCCGTCACGGCCGTCCCCGGGTCCCAGCGGCCCACGATCCAGGGCCGTCCCGAGGCGTGGCACAGGCTGCGGGAGGCGAAGGTGAGCGCCCTCGCGGCGAGGGCGCCCGCCGCGTCGGTGTCGGGGAGGACGACGAACCAAGCGGGCACGGACTGGAGTGACAAGGACTGATCCATGGGGCACGGCCCTCCGTCGGCGATGTCCGGGGACGGCGAAAGCGGGTGGCGGCCCTTCGGCCGCCACCCGCTCGCAGGTCAGAGAACCTGCTTGCCGCCCAGGACGTCCTTCGGGCCGTGGTCCTTGAGGCCCGTCACCTTGCGGAAGCTGCCGGCCTTGGCGAGGGTGGGACGCTCATACGTCATGACCATTCTCCTTCTTGGACGGGGATGATGTTTGCCTACGACAGGTACCTGTTTGCGGGCTCCATCGATTTCCTTAGGGAAATCCGAGCGGTGGATCCGCGGCACTCACCGTAAGTACGACGAGCGCATCATCACAACGCCGCAGTCACGCCTATGGGGTTGCGCCGGGGGCGCTCCACTCTGCTCCGCACCCGGCACACAACCCCTCACGCCACCTGCGAAAACGGAAAAATCCGTGAGGAGAATCGTTAATCTTTCGGGGGGGAGGTCACGTCCCTCGCGCCGGTTCCGCCCCGTGCCACACCGTTGTCACGTTGCAGAATTCCTTGATGCCATGGCCCGAGAGCTCGCGTCCGTAACCCGAACGCTTGACTCCGCCGAACGGCAATGCGGGATGAGAAGCCGTCATGCCGTTGAAGAAGACGCCTCCGGCCTCGATGTCCCGCGCGAAACGTTCCTGTTCCGCCGTGTCCGTGGTCCACACGTTCGAACTCAGCCCGAAGGGCGTGTCGTTGGCCAGCTCGACGGCCTCGTCGACGTCCCCTACGCGGTAGACGGTCGCCACGGGGCCGAACGCCTCTTCGCGGTGGATGCGCATGTCGGGGGTGATGCCGGTGAGGACCGTCGGCTCGTAGAACCAGCCCTGCGGCAGGTCCTTCGGCCGTTGTCCGCCGCACAAGGCCGTCGCGCCCCGCCGGACGGCGTCGTCGACGAGCTCTTCGAGGTCGGCGCGGCCCTGTTCGCTGGCCAGGGGGCCGACGTCGGTGGTGTCGGCCATGGGGTCGCCGACGGTGAGCCCGGCCATGCGGGCGGTGAACCGTTCGACGAAGGCGTCGTGGACGTCCGCGTGGACGATGAAGCGCTTGGCGGCGATGCAGGACTGGCCGTTGTTCTGGACGCGGGCCGTGACCGCGGTCCGCACGGCGCGTTCGAGGTCGGCCGACGGCATCACCACGAACGGGTCGCTGCCGCCCAGTTCGAGGACGGTCTTCTTCACCTCGTCGCCGGCGATCGCGGCGACCGACCGGCCGGCGGGCTCGCTGCCGGTGAGGGTCGCCGCGGCGACCCTGGGGTCACGGAGGACGCCCTCGACGGCCCGCGAGCCGACGAGCAGCGTCTGGAAGCAGCCTTCGGGGAAGCCGGCGCGGCGGAACAGGTCGCCGAGGTAGAGCGCGGTCTGCGGCACGTTCGAGGCGTGCTTGAGCAGCCCGACGTTGCCCGCCATCAGGGCGGGGGCGGCGAAGCGGACGACCTGCCAGAGGGGGAAGTTCCACGGCATGACGGCCAGGACCACGCCCAGCGGCCGGTAGCGGACGCGGGCGAGGACGGCCCCGGAGTCGGCGACCTCGGTCTGCGGCGGGTGCTCGTCGGCCAGCAGCTCCGCGGCGTGCGCGGCGTACCAGCGCATGGCCTTGACGCACTTGGCCGCCTCCGCGCGAGCGGCGGCCAGCGGTTTGCCCATCTCGGTGGTCATGATGCGGGCGACGGACTCCTGGTCCTCCTCCAGCAGATCCGCGGCCCGGTTCAGCAGGCGGGCCCGTTCGGGGAGGTCCGTGGTGCGGTAGTCCCGGAACGCCGACGCCGCGGCGGCCAGGCGCCGCTCGATCTCCTCGGCTCCCAGTTCCTCGAACGTCCTGAGCGTCTCGCCGTTCGCGGGGTTCACCGTTGCGATGGGCATGGGGTGCCCTCCTCGTGTGCGATGCCTCGGCCTGTGTGCGCCTCTCGGGGACCGGCCCCGTCCGTCCTGTACCACGCCGCGCACGGGTCAATCCGGCGGCCGCAGCCTTTGACCCATCCGGTGAGGGCCCGCTCAGTGGTACGGGTGCGCGCCGCTCGGCAGTGCGGGCGCGTGCCGGGGGCGGGGCGTCACCCCGTACGGCGGTCCGCGGCGTCGTCCGAGACGCGCGGCTGGCCGGGCAGCATCCGCACCGCCTCCGGCACCACGCCGCCCTGGACGCCGGCGTCCGCGGCGCTCCCGGCCTCGGCGGACGCGTCCGCCGCCGGGTACGGGCACGGCAGCACCCGCGTGCGGTACAGCCAGGTCACGGCGCCCCCCGAGGTCAGCCCGAAGATCAGGCAGGACACCCACGGCAGCCAGGCCCGCCCGGTGCGCTCGCCGACGTCCATCACCCAGCCGACCACGGCGTTCCCACCGGCCGCCGTCGCCCCGGACAGCACGTAGAACAGGCCGAAGTACGTACCGGTCAGCCGTTCGCTGCCGAACCGCGGGATCAGACCCAGGACCGGCGGGTAGGCGACCATGCCGCCGAAGTACAGCAGCAGCGAGGCGGAGATCATGACGAGGAGCCGTGGCACCACGTCCCCGGCGCCCCTCGGGGGAGACGCGTCGCACACGAGCAGCGGTGGTACGAAGCCGAGCCCTATGACGGCGATGCCGGCCCCCACCCAGCGCATGCCGCCCCCGCGCTGCTCCAGGCTCCGGGTGATCCGGAACTGGAACAGCAGGTTGGCGACCGCCCCGGCGCTCAGCAGCACGGCCTCGGCCCCGCCCCAGCCCGACACGTGCTGCGCGCCGTGGGGCAGCAGCATGTACAGCTGGTTCTCCATGATGAACATGCCGGTGGTGGCGAAGGCGAAGCACAGGAAGCGGCGGTTGCCGAGCGCTTCCCGCAGCTCCCGCACGATGGGGTCGTGGCCGGCGGAGACCTCGCGCGCCGGGAGCACGAACGCCTGGGCGACGGTCAGCGCGGCGAAGAGCCCGGCCGCGGTGAGGGCGCAGATCCGGAAGTCGGTCAGGTACAGCACGCTGCCGGCGAGCAGCCCGACGAGCGAGCCGATCGTGGCGAAAACGTTGAGCAGGGCGAACGCCTCGGCCTTGCGCTCGCCCGACTCGTGGGAGACGTAGGAGCGCACGGCCGGGTAGAAGAGCGCGGCGGCGAGTCCGCTGATGCCGGAGGCGGCGAGCAGCAGGGGCAGCGAGTTGCCGAACGAGAAGAGCGTGAAGCCCACGGTCCGCAGGGCGCACCCGGCGATGATGACGACGCGGGGGCCGAGCCGGTCGGCCGCGGTGCCGCCGATGATGTACATGCCCTGCTGGCTGAGGTTGCGGACTCCGAGGACCAGCCCGACGACGGCCGCCGACATTCCGAGATCATGCCCGATATAGGTCGCCAGAAAAGGAATCAGCAGATAGAAACCGGCATCGATGCCGCACTGGTTGATGAATAGCAATCGCAATGCGAGAGGGCACTCGCGGACCGCCCGAAGAGTTCTCATGCGCGTCCCTGCAGTCAGCCCGAGCGAGGGGACAGCTCGGGCCCCGGCCCCGTTCAGGGGCCAGGGTTCCCCGGCGATCGGGCCGACTCCGCCCGGCAGTCACCGGCCGCGCCCGGAAGGGTACTCAGCGGATACGTTAGCAAAGCCGACGTCTTATCAACAGGGTGAGATTCCGGGCATCGGCGGCTCCTGGAGTAAACCGGCACAAGGGAATTGCGCCCGGTTCTCTCTTCGAGAGCTGGAACTCTCGTGCCCCGTTATTGCGTTCACGCGGCGGCGCGGAGTGAGGGGTGCGATGCGGTGCGATGAACGCCGCCGCCGGGTCACTCGCCGTGCGGCTCCACCGGGCCGGCCGGCGTTCCCCCGGAAGGGTGAAAACCGCGACTGAATTCCCGTCAACAGAACACGGATTCTCCGCCGAATCCATTCTTCAGACCACGGCCCGCCCGAAGATGCCGAAAGGCCCGCGTGCCGCCGGTGACTTCGCGACGATGGCCGTATGAACGACCGGAACTTCTTGGAGCGCACCAAGCAGTTCGCGCTCTACCTGGCCGAGCTCCAGACAGTCCTCGACGCGGAGTCCTACGCCCTGCTGCTGCGGATCCTGAAGGGCTTCAACGAGGCGATCATGCACCGCGAGAACGGGGTCGACATTCCCTTCTCCCCGCGCGAAAAGGAGTTGCTCACACCTGAGTTCGGCCGGGTGCTCACCAGACTCGCCGGATATCTCGGACCGCACGGCATGCAGGTCGTCGTCCGCGCCCACGGCTCTCCCCCGCCGGCCGCCGAGCACGACCGGAGCGAGGTCGACGCCATCGCCCGCGCGAGCGGCATGAGCCCGTAGCGGCCCCGCACATCGTCTACAGTCGCGACCGCTCCCCCGAAGTCCCTGCAGTCCCCCCGCGTACGCCGTCGCATCAGGGAGGCCACCCCTCGTGCCCGCTCAGTCCGCCGCCGCCCTGGCGGTCAACCCCCTCGACGCCTCCTCGCTGCTGTCCGCCTTCGGCGCGCTCGGCATCGCCGTGGTGATGTTCGCCGAGACCGGCCTGCTGATCGGCTTCTTCCTGCCCGGGGACTCCCTGCTGTTCACCGCCGGCCTGCTGGCCCGCAGCGGGGCCCACTCCGGACCGCACCTGGACCTCGTGCAGGTCCTGGCCGCGTCCGTGGCCGGCGCCCTGGGCGGCGCCCAGGCCGGCTACGTCCTCGGGCGGCGCGGCGGGCGGGCGCTCCTCACCCGTTCCCGCAGCCGCAAGCTGCACGAGGGCGCCGACCGCGCCGAGGAGCTGCTCGGCCGCTACGGACACGCCCGCGCCATCGTGCTGGCCCGCTTCGTCCCGGTGGTGCGCACGGTCCTCAACCCCCTGGCCGGAGCCCTGGGCGTCGCGCCGCGCACCTTCACGCTCTGGCAGGTGGCCGGCGGCCTGGTGTGGACGGTGGGCCTCGTCCTCGCCGGCTACGGGCTCGGCTCGGCCGTGCCTCACGTGGACCGCTATCTGCTGCCCGTCGTGGGCACCGTCGTCGCCCTGTCCCTGCTGCCGGTCGCCCTCGAACTGCTGCGCAACCGCAGGCGGCGCGCCACCGTCACGCCGGGGGCCCGCCCTGAGGGGCCCGGTTCTCCGGAGGGCCGTCCTGCTCCCGCGCCCAGCGCCGGGCAAGAGCCGTGAAGGCCCGTGCTGCCGCGCTCTGGTAGGCGGCCTCCCGGCGCAGCAGCGTGACGGTGCGCGCGGGCAGCGGCGGATCGACCGGTACGGGGTGCAGGTGCGCGGGCCCGCGGGTGATCGCGTCGGGCAGCACGGTGGCGAGCGCGCTCCTGCCGACGATCTCGGTGAGCGCGTTGATGGAGTTGGCCTCGACGGCGATGCGCGGCGTGACGCCGTGCCCGGCGAGGTAGGCGTCGATGTGGTGGCGCGTCGCGAAGTCGCCGCTGAGCAGGGCGAGCGGGTGTCCGGCCAGTTCTCCGGCCGGCAGCGCGGTGCTGCGGCCCGCGCACGCGTGGCCGGGCCCGACGACGAGGCCGAGCGTCTCGGTGAACAGGTCGGTGCCGGCTACGCCCGGCAGATACGTGCCGCTGAAGGCGATGCCCAGGTCCAGTTCGTCGGCCAGGAGGGCGGATTCGATGCGGTCCTGCGGCAGCTCGCGGAGGTCGAGGGTGATCCCGGCGTGCCGGGCGTGGAAGTCCGCCACGAGCGGCCCGATCAGGTACGCGGTGAACGTCGGGGTCACGGCCAGCCGCAGGGTCCCGAGCGAGAGGTCCTGCACGTCCAGCACGGCGCGTTCCCCCGCCGCGAGGTCCTGCAGGGCGTGCCGGGCGTAGCGCGTGTACACCTCGCCCGCGTCGGTGAGGCGCACGCTGCGCCCGGAGCGGTCGAGCAGCTGGACCCGCAGGGACCGCTCCAGCTGCTTGATCTGCTGGGAGAGCGTCGGCTGGGAGATGTGCAGGGCCTCCGCGGCACGGGTGAAGTTCGCGTGCTCGGCGACGGCGAGCAGATAGCGGAGGTGGCGCAGTTCCATGCGCGCCACTATAGGCAGCCATAGACCGTGTCGATGGCCGCCCCGGGATGCGCCTGCAGCCGCCTATGTACGGGGGCCGGTCAGCCTTGCCCGATGCCCTCGAACCAGGTGGCGCCGTCCTCCACGGCGTGCTTGATGCGCCGGACCGCGAACTCCTGCAGGGGCGGCAGGGCGTCCGGCTCGAACCAGCCGACCTCCAGGGACTCGTCGTCGTTGACGCGCGCCTCGCCGCCCACGGCCCGGCACAGGAAGCAGACGTCCATGTACTGGCACTTGTCGCCGTTGGGGTAGGTGACGGGGGCGAGCGCCTCGACCACCAGGACGCGCTCCGCGACGCAGTGGACGGCGGTCTCCTCGTACACCTCGCGCACGATGGCGGAGGCGGGCTGCTCGCCGGGGTCGGGGATGCCGCCGATGATCGCCCACTCGCCGCTGTCCGAGCGGCGGCCGAGCAGCACGCGGCCCTCGGGGTCGAGGACGACGGCGCTCACGCCGGGGATCCACAGGAGCTGGTTGCCCGCGGTCGCGCGGAGGACTCGGATGAAATCGGGGGTGGGCATGGGCAGGAGCCTAGTGGTCCGGGAGGGCCGGGCGTTCACCCAGGTGGCGGCAGGGGTGGTGAGAAAGTCCCAGGTCAGGCCGGGGCCTTGCGGCCGGGGGCGAGGCGCAGGGCCCGGCGGATCACCCGTACGGCGGATTCCGCGTCGTCGACGGTGACCGTGAACGTACGGCCGTCGCCGAGGCGGAGCACGAAGCCCTCGCCCCGGCGCACGACGACGGCGGTGCCCTTTTCGGGCAGCCACCGGTAGCCCCAGCCGCCCCACTGGCGCGGCGTGACGCGCGGGGCGAAGTCCGCATCGACCACGTGGGACAGCGGGATGCGCGTGCGCGGCACGCCGATGTGCCCGCAGCGCACCTCCAGCGCCTCCATGTCGACCCGTACGGCCACATGGACGAACGCGAGGGTGCCGTAGAGCATCAGCAGCCCGGCCGCGACGCAGCCGACGACCGCCATGACGAGAGGGGCCAGACCTGAGGTCCATGCGCTGTCGACGGCCAGTTCGACGCCGAGTGCCAGGCAGGCGGCGCCGGCCGCGGCAAGCAGCCACTGGACGCGGTTGGTCGCGCGACCGGTCCAGACGGCGAGATCCGCGGCGCCGTCGGCCGGGGAAGGGGGTCCGGCCGCGCCCGTGTTCTCGTCGCCCTCGTGGCCCTGCGGGCCCGTGGAATGGTCCCTCATACCAGGCAGCCTACTCACCTTCCGCCACCACGGCAGGGGTGATGCACGGACCGCACCGGATCGGGTGGCCGGAAGGGGCCGGCGGCCGGCTCAGGGGCGTACGGCGGCGGCCTCGACGAGGGAGCGGCCCTCGGGGTAGGTCAGGGAGGCCGGGTCGATGCTGCCCTCGCGGCCGCTGAGCAGCACCGTCAGGCGCCCGGACGGCGCGGCGCCGGGGGCGGGCGCGGCGCCGATGCGGCGCAGCGTCTGGGCGGCGACGGCCTCCGCCGAGCCGTACAGGGTCAGGCGCGGGACCGCCGGCGACAGCAGGGGCTGGACCGCCGCACGGATACGCTCCGCGACGAGCTCGTAATGGGTGCACCCCAGGACGACGCTCCTTACATTGCGGGGCGTGAGGGCGGCCGCGGCGGCGACCGCGGCGTTCACGGCCGCGGAGTCGGCGTACTGGACGGCGTCCGCGAGGCCGGGGCAGGGCACCTCCGTGACCTCGACGCCGGCCGCGAAGTCCCTGATCAGGCCGCGCTGGTACGGGCTGCCGGTGGTGCCCGGGGTCGCCCAGATGGCGACGGGGCCGCCGGCGGCCGCGGCGGGCTTGATCGCGGGCACGGTGCCGATCACCGGGATCGCCGGTTCCAGCTCGGCCCTTATCGCCGCGAGCGCGTGCACGGACGCCGTGTTGCAGGCGACGATCAGCGCGTCGGGGGCGAGGGCGGCCGCGGACCGGGCGCAGTCCAGGGCGTGCGCGACGATGTCCTCGGGGGTACGGGGGCCCCACGGCATGCCGTCGGGGTCGGAGGAGAGGACCAGATCGGCGTCCGGTCGCAGCCGGTGCACGGCGGCGGCTGCCGCCAGCAGCCCGTTGCCGGAGTCCATGAGCGCGATCTTCACCCGGTCACTCTAATGGATGGGCGGAAACGGCGGCCCCGGCGGGCGGGTCCGTTCGCTCCGCTTCCCGCAAAGACCCCCGATCAGCCGCCCTCCGTGCGGCAGACTGCCACGGGTGAGCGCGCTGACTTGGATCACTGTGGGTTCCCTGGCCGCGTGGCTGTGGCTGCTGCTGGGCCAGGGCTTCTTCTGGCGTACGGACGTACGGCTGCCCGAGCGCAGGCCACCCGCGGCCTGGCCGCCCGTGGCGATCGTCGTCCCCGCCCGCGACGAGGCGGAGGTGCTGCCGTCGAGCCTGCCGTCCCTGCTCGCCCAGGACTACCCGGGGAAGGCGGAGATCTTCCTCGTGGACGACGGCAGCTCCGACGGCACCGGGGAGCTGGCCCGCGCACTGGCGGCCGAGCGCGGCGGACTGCCGCTGACCGTCGCCTCCCCGGGCGAGCCCGGCCCGGGCTGGACGGGCAAGCTGTGGGCTGTACGGCACGGCATGACGCTCGCCCGGGAGCGCACCGACGCCGCGTACCTGCTGCTCACCGACGCCGACATCGCCCACGAGCCGGACAGCCTGCGCGAGCTCGTCGCGGCGGCGGAGTCGGGCGGCCTGGACCTCGTGTCGCAGATGGCCCGGCTGCGCGTGGCGACCGTGTGGGAGCGGCTGATCGTCCCCGCCTTCGTCTACTTCTTCGCGCAGCTCTACCCCTTCCGCCGGATCAACCGGCCGGGCGCGCGGACCACGGCCGCCGCGGGCGGCTGCGTCCTCCTGCGGCGCGACGCCGCCGAGCGGGCCGGCGTCCCCGACAGCATCCGGCAGGCCGTGATCGACGACGTGACGCTCTCCCGGGCCGTGCGCCGCACGGGCGGCCGGATCTGGCTGGGCCTCGCGGACCGGGTGGACAGCGTCCGGCCCTACCCGGGCCTGGGCATGCTGTGGCGGATGGTCTCGCGCAGCGCGTACGCCCAGCTCCGCCACAACCCGCTGCTCCTGGCCGGGACGGTCGCCGGGCTGGCGGTGGTCTACCTGGCGCCGCCGGTCGCCGTGGCGGCGGGCGCCCTGACGGGCGAGCCCGTCGCACTGACCGCCGGAGCCGCCGCCTGGGCGATCATGGCCGGGACGTACGTGCCGATGCTGCGCTACTACCGGCAGCCGCTCCTCCTGGCGCCGCTGCTGCCGTTCACGGCCCTGCTCTACCTGCTGATGACCGTGGACTCCGCGGTCCAGCACTATCGGGGCCGGGGCGCGGCCTGGAAGGGGCGGACGTACGCCCGCCCCGAGGCCGCGCCCTGAGCGGCCCGGCCGGTCACTTGCGGCCCGGCGTCCAGTTCATGCCCCAGCCGTACGCGCGGTCGAGGGTGCGCTGCGGGCTGACGCCGCGGTCGGGCACGAAGTAGCGGGCCTCGCGCTGGACGACGAGGTCGCCGTTGTTGTTGGTGATGAGGGCCAGCGCGCAGACGTTGGAGAGCACGGTGCACTCGTCGAGCGAGAAGTCGACGGGCGCGCCGTGCTGCGGCTGCATCGTGACCGTGGCGTGCAGGCCGGCGAAGCTCCGGGCGCCCTCGTAGATCGTTACGAAGACGAGGATGCGCCGGAAGTCGTTGATGTGGTCCAGGTTGACCGTGAGGTTCTCGCCCGCGGCCACCGCGCCGGTGCGGTCGTCGCCGTCGAGGTGGATGAACGGCGGCCGGTGCAGGGAGCCGAAGGAGTTGCCCAGCGCCTGCACCACGCCCTTGGTGCCGTCGCGCAGCTCGAAGAGGCAGCCGAGGTCGAGGTCCAGGTCGGAGTGCATGGCCATGGCCTTGCCGAACTTGTGGCCCCAGCCCTTGAACGACTTGCGCACCTCCCAGTTGAGGTTGACGCGCAGCGCCCCGGACGTGCCGCCCTGCTTGGTGAGCGAGACGGTGGGCGCCTCCTTGGTGAGCGTGACCTTCGTCAGGCGCACGGGCTGGGGCGCGGGCGGCGCGGCGGGCGGCGCGGCGGGCGGAGGCGGGGCGACCGGCGGTGCGGCGGGCGCCTGGGCGGGCGGCGCCGGTATGGCGGCCGGGGCGGGGACCGACTGCGGCTCGTCCACCGAGATGCCGAAGTCGGTCGCCAGGCCCTCCAGGCCGGTGCTGTAGCCCTGGCCCACCGCCCGGAACTTCCACTCGCCCTGGCGGCGGTAGAGCTCGCCGAGGACGAACGCCGTCTCGACGGTGGCGTCCGTGCTGTCGAAGCGCGCGAGCTCCGCGCCGCCGGCCGCGTCGGTGACGCGGATGTACAGCCCCGGCACCTGCCCGAAGCTCCCGCCGTCGGCCGAGGCGGCCAGCACCACGGTCTCGACGGACGGCTCTACCGCGGCGAGGTCCACGGCGAGGGTGTCCGTCGTCATGCCGGCGCCGGACGGCCGTTTCCCCTCGTGGCGGACCGCGCCCGAGGGGTGCGCGGCCTGGTTGTAGAAGACGAAGTCCGCGTCCGAGCGGACTCTGCCGCCGGCGAGCAGCAGGGCGGAGGCGTCGACGTCCGGCGCCCCGGGGGCCGTGCGCCAGCCCAGCTCCACCCGCACCGCCGGCGCCGGAATCCGGACGTTGGCACCCTTCAGCATCCCCATGCTCCACCCCTATGGACGGTTTCTTGCTTGCAGGGGACAACGTATCGCGACATTCGTTTGTCCCTGCTTGGCGTGGATTGGGGATGTGCGGGACTCTGCGTCCTCCTTGTCATCGGCCGTGTCCTCGGCTGTGTCCTCGGTCGTGTCCTCGGCCTTGGCCTTGTGTCAGGACGAGCCGGTCGCCGCCCTGGGCGGATCGGGTTTGGCCGCGGTGGGGGCCGCGGGGTGGCCGGCGGTGGGCACCACGGGCTTCTCGGGCTTCTCGGCCGTCGGCGTCACCGGCCTCTCAGGCCGTTCGGCAGTCGGCACCACGGGCTTGTGCGTCGTGGGTGCCACGGGTTTCGTGGGGGCCTCCGGCTTCGAGGAGGTGGGCGTCACCGGCTTCGGTGCCGTGGGCGGCGCGACGGGCCGCGTCGCCGAGGGCGCGCTCGTCCGGGGCGGCGTGGTGCGCGGACCGACGGGCGTGGTGCTGCCGAGCGGCGGCTTCTTGGAGGACGCGCCCGGCCCCCGTGACCCCGGGGGCTCCGTCGTCGGCCGTACGCCCTGGCCCGAGAAGCCGTCTGACGGTTCGCCGGATCCGCTGGAGGACGCTCCCGGGCCGGAAGAGCCGGCGCCGGACGATCCGGATCCGGACGACCCGGCCGACGGCTCCGAGGACTTGTCCTTCGGCGGCTTCGAAGACGATCCCTTGTCCTTGGGGTCCTTGGGGTCCTTGGGGTCCTTGGGGTCCGACGACCCGGCGGCTCCCGGGGAACCCGACGAACCCGGAGAGCCCGCAGGCGTCTTCGGCGGATCCCAGTGGAAGGGCTTGCTGTCCTTGCTCCCGTCGCTGCCCACGCCGCGGTCGAAGGCCTTGTCGCCCTGGAAGGGGTCGACGAGGGGGATCTGCTTCACCGGACCCTGTTCCTTCGTACGGGCCTTGATGACGGTCACCTCCGTGGCGGTGAACGATTCCCAGCGGGTGCCCGTGTAACTCGCCGCCTTCGTGTCGACGGCCTGGTCCGGCTCCTGGAGCGGGTTGCCGCAGTTGCACTTGACGGCCGGCCCCATGAAGTTGTCCACGAGGACGAGCACGCCCTTCTGCAGTACCGACAGGTACTCGCTGGCCTCGCCGTCGCGGAAGTCGTGGTTCTTGACGAGCGTGTCGAACTCCAGGCTCGTCTCGGTGAGTCCGTTGATGTACTCGCCGATCCTGCCCTCGTCGATGTTCTTCACCTCGGCCCACGCCCTGGCCTTCTCGGGGTCCCCGGTGAGCTGCTTGATCAGCGACGCCTTGTCGCAGTGCGTGGCGCCCTGGAGCCCGCCGAACGTGCCCCGGGCGTCCCCCGCCCGCTGCCCGCCGCCGCGCACGGCGGACCGGACGCCCCGGAGATCGGTGTCCGGGTGCTCCACGAACGGGAACGCTCCTATCTCGCCCACGGCTTCCAGGACGAGTTGAACGGATTTCTTGCCGCCGGACCCGCACCCGGCGAGGCTCGCGCCGCCGATCAGCACGGGCACGGTGAGGAGCGCGACGAGCCGGAGCCGGCGGCGCCGCGCGGACGGTTTCTGCTGTGTTCCTCGGAACGGATTGGCCACCAGCCGCATTTGCATCCCCCGAAAGCCGGTCAGTTCTTTCCTTCGGCGTCTTCCTTCAGCCCTTCGGCTGCTTTCAGCGCGTTGCGCATTTCGTCACCCAGCCGCCGTTGCACGTTCCCGGGTTCCTGGTCGGTTCGGTCGTGGGATAGGTGGGAGCGGTGGGTTCGTCCGTGGCGTGCCCGGACGGGGAGGGACGGGGATTCTCCGAGCTCCCGGGGCTGCCGGATGCGTCCGGCTGCCGGGATTCCGAGGGCTGCACGGTGCCCGTGGAGCCGTCGTCCGGCTGCTGCCCGCTGTTCCCGGGCCCTCCCGCCGACAGCACTCCGGCGACGGTGCCGCCCGCGATGAGGAGCAGCGCCAGCAGCGGTCCCAGGTAGACGGGCCAGCCGCGGCGCGGCGGCGGCGGTGCGTGGCCGGGCGCCGGGCTCAGGCCCGGCGGCGGGAAAGGGGCCTGCACCGCCCCGTGGGCGCCCATCGGGTACCCGGTGGGCCGCCCGACCGGGCCGGCCGGGCCCCTGACCGCCCCGCCGGCTGTGCTCGTCGGCGCACCGGGCGACCCGCCCGCCCCGGGCACTCCGGATATTCCGGGCGGGCCGGGAGGCGGCGGGCTGCCGTACGACGGGGTCGCGTAGCCGGTGGCGGGGGCGGGGGCCGGCG
>NZ_JOFL01000042.1 GCF_000719265.1 Streptomyces roseoverticillatus | reverse complement strand
ACCGCACTCCGTGCGGTATTCCGGGACTTCGTCCCGAGAACCCAGGCCACTCCGTGGCCTGGGAGGCCAACTCCGTTGGCCTCAGGCTGGATCGCTCCGCGATCCGGCCTGGCGGAACACGCTCCGCGCGTTCCTTTGGCTGGCTAAGGGGAAGAGGGATCGCCTTGCCTTGGGTGACAGGGGTTCAGCGGGCCACTGTCGTTACTACTATTAAGACCGTGTCCTGTGTAGTGAGGCTGGGCAGACCCTCAATATGAGGCGGGGTACGTGGAGTTGGATTGTTCCGGATGGGTTGTGGGAGATCGCGAAGCCGCTGATCCCGCCGGAGAAGGTGCGGCCTCAGGGCGGTGGGACGCAGAACACGCCTGATGAGACGTTGTTTGCCGCGATCGTGTATGTGCTGGTCAGTGGCTGTGCCTGGCTGACACTACCTCCCTGCTTCGGGGTCTCGAAGCCCACTGCCCACCGGAGGTTCCTGATCTGATCACGGGCCGGCGTGTGGGGCCGGCCGCATGAAGCGGTTCTGCACCGGCTTGACGACGCGGGTCTGATCGATATGACTCGCGTGGTCCTCGACTCCGCTCATGTCAGGGCTAAAAGGGGGCGAACTCACAGGTCCGTCGCCCGTGGACCGGGGCAAGCCGGGTTCCAAAATACACCTTCTGTCGGATGAGAACGGACTGCCTCTCATCGTCGGGCTCTCCACTGCCAACACCCACGACTCCCAGGCCCTCAAGCCCATGATCCTGGGGCTCCACACGAGACACGCCCCCCATCGAGGCCGGCACTTCAAGCCCCGGCGACTGCACGCCGACAAGGCCTTCGACCAGCCTGGCCTGCGGAAATGGCTGTGGGGTGAGCACATCGGCGTCCGCATCGCCCGCAAAGGCATCGAGTCGAGTGAACGCCTGGGACGTCGCAGGTGGGTAATCGAGCGCACCATCTTCTGGCTGACCGGCTACCGCCGCCTCGCCACCCGCTACGAACGCGACCCCCGCAACTACCCGGCCTTCCTCGGCCTCGCAGCCGCGATCTGCTGCTACAAACGCCTCATCCGCCTCGCCACATAGGACACGGTCTTAGTCAAGTACGGGCAGAAAGTGCCGGGTGACGTTCACCACGAGGAGCTCAGGGTAGCGGAATCGAACAGATCGGAACACCCTAAACAAGCAGCATGCGTCATACTTCTTGGGCCGCTACTTTATGGAGAGACAAACCATCCCCGCCGCAAGGTCCTGAGGCCGGGGCGGGGTGTCGAACACAGCACCAAAAACCATTCACGAAGAGGGCAGAAAGCCAATTTCCTAACCCTCTGGTTTCCGGAATAACCAGGATTCTAGCGGACGGACAAAGCGTCAGACGTGAGCAAGAAAGGGAAATTGCATGTCAAGGAAAGAACTGTTCCCGCATCAGGTGGAGGCGGTCGATGCCATCCTTCGTGCTCTGCAGACACCTGCCGACGAACATATGCCGGCCGAGGGACTGCGAACCCAAGTCATCGCTGCAACCGGCTCAGGCAAAACACTCATCGCCGCCGAGGCTGCCCAGAAACTGAGTGCGAGGCGGGTACTGGTCCTGGTCCCAACTCTGGACTTGCTGACGCAGACCGCGGCCGCATGGCGGGAAGGCGGCCGCACGGGGGCGACGCTGGGAGTGTGCCGCTTGCGGCCTGAGGACTCCGACGGCATGCCCTGCACAACAGACCCCGGCAAGCTCGTGGCGTGGGCACAGGGGCTGGAGCGGGTGACGGTGTTCGCCACCTACGCCGCCATCGGCCTCGGCATCCTGCAGCGCGCACACGCCCAGGGCCTGGGTGTGTGGGACCTGATGGTCGTGGACGAGGCGCACCGGACCAGCGGAGACGCGGGCAAGCCGTGGGCAGCCGTACACCACCAGACCAAGATCCCGGCGGCCCGCCGCCTCTACATGACCGCCACCGCCAGAGTCTGGGAAGCACCCGGGGACGCCCGCAATGACGAGCGGGAGGAACCACGGCTGATCGCAAGCATGGACCCGGACTCTGCCGTCTTCGGGCCCGTGGCGTTCAAGCTGACCCTGTCCGAGGCCGTCAGCCGCGGACTGGTCGCCCCGTACCAAGTCGTGTGCGTCGACATCACTGATCCCGAGCTCCACGAGGCGCACCAGGTCGTCGGCGCCGGATCGGACGCGGTGCGCGGAGCACGGCTCGCGGCGCTGCAGGCCGGGGTCCTGACCGCAGCCGCGCAGGAGCAGCTACGGAAGATGCTGACCTTTCACAGTAAGGTCAGCGAGGCTGAGGCTATGGCTGAAGGAGTCGTCGACGTTGCAAGGCGGCTCTGGCAGGACGATCCGCGCCGGTTCCCGGCGCCGGGTCGGGTGTGGGCCAACTGGCTGTATGGCGAACACGCCGTCGGTCACCGGCAGGCCGTGCTGGCTGAGTTCGCCTCCGACGTCATCGAGGCCCGGGACCATGAGGGTGACGGGCCCGGACTGCGGCCGGCCGCGCTGCGCGTACTCAGCTCCGTGAAGGTGCTGGGCGAAGGGGTCGATACAGCGAATTGTGATTCCGTCGCATTCTGCGACGCGCGGGGCTCGATGATCGATATCGTGCAAATGGTCGGCCGCGCACTCCGGATGAAACCCGGCGAAGGAAAGATTGCTTCGTTGATCGTTCCGGTATTCCTCGCGCCTGGTGAAAGCCCGGACGAAATGCTGCTCTCTCCGGCGTACGGAACCCTGACGAAGATCCTCGAAGCGCTCCGTGCGCACGACACCGACACCATCGAAGCCCTAGCCGACCCCCGTGTGCGCAGCGGCAGTTACGAGCCCGGGGAGGAAGTCGAGGAGGCTGGTGAAGTCGGCCGGGAGCGGCTGGAGGGTGAGCCGGGGCCGAGTGCGCCCGCGCGGGAGTTGCTGAAGTTCAGCACGCCCCGGGACCCGGCTCTGCTGGCCCGGTTTGTAAAGCTGCGGGTGATCGAGCCGGAGAACAGCTTCTGGCGGCGCGGGATCGAGGCCGTGATGCGGTACGTGAAGGAGACCGGCGCCATGCAGTTGCGGGTGCCGTACGACTTCATCACGCCACAGGGCTGGTCGCCAGCCGGGTTTCCGCTGGGCACATGGCTGGCGGACCAGCGGCGCTTCAACAAAGCCGGACGCCTGGCCCCCGACCGGGTTGCTGAGCTGGACGAGCTCGGGATGGTCTGGTCCCACCACGACGTCGCGTTCGAGGAAGGACTCACCGCCGCCCGCGCCTGGGCTGCGGTCCACGGGCACTTCCTCCCACCGGCCACCGCCGTCTGGGACGGCTACCCCGTCGGGACCTGGGCGAAAAACCAGCGCACCGCAGCCCGGCTCGCGGACACCATCACCGAACGCCGCGCAGCCGGCCTCCCCGTCGAATCCAGCGCCAAAGCCCTCACCAAAGCGCGGCGGGCGGCGTTGGATGAGATCGACCCTGGCTGGTGCCCAGTATGGGATACCGGGTGGCAGCGCTGCTTCCGCCTCACCCAGAACCATGTCGAAGGCGGCGGGACGGTGCCGACGGTCGCGGGTGAGGTGATCGTGCAGGGCGAAGACCTCGGCCGCTGGGTAACGGCCTGCCGGTTCATCTGGGACAGTCTCGTGCCGGTCCAGCAGTGGCTGCTCGAGAACGTCCTCGCCCTCACCCCGGCCGGGGAAGACGAGCGGCCCGTGAAACGCACCCAAGAAGACAAATGGGCCCTCAACCTCCGGGCGGCACGCCAGTACCGTGCCCGCGAAGGCCACCTCAACGTCCCCAGAAAACATATCGAGCACCTGGGGCCAGAAGGCGGGCCGACAAGCGATCAGGGCGGCGCCGAGGAGCTTGTGGCGGTGAAGCTCGGCATGGTCCTCGACAACATCAGGAAACGAGCCGACAAACTCACCGAACAACGCCGGGCGGACCTGGACGCGCTCGGCATGCGCTGGTCCACCGCCACGACGGGCAGGACCCGAGGGTGAGAGCGCGGTAGGCCGTCGCACGTTACTTCCACGGGACCGTTGGGGCTACCGGGTTCCGGGAGCCCCAACGGTCCCGTTTCATCCTCTTGGGTGCACTCCAACCGGGTGGCGGATTAGACGTTTTTCAGACCTTTTGTCAGTGCTGGCTGATCCACTGATGGCATGACAGAACGCAACGTATCCCTCGGCAGCACGGGCTGTGCGGAGGATGACATCGACTCGATGGTCCAGGCTCTGCTGGACCGGGAGGAGCGGCGGCTGCTCGCCTCGGCGCCAGCGGTCCCCGATGGAATTGATGAGTGGCGCGCGCTGGTAGCCGAGCCAGGATTCACCCGGCGCAACTCGGTCCTTGCCCGCGGGGCGCCGTTGCACCGCATCGATCAGCGCAAGGCATGGCAGCGGTTCCCCCGTGATCTCTACTGTCCCCGCACGCTCGGGCTGGCTGCCCTGGAGGCGGTGGTGAGCCAGCAGGAGATGGAGTCGGAGGCCACGACGGAGGAGGTGGTCCAGTTTCTTGCCTCCCTGGCGGCGTCGGCGGCGCCTGAGCGGGATGCCTCGGAGCACCTGGCGGTAGCTCGGTTCGTTCTGCGTGAGCTGCTGAACGACGCTCAGGACGGAGAGGAGTTCGATATCTCCTACAGCGACTACCGCGAAGGTCACAGCCGGGTGACCTTGTCGCTGCGGATGCTGGAGGAGGGGTTCGGGCGGCGCGGTCAGGCCGTGCTGCGAGCCACGACTCCGGCTATCAACCTCCTGCTGTCCGGATTGGAGCACGATCTGGAGGACGTGCAGGCGGCCAAGGACGTGATGCTGCGTCGCCAGGTGAGCACCCGTCGGTGGGGGCATGCCGAAGAGAGCGCGGCGGAGAGTCTGAAGCTGTCGCTCATGTACTGCCAGCGGGTGCGAGCAGTCCTGGAGGAGACCGAACGCGATGTGCGGGCGGTGGACTGGAGCCAGGACGTGCCGGAGCTGCTCAAGGTGTCCCGCGAACACCTTTGTGAGCGTCAACGGGTGGAACGCGAGCTGATGGAGTGGATGCGCGAGGTCCGCAACGATGTGGATGACGCGGAGGTTCGGCGTACCTGCGAGCGAATCCTGCGGCTGCTGGGGCGGGCCCATCTCCGGCACATGCAGCTGCTGGAGAAGGTGATCGACGCTCGCCCGGCGTTCCTGCGCTCCCAGGCCGAGCAGCGCTTCAGGCCGCCTCCGCGCCTTGCGCTGGTGGGGGTGCAGGATGACGTGCTGGAGCCGGTTCTCCGCCTCGGTGTCGAGGACGCCGAGGCAGTCGCAAGCCTCTTCGCCGATGCGGCCGGCGGACCGGTGGTCCCTCACCGGCCGCGGCTGCGGGACTGGTGGGCCTCGCTTCTGGCTCCGGCACGCGAGGCACGCGAGACGTTCCCGGACGAGGAGATCGAGCTGATCGCCGACGACCCCGGAGAGCTCGGTCTCTACGGCGACGAGGACGTCGCCGTCGCCCGCGCGCTGCTCACGGAAGCGCTGCGCGCACCGGTGCGGCTGTCCCAGCTACTGGAGCAGGCGCTGGTGCACGGCGTGGAGGCCGCCGACCTCCTTGCCATCTCAGTCTTGCGGGCTTTCGCTCCAGATCCGGAGGACGACGAGGAGGAAGGGACGGCGGACGAGCTGGCGGACCTGCTGGAGGAGCACCTAGTGGTCCTCGATGACGGCGCCGTCTTCGATCTCGGAACGTTCACCGGCAGTGACCTGCTACTCGTCCCTGCCCAGTCGTTGATCCCCGACCCCACCTACGCCGAGGACGACTTGGAGGTCCTGGTGTGACCACTGCTGCGTACGCCTACTCTACGGCTGACCTGGCCGACGCCGCCGCGCTGGTGTGCTTCGGCTGCCAGCCGCGTCTGCGCCCCCTGGGTATCCCCCGCTACCGGGACCTGCTGCAGCGCTACCGGCTGGACGGGCCCTTCCGCGGCGCGGCAGACGCCGTCGCAGACGGTCTGGAGCTGGATGTGATCGAGGCCCACCAGGTCGAAGGGCTGATCCTGCATCCTCGGGAGGGGACCTGGCTGTCCTACCGTCTCAAGGACCATCCCAAGCTGGGGGTCAAGGACCGCCTCGTTCTGGGACTCGCTCATGTGGCCATCGCGGCCCGTGCCTACCCCACCCCGGCGGATCTGGAGGAGGAGAGCGTCAAACGGACCTCGCTGACCGAGGTCGACGACTTCCTGCGGCGCCTGACCGACCGGCTCCGCGAAGCAGCCGTGGACGCGGATGGTCTGGCCGTACCGCACGACGAGCTCCAGGCTGCCTGGAAGGTGTACGCCAAACTCCCGCCCTCGCGTCCCACCGCGACGGGGCGGCTGTCGGAGTCGAGCACCCAGCGCGTGATCAAGGAGGCGCTGGACTGGCTGGTGGAGCAGGGGATGGCCTACCGCGCCGACGAGCTGGGGGTGGGGCACTACCGGCTCGCTCACCGATTCCGCGTGCAGGTGCGGGAGGCAGCCGCCTCGGCGGCATTCACCGTGCTGTGCGATCTGCGTCGTGCACACCTTGCTGAGGAGGACTGACTCATGCTCCAACTGCGACGCTTCCGTCTGGAGAACATCGGCCACCGCGCGGCCGGGTTCAAATCGCTCGTGCTGGATCTGACCGGCGGCCCGAGCTCAGTCAACGGCCTCCCCATGCAGCCCGTGGACGTGATCTTGTGGCTGCGAAACGGCGGGGGCAAGTCAAGTCTGCTCTCGCTGTTCTTCAGCCTGCTGCTGCCAGCCAAGAAGGACTTCATCGGGGCGATCGATGCCAAGTCGCTCGCCGAGTACATTCCCGACGGGCAGGTCTCGCATGTGGTCGCCGAGTGGGGGGACTCCGAACGGCACGCAGTCGGCGCGGTGCTATTGACTGGCGGGGTCTATCAGTGGCGCGACGGGCAGCGCCCGGCTGACCCGAGCGGCGGCTGGGAACGGCTGGAGCGCCGCTGGTACCTGCTGCGGCCGCGGCCCGGCCAGCTGGAACTGGATTCGCTGCCCGTGCGCGCCGACGGTGTCCAGCTCAGCATGAGGTCCTACGTACGGGAGCTGGAGGCAGTGCACAAGCTGGAGCGCCGACTGCGGCTGGTCGTCGCGGACGAGCAGTACGCCTGGCAAGAGCAGCTGGACAGCCACGGTCTGGACCCGCAGGTCTTCAAGATCCAGCGGACCATGAACCAGGAAGAGGGCGGCATCACCAAGCTGTTCAAGTTCCGTACGGTTGAGGAGTTCATCAACTTCCTCATCGACATGACCGTCGATCCTGCTGAGCCCACAGCGGCGCGCGCAGCATTGTCCGCACACGCCGACAAACTGGCCGCCCGGCCTGCGCACGAGCTGGAGGAACGGTTCCTCGCGGAGGCTGTCCTGCGGCTGAGGCCGGTGCAGAAGGCGACGGCCACAGCCGCCGTCGCCGAGCAGGAACTCGGCCAGCAAATCCGCCTCGCCCGGCGCGCCAGCGAACACCTCCAGGGCCAGGCCGAGCGCCAAGAGCAGGAGTCGGCCTCCCTGCGGCAGCGCGCCGAGACCGCCGCACGAGAGGCACAGGAGGCCGACGGCCGGGTCGAGGGCCGACGGCACCGCGTGGCCGCGGTACGAGAGGCCGCCGAACGGCTTCGAGTGAGGGACTGTGCACGCGAGCACGCCGAGCGCCTTGAGGCAGCCAGCTCCGCGGAACGGGAGCACTCGGCTTGGCAGACAGTTCCCCTACTCATGGAGCTGGCGGACCAGGAGGACGAGCGGCAGCAGGTCAACCAGCTGCTAGGACATCTCCACAGCGAGCAGGCTCCGCTGCGGGAGGCAGTGGAGCGGGCGGGTGCCGCCTTGTTCGCCAAGCTCGAAGACGGGCTCGCCCGGCTCGAGGGCGAGGAGGCCCAAACCCGCGCCGAGCTCGCGACGGCCACCACGCAGGCCCAGGTGGCCGAGCGGGAGTTCGAGGAGGCTGTCACTGCGGCCGGCCGCGCGGAGAGCCGGGGCGCATTCGCCGAAGCGCGCCGCGAGGAAGGGCAGAGGGACCTCGCGGCCGGCCGCCGCGAGGGTGTGCTCGGCCAGCAGGAGGAGCCGAACGCTGCCTTGGAGCGCCTCGCCCGCGAAGAAGAGGCGGCTCGGGAGCATCTGGAGCAGGCGCGGCGTCAGCGGGAGGCGGCACGTGAACGAAGCACCGGCATCGCGGCGGAACGCGTGTCGTGCGCCAGCCAGCTCAGTAGTGCACGACAGCGGCACGACCAGGTGTGGGACCAGTGGAACACGCTGGCACAAGAACATCGCGACCTGGCAGCCGAGCCGCGCCTGGAAGAACTGGCGGGCATCGATGGCGATGGGGGCGAACTGGACCTGGATGCGGTCGGCACCGACCTCATCGCGATGCTCACCGACCAGGTCGCGCACGCGGACACGGAACTGGCCGCCGAGCGTGCCCAGGCGTTCGAGGATGAGCGGCTGCGCGACGCGCTGGAGCAGGACGGGTTCTGTCCGCCACCCCGCGAGGTCGAACAGGCCGTGGCCGCCCTGCGGGAGCGCGGTGCCAAGGCCGTGGCGGGAATGCAGTTCCTGCGCGAGGCCGTGCCCGCCCACCAGCATGACGAGGTCATCGCGGCCATCCCCCATCTGATCGGTGGGGTGGTCATCTGCGGGCCGGTGCCCGGTGGCGACCT
Source organism: Streptomyces roseoverticillatus (assembly GCF_000719265.1). Taxonomy (GTDB): domain Bacteria; phylum Actinomycetota; class Actinomycetes; order Streptomycetales; family Streptomycetaceae; genus Streptomyces; species Streptomyces roseoverticillatus. The sequence continues at coordinate 17,879 of NZ_JOFL01000042.1, read as the reverse complement.
GGCGGCCCTAGCCCGGCAGGCCAATGTCGCACTGCCCACGGTGATCGCCGTGGGGACCGACGACGAGGCCCACGCTCTGCTCTCCCAGGAGCCGGGCGATATCGCGGTCCTGCCCATCCGCCCTTCACTTCTGGACGCCGAGGCCAGCGAGGAGGAACTGCACCGCGTCACCGCGCGCTTGAGCGCCCTGGAAGAGCGCCTCGAGGCCGTCATCGTACGGCGCGAGGCCGATCGCACCCTCGCCGTGCGGCTGCGGGCGTACCAGGAGGCGTTCGGCACCCGGGCGCGCGCCGCGCTGGAAGAGCTGCTCAGCCAGCTCGACGACGAGGTGAACACGCTCACCGAACGCACCAGCACTCTGGCCCAGCAGGCCAAGGAAGCCGAGGAAGCCTGCCGCCAGGCGGAGCACCGGCTCGCTCAGCTCACAGACACGCTGATGGCGCTCACGCAGGCGCTCCCCCGCGTCCGGGCCCTGGAGGCGACGGCCCGGGCGATGGAAGGCTGGATGGCGGAAAGCCAGCAAGCCCGGACCGAGGCACGTGAGCACCGCGCCGCCGCGAAGCGGCTGAAGAAGCATTGCTCGAGCGCTCAGGGGCAGAAGCGGGTCGCGGAAACGGCGCTTCGACAGTACCGGGAGCGGGCGGACCGCTGGACCGTCTGGGCGGAAGAGATCCGCCAGGAGCTGTCCGACGAGGTCATCGACGCCGCGCGCCCGGCTGCGGTACCGGAGGGGAGCGTGCAGGCGCTGCGCGAGCGCTGGGGCCAGGCCCGCCAGGACTGGCGCGACGGCATCAGCGACACCACCCTGCAGCAGCGCCTCACCACCACCGAGACGGCCATCGAAGCCCTCACCCAGAAGCTGGTGGCGGCCGGTTCCGCGGCGCGCGCGAGAGCGGCGGAACTTGCCCAGGAGGCCGAGGCGGCGGACACCGACCGTCTCGCCGAGCGCATCGCCGCTGCCACCGAGGCCCACAAGAATGCCGAGCGGGCCGAGCACGAAGCGGGCCTGCTCCACCGTCAGGCGATGTCAGCCCACCAGAAGGCGGCCGAACAGCTGACCGACCTCGTCCCCGGTGCGGAGCATCTCTCCTTCCCCAGTGCCCAGGCCGCCCAGGAGGAACTGCAGGCAGAGGAGAAACGTCTGGAGCAGGACCACGCACTGGCCCAGGTGCGGCGTCTGGACGCCGAGCGCATCCATCGCAACGCCGACCAGGCAGGCAGTGATGCCGCGCGGCTCCGGCAGTCGGCCGGTAGCCTGTGCTCGGCCGCCGACCACCAGACGCTGGGCGAGAACAGTGGTGGCGACCCGGACCTGACCGTCGACGCGCTTCTGCTCGAACGGCACGGCCTGTCTACCGTGACCGCACATTCCCTGCAGCCGCAGGATGCCGAGCGCATCAAGGACGGCATCACCCGCGAGGCATCCCAGGCCACCCGCGCCCACGAGATCGCCAAGAACACCCTCCGCAAGCACATGCAGCAGGTGGAACGGCTCGCTCTGCAGCCGGAGTACGCGCCGGTTGTCGACGGCCGGCTGCGCGAACGCCTGCAGCAGGACCTCACCGCGCCGGCACGGCTGGCCGGGCTCATGGAAGACATCGAGGAGCGTGAGCGGCAGGTCATCGCGCTCCTGGCCGAGTCCGCCGAAGACCAGGCCCGGGTCGTCGATGCCTGCGCGAGCACGGTCGAGGCGGTACTCGACAGTGTGGAGGAAGTCGCACGCCACTCCCGGCTCCCGAAGAACCTGGGAACCTGGTCCACCCAGCGGTTCCTGTCGCTGGAGCTGCGCCAGCGCGCCCGCGGGGAGGAACTGGCCCGCAGGCTGTCCGCCGAGGTCGACCGACTCATCGCCTCCCTGCCGGCCAGCGCCGCGGGCCGGGCCAGCGCCCTGCCGGAAGCGATGATCCTGGCCAAACAGCTGGTCCTGGCGGCGCTCGGCGGCCACGGCAACATCGTCGCGAAAATCATCAAGCCGACGCAGAACCTGGACACCATCGAACGCGAATCCGTCACCGAGATCCAGAGGTTCAGCGGCGGTGAACTCCTGACAGTCTCCGTGCTGCTGTACTGCACGCTCGCCCGGATGCGCGCCGCCCAGCGTGACCGCCGTACAGCCGGCGGCGTGGGCACGCTCATCCTCGACAATCCCTTCGGAAAAGCCAACTACGGGCCCTTCATCGACCTGCAGCGCCGCGTCGCCGGGGCCCACGGTATCCAGCTCGTCTACACCACCGGCTCCAACGACCTCCCGGCGCTGGGCCGCTTCCCCCTCATCATCCGGCTGCGCAACGGCGTGGACCTGCGCACAAAACGCCGCTATGTCCAGATCCTCGAGCGCCATGGCGACGCCGTCGCAGGCGGTGTCGCCCACGCCCAAAGTGACGGCATCGCCTCTGCCCGCCTCCTGCGCCGAGGCGCCCTGCCCCACGAGACCAGCCAGGACACCGAAACCCCCGAACAGGACGCCGGGTGAGCACCGCCGATCGCATGGCCGCCTACCTTGCTCGGCAGTCCCGCCAGCACGTCGACTTCGACGCGCTGGCGGGCGCCGCCGACGCGGGCGACTCCAGCCTGGCCACCTCACCACGGCGCCGCCGCCTCCTCGCCGACGCCGCCCGGACTCTGAACAGCCGTGGCCTGGCCACACTGCCCAAGGGCAGTGACGGGTGGGACTACAGCGCCCACCCGCCCCTGCCCCGCTGGGTCAAACGCACCCAGCCAGCCCGCTCGTCCCGGCGCCGGCCAGCACCCCGGGCCTTCGTGAAACCGCTCTCCTTCGCCACCACCCTGAACCTGACGGCCGCCGACCACGCACTCCTCGGCCCCATCAACGCCCTGCTGCGGGACGATCCGGATGCCGAGATCGTCCCGCTCGCCGACCGCTCCTACCAGCTGTTCGGCGACGAAAAACGCCTCAAGGACATCGAGCGCCACTATCTTGTGGCCAGAGGACTCCTGGACCTCACCACGCACCTGCGGGCACGGCCCACCCCCGCACCGCTGGCCATGTACGAACTCGGCCCGGCGCCTTGGATGCTCATCGTGGAGAACACCGCCGCGTTCACCAGCCTGCGCACGATCCTCGGTGCATGGCCCGACCGCAGCCAGGTGGGCTGGCTCGGCTTCGGGTCCGGCGATCACCTGATCGCCTCCATCCCCACCGCCCTCACCGCCTTCCGTGAACGCGACCATCCGGTGGACGACCTGCTCATGTACGCAGACCTCGACATCGACGGCCTACACTGCGCCCAGCAGGCCAGCCACCGCGCACAAGCCGCCGGTCTTCCCCCGCTGCTGCCCGCCTCTGGCCTCTATCAGGCCCTCCTCGCCGGACAGCCACGCTCCCACTCACCCGCCACCGCCGATGCGGCGCACGCCGCGGCAGCCTGGCTCCCGCCCCACATCGCCCCATCCGTCGCACAGCTGCTGGCCGAGGGCCTGGTCCTGCGCCAAGAAGCACTACCGCTGCCCCAGCTACGAGCCCTGCTCAGCCCGGACGCTCCCCTGCTCGCCCAGCTACGCGACGGCCCCACGACGGAAACACCCCTGCCCCTGCCCCCGCCGAAAGACCCACCCCACGACTGCAAGGCCCTCCGCGGGTGACCTGCCTCTATTCGACTCGGTGGACGCACCGCACCCCTGCGACAGCGCATCCGCGGGATCAGGCCCGGATCGGCACACCACTCGGCCTCGCCGCCATCGAACTGTCACCCGCACCGACCGCACGCTACCTTCGTGCTGCTCGAGGCAGCCAAACACCGTGAGCAGGCTGAGGCGTACGGGAAGTTCTCCGAGGTCGGGCCGCAGCAGAGCGCGTCCGAGCGGGCAGCCGCCCGGATCGGCTCCCGGCACCGGCGTACTCGACCGGTCATGGCTCGCCGAATCGCCTGTCCCGCTCTGGCTCCCGCTCGGCATCCAGGATGGCGGCGCAGGTCTCGGCGGGGTCGCCGGTGTGGATGATCGCCTGCTCGTGGGGGGCCGGGGGCTCGAAGCGGGCGAAGAAGTCGTCCAGAGCGGAGGCGGTCACGGTGAGGGCGTTGGCGTCCTCGCGCTGGTTCCGGTCGGTCAGGCGCCGCAGCAGCTCGTCTTGGTCGACCGGCAGGTAGACCAGCCGCCACCGGCCGCCGACTGCCTCGACCAGCTTCTTCCAGGCGTTGCGGTCCGACTGGAGCCACAGGCCGTGGTCCAGGACGACGTCGTCCCCGGCCGCCAAGTGCTCGGCGAGACGGCGGCGGATCGCCTCGACGACGGGGCGTTCGCGCTCGAAGTAGGTGTCCTCGGGGTAGTCGACGCCGTACCGGCCGTGAAGGCGGTGTACCTCCTCGTCCACGGACAGCCGGACCATCCCCCGGTCGGCGAGGGCGCGGGCGAGCATGGTCTTGCCAGAGCCAGTGATGCCCACCAGCAGCACCGCCACCGGCTCGCGCGCGATCACGTCCACCTCTCCACTCTCGGCCGGGTCTCTGTCTCCATTCTCGCCGACCAGGGCCGCCTACCGGCGGGTGTTCGTGGCAGGTGGGCGCCAGCGGGTGACGATGCCGCGGGCCTCGGCCGCCCACCCTGTCGGCGGGCCGTCGAGGGTGACGCGGCGGAAGCCGAGGCGGGGGTCGGCAACGTCGATCCGGCCGTGGTGCCGGTCGATGTGCTCCAGCAAGGGCCCGGCCTCGTCCCGTACGGCCGGGGTGTGTTCGCTCCAGGTGCCGGAGGTGAAGTTCTCCACGCGTCGCCGTAGGTCGTCCAGGACGCCCGCACGCCACTTGAAGTGGTGCACGCAGGCCAGCGTGTCCGGGTCGGGCTTGTGGCCGGGGGCCCGGTGGTTGCCAGATGCCACGGCCGTGCCGGACCGTACGAGGACGATCTTGCGGGGATCGCCGCGCAGGAGCCGGTGGGTGAGGTGACCGCCGAGCGGGAACGCCCGGTCCAGCCCGGTCTCCGGCCACCAGTGCACGAGGCGACCGTCGGGGGCGACGCGGTCGAGCATCAACCCGCCCACGACCGGCCGCCCCGCCTCCTCTGCCGCGGCGATCACCTCCGTGAGTGGGGCGGGGTAGGTGTGGAACTCGTCGGAGTCGGCGAGCAGGTGCCAGCCGGGCCCGGCCTGCTCGCGCAGGGCATCGCGGAGCTCGGTGTTGGTGTGCTCGTGCCACGGCCCGGTACTGACCGTCGCCGGGGGAAGGCCAAGCTCTGCGGCGACGACCAGCAGCTGGTCCCGCCAGGCGACGGGGGTGTGGTCGGGGAAGTGGAAGGCGAGGCGGAAGTCGGTGATGCCGAGCGCGCGGTAGTAGGCGGTCCAGGCGGTCAGCGGCCTGCTCGGCCGCCGTTGCCATGCCCACCGCCGCCGGAGCCCCCGGCCGCGGCCGCTCGGGGGGATCGGAGGCGAGACGGTCGAGGACGGCGGCGAGGGCGCCGGGATCGCCGGCCGGGAACAGCCGGGCCCACGGCTGCCCGGCGATCCTGCTGGTCAGGGCAGGGTCATGGTTGGAGACGAGAAGGGACGCCGAGGCGGGCGGCGTCCATGACCAGCCCGGATTCCATGCACCCCGGGCCGGCGGGTGACCAGGGCAGCGTCGGCGGCGGCGTAGACGAGGCGGAGGACCTGCTCGCCGACCGGTCCGGGCACCGTGTGGAGGCGGACCTGCGGGAGCCGGTGCCAGCGGGCCAGCACCTCCTCGTTGAGCGGGGTGCCGGTGACCACCAGGTGCAGCGGGGCAATGAGACGGGCGAGGGCGGCATCGACGGTGGCGATGTCCTTGTAGGGCCACCAGCCGCCGACCAGGCACACCACCGCCGCGTCGACGGGGATGCCGAACGCGGTGCGGGCGCCGTCCCGCTCGGCCTCGGTGAGCCGGTGGCCGTCGTCGACCGCGAAAGCCCGTGCCTTCCCGGCCAGGCCGGGGAAGGCGCCGGCGAACTGGTCCCGTACGGCCTCCGTCGGATACAGCGCGATCACGCGCCGCTCACCGCGGCGGGCGAGCCGCCCGAGCAGCCGCACCGGCAGGTCCTCCGTGGTGATCGCCTCGTGGAGGAACCGCAGGTGGGGCTGTCCGCCGAGCACGGCGGCGGCGCTGTGAAGGGCCTCGCTCGCGCTGAGCACCACCACCGCCTCCGGCTCCCGGACCAGGCGCCGGGCCGTCCGTAGACACGCGGCCTCAGTCAGGCATCGGGCGATCAGCGTGACCTGGTGCGGGGCCCGCCGCAGCGCGAGCGGCCACCGTCGGGAGGCGAACGCCTTCTGCCCGGCCGCCGAGACGGCGGTTGCCCACTGGGCGGCGGCCAGCAGCACCGCCGCAACTGGTCCCCGGGCGCCGGTGACCAGCCGGGCGCCGACCAGGCGGAGCGGGTCGGGGTCGGCGGCGCCGTACGGGACGATGACCACGCTGCCAGGCCGCGCGGCGGCGAGCGCGGCCAGGGTGCGCGGGTGGTGCCCGCCGAGCCGGTGGGCACCCGGCTCGATGAGCACCAGCGGACGTTCGACGGTCATCCAGCGACCGTCCGCTCGCTGTGCGCGGTTGTGAACCGGTTCTTCAGCCACGCGGGATCGTTGAGCGCGTCGAACCGGGCCGTGTCCCATGCGGTCTCACGGGCGAAGGTGATGCCGTCGCGGGCGTCGGCCGCCGCGTACGAGGCGAAATCGCCCTCGCGGCTGTCCGTCCAGGCGTCGAGGCGGGCCTGGGCGTCGGCATCGGCCATGCCGTACTCGCTGCCGCGCGCGAGCATCGCGCACTCACGGAAGCCCGCCTTCCACGCGTGGTACGGGCTCTGGTTGAACCGGGTCGTCCCGGCCGTGACCTCGCAGAACTCCACCTTGCCCGGGAGCGCTGCGAGGACGTCGACGGCCTCGACCATCTCCCGCAGCGCCTCCCGCCGGATGAGCTTCAAGCCGCCGTAGCCGTAGGTCAGCCCGTTGACCGGGTTGACCGCCCGCCACACCCGCATCGAGATCCCGTCGGCCAGCGGCTGCACGTCGGCGGCGGGGAAGCGGGTGTCGATGGAGAAGTCGCCGTCGGCGAGGAAGAACTGCTCGGTGTCGGCCAGCTCGGCGCACAGCCGGTACGCGCGGCGCATGCCCCGCACGCCTTGCAGGCCCTTGACCGTGCCACCCAGTACCCGGCCCAGACGGCGGTGCAGGGCGTTCGCCATCGGCTCGTCGTACAACAGCAGGACCGCGTCGAACCCGGTCATGCGATCGCCTCCAGGTAGCGGGCGGCCACGGCGGCGGTGGAGGCGTGGGCGCGCTTGGCGTGGACCCGGTAGAACTCCGCTTCGGTGGCCAGCCGGCGGGCGATCTAGACGGCCTGGTCGTCGGTGTCGAAGAGCAGGTCGTCGTCGATGTGCTCGGCCAGCCACCCGGTGCGCGGGGCGATGACCGGCAGGCCCATCCCCTGGCAGTCCACCACCGACATCGACCACGGGCACCCGGGCCGGAAGGGCGCGATACCGAAGTGGGCGCCGGCCAGCAGGTTCCGGTAGCGCACGCGGTCGCCACGGTCGGAGGCGACCGTGACGCCGTCGAGGGAGCCGGCGGACACGCCTGCCCGGCCCACTTCCGCACCGACGCCTCCTACCTCCCCGACCTCGAGGCATACCTCGTCGACCTGCTGCGCAACCGCGAGCGCCTGGCGGCGTTCACGGCCGCGGACGACTGGGCGAAAGCTGAGGCCATGCCCTCTGAAGAGGAGATCGCCCGTGTCCGGCGTCTGATCCGGCAGGTGAAGGAAGACCTCGATTCCCTCACTCCGGAGGACGCAGGCCCAGATCGAAGAAGCCACAGCAACCTTGCGCCGCAGCCGACGACAGGTCATCTCACTCGGGATGCCCCGCGTCGGACCACCAGTGCCCGACTTCCGGCCCGACAGGATCACATGACCAACAGCATGGCCGACGGGCGGCGGGCTGACTCGGCCCGCCGCCGCGAACGCGTCCTCAAAACCCTCGACGCCATACTGCGAGGCGGCGGTGACATCACCGTCTCCGGCCTCGCCCGCGCGGCCCGGGTGGACCGCACGTTCCTCTACCGGCACCGGGACCTTCTCGAACGCGTCCACGCAGACGCCTCGGCACCACCGCAGGAAGGACGGATCGCGGCGGTCAGCCGGGCCTCGCTCCGAGCCGACCAGGCCAACGCCCTCGAGCTCAGCAAACGCCTCGCCGCACGGGTCCGCCAACTGGAGAAACGCCTGTCCCAATCCCTCGGCGAGGCCGCATGGGCCGAGTCTGGCCTGGGGGCACCAGCCGACATCGACCAGCTCCAACGACGCATCGCCGTGCTCGAACAAGAACTCGCCGACACGCGAGGACAGCTTGAGGAACGAACCGATGAGCTCGACGCAGCCAGGGGAGCGAACCGGGAACTGGCCCGGGCCCTCAACCAGAGCTACAAGTGAACGGAAGGTCGCCGCATCCCAGCGAGCGACCTTCCTCTCCGTCAGTACTGACTGACGGAGAGACCGCTATCCGGCGGCCGTCAAGCTTCACGCCGTTCAGCTCTTTGAGAGCCTGGGCTGCCAGCTCGTCCTCACCGCCTCGTTGGAGGAAGTCCGATCCGACCTCGATGCCGCGCGCGCAGCCAACCGGGACGTGACCAGGGCTTTGAATCAACGTAGCTAAGCTGGTCGCCCCTGACTCCGGGGTCTACTCACAGACTCCAAAAAGCAACAGCGCCGCCAGCTTCCATCCTATCAGCCAATGAAGTTGAAAACATCACTGCCCCGTCGAGAGGTGCCCAAAATACTCTCGACGTACGCTGGGTACGAGGTCAGCTCCGCGACGTGCCAGTTTCAAGAAGTGCGACCAGGTGATCGATATGGTTCACCCTAAAAATGCGGACGCATTGACCACGCGGGCTCGCAGTGCGGCTCAACGAGCACGCGCAGCTGCCGCAGTCGAGCGTCCGCCTGGCGGCCCGGCTGCTGAAGCAGCCAGGCAGGCTGCCCTAGCCTCAAATTAGGTGACAGCGGCGACGAACGCGGCCAATGCTCGCATACGCGCTACTGGCGAGTATCCCGGCGGCGGAGCGTGGGTACACATCGCCGAAGAGACTGCCTCTGCCGCCGCAGCGGCAGCAGAGGCCACACAAATTGTCTGCGAAGCTAAAGGAAGTCCCCCTTCGTACGTTGAGGCCACCAAGGATGCTGAAGGAGCGGCTTCCTATGCGAGGTACCTCGCTGGAACAGGAAGTGAGGGCTGGGCGGAGAAGGCTGAAGAGTACGAGACGCGCGCCGCTAAATCCGCCCGGATCGCCTTCGGGGAAGCCGTTTTTCTGCTCTAGGGTGGAGTCAGCTGCCTACTGGCGAGCCGGACCAGTCTCCACGGTTACCATCAGCCGAGGTACCTCTTCTCGAGTTTCCCCATATCTGCAAGACCATCAGCATCGTACAGATTGCAACGAGCTGCATAAGCAACGCAGAAGGCAAATTGGTCACGATCCTCCCGGGACTGGCATTCAAGCGCAAAATGATAATTCACAGCATCGATCACGATCACCGAATCGTGCTCATGATGGACAGCGCCGATTGCCGACAAGGGCACCACCTCGTGCGTAGCATCGGGGATGATCAACTCACTTACGGTCAACGTGCAGGTTTTGCCTTGACTCTGCGCAATATGCACCCCGGGAGGCGCGGATCGATAGGCCACCAGAGGGATTCCGGCGAGGGGTTCGTCGTGATTCACGACTACCTCCAATCCTCTCGGCGCGTAGGCCATTCGATTGCATACGACAGATTTCAAGATCGCAACTCCGACGATCCAGTCCATCCCTGACTGCGGTGGCGACCCGCAATGGCGGACGGCACGTTTACCTGCAGCCTACTCGGAGTCTATATGTAGGGAGTGATTTACCAATGAGCGGCGACGACTATGGCTCTCTCTCGACTGAAGAACTCCGCAAGATATTGATCTTGGCGGATAATGAACAAGATGCCGGAACCGTCCAAATAATTCTAAAGATCCTGGCTGAACGCAGTTCAAGTGTCAAGCAGGCGCTCATAGACTGGGCCCAGCAGGATCCGGCCACTAGCAAACCCATATCAATCGTGGTCCACGAAGCACTCAAAGGCCACTCCTAGTAATGGACCTTGAGGGCCCGCTCGGTGTCCGAGCCGGAATTCCAAGGGCACGTCGGGTCGAGGCCATCACTCGAACCAGCGATAGCACCACAGGTGTTGCACACGGTACTGTTCGCCCGCACCAGCATTGAGCTGCACAAAGTCATCATGACTCGCCGTGTGCCACACCTCTACCCCCCAGAGAATCGCCGCGCTCGGGCGGACGCTGCCGTGGTCGGTCGTCCCGCTGCCTGGCTGGAGCAGGCCCGAGGGGCACTGGTACCCCAGCAGCCGACCCGACAGCCCCGGCTGGACCGAGGAGCAGCAGCAACAAGTGGCCGCGCTGCGGGCCCGTGCGCTGGAACTGTCGATCACCGTCGGCACGCACCCCTTCTGGAGCACGGTGGAGAACGGGAAGGTGGTTGAGGCGCGGATGGCCCTCAAGCGCGTGCACGAGGATGCCGGCGACGACGAGGCCGCGGCCGACGGCGCGGCGTAGGCCCAGGTCATGGACGGGCAGTTCCAGGGTGAGGTGCCGGAGCGGACGCCGACACCGCAGATCTGGATCCGGCTCTACGACGGGCAGGAGCTCCTCGGGCGTCTCCTGCGCCGCTGGCAGGCCAAGGCCGGCATGTGGTTCTACGAGGTGTCGCTGACCCTCTGGGCGCACGCCATCGTCCGCGGCAAGGACACCGCCGAACCGGCCGACATCATCGTCTCCGTCCCCGCCACCCATGTTGCCCCCGTCCCCGAGGAAGCGGAGGCGTACAAGCGCGTGCCGGTACAGCGGGCCCCGACACCCTCGCCGGCGAGCGGGACAAGGCCCTGGTCCTCACCGGCTTCCACTACGCCTCCCGCTCCCAGAACCCGGACGGCCTGCTCACCGCCGACGTCACCGCGCACCCGCGCGGCCCGGTCGTCCCCGCCCTCACCGGAAAGACCAAGCATTCCGTGCGCGATGCCAAGAACCCCTACGCCGACGCCCCGGCGATCTGCCCGGTGCGCGCCTACCTCTCCTACCGCGCGCGGCTCGCCGCTGAGGCCGACCGGCTGGTACCGAAAAGACCGCAACTGCGCGGCTATCATGCTAAACATCGCTGGGCACCTCGCCGAAGCATTCCCGCAGATACTCGTGGACTGCTGCTTCGGGAACACGGAAGGACCTACCGACGCGGATGGCGGGCAGGTGGCCGCTGTGGACCAGCCGGTACACAGTCATCTTCGAGATCCGCATGACGGCCGCGACTTCGGCGACGCTCAGGAAGACGACCTCGTTCAAGGGATGCTCGCGGGAACGGCTCGAAAGCTGGGCAGTCTCGGCATTTATCCGGGCGCACAGACGAGCGTAGCGGCCATGGAGGGCTTCGGGGTCGTGCCACATCGCCTCGACCGAAGCGCCAGCACTCTGTAAGCGGTCGCGGAGGCTCATGGCGTTTCCCCCTCGTCCTCGTCGTCCTCGCCGAGCACCGTCTGGAGCGCACGGCGTGCGCGGTGCAGGTGGGTCTTCACCGAACCTGCGGCCACTTCCATGATGTCAGCGATCTGGCTGACTTTCAGCCCGTAGACGTAGTGGAGCGTGCTGGCGATCGCCTGCTGCCTGGGCAGCTTGCGCATCGCCTCCACCACCATCATGTTCTCCTCGTGCGCGGCGATTTCGTCGCGGTGCCCCGCCGGCGGCCGGTCCGGGAGCTCCTGCGGCGCGATGCTCACGCCGTGCCGCCGCCGAGCTGCCTCGACGTCGCCCAGACGCTGCCCGGCGACCTTGAACAGCCAGGCTTGGGGTTTCTCCAGCGTCCGAACCCGCTCCCAGTACCGGAACGCGTTGATTAAGGTCTCCTGCGCGGCATCCTCGATGACCGCCGCGTCCCCCTGCAGCCACGTCAGGTAGGCCAGGACCTGCGGCATCCACCGCATGAAGAACCGTCGGTACTCGTCCTCCCCCGGCGCCATCTGCCGCTCCCCCCTCCCCGTGCCGCCGGGCACACCTCCCCGGTGTGCGCGGATCCGCCGTGCCCGGTCCTGCGCTCCTGCGGTCTTCGGTATCTTCCTCCCGGCTGCGGCCGGGAGGAAGACGGTCGAGCAGCAGAGTGAGCGTCGTCCGCCGTTCCCGCTCGGCCAGGGCACTCCCCCGCACGCGCGCCAGCTCATGCAGCACGTCCCACAGGTTCCGCTGCCCTCGCCGGGGGACCAGCAGCCACCCACCAACGAGGAACGCCGTCGACCCCATCGTCTCAACCCATTCATTCACCGGCGTGCTCTCCCTCTGGCCCGGCCCCGGCCGTCTGCCGCAACCACTGCTCACTCACTACAGGGCGCCAGGACCGAAAAGGTTGACCGGGCCTTGCTGTGCGGCGTCGAGGGCGGCGAGGGGTTCATCCCCGCGAGCGCGGGGAACAGGACACCACCGGAGAACAGTCTCCGATGGGTCTGGATCCACCCCCGCCGGCGCAGGGAGCAGAGGGTTGAGCGCAGCTGGGCCGCCTGGGAATTGGGGCTATCCCCGCACACGCAGAGGGGAGGGGGCGGAGCGGTAGCGTGAAGCGCATCGGATCCGAACCGGACAAGACACCCCCCGGACCACAGGATCTCGACCCGTGTTCAATCCGGGACCGACGGATTCTCCGATCTGCGGTGGGCGACGGGACGGGCATTGACACGACCGGCAGAGAACGGCGTGCCTAACTAGGCCGAGGCCGACGTCCCTTGTGGGGCGCCGACCTCGATTCTTGAAGCAGGCCGGCTCAGAAGCCGTGCCCCGAGCAGCAGCGGAAGGGTTGTCGGGCGGGTAGCCGATCACCACCCCGGGCCGGGCGGTCCGCAACCCCGTCGGCGAGGTAAGCGCGGCTGCCTCCGAGGACCTCGGGCCTCGCGGCTGCCACGAGAGCCTCAAGTGCCCCTTAAACGGACACTTTCGGGGGACTCCCTCCTGGCCGAGGCTGCCGTGCCGGTCTCCTCCCCGAGCAGTGTCGACGTCGGCGCCGCCCTGCGGCGCCTGGCCGCCGACGCCGCTCAGGCGACCCCTGCCCCGGCCATGCTCCGGGCCGCCCAGGCAGGCCACCGCTTGCAGGTCGTGGCCCGGTGGATCCTCAACCAGCCCGACGCGGCGCACCATGTCGACAGCCTCGTCCAGGACCGTCCCGATGCTCCGGCAGAGGAGGACAACCTCGATGTCGAGGGCGCAACGGTCTTCGCCTGCCTGCTCTACCTGACCGGACACCCGGAGTCAGCCCAGTTCTGGTGGCAGCTGGCCGCAGGCGCAGGGCACCGGGCAGCCGGCTACTGCCTGCACCTGCTCCACCTCTCCCTAGGCGAGTCCCGCGAGGCAGCCCACTGGCGCCATCAAGTACTCCACGCCCCCACTCCGACAGATGCCCCGCTCGATGAGGACTTCATCGAGTCGATCGAGGTCGTCGCCCGCTACGTGCACGCCCACGGCTCCCAGGCCGCCCTCCCCACAGCGACGCTGGAGAGGGAGGTCGACCGACGCCGACGACGGTAGCGGCGCCTGCATCATCGTCCGCCGCCCCGACCAGCGCCTTGCCCAGCGGTTACGCGACTTCATCGGCCACTGACCCCGGACAGCAGCAAGGAGCCCCTAGAGCGACCCCGGTTCCTAGGCCATCGGGTCGCACAGGACTCCTCGCACGACGCCCCCGACAAGAGGACATCCCTATGCACAATAGCCGTCCACGCCGCCTCGCACAGCAACTCTGCCGGACAACAACCCGCCTGGCCAACTGGGCCGCCGCCCACCACCGAGCCGCCCTCGGACACCTGCTGCGCGGCGCCTGCTACGGCACCGGAACTGGCCTGGTCAGCCTGACCGTCTACTGGATCCAGCACCGCGCCTGACCGACCAGCACGTAATATCCCAAGCCCACCAGGAGCGAGCACGGCGGGGAGGCCTCCAATCCGGCTCCCGGGACAGTGGCCCCCGCCCATCACACGGCCAGAGCCAGGACTTCGACGCCATGGTCCGGCCACGGGAGCCCTTCAAGGTGAAGGTGCCCCGGTCCTTGTTCCACACGTACGTGCGCGGGCGCCAGATGACGTCAGTTGCGGTGTCCTGGCCGGTGCTGGTTCACGTGGTGGGCGGTGCGGGTACGTTCGGCTGCTGTCTCGTGGTCTGGCTGTTGGGTTGCCGGGTGCCCTCCTGACGTTGTGCCCAGCGGACGGCGAGGGGTGCGGCCATGCCGGTGAGAGCGAACAGCGCTCCAACGACGTACCAGCCGGGGCGTCCCCAGGTGATGCACAGGGAGATGAGCAGGGTAGGCCCGACGGCTTCGGCGAGGCCGGCACCCAAGCCGAAGACGCCCAGGTACTGGCCGGTGGCGTGCTTGGGGGCCAGGGCGAAGGAGATCTCGAAACCTGCGGCGGAGTGCCACAGCTCCCCGACGGTGTGGACAACGACCGCGGCCAAGAGGAACGTTGCCGCGGCCCAGCTCGGTCTACCGGCGGCCAGTGAGATCAGTGCACAGGACAGCAGGAACGCGACACCGGAGCGGCGGTAGGCGATTGCGCCGGCCGTAGGGCTGTCGATGCTGCGGCTGGCACGTATCTGACAAGTGACGATCATGACGGTGTTCAGAACCATGGTGCCCGAGATCAACCAGCGCGGCGCGGTGGTGGCCGCGACCAGCCACAGAGGGATGGCGACGGTGAGCACCTTGAACTGAATGGCGATGATGCCGTCCAGGGCGGTCAGCGCGAGATAGGGCCGGTCCCGCAGCGCGATCCAGCGCGGGCCGCCGACGGCCGGCTCTGGTTCTACGGGCGGCAGGAGAAAGAGGATCGCCGCGGAGGCTGCGAAGGCCATGGCGTTACCGATGACCAGGAGCTGGTAGGCGCTGTGGGTGCCGACCTGCACGGCCCAGCCCGCTAGCACGGCGCCCAGGGAGATACCGATGTTGGTCACCGCACGCAGATAGGCCCGGAACTCCTGCGGCCTGTCTCCTCCGTGATGCCGGATGATCGGGCTGCGCGCGGCCAGGCCAGCGCCTTTCGCCCCGGTGGCTGCGCACGCCGCAATCACAAACGGCCAGAAGCTGTCCGCCAGCAGGAACCCGGCCGTGGCCAGTGCCTGGACGACGAGGGTGGCGACATAGACGCCGCGGGGTCCGCGCCGGTCCGCCAAGTGGCCGGCGGCGATACCCACCGCGAGCGACAAGACACCGGCAATGCCGAGACCAAGACCTACCTGGGACGCCGGGAGGTGCACTGCCTCGGTGAAGTAAAGGACCCCAGCGGTCAGGTACAGACCGCTGCCGACGGTATAGACGAAGTTCGAGGCGGCGACAGTGCGCTGCGGTCCGGAGTCCAACAGCAGGTGACTCATGACAGTGCTCCGCATTCTGGACAGAACCAAGTAAGGGCCAGGCAAGCCTTGTGCAACTTACCAGCTGTGGCAAGGGAGTTGGCAGCATGTGGCAGCCGGGACTCACCGGTGCGAACCGGCGTGGGTCTCAGCCGAAGAGGATCTGGCTGATCAGATAGATGTTCAGGCTGACGACGAGCACCGCGACGATGGACGCCGCCATTGTGGTCAGGAGCCGGTTGGTCAAGGCCCCCATGACTGTGCGGTCACGGGTAAGCAGGAGCAGTGGTACGAGGGCGAAGGGAATGCCGAAGGACAGCACGACCTGCGACCACACCAGGGCATGTGTGGCATCGACCCCGGCGAACAGGACGGCCAGGGCTGGCAGGAGCGTGATGCCACGTCGCACGGTTAGCGGCAGCGACTTGCCGAGGAAACCCGACATGACCACCTGGCCGGTGTAGGTCCCGACCGAGGAGGAGGCGAAACCGGAAGCCAGCAGGGCGACGGCGAAGGCGAGCCCCGCGCCCTGGCCGAGCATGTCGCCGAGCCCCGCATGGACGTCGTCGAGGGTGTCCGCCGGCCGGCCCGAGGGGTGGAAGAGCCGGGCGGCGATGACGAGCATGGCCGCGTTGGCCAGGCCAGCCAGCCCCAGGCCCACCAGGACATCGCGCCGTACCAACCGGAGGAGCGGCCCCTGCCTCAGGGGACCTGGGCTGGCCTCCTTCAGGCTCGGGGCACGCAGACTGGTGAGGCTGGAATGCAGGTAGATCGCATGGGGCATGACAGTGGCCCCGAGAATGCCCGTCGCGAGCAGTACGCTCTCCGGTCCGGAGAAGCGGGGAGCGGTACCGCCAGCGACCCCAGGCAGGTCCAGACCAGCCAGCACGGTATCGAACAGGAACCCCACAATGACCATCGCGAGCAGGCCAGCGATGGCTACCTCGTAACGGCGATAGCCGCGCGTTTCCAGGCCCAACAATGCGAAGGCAACGGCTCCGGTGATCAGCCCGCCGACGGGCAGCGGCAGTCCGAAAAGGAGATTGAGGGCGATCGCCCCGCCCAGCACTTCCGCTAGATCGGTGCCAATGACGACCAGTTCGGCCTGCGCCCACAGGCCCAGGGCCACGGGGCGGGAATAGCGGCTGCGGCACATCTGCGCAAGGTCGCGGCCCGTGGCCAGACCAAGCTTCGCGGACAGCATCTGCACCAGCAGCGCCATGAGATTGCCCGCGACGACGACCCAGAGCAGGAGATAGCCGAACCGGGAGCCGGCGGCGAAGTTGGTGGTGAAGTTCCCAGGATCCACGTAGGCGATGGCTGCCACGAACGCCGGTCCATACATGGATGCCCGTCGTGGAGCAGGTTTTCGCGCCGACGCTATGGTCGCCGTCACAGGGTCACCTCGATCAGAGTCACGGAGCCGGGCAGGGCGGTGCCGGGCCGCAGCCGTCAGTCCTCGAGCACCTGGTCGGCGATGTGCCGCGCGATTTCGAGTGAGGCCGTGGCGGCGGGAGAGGGAGCGTTGAGCACATGCACCTGGCCCGGCGCGCGAACGTAGAGGAAGTCATCGACGAGGGTGCCGTCGGGGCGCAGGGCCTGGGCCCGGACCCCGGAGCCTGCCGGAATGATGTCCTCGGTTCCGATAGCGGGCACCAGGCGTGCAAGGCTCGCCGCGAAACGCCGCCGGGACAGCGAGCGTGCAACTTCATCGATGGCAGTGCTCGGATAGCGTTGTGCCAGGTGCCACAGGCCCGGATAACAGGCGGCGGCCGCCAGGTCGCGAACGCAGATGTCGCGCCAGCGGTAGCCCTCTCGGCTCAGCGCCAGGACAGCGTTCGGCCCCGCGTGGACGGTGCCGTCCAGCATGCGCGTCAGGTGCACGCCGAGGAACGGCAAGTCCGGATCGGGCACCGGGTAGACCAAATGGCGTACCAAATGCTCAGCGTGGTGTCGCAGTTGGTAGTACTCGCCACGGAACGGAACGATCTGCACCGGCGGCCGCAGTCCGGCCAGAAGCGCGACCCGGTCCGCATGCAGGCCGGCACAGTTCACTAGCCGGTCGGCACGGACAATGCTTCCGGGTATGGCGACCTCGATCCTGCCGCTCCGGCGGCGGATGCCCAGTACCGGGCACCCCAGCCGCAGGTCGGCCCCGGCCGCAGTGAGCTCCTTGACGATGTGCTCGCAGACACCGGGGAAGTCGACCGATGCAGTGGACTCAACGTGCAGTGCCTGCAGGCACGCCACATGCGGCTCCAACTCACGTGCTTCCTGCGGGCCAACCATCCGGGCCGGCACTCCGTTGGCCTTCGACCGGGCGGCGAGCTGCCGCAGGCCCGGCAGTTCACCGGGGCTCACGGCCACGATGAGCTTGCCGCACACGTCCACGGCTACGCCGTGCTCACGGGCGTAGGCCACGTTCTCTGGGGTTTCGGCAGTTGCTGTCTGACGTAGTACCCATATCCCCCATCTGGTGGTGTTAAAGGGGTTCTTTGGGGGTGTAGCTCTGCGGTGGA
>NZ_JOFL01000041.1 GCF_000719265.1 Streptomyces roseoverticillatus | reverse complement strand
CCTCGCCGCCGTCGTGCACGAATGCGACGGCAGCTGGGGCATCAGCAAGAGCGGCGCCGCCACCGAGGGCACCCGGGTCTGGGCGCGCCTCCCCCTCCCGGGCGACGGCCGACCCGGAGGCGGCAGGTGACCGCGACGCCCGCCTCCGCCGACCCCCGGCAGGCATGCGCCAGCCGGCTCCGGCCGTGGCGGGACGCCGGAGCCCCCGCACTCACCGACCTCGGAGTGACCGCGGGGGCCGACGGCGAATGCGTGTGGGCGCACGGCCCCGAGGGACCGTCGTGGCCCGTACGGGTCTGATAAGCCGAACGGCCTGCCCCGGGAGATCCCGGGGCAGGCCGTACAAGCCGGAAGCTACGGTCAGACCGAGCGCAGCGCCAGCACCACGTTGTGGCCGCCGAAGCCGAACGAGTTGTTGATCGCGGCGATCGTGCCCTCGGCGGGCAGGGCGCGCGGCACGTCGCGGACGATGTCCGCGTCGATGTCCTCGTCCAGGTCGTCGACGTTGATGGTCGGCGGGGCCGTACGGGTGTGGAGGGCGAGGACGGTCATGACCGTCTCGATGCCGCCCGCACCGCCCAGGAGGTGGCCGGTCATCGACTTGGTCGCGGAGACCGCGACGTGGTCGAGGTCGTCGCCGAGGACCTTGCGCAGCGCCTTGATCTCGGCCGCGTCACCCTGCGGGGTGGACGTGGCGTGCGCGTTGAGGTGCACGACCTCGGACGGCTTGAGGTCGGTGTTGTCGAGCAGGCTCTGCAGCGCGGCGGCGATGCCGCGGCCGGTCGGCTCGGGCTGGGCGATGTGGTGGCTGTCCGCGGACAGGCCCTGGCCCAGGACCTCGCAGTAGACCCGCGCGCCGCGCCGGGCGGCGTGCTCGGCCGACTCCAGGATCACGACGCCGGCGCCCTCGCCGAGGACGAAGCCGTCACGGGCCTTGTCGTACGGGCGGGAGGCCTTCTCGGGCTCCTCGTTGTTCTTGGACATCGCCATCATGTTGGCGAAGGCGGTGATGGGCAGCGGGTGGATCGCCGCCTCGGTGCCGCCGGCGACGACCACGTCGGCACGGCCGGTGCGGATCATCTCGACGGCGTAGCCGATGGCCTCGGCGCCGGAGGCGCAGGCGCTGACCGGGGTGTGCACGCCCGCCTGGGCGTTGACCTCCAGGCCGACGTTGGCCGAGGGGCTGTTCGGCATGAGCATGGGCACGGTGTGCGGGGAGACGCGGCGGACGCCCTTCTCCTTGAGCACGTCGTACTGGTCGAGCAGGGTGGTCACGCCGCCGATGCCGGAGGCGATGACGGTGCCGAGGCGCTCGGGGGCGATGGAGGAGTCCTCGCCGGCCTTGGCGGTGTAGCCCGCGTCGGCCCACGCCTCGCGGGCCGCGATCAGCGCGAACTGCGCCGAGCGGTCCAGCTTGCGGGCGAGCGGGCGGGGCAGGACGTCTTCGGGGTCGACCGCGGCGGCGGCGGCGATCCGGACCGACAGGCCGGCGTAGCGCTCGCCCTCAAGGGGCCCGACGCCGGACCGGCCGGCGAGCAGAGCCTCCCAGGTCGTCGCGCTGTCGCCACCCAGCGGTGTGGTTGCGCCGATACCGGTGACGACCACGGTGCGATTGGTCGAGCTCACAGGAATTGTCTCCACGTGTAGAGGTGCTGGTGAAACCGCCACCGCCGGGGTGGCGACGAACGCTGTCGGGTCAGTCCTGGTGCTTCAGGATGTAGGCCGCGGCGTCGCCGACGGTCTTGAGGTTCTTGACGTCCTCGTCCGGGATCTTGACGTCGAAGCGCTCCTCGGCGGCCACGACGACCTCGACCATGGACAGCGAGTCGACGTCCAGGTCGTCGGTGAAGGACTTGTCGAGCTTGACGTCCTCGACCGGGATGCCGGCGATCTCGTTGACGATGTCGGCGAGGCCCTTGAGGATCTCTTCCTGGGTGGCGGCCATGTGGCGCTCCTTCTATTTGTGCGGTGGAACCTGCGTGATAAAGAACTGCTGGTGCGGTGAGCTCTGCGCGGCCCGGCGGTGAGGCCGGATCGCGACGATCTCGCCTAGGGGAGGGTAACGACCGTGGCGGCGTAGACGAGACCCGCCCCGAAACCGATGACGAGCGCGGTGTCCCCGCTCTTCGCGGCGCCGGTGGCCAGGAGCCGCTCCATGGCCAGGGGAATGGAGGCCGCGGACGTGTTGCCCGTGGTCTCCACGTCACGGGCGACCGTGACGCTCTCCGGCAGTTTGAGGGTCTTGACCATCGAGTCGATGATCCGCATGTTGGCCTGGTGCGGGATGAAGACGTCCAGGTCCTCCACGCTGACCCCGGCGTCGTCCAGCGCCTGCTGGGCGACCTTCGCCATCTCGAAGACGGCCCAGCGGAACACCGCCTGGCCCTCCTGCGTGATGGCCGGGTAGCGGATCTCGTCCAGGGGCGTGCGGGCCTCCGGACCGTTTCCGCCGGGGACCGGGGTGGTGCGGTAGGAGTCCCACCCCAGGGTCTGCTTGATGGTGTGCGACTTGTCGCCCTCGGAGCCCCACACGGTCGGGCCGATGGCCGGCTCGTTCGAGGGGCCGACGACCACGGCGCCCGCACCGTCGCCGAACAGGAAGGCCGTCGCGCGGTCCTCCAGGTCGGTGAGGTCCGACAGCCGCTCGACGCCGATCACCAGGACGTGCTCCGCCGAGCCCTCGACGACCATGCTCTTGGCGAGCGTCAGGCCGTAGCCGAAGCCCGCGCAGCCGGCCGAGATGTCGAACGCGGCGGGCTTGCCCGCGCCGATCTTGTGCGCGATCTCGGTGGCGATCGCCGGGGTCTGGTGGAAGTGCGAGACCGTCGAGACGATCACGGCACCGATCTGCTCGGGGGTGATGCCCGCGGCGGCGATGGCCTTGCCGGACGCCTCGACCGACATCGCGGAGACCGTCTCCTCCGGGCCGGCCCAGTGCCGGGTCGCGATGCCGGAGCGGGAGCGGATCCACTCGTCCGAGGAGTCGATGTACTTAAGGATCTCCTCGTTCGGCACCACCCGGGTGGGGCGGTAGCCGCCCACGCCGAGGATGCGCGCGTACGGGGCACCCTTGCTCGGCTTGATCTTCGCGGTCATGCTCTGAGGCTCCTTATTCGGCCGGGGAACCGGCGGGTGCGGCGTACTCGGCGATCAGCTCACGGGCTGCGTCGAGGTCGGCCGGCGACTTCAGGGCCAGGGTCTTCACGCCGGGCAGGGCGCGCTTGGCCAGGCCGGTGAGCGTACCGCCGGGGGCCACTTCGAGCAGGGCCGTCACGCCGAGCTCCTTGAACGTCTCCATGCACAGGTCCCAGCGCACCGGGTTGGCCACCTGGCCGACCAGCCGCTGCACGACCTCCGCGCCGGAGGCCACGACGCCGCCGTCCTTGTTCGAGACGTAGCGGGTGTGCGGGTCGGCCGGGGACAGCTCCTGCACGGCGGCCTCCAGGGCCGACACGGCGGGCGCCATGTGGTGCGTGTGGAACGCGCCCGCGACCTTCAGCGCCACGACCTTGCGGGTGCCCTCGGGCTTGTCCTCGGCCAGCGCCGCGATCTGCTCGGCGGTGCCGGCGGCCACGATCTGGCCCGCGCCGTTGACGTTCGCGGGGGTCAGGCCGAGCTTCTCCAGGTGCGGGACGACGACCTCGGGGTCGCCGCCGAGGAGGGCGGCCATGCCCGTCTCGGTGACCGCCGCGGCCTCGGCCATGGCCAGACCGCGCTTGCGGACCAGCTCCATCGCCGACCGCTCCGGCAGCACACCGGTCAGCGCGGCGGCGGCGAGCTCGCCCACGCTGTGGCCCGCGGCCGCACCCACCAGGCGGGCGAAGTCGTCCGCCGTCGGAAACAGCTGCCGGGCCGAGACCAGCGCCGACGCCACGAGCAGCGGCTGGGCGACGGCGGTGTCGCGGATCTCGTCCGCGTCGGCGTTCGTGCCGTAGTGGACGAGGTCCAGGCCGATGGCGGCCGACCACTCACGGAGCCGGTCTTCGACACCGGGGAGGTCGAGCCAGGGGGTCAGGAAGCCGGGCGTCTGAGCGCCCTGGCCGGGAGCGACGAGTACGAGCACCCTCACACTCTCTCTCGTGGACGGTACCGGCCACCCGTGGGGATGGGGACCAAGAACCGTCAGGGGAATTGTTGACGTTCGACAAAAGGCTAAAGGGCCGTCTCGGTGTCGGCCAGACGCCCCAGGATGAGCGCGATTCGCAGCGTGAACGCCGAGCGGACATCGGAGGGTGACCAGCCGGTGACGTCCGTCACACGTCGGAGGCGGTATCTCACGGTGTTGGGGTGGACGAACAGCATCCGTGCCGCCCCTTCCAAGCTACTCGCCTGTTCCAGGTAGACACTCAGCGTTTCCAGCAGCGCCGAGCCCGCTTCCTGTAGCGGTCTGTAGATCTCCTCCACCAGCTGATCACGGGCTGTGGTGTCACCCGCCATCGCCCGCTCCGGCAGAAGATCATCCGCAAGGACCGGGCGGGGGGCGTCCGGCCAGGCCGCGCAGGCCTTCAGGCCGGCCGCGGCCGCCGCGGCCGAGCGCGTCGCCGACAGCAGGTCCGGCACCACCGGACCGGCCACCACCGGGCCCGCCGCGAACGGCCCGATCAGCGCCTTGGCCGTCTGCAGCGGCTGGTCGGAGCCGCCCGCGATGACCACCAGCCGGTCACCGAGCACACCCGTCAGCACCTGCACCTTCGCGTGCCGCGCCGCCCGCCGGATCGCCTCCACCGTCAGCTCGCTGTCCCCGTTCGGGGCGGTGCCCAGCACCACGCTGACATTCGCCGGGGCGCTCCAGCCGAGGGCCGCTGCCCGGGACAGGGCCCCCTCGTCCGCCTCGCCCGACAGCACCGCGTTGACCACCAGCGACTCCAGCCGGGCGTCCCACGCGCCGCGCGCCTCGGCGGCCTGCGCGTAGACCTGCGCGGTGGCGAACGCGATCTCGCGGGCGTAGACCAGCAGGGCCTCCCGCAGGATGCCCTCGTCGCCGGGCGCCGCCACCTCGTCGATCGCCGACTCCATGACCTCGATGGTCGTGCGGACCATCTCCACCGTCTGGCGCAGGGTGATCGCCCGCGTCAGCTCGCGCGGGGCCGTGCCGAACACGTCCGTGCTGATGGCCTGCGGAGTCTCCGGATGCCGGAACCACTCCGTGAAGGCCGCGATGCCGGCCTGGGCGACCAGGCCGATCCACGAGCGGTTCTCCGGGGGCATCGCCCGGTACCACGGCAGCTGGGCGTCCATCCGGGCGATGGCGGCGGCGGCCAGAGTGCCGGAGGACTTTTCCAGGCGGCGGAGGGTGGCGCTGTGCGGATGCGGGGTGTTAGCGGCGGGTTCAGGCACGGGGACAAGCCTGCCTTATTCGGGTCCGGTGCGGGGTCGCCGGGCTACCGTAGCCCGATGACGCACGTACAGCGGTCCGTCCAGCGAGCCGGTGAACGCTTCCGCGGCGGGGACCCGGACGCCGGCATCGAGACCTGGCACGCCTTCTCCTTCTCCGGCTTCTACGACCCCGACAACGTGCGCTTCGGGCCGCTCGCGGCCTGCAACGAGGAGCGGCTCGCGCCCGGGGCGGGGTTCGCCGGGCATCCCCACCGCGACGTCGAGATCGTCACGTGGGTGGTCGAGGGCGAGCTCACCCATGAGGACTCCACGGGACACGTCGAGGTCGTGCGGCCCGGCGACGTACAGCGGCTGAGCGCGGGGGCCGGCGTCCGGCACTCGGAGCGCAACGAGGGCGCGGAGCCGCTCCGCTTCGTGCAGATGTGGCTGACGCCGTCGGAGTACGGGGGCGAGCCCTCGTACGAGGTGGTGCGCGGCGTCGGCGACGACGTGTCGTACGGCTTGCCGGGGGTGGAGGCGGTGCTGCACGTGCGGCGGCTCGCGGCGGGGGCCCGGGGTGCGCTGCCGGGTGCGCCCTGGTTGTACGTGCACGTGGTCCGGGGGTCCGTCCGGCTGGACGGGGAGCTCCTGCTGGGTGCCGGGGATGCGGCTCGGCTGCTCGACGCCTCCGGTGTGGAGGTGGAGGCCGTCGGCTCCGACGCGGAGCTCCTCGGCTGGGAGATGCACGCCGAGCCGCACTTCGGCTGAGGACCGGACGGTCCGAAAAAATCAGCCCGTCCGGCGTTTGAGGACACCGCGCGGTAGCGCCTACGAAAGTTCGGCCAGGACCGCGTCCGTCAGCGCCGGCCACACCTCGATCGCCCACGGCCCGAACGCCCGGTCCGTCAGCGCGACGCACGCCGCGCCCGCGGCGGGGTCCACCCACAGGAACGTGCCCGACTGCCCGAAGTGCCCGTACGTGCGGGGCGAGGACGACGCGCCCGTCCAGTGCGGGGACTTGCCGTCGCGGATCTCGAAGCCGAGGCCCCAGTCGTTGGGCCGCTGGTGCCCGTAGCCCGGGAGGATGCCGGTCAGGCCGGGGAAGGCCACCGAGGTGGCCTCCGCCACGGTCTCCGGCGACAGCAGTTGCGGCGCCTGCAGTTCCGCGGCGAACCGCACCAGGTCGGAGACGGTCGAGACGCCGTCCTTGGCGGGTGAGCCCGGGAGGTCCGTCGCCGTCATCCCGAGCGGCTCCAGCACCGCCTCCCGCAGGTAGTCCGCGAAGGGGATGTCCGTGGCCTTGGCGATGTGGTCGCCGAGGACGTCGAAGCCGGCGTTGGAGTAGAGCCGCCGCGTGCCCGGCTCGGCCATCGCCCGGTGCTCGTCGAAGGCCAGCCCGGAGGTGTGGGCGAGGAGGTGGCGGACCGTCGACCCCGCGGGCCCGGCCGGCTCGTCCAGCTCGACCGCGCCCTCCTCGACGGCGACGAGTGCGGCGTAGGCGGCGAGCGGTTTGGTGACGGAGGCCAGCGGGAAGCGATGCCCGGCCGGCCCGTGCGTGCCCGCCGTCGTGCCGTCGGCCCGTACGACCGCCGCCGCAGCGGTGTCCACCGGCCAGTTCTCGATCATCCGCAGGCTCTCCATGGATCCGAGCCTATCCCGGGGCCGCCGGCCGCCCGCCCCGGCCAAGATTCCCCCAAGTCTTCGCTTGCCTGGAGTGCGCTCCAGCTCTCTAGCGTTGGGGTGATCGCAAGGGCAACGACTTCGAACGCCCGCGAACAGGGGGAAGGCTCCATGACCGTCTTGGACAGCGTGCCGGTAGGGACGACGACACCGCCGGACATCGTGTGCACCGTGCTCGAACAGCAGCGGCACGGCCGCCCGGTGGGGCGCGAGCGGTACACGATCAGCGAAGTGGCGGGCTGCACGGGGCTGTCGGTGCACACGCTGCGCTGGTACGAGCGGATCGGGCTGATGCCGCACGTGGACCGCTCGCACACCGGTCAGCGCCGTTACACCGACCGGGACCTGGACTGGCTGGACCTGGTGGGACGGCTCCGGCTGACCGGCATGCCGGTGGCGGACATGGTCCGTTACGCACGGCTCGTCCGCGAGGGCGAGCACACGATGGCGGAGCGGGAAGAGCTGCTGACCGCGCACCGCGAGGACGTCCGGAAGCGCATCGCGGAGCTGCGGAGCACCCTTGAAGTGCTCGACTACAAGATCGACATCTATGCCGACGCCCGGCGCCGGGCCGAGGCGGCCGAAGGGGCCCTGAAGTACTGATGAGCAACAGCAACGACAAGATAGCCACCGCGACGCTCGGCACCGGCGGCCCCGAGGTGGGCGTGCAGGGGCTCGGCTGCATGGGCATGAGCTTCGCCTACGGCCCGACGACCGACGAGGGGGAGGCGAGAGCGACGCTGGAGCGGGCGCTCGAACTGGGCGTCACCCTCTACGACACGGCCGACGTCTACGGCGCCGGCGAGAACGAGAAGTTCATCGCGCCCTTCATCCGGGCCCACCGCGACCAGGTCGTCCTGGCCACCAAGTTCGCCCTTTCGATAGACCCGGAGAACCCGCAGGTCCGGACGATCCGCAACGACCGCCCGTACATCCGCCGGGCCGTCGAGGCCAGCCTGCGGCGGCTCGGCGTCGACGAGATCGACCTCTACTACATGCACCGGCGCGACGTGAACGTCCCCATCGAGGAGACGGTCGGCGCCATGGCCGAGCTCGTGGCCGAGGGCAAGGTCAAGCACCTGGGCCTCAGCGAGGTCACCGGCGGCGAGCTGCGCGCCGCGCAGGCCGTGCACCCGATCGCCGCCGTGCAGTCGGAGTGGTCGCTGTTCAGCCGCGACATCGAGGCCCACGTGGTGCCGGCGGCGCGGGAGCTGGGCGTCGCCCTCGTGCCCTACTCCCCGCTCGGCCGGGGCTTCCTGACCGGCTCCTTCGTGCAGGCCGAGGAGCTGTCGGGCGACGACTTCCGCCGCACCATGCCCCGCTTCACGGGCGGCAACGCGGCGGCGAACGCGGCGCTGCTGGAGCCGGTCCGGGAGATCGCGCAGGAGCGCGGCGCCTCCCTGGGCCAGGTGGCCCTGGCCTGGCTCCAGCAGCAGGCGCAGGTGCACGGCCTGACGGTCGTTCCGATCCCGGGCACGCGCCGCCGCTCCCGCCTGGAGGAGAACGCGGGCGCGACCCGCATCACCCTCACGGCGGACGAGCTCGCGGCCCTGGAGCCGATCGCGGACAAGGTCGCGGGCGGCCGCTACGCCGACATGTCGTTCACCTCGGCCGGCCGCGAATGACGGACCACGGGTAACGGGCCCGCGAGCAACAGCCCGCGAGTAACGGGCCCGCGGGGGACGGGCCCTCCGGTGGCGGCGCGGATGACGCGCCGTCACCTCACCGCCCGCCCGGAGCCACCAGCCCCGACTCGTAGGCGAAGATCACCGCCTGGGCGCGGTCGCGCAGGTCCAGCTTGGCCAGGACCCTGCCGATGTGCGTCTTGACGGTCTGCTCGGCCAGCACCAGGGCGGCCGCGATCTCCTGGTTGGACAGCCCGCGGGCGATGAGCTCCAGGACCTCGGTCTCGCGCGGGGTGAGCCCGTTCAGCCGCAGCGCCGGGCCGCCCTTGCGCGGCGCCGGGCGCTGCCTGGCGAAGTCCGCGATCAGACGGCGCGTCACGGACGGGGCCAGCAGGGCCTCCCCGGCGGCCACGACCCGCACGGCCGAGATCAGGTCCGCGGGCGGCGCGTCCTTGAGCAGGAAGCCCGACGCGCCCGCGCGCAGCGCCTCGTAGACGTAGTCGTCGACGTCGAAGGTCGTCAGCATCAGGACTTTCGGACGGTGCGTCACACCGGGCGGCGGGGAGAGGAGCCGCCGCGCCGCCTCCAGCCCGTCCATCTCCGGCATCCGGACGTCCATCAGCACGACGTCCGGGTGGGTGCGGCGGCTGACGTCCACGCCCTGCTTCCCGTCCGCCGCGTCGCCGACGACGTCGATGTCGGGCTGGGCGGCCAGCAGCGCGGCGAAGCCCGCCCGCACCATGGCCTGGTCGTCGACGATGATCACCTTGATGGTCATGGCGAAACGGAGTCCTCTTCGTCTTCATCCGGAGCGGTCGTGAACGGGAGCCGGGCCGCGACGCGGAAGCCGCCGTCCGGCAGTGGGCCGGTGTCGAGCGTGCCGCCGACCAGCCGGACCCGCTCCCGCATGCCGACCAGACCGTGGCCCGTGCCGCCGGTCTCCACCGGCCGGGCGTCCCGGTCGGCCGCGGCGGCATTGACGACCAGCACCATAAGGCCCGTGCCGGCGTCGCCGGCCGACACCGACACCCGCGTGGCCGCGCCCGGCGCGTGCCGGACGACATTGGCCAGGGCCTCCTGCACGATGCGGTACGCGGAGAGGTCCACGGTCTGCGGCACCGCCTCCGGCAGCGGATCCGGCATGGCCAGCTCCACCGGCAGCCCGGAGCGCACGGTCGCCTCGACCAGCTGCGGGATCCGGGCCACGCCCGGCTGCGGCGCCCGCTCGGCGCCGCCCGCGCCGGAGGCGTCCTCGCTGCGCAGCACCCCCAGCAGCCGCCGCATCTCGGTCAGCGACTCCCGCGCCGTCGCGGCGATCGTGCCGAACTCCTCGCGCGCCTCCTCCGGCAGGCCCGCGAGCCGGTACGGGGCGCTGTCCGCCTGCACGGTGATCACCGACATGTGGTGGGCGACGACGTCGTGCAGCTCGCGGGCGATGCGCGTGCGCTCCTCCAGCAGGGTGCGCCGGGCCCGCTCGGCCTCGCTGATCGTCTCCTGCTCGGCGAGCGCCCGCCGCGCGTCCCCGCGCTCGCGCAGCGCCCCGGCGAGCAGCATCAGCATGCCGCCGACGACGAACAGCGTGATCCAGACGTTGCTGGAGCTGCGCTCGGGCGACACGCTCCGCAGGACCGCGCCCGCGACGCCGGTGGCCAGCCAGACGGCGACGAGCGTCGGGCGCCGCTCGCGCATGCCGACCGCGAGCAGCAACAGCAGCATGCCGATGACGGTCGGGGGCGGCCACGGCCAGGTCCAGTCGTGGTTCACCGGCTCG
The DNA here is from genome assembly GCF_000719265.1 of Streptomyces roseoverticillatus. Lineage (GTDB taxonomy): Bacteria > Actinomycetota > Actinomycetes > Streptomycetales > Streptomycetaceae > Streptomyces > Streptomyces roseoverticillatus. Next base: position 16,734 of record NZ_JOFL01000041.1, on the reverse strand, counting down.
GAGAGCAGGGCCGCCGCCGCGGCGACGCTCGCCGCGAAGGCGATCGCCCAGGCGAGCAGGGGCCTGCGGACGGCGACGAGCAGCGGCACGGCCTGGGCGACGGCGAGGGACAGCGCGAGGCCGAAGCCCAGGCCGTACTCGTTCGCCAGCACGTTGGCGGTCAGCGGCAGCAGCAGGGCGGTGAAGAGCGCGGCGACCACGTAGGGCAGCTTCCGCACCCAGCGGCGGCGCGACCGGCCGCCCAGCGGCACGGGCGGCCCGGCGGGTGTGCAGACGTCGATCAGGTAGGCACGTGCCAGGGCGAGGGGGGCGGGGAGTGACTGGGGCATGACCCCCTCACCCTAGGCCGCGGCCCGCGCGCGGTCGTCACACCGTGGTGGGGGCTTGCGGGTCATACCCGGGTAGCACCGGTAGCAGGGGCCCGGTCACAGCTCGGCCAGGAGCTGGGCCTTCTTCGCGCTGAACTCGTCGTCGGTCAGGAGCCCCGCGTCGTGCAGCGCGCCCAGGTGGCGGATGCGGTCGGCGATGCCGCCCGGGTCCGGGCGGGCGGCCGGCACGCGCGCGGCCGGCACGCTGGGGGCCGCGGCGCGGACCGCTTCGAGGACGGCCGCGCCGAAGGGCAGCGACTCGTGCAGCAGGCCGTAGCCCATGCCGAAGACGACGGCCGCCGGATCCTGGTCGGCCTGGCCGGGCTGCTGGTCCTCGCCGCCGCGCGGCACGAGCCGCAGATAGCCGCCGGCGAGCTCGGGGGAGCGCCACTCGACGCCCGACAGCTCCTCGACGGCGAAGCGCTGGTCGCCGGCCTTCCACTTGGCGGACGAGGCGCCCGTCCAGAACCAGCGGAAGGCGACGGACCGGCCGTCGAAGGAGGCCTTGCCGTCGTAGGCCTTGAAGGACGGCGGGGGAGCGGGCGCCGCGACGAGCGGGCGCAGGGCGGGATCGGCCGCGTCCGGGCCGAGGGCGGCCCGTATCTCGTCGGCGTAGTACTCGGCGAGGGCGTCGCGCTGCTCGGGCAGCACCAGCCGGTACGGGTCGGTGCTCTCCTTGAGCTGGCCGTCCGCGACGTCCATCAGCGGATCGGCGCCCGGTCTCGGCACCGCGCGCAGCACCACCGTCCCGCGCTTTCCCGGGGCCAGTTCGACGGCCGCGAGCGCCTCGTAGGGGATGCGTCGCTCACCGAGCGCCTGGAGCAGCTTCGGCGTGCGGATCCCCCGTTCGAAGCGGATGAGCACGGAGTCGGTGTCGAACTCCCAGACGGTGTGGAAACCCGTCAGCACATCACCCATGCCCGTCATCGTATGCGGCCCCTGCCCACGCGTCCCCCTGCGGGGAGCGGGTTGCTACGCGCGTTGCCCTCACGTACGCCCGAGCCCGGTCCGGCACCGCCGGGCTACGGCGTCGTGGTGCTTCGCCGTTGCGGCGGAAGGAAGGTGTCTGCCCCGGCAGAAGAAGGTTCCGCCGTCGCGGTGATCAGCCCCCGCGGCGAGGGTCCGGCGGCATTGGGAGGGCGCCCCGGACCGTACGTGCCGCCTACGGCGCTACGCGCCTTCGGTGCAGGACGTGCTGTCGTCGGCGCAGCTGACCGTCGCCGGCGCGCCGACGCCGATGCCCGCGAAGTTGGCGAGGCTCGTCGTGCCGGGCTCGAAGTAGCCGGCGTGGCCCTCCGCGCCGCGGGCGGACATCACGCGCGCCCCGAAGCCCTGCGAGACGGGGTCGGCGCCGTGGCCGAGGCCGCCGACCTCCAGGTGGGGCACGCCCTGGATCCAGTCGTCCGGGTCGCGCATGGCCCATATCCGGGCGCTGGTCCGCAGCTCGGAGACGTGGTCGGCGCGCAGCCCGGGGCTGCCGGCGACGGCGACGTCGGTGACGCGCGGGGACAGGTCGCGCGCGGCGACGCCGCACACCACCGAGCCGTAGCTGTGGCAGACGAGGGCGACCCGGGAGTCGCCGGGCAGCGCGCGGACCGCGGCGCGCAGCCGCAGCGCGCCCTCGGCGGCGAGCTTGCCGGTGGCGGCGTCCATGCCGACGCCGGCGGGCGAGGTGTAGTCGGCCCAGGCGATGACGGCCGTGCGGGTGCCGGGGGCGGTCTTGCGCTCGGCGGCGTAGAGGGAGCGGGCCATGCCGACGGGGGCGCTGTAGGAGCGCTGGGACTTCTCGAAGGTGAGCAGGTTGGTGTCGACGCCGGGGACGACGACGGAGACCCGCCGGGCCTGGTCGAGGTCGCCGATGACCTCCGCGACCCGGCCGTCGCCGGTGGGGTCGAAGGCGAGGATCTGCCGCCCGTCCTCCCGCAGGGACTCGAAGCGGTGCATGCGGCGCAGCGCTTCCCGGCGGCCGACGGGGCTGAGGCCGCTCGCGTGGCTGCGGCGCTTCTCGACGGCGCGGGCCTGGTCGAGGGCGGCGCGGTTGGCGCGGTAGCGCAGGGCGGGCGGGGCGCCGTTGAGGTTGCCGACGACGAGGGGGTACTCGTCGGCGAGCCGCGTCTGCTGGGCGCCGGTGAGGGAGGCGAAGAAGCGGGCCACGGTGTCGGAGGCCGTCCCGGGGGCCGGCAGCGGGCGGCCCGCCACGGAGCCGTGCAGCCAGGCGCTGAGCGAGACCGTACGGGCGTCCCCGGCCGCCTTGTGGCTTCTGACGGCCGTCCAGCCGGTCGTGCCGAGCATCACGAAGACCACGGCCAGGGCGAGCAGTGCGCGCCACACGGTGGCCGTGGTCGTCCACGGTACGGAGGAGGGGGAGCCGAGCTCCGGGAAGGAAGTCACCGCGAAACACCCTAGGAGAAACCCGGCGGCGACTGAGGAGTCCGTGAGCTATCTCACGTTTGAGTGGGGCGAATTGGGCACAAGCGTGGTTTTCTCGATCAAGCGCGCCAGTTTTCCGCCAATGCCGGGCCGAGCTGGTCCAGATAGGCCACGGTGAGCTCCCGGAGATCGTCCAGACCGCCCTCACCGCGCTCGCCCCAGGCCCGCGTCGTGACGCGCATCACCCCGCCGAACGCGGCCACCAGGACGTGCGGCCGGGGGTCGGCCCGCGGATCCAGCCCCTCGCGCCGGGCGATCTCCAGGGCCAGTCGCTCCTCCACCTCCGAGAGCGCGCGCAGCCGCGCCGCCAGCAGCTGGGGCGTCGACTCGATCAGCCGGTACGTGCACAGGTGCAGCTCCAGCGGCACGACCGCCTCGATGACGGCGCGCGCGCCGTCCCACGTGCCGAGGACGGCCCCGCGCAGGGCGGGCAAGGGGGCCTCGGCGGCGGGCCGGGAGCGCAGCGTGGCGAGGAAGAGGGCGTCGACGGCGGTCTGCATCGCCAGCGCGACCTCCTCCTTGTTCGCGAAGTAGCGGAAGAAGGTGCGCTGGGAGACCTCCGCGGCCTCGGCGATCTCGTCGACGGTGGTGCGCTCGTAGCCCTTGCGGGCGAACAGCTCCAGGGCGGACCGGATCAGGGTGTCCCGCGTGCGCCGCTTCTTCCGCTCGCGCAGCCCGGACGGCGCCGCCGGGCGGGCCGCCGCACCCTCGATCGCGTGCATGGATCGTCTCTCCTCCGCCACGTTTGTGCTGCTCAGGATAGCCATCCGGAGATATGGCAGACACCGGCGCATGCGGTCGACGGCCAATTGGCAGGCACTGACATAATTCTCCGCATGACGTCTCAGACCGCTGTCGCCGAGGCGCAGCCGGACCTCGGTTCCCGCAAGGGGCTCCGCGGCCACCCCTGGCTGACCCTCGTTACCGTGGCGATAGGCGTGATGATGGTCGCGCTCGACGGCACGATCGTCGCCGTCGCGAATCCCGTCATCCGGGATGACCTCCACGCCTCGCTCGCCGATGTCCAGTGGATAACCAACAGCTACCTCCTCGCCCTCGCGGTCGCGCTCATCACCGCGGGCAAGCTGGGTGACCGGTTCGGTCACCGGCTGACCTTCCTCATAGGTACCACCGGTTTCGCCGTCGCCTCCGGAGCCATCGCGCTCTCCGGCAGCGTGTCGGCCGTCGTCGTCTTCCGGGTCCTGCAGGGACTCTGCGGCGCGCTGCTGATGCCGGCCGCGCTCGGCCTGCTGCGCGCCACCTTCCCGGCCGGCAAGCTCAACATGGCCGTCGGCATCTGGGGCATGGTGATCGGCGCCTCGACCGCCGGCGGCCCCATCCTCGGCGGCGTCCTCGTCGAACACGTCAACTGGCAGTCGGTGTTCTTCATCAACGTGCCGGTCGGCGTCGTCGCCCTCGTCCTCGGCCTCACCATCCTCAGGGACCACCGGGCCGCCCACGCCCCGCGCTCCTTCGACCTCCCCGGCATCGGCCTGCTCTCGGCCGGGATGTTCTGCCTCGTCTGGGCGCTGATCAAGGCCCGTGACTGGGGCTGGGGGGACGCGAAGACGCTGCTGTTCCTGGCGGGCGCGGCCCTCGCCCTCCTCCTCTTCGCCTTCTGGGAGGCCAGGGCCCGCGAACCGCTGCTGCCGCTGCGGCTCTTCCGCTCCGTGCCGCTGACCGCCGGCACCGTCCTGATGTTGCTGATGGCGTTCGCCTTCATCGGCGGCCTGTTCTTCGTCACCTTCTACTTGCAGAACGTGCACGGCATGAGTCCCGTCGACTCGGGCCTGCACCTGCTGCCGCTCACCGGCATGATGATCGTCGGCTCGCCCGCCGCGGGCGCGCTCATCACCCGCGTGGGGCCGCGGATCCCGCTGGTCGCGGGCATGCTGCTGACCACCGCCGCCTGCTTCGGCATGGCCCGCCTCGAAGCCGGGTCCGGCACGGGCGTGATGTCGGTGTGGTTCGCCCTCTTCGGCCTCGGCCTCGCCCCGGTCATGGTCGGCGCCACCGAAGTCATCGTCGGCAACGCCCCGCTGGAGCACGCCGGCGTCGCGGGCGGCCTGCAGCAGGCCGCCATGCAGGTGGGAGGCTCGCTCGGGACGGCCGTCCTCGGCGCCGTCATGGCCGCCCGCGTCGACGACACCCTGCCCGGCAAGTGGGCGGAGGCGGGGCTGCCCGCCGGCACGCCGCAGCAGGCGGCCGGGGCGGCGGACGCCGTCGCGGTCGGCGTGGCGCCGGTGCCGCCCGGGGCGCCGCCGGAGCTGGCGGGGAAGATCACGGACGTCGCGCATGACACTTTCGTGTCAGGGATGAACCTGTCCTTCACCGTTGCGGGCGTCGTCGCGGCCTGTGCCGCCCTGGTCGCGCTGTTCACCAAGCGCGGATCGAACCCCGAGGCGGCGTCCGGCGCGGCCCACATCTGACCCGGACGCACGCCTTCCCCTATCAGGGCCCCGCACCGCGGGGCCCTCTTGGCAGCGTCCGTCACTCCCGTCAGGATGCGGTGTGCGACAGCACCGACACAGGGAGTGATGTTCATGCGTACGATCCGCACCGTCGCCGCCGCCGTCACCGCGTCCGCCGCGCTGGCCCTGCTCTGCGCGCCCACGGCCGGCGCGGCCGCCGCGGCGGGCAGGGAGCGGCTCGGCCCCTGCGCCGCCGGGCAACTGTGCCTGTGGACGAAGACCGGCTTCCGCGGGACGCGCAGTACGAGCGAGCTCGCGGACATCGGCATCGAGGATTGCGTGACCTTACCGGCGGGCGGCAGCGCGGCGGCCCTCGCCAACCGCACGGGGCGCCCTGTTACTACGTATCAGAGCGCTACGTGCGCGGAGACGGGTGAGTTCTCGACGTACCCCTCGGGGACATGGGTCCCGGAGAGCCCGTACGTCGTCCGGGCGTACAAGGTGTGGGAGCACTAGCTCACCGAAAACTGCCGCCGCCCCCGGCCAGCAGAGCTGGCCGGGGGCGGCGGCAGTAGGGATGAGCCGGAGCGACTACGCGTCGCTCCGGAGCGACTACGCGTCGCCGCCGGCCGCGCCCGGGTCGGCAGCCGTGACGTCCAGCAGCTGGTAGCGGTCCACCGCCTGCTTCAGCAGCGAGCGGTCGACCTTCCCCTGCTTGGCGAGCTCGGTGAGCACGGCCAGGACGATCGACTGGGCGTCGATGTGGAAGAAGCGACGGGCGGCGCCACGCGTGTCGGCGAAGCCGAAGCCGTCCGCACCCAGCGACTGGTACGCACCCGGCACCCAGCGCGAGATCTGGTCCGGCACGGCACGCATCCAGTCGGAGACGGCCACGAACGGGCCCTCGGCGCCCTGGAGCTTCTGCGTCACGTACGGGACGCGGAGCTCCTCCTCCGGGTGCAGGAGGTTGTGCTCCTCGGCCTCGATCGCGTCCCTGCGGAGCTCGTTCCAGGAGGTGGCCGACCAGACGTCCGCCTTGACGTCCCACTCCTCGGCGAGGATCTTCTGGGCCTCGATCGCCCACGGCACCGCCACGCCCGAGGCGAGGATCTGGGCCGGGATCGCGCCCTTCTCACCCTGCGAGAAGCGGTACAGACCCTTGAGGATGCCGTCGGCGTCCACGTCCGCCGGCTCGGCCGGGTGCTGGATCGGCTCGTTGTAGACGGTCAGGTAGTAGAAGACGTTCTCGGCGTTCTCGCCGTACATCCTCCGCAGACCGTCCTTGACGATGTGCGCCATCTCGAAGCCGAACGCGGGGTCGTAGGAGACGACGCCCGGGTTGGTGGACGCCAGCAGCTGCGAGTGGCCGTCGGCGTGCTGCAGACCCTCACCCGTCAGGGTGGTGCGGCCCGCGGTGGCGCCGAGCACGAAGCCGCGCGACAGCTGGTCGGCCATCTGCCAGAACTGGTCACCCGTGCGCTGGAAGCCGAACATCGAGTAGAAGACGTAGACCGGGATCAGCGGCTCGCCGTGCGTCGCGTAGGCGGAGCCCGCCGCGATCAGCGAGGCCGTGCAGCCCGCCTCGGAGATGCCGTCGTGCAGCATCTGGCCGGTCGGCGACTCCTTGTACGCGAGCAGCAGCTCGCGGTCCACGGACTCGTACTGCTGGCCGAGCGGGTTGTAGATCTTGGCCGACGGGAAGAACGCGTCCATGCCGAAGGTGCGGTACTCGTCGGGGGCGATCAGCACGAAGCGCTTGCCGATCTCCTTGTCCCGCATGAGGTCCTTCAGGATGCGGACGAACGCCATGGTGGTGGCGATCGACTGCTGGCCCGAGCCCTTCTTGGCGGTCGCGTAGACCTTGTCGTCCGGGAGGGCCAGCGGCTTCGACCGGTCGACGCGGGTCGGCACGTATCCGCCGAGCGCGTTGCGGCGGTCGTGCATGTACTGGATCTCCTCCGAGTCGCGACCCGGGTGGTAGTACGGCGGCAGGCCGGACTCCAGCTCCTTGTCGGCGATCGGGATGTGGAGGCGGTCGCGGAAGCGCTTGAGGTCCTCGACCGTGAGCTTCTTCATCTGGTGGGTCGCGTTGCGGCCCTCGAAGTTCGGACCCAGGGTCCAGCCCTTGACGGTCTGCGCGAGGATCACGGTCGGCTGGCCCTTGTGGGCCTTGGCCGCCGCGTACGCCGCGTAGATCTTCTTGTGGTCGTGACCGCCGCGGCCCAGGTGCAGGATCTGGTCGTCGGTCATGCCCTCGACCATCTTGCGGAGACGGTGGTCGTCGCCGAAGAAGTGGTCGCGGATGTACGCACCGGTCTCGGTGGCGTACGTCTGGAACTGGCCGTCCGGAGTGCTGTTGAGCTTGTTGACCAGGATGCCGTCCCGGTCCTGGGCCAGCAGCGGGTCCCAGGAGCGGTCCCAGACCAGCTTGATCACGTTCCAGCCGGCGCCGCGGAACTGCGACTCCAGCTCCTGCATGACCTTGCCGTTGCCGCGGACCGGGCCGTCGAGGCGCTGCAGGTTGCAGTTGACGACGAAGGTCAGGTTGTCCAGGCCCTCACGGGCGGCGATGGACAGCTGGCCGAGCGACTCCGGCTCGTCCATCTCGCCGTCACCGAGGAACGCCCAGACGTGCGACTTGGAGGTGTCGGCGATGCCGCGCGCCTCCATGTAGCGGTTCATGCGGGCCTGGTAGATCGCACCGAGGGGGCCGAGGCCCATCGAGACGGTCGGGAACTCCCAGAAGTCCGGCATGAGGCGCGGGTGCGGGTAGCTCGACAGGCCGTAGGGGGCCTTGGACTTCTCCTGGCGGAACGAGTCCAGGTTCCGCTCGGAGAGCCGGTCCAGCAGGAACGCGCGGGCGTAGATGCCGGGGGAGGCGTGACCCTGGAAGAAGATCTGGTCGCCGCCGTCGCCCTCGTCCTTGCCGCGGAAGAAGTGGTTGAAGCCCACGTCGTACAGCGAGGCGGAGGAGGCGAAGGTGGCGATGTGGCCGCCGACGCCGATGCCCGGGCGCTGCGCCCGGGAAACCATCACGGCCGCGTTCCAGCGGGTCGCGTTCAGGACCTTGCGCTCGATCTCCTCGTTGCCGGGGAAGAACGGCTCGTCCTTGGTCGCGATCGTGTTGACGTAGTCCGTGCTGCGCATCTCGGGCACGGCGACGCGCTTCTCGCGAGCCCGCTCGATCAGGCGAAGCATGAGGTAGCGGGCACGTTCCCGGCCTCGCTCATCGACGGCTGCGTCGAGCGAGTCGAGCCACTCCTGGGTCTCTTCGGGATCGAAGTCCGGGACCTGGCTGGGAAGGCCGCCAATGATGATCGGGTTGCGATCGGATCCGGAAGCCACGCTGTTCCTTCGCTGTCGGTCGTGGTCGTGCTCTGCACGCGGTGTTGCTGCGCACGCGGTCAAATATGGGGCTGCTTATCTGGCGCCGGCTCCCATCGTGGACCGCGGCGGCGGAAACGTCATCTCTACTGGGCGGTAACCACCACGGGTGAGACGAAGCAGCGTTTGTTGGTCGCCCGGGGCGGCCAAATCGCAACCTTACGCCCCCAAAGGGGGTTCCCCGTGTACGGCTGTTCGGGGTCGCTCCGTGGAATCACATGGAGTAACTTCGCAAAAGGGGCAAAGTTCTGTGTGGTGAATCACTCTCCCCTCCAGCCTCAGGGTTGGAGTTGCCACAGGACGTCCGCGTCCGTCAACGTTTCGGCGGTCTCGATGGCCGGGTACTTGCGCGATCCGTCCGTCACGTGTGGACTACGCCCATCGTTTCGCGTACGCGCGAGCCGAATGCAACGTCTCGAAGGATGACAGGAGGAAATCCGTGAGCGCGACCGCGGACCACGCGGAGGAGCGGACCAATCCGGCCGGAAGGCTGGGTTTCGAGCCCGGACAGGTGGTCCAGGAGATCGGCTACGACGACGACGTCGATCATGATCTCCGTGAAGGTATTGAGTCCCTCATCGGCCAGGACCTCGTCGACGAGGAATATGACGACGTGGCCGACGTCGTCCTGCTGTGGTTCCGGGATGAGGACGGGGACCTCACGGACGCGCTGGTGGACGCCATCGGCCTGCTTGAGGACGGCGGCAACATCTGGCTGCTGACGCCCAAGACGGGCCGCGACGGCTACATCGAGCCGAGCGACATCCAGGACGCCTCGCAGACCGCCGGTCTCTCGCAGACCAAGAGCATCAGCGTGGCCAAGGACTGGACCGGCACCCGCCTGGCCGCCCCCAAGCGCTAGCCCAGGGCAGGCGCCCCGACACCCGCACCGAGCCCCCCGGCAGTCCGCTGCCCGGGGGGCTCCGTGCGTCCCCCGGGGGGCTCGGTGACACACTGGCGGCCTACCCGCCGGTGGCCGGGGCCGGGCAGGCCTCGCGGACCGGCCCTGCCGAGAAGAAGGATTTCGAACATGGCGATCGAGGTCGGCACCAAGGCTCCGGACTTCGAGCTGCGGAACCAGCACGGCGAGACCGTCCGGCTCTCCGACTTCCGCGGCGAGAAGAACGTAGTCCTGCTCTTCTACCCCTTCGCCTTCACCGGCGTGTGCACCGGCGAGCTGTGCGCCCTGCGCGACGAGCTGCCGAAGTTCGTCAACGACGACGTGCAGCTGCTGGCCGTCTCCAACGACGCCCCGTTCTCGCTGCGCGTCTTCGCCGAGCAGGAGGGCCTCACCTACCCGCTGCTCTCCGACTTCTGGCCGCACGGCAACGTCAGCCGCGACTACGGCGTCTTCGACGAGGAGAAGGGCTGCGCGGTGCGCGGCACCTTCATCATCGACAAGGAAGGCGTCGTGCGCTGGACGGTCGTCAACGGCCTGCCCGACGCGCGCGACCTGGACGAGTACACCAAGGCGCTCGCCGCTCTCTGAGCCGGCCGCGCCGCCGGGTGCGGAGCCATCCGCGCCGAGAACCATGCCATCGCCGGGAACCGGTCACTAGGATCCAGACGTTGACCGGTTGCCATCGCACAACGGGGGCGCAGGTGAGACTCCTGGCCCCTCGAAAACCAATGGAGGACTCGTGGGAGTCAGTCTCAGCAAGGGCGGCAACGTCTCGCTGACCAAGGCGGCCCCCAACCTGACCGCGGTCATCGTCGGTCTCGGCTGGGACGCCCGTACCACCACCGGTACGGACTTCGACCTGGACGCCAGCGCGCTGCTGACGAACGACCAGGGCAAGGTCGCCAACGACCAGAACTTCGTCTTCTTCAACAACCTCAAGAGCCCCGACGGCTCTGTCGAGCACCAGGGTGACAACCTCACCGGTGAGGGCGAGGGCGACGACGAGGTCATCAAGGTCAACCTGGCCGGTGTGCCCGCCGACGTCGCCAAGATCGTCTTCCCGGTCTCGATCTACGAGGCCGAGTCGCGGCAGCAGAGCTTCGGCCAGGTGCGCAACGCCTACATCCGCGTCGTGAACCAGGCCGACAACACCGAGCTGGCCCGCTACGACCTCAGCGAGGACGCCTCGACCGAGACCGCCATGGTCTTCGGCGAGCTCTACCGCCACGGCGCCGAGTGGAAGTTCCGCGCCATCGGCCAGGGCTACGCCTCGGGCCTGCGCGGCATCGCCCAGGACTTCGGCGTCAACGTCTGATCAGGCAGGCCGTCCGCGTCCGGCGCCGCACCCCCGCCCCCGCGGGAGTGCGGCGCCGGACGCGCACCGGCGCCCCGCGGCAAGCCCGGGCGCCGGATCTCGACTCGGGGAGGAAACAAGATCATGGGCGTCACGCTCGCCAAGGGAGGCAATGTCTCCCTCTCCAAGGCCGCACCCAACCTCACCAACGTGACCGTCGGTCTCGGCTGGGACGCGCGCTCCACCACCGGAGCCCCCTTCGACCTCGACGCCAGCGCCCTGCTGTGCGCCACGGGCCGTGTGCTCGGCGACGAGTACTTCGTCTTCTACAACAACCTCAAGAGCCCCGAGGGCTCCGTCGAACACACTGGCGACAACCTCACCGGTGAGGGCGACGGCGACGACGAGACGATCCTGGTCGACCTGACCAAGGTCCCCGCCGCCTGCGACAAGATCGTCTTCCCGGTGAGCATCCACGACGCCGATGTCCGCGGCCAGAGCTTCGGCCAGGTCAGCAACGCCTACATCCGCGTCGTCAACCAGGCCGACGGCTCCGAGCTCGCCCGCTACGACCTCAGCGAGGACGCCTCCAGCGAGACGGCGATGATCTTCGGCGAGGTGTACCGCTACGGAGGCGAGTGGAAGTTCCGAGCGGTCGGGCAGGGGTACGCATCAGGCCTGCGCGGCATCGCCCTAGACTTCGGGGTCAACGTTTCGTAAAGCCGCGCACGGCGCGGGGGAAACCCCATAACGAAGGATTGGGTAGCCAGTGCTCCTGAAAACCTTTGGCTGGTCGTTCGCCATCACGGCGGCCGGACTGGCCCTGGCCGGTGTCCTCTGGGGGTGGCAGGGGCTCGCGATCGTCGCGATACTGTCCGTCCTCGAGATCTCGCTCTCGTTCGACAACGCGGTCATCAATGCCGGAATCCTCCGGAAGATGAACCCGTTCTGGCAGAAGATGTTCCTGACCGTGGGCATCCTCATCGCCGTCTTCGGCATGAGGCTCGTCTTCCCGGTCGTCATCGTCGCCATCACGGCGAAGCTGGGACCGATCGAGGCGGTCAGGGTCGCGATTCAGGACCACGATCGCTACGAAGCCCTCGTCACCAGCGCCCACCCGGCCATCGCCGCCTTCGGCGGCATGTTCCTCCTGATGATCTTCCTGGACTTCATCTTCGAGGACCGGGACATCAAGTGGCTCGCCTGGCTGGAGAAGCCGCTCGCCAAGCTCGGCAAGCTGGACACCCTCTCCGTCGTCGTTTCCCTGGTCGTGCTGATCATCGCCGCCACCACCTTCGCCACCGCCGTTCCGGTGCACGACGGTGAGGGCACGATCGACAAGGCCACCACGGTCCTGCTCGCCGGAATCGGCGGCCTCGTCACCTACCTGATCGTCGGCGGAATCTCCGACTTCTTCGAGAACCGCCTGGAAGAGGCCGAGGAAGACGAGGAGGGCGAGGACGGGGCCGTGGAGGACGCGGTGCCCGCCGGTGCGAAGAAGGGCGGCGGCTCGGTCGTCGGCCTCGCCGGCAAGGCCGCCTTCTTCATGTTCCTCTACCTGGAGGTCATCGACGCGTCCTTCTCCTTCGACGGTGTCATCGGCGCCTTCGCCATCACCAACGACATCTTCGTGATGGCCCTCGGTCTCGGCATCGGCGCCATGTACATCCGGTCCCTGACGGTCTTCCTCGTCCGCAAGGGGACCCTGGACGACTACGTCTATCTGGAGCACGGCGCGCACTACGCCATCGGCGCCCTCGCCGCCATCCTGCTGATCAGCATCAAGTATGAGATCCCCGAGGTCGTCACGGGTCTCATCGGCGTGCTCCTCATCGGGCTGTCGTTCCTGTCCTCTGTGCTGCGCAACCGCAAGGAGGCGGAGTCCGGAGACGGCTCCGGCGCCAAGCCGGAGGTCGCTTCCGGGGTGTGACCCTGGCACATTTGAGGAACGCTCTCAGCGGGGCGGTCGTGAGGCTCACCTCACGGCCGCCCCGCGGCAGTTGAGCGGGAAATGCGCCAGAAAAGGATGGGGGGTTCGTCGGTCATGGCGGTCTGGGACAGGTTCTTCAGCAATTGGGGGCGCGCGGCCGCGCAGCAGCTCGACTTCGGCGGGGTCAACGGCGCCGTCGAGCTGACCAAGCGTCATCCCTCGTTCTCCCTCACCAAACAGGGAGCGGTCACCGGAAACCTGCGCGTCAACCTCTCCTGGCGGATGCGCACCTCGGACTTCGGCGACAGGGCCGGGCTGGGCCAGGGGCTACGGCACCCCATGCGGAAATTCCGGCCCGAGATGGTGCAGGCGCAGGGCCCGGCCATGGTCAACGTGGACCTCGACCTCGCCTGTCTGTACGAGCTCCAGGACGGCTCCAAAGGCGTGGTGCAGCCCCTCGGCAACATACTGGGCAGCATCAACTCGCCGCCGTACGTCCAGCTGAGCGGTGACGACCGCTTCGGGTCGGGGTCGGGTGAGACGATCTACATCAACATGGACCACCGCGCCGACTTCAAACGGCTGCTGATCTTCGTCTACATCTATGACGGCACCCCGGCGTTCGACCGTACGCACGCCCTCGTGACGCTCTACCCCGGCAACGGGCCCCGGATCGAGATCGCGCTCGCCGAGCGCGCACCGGAGGCGCGGTCGTGCGCCGTGGTGATGCTGGAGAACGTCAAGGGCGAGATCGTGCTGCGGCGCGAGATGAAATACGTGTACGGGTTCCAGGCGGAGCTGGACCGGCTGTACGGGTGGGGGCTGCAGTGGGGGAGGGGATACAAGACGAAGGTGTGACAGCCTCCTGCGCGGAGGCCGTCACGCCGCGGCCGGCGAGGGCGGTGCGGGCGCGGGCCCCCGGGATGGTGCTGCGGTGCGGCGCTGTCAGCGGTTCGGCAGGAACTGCGGCCCCTGCGGCGGCAGCCTGAACGACGGGTCCGGCGCGGGCCGGTACTGCGGATAGCCGTAGGCGGGCGCGCCCGTGGGCGCGGGCTGGTGCGGATAGCCGTACGCGGGCTGGGGCTGGGGCGTCGCCGGCGGCACCGTGGGCGGCGCGGGAGGCGGCGGGGGGTATCCGTACCCCGGCTGCGGCTGCGGCTGCGGCGCCGGCTCGGGCGCCGGGCCGGGCACCTGCGCGCCCGTGGCCGCGGCGGCGGGCGCCTCCTCGGGCGCCTGGGCGGGCGCCGGGGCCGCCGCCTGGATGGGCGCCTCCCCGGCGCCGCCCGCGCCGCCCGTCTCCTCGGACTCGTCCACCGAGATGCCGAACTCCGTGGCCAGTCCGACCAGCCCCGACGCGTAGCCCTGCCCCAGGGCCCGGAACTTCCAGCCCTCCCCGCGGCGGTACAGCTCGCCGCAGATCATGGCGGTTTCCGAGCCGGTCTCCGGCTGGACCTCGAACAGCGCGAGCGGCTCGCCGCTCTGCCCCGCGGGGACCGCCACGGCGTCGTAGAGCAGCACGCACAGGTCCCGCACCCGGCCGAAGTCGCCCCCGTCCGCGGAGGCGGCCAGCACGACGCGGTGCACGGACGGCTCCAGCGTGCCGAGGTCGGTCTCGATCGCATCGGTCAAGCCCTCGACCAGTCGCTTCTTCGGCAGGTGGCGGACCGCGCCGGAGGGGTGCCGGGGCTGGTTGTAGAAGACGAAGTCCTCGTCCGAGCGGACGCGGCCGTTCTCGCCCACGAGCAGGGCGGAGGCATCCACGTCCGGGACGCCCGGGCCGGGGGTCCAGCGCAGTACGGCCCGCACGGCGCGGGCGTCCAGCGGGATGTTCGACCCCTTCAGCATGGCGTGCGTCATGTCCGCAATCCTGCCCTCCCACGGCTCCGGGGGACAACGCAGGGGTCGGCGACGGTGCCGACGATCACGAAACCGGCACATGACGTACCCGCGGACTCCCCGCTCCGACATTCCGGCGACTCATACGGGGCCCTAGATTTTCATGCACTTGGGGAACTCTTGACCCGTCGCCGGACGTACGATAATCGGCCACCTCTGCGCCTGGACGAGCCTGCGCGCGGGGTGTGGCCACGGGGAGAGTAATGAGGCATTTCGAACACCTTGCGCCCTCAGTGCGGAATGGGCTGTTCCACCAGGAGCCGGTCGCCTTCGACGCCGGTTCCCCGGCCCGCACGCTCTCCGTCGCCCTCGGCGCCACGCTCTACGCTCCCGGCACGCGGCCCTCCCTCGCGGCGGACGTCGTCAAGCAGACCGAGCGGGGGGTCGTGTCCATGGTCCTCTGCCTGGAGGACTCCATAGGCGACCACGACGTCGTCGCCGCCGAGGAGAACCTCGTCCGGCAGTTCGCCGAACTGGACCGGGCCGGTGCCCCGGCCCCGCTGCTGTTCATCCGCGTGCGCGAGCCCGCA
Organism: Streptomyces roseoverticillatus; assembly: GCF_000719265.1. GTDB lineage: Bacteria > Actinomycetota > Actinomycetes > Streptomycetales > Streptomycetaceae > Streptomyces > Streptomyces roseoverticillatus. The sequence goes on along the minus strand of NZ_JOFL01000041.1, from coordinate 1,590 downwards.
CAGATCACCGACCTCGTACGGCGGCTCGGGCCCGCCGGCCGGCTGCTCTCCGGCTTCGTCCTGCCGAAGTTCACCGAGGACCGCGGCGTGCCCTTCCTGGAGGCCCTCACCGAAGCCGAAGCCGAGTGCGGGCAGCGGCTGTTCGCCATGCCGGTGCTGGAGTCCCCCGAACTGCTCCACCTGGAGACGCGGCGCGAGACCCTCGCCGGGATCTCCCGCACCGTCGACAAGTACCGCGACCGGGTGCTCGCCCTCCGGCTCGGCGTCACCGACTTCTGCTCCGCGTACGGGCTGCGCCGCGCGCCCGACATGACCGCGTACGACGTCCAGCTCGTCGCTTCCGTGATCGCCGATGTCGTGAACGTGCTCGGGCGCGCCGACGGCAGCGGGTTCACCGTGACCGGGCCCGTGTGGGAGTACTTCAGACAGCACGAGCGGATGTTCAAGCCGCAGCTGCGGCGGACGCCCTTCGCCGGTCCCGCGGAGGAGCTGCGCACCGCGCTCATCGAGCACGACATGGACGGGCTCCTGCGCGAGATCCAGCTCGACCGGGCGAACGGGCTCCAGGGCAAGACGTGCATCCACCCCTCGCACGTCGCCCCCGTACACGCCCTGTCCGTGGTCAGCCACGAGGAGTTCAGCGACGCGCAGGACATCCTGCGGCCTGAGCGGGACGGCGGCGGAGTGCTGCGGTCCGCCTACACGAACAAGATGAACGAAGTGAAGCCGCACCGGGCCTGGGCCCAGCGGATCATGCTGCGCGCCGAGGTGTTCGGCGTCGCGCGGGAGGACGTGAGCTTTGTGGAACTGCTGGCGGCGAGTGTCCGGGCGGGCGCGTGAGCGGGCGCGTGAGCGGGGTGTGGACCGGAGCGTGGGTTGCCGAGCGGCTCGGCGTCTCCCTGGACGGTGACGCGCGGCTGCCAGGGCTTCTGGGGCTGGCGCTGCGGCGCAACCCCAAGCGGGCGCATCTGCTCGTCTCGAACGTGCTGGGCAAGCACGTGCCGGCGGCTCCGGCGGTCGTGTACGAGGCCGGGGCCGGGCTCGGGCGCCGGGTCCGGGAACTGCTCGGTGACGCGGAGGCGGCGCGGGCCGTCGTGCTGGGGTACGCGGAGACGGCCACGGGGCTGGGGCACGCGGTCGCGGACGGGGTGGGGCTCGCGCCGTACCTGCACTCGACGCGGCGGGCCGTGGCGGGGGTCGCGGCGGTCGGGGGCTTCGAGGAGGAGCACAGCCACGCGACGTCGCACCTGCTGCTGCCGGAGGACCCGGGGTTCTTCGCCGGGGACGGGCCGCTGGTGCTGGTGGACGACGAGTTCTCCACGGGGCGGACGGTGCTGAACACGATCGCGGCGCTGCACGCGGGGTTCCCGCGGGAGCGGTACGTGGTGGTGGCGCTGGTCGACATGCGGTCGGGGGAGGACCGGGAGCGGCTGGAGCGGTTCGCGGAGGAGCTGGGGGCGCGGGTGGATCTCGTGGCGCTGGCTTCGGGGGCGGTGCGGCTGCCGGAGGGGGTGCTGGAGCGGGGGCAGGAGCTGGTCGCGGAGCAGGAGGCGTCGGCGGCTGCCGGTGCGTCCGGGGTCCGGGGGCGGG
>NZ_JOFL01000040.1 GCF_000719265.1 Streptomyces roseoverticillatus | reverse complement strand
CCCCTCGCCACCCGCCCCGACGCCACCACCGCCCCCGCGCAGGCCGGACTCGGCCACGAGGCCGCCGCCCTCGCCGGGCGCGTCGAGACCGGCTTCCGGCAGGCCGTGCGGCAGACGACCGCCCAGGAGGGCTCCCGGTGACCGCCGCCCTGCTCCGGGGGCGCAGGCGCCACCCGGCTGCGCACGGAGCCCGGCGCCCCGCGCCCCTGCTCACGGCCGTCCTCGCCGCCGCGCTCGCCGTGCTGCCGGCCGCCGGGACCGCGCACGCCGACTCCATACGCGTCCAGGAATGGGCGCTCGACGCCCTCCACGCCGAGGAGGCCTGGCAGACCACCAAGGGCGCCGGCATCACCGTCGCAGTCCTCGACACCGGCGTCGACGACGGCCACCCCGACCTCGCCGGGCAGGTCCTCCCCGGCAAGGACCTCATCGGCTTCGGCGCCGGGCCCGGCGACCGCGCCTGGGCCCGGCACGGCACCGCCATGGCCGGCATCATCGCCGGGCGGGGGCACGGGGCGGACGGCACGGACGGCGTGGTCGGCGTCGCCCCCGAAGCGAAGATCCTTCCCGTGCGGGTGATCCTCGAAGACGGCGACCCCTCCCGGGCCAAGGCGCGCAGCGGGCGGGGCAACGCCCTCGCCGACGGCATCCGCTGGGCCGCCGACCACGGGGCCCAGGTCATCAACCTCTCCCTCGGCGACGACAGCGACACCGCCCACCCCGAGCCCCAGGAGGACGCCGCCGTCCAGTACGCCCTCGGCAAGGGCGCCGTCGTCGTCGCCTCCGCCGGCAACGGCGGCGAACAGGGCGACCACGTCTCCTACCCGGCCGCCTACCCCGGCGTCATCGCCGTGACCGCCGTCGACCGCTACGGCAGCCGGGCCGCGTTCTCCACGCGCCGGTGGTACGCGGCCGTCAGCGCGCCCGGCGTCGACGTCGTCATCGCCGACCCCGACCGGCACTACTACGAGGGCTGGGGCACGAGCGCCGCGGCCGCCTTCGTCTCCGGCGCGGTCGCGCTCGTCCGCTCCGCGCACCCGGGCCTGACCCCCGCCCAGATCCGCCGGCTCCTCGTCGACACCGCCCGCGACGCGCCGCCCGGCGGGCGCAGCGACGCGCTGGGGGCGGGCGTGGTGGACCCCGCCGCGGCCATCGCCCGCGGCGCGGACCTTGCGCCGGAGGCGCTGCGCCCCCGGGCCACGCGCGAATACAGCAGCCCGTACTTCGGCACCTCCGGCCCGGCCGGCCGGCCCCCCGTGCCCCGGGACGCCCCGGACTACGCGGCCCCGGCCGCGGGCGCCCTGGGCGTACTCCTCCTGGCCACGGCAGCCACGCTGTGGAGGGGCCGCCGCCGTACGGCCTGAGGCCTGTGCCCGGGACTCCCTCCCGCCGCGACGGTGCTCAGCCCCCGCGGCGTGGTCCGGCGGTGCCGGGCAGTCCTCGGCTTGAGGCCGGTCCGGCACCGCCGGGTTCCACCGTCACGGTTGCGCGCCGTTGCGGCGGGATTCCGCCCGGCCGGGGGCGCCCCGTAAGACGTCAGGTGCGGCCCATAGACTCTTCGGGTGGCGCTGAAGAATATTCCTGACCCCGGGTTCTCCGACGACGACGGTTCCGCCGATGCGGAGCTGACCGCCGCACTCGCGGCATGGTCCGCGGAGCGGGACGGCGGCGCCGAGGCTCGCGTGCTCGCCGCGCTGCGCGGCTCCCGGCTGCTCGTACCTGTCGTGGCCGTGCTCGGCGAGGCCGAGACGGGCCCGGACGGGCTGAAGCGCGAGAAGACCAGCGACATGGCCGTACCGACGCTGCAGGCCCCGGACGGCCGTAAGGCGCTCCCCGCCTTCACCTCGACCGAGTCGCTGGCGCGCTGGCGCGCCGACGCCCGCCCCGTGGCCGTACCCCTGCACCAGGCCCTGCAGGCGGCCGCGCACGAGAAGGCCGACACGATCATCCTGGACATGGCCGGCCCCGTGCCGTACCAGCTGACGGGCCCCGCCCTGCTGGCCCTCGCGGAGGGCCGCGCGAGCATCGACCCGCTCACCGACCCGGCCGTGGCGGAGGCGCTCCGCACGGTCCTCACCGCCGAGCCGGCAGTGCGGAGCGCCCACCTGGCTCCGTCGCGGGAGGCGGACGGCACGCTGGCCCTGGCCCTGGCCGGCGAGGCCGAGGTCTCCGGCACGGTGCAGCGCATCGCCGAGGCGCTGGCCTCCGACGAGGTCCTGCGGGCCCGCCTCGTGCGCGGCCTCGACCTGGCCCTGCTGCCGCCCGGCGCCTCCGTCCCCGGGGAGCCCCTCTTCACCCGCTGAATCACCCGCTGAAGCACCCGCTGAGTCACCAGCCGGGTCTTCACCCGCAGAGCCGGCCGCAGGCCGACAGGCGCCCCGCCGTGGATCGACCGACAATGCGAAGAGGTCCACGAGATCCCTGGAGGGCGCCATGGACGTGAAGCTGGGGGCCGCAAGTCTCGACTCCGTGGAGACGAGAACCGTCGCCGCCGAGTTCCTCGGCACTCTGCTGCTGGTCTTCTTCGCCGTCGGCTCCGCGGTCCTCGCGGCCGACTACATCGGAGTCCTCGGCATCGCCCTGGCCTTCGGCTTCGTCCTGCTGGCCCTCTGCTACGCGCTGGGCCCGGTGTCGGGCTGCCACGTCAATCCGGCGGTGACGCTCGGCATGCTGCTGGAGGGCCGGATCGCGCTGCGCACGGCGATCGAGTACTGGGTGGCGCAGCTGCTCGGCGGCATCGTGGGCGCGGCGCTGCTGTTCCTGCTGGCCAAGCAGGTGCCGGGGCTGAGGACGGACGGCGCGTTCGGCAGCAACGGCTGGGGCAAGCGCTCGGCGGTGCACCTGAACACGGGCGGTGCGTTCCTCGCGGAGGTCGTCCTGACCTTCCTGCTGGTCTTCGTGGTGCTCGCGGTGACCCACAAGATCGCGCTGGTGGGCTTCGACGGCCTGCCCATCGGCCTGGCCCTCGCGGTGATCCACCTGGTGGGCATCCCGCTGACGGGGACCTCGGTCAACCCGGCGCGGAGTCTGGGGCCGGCGCTGTTCGCGGGCGGGGGCGCGCTGTCCCAGCTGTGGTTGTTCATCGTCGCGCCGCTGATCGGCGGCGGCCTGGCGGCGTGCGCGCACCGGGTCACGCATCCACCGTTCAGCCCCGCGAACCTCGCGGACGACCTGGCGGTGCCGCACTACCCGAAGGGGCCGACGACGGCCGCGCACCCGACGGAGGAGCGCCCCGGGCCGCGGGAGGACCGCGGCGACGGGGACGAGGGCGGGGAGGGCGGGGAGCGCCCCGATCAGGCGGGTCCGACGGGCCTGGCCTGACCGGGGCGCCACAGCCTCCCGGGAAAGAGGGGGCTCAGCCGAAGACGGGGCCCGTGAACTTCTCGCCGGGCCCCTGACCCGGTTCGTCCTGCACGACGGACGCCTCGCGGAAGGCCAGCTGGAGGGACTTCAGCCCGTCGCGCAGCGGTCCGGCGTGGAAGTTGCTGATCTCGGTCGCACCGGCGGTCACGAGCCCGGCGAGCGCGGTGATCAGCTTGCGGGCCTCGTCGAGGTCCTTGTGCTGCTCGCCCTCCTCGGCGAGGCCGAGGTTGACCGCCGCCGAGCTCATCAGGTGCACCGCGACCGTGGTGATCACCTCGACCGCGGGAACGTCCGCGATGTCACGGGTCATGGTGTCGAAGTCCGGCTTCTCGCCGGTGGGGGTCGCGTCGTCGCTCATGGCGGACACGATACGTGCCGGTGAGGAATCGGTTCGCCGCGGGTTGGCGCACTTCGTGACAACACTGCTAGGGTTGTGCACACGACCGGCTGGACACTCATGTGTCCGGCCCACAAGTGGAGCTCCGTTCTCCCACCTCGCCCGACCACAGGTCGGCAGGTCCCCGGTCAGGCGGTGCCCATCGTTCCGTACGGACGATGGAGCTGCCCGATATGCGCCCCGCGGCACGCCGTGGCGGTGTTCCGGTTTCATGGAGCCCCGCCTGTGTCCCGTCGGGGCATTTTTTGTTGCACCGGCGCGGTTGGTCTTACGAAAAGACGTTACGTGGCCGCCCGCCAGGCCGCCGCGTGGTGCTACCGAGGAGGATCCATCAGCGCCGAGCCCCGCATCAACGACCGGATTCGAGTCCCCGAGGTGCGACTTGTCGGTCCCAGTGGCGAGCAGGTCGGCATCGTGCCGCTTGCCAAGGCACTGGAGCTTGCGCAGGAGTACGACCTCGACCTCGTCGAGGTGGCGGCGAACGCCCGTCCGCCGGTCTGCAAGCTCATGGACTACGGGAAGTTCAAGTACGAGTCGGCCATGAAGGCCCGTGAGGCGCGCAAGAACCAGGCGCACACGGTCATCAAGGAGATGAAGCTCCGGCCGAAGATCGACCCGCACGACTATGACACCAAGAAGGGTCACGTCGTCCGGTTCCTCAAGCAGGGCGACAAGGTCAAGATCACGATCATGTTCCGTGGTCGCGAGCAGTCCCGGCCGGAGCTCGGCTACCGACTGCTGCAGCGTCTGGCGGAGGACGTCCAGGACCTCGGTTTCGTCGAGTCGAACCCGAAGCAGGACGGCCGCAACATGATCATGGTCCTCGGTCCGCACAAGAAGAAGACCGAGGCGATGGCCGAAGCCCGCGAGGCACAGGCCGCCCGTAAGGCGGAGCGCTCCGGCGTCTCGCCCGCGGACGCCGCCGAGGAGCCCGCAGAGGCGTGATCCGGGGGCGCCCCGCGCCCCGGATGACCCCCGGGGCATCCGCCCCGGACACCAACCGAAACAGATGACACTCCCGTGCGCCCTGATCCGGCCGGGGGAGTGCCACCGACGAGGAGAGAACGGCGCTATGCCGAAGAACAAGACGCACAGCGGTGCCAAGAAGCGCTTCAAGGTCACCGGCTCCGGCAAGGTCCTGCGCGAGCGCGCCGGCAAGCGCCACCTGCTCGAGCACAAGTCGTCCCGCCTGACGCGTCGCCTCACCGGCAACGCCGAGATGGCCCCGGCCGACGCCAAGAAGATCAAGAAGCTTCTCGGCAAGTGACGTTCCGGCTTCGGCCGCACGTCCACACCGGGACCCAATCGAATTCGGGTCGTGTGAGAATCCACCACGGCCCCGCTACAAGGAGTTAACAAGTGGCACGCGTCAAGCGCGCAGTCAACGCGCACAAGAAGCGTCGGGCGATCCTCGAGGCGGCCAGCGGCTACCGCGGCCAGCGGTCGCGCCTGTACCGCAAGGCCAAGGAGCAGGTCACCCACTCCCTGGTCTACAACTACAACGACCGCAAGAAGCGCAAGGGCGACTTCCGTCAGCTGTGGATCCAGCGCATCAACGCCGCTGCCCGCCAGAACGGCATGACGTACAACCGCCTGATCCAGGGTCTGAAGGCCGCCAACATCGAGGTGGACCGCAAGATCCTCGCCGACCTGGCCGTCAACGACATGAACGCGTTCGCCGCGCTCGTCGAGGTCGCCCAGAAGGCCCTGCCGGCCGACGTCAACGCCCCGAAGGCCGCTGCCTGACCGGCGCCCCGAGGCTGTTGCTGACCGGACCCGCAGGCCCACGGCCTGCGGGTCCGCTCGTGTCCGGCCTCAGGAAACCCCTCCCGGTGCCGGCCCGGCACCGCACCGCGCACACCAGCAACCGAAAGTGAGCCCATGGCGGCCCCCGAGCTGACCTCCCTGCGATCGCCCCGTGTCATCGCGGCCCGCCGTCTCGCCAAGCGCAGCTTCCGCGCCAAGGAACGCCGCTTCATCGCCGAAGGGCCGCAGTCCGTCCGCGAGGCCATAGGCCATCTCGTCGAGGTGTATGTGACGCCGGACGCCGCCGGGCGCCACGCGGACATCGTCGACGCCGCCCGCGCCGCCGGGGTACCCGTCCTGACCGCGACGGACGAGGTCATCGCCGAGATGTCCGACACCGTCACCCCGCAGGGCATCGTCGGCCTCTGCCGCTTCCTGGACACGCCCTTCGAGGAGATCCTGGCCGGCCGGCCCCGCCTGGTCGCCGTCCTCGCCCACGTGCGCGACCCCGGCAACGCCGGCACCGTCCTGCGCTGCGCCGACGCCGCCGGTGCGGACGCCGTCGTGCTCACCGACGCCTCCGTGGACCTCTACAACCCCAAGGCCGTACGGGCCTCGGTCGGCTCGCTCTTCCACCTGCCGGTCGCCGTGGGCGTCCCCGTCGAGCAGGTCGTGAGCGGCCTGCAGGGCGTCGGCGCCCGCATCCTCGCCGCCGACGGCGCGGGCGACCGCGACCTGGACGCCGAGCTGGACCGGGGCACCATGGGCGGGCCCACGGCCTGGGTCTTCGGCAACGAGGCGTGGGGCCTGCCGGAGGAGACCCGCGCGCTCGCCGACGCCGTGGTGCGCGTTCCCATCCACGGCAAGGCCGAGAGCCTGAACCTCGCGACGGCCGCCGCCGTGTGCCTCTACGCCTCCGCCCGTGCGCAGCGTGCACCCGGAGGGTGCCGCTCCGTGACCTTCAGCTAGTAGGGTTGCCCCCCGGGGGATCGGGAGGGGGTGCGGATGACGAACGTCAGGACTTCCGGGGGCGTGGCCGACGCCGCTCCGGCGGCGGACCCTGCGCCGCACGGATCCCACGGGCAGGACGGCTCCGGGGGAGCGCCCGCCCAGGGGCCCGCGGGCCTCGGCCTGCACCCCGACGAGCTCCCCGACGGCCTCGTCGTCGCCGATGAGAACGGCCGCGTCACCTGCTTCAACGCCGCCGCGGCCCGGATCACCGCGGTCCGGCCCGACGAGGCGATCGGCCGCCCCCTGGAGAGCGCCCTGCCCCTGGAGGACCTGGACGGCCGCCGCTGGTGGCCGCTCACCGACCCGTACGGCGGCCTGGCCACCCGGGTGGGCCAGCCCGAGCGGAATCTGCTCCTCCCCGGCGGCCGGGAGGTCCTCGTCTCCGTGCGCTACGTACGCGAGCGCCCCGCCGGACCCCTGCGCCGCCTCGTCGTCCAGCTGCGCGGCACCGACGCCCGCCGCCGCACCGAGCGCAGCCACGCCGAGCTCATCGCCACCGTCGCCCACGAGCTGCGCTCGCCGCTCACCTCCGTCAAGGGCTTCACGGCCACGCTCCTCGCCAAGTGGGAGCGGTTCACCGACGACCAGAAGCGCCTGATGCTGGAGACCGTCGACGCCGACGCCGACCGCGTCACCCGGCTGATCGCCGAGCTGCTCGACATCTCCCGGATCGACTCCGGCCGCCTGGAGCTGCGCCGCCAGCCGGTCGACATCGTCGCGGCCGTCCGCCGCCACGTCCAGGCGTACACCACGGCGGGCCACCGCCCCGACCGCTTCGAGGTCAAGGTCGCCGCCCCCCTGCCCGCCCTCTGGGCCGATCCCGACAAGGTCGACCAGGTTCTCGGCAACCTCCTGGAAAACGCGGTGCGCCACGGCGAGGGACGCGTCACGATAGAGGTGGCGCCGGCGCTGCTGAAGGCACGGCCGGAGGGCACGGAAGGTACGGCGGTCACGGTGAGCGATGAGGGGCCCGGCATCCCCGAGGAGTCGATGAGCCGCGTCTTCACCCGCTTCTGGCGGGGCAGCAAGCGCGGCGGCACCGGCCTGGGCCTGTACATCGTCAAGGGCATCGTCGAGGCCCACGGCGGGACGATCACCGTCGAGCGGGCCGCCTGCGGCGGCGCCCGGTTCCGATTTACGCTGCCCGTGGGCGCCCCGGCCTTCCTGTCCCAGGCCTGAGCGGGCGGCCCGCGGGCCCACCGACCCCCTTGCGCCCCTTAGACTCGACCTTTGGCACCTTTGGCACGACCTTGGCACCCAACCGTCGGGCAAAGCCGCGCAGCGAAGCGAAGCCATCCAAAACCGGAAGCACGGGAAGAGATGTCCGCACCCAATAAGTCGTACGACCCTGTCGAGGTCGAGGCACTGAAACCGGAAGAGATCGAGCGCATGCGGGACGAGGCGCTCGCCGCCGTCGCCGCGGCCGCCGACCTCGACGCCCTGCGCGAGGTCAAGGCCGCGCACGCCGGTGACCGCTCGCCCCTCGCCCTCGCCAACCGCGAGATCGGCGCCCTGCCGCCGCACGCCAAGGCCGAGGCCGGCAAGCGCATGGGCATGGCCCGCGGTGCCGTGAACAAGGCCTTCGCCGCACGCCAGGCCGAGCTGGAGGCGGAGCGGGACGCCCGCGTGCTGGTCGAGGAGGCGGTGGACGTCACTCTGCCGTACGACCGCACTCCGGCCGGCGCCCGCCACCCGATCACCACGCTCTGCGAGCGCATCGAGGACGTCTTCGTGGCCATGGGCTACGAGGTCGCCGAGGGCCCCGAGGTCGAGACGGAGTGGTTCAACTTCGACGCCCTCAACATCGCGCAGGACCACCCGGCCCGCGCCATGCAGGACACCCTCTTCGTCCAGGCTCCGGGCAAGAAGGCCAAGGAGGCCGAGTCCGGCGTCGTGCTGCGCACCCACACCTCCCCGGTGCAGGTCCGCACGATGCTCGACCGCGAGCCGCCCGTCTACGTGATCTGCCCCGGCCGCGTCTACCGCATGGACGAGCTGGACGCGACGCACACGCCGGTCTTCACCCAGGTCGAGCTCCTCGCCATCGACGAGGGCCTGACCATGGCCGACCTCAAGGGCACCATCGAGCACATGGTGCGCTCGCTGTTCGGCGAGGGCCTGACCACGCGCCTGCGCCCCAACTACTTCCCCTTCACCGAGCCCTCCGCCGAGCTGGACATGCAGTGCTATGTCTGCCGCGGCGAGTCGGCCGGCAACCCCGACCGCCCCTGCCGCACCTGCTCCAGCGAGGGCTGGATCGAGCTGGGCGGCTGCGGCATGGTCAACCCCCGCGTGCTGACCGCCGCGGGCATCGACCCGGAGAAGTACAGCGGCTTCGCCTTCGGGTTCGGCATCGAGCGACTGCTGATGTTCCGCCACAACGTCGAGGACATGCGAGACATGGTCGAAGGTGACGTGCGCTTCACCCGGCCGTTCGGGATGGAGATCTGATGCGCGCCCCGCTTTCCTGGCTGCGGGAATACGTCGACCTGCCGGCCGGTGAGACCGGTCGCGACGTGCAGGCCAAGCTGATCGCCGCGGGTCTTGAGGTCGAGCGCGTCGAGAGCCTCGGCGCCGGCCTGAAGGGCCCCCTGGTCGTCGGCCAGGTCCTCACCATCGAGGAGCTCGAGGGCTTCCGCAAGCCGATCCGCTTCTGCACCGTCGACGTCGGCACGGCCAACGGCACCGGTGAGCCGCAGGAGATCGTCTGCGGCGCCCGCAACTTCTCCGTCGGCGACAAGGTCGTCGTCGTGCTGCCCGGCGCCGTCCTGCCCGGCGACTTCGCCATCGCCGCCCGCAAGACCTACGGCAAGACCTCGCACGGCATGATCTGCTCCGGCGAGGAGCTGGGCATGGGCGACGACGGCACGCACGGCATCATCGTGCTCCCGCAGGAGTACGAGCCCGGCACCGACGCCATCGAGCTGCTCCAGCTCGTCGACGAGGTCCTGGACATCGCCGTCACCCCGGACCGCGGCTACTGCCTGTCGATGCGCGGCATCGCCCGCGAGGCCGCCACCGCCTACGGCCTGCCGCTGCGCGACCCGGCCCTGCTGGACGTGCCCGCGCCCAACAGCTTCGGCCACCCCGTCCGGATCGCCGATCCGGCCGGCTGTGACCGCTTCACGGCCCGCACGGTCACCGGTCTCGACCCCGAGGCCCGCTCCCCGATCTGGCTGCAGCGCCGCCTGCAGAAGGCCGGCATGCGCCCGATCTCGCTGACCGTCGACATCACCAACTACGTGATGCTGGAGCTCGGCCAGCCGCTGCACGCCTACGACCGCTCGCGCCTCGACGGCCCGATCGGCGTGCGCCGCGCCGAGCGCGGCGAGAAGCTGACCACCCTCGACGGCACCAAGCGCGTCCTGGACGCCGAGGACCTGGTCATCACCGACAACCGCGGCCCGATCGGGCTCGCGGGCGTCATGGGCGGCGCCGAGACCGAGATCGCCGACCACGCGGCCGGTCAGGGCACCACCGAGGTCGTCATCGAGGCGGCCCACTTCGACCCCACGGCCATCGCTCGCGCCGTCCGCCGCCACAAGCTGCCCTCCGAGGCGGCCAAGCGCTTCGAGCGCGGCACCGACCCGCAGGCGGCCTCCGCGGCCGCCCAGCGCACCGTCGACCTGCTGGTGCTGCTCGCGGGCGGCACCGCCGAGGCCGGCGTCACCGAGTTCGCCGCCCCCAGCGGGCCGCGCACCATCGCCGTCCGCGCCGACCACCCGGACCGCGTCGCCGGTGTCGAGTACGGCCGGGAGACCGTCGTCCGCCGCCTCCAGGAGGTCGGCTGCGACGTCTACGGGCAGGACGAGCTGATCGTCACCGTCCCGAGCTGGCGCCCCGACCTCACCGACCCGAACGACCTCGCCGAAGAGGTCATCCGGCTCGAGGGCTACGAGAACCTGCCCGCCACCCTGCCGGCGCCGCCCGCCGGCCGCGGCCTGACCCACCGGCAGCGGCTGCACCGCCGCGCCGGCCGGGCGCTGGCCGGCGCGGGCTACGTCGAGGTGCTCAACTACCCCTTCCTCGGGGACTGGGCGCTCGACCACCTCGGCCTGGAGGCCGGCGACGCGCGCCGCACCACGGTGCGCCTGGTCAACCCGCTCTCCGAGGCCGAGCCGGCGCTGCGCACCACGCTGCTGCCGGGCCTGTTCGCGGCCCTGCGCCGCAACGACAGCCGCGGTGAGCACGACCTGGCCCTCTTCGAGACCGGCCTCGTCTTCCTGCCCACGGGCGAGGAGATCACCCCGGTCCGGCTGCCCGTCGACCGCCGTCCCACCGACGAGGAGATCGCCGGCCTGAACGCCGCGCTGCCCGTGCAGCCGCGCCGTGCCGCCGTCGTCCTCGCCGGGGCCCGCGAGCTCGCCGGCTACTGGGGCAAGGGCCGTCCGGCCGGCTGGGCCGATGCCGTCGAGGCCGGCCGCACCGTCGCCCGCGAGGCCGGCGCCGAGCTGATCGTCCGCCAGGACCAGCGCGCGCCGTTCCACCCGGGCCGCTGCGCCGCGTTCTACGCCGTGGCCGACGGCGCCGAGGTGTTCGCCGGCTCCGCCGGTGAGCTGCACCCGCGCGTCATCAAGGCCTTCGGCCTGCCGGAGCGCACCTGCGCCATGGAGATCGACCTCGATGTCCTGGAGCAGGCCGGCACCGGTGCCGTCTCAGCCCCGCACGTGTCCTCCTTCCCGGTGGCCACGCAGGACGTCGCGCTCGTCGTGGACGCCTCCGTCGCGGCCGCCGACGTCGAGGCCGCGCTGCGGTCCGGCGCGGGCGAGCTGCTGGAGTCGCTGCGCCTGTTCGACGTCTTCACCGGCGAGCAGCTCGGTGCGGGCAAGAAGTCCCTCGCCTACGCGCTGCGCTTCCGCGCGGCCGACCGCACGCTGACCGCGGAGGAGGCGTCCGCCGCGCGCGACGCCGCCGTCGCCGCGGCCGTCGAGCGCACGGGCGCGGTACTGCGAGGCGCCTGAGGCCGGTGACGCCGCGTGACGGCCGCCGAGCGCCTGCGCGGCGGCCGAAAATAGTCGGCCGAGGCTGAATGAAGCCGCGGGAGACCGCGGAAAAAGCCGCAAGAACGAGGGGCGCACCCGGGTGAACCGGGTGCGCCCCTCGCGCGTTCCCTCGCTCAGGAGTGTCCGAATATCACTCAATAGGGTGGAAACGAGGGTCCAGGTCGTTACTTAGCGCTGAACACTCGCGAGAATCGAGGGCGTCATTGCTGCTAGGGGGGCCAACGGCATGATCCGGACAAGAGCGGTGCACTGGCGGCGGGGGGTGGTCTTCGCTCTCCCCGGGCTGTGGGTACTGGGAGTGGTCGTGTGGGAGCTGCTGTGCCCCCGCGGCCAGGCCGTGCAGCTGCTCGCCGCCGCGCCCGCCATCGCCTGCGCGGGCACCGGCCGCCGGCAGTGCGTGGCCGCCGCGGGCGCCTGCGCGCTCCTCGCCCTCGTGCCCCTGGGATCGGCCGGGCGCGCGGACGTCGGCATGCGCGTCGGCACCTGCTGTGCGATCGTCGCCGTCGCCGCCGCGGGGTGCGCCGTCACCGTGCGCCGCCGCCGGCTCCTGCGCGAGCTGGAGCGCGCCCGCGAGGTCGCCGCCACCGCCCAGAGCGTGGTGCTCCGCCCCCTGCCGCCCCGGCTCGACGGGATCACCGTCGCCGGCGGCCATCTTTCGGTCAGCGAGGGCGCCCTCGTCGGTGGCGATCTGTACGAGGCGCTGGCCACGCCGTACGGCGTGCGCATCGTCATGGGGGACGTCCGCGGCCACGGCCTCACCGCCATCGGCACCGTCGCCGCCGTCCTCGGCAGCTTCCGCGAGGCCGCCCACGACGAGCCCGACCTCGCGGACGTGCTCCGCCGCCTCGACCGCGCCCTCCAGCGCCATCTGTGCGAGCGGGCCCGCGCCGAGGGGAGGGCCGGGCCCGGGGGCGAACCGGAGCGCTGGACGGGCGAGGAGTTCGTGACCCTCCTGCTCCTGGAGGTCTGTCCCGATGGCGTGGTCACCGCGCTCAACTGCGGTCACCCCTGGCCGTACCGCCTCGCCTGCCCGGCCGGGGACGGCGACGGCGTCGGCGCCCGGGCCGCCGCCGTGGGCCGGGGCGACCCGCTGCCGCCCCTCGGCCTCTTCCCGCTGCCGCCCGAGCTGCCCGTCGCCCGCCTGACCCGGCTGCTGCCCGGGGACGCCCTGGTGCTCCACACGGACGGCGCGGAGGACGCACGCGATGCGGCCGGCGCCTTCTTCCCGCTGGCCAGGGCCCTCGGCGATGCCGCCGGCGGGGCGCCTATCGTCCCCTCCCGAGTCATCGACCGCGTCCAGGCCGCCCTGCTGCGGCACACCGGCGGCCGGCTCTCCGACGACATCGCGCTGCTGGTGCTGAGCAACGACCGCCGCCGCGCCGCGGCGCACGGGCCGCGCCCGTGCCTGGTCCGCTCGGGCCGCCCCCGCCGCTGAACTGACGTTCCGTCACGGCCAGTTCACACCCCGTGCGAAGGGATCTCCACTACGCTGGGCCCACCGAGCGCATGCGGAGGGGCAGGATGGAGCCCAACACTCTCCTAGACGCCATCCTCGACGAAGCAGGCATATCCCACGCGAGTCTGGCCGCCCACATCAATGCGGCGGGCCGGGCCCGGGGGCTGTCCCTGCGGTACGAGCACACCGCCGTCGCCCGCTGGCTGAAGGGCCAGCGGCCCCGCGGCCAGGTGCCGGATCTGATCTGCGAGGTGCTCGGCGAGCGGCTGCACCGCCCGCTGACCCTCGACGACATCGGCCTCGGCACCCCGGGCAGTCCCCGCCTGCCCAACACCCCGCTCTCCGGCTTCGTCGAGCGGGCCACCGCCCTCTGGCGCTCCGACGAGCAGCAGCGCGAGCACGTCGTCACCGCCCCCGCCGTCACCGGGACCCCCGCCGTCATCCCGGTCTGGGAGTGGGAGAACCCGCCCGAGGACGCCGATGTCTCCCGGCGCGGCCTCACCCGGGTCTCCATGGACGACATCGAGATGCTGCGCGCGGCCCGCACCCACTACGAGCAGATGTACCGCAAGGCCGGCGGCATCGCGACGCGCGCCCGGGTCGTCGGCTTCCTCAACGCCGAGGCGGCCCCGCTGCTGCGCGGCAGCTACACCGACGAGACGGGCCGTCAGCTGCACCGGGCCACCGGCGGGCTGGTCGCCGTAGCCGGCATCTGCGCGTACGACTCGGACGCGCACGGCCTGGCCCAGCGCTACTTCCACCAGGCGCTGCGGCTGGCCAAGGCCAGCGGCGACCGCGGCCTCGGCGGCTACGTCATCGCCCTGCTCGTCAACCAGTCGCTGTTCATGCGCGAGTACCGGCAGGCCGTCGCGTTCGCCGAGTCCGCGCTGCGGGCCGCGGGCGCGGAGCTGACCCCGGCCCTCGCGGCCGATCTCTACGCGATGCAGGCCAAGGCGTACGCCCGGCTCGGCGACGGGGCCGGTGCGCTCGCCTGCATCCGCCGCGCCGAGACCGCCGCCGAGCGCATCCGCCGCGGCCAGGAGCCCGCCGAGACCGGCTATGTGCAGCCCGGCCTGGTGAACGTGCAGGTGGCGGAGGCGCTCCTCAGCCTCGGCGACCTCGGACCCGCCCGTGAGCACGCGGACCGGGCCGTCGACACCCCCGCCCACGACCGGGGACGTGTCCACCGGCTCGCCATGCTCACGCACATCGAGCTGCGTCAAGGAGACGCGGACAAGGCGGTGGCCACCGCGCGGGAGATGACCGAGCAGGCGAGAGGCATGGAATCGCAGCGCTTACGGGACCGGCTCCGGGCGGTGCGCGAGCACCTGATCGAAAGTGGGTGTGCGGCCACTGCCGAGGCCGCCGAGATGATCGACGGGGCGTTGCGCGTGCCCCTGTGAGGACAGCGCCCGGGGAGGTGGCCACCTCGGCGGAAGGTGGCAACACGTGCGTTGGAAGAATCTCAGGGAACGGACGGTTTATGCGAACCGCTGGTTCCGGGTCAATCTCGCAGACGTTCAACTCCCCGACGGCCGTCACCTCGACCACTTCCTCATCAGGCTGCGGCCCGTCGCCGTCGCCACGGTGGTCAACGAGGCCAATGAGGTTCTGCTGCTGTGGCGGCACCGCTTCATCACCGACAACTGGGGCTGGGAGCTGGCCGCCGGCGTGGTCGAGGACGGCGAGGACCTCGCCGGCGCGGCGGCCCGCGAAATGGAGGAGGAGACCGGGTGGCGGCCGGGCCCGCTGCGGCACCTGATGTCCGTGGAGCCGTCCAACGGCCTCACCGACGCCCGGCACCACATCTACTGGTCCGACGAGGCCGAGTACATCGGCGACCCGGAGGACGCCTTCGAGTCCGACCGGCGCGAGTGGGTGCCGCTGAAGCTGGTGCCCGACATGATCGGCCGTGGTGAGGTGCCGGCCGCGAACATGGCGGCGGCGCTGCTCCTGCTCCACCACATCAGGCTCGGTTAGTGCCGCTCCGGCGGATCTTCGCCCGGCCGCGGCGGAGGAAGCGTGCCCGCCGCAGCGGTGGCACGCCACAGCGGTGAGGGTCCGGCGGAACGCACGGTCGCCGGGACCGGCGCGTACGTCATGATCCGCCGGACGGGCCCGCGCTCACCGGCCGGTCGCCTGCCAGACGGCTAGGGCCAGGGCGGCGACCCCGGTGAGCGCGGCCAGCGAGGGCAGGGGCCACTTGCCGTGCTCCAGGGCCCGCACCCGGTCCGCCATCTCGGTGAGGTCGCGTTCCGACTGGTCGCTGCGCTGGGTGAGGAGGGCGAGGTGGCCGTCGATGCGGACGACGCCGACGTCGAGGCTACGACGGAGCTCCGCGAGCTCAGCCGTTCTGGTGGCCTGCTCGGGATGCATGGTCACGGTCCGTACCCCTTCCGGAATGACTCCTGTGTGTCCGACGAGCCGAGTCAATCGCGTGGCGGCGCGGAACGGGAGCGTGTGCGGGGGGTATATGCGAGTCACCGCCGCACACCCCGTGCGAACACGGGTGTGCGGCGGTGACGGTGCGTGACGTCCGTACGGAGATCAGTACGAGTAGAAGCCCGAGCCGGACTTGCGGCCGAGGCGGCCCGCGTCGACCATGCGCTGGAGCAGCGGGGGAGCGGCGTACAGCGGCTCCTTGTACTCCTGGTACATGCTGTCGGCGACCGAGGCCACGGTGTCCAGGCCGATGAGGTCGGAGAGCTTGAGCGGGCCCATCGGGTGGGCGCAGCCGAGCTCCATGCCGTTGTCGATGTCCTCGCGGCTGGCGATGCCCGACTCGAACATCCGGATCGCGGAGAGCAGGTACGGGATGAGCAGGGCGTTGACCACGAAGCCCGAGCGGTCCTGGGCGCGGATCGCGTGCTTGCCCAGCACGTTGACGACCAGCGCGTCGGCGCGCTTGATCGTTTCCTCGCTGGTGGTGAGCGCCGGGATGAGCTCCACGAGCTTCTGCACCGGGGCCGGGTTGAAGAAGTGGATGCCGATGACCCGGTCCGGCCGGGAGGTGGCGACGGCCAGCTTCACCAGCGGGATCGAGGAGGTGTTGGAGGCCAGGATCGCGTCGGGGCGGGTGATCACCTGGTCGAGCACCTGGAAGATCTCGGTCTTGACCTGCTCGTTCTCGACGACGGCCTCGATGACCAGATCACGGTCGGCGAACTCGCCGAGGTCGGTGGTGAAGCTCAGCC
This sequence comes from Streptomyces roseoverticillatus, assembly GCF_000719265.1. Taxonomy (GTDB): domain Bacteria; phylum Actinomycetota; class Actinomycetes; order Streptomycetales; family Streptomycetaceae; genus Streptomyces; species Streptomyces roseoverticillatus. The sequence goes on along the minus strand of NZ_JOFL01000040.1, from coordinate 19,836 downwards.
GGCCGAGCGTCGCGTCGCGCTCCTCCTCGGAGATCTTGCCGCGCTCGGCGGCCTTGCCGAGGGAGTTGGTCAGGCGGGTGCGGCCGATCTCCAGGGCCTCACCGGTGGTCTCGGCGACCATGACGTCCAGACCGGCACGGGCACACACCTCCGCGATCCCCGCGCCCATCTGGCCGCAGCCCACCACCCCGACACGCGCTACGTCTGCCACAGTGTCCGTCACATCGTGCCTTTCGCTGATCTTGGTCGTCCGGCGGGGCGCCGCGTACCCTGCCGCGCTCTCCGCCTCGTTCCAGACGTTACTCCGCGCCGTGCGGTCCCGGCGGTGCCGGGGCGGGCATGCTGGCCTCGAACGGTGTGACCGATCCGACGAGACGGCGAAGAGAGGTCCCGCATATGGGGCGTATGACCCGAAGAGGGTTCACCGTGGCCGCCGCGGGGATGATGTCCTCCGCGATGCTGGCATCCGGCGAGGCGGCAGCGGTGCAGGGGAGCGGACCGGCGCCCGCGGGAGCGGAGCTCCCCCGGCTGCCGCTGGAAGGTACTCCCAGGCGGCGGCGCGAGTTCCGGGGCATGTGGGCGGCGACCGTCGTCAACGTCGACTGGCCGTCGAAGCCGGGCCTGGAGCCCGGGCGGCAGCAGGACGAGCTGACCGCCCTGTTCGACACCGCCGTCGAGCGCCGGCTCAACGCCGTGATGCTGCAGATCCGCCCCACCGCGGACGCCTTCTGGCCCTCCCCGTTCGAGCCGTGGTCGGAATACCTGACGGGCACTCAAGGGCTCTACCCGGGCTGGGACCCGCTCTCCTTCGCCGTCCGCGAGGCCCACCGGCGAAGACTCGAACTGCACGGCTGGTTCAACCCCTACCGCATCGCCAACCACACCGACCCCGGCCGGCTCGTCCCCACGCACCCCGCCCGCATCCACCCCGAGTGGGTCGTCCCCTACGGCGGGAAGCTCTACTACAACCCCGGCCTGCCCGAGGTGCGCCGCTTCGTGCAGGACGCCATGCTCGACGCCGTCTCCCGCTACGACCTCGACGGCGTGCACTTCGACGACTACTTCTACCCGTACCCGGTGGCCGGGCAGCGCTTCGACGACGACAACGCGTACGCCCGCTACGGCGCAGGCTTCCCCGGCCGGGCCGCCTGGCGACGCGACAACATCGACCGGCTGGTGCGGGAGATGGGGGAGCGCATCAAGCGGCGCAAGCGGCACGTGCAGTTCGGGATCAGCCCGTTCGCGGTCTGGCGCAACCGCTCCACCGACCCGCTCGGCTCGGACACCCGCGCGGGCGTCCAGACCTACGACGACCTCGGCGCGGACACGCGCAAGTGGGTCCGCGAGGAGTGGATCGACTACATCGTGCCGCAGGTGTACTGGCACATCGGCTTCGCCGCCGCGGACTACGCGAAGCTCGTGCCGTGGTGGGCGGAGACCGTGCGTGGCACGGGCGTGCGGCTGTACGTGGGCGAGGCGCTGTACCGCGCGGGCGACCCGGCCCAGCCCGCGCCCTGGCAGGACCCGGCGGAGCTCTCCCGGCACGTGGCGCTCGGGCGGAGATACGCGGAGGTGCTGGGGAACGTCTACTTCTCCGCGACGTACGTGGTGGGGGACCCGATCGGCGCGCTGGCACGCGTGGTGGCGGACCACTACCCGACACGGGTGCGGCCGCCGAGCTAGCCCTGCGGGGCGCCGGGGTGCCGGTACTGCTCCGGTACCCCGGCTTCCGCCGCGGTGGAAGGGCAGGCTAGGTCCAGTCGGACGCCTTGCGGTGGTCGACTACGGAGTCCGGGCCGGGCGACATGATCGTCTCGTGGCCGTTCTCGGCGCGGACCCGGTACGGCGGCGTGCCGTTGGGCCCCAGCACCTCCACAATCTCCACGACATGGTCCTGCTGGCCGACCGTCCGTCCGTGGACCACCAACCGGTCACCCTTGCTCGCATGCATCGACGGTGCCCTTCTGTTCGAGTTCCGTTCGAGATTCGCGATTCGAGATGTGCGCTGGGATGCTCCCAAGTCTACGGTGACCGGCGGTATATGGCCCGTCCCTCGGCCAGGTGGAGCAACGCGGGGTAACAGGCCGTCTCAGCCGCGCGCCCGCTGCGTCACCCCGATGCACACGAGCACCGCCACGGCGGCCACCGGCGCGGCGGGCGTCAGGTGCTCGCCGAGCAGCAGCACGGACCAGACCAGGGTGAGCAGCGGCTGGGCCAGCTGCAGCTGGCTGGCGCGGGCCACGCCGATCGCGCTCATGCCGCGGTACCACACCCACATGCCCACGAACTGCGACCCCGCGGCGAGCCACAGCAGCCCCGCGACGGTGTGGCCCGTGAACCGTACGGGCTCGGCCGGCAGCGCCACCGCCGCACCGATGGCGGCGACCGGCAGGCACATGACCAGCGCCCAGGCGATGACCTGCCAGCCCGGCATCTCGCGGGCGAGCTGACCGCCCTCCGCGTAGCCCGCCGCGCACACGAGCAGCGCCGCGAACAGGTACAGATCGCTGGTCGTGGGGTTGCCCCCGCTCTGCTGCACGGCGAAGGCGATCACCACGGCGGCGCCCACGACGGCCGCGCCCCAGAACGTGCGCGAGTGACGCGTCCGGTTCCGTACGGACGAGTAGGCGGCCGTCGTCAGCGGCAGCAGGCCCACGACGACGGCGGCGTGGGAGGTGGTGGAGGTCTGCAGCGCCAGCGTGGTCAGCAGGGGGAAGCCGACGACCGTGCCGCCGGCCACCGCGCACAGCGCCGGCCAGTGCCGGCGCGCGGGAGCCCGTACGCGCAGCGCCAGCAGGCAGCCGCCCGCGATCAGGCCGCCGAGCAGCATCCGGCAGCTGACCAGGGACCACGGGCCGAGCCCTTCCAGGGCCCAGGCCGTCGCGGGGAACGTCAGCGAGAAGGCGGCCACGCCCAGGGCGGCCAGCAGGATGCCGCTCCGCGTGCGGTCGGCCGCGGGGGATGCGCTCGCGGAGCGCTGCACTGCTATCGCAGTCGGGCGGATAGCGCTATCTTTGACTCTCATGCACGAGCGTAACAGCGTCGCTGAACTGGCCGAAACCCTGAAAAGGGAGCTCGACCGCTACTCTCCGGGTGAGAAGCTGCCGTCCAGCCGGGCCCTCGTCGAGCGCTTCCGCGTCAGCCCCGTCACCGTCTCGCGGGCGCTCGCCGCGCTCGCCGCGGAGGGGCTGGTGATCACTCGCCCCGGCGCGGGCGCCTTCCGCGCCGCCCCGCACAGCGCGCCCGCCCGCCTCGGCGACACCTCCTGGCAGCAGGTCGCCCTCAGCGCCGAGAGCGCCGCGGAGGCGATCCCGCGGGCCGTGGACGCCACCGGCGTGCTCATCACGCTCGCCGAACCGCCGCCCGGCGTCATCGAGCTCAGCGGCGGCTACCTCCACCCCACCCTGCAGCCCGAGCGCGCCCTCGCCGCGGCCCTCGGCCGCGCCGGCCGCCGCCCCGGAGCGTGGGGCCGCCCGCCCATCGACGGGGTCACGGAGCTGCGCGCCTGGTTCGCCCGCGAGATCGGCGGGCCCGCCGGCACCGTCGCCGCCTCCGAGGTGCTCATCACCGCCGGCGGCCAGAGCGCGCTGACCGCCGCGCTGCGCGCCCTCGCCCCGCCGGGAGCGCCGGTCCTCGTCGAGTCCCCGACCTACCCCGGCATGCTCGCCGTCGCCCGCGCCTCCGGCCTGCGGCCCGTCCCCGTCCCGGCGGACGCGCACGGCGTGCGCACGGACCTGCTCGCCGACGCGTTCCGGGCGAGCGGCGCCCGCGTTTTCGTCTGCCAGCCGCTCTTCCAGAACCCTTCCGGCGCGGTCCTCGCCGACGAGCGGCGACGCGAGGTGATACGGGTGGCCCGCGAGGCCGGGGCCTTCGTCATCGAGGACGACTTCGCGCGCCGCCTCGCCCACGAGGACGCCCCGCCGCTGCCGCCCACCCTCGCCTCCGACGACCCCGACGGCATCGTCGTCCACGTCTGCTCCCTCACCAAGGCCACCTCGCCCAGCCTGCGCGTGGGGGCGCTCGCCGCCCGCGGCCCCGTCCTCGAACGCCTGCGGGCCATCCAGGTCGTCGACAGCTTCTTCGTGCCGCGGCCGCTGCAGGAAGCCGCCCTCGAACTCGTCGGCTCGCCCGCCTGGACCCGCCACCGGCGCACCGTCGCCGCCGAGCTGCGCATCCGCCGCGAGGCGCTCCTCACCGCGCTGCGCCGCGAACTGCCCGACGTCACCGTGGACTTCGTCCCGCCCGGCGGCTTCCACATGTGGGCCCGGCTCCCGGACGGCACCGACGAGGACGCGGTGGCCGTGGCCGCGCTGCGGGCCGGCGTCGCCGTCGCCTCGGGCCGCCCCTCCTACCCCGCCGAAGCCGCCGCCCCGCACCTGCGGCTCAGCTTCGCGTCGGCCGCCGGCGTGGCGGAACTGGCGGAGGGCGTGGGGCGGCTGCGGACGGCGTTCCCCGGAGCGGCGGGCGCGCCCGGCTAGAGTCGGAGCATGGCTTCAGACGAGGGGAACGGCCCGGTGCGGGTCGACAGCTGGATCTGGTCCGTACGGCTCACCAAGACGCGCTCCGCGGCGGGTACGGCCTGCCGCGCGGGGCACGTGCGCGTCAACGGCGAGCGCGCCAAGCCGGCCCAGCCGGTCCGCGCCGGGGACGAGGTACGGGTGCGGCTCGCCGGGCGCGAGCGCGTCGTCGTCGTGTCCCGGCTCATCACCAAGCGCGTCGGCGCGCCCGTCGCGGCGGAGTGCTACGTCGACAACTCCCCGCCGGAGCCGCCGCGCGAGCAGGTGGCCGTGGTCGCCGTCCGCGACCGCGGCACAGGCCGCCCCACGAAGCGTGACCGCCGCGATCTGGAACGCTTGCAGGGCGGCCGGGGCGGCGGCCGCTGACGCGAGGCCGTACCGGACGTTGTGCGCCGGCCGGCCCGGCACCGCCGGCCGCCGCCACGGTGGCTGCACGCCGCGGCGGCGGGAGGGGGTGCGGCGTCCGCGTGCAGGGTGCGGGACCGGCACGTTCCTCCGCCGCGATGGCGCGTGACCAGCGGAGACCGTGTCGGCGGTGCCGGACTGCTGGTCGGTCGTGTCGGCCGGTACGGCGGCGGCCGTGTGTATGGCGCCGAGTCGGCACCTTTCCTCCGCCGCGATGGCGCGCAACCACCGGAAGCCGTATCGGCGGTGCGGGTCGGTCCGTGGTGCCGGTTGGCCCGGTGGCTTCGCGGCCTGGCCGCATCCGTGTGCAGGGTGCCGGGCGCCATATTTCCTCCGCTGCGATGGCGCGTGACCAGCGCGGGCCGTGTCGGCGGTGCTGGACTGCTGGTCGGTCGTGTCGGCCGGCACGGCGGCGGCCGTGTGTATGGCGCCGGGCCGGCTCATCCCCCCCGCCGCGACGGTGCGCAACCACCACAGGCCGTACCGGCGGTGCCGGACCGCCGGTACGTCGCGCCCGCCGGCACAACCGCGCCCCCCGGTCAGTACGCGACCGTGAACCTCGTCCGGTGGTGCGCCGGGCGTTCCGCCTCGTCGAGGAGGGCTATGGCCAGGTCCTCCATGGAGATGGCCGAGACACCCTCGGCGTCCACCAGGAGTTCGTCCTTGCCCAGCCGGTACCGGCCGGTGCGCTCGCCCGGTTCCAGCAGGGCGGCCGGGCTCAGGTAGGCCCAGTCGACCTGCTGGTCCGCCTGGCAGGCCGCGAGCTGGTCGTTGCAGGCCAGGGCGATGGGCCGCCAGTCGGCGGGGAATCCGGGGCCGTCGATCACGGTGGTGCCCCCGGTGCCGGGGAGAGTCAGGCTGCCCGCGCCGCCGACGAGCAGCAGCCGCGCCCCCGTGCGGGCGAGCCCGGCCAGCAGTCCCTCCGTGGCGGCGACGAGCTGCCGCTCGCTGCCGGGCGCGGGGCGGGTCGCGCCGATCACGACGTCCTGCCCGGCGCTGAGCCGGGCGACGTCGTCCGGGTCCGAGGCGTCGCCCGTACGGGCCTGCGCCGCGGCCGGCAGTTCGGGGAAGCGGGCGGCGTCGCGTACGACGGCGGTGACGTGGTGGCCGCGGGACAGGGCTTCGGCCACCACGCGGCTTCCCACGTTGCCGGCCGCTCCGAAGACGGTGATGCGCATGACTGTCAGCTCCTGTGCTGTGTGGTGGATCAGGTGGTGGATGAGGTGGTCCCGGCCGTCGGCCGGTCCGTGGACGGAAGAGGGCGCGTGCTGCGCGGGCCCCGCCCGCGTCCTCCCTGCGCCGCGACGAGCGAGCCGAGGACGACGACCGCGCCGAACCCCTGTGCCGCGGTGAGTTCCTGACCGAGCGCCAGCCACCCGAGCACCGTGGCGACCAGCGGGCTGAGGAGCCCTAGGAACGTGACGTCGGTGGGGGAGAGCAGGCGGATCCCGCGGAACCACAGGGCGTACGCGAGGGCCGAGCCGATGACGGCGAGGTAGGCGTAGCCGGCCAGGTTCGTGCCCGTCGGCACCGGCGGCGGGCCCTCGGTGAAGAGGGCGACGGGGAGCAGGAGCAGGCCGCCCGCGACGAGCTGCCACCCGGTGGTCGCGAGCAGCGGCGCGGGCGGTGTCCAGCGCTTGCTGAGGACGACGCCGGTGGCCATGACGACCGCCCCGCCGGCCGCGGCGGCGACGCCGAGCCCGTCCAGCCGGGCGCCGGCCCGCAGGACGAGCAGGCTGACGCCCGCCACGCCGGCGACGGCGGCGATCAGGGTGCGCGGCTTGAGTCGTTCGCCGAGCAGACCGGAGGCGAGGAGGGCGACCAGCAGCGGCTGTATCGCCCCGACGGTCGCGGCGACCCCACCGGGCAGCCGGTACGCGGCGACGAACAGCAGCGCGAAGAACGCGCCGATGTTGAGCGCGCCCAGCACCAGTGCCCGCCACCACCACACGCCCTGGGGCAGGCGCCGCGTGACGGCGACGAGCGCGAGCCCGGCGGGCAGGGCGCGGACGACCGCGGCGAGCAGCGGACGGCCCGGCGGCAGGAGCTCGGTCGTGACGAGGTAGGTGGTGCCCCAGACGGCGGGCGCCAGGGCGGTGAGCAGCAGGGTTCCGACTCGATTGCTTAGCACTAAAGCAATGTATCTCAGCGCTAAGACATCTGGGCAGGTGTGACCGTGTGAGGTACCTCACCGCTAAGACAACTGGTGTCGATCGCCTACCCTGGACCGATGGCAGATCACGTCGACCAAGTGCTCGCACAGTGGGCCGTACGCCGCCCCGACCTCGATGTTTCGCCGATGGCGGTGATCGGCCGCCTCTCGCGGCTCTCGCGGCTCGTGGACGCCGAACTGCGCCGCACCTTCACCGCCCACGGCCTCGACGCCGCGTCCTTCGACGTCCTCGCGACGCTGCGGCGCAGCGACCCGCCGCACAGCCTGACCCCCGCCGAGCTCATGCGGTCCTCGATGGTCACCTCCGGGGCGATCACGCAGCGCCTCGACCGGCTGGAGGCCCGCGGCCTGGTGAGCCGCAGCCCCAGCGCCTCGGACGGCCGCAGCGTTGTCGTCGCCCTCACGGGCGCCGGCCGCGACCTCATCGACGAGGCCCTGCCCGACCACGTCGCCACCGAGGCCCGCCTGCTCGCCGCGCTCACGGAAGGGGAGCGCGACGCGCTCGCGACGGTCCTCGGGACCCTCCTGGAGTCACTCGGAGAACAGAGCGGGACGAGCGGGAAGGGCGAGCAGGGCGGGAAGGGCGAGCAGAGCGCGAAGGACGGGAAGGCGTAAGGGACGGGAAGGCGTGAGGACAGGGGCCGAGCCCCCGGCCGCTGCTCCTGCTCCTGCCCCTGCCTCCTCCCGCCCCCGCCTCAGAACTCCGTCCGCACGTCGAGCCGCCCGAGCCGCTCGGGGTCCGCAAGGATGTCGATCTCGACGATCCGGCCGTCCGCGATCGTGAACCCCAGCACGGACAGCAGCCGCCCCTCCAGCGCCGTGACGACCCCCGCGGCGCCGTTGACCAGCGCCCGCCGCGCGAACAGGGCCGGGGACCGGAACAGCATGGCCTGCCCCGCCACCTCCCGCGCCCCGCGGACCTCCTGCGATCCGCGCGCGCCTCCCGCCCCTGCGTCGGCCCGCAGCACCACGTCCGGGTCGAGCACGGCCAGCAGGGCGTCGAAGTCGCCGGCGCGCGAGGCCGCCATGAAGGCGTCGACGACCTTCCACTGCCGGGCGAGGTCCGTCTCGGGCTCAGGGGCCGCGCCCCGCACCCGCCGGCGCGCCCGGCTCGCGAGCTGCCGCGCCGCGGTCGTCGTCCGCCCGACCATGGGCGCGATCTCGTCGAACGGCATGCCGAACATGTCGTGCAGGACGAAAGCCAGCCGCTCGGCCGGATCCAGCGTGTCCAGCACGACCAGCAGGGCGAGGCCCACCGAGTCCGCGAGCAGCGCCTCGTGCTCGGGGTCGACCTCCTCCGCGCCCCGGCTCACGACGGGGTCGGGCACCCGGAAGTCCAGCGGCTCCTCGGCACGCGACGCGCGCGAGCGCAGTATGTCGAGACACACCCGGCCGACGACCGTCGTCAGCCACCCGCCGAGGTTGGCGACCCCGTCCGCGCCGGAGCGGTCGAGCCGCAGCCACGCCTCCTGCACGGCGTCGTCCGCCTCGCTGAGCGAGCCGAGCATGCGGTAGGCGACCGCCCGCAGGCGGGAGCGGTGGGTCTCGAAGCGCTCCGCCAGGAATTCGTTCTCGTTCATCGGTCACACTCTCCCGTCGCGATCCGTCGAAGAGATGACGGGCGGGAGGGCACCGATGTGACAGCCGATGTGACGGCCGGCGCGGCAGCCGGTGTGACACGTGAGTGTGGCCAGGGTCCTGTCGAGAGGGGCCCCGGCACGAGATATCTTGATGTCGAGCAATGTTACAGACGTGGAGCGGAGCACCCGGTGACTGACTCGACCATCATCTATACGCACACCGACGAGGCCCCGGCCCTGGCCACGCACTCGTTCCTGCCTGTGGTCCAGGCCTACGCCTCGACGGCCGGGGTCACCGTGGAAACGCGTGACATCTCCCTGGCGGGGCGCATCATCGCCCACTTCCCGGAGTTCCTGGAGGAGGGGCAGCGCATCGCCGACGCGCTGGCCGAGCTGGGTGAGCTGGCCAAGAAGCCCGAGGCCAACATCATCAAGCTGCCGAACATCTCGGCGTCCATCCCGCAGCTGAAGGCCGCCGTCGCCGAGCTGCAGGCCCAGGGCTACGCCCTGCCGGACTACCCGGACGACCCGAAGACCGACGAGGAGCGCGACATCCGCGCCCGCTACGACAAGGTCAAGGGCAGCGCCGTCAACCCGGTCCTGCGCGAGGGCAACTCCGACCGCCGCGCCCCCGCGTCGGTCAAGAACTACGCCAAGGCGCACCCGCACCGCATGGGCGCCTGGTCGGCCGAGTCGAAGACGAACGTCGCCACCATGGGCGTCGACGACTTCTGCGCCACCGAGAAGTCCGCGGTCGTCGCCGAGGACGGCACGTTCCGCATCGAGCTCAAGGGTGACGACGGCTCCACCACCGTCCTGCGCGAGTCGGTGCCCGTCCTCGCGGGCGAGGTCGTCGACGCCTCCGTCATGCGCGTCGCCGCGCTGCGCGAGTTCCTCGCGGCGCAGGTCGCCCGCGCCAAGGCCGAGGGCGTGCTGTTCTCCGTGCACCTGAAGGCCACGATGATGAAGGTCTCCGACCCGATCATCTTCGGCCACGTGGTCCGCGCCTTCTTCCCGAAGACCTTCGCGAAGTACGGCGAGGTGCTCATCGCGGCCGGCCTGACCCCGAACGACGGCCTCGGCGGCATCCTCAAGGGCCTGGAGACGCTGCCCCACATGGGCGACGAGATCAAGGCCTCCTTCGACGCCGAGCTCGCCGAGGGCCCCGCCCTGGCGATGGTCGACTCCGACAAGGGCATCACCAACCTGCACGTCCCGAGCGACGTCATCGTCGACGCCTCCATGCCGGCCATGATCCGCACCTCCGGCCACATGTGGGGCCCGGACGGCCAGGAGGCCGACACCCTCGCCGTCCTCCCGGACAGCAGCTACGCGGGCGTCTACCAGGCCGTCATCGAGGACTGCCGCGCGAACGGCGCCTTCGACCCGGCGACGATGGGCTCCGTGCCGAACGTCGGCCTCATGGCCCAGAAGGCCGAGGAGTACGGCAGCCACGACAAGACCTTCGAGATCCCCGTCACCGGCACGGTGCGGGTCGTCGACGCCGCCGGCAACGCCGTGCTGGAGCAGACGGTCGGCCAGGGCGACATCTTCCGCATGTGCCAGGCCAAGGACGCCCCGATCCGCGACTGGGTCAAGCTCGCCGTCACCCGCGCCCGCGCCACCGGCGTCCCGGCCGTCTTCTGGCTCGACGAGAACCGCGCCCACGACGCGAAGCTCATCGAGAAGGTCAAGGCGTACCTGCCGGAGCACGACACCGAGGGCCTGCAGATCGAGATCCTGTCGCCGGTCGAGGCGACCAAGTTCTCGCTGGAGCGCATCCGCCGCGGCGAGGACACGATCTCCGTCACCGGCAACGTCCTGCGTGACTACCTGACGGACCTGTTCCCGATCCTCGAGCTCGGCACCAGCGCCAAGATGCTGTCGGTCGTCCCGCTCATGAACGGCGGCGGCCTGTTCGAGACCGGCGCCGGCGGCTCCGCGCCCAAGCACGTGCAGCAGCTCGTCAAGGAGAACTACCTCCGCTGGGACAGCCTCGGCGAGTTCTTCGCCCTCGCGGCCAGCTTCGAGCACCTCGCGACGACCACGGGCAACGCCCGCGCCAAGGTCCTCGCCGACACGCTCGACCGCGCGACCGGCACCTTCCTCAACGAGGACAAGTCGCCGAGCCGCCGCCTGGGCGGCATCGACAACCGCGGCAGCCACTTCTACCTGGCGATGTACTGGGCCCAGGAGCTCGCGAAGCAGACCGACGACGCGCAGCTCGCGCAGGCGTTCGGGCCGCTGGCCAAGACGCTGGCCGAGCAGGAGGAGACCATCGTCGCCGAGCTGATCGCGGTGCAGGGCTCCCCGGCCGACATCGGCGGCTACTACCAGCCCGACGCGGCGAAGGCCTCGGCCGTCATGCGCCCGTCGGCGACGCTCAACCAGGCCCTGGCGACCCTGGCCTGACGCGCCCGCGGCACACGGTAAACCGTTCCGCCCCGGCCGGCACTGCGCCCGGCCGGGGCGGTTCCGTCTTCTGCGGCAGGTGCGCGCGTCACGCACAGCCGGCGCACGTTGCTGCGGACGTGCGCTACTTCTGCGTGACCGGCAGGAGACCGCGCTCCCCGAAGACCTTCTTCGCCACGAAGGTGGCGTTGAGCGCGCGGGGCATGCCGCAGTACACGGCGGCGTGCAGCAGGGCCTCGGTGATCTCCTCGGGAGCGAGACCGACGTTGAGGGCCGCATTGATGTGCACCTCCAGCTGCGGCTCGCAGCCGCCCAGGGCGGTGAGCATGCCGAGGGTCACCAGCTGCCGGTCGCGGGGGGCCAGCCCGGGCCGGTCGTAGATGTCGCCGAAGGCCCAGGCGACGACCTGGTGCCCGAGCTCCGGCGAGACGTCGGCCAGAGAGTCGATGACCTTCTGCCCGCTCTCTCCGTCGATGCGGGTGAGGACCTCCATGCCGTGGTCGAAGCGCTCCTGGCGGGTCCTGGCGGTGGTGCTGTCCGTACTCATGGCAAGACCGTAGATCTTGGAGCGCACTCCAGGACAAGCCGAGGGATGTGACGTAGCGTCTTACCCGGCCAGTCCGGCCGGGTAAGACGCTCAGCCAGGCGCGCCGGCGGTGAATCAGGTCGTCGAGAGAGGCCGGACAGCGTCAGCGTTGTGCCGTTCCGAGGGTCTGGTCGGCTGTCGCGAAGCGGTGCTCCGCCGGCTTCAGCACTTCGTAGAGGTAACCGAAGTACTCCGTTTCCACCGTTCCTGTGAGCACCGCCAGCAGGAAGGCGAGGCACCCCATGTCATGGTGCTCCCACAGTGGGCCGCGCCCCTCGTTGTAGAGCACGGTCCACTCGTCGGGATGTTGACCGGGCCGTGCCAGCCAGTACAGGAACGCCCCCGTGCCTTCCTCGAATGCCCACGGCAGGACCCGCGCCCCCGCCTCAAGCAGGCCGGCGGGCTTCGCCTCGAACTCCCACAGGCCGGCCAGGATCTCGTCCCGTTCCGTCGTCTGCGCGTGCAGGTCACAGTCGTCGTAGGCGGAGTCGGGGACAAGCAGCCAGATCGTGTCGTCGAAGATGCCGTCCCCGTATGCCTCGACGAGCTGCTTGTAGTCGGCGGGCAGAGCCGAACCCAGGGCGCGCTCGGCCTGCGCCCAGTCCACCGCGGGCGGCGGTTCGGCGGGCGGCGGGCAGAGGCGGACGAGGGCATCGAAGGCGATCACGGAACGGACGCTACTGGATCCCCGGGCCACCGCAGGCGGCCGGTCTCCGCCCTGGCTGTGCCTGGTCGCGGTCCTCGGGTCACCACTGGGTGATGAGCGGCCTGTCCGGTCCGCGCTGCCGCCAGGCTTCGGTGATGCGGACGAGGCGGGTGGGGGCGGCGATGCCGCGCACGGTTGCGATCTTGCCGTCGGTGACGTCGAACGTCACGGTGCCGACGACCTGGTCGCCAAGCACGAAGAGGATGGCGGGGGCGCCGTTGACGAGCGCGTAGTGGACGGCGAGCGCGCCGCCGGCGAGTCGCCGCTTCGCGGGGGTGGGCCTGAAACCGGCCCGCGCCATGGTGGCGATGCGCTCCGGAGTGTCGTACCGCAGCAGCGTCTTGGCCGGGCCGGCGCCGTTGGAGTCGGAGATCGCGATCGCGTCGTCGGTGAGCAGCGCCACCAGCCGGTCGGTGCGGCCCGAGGTGGCAGCGGCGAGGAATTCCTCGATGATCTTGCGGGCGGATGCCGGGTCGACCTCGCTACTGCGGCGGCGCGCGGCGGTGATGCGGGTCCGGGCGCGGTGGAGGTGCTGCTGGCTTGCGGACTCGGTGATGTCGAGGATCTCGGCGATCTCGGCGTGGCCGTAGGAGAAGGCTTCGCGCAGGATATAGACGGCCCGCTCCAGGGGCGAGAGGCGTTCCATGAGGGTCAGCACGGCCAGGGAGACCGATTCGCGCTGCTCGAAGGTATCGGCCGGGCCGAGCATCGGGTCGCCGCCGAGGAGCGGTTCGGGCAGCCAGGCGCCGACGGCCCGTTCGCGGCGGACCTGTGCCGAGCGGAGCCGGTCGAGGCACAGGTTGGTGACGACCTTGGTCAGCCATGCTTCCGGCACCTTGATCTGCTGCCGGTCGGCGGCCTGCCAGTGCAGGAACGCATCCTGCACGGCGTCTTGGGCGTCGGCGGCGGAGCCCAGCAGCCGGTACGCCAGCGAGGCCAGCCGGTTCCGGCTGGCCTCGAACCGACTGGTGTCGAAGCGATCAACGCCAATGCTGTCCACGCGGACCACCCTAGGCAGCTACGCGACCGCCTTCTCGGCCGGGGCATCCGGCGCGTACGGGACCGCGTTCTCCGTGGACGCATCCGGCGTGGCGGCCAGGTGACGCTTGCGCTTGGGCATGCAGAAGGTCGGGTGCGAGTTGGTCCACAGCGACATCTTGAGGATGCCCGCCTTGATCCGCGCGGCCTTCCGGCCGCCCATGTACTTCGGCTTTGCCTGCGCTTCGTGGTCGACCATTTGCAGGATCCCGTCCTGCCGCCCGAGGCTGACGTGGTTGCCCGGGTAGCCCAGCTTGACGTTCGCGATCTTGCTGCCGGTCAGGCGTCCCACGATGGCCTTCATGGCCTGCATGCCGGTGTAGCCGGCCGAAGCGCAGGACATCGGCAGCGGCCGGCCGTTGTCGCCGATGGCGTAGACGCTGTCGCCGGCGGCGTAGACGTTCGGGTGCGAGAGCGAGCGCATGGTGCGGTCGACGACGATCCGGCCGTTCTCGGTGACCTCCAGCCCGGCTGCGGCGGCGATGGGGCTGACGGCGAACCCGGCCGTCCACACGGTGGCGTCGGACGCCAGGGCGGTGCCGTCGGCGCACAACACCCGCGTCGCTTCGACGGCTTCGACGCTGGTGTGCTCCAGGACGGTGACGCCCAGCCGGTCGCAGGCCCGGCGCAGGTGGCCGCGGGCTCCCGCGGAGAGCGGGGCGCCCAACTCTCCCCGGGCGACCAGCGCCACCGACAGACCGGGCCGGGATTCGGCGATCTCGGTGGCGGTCTCGATGCCGGTCAACCCGTCGCCGACGACCACCACACTCCCGCCTTCCCCCAGGTTGTCCAGGCGATCGCGCAGGCGCAGTGCCGAGGGCCGGGCGGCGACGTCGAAGGCGTGCTCGGCCACGCCGGGGACACCGCGGTCGTCACCGTGGCTGCCGAGCGCGTAGAGAAGCGTGTCGTAGCCGAGCTCGCCGTCGGCGTCGGCCACTGCGACGATCTGACGCTCGGGGTCGACGGCGGTGACACGGGCCACGCGCAGCCGTATCCCCGTGCCGGCGAAGATGTCGGCGAGCTTCTGGGTTTCGATCTCCTGGCCGGCCGCGAGCTGGTGCAGCCGCAGCCGCTCGACGAAGTCCGGCGCGGCGTTGACCACGGTGATCCCGGTGTCCGCCGGGGACAGCCGGCGGGCCAGGTTCCCGGCCACGTAGGCCCCGGCATAGCCTGCGCCGAGGACGACGATGCGGTGCTTCATGTGATGCTCCTGTCGGTTCGCTGCTCTCGGCGACTTGAGCGGAACGGCGCCCCGATTCCTGACAGGAACTGAATGTGACGTGAGTCATAGGGTGGCGGGAGTGCCGCTCAGCGATGCTCGCGACGCCGAGGCGGCGCAGATGCGGGCCGAGCTGAACGAGGTGAGCTGATGCCGATCACCGTCGACCTCCGGGTGAGCCGACCAGGCCCTGCACCGCGGCGCCGGGAGACGTGGTGACCGCCTCCATCGCCGCGAACTCCCGACGGCAGTGACGGGACGACGCGTCGGCGATGTACAGGTCGTCCGGCGCGAAGAGCTCGCAGCCGACCGCCATGCATTCGCGCTGCCCCGCCTCGTAGTCGTCGCCCAAGTCCTCCCATTGCGCCCGTGTCACGCGGTAGAGCGCCTTGAGCTCGTCGGGCAGGGTGACGCCGAGGCGTGCTTCGGCAGCGGTGATCTCCGCCTCCGTGACGCCGACGGCGCCGGGCAGCCGCTCACGGAGCGTCCGCTCCAGCAGTTCCGGATCCGCCGAAGGGGCCGGCACCGCTCGGGGCGCCGCTTCGGGAAGCCGGCGCCAGGGCCCGGGAAGGGCGCCCTCGACCAGGGATGAGCGCCCCCGGACGCGGGGTGCCGATGCCGGGCTCCACGGCGGGGCGGGGCCCGGCGGGCGGAGCGCGACTTCCCCGGCCGGCGAGATCTCCGCCGTGAACGACGCCGGTGTGACTGCGGACTCGGTCGGTGGTGGCTCACTTGGGCGGGAGCTCGGCGGTGACGTCCATGGCCCACGTCAGCCAGTCGTCCAGGACGTCGTCGTCGAGGGTTTCCTCCGCCAGCAGGACCCAGCCCTTTTGTTCCTTGCCCCGGATCACCAGGGGCGCGGCGCCGGGGCGTTCCAGGGCCTCGTCGTTCCTTTCCTTGCCGACGCGGACCATGAGGCCCTCGTCGTACAGGTTGGCCAGCGCGTTTCCCTGGAGGAGGAAGGTCAGGCCGCTGAACATCTTCTTCGCGACCACGCCCTCGGGCTCCAGGCGCTCCATCACGCGTTCCGCCAGTACTTCGTCGTAAGCCATGGCTCCACCCTGTTGTCGGGCAGCCCGGAAGGGCCGGCTGTGGTCATCGTTTCTGCTGGTCGCCGGTGCGGCCACCCGTGGGCCGTGCGGTTACCCGGGAGGGCGGGTCCAGGGCGCGGCCCCCGTGGGGCGCTGGGGAGGGCGAGGTCGCCCTCCCCAGCGGCCGTAGCGGTCAGCTGCTGTGGCCGGCCGCGGTCAGGAGTTCTGGCCGGTTGCTTCCTGGCCCTGGTGGTGCGGCTGGAGGATCTCGTGCACGGTTCCACAGTCGTCGCGCAGGGTCGCGGAGATGCCCCACGGCCTGGGCTGCGGCTCCTGGAGGAAAGTCACGCCCCGTGCGGACAGCTCGGCGAAGGCCGCGTGGCAGTCGGCGACGGTGAACGTGCAGCCGATCAGGACACCCTTTGCGAGCAGCGAAGTCAGCTGCTGGGCGGACTCGGGGTCCATCATCGGCGGTCCCGGGACCATCAGGGTGATCTGGACCTCGGGCTGGCCCTTGGCACTCACGGTGACCCAGCGCATGCCCTCACCGAAGGGCACGTCCATGCGCACCTCCAGGCCGAGCTTGTCGGTGAAGAACGTCTTGGCCGAGTCCTGGTCCAGCACCCAGACCGTTGCCGTGTTCACTGCAGTAATCATGATCTTTCCTATCCTGTGCGGCACATCCTGAATTCACACTCGGTGAGGGTGCGCCTGTGTCATGTGTGGGGAACCCCGGGCCCGGGCGGCTGTCGGGCTGTTCCTGATCGACCTGCTCTGTACGGCTGCGCGGACGAAACGGGATGCCCGCCCGACCGCATCCACCGCTTCCGGCGGGAAGAGGTCCTGTCGCCTCGCCGAGGAGGCTCCTCGGCGCCCGGATGTTTCCGACGGTAGAGGCCCTTTAGGACAGCTCGCGTCACCAATGCCTGGCAGCCTGGAAAACATGACCCAGGACCTGCCCGCCCGCATGCTGCGCCTGCTGTCCCTGCTCCAGATGCGCCGCACCTGGTCCGGCGCCGAACTCGCCGATCGGCTCGGTGTCACCTTGCGCACCATTCGCCGCGACATCGACCGGCTCCGCGATCTGGGCTACCCGGTCGAGGGCACCACCGGTACCGCGGGCGGCTACCGTCTGGCTGCCGGCGCCGACCTGCCCCCGCTCCTGCTGGACGACGAGGAGGCCGTCGCCATCGCCGTCGCCCTGCGCACCGCCACCAGCGGCGTCACCGGCATCGAGGAGACCGCCGTCCGCGCTCTGGCCAAACTCGAGCAGGTGCTACCGCAACGGCTGCGCCACCAGGTCGCAACGCTCCAGGCCACCACCGCACCGCTCCCCGTGCCCTGGAGCACCGGCCCCGAGGCCGACCCCACCGTCCTGGCCACCCTGGCGGCGGCCTGCCGCGATCACGAGATCACCACCTTCACCTACCGGACCGGGAAAGGCGTCACGGGCCGGCGCCGGGCCGAACCGCACGCCTTGGTGGCCGCCGCACCCGTCTGGTACCTCGTCGCCTACGACACCGACCACGACGAATGGCGCCTCTTTCGCGTCGACCGCCTCAGCGACCCCACCCCCACCGGCCACCGCGCCGCCCCCCGCGAACTGCCCGCCACCGACCCGGCCGCCTACGTCGCCAAGCGCCTGGCCGCCGCCCCCGCCCGCTACACCTTCCACGCCACCGTCCCCGCCGACGCCGCCACCGTCCGCGCCCGCACCTACTCCCTCCCCGACCGCGTACGCCCCCTCGACGAGACCACCAGCACCCTCGACCTCGCCGCCGACAACCCCCACCACATCGCCGAACAACTCCTCGGCATCGACCTCGGCCCCACCCACACCATCCACGGCACCCCCGAACTCGCCCCCCACCTCGAAAAACTCGCCCACCGCCTACTCCGCGCCGCCCACGCCCTCACCGAACAGGACGAGCAGAGCAAAGAGCGCGCGGAGCCGGACGGCAAGCACGAACGGTAGACGGCCCGCCGTGCCTCCTGAGCGAACCGCGGCGCCGCGTACCCCGACCACTGTGTTCTCCCCATCGGACTTCCTGAGGCATCAGCCCATTCCACCGTTCCACCGCAAGACCTCTGATGGTGTCAAAGCAAACCGACACCGCAGCCCCGGGTCAGAACGCAACTCCCGCCGTCACAGGGTCGGTGTCGCTGGACCCTCGGCCTCATTCGTGTGCTGGTCTCTCAGGCGATGTCCGCCACGCGGTGGAGGGCGGCTTGGTATGGAGGCGCGCCGTCGGCGCCCCGGCGAAGAAGGCGGACGTTCTCGCTGATCACGGACGTCATCGCAGGTGAGCAGTGGGGCGTGAGCAGCTTCAGCCTGCGGTATCTCGCCCAGGCTGAGGGGATCTGGGGCAGTAGCCGTGCGAGTGCTGTCGTCACCTGGCGCCCAACTCGGGGTGTATTCACCTAGTTTGCGATTCTGTCAGATCTGGACAATCCAGGTCGCGATGATGTGCTCGGCCTGCGCGAGCGTGAGGCTCGCGTCTCGTTCCGGGTCGGCCCCGCGGTCCGCGACGTCACCGCCGGTGAAGCCCAGCAGGTGCTCGAAGGGCATGGTCTGGACGGTGAGAAATTGGCGCTCGACCGCGAACTTGTCGGTCTGGCGCAGGACGCGGGCAGGAAGGATCCGGCAGCCGATCTCCCGCTCGGCCTCCACCAGGTCGTGGTTCTTGCAGGGGCCGCCGTGGTCGGTGGTGACCGTCTCCGGGGCGAAGAACGGCAGAGCAGCGACCCGGTGCCCGGTGAACTCGGCGATCACGTCGGCCGGGACTCCGGCGTAGGGCCATTCCATGTCCTCAGCGGTGGCAGATCTTCGGATCTGATCGCAACACAGCGTTACGGGACCAAGATCCGCCAACTAACGCGCTCACCCGCCAACAGAAAGTCTCAGTCACACCGGGGAGCGCGGCGATTCATGCGACCCCATTGCATAAATCTTCATCCATTCGTATAGTCATGCCATCGACCAGGAGGGGCCCGATGGCAGTACGTGTGGCAGTGGCAGGAGCGAGCGGATACGCGGGCGGCGAAGTGCTGCGCCTGCTCCTCGCGCACCCCGGCGTACGGATCGGGGCCCTCACCGCGAACAGCAACGCGGGCCAGCGGCTCGGCGCCGTGCAGCCGCATTGGTGCGGATTTCCGGTTGAGGGATGCGGGGGAGTGGGAGCGGTTCTACGGGTCTGCGCATGCGGGGACGTGGCCGTATGGTCTGCCGGAGCTGCCGGGTGGCCGGGTGGCGCTGAAGGGTGTGCGGCGGATCGCGGTGCCGGGGTGTTATCCGACGGCTGTGTCGCTGGCGCTGGCTCCGGCGTATGCGGCGGGTCTGGCGGAGCCGGAGGCGGTGGTCGTGGCGGCGTCGGGGACGTCGGGTGCGGGCAAGGCGGCCAAGGCGCACCTGCTCGGCTCCGAGGTCATGGGCTCCATGAGCCCGTACGGCGTGGGCGGCGGTCACCGGCACACCCCGGAGATGATCCAGAACCTCTCCGCGGCGGCGGGGGAGCGCGTGACGGTCTCCTTCACTCCCACCCTCGCCCCCATGTCCCGCGGCATCCTCGCCACGTGCAGCGCCAAGGCCCGCCCCGGCGTCACCGCGGAGGGCCTGCGGAGCGCGTACGAGAAGGCGTACGCGGACGAGCCCTTCGTACACCTCCTTCCTGAGGGGCAGTGGCCGGCCACCGCCGCGGTGTACGGGTCCAACGCCGCGCTGCTGCAGGTGGCGCTGGATGAGGCGGCCGGTCGGATCGTCGTGGTGAGTGCGATCGACAACCTGACCAAGGGCACTGCCGGCGGTGCGGTGCAGAGCATGAACATCGCCCTCGGCCTTCCCGAGGAGCTTGGGCTGCCGGCCACAGGTGTGGCGCCATGAGTGTTCGCCGGGTCATCGCGACCCTTCTGGCACGGCTGGTGCCGTGCGACACGCACGAGAAGACGACGAGCAAGCGGGCGACGGAGGAGATGCAGTGAGCGTCACGGCAGCACAGGGCTTCACGGCGGCGGGCATCGCCGCCGGGATCAAGGAGAACGGCAATCCCGACCTGGCCCTCGTGGTCAACCAGGGGCCGCGTCTGGCCGCTGCGGGTGTCTTCACCGCCAATCGTGTCAAGGCCGCGCCGGTGCTCTGGTCGCAGCAGGTCGTCAAGGGCGGGCAGGTCTCT
>NZ_JOFL01000039.1 GCF_000719265.1 Streptomyces roseoverticillatus | reverse complement strand
GGTGGCCTCGGGCAATGGCAAGGGGCAGATCTTCGTCAAGGGCGAGGTCATCAAGACCGTGCCGGAGTCGAAGATCGTGGAGACCCTCATCGAGGAAGCCCTGAAGATCGCCGAGCAGATGCAGAAGGACGGCGTCGAGTCCGGCGAGCCCAAGATCAGCATTGCCGGCTGACCACTGCCCCCGCGCCTCGTGCACCTGAGCACGAGGCCGCCCCGTGCACCTGTGCACGAGCCGCCTCATGCGCCCGCGCATGAGGCAGTGCCCCGCCTTCCGTCCAGTACGGGGCGGGGCACCGCTGTTTCCCGCCCCATGCGGGCCGCGAAGGGGGTGCGTCCCGAGGCCTGGAGGTACAGTTCCAAGACCTGTTTCCCATGGCCTCGGGCCCCGCGACGGTGAGGCAAGACCACACGTGCTGACGACGACCACCACCAAGGTCCTGGAGCCCGGCGACATCGAGGCCGCCCTCGCCGTCCTCGGCCGCGACCCCGTCGCCAACGCCTTCGTCGCCGCCCGCGTCCAGGTCGCGGGTCTCGACCCCTGGCGGCTCGGCGGCGAGATGTGGGGCTGGTACGCCGACGGGCGCCTCGAATCCCTCTGTTACGCCGGCGCCAACCTCGTCCCCATCTGCGCCGGACCCGAGGCCGTACGGGCCTTCGCCGACCGCGCACGCCGCGCGGGGCGCCGCTGCTCGTCCATCGTGGGCCCCGCGGAGGCCACCGCCGCGCTGTGGTCGCTCCTCGAGCCCCACTGGGGCCCCGCGCGGGAGGTGCGCACGCACCAGCCCCTCATGGTCACCCGCTCCATGCCCGCCGACATCGAGCCCGACCCGTTCGTCCGCCGCATCCGCAAGGACGAGATGGAAGTGATCATGCCGGCCTGCGTGGCCATGTTCACCGAAGAGGTCGGCGTCTCTCCGCTCGCCGGCGACGGAGGCCTCCTCTACCAGGCCCGGGTCGCCGAGCTCGTCGGCTCCGGCCGCTCCTTCGCCCGCATCGAGGACGGCCGCGTCGTCTTCAAGGCGGAGATCGGCGCCGCCACGCCCCAGGCCTGCCAGATCCAGGGCGTCTGGGTCGCCCCCGAGCACCGCGGCCGCGGCCTGTCCGTCACCGGCATGGCGGCCGTCCTGCGCTACGCCCTCGCCGAGGTGTCGCCGGTCGTCAGCCTTTACGTGAACGACTACAACACCGCCGCACGGGCCGCCTACCGGCGTGTGGGCTTCGAGGAGACCGGCGCGTTCATGAGCGTGCTGTTCTGAGCCGCCCGGCCCCGTGTGCGGGGTACGGGCGGGTAGCCTCCCCGCATGGATGACATCGTGGTCGGGCCGCTCGACCTCGCCGCGCGGGTCGACGACGCACTGGCCGTGCAGGCACTGGCCTTCGGGCTCACCGAGGAAGAGATCGCCGTACGGCGCCACATCGTGCTGCGCCACCTCGCCTCCCGCGGCTCCCGCGCCCTCGGGGCGACCACCGGCAGCGGGCGCCTCGTCGGCTTCGTCTACGGCATGCCGAATGACCGCGGCCACTGGTGGTCAGGGGTCGTCGAACCGTATCTGCGCGCCACCGGCACCGACGACTGGCTCGACGACTCCTTCGTCATCACCGAGCTGCACGTCCACCCCGACTTCCAGAAACGGGGCATCGGGAGGTCTCTCATCACCATGATCACCGACATTGCCGCGGAGCCCCGCTCGATCCTCTCGGCCATCGACACCGAATCGCCCGCCCGCGCCCTCTACCGCAAGCTCGGGTACCGCGACCTGGCACGCCCCGTGCACTTCCCCAGCGCGCCCAGCCCGTACGTGGTGATGGGGGCACCGCTGCCCTTGCTGGGGTGATGGCGCAGACGGAAGCGGGCGGGGCGCGCCGCTCCGATCGTGGGGCGCCCCACGGCCCGGCGGACCCGCCTCATGCCGCCCTGTTGGGATGCCCAACGATTGAGCATGAGGCGGCTGACGCCAGCGTCACCGGGAACTCGTTTCAGGGGTGCCCCCGGCTCCCGCTAGGCTCCTGACAATTCCCTACGCCCTGCCAGGAGACCGACCATGGCCCATGTCCAGCGCATGTCCACGACGCTGCTGAAGACGCTGCGCGACGACCCTGCCGACGCGGAGACCGCCAGCCACAAGCTGCTGGTCCGTGCCGGCTACGTCCGCCGCTCGTCCGCCGGTGTCTGGACCTGGCTGCCGCTCGGCAAGAAGGTGCTGGACAACGTCTCGCGCGTGGTGCGGGAGGAGATGGACGCCATCGGGGGCCAGGAGGTCCTGCTGCCCGCGCTGCTGCCCAAGGAGCCGTACGAGGCGAGCGGGCGCTGGGAAGAGTACGGCGACCTCCTCTTCCGCCTCAAGGACCGCAAGGGCGCCGACTACCTGCTGGGCCCCACGCACGAAGAGATCTTCACCCTCACCGTCAAGGACCAGTGCACGTCCTACAAGGACCTGCCCGTGATCCTCTACCAGATCCAGACCAAGTACCGGGACGAGGCGCGCCCCCGCTCCGGCGTGCTGCGCGGGCGCGAGTTCCAGATGAAGGACTCCTACTCGTTCGACACCACCGACGAGGGGCTCGCCGAGTCCTACCGCCTGCACCGCGAGGCGTACACCCGCATCTTCGAGCGCCTCGGCCTCGACTACCGCGTCGTCTCGGCCGTCTCGGGCGCCATGGGCGGCTCGGCGTCCGAGGAGTTCCTGGCGCCCGCCGCAGCGGGTGAGGACACCTTCGTGGACTGCCCCCGGTGCGACTACGCCGCCAACACCGAAGCCGTGACCGTCGCCGTGAGCCCCGCGGACCCCGCCGGCCACGGCCCCGTCGAGGAGCTCGACACCCCGGACACGCCCACCATCGAGACGCTCGCGGCCCACCTCGGCGTACCGCCCTCCGCGACCCTGAAGAACCTCCTCGTCAAGGTCGACGGCGAGATCACCGCCGTCGGCGTGCCCGGCGACCGCGAGGTCGACCTCGGCAAGCTGGGGGAGCACCTGGCGCCCGCCGTCGTCGAACTGGTCACGGCCGAGGACTTCGAGGGCCGGCCCGAACTCGTACGGGGCTACGTCGGCCCGCAGGGCCTCGGTCTGCGCTACATCGCCGACCCGCGCGTGGCACCCGGCACGGCCTGGATCACCGGCGCCAACAAGTCCGGCAAGCACGCCCGCAACGTGGTGTGCGGCCGGGACTTCGAGGTCGACCAGTACCTCGACGTCGTCGTGGTCGAGCCGGGCGACCCCTGCCCCTCCTGCGGGGCGGGCCTGGAGATCGGGCGGGCGATCGAGATCGGCCACATCTTCCAGCTGGGCCGCAAGTACGCCGACGCGTTCGGCCTCGACGTCCTCGGGCAGAACGGCAAGCCGGTCCGCGTCACCATGGGCTCGTACGGCATCGGCGTCTCGCGCGCCGTGGCGGCGCTCGCGGAGCAGACGCACGACGAGGCCGGCCTGTGCTGGCCCCGCGAGGTCGCGCCCGCCGACGTCCACGTCGTCGCCGCGGGCAAGGCCGTGCAGACCGAACTCGCCCTGGAGCTCGCCGACAAGCTGGGCTCCGCGGGAGTCCGGGTCCTCGTTGACGACCGCAACGGTGTCTCCCCGGGCGTGAAGTTCACCGACGCCGAGCTGATCGGCGTGCCGACCATCCTGGTGGTCGGCCGCGGCGCGCCCCAGGGCATCGTCGAGCTCAAGGACCGCCGCACCGGCACCCGTGAGGAACTGCCGGTCGCCGAGGCGATCGAGCGCCTCAGCGCCCTCCGCTGACGTTCCGTCGGAGACGGTCGGGGCCTCGTGCCCCGACCGCATGAGGCGGGCCGGCGGACCCGCATGAGGCCGTCATTGCGACGGCGCGCGCATGGCCACCCACCTGCATGAGGCGCCCCCGCATGAGGCGCCGTATGTGCCGCATGGAGCGCTGCGCATGAGGCGGCGTCCTGCATGAGGCAGCGTCCTGCATGAGGCGGTGCCCCGCATGAGGCGGCGCCCCGCATGAGGCGGCCCGCCGTACGGGGCTGCGGCGCATGAGGCGCAGGGTTGAAGCAACGAGGCATGGCCGAAGAGCCTCATCCGGCCCCGCCTCATGCCCGCCTCATGCCCGCCCCGTGCCCTCCCGCCCGGGCCCCTGCCTCTGCCCCCTCAGAGCATCCCCGCGAACTCCAGCAGGAGTTCGCCCCGTGCGCGGGCACCGCCGGAGAGTTCCCGTACGCCTGCTTCGGCGGCGCGGAAGAGGGTCCAGCCCCGCAGCCGGTTGTTGTCGACGTCCAGGGCGTCGGCCAGCTTGGCCACACGCCGGCGGGCGATTGCCGCGGCGCCGGGGGAGGCCATCAGGGTGTCGACGCGGTCCAGGGCGAGCCACGCGAGGTCGTAGGCGCGCTCGCCCACCAGCGGCCTGGGGCCGACGGCCAGCCACGGGGCCCGGTCGCCCGCCAGCACCTTGCCCTGCTGGTAGTTGCCGTGCAGCAAGGACGGTGCCTCGCCGGAGTCGGCAGTCAGCGCGTCCCGCAGTTCCAGGGCCTCGTCGACGACGGTCCGCGCGTCGGCGGCCCACGGCTCCTCGGACCGCTTTCGCAGCGCGCCCGCCAGCCGTGCCGTGTGGTCGGCCACCGTCGTGAAGGGATGGTCCTCCGTGGGCCGCACCCACAGCCGCTGCAGCGTTGCGGTCGCCTCCAGGACGGCCTTCGGCTCCGCAAGGGACCGCAGGCTCACACCGGGCCGCAGTCGCTCCAGGAGGAGCGCGCCCGCCTCCGGCTCGGCGCGCAGTACCCGGACCGCCCCCAGGCCGTTCCAGTGCGCGAGCGCCGCGTGCTCCAGTGCGGCGGCCCCGACCGGCGTCTCCAGCTTGAGCACGGCGCCCGTGCCGTCCGCCCGGTGGGCAAGGACGACGACGCTGCTCCGCCCGCCCGGCTGGTGCACCCGTTCGGGCGCCAGCTCCCAGCGCTCCGCGAAGTCGCGCACCCGTTCCGGCAGCGACGCGAGCCACTGGTGGGCGGCTTCGTCCGCCGGCTCGGAGCCCAGGGCCCGCACCAGCCGCTCCGGTGGTGCGAAGCGGTCGTCGGCGTTGCTCATCCCTGTGCTGTCCTTTTCGTCTTCGCTGGTCAGGTGCGGTCGGGTGAACCGCTCGGCTGGTCCGGAGCGTTCCGCTCCGTGAGCCCAGGGAAGGCTACGCCGCCGCCGCGCCAGCGCACGGCGCGCACTGCCGCCTCCCGCAGCGCACCGGCGGCCTCGCCCCGTAGGGCACCGCCTGCGGCACCCACGAGATCGGCGTACACGGCCGCGACGCGTGCCTCCAGTTCCGCCGCCAGCCGTACGGCGCCGTCCGCGTCGGTGACGGCGAACGGCAGCGCGTATCCGGCGGCCGCGGCTTCCGGCACGCCGCCCAGGTCCCGCACGGCGCGGCTCATCGCATCCCGCCGCGCGCGGTGCGCGTCGTACGCCTCACGCGCCTCCGCCGCCCGCTCCTGCGCGACACGCGCGCCGACGACCCCGTAGCCGTAGACGGCGGCATGCTCGGCCCCGAGCGCGGCCTGTGCGGCCTGCAGCGCCCTTCGTGCGGCGGGGTCCTTCGGCGCGCGAGGGCTCGCGGTCTCCGTCATGAGTCACTCCCCAGCAGGTACGCGTGGGCCGCTCCGGCGGCGGCCACGGAGGCGAGCAGCCGGGCGAGTTCGGGCGAGGCGGAGCCGAGACCCTTGGTGCGGCTGTCCGCCGTGCGCCGCTCGGCGTCGGCCAGCGCCGTCAGCGCGGCCTTCTCGTCGCCCGGCACGCCGTCCGCACGGGGCGATGAGGAGGAACCGGCCGGCGAGGAAGCACCGGCGGCGGGCGAAGGGCCGGGGGGAGACGCGGAGCGCGAAGAAGACGAAGGGGAGGAGGAGTCCGACGCCCCCCGCGCCGCCCCGAACGCCTCCGCATGGCGCGCCACCTCCCCGCGCAGCGGACGCAGCCGCTCCGCGAGCCCCCCGTGCACCGCGAGCGTGGCGTCGTAACGCGACAGCAGGTCCAGCGAGGCGCGCCCCGCAGCGGCCCGCAGGCGCTCGTCGCCCGAGCGGCCCGAGGCGTCGGAAGACGCCCCCGTGCCGCCGGAACAGCCGGTCAGCAGCCCCCCGCCGGCGGCGCTCAGCAGAGCCGCCGCGCCCCCCGCCAGTACCCTGCGTCGGTGCGGGCCGGCCGGGCCCCGCGTCGTCGTCGTGAACGCCACGTTCCTCTTTCCGCCGGTCGGGTCATGATCACCGCACGTGAGCGTACCGGCGCGCCACCCGATGGCCACGGACGAGGCACCGAATCGTCAGTCGGCTGCCGGAACAGATAGGCTTTGACCTGACACGCGACTTTCCCACAACAGCACACGCGGCCGAGGAGTCACCCGGATGAGCACCACCCAGAGCGAGCGGCTGCGCGAGCTGCTGGCCCCTCTCGTGAGCGCGCGGGAGCTGGATCTGGAAGAGATCGAGGTGACCACGGCGGGCAAGCGGCGTGTGCTGCGCATCGTGGTGGACTCCGATGCGGGGGTCGAGCTGGACGAGTGCGCGGAAGTCAGCCGCGCCGTCTCCGAGAAGCTCGACGAGACGGACGCCATGGGCGGCGCCCCGTACGTTCTGGAAGTCACCTCTCCCGGCGCCGACCGACCCCTGACCGAGCACCGTCACTACGTGCGTGCCACCGGCCGCCTGATCAAGGCGCAGCTCACCGAGGGCGGGGAGCTCGTGGCCCGCATCATCGCGGTGGACGACGAGGGGCTGGACATGGAGGTCCCCGGGGTGAAGGGCCGCAAGCCCACCTCGCGGCGACTGGCCTTCGGCGAGATCGCCAAGGCGCGCGTGGAGATCGAGTTCAACCGCAAGGCCGCGGAGAAGACCGCAGACGCGGCGGCACAGGCCGCCGACGAATCCGACGAGAGCCAAGAGGAGGCGTAGCCGTGGACATCGACATGAGTGCCCTGCGGGGTCTGGTGCGAGAGAAGGAGATCTCCTTCGACCTGCTGGTCGAGGCGATCGAGTCGGCCCTCCTCATCGCCTACCACCGCACCGAGGGAAGCCGCCGCCGCGCCCGCGTGGAGCTGGACCGCTCGACCGGTCACGTGACGGTGTGGGCCAAGGAGGACCCGCAGGACCTGGAGGAGGGCGAGGAGCCCCGCGAGTTCGACGACACGCCGTCCGGCTTCGGCCGGATCGCCGCGACCACCGCCAAGCAGGTCATCCTCCAGCGTCTGCGCGACGCCGAGGACGAGATCACTTTCGGTGAGTTCGCGGGCCGTGAGGGCGACGTCGTCGCGGGCATCGTCCAGCAGGGCAAGGACCCGAAGAACGTCCTGGTGGACATCGGCAAGCTGGAGGCCATCCTGCCGGTGCAGGAGCAGGTCCCCGGCGAGGAGTACAAGCACGGCACGCGCCTGCGCACGTACGTCGTACGGGTGGCGAAGGGCGTGCGCGGCCCGTCCGTCACGCTCTCGCGCACCCACCCGAATCTGGTCAAGAAGCTCTTCTCCCTCGAGGTACCGGAGATCGCCGACGGCTCCGTGGAGATCGCCGCCATCGCCCGTGAGGCCGGTCACCGCACCAAGATCGCGGTCCGCTCCACGCGCTCCGGCCTCAACGCCAAGGGCGCCTGCATCGGCCCCATGGGCGGCCGGGTCCGCAACGTCATGGCGGAGCTGCACGGCGAGAAGATCGACATCGTCGACTGGTCGGACGACCCCGCCGAGCTGGTGGCCCACGCCCTGTCCCCCGCACGGGTGAGCAAGGTCGAGATCGTGGATCTCGCCGCGCGCTCCGCCCGGGTGACCGTGCCCGACTACCAGCTCTCCCTGGCGATCGGCAAGGAGGGGCAGAACGCCCGCCTGGCCGCGCGCCTCACCGGGTGGCGCATCGACATCCGCCCGGACACCGAGCAGCCCGACCGGGAATCCGGCCGAGCCTGATCACGTTCACCATGCCGGGGTCCGCATTCCTGCGGGCCCCGGCATCGTGGCCGAAACGCATACGTGCCCGATCACTGCCCCCCAGGGGTGGGGACGGCGCGGGGAGGTAGACTGAAGAGTGTCTGGCCGGACGCATGCCCGCGCATGCCCTGAGCGAACCTGTGTGGGATGCCGGGAGCGAGCGGCCAAGGGCGATCTGCTGCGGATCGTGATGATCGAGGGCGCCTGCGTCCCCGACCTTCGCGGTACGCTGCCCGGCCGGGGTGCTTCTGTGCACCCCACACTGGTCTGTCTCGACCTGGCGGTCCGCCGCCGGGCGTTTCCCAGGGCCTTCAAAAGCCCGGGGCCGCTCGATACGGCGGAGCTCCGCCGGTGCATCGAACAGATCGAACCGCAGTAGTTCGGCCCCGCGTCCGCGGGGTATGGCCCCACTGTAAGAAGCACGGCACGGGTAACCGTGCGGTCAGGTACCTCGCGAGTTGGAAGTAGGTCGAGATTGCGATGAGCACTCGATGAGTACGCGATGAGTACGCCCATGAAGTAGCGACGGTCCGGTGGACACCCCGGACCTAGAAGGAGCGAAGTGGCTAAGGTCCGGGTATACGAACTCGCCAAGGAGTTCGGAGTGGAGAGCAAGGTCGTCATGGCCAAGCTCCAAGAACTTGGTGAATTCGTCCGTTCGGCGTCCTCGACGATCGAGGCGCCGGTTGTCCGCAAGTTGACTGACGCACTGCAGGGACCCGGCGGCGCCGGTAAGCCCGGTGCGAAGCCCGCGGCGCCGCGCAAGTCCGCGGCCCCCAAGCCGGGTGCCCCCACTCCGGGTGCGCCCCGTCCCGCCGCCCCCAAGCCGGCGGCGGAGGCAGCTGCCCCCAAGCCGTCCCAGGCCGCGCCGACCCCCGGCCCGCGCCCGGGTCCGAAGCCTGCCCCGGCGGCTCCGGCCAAGCCGGCCCCGGTCACCCCGGTGCCCGCTGCGGAGTTCTCCGCCCCGGCGCCGGCCCAGCAGGCTCCGTCCGCGCCGCGCCCCGGCGCGGCGCCCGGTCCGCGTCCCGGCGGCGCCCGCCCCGGCCCCGCCGGTCAGCGTGACGGCGGCCGTCCCGAGCGCGGTCCGCGTCCCGGTGGTGCGGGCGAGCGTGCCCCGCGTCCCGGTGGCGCCCGTCCGGCCGGTCCCCGTCCGGGCAACAACCCCTTCACCTCCGGCGGCTCCACGGGCATGGCCCGTCCGCAGGCCCCCCGTCCCGGTGGCGCTCCGCGTCCCGGTGGTCAGGGTGCCCCGGGCGCTCCGCGTCCGCAGGGCGGTCCCGGTGGTGCTCCCCGTCCGCAGGGTCCGGGCGGCGCTCGTCCGACCCCGGGCGGCATGCCCCGTCCGCAGGGTGCCCCCGGTGGCGCCCCGCGTCCCGGTGGTGCCCCCTCCGGTAACCGCCCGAACCCGGGCATGATGCCGCAGCGTCCGGCTGCCGGCCCGCGTCCGGGCCCCGGTGGCGGCGGTCGCGGTCCCGGCGGCGGTGCCGGTCGTCCCGGTGGCGGCGGCGGTGCCCGTCCGGGCTTCGCCGGTCGTCCGGCCGGTCCCGGTGGCGGCGGTCGTCCCGGTGGCGGCGGCGGCTTCGCCGGTCGTCCCGGTGGCGGTGGCCCCGGTGGCGGTGGCGGCGGCTTCGGTGGCGGTCGTCCCGGCTTCGGTGGCCGTCCCGGCGGTCCGGGTGCCCGTGGCGGCACGCAGGGCGCCTTCGGCCGTCCCGGCGGTCCGGCGCGTCGTGGCCGCAAGTCCAAGCGTCAGCGGCGCCAGGAGTACGAGGCCATGCAGGCCCCGTCCGTGGGCGGCGTGATGCTGCCTCGCGGCGGCGGCGAGACCATTCGCCTGTCGCGTGGTGCCTCCCTCACCGACTTCGCGGAGAAGATCGGCGCCAACCCGGCGTCGCTCGTCGCCGTGATGATGAACCTCGGCGAGATGGTCACGGCCACGCAGTCCGTCTCGGACGAGACGCTGCAGCTCCTCGGCGGCGAGATGAACTACACGGTTCAGATCGTCAGCCCCGAGGAGGAGGACCGCGAGCTGCTCGAGTCCTTCGACATCGAGTTCGGTGAGAACGAGGGCGGCGAGGAGATGCTCGTCGCGCGTCCGCCGGTCGTGACCGTCATGGGTCACGTCGACCACGGTAAGACGCGACTCCTCGACGCGATCCGCAAGACCAACGTGGTCGCGGGCGAGGCCGGTGGCATCACCCAGCACATCGGTGCCTACCAGGTCTCCACCGACGTCAACGACGAAGAGCGCAAGATCACCTTCATCGACACCCCGGGTCACGAGGCGTTCACCGCCATGCGTGCCCGTGGTGCCAAGTCGACCGACATCGCGATCCTCGTGGTGGCGGCCAACGACGGTGTCATGCCGCAGACGATCGAGGCCCTGAACCACGCCAAGGCGGCCGACGTGCCGATCGTGGTCGCGGTCAACAAGATCGACGTCGAGGGCGCCGACCCGACGAAGGTGCGCGGTCAGCTCACCGAGTTCGGTCTGGTGGCCGAGGAGTACGGCGGCGACACGATGTTCGTCGACATCTCCGCCAAGCAGGGTCTGAACATCGACAAGCTGCTCGAGGCTGTCGTCCTCACCGCCGACGCCGCGCTCGACCTGCGCGCCAACGCGGAGCAGGACGCGCAGGGCATCGCGATCGAGGCCCACCTCGACCGTGGCCGCGGCGCCGTGGCCACCGTGCTCGTCCAGCGCGGTACCCTCCGCGTCGGTGACACGATGGTCGCCGGTGACGCCTACGGCCGTGTTCGCGCCATGCTCGACGACAAGGGCCAGAACGTCGAGGAAGCGGGTCCGTCGACCCCCGTCCTCGTCCTGGGTCTCACCAACGTCCCGGGCGCCGGCGACAACTTCCTCGTCGTCGACGAGGACCGCACGGCTCGCCAGATCGCCGAGAAGCGCGCTGCGCGTGAGCGCAACGCCGCCTTCGCCAAGCGCACCCGCCGGGTGTCCCTCGAGGACCTCGACAAGGTGCTCAAGGCCGGTCTGGTCCAGGACCTCAACATCATCATCAAGGGCGACGCGTCCGGTTCGGTGGAGGCTCTCGAGTCCTCGCTGCTCCAGCTCGACGTCGGCGAAGAGGTTGAGATCCGGATCCTGCACCGTGGTGTGGGTGCGGTCACCGAGTCCGACATCAACCTGGCGACCGGCTCCGACGCCATCGTCATCGGCTTCAACGTCCGCGCCGAGGGCCGTGCCACGCAGATGGCCGAGCGCGAGGGCGTCGACGTCCGGTACTACTCGGTCATCTACCAGGCGATCGAGGAGATCGAGGCGGCCCTCAAGGGCATGCTGAAGCCGGAGTACGAAGAGGTCGAGCTGGGTACGGCGGAGATCCGCGAGATCTTCCGCTCGTCCAAGCTGGGCAACATCGCGGGTGTCCTCATCCGTTCCGGCGAGGTCAAGCGCAACACCAAGGCGCGCCTCATCCGCGACGGCAAGGTCATCGCGGAAGAGCTCAACATCGTCGGTCTGCGTCGCTTCAAGGACGACGTCACCGAGATCCGCGAAGGCTTCGAGGGCGGTATCAACCTCGGCAACTTCAACGACATCAAGATCGACGACGTCATCGCGACGTACGAGATGCGCGAGAAGCCGCGCGGCTGATCGTGTAGCTGCCCGCGCGTAGCGCGGTCCACCAGGGATGGTGGTCGGGCGACGGGCGGGCTCGATCCGGGGCCGGTCGGCGGAGATATTCCGTCGATCGGCCCCGGCCGTTGCGTGTACGGTTCGAAGAGCTCGTACACCGACACGTACCGGCAGGTACACCTCACGCCTCCCGGGTGGGCCTCACCCGTCACGCATGTATGCAGGGACTCTGTCCTTCGACCTCCTCCTCGGCGACGTACGGTCGCTGAAGGAGAAGCGCTCCGTCGTCCGCCCGATCGTCGCCGAGCTGCACCGCAAGTACGCGGTGAGCGTGGCGGAGGTCGGCGACCAGGACCTCTACCGCCGGGCGACAATCGGCGTGGCGGCGGTCTCCGGGGACGCGGGGCACCTCACCGACCTACTGGACCGCTGCGAGCGCTGGGTCGCCGCACGTCCCGAAGTGGAGCTGCTCTCGGTCAGGCGGCGGTTCCACGGCGACCACGACGACTGAGCGCGTCACCGGCGCCACAAGCACAATGGACAAGAAGAAGGAGACGGACCAGTGGCCGACAACGCGCGTGCGAAAAGGCTGGCGGACCTCATCCGCGAGGTGATCGCCCAGAAGCTGCAGCGCGGAATCAAGGACCCGCGGCTCGGCTCGCATGTGACCATCACGGACACCCGGGTCACCGGCGACCTGCGGGAGGCTACGGTCTTCTACACGGTCTACGGTGACGACGAGGACCGCGCCAGCGCGGCCGCCGGGCTGGAGAGCGCCAAGGGCATCCTGCGCTCGGAGGTCGGCCGTGCGGCCGGCATCAAGTTCACGCCGACCCTGACGTTCGTGGCGGACGCCCTCCCGGAGAACGCCCGCACCATCGAGGACCTCCTCGACCGGGCCCGCGCCTCCGACGCCCAGGTGCGCGAGGCGTCCTCGGGCGCTGCGTACGCGGGCGAGGCCGACCCGTACCGCAAGCCGGGCGAGGGCGAGGACGACAAGGACGCTGCCGGCGAATGAAGCACAAGGAGACCCCGCCGGACGGCCTCGTCATCGTCGACAAGCCGGCCGGCTTCACCTCGCACGACGTCGTCGCGAAGATGCGCGGCATCGCGCGGACCCGGCGCGTGGGCCACGCGGGGACGCTCGACCCGATGGCGACGGGCGTCCTCGTCCTCGGCATCGAGCGGGCGACCAAGCTTCTCGGTCACCTCGCGCTGACCGAGAAGGAGTACGTCGCGACGATCCGCCTGGGGCAGAACACCGTGACGGACGACGCCGAGGGCGAGATCACGTCCTCGGCCGACGCCTCCGCGGTCACCCGTGAGGCGATCGACGCCGGCGTCGCCAAGCTCACCGGCGCCATCATGCAGGTGCCGTCGAAGGTCAGCGCGATCAAGATCGACGGCAAGCGGTCGTACAAGCGGGCACGCGAGGGCGAGGACTTCGAGATCCCCGCCCGCCCGGTGACCGTCTCGTCCTTCGCGGTGCACGCCGTGCACCCGGCCGAGGCCGCGGACGGCACCCCCGTGCAGGACCTGCTGGTCTCCGTCGTGTGTTCCTCCGGTACGTACGTACGGGCCCTCGCTCGCGACCTGGGGGCCGACACGGGCGTGGGAGGCCACCTGACGGCCCTGCGGCGCACGCGCGTCGGCCCGTACGGGCTGGGCGACGCCCGCACGCTGGACCAGCTCCAGGAGGAGCTGACGATCATGCCCGTCGCCGAGGCGGCCGCGGCCGCCTTCCAGCGCTGGGACGTCACGGAGGAGCAGGCGCGCCTGCTCGCCAACGGCGTGCGGATACGGGTCCCGCTCTTCGAGACGACGGGGCCGATCGCGGCCTTCGGTCCGGACGGGCGCTTCCTGGTCCTGCTGGAGAATCAGGGCGGCCGGGCGAAGAGCCTGGCGGTCTTCGGCTAGCCCCGGGGGCTTACCAGCCTGGCTTACCAGCCCCCAGAGGCCTTCGGCCCCGGCCCCGGGCTGTGCATGAGGCGCAGCCCGGGGCCTCGGCATGCACCGGGGCGTTCGCGTACCCAGCTGGGGGCGTACCCGTACCCGAAGGCCCCACTACCGTGGGGCGGGAGACTGCCGTCCGGCCGCTCCCGCCCCACGATCCCCCTCCTCACAGCTGTCTATCCACACCGCGCCCACAATTCACCCCAATGGGCAGGCGCTCGGAGTGAACGGTGGGAGTGGAAGGGGGCGCGTTCCCGCTGTGATCTGGTCCTGCCGATCATCCCCTGCCTACCGTCGGGGACAAGTGCACGGCGGGGAGGTTCGGCGGATGAGCGGTCGGCGGACTGATGCGGACGAGTTCCTGGTACGCATCAGAGACCTCGCCGGGAGGCCGCGCGGTACGGGCTTCATCGCCGACGACCGCGGCACGATGATCACCAGCCATGAGGCCGTCGACGGCCTCGCGCGCCTCGTGCTGCTGGCCCCGGGCGACCGTACGTGCCTGGTGGGCGCCGACGCGGTGACGTCCCTCCCGGGCTGCGACCTGGCACTGGTGCGCACGGAGGGGCTCGGAGTGGCCCCGTTGCCCGTCGCGGCCGCGGAGCGCATCGAGGACGGGGCGGGCGTCCGGCTGCGGGCGGGCCACTGGCAGCGCGCCCAGGTCATCGGAGAGGCGCTCGTCACCTACACGGCCACGGACCGCTTCCACCTGCTCGACGCCGCGGTCGAACTCTCCCTGGGCGAGCGCGACGGCCTCAGGCTCGGCGAGGAGGCCACCGGAGGGCCGGTCCTGGACGCCCGCATGGGCACAGTCGTCGCGGTCCTCGGTACCGCGCTCCATGCGGAACGCCGGTCCGGGGGTTTCGCGATCCCGCTCCGTGCGGCGGCCGCCGCCACCCCCGACGGCCCCCTGGCCGTCCTGCTGGAGCGGAACGCGGCCACCGTCCCCGCCTTCGGCCCCGACCTCAACCTCGCGGGAGCCCTCCAGCTCACGGCGACCTCGCTCGGCCCGATCATCACGGCGCGCGACTGGCGCGACCCCGTGGAGCGCCCGGAGATCGCCCGCGAGTTCACCCGCTTCCTGGAGCCGGACGAAGAGGACGAGGAGACCGCGGGCACGGAAGGCGCCGACGCCGACGCGCCCGCGGACACCGGCGAGCGGATGCCCGAGGACGCCGAGCGGCCGCCCGCCCC
Source organism: Streptomyces roseoverticillatus (assembly GCF_000719265.1). Taxonomy (GTDB): domain Bacteria; phylum Actinomycetota; class Actinomycetes; order Streptomycetales; family Streptomycetaceae; genus Streptomyces; species Streptomyces roseoverticillatus. Next base: position 34,029 of record NZ_JOFL01000039.1, on the reverse strand, counting down.
CGAACCGCCGCCCGACGAACCCGGGCCCGCCCCGGCCGGCACGGGGGCCCCGGGCGTCGTCGTGGTGACCGTCCCGCCGAGCGCATGGCGGGGCACCCCGGGCGGCGGCCCCGGCGGGCGCTGGATCGGGGACCTGCCCGGCGCGCGGAACCCCGCCGACCCGCCGGACACTCCTGCGCCCCATGCCCCGGACGAACCGGCGCCCGAGGACAGCCCCGCACCGGCCGTCCTCGGGCTCGTCGGGGGCCCCGGGACCGGTCGCACGACCGAGCTCCTCTCCCTCGCCGCGCGGCGCGCGCGGGGCCCCGAACCGGCCCCCACCCTCTGGCTGCGCGGCGCGGACCTGGAGGAGGGCGACAGCAGCCTGCGGGACGCGGTCGCGCGCGCCCTAGCGGCAGCCGCGCGGATCGTCACGGCCTCCGCAGGCGCCGCCGGCACGGTGGGGGATCCCGCCGAGGCCACTCCCGAGGCCGTGGCCGCCCTGGGGCACCGCGTGGGGCGGCCCCTCCTCGTCGTCCTGGACGGCCCCGAGGAGGTCCCCCCCGTCCTCGCGCACGCCCTGCCGGCCTGGACCGCGGCGACCGCCGACTGGCTGGAGGAGACGTCCGCGCGCCTCGTCGTCGCCTGCCGCCCCGAGCACTGGGAGACCGCCGGCGACCTCTTCCCGCGCACGGCACTCCACGTGTCGGCGGCCTCCGCCACCCCGCGCAGCCTCCCGCCGTGCGTGAGCCTGACCGACCTCGGCCCCCTGCAGGCCGAGCGGGCCCGCGCCCTCTACGGCATCCCGCCCGACGCCATCCACCACACGGACGCCGCCCACCCGCTCGCCCTCCGGCTGCTCTCCGAGGTGCGGGCGGCGCTCCCGGACGGCACCGCGCCCGGCGGCCGGCTTTGTGAGGACGGGGCGCGGCCCCCCGACCGCTGGGACGTCTTCTCCGCCTACCTGGACCTCGTCTGCCTGCGCATCGCCGTCCGGCTGGCCGCCGGGCGCCGCCCCGCGCTGCGCGGCACGGCGGTGCGCCGGCTCGCCGCGCGCGTGGCCGGCCAGGTGCATGAGGCGGCCCGCCGGTGCCTCGGCCCCGGGCAGGGCGAGCTGGAGCGCGAGGCCTTCGAAGAGCTCTTCCCGTGGCGCAACGGCTGGGCCTCCGCCGTCCTCACGGAGGGCCTGCTCGTCCCGGCCGGCACCGGCTACCGCTTCGCGCACGAGGAGTTCGCCGACTGGCTGCAGGGCGCCCACCTCGACCTCGACGCCGCCCTGCACACCCTCGTCCACCGCTGGTACGAGCCCGAGGAGGGCGCCGGCGAGCACGACGCCCTGCCGCCACGGCCGGGCGGCGGGCCCGCGCCGGAGGGCCACGTGCCGCCGCCCCCCGGATCCAGCCGCGCCCCGCGCTCCACGGCCGCACGCCGCCGCAGCCGCCGCGCGGCCCGGCAGAAGGCCCGCAAGCCGCTGCCCGTGCCCCGCCACCGCATCGGCCCCGTCCTGCAGGCCCTCCTGCTCCTGGCGCGGCGCTCCGGCCCCGACGCGCTCGCCCGCCGCCTGGGCGCCCTGGTGGACGCGGTGGCCGCGCTCCCGTCGTCCGAGCAGTCCGCCGACCCGGACGACGGGGGCCGCCCCGCGCTGCCCGACCCCGCCTGGTGGGCGGCCCACCTCCTCGGCGAGACCCTCCTGCGCGTCCCCGACGCCACCCCGTACCTGGGCGCCCTCCGGCGCCTCGCCGAGCGCCTCACGGGGCGCTCCCTGGCCCTCGGCGGCTTCGACAGCGGAGCCACCGGGTCCCTGGGCGGCCTCGCCGAATTCGGGCCCTGGTTCTGGCTCCGGCTGCCCCTCGGGCTCGCCGAGCGGCTCGACCTGCTGCGGCTGCTGCTGCCCGCCGACGCGCCGCCCCCCGGCCAGACCCCGTACCAGCCCCATGCCCTGGAGAGCTCCGCGCCGAGCCACGTGCAGGCCCAGCAGCCGCCCCAGCCGCCCCACACGGACCGCTTCCTGCCCGCGGTCATGACCGTCCTCGCCGAGGAGCCGTGCGCCGCGCAGGCCCTGCTGTGCCGCTGGTTCTCCGACGAACGCCCCCTGCAGGCCGCCCCGTACGGCGATCACCTCCGGCTCACGGTCTCCACCGCCGCCCAGGTCCTGCTCCACACCCACCGGCACCGCGCCGTCGACGACCTCGCCGAAGCGCTCGTGGACGCCGCCCACCCCCGCGCCGACGAGCTCCTCGCCGCCCTCGCCGAGGACGAGCCGTCCGCCATCTGCCGCGCCGTGGACCGGTGGGCCCACGACGACCGCATCGAGCGGCACGTGGCGGCGGCCGCGTACGCCCTCAAGGCCGCCCCGCACGTGATCACCGCGGCCGACCGCGAGCTGCTGCGCTACGCCGCGCTCGCCCTGCTGGCCCGCCCCGCGGAAGGCACCCTGCACGGCACGGCGCTCGCCCTGCTCGTCCGCGACCGGGAGACCCGCGCCAAGCACCTCCAGCGCGCCCTCGACCTCTTCGCGGCGTGCGATCCGCACCTCCCGGCCGGGGCCCTCGCCCCCGCCCTGACCACCCACCCCGAACCCGTCCTCGCCGCCTACCGCGCCCGGCTCTACGTACGCGGCGACGGGCCCGGAGACGTGCTCCGCACCCTCGCCGAGGTCACCACCCCGGCCCTCGCCCGGAGGGCGGCGGCCCTCGTCCAGGAGTACGTCGAGCACCATCCGGAAGGCGCGGAGCTCGCCGCCGCGTTCGTGGACCGCCGGCTCGAGGAGGGCCCCGCGGCCCGCTCCGTCCTCTTCCCGCTCGTCGTCCACCTGCTCAGCAGCCGCCCGCCCCAGGTGCGCCGCGCCCTGGCCCCCGTCCTGGCCTTCCCCGGCACACCGCTGTCGAGGCCCCTGCGGCAGGAACTGCTGGAGGTCCTTCTGGAGCGCGAGCAGTACGGGCCCTTCGAGCGCGACGTCACCGTGCTGGACGCCCTCCTGCGCGCGGCGGCCGCGGGCGCCGCCGAGCGCACCGAGGCCCGTACCCGCGACCTCGTCCACCGCACCGGTCTGCTGATGGCCCGCAGCCCCGAGGGGGCGGCGTGCTTCGACCGCCGCATGGTGCAGCTGGCCCGGGAGATCCCCGTCTTCGGGGAGCAAGTGCTGCGCTGGCTGCGCTCCGCGCCCGCGCAGTGGGCCGTCGTGGTGGGCCCGCGGGCCCGCATCAAGCTCACTGCCTGGGCCGGGGACGAGGGCGCCGCGGAGCACACGGGCCGTGCGGACTCCCCTGACCTGACAGTCACAGGACCGGCCGATGCGGGGCGCCGAGAACCGGCATGGCACTCTTAGTCCTGCGTAATCAACAGACAAAAGTTCGGGTTCGGGCGAGGAGCGGGCACAGTGCAGCGCTGGCGTGGCTTGGAGGACATCCCCCAGGACTGGGGGCGCAGCGTCGTCACCATCGGCTCGTACGACGGGGTGCACCGCGGGCACCAGCTGATCATCGGGCGGGCCGTGGAGCGGGCGCGTGAGCTCGGCGTGCCCTCGGTCGTGGTGACGTTCGACCCGCACCCGAGCGAGGTCGTCCGGCCGGGCAGCCACCCGCCGCTGCTGGCGCCGCACCACCGCCGTGCGGAGCTCATGGCGGGGCTGGGCGTCGACGCGGTGCTGATCCTGCCGTTCACGGCGGAGTTCTCGAAGCTCTCGCCCGCCGAGTTCGTGGTGAAGGTGCTCGTCGACAAGCTGCACGCCAAGCTTGTCGTGGAAGGGCCCAACTTCCGCTTCGGCCACCGGGCTGCGGGCACCGTCGACTTCCTCGCGGAGCTCGGCGCCACGTACGACTACGACGTGGAGGTCATCGACCTCCACGTGAGCGGCGAGGCGGGCGGGGGAGAGCCGTTCTCCTCCACCCTGACCCGCCGTCTGGTCGCCGAGGGCGACGTCGCGGGCGCGATGGAGATCCTCGGCCGCCCGCACCGCGTCGAGGGCGTCGTGGTGCGCGGCGCGCAGCGGGGCCGGGAACTCGGCTACCCGACGGCCAACGTCGAGACGCTGCCCCACACCGCGATCCCCGCCGACGGCGTCTACGCCGGCTGGCTGACCGTGGGCGGCGAGTCGATGCCGGCGGCGATCTCCGTCGGCACGAACGTGCAGTTCGACGCGACGGAACGCACCGTAGAGGCGTACGCCATCGACCGGACCGACCTCGACCTCTACGGGCTCCATGCGGCCGTGGACTTCCTGGCCTACCTGCGCGGCATGGAGAAGTTCGAGTCGATCGAAGCCCTGCTGCTGTGCATGGCGGGCGACGTGAAGCGGGCGCGGGACCTGGTGGCGGTGCACGAGAAGGAGAAGGACGCCGTCTGACGGCCGGCGCCCTGAGGGACATGTGAGGAGGGCCCCATGCGGCGATCGCCGCATGGGGCCCTCCTCGTGCTCCGCTCCGTGCGGTGCTACTGCTGCGGGTAGCCGTACCCGGCCGGCGCGCCGGGCTGCCCCTGCTGCGGGTACGGGCCCGGCTGCTGGGGCGGCTGCGCGCCTCCGTAGGGGCCCTGCGGGCCGTAGGGGTGGTACGGACCGGGAGCCGGCTGGCCGGGCTGCTGGGCCTGCTCCGGGGCGTACGGGGCGGCGGGCATCTGCCCCATGGGGGCGGCATGCGGCTGCTGCGGCTGCTGTGGTGCGGGCTCCCCGCCCCACACGCCGCGCTGCTGCTGGGCCCGGGTGAAGTCCTCCGCGACCATGGCCGAGAGGTTGAAGTACGCCTCACGCGTCTTCGGCCGCATCATCTCCAGGTCGACCTCGGCGCCGGTCGCCAGGTGCTCGTCGAACGGGACGACGACCACGCCGCGGCACCGCTGCTCGAAGTGCGACACGATGTCCTCGACCTTGATCATCTTGCCGGTTTCGCGGACCCCGGAGATGACCGTGACGCTGCGCGAGACGAGATCGGCGTAGCCGTGCGCATGGAGCCAGTCGAGCGTGGTGCTGGCGCTGCTCGCGCCGTCGACGGACGGCGTGGAGACGATGATCAGCTGGTCGGCGAGGTCGAGGACGCCGCGCATGGCGCTGTAGAGGAGACCGGTGCCCGAGTCGGTGAGGATGACCGGGTACTGCCGGCCCAGCAGGTCTATCGCCCGCCGGTAGTCCTCGTCGTTGAAGGTCGTGGAGACCGCCGGGTCCACGTCGTTGGCGATGATCTCCAGGCCGGAGGGCGCCTGCGAGGTGTACCGGCGGATGTCCATGTAGCTGTGCAGGCTGGGGATCGCCGAGACGAGGTCACGGATCGTCGCGCCCGTCTCGCGCCGCACGCGGCGGCCCAGCGTGCCCGCGTCGGGGTTGGCGTCGATCGCGAGGATCTTGTCCTGGCGCTCGCTGGCGAGCGTCGCGCCGAGCGCGGTGGTCGTGGTCGTCTTGCCGACGCCGCCCTTGAGGCTGATCACGGCGATCCGGTAGCAGGAGAGGACGGGCGTACGGATCAGCTCCAGCTTGCGCTGCCGCTCCGCCTCCTCCTTCTTCCCGCCGAACTTGAAGCGGGGCGTGGCGATCTGCTTCTTCGGCTTCGGCTTGCTGCGCAGCAGCCGCTCCGAGGACAGCTCCATGGAAGCGGTGAACCCGAGCGGGGCCCCGTGCACGGAACGCTGCCGCTGCTCCGGCGTCACCGTGGGCCAGCCCCCGGCGCGCGGGTCGTTGGGCAGCCCGCCCTGTGCTCCGTCCGGGGCGGGCGGGAGGCCGCTGCCGTCGGCGTACGGGTACGGGTAGGGGGCGGGCGCTGCAGCCGCCTCATGCCCGCCCGTGGGGCCTGGCTGCGCCTGCGCGGCCGGGGGCAGTGCGGGAGAGCCGCTGAAGCCGTTCTGGACGTGAGGGAGTTGCTGCGCTTCGGCGTGGGGCGCCGGCGCCGCGGGGGGCTGCTGGGCGTCGGGGCGCGGGGAGCCGTCGAGGGACGGCGGTACGGGGGCACCGTTCACGTCGGCGCGAGGGGCACCGTCGAGCGCAGGGGGCACTGGGGCATAAGGCGCGGGGGCATGGGGCGCGGCGGCGTCCGGGCGCGGGTACCCGTAACCACCCTGCAGTGCTGGGGCGTTCGGTGCCTGCAGCGCGGGGGCCTCATGCGGGTTGGTGAGGCCCTGCGGTGCCGGGGCGGCCGCGTTCTGCGCGGGAGGCAGGACGGAGGGCTGCTGCGGCTGCACATGGGGCGCCGGAGGGAAGGCATAGGGCGCGGGGGCAGGCGCCTCGTGCACCTCAGGGCGCGGGTACCCGTAGCCGTCCTGCGGGGCCGGGGCGGCCGCATACGGTGCCGGCGCTGCGGGGAGCTGCTGGGCGTCGGGGCGCGGGGAGCCGTCGAGGGGCGGCGGTACGGGGGCGCCGTGCGCGTCGGGGCGCGGGTACCCGTATCCGTCCTGCGGCGCCGGGGCGTTCGGCGCGGGCGGGACCGGTGCGGTCCGGGCGTCCGGCTGCGGGAGGGGCGGCGCCGGCGGGTAGGAAGCCGGCGCTCCTCCGTGCGGAGGCACGGGGGCGCCACCGGCCCCGTGCGCGGCCGCCTGGGGCTCCGCAGGGGCCTGCTGCGCACCGCCGGCCGCAGGCACGCCGGAACCGCCCTGGTGGGCCTGGGGCGCACCGTACGGGGCCGGGGCGGGCGGGAAGCTCTGCGGGGCCGCGTGAGGCGGCGCAGGGGCGTCGGACGGCGGCTGCGCGTCCGGTCCAGGCGCCGGGGCCGGTGCCGCCGGGGCGAAGTCCGGGGGGAGAGGGGGCAGTGCGGCCTGGGGGACCGACGGCGGGGCCCACGGGGCTCCCTGCGCGTCCTGTCCCGTCTCCGCCGACTGCCCGGCCCCATCGGCAACCCTGTCCCGCGGAGCGGTGGCGGAGAACCGCATGGTGCCCTCGGGGCGTGAGGCGGCGACCTCGGTCTCGGAGGCGGCAGGGTCCGCGCTCTCGGAAGCCGAGGCTGCCCCCGAGCCGCCCTCGGCGGCCGGGGAACCCGCAGCAGTCACGGACGAAGCTGCTCCCGATCCCTGTTCGGCTTCTGCCTTCCGGTCCTCGCTGACAGCGCTGCCCGCGGAGGAAGTGCTGCCGTCCGCCGACGGGTTCGCGCCGGACCCGGCGTGGGGCGGTGCGTCGTGGCCCCCGTCGGCCTCATGCGCCTGCCCCGTGCCCGCCTCGGCGTCGGCCCCGTGCGGGCCGGCCGAGTCGGCGTTGTCACCCGGGGCGGAGACGTCACCCGCGGCAGGCGCCGCGCCGGTGAGGCCCCCGGCTGCCGGGTTCTGTGCGTCGGACACCACTGCGGCGGTCTGCGCCGCCGCGGCCTCTGCCTGCGCCGCCGCCGCGGAGAACCGCATCGTGGCAGGGCTGTTGACTCCATCTTCCGCGGAAGGAACGGCGGAAGTGGAGGAGGCCCCGGCAGCGGGCTCCGTGCGGTTGTTCCGGTCCTCGGGTGCCGAAGGCGGCATCGGCAGCGGTTCACCCGAAGGCGGGGGCGGCAGGACCGGCTGCACGTCACCCCCGGCGCCGCCTTGCCCCGCCGCCGGCGTCACGGCGGAGGAGGCGTTCTGCGTGTACCAGGCAGGGGGCGTGTAGTCGATGGTGAACTCGCCCGTGCTGTCGGTTTCCTGCTCGTGACCGGCGTCGGACCGGTCCTCGCCGGCTGCGGACCCGCCTGCGCGGATCTCGTCCCGATCGCTGCTCACATTGCCTCCTGGTGTGGTCTAGCGCCCATGAAATGCCTGTCGGGCCCGACCGTTCCCGTCGTCCGACCGCCCGGGGGTCCCCCGTTTGCGACGGGGGATGCCGTGGAGGTCCCCCGTCCGTACACGCACCCAGCCTAATCGCCATACGCACCGCCGGGGCAGGCCCGCCCCCGCCCCACCGGCCGCCCCGTGCGTCACCTGCGGCCCCGTGCCGGAGCAACCGGACCGGTGGGGCGCGGGAGTCCAGTGATACAAAGATTTCCCGCTCGAGTGTCACAACAGCGCGGGATCCGCGCCCGATTCGCTCCTTTCCGGCTGAATGGTCAATGCATTCCGTCCGGATCGCGGGGGGAGGCCGAAACGCGCGACGGGCCCCGCACACAAGAGGTATGCGCTGATGGTCCAGCCGCCCCAGTCCCCACCGATGCCGCCGAACGAGCCTCCCAAGGGCGGATCCGGCGCACCACAGGACCCGGCCCCGAAGACTCCGCAGCAGCCGCCTCAGGCCCCGCCGACGGATGCGCCCCATGCCGCGCCTCAGGCCCCGCCCCACGCCGCGCCCCAGGCACCGGCCCCGGATGCGCCCCATGCCCAGCCTCAGGCCCCCGCCCAGACTGCGCCTCAGGTTCCGCCCGGTGCCCGGCCTCAGGCCCCGCCCCATGCCCCTGCCCAGCAGCCCGTCCAGCCGCCACTGCCCCCGGCGGCTCCCCCCACGCCGCCTCCGCCCGGCACCCCGCCCGTGCAAGCCGCATGGGGCGGCCCCACGGCCCCCGGCGCCCCGCCGGCCCCCGCCCCCTTCCCGCCGCCGAACCCGAACCCGTACGCGCAGCAGCCGCAACCGGGCCCGTACGGCGCCTATCCGCCCCCCGGGCAGCCCTTCGGCGCCCCGCCGCACCCCATGCCCCCTGCCGGCGCCCCGGGCGGGAGGAGGACGGCTGTCGTCATCGGCGCGGCCGTCGCCGTCCTGCTCGCCGCCGGAGGCGGCGTATGGGCCCTGGCAGGCGGTGGTAGCGGCTCTGACCGGCCGGAGGCGCACCACAGTGCCTCGCCCACGCCGAAGCCGAAGGAGAGCACCGGCGGCGACAGCGGCGGCACGGCGGGCCCGCGCGACGGCGGGGACGACCCCAACGAAGGCCGCCGGGCCGGCGAGGCCAAGGTCCTCGTCGACCAGAACGGCCCTCAGGTCGAGCGCGCGGGCTCCGCGGTGCCCGGGGTGTGGGTGTTCGGCGACTACGTCGTCAAGACCGTCCAGGAGAAGGTCATCGCCTACTCCACCTCCGACGGCAAGGAGAAGTGGACCATCACGCTGCCCAAGAGGGTCTGCGCGGCGCCCGCGAACGTCACCGACGACGGCAAGGTCGTGGTGGCGTACGACATCGGCGAGAAGGACTCCTGCGGCAACTACGCCATGCTCGACCTCAAGGAGGGCAAGAAGGGCTGGGACAAGCCGATCCCCAAGTCGGGCGGGTTCGCCGAGAGCTTCATCGGCCTCGACATGGCCCTCAGCGGCAACGCCGTCGGTGCCGCGTGGTTCGGCGGCTCCGGCATGGTCCAGGTGAGCGACGGGGAGCCCATTCCCACCCCCGGGCTGGAGGCCGGCTGTTCCGTCGACGGCTTCGCGGGCGGCAAGGCGATGCTGCGTTCGTGGCACTGCGTCAGCGACCACACGTCGCACATCGAGAAGCTCGACACCTCCACGGGCAAGCCGGAGTGGACGTACGACGGCCGCAAGGGGCTCAGTACCCAGAAGATCTACTCCACCGAGCCGGCCGTCGTCTCCCTCGAGTCGGAGGACGAGAAGTCCGGCGGCGTCATCGCCCTCAAGGACGGCAAGGAGCGCTCGGTCATCGACCTCGGCAAGGAGTCGTACACGCCGACCTGCGGCGGGTCGATCACGGGGCACGACCTGGGCGGCTGCCAGGGCGTCGCCGCGACCGACAGCACCCTCTACCTGCCGACCGGAGGCGAGAACAGCTACTCGGACGGCAACGAGATCCACGCCTTCGACCTCGACACCGGCAAGCGCAAGTGGGCGTCGAAGAAGACCAAGCCCGAACTCATGCCGATCCGGGCCGAGGGGGACAAGGTCTTCGCGTACCAGAGGCCCTCGTACGACAAGGCCGGCGCCGTGGTGAGCGTCGGCCCCGACGGCGAGCCGAAGCCCGTGCTGCAGGCCCCGCAGGCCACCCTGCAGGCCGAGAGCCGGTTCTTCCGCGCCAAGTACTTGTACGAGGGCGACCGCCTTGTCATCGCCGCCACGCGTCTGTCGGACAGCGGCCCGGAGGGCGGCGACGACAAGCTGCTTCTCGTCCTCGGCAAGGGCTGACACGGCCGGCCGGTCCGGCGGACCGGCGGCACGGTCAAAGGGGCGCGCACCGACCGGTGCGCGCCCCTTTGACGCAGTCGTAAGGCGGTCCGTCAGTCCATGCGGCGCGGGGCGCCCAGCAGCCTCGTCTCGGCCTCCGTCGCCCGCACGTCGACGTACGTCCACGCCCCCCGGGCGCACCACAGCGTCACCGTCTCCGGAAGCGTGGGCAGCGCCTCGATGTCGGCCTGAGGCAGCCCCAGGAGCCGGCCGAGCAGCTCCGCCTCCTGCGGCGAGACCCGCTGGATGCCGACGACACCGACACCGCCCAGCAGGCGTGGGGCGTCCGGCCCCACGTAGGGGAGCAGCGTCAAGACCGACTGCCAGGGCGCGGTCACGACCCGGCCCCGGGGCGGCCGTACGCCGCAGTCGCGCACGACCAGCACCGGGCTGTGCACCGACGGGCCCTGCGGCGGCACCCGGCCGACGTCGTGCAGGGTCACGCACGGCTGCCCGCCGTTGGCGGCCTGGGCGAGCGCGGTCCACAGCCCGCGGCGGCCGGTCTCCACGGCGATCCGAGCCCCGGTACCGGCCGTCCGCAGGGCGATCACCTGGGCCGTCCAGGCGCCGCCGATCAGGACGGCGTCGAACGGCACGGGGCGGGCCACCCCGAGGACCGCGGGCGCCTCATGCGGGTCGGTGCCGATGACCACACCGTCGTCACCGACGGGCAGGGCCAGCGCCTCGAACTCCTCGGCGGCGAGCTCGTGCCGGCCGCGGCGTGGCCCGAGCAGCCCGCGCCCGGCCCGTAGCCACCCGGTACGGGCGGCGGCGGGCGAACCGGGGACCGCAGGGGAGGAGGGCGTAGTGGTGGCCATCAGCGCGTACCTCCCAGGGGCAGAGTGGCGAGCATGCCGGGCACCTGCTCGTGGTCGAGCCGCACGAGGCCGGTCCGTGCGGTGCGCGCCGCACGCTCCAGTTCCCGTCGCGTCGCGGCCAGTTCGTCGGAGCTGCGCCCTGTCACCCGGACGTGCGCGGTCACCGTCGGCGCATGACGCCCGTTGCGCAGGCCTCCGCGCCCCAGCGTCAGGCTCAGCGTCGTCGACAGGGCGGGCAGCGAGGTGAGCATCGCGGCGAGCTGCGGCAGCGGCACGGCTCCCGGCCCGAGCTGCGGCCAGCGCGCCAGCCAGTACGTCGTGTGCCACCGGTCGTCGCACCGCAGTGCCCGGGAGCTCTCCAGCGTGCGCCGTGCGGGCGTGGCGGATCGCGCGGCCTGCGCGGAGGCCACAGGGTTGACGTTCGCCGCCGTGGACAGCGCGGCCGTCAGCTCCTCCTCGGACAGCAGCACCGCCCGGAACCCGGCCCCCTGCAGCCGGCTCGCCAGCTGGTCCGCCGCGCGCAGCACACAGCGGCGCGCGCCCTCCTCGCCCCCGCCGCGCGCCTCGACCGCCTCCGGGCACAGCTCGGGGTCGAGCTTGAGGGCGACCCATGTCGTCCGTACCGCGGGGGCTCCGGACAGGGCCTGGAGCGGCGCGTAGTTCCGCGCGGCCAGCGCCTCCGAAGGCAGGTGCGGGGCCGGCGCCGGCAGGGTGTTCTGCACCGCCTGCACGGATTCCAGCCGGATGCCGTCGACGTCCAAAGCGTCCCGCAACAAAGTCAGCGGCAGCGCCTTTTCCGTCCGCATGGGGCGCAGCGGCGCATCCACGGCGTCGACGCGCAGCACAGCCGTCACGAACGTGCCGTCCCCCACGAGGCCGACCGCCCGCTGCCCGCGGTCCGTGAACGTGCTCGTCCGCAGGGCCGGTTCGCACTCCACGACCGGAGCGATCGCCGGGTCCGTGCCCGCGTCGGCCGGTACCGCGCGCCGGATGCGGGTGCGCAGCGTCAGCGAGGCCAGCAGCGACTCGGCCACCGGCCGCTGACCCAGCGGCACCAGCGCGAGCAGCACCAGCACCACAGCCACCACGGCAGCCGGCGCGAGCAGCAGCGGGCCGGCCGCCCACCCGAGCAGCACGAGGCCCGCGGCGACCTCGATCAGCACCAGCTGCTGCAGGCGCACCGGGCCGGTGCCCCCGCCCCGTGCCGAGGCCCGCGGGGCGACTGCGATCGCCCCGGGCGCGCCATTGCCCCGCGCCCGCACCTGCGTTGCGGCACCCATGCCCGTCACAGCCCCCTCAGCCGTCTCCGGCCGCCTCCATGGGCCGGCCGGGAATCCGATCAGCGGCATGCCCTGACAGCCGCGCTGATCCCTACCGGCATAGTAGGGGCCGGTACGACAACCCGACCAAGCGCAGCGCCTGTCGACCGACGCCGACGACCAGAGGAGAGAGCGGCTACACATGGCATCACGGCGGGATGAGCTCAACGCCTACATCTTCGCGAGGAAGCGCACGATCGCGGCCTTCCTGCAGCCTTCGCCCAACGGGACGGAGGAGGGAGCGCCCCGCCCCCTGCGCGCGGTCCTGCCCGGCCTCGTCGCCGGGGCGGTGCTGGTCGCAGGCTTCGGCGCCTGGGGCATGTTCCGGCCGACCGCACCCAAAGGCTGGGACGACGAGGCCGCACACGTCATCGTCGGCAGCCAGTCCACCACCCGCTACGTCGTCCTGACGACGGACGACAAGAAGCAGCTGCACCCCGTCCTCAACTTCGCCTCCGCGAAGCTGCTCCTGGCCCCCGACAAGTCCAGTGTCATCAAGGTGAAGGAGGAGGAGCTCGACAACGGCCACATCCCGCGCGGCCCCACGCTCGGCATCCCGTACGCTCCCGACCGCATGCCCGGCGCCGACGAGGCGGGCAAGCAGAAGCAGTGGGCCGTCTGCGAGCAGCCCGGCGGCACGGGGCGGACCACCCAGAAGGCCGTCTTCCTCTTCGCCGGGCGCGACCCGAAGCTGAAGAAGCTCACCGGCGAACAGCGCCTGCGAGGCAACCAGGCCCTGTACGTGCAGGGGCCGGACGGGGCCCGCTATCTCGTGGACCCCCAGGGCACCAAGTACTTGCTCGGCGGTGACGACTGGCGGTCCGCCGACGCCTCCGACCACAACCTGCTGCTCCGCTCCGTCTTCAACGACGGGGCCCGCGCCCAGCCCGTCACCAAGGACTGGCTGGACACCCTGCACGACGGCGCGCCCATCGTCTTCCCGGAGACCGGCGGCGACATCGGCGCGAACGCGGGCATCGGCACCCTGCCGGGCAAGGCCGACCGCGTCGGCACCGTCCTCGAAGCACCCACCGGCAGCGGCACCCAGAACTACGTCGTGCTCCGCGGCAAGGTCCAGCGCGTCTCGCCGCTCGTGGCCAAGCTGCTCCTGAACAGCAGGAAGCTGGCGGAGCTCGGTCAGGCCGGCGTGCCCGAGCGGGTGAGCGCGGCCGCCTTCACCCCGGCGGAGGACGAGTTCTACGGGCAGTACCACTGGCCCGCCACGGTGCCCCGGCAGGCGAACTTCACCGGGGCCGGCGACGCCGCCAAGAACACCGTGTGCAGCATCTTCGGGGGCATGTCCGCGGGCGGCACCCCCGAACTCGCCACCTGGGCGGGCACCGAGTACCCGGCGACGATCCCGGACGGCGCCACCAGTGCGTACGTCACCCCGGGCTCCGGGCTCCTCTACCGGCAGGTCACGGGGCGCCAGACCAACAGCGGATCGGTCTTCCTCGTCACCGACACGGGGCTGCGCTACGCGGTCCAGTCCAACAGCGACAGCGGCGCGGGCAAGTCGAAGATCGGTGAGAAGGTCACCCCGTCGGTGGGCCCCGACGGCCCGGCCGAGACGCCGCATGAGGCGCCGCACGGGGCGGCGGACACCGCCGGATCCGCCGGCCCCGCCGAGACCGACCAGGCACGCACCAGGCTCGGCTACGGAAAGGTCGATCCCCTGCCGGTGCCGGCGAACTGGTCCCAGTTCCTGCCGACGGGGCCGCGGCTGGACACCAACAGCGCCAAGCAGCCGCAGGGATCGTGAGACAGCTGATGCCACGAACCACCACAGCACTCGCTCTCGCCCTGTCGGCGGCACTCACCGTGAGCGTGACGGCCGCATCCGCAGCCGTGGTGACGTCCCCTGCCGCGGGGAGGGGTGCCGTACCCCCGCATGAGGCCTCCCCCGTGCCGGTGAACCTGGACGGCAGTGGTGAGTGCACCTACCCCGCCAAGCCCATCAAAGGCACTCCCTGGTCCCTCCAGCGGATCCTGCTCGACCGCCTCTGGCAGGACACCAAGGGCCGGGACAGCGCCGGCCGGCCGGTCCGTGTGGCCGTCATCGACACGGGCGTCGACGTCAAGAACCCGCAGCTGAAGGGTGCTGTCGACGCCGAGAGCGGAGCCGACCTGCTCACCGGCATGCCGGAGGCGGCCAAGGACGGCACCACGGCCGGCGTCGCCAAGGACGGGACCGGAGTGAGGGCGGACGCGAAGGATGGGCCCCAGGCACCCGCGCCCGGGCCGTCCCCCAGCCCCGCCGCAGGGGCGAAGGACCACAAGAAGGACAAGAGCTCGCCGTCGCCCGGTGCGTCGCCGAGCCCGTCGGCGGGCGACAAGAACGCGTCCGGGAAGCCGGAGAAGTCCCCGGAGCCGAGTCCGTCCAAGAGCCCCGAGAAGAGCCCGGAGAAGCCGCCGGAGAAGGAGCCCGAGAAGCCGAAGCCCGATCCGACCCTCGACCTCGTGGGCCACGGCACCAAGGTCGCGGGCATCATCGCGGCCCGCCCGGCTCCCGGCAGCGGCTTCGCCGGCATCGCCCCGGAGTCGGTCATCATCCCGATCCGCCAGAACGACGAGAAGGGCACGGGCACGTCCCGCACTCTCGCCCAGGGCATCGGCCTGGCCGTCGCCGCCGGAGCGCGCGTCATCAACATCTCCCAGGACACGACGAAGGCCCTGCGCCCCGACTCCGACCTCGAACTCGCCGTCAAGGACGCCCTGGACAAAGACGTCGTCGTGGTCGCCTCGGCGGGCAACGACGGCCTCAGCGGTGAGGTCAAGGAGACCTACCCCGCCGCGTACAAGGGCGTCCTGGCGGTGGCCGCGTCCGACCGCAACAACGAGCGCGCTTCCTTCTCGCAGCCCGGCGAGTTCGTGGGCGTCGCCGCGCCCGGCGTCGAGATGGTCTCCACCGTTCCCCTGGGCGGCCAGTGCGTCGACAACGGCACCAGCTTCTCCGCCCCGTACGTGGCCGGCGTCGCCGCCCTCATCCGCGCCAAGCACCCCGACTGGAAGCAGCACCAGGTCGTGGCCCAGATCGAGCAGACCGCGGAGCGCGCCACCAACGGCCACGACCGTTACATCGGCTGGGGCGTCGTCGACCCGGTCCGCGCCCTCACCGAGGACGCCCACCCGCTCGACCGCGTCACGCCGGCCAAGCCCCAGGCGCGCAACGTACGGGCCCCCGACGTGGCCCCGCTCGCCGCGGGGGAGTCCCCGCAGCAGCGGAAGGAACGCCTCGCCACGTACGTCCTGGGAGGGGTGGCCGTGCTCGTCGCGACGATCGCGGGGGCGGCCGTCGTGGCCCGGGACTACCGGCGGCGCCGGGGGCTGCCCGGCCCGCGAGATCTATGACGATATGTCACGACTGCCAAACAGACCTGGTATGTACGTGGTTGGGGCACGCGCCGTGAGTGGCTAGAGTGACATGAGCGCCCTCGCGGGCGCACCAGGGGAGGGCTCGAAGCGGTGACCGGGCGGTGGGCGCGCCGACCACGGGACGGTGCACGGCACGCGATCCGGCGCCGGCGTCGCCCCGCCCCGCACTGCCGGTGTCCGGCGTCATTTACACAATCGGAAGACAGGCCCTTCGGGGGAAAGGCGGAACATGTCGGGTTCGGAGAAGGACAGTCACAAGGTCACTGACGAGGCGTTCAAGACCTTCACGGACGCCATCGACAAGACCAGCGGACATTTCTCGGCCAACGTGCGCCAGCTGGCGAACGTCATCGCCACGCTGGACGGCGGCTCGTGGAAGGGCGAGGCCCACCAGGCCTTCCGCAAGGCGCAGAAAGACCTGAACGACGAGCACGACCGCGTGCGCCGGATGATCGACCGCGTGCGGGAGGCCGTCGTCCTGACGCACCGCTCCTCCGGGGCGACCGACGCGGAGATCGCCGCCCAGATGAGGGGCGTCGACGTCAACGGCGGCGGTTCCTCGCACGGGGGCGCCGGCGGCGGCCACGGCACGCCGCCGCCCAGCAAGATCGACCTCCACTGAACCGGCCCGGGCGTCCGCGCCCGCCGGTCCCGATTCACTTTCGACCGACGAACGACACCACAAAGGGTGGGGACACATGGCAGACCAGGGTGGAGAGCTTGTAGTCCGCTACAGCTCCCTGACGACCGCGCACGACGACATCAAGAAGGCCTCTGGTGTGATCGAGCGGGAGCTCGAGGACATGCGCGCCGCCGTGGAAAAGGTCGCAGCAGGCTGGCACGGTGAGGCCCACCAGATGATGCTGCAGGTGGATGCCGAGTTCCGTAAGCGGAGCGCGCACATCCATGCGACGCTCAAGCAGGTCGCGGACCTCGTTCTTAAGGGTGGCGAGCACTTCCACGCGACCGACAAGAAGGCCTCGCAGCTCTTCGACATCAGCTACTGAGCCAGGCTACTGAGGCAGGCTTTGAGCGAGCTGCTGAACCAGCCGCTGACGGGCCGTATGGCCGCACGCAGGGGGTGGGCAGCCGGGGCACTGGCTGCCCACCCCCTGCGTGTTTGCCCGCCGGATTACTTGAGATCGAACTCGCCGTCACGCGCACCCAGCACGAAGGCCCGCCACTCGGCCGGGGTGTAGCGCAGGACGGTTTCGTGGTCGGTCGAGGACCGCATCGCCACTGCGCCATCGGAGAAGTAGGCGATCTCGACGCGCTCCTCGTCGTCTTTGGCCTCGGGCGCGCTCAGCCATTCGAGACCGGAGATGTCACGGGCGTAGAGCTCGTCCTTCTCGTGTTCGTCCATGGAGCAGGGGCCGCCTTTCGGTGCGCAATTCCGCCGGATATCCGTAGGCGCCACGCCAGTTGACGCCCACGGGGGCAACAGTCGTGAGCAGCGTACTCCGGATGGATCCACCACAGAGTTGGTTCCGGGACGGTACTCGCAGAATGCCCGTGGCGTGGCGCGAAGTGGTATAGGCAGGCGTTCCGGGACGGTCGTGCCGGCCCGTAGCACCGGCCGGTCGCGCACGGGGCGGCGGTGAATTCGCCACCCCTGCGCCTCACGCCGCCCCGCCCCTCACACTTCCTCGGGCAGCCACCCCACCTGCACCAGCGGCACTCCCCGCTTCCGCGACACGAAGTACCCGCGCCCCGGCGGCATCTGGTGCGGCCGCACGCCGCCGAGCAGGTCGCCCTCGCCCGGGTCGCCGGACAGGAGCACGCCCTGGGGGCCCAGCTCCTTCACCCGCTGCATGAAGGTCTCGTACATCGACCGGGACGCGCCCGCCGAGCTGCGCGCGATGATGAAGCGCACGCCGACGTCGCGCGCGAAGGGCAGGTTCTCGGTGAGGACGGCGAGCGGGTTCCCGCTGCTGGTGGAGACGAGCTCGTAGTCGTCGATGATGACGAAGAACCGCGGGCCCGACCACCAGCTGCGGTCGCGCAGCTGCTGCGGCGTGATGTCGGGCTGCGGGGAGCGCCGCTCCATGAGGCGGTTGAGGGCGTCGGCGTGCACCGTCAGGGCCGAGGCGACCGGCGCGTACTCCAGCAGGTGCGTGGCGGGGACGACGTCCAGGAGCGTCCGGCGGTAGTCGCCGACCACGATCTTCGCCTCGTCGGGGCTGTACCGCTCCGTGATCTGCTTGGCCAGGAGGCGCAGCAGGGCGGTCTTGCCGGACTCGCTCTCGCCGAAGACGAGGAAGAACGGGTCCGTCTCGAAGTCGACGAAGACCGGCTCCAGGTTGGTCTCGTCGATGCCGAAGGCCACGCCGTGCTGCGGTTGCTCGAATCCCTTGGGAAGGTCGTCGGCGCGCAGCCGGCGCGGCAGGAGCCGCACTCCGGGCGCGGTGGGGCCGCCCCACGCCTCGCTGACGGCGCGCACCATGGCGGCGGTGCCGTCGGTGAGGGTCTCGGGGTCGCTGTCGGAGTCGATGCGGGGCACGGCGGCCATGAAGTGGAGCTTTTCGGGGAGCTGGCCGCGGCCGGGCACCCCGGCGGGGACGTTGGCGGCGACCTTGCGGTCGAACTCCGAGTCCATGGTGTCGCCGAGGCGCAGTTCGAGCCGGTTGAGGAGCTGGTCCTTGAGGGAGGCGCGCACCTCCATGTTGCGGGAGGCGGTCACCACGAGGTGGACGCCGTAGCCCAGGCCGCGCGCCGCGACGTCGGCGACGAGGCCCTCCAGCATCTCGTACTCCTGCCGGAAGCTCGCCCAGCCGTCGACGATGAGGAAGACGTCGCCCCACGGCTGGTCCGTGATCTCGCCCGACGCCCGCAACCGCCGGAACGTGCCGATCGAGTCGATGGCGTTCGCCCGGAAGTACTCCTCGCGGCGGGCCAGGACGCCCGCCACCTCGGCGACCGTACGGCGCACCCGCTCGGGGTCGAGCCGGGACGCCACGCCGCCCACGTGCGGCAGGCCCTCGATGGCGCTCATGCCGCCGCCGCCGAAGTCCAGCCCGTAGAACTGCACCTCGGCCGGGGTGTGCGTCAGTGCGAAGGCCGACACCAGCGTCCGCATCAGCGTCGACTTACCTGACTGCGGCCCGCCTACGACGAGCATGTTGCCCGCCGCGCCCGAGAAGTCGCGGTAGAGCACGTCCCGGCGCTGCTCGAAGGGCTTGTCGACCAGGCCGAGCGGGACGCTGAGGCGGCCGAGGCGCGGATGCCCGGGCGCCGTGAGGCCGCGGCCCGGCACGGCCGAAAGGGGCGGCAGGAGCTCGTCGAGGGCCGCGGACCGGTCCAGCGGCGGCAGCCACACCTGGTGGGCCGGCGGGCCCTGGCCCTCCAGCCGGCGCACGATCACGTCGAGGACCGTGTCGGCCAGCGCGTCGTCGCCCGGGCCGGGCGACGACGGCGTCGCGGGCGCCGGGTCGGTGTAGGTGACGGGGACCGGTTCGGCGGTGAACAGCACGGGGCGGCGGTCGACCGGCAGCGGCCCCGTGCGGGGCCCCGTGCCGGCGGCCGACCGGTACGTGCCCGAGACGTACGCCGCCTTGAAGCGCGTCATCTCGTCCGTGCCGAACTTCAGGTAGCCGGAGCCCGGCACCGACGGCAGGTGGTACGCGTCCGGCACGCCGATCGCCGTGCGCGACTCCGCGGCCGAGAACGTCCGCAGACCGATCCGGTACGACAGGTACGTCTCCAGGCCGCGCAGCCGGCCCTCCTCCAGCCGCTGCGAGGCCAGCAGCAGGTGCACGCCCAGGGACCGGCCGATGCGGCCGATCTGGATGAACATGTCGATGAAGTCGGGCTTGGCCGTCAACAGCTCGCTGAACTCGTCGATCACCAGGACGAGTGAAGCCAGCGGCTCCAGTGCCGCACCGGCCGCCCGCGCCTTCTCGTAGTCGTGGAGGTTGGCGTAGTTGCCCGCCGACCGCAGCAGCTCCTGGCGGCGCTGCAGCTCGCCGGTGATCGAGTCGCGCATGCGGTCGACCAGCGTCAGGTCGTCGGCGAGGTTGGTGATCACGGCGGCCACGTGCGGCATCTCCGACATGCCCGCGAACGTCGCACCGCCCTTGAAGTCGGCCAGGACGAAGTTCAGCGTCTCGGAGCTGTGCGTGACCGCGAGCCCCAGGACCAACGTGCGCAGCAGCTCCGACTTGCCGGAACCGGTCGCGCCGACGCACAGGCCGTGCGGCCCCATGCCGTCCTGCGCGGCCTCCTTCAGGTCCAGCATCACGGGGGCGCCGTCCTCGCTGACGCCGATCGGCACCCGCAGCCGCTCCGCCGCCGACCGCGGCCGCCACGTACGCGCCACCTCCACCGAGCCCGCGTCGCCCAGCCCCAGCAGATCGGTGAAGTCCAGGTTCGCCAGCAGCGGCTCGTCGCCGTCGCCGCCCCCGCCCATGCGCATCGGCGCCAGCTGCCGCGCGAGCGCCTCCGCGGCCTCCATGGCCAGCGTGTCCGGCATCCCCTCGTAGACCGCGACCTGCGACATCAGCCGCAGCGAACCCGGCTGCACGACCACCGACAGCCCGCCGCGCGGCTCGCCCAGATCACCGGTCACCACCTCGACGACGGTCACTCCCTGCAGCCCCTCGGGCGCCGCGAACACCGAGTCCGCCGACACCGAGGCACCGTCCAGCACGACCACCACGTGCGGCTGGTCCAGCACCGGCTGACCGTCCCGGCTGAAGCGCGTACGGCCCTCCAGGCGCGGCCGCAGCAGGTCCTCCAGCTCCGCCAGGTCGTCCCCGATCAGCCGCCTCGCGCCGGCCCCGTCCACCGCCCCGGGCACCTGTACGTGGGGCAGCCACTTCGTCCACTCCCAGTACGACGCCGCGCCCCGTGCCGAGACCACGGCCACGACGAGGTCGTCCGGCGAATGCAGCGTCACCAGCTGCGCCACCAGGGCCCGCGCCGCCCCGTGCACCGACTCCGGGTCGCCCGACAGCGTCACGTGGTAGAAGGCGCGCAACGACAGCGCCACCGGCATGCCGTCCAGCGAACCGTGCGTCGCCAGGAACTGCTGCATCGCCCCCGTCGTCAGCGGCTCCAGCTCGTCTATCGGCGCCGTCTCGGGCGCCACCAGCGGCGTCGCGAGCTGCTGCGTGCCCAGCCCGACGCGGACCTGCGCGAAGTCATCGTCGCTCGCGCGCCGTTCCCACAGCCTCGTGCCCTCGGCCACCACCGACCACAGCTGGTCGGGGGAGGGGTGCAGGTAGAACTGCGCGTCCCGCTGCGCCTTGGCCGTGCGCTGCACGGTGCGCCGGGTCTGCGACAAGTACTTGAGGTAGTCGCGGCGCATGTCCGCGGTCTGCCCCTGGGTGCCCTGCCGGTGCCGGACGATCATCGCGACGGTCATGCCGAGCGTCGAGCACATCATCAGCACGCCCATGATCTTCATCATCGGGGCGGCGCCCGGCATGAAGAAGTACACCATCGACGAGGCCATGCCGAGCGTCGGCAGCAGCTGCATCAGCAGCCCCTCCTGACGGCCCCTCGGCAGCTCCGGCGGCGCCTCCAGGAGGACCTCCTCGCCGGGCACCTCCGGCGGCAGGGCCCTCGGGGGACGACTGACCACGATCTGGCTCACCGGATGCCTCAACCCCTCCGCACGGCAAGAACAGTTCCGCGTGGTACCGCCTGTCGCCCCGACGGCGACGGCCCCCCTGCGCGGAACGGTGATCCTATCGGCGTACGCGCAAGAGCCCCCCGATAGGGTGGCCGCACAGTCGCGCACAGCCGCGCGCGGGCCCGTACGCACGGGGCGGGAACAGCCGCCCGCGGAGCACGGCCGCGCACCGTGAACCAAGTGAATCAAGGGGCCTGATAGGTGAGTACGTCCGCTGCGACCGGCTTCTGCCGAGTGACCGTCGTCGCGCCCGACAGCCGGATCGACGTCGCCCTGCCGGACGACATCGCCGTCGCCGACGTGTACCCGGAGATCCTGCGCCTGACCGGCCAGACCCAGCCGGCAGGCACCCCCACCGGCTACCACCTCGTACGCCGCGACGGCACCGTCCTCGACAGTGCCCGCTCGCTCGCCGCCCAGCGCGTCCTGGACGGCGACCTGCTCGCCCTGCGGCCCTTCGCGGAGTCCCTGCCGCCCGCCGTGCACGACGACGTCAGCGATGCCGTCGCCTCCGCCGTCACCCGCGACCACACCCTCTGGAACGACGGCCTCCTGCGCGCCTGCGGCCTGGCCGGCGGAGCGCTGCTGCTCGCCCTCATGGGCCTCGCCCTGTGGTTCGCCGACCCCGGCCGGCACGACATGCACGGCCTGCCGGGCGCCGTCGCAGCCGCCGTCGGCGTGCTGCTGACGGCCTTCGCGGGCGTACGGGCCCGGGTGTACGCGGACCGCGGGTCCGCCGTCGCCCTGGGCCTCGCCGCCCTCCCGCACGTGATGATCGCCGGGGCGGGGATCCTCGCCCCCGCCCCGGGCGAGGGAGCGGGCAGGCTGCAGTTCCTGCTGGGCTGCGCGGCCGTGCTCGTCGCCGCCGCCGTGCTCGTCGCCGTCATGCCGGCCGGCGACGCCCCCTTCGTCGCCGCCCTGGCCGCCGCGGCCACCGGCACCGTGGCCGCCTTCTGCGCGGTCCTCACCGAGGCACGCCCGGCCGACGCCGCCGCCGTCTGCGCTGTCGTCGCCATAGGAGCCGTCGCCTTCCTGCCCGGCCTCTCCGCCCGCGTCGCCCGCCTCCCCATCGGCTACGCCGCCCCGCGCTCCGCGACCACCGCGGACCGGCCGGCCTCCCGCGGCGGCGCCCCGCAGGCCGACCCCGTGGACGCCCCGCGCATCGCCGCCCAGGTCCGCCGCGGCCACGAACTGCTGCTCGGCCTCGTCGGCGGCTGCGCGGCCGTCGTGACCGGCTCCACGGCCGTCCTGGCCTTCGCCCCGGGCAGCGATCCGTGGCCCCGGCTCCTCGCCCTCACCGCCGGCCTGGCGATGCTGCTGCGCGCCCGCCTCTTCCGCTACACAGCCCAGGTCGCCGCCGTCCTCGGCGCGGGCCTCGCGGCCCTCGTCCTGCTCGTCCTCGGCCTCTCCCTCATGCCTCCCGCCGGTGCGACCGGCGGCTCCCTCGACGTCCGCACGCTCTGGCTGGCCGCCGCCGTCACCCTCGGTGGAGGACTGCTCACCGCCGTCGCACTGATCGTCCCCGCCAAGGGCCTGTCACCCTTTTGGGGGCGCGTCTCCGACCTGGCCGAGAGCACCCTGCTCCTGGCGCTCGTGCCCTTGTGCCTGGCGGTCCTCGACCTGTACTCGGCGGCTCGCAGCCTTTCGGCGGGCTGACGCGCCGCATGGGGCGCCCGTCCGCCGCATGAGGCGCCCGCATGAGGCCCCGCACGGGGCGCCCCCAGGCCTCCGCATGAGGCGGGTATGAGGCCTCGCACCCCCAGGCCCCGCATGAGGCGGCACTCCAGGCCCCGCATGAGGCGGCACTCCAGGCCCCGCATGAGGCGGCACTCCAGGCCCCGCATGAGGCGGCACTCCAGGCCCCGCATGAGGCGGCGCCCCAGGCCTCGCATGAGGCGGCGCCCCAGGCCTCGCATGAGGCCCCGCGCGGCCCCCGCCCCCTCCGCGGCCTCCCCCGCTGGTCCGGGCTGGTACTCTGTGCAACGGCCGTTTGTGTACGCGCCTCCGGAGCACCCTTCGCGGGTCTCTGGGGACAGCGCCCAGCGGACCCCGCCTCCCGAGTAACGGAAGCTCCCTTGAGAAAGAGACCAAGGGCACTCGGTGGCCAAAAGACACTCAGAAGGAGTATCGCGTGTCGCTCGACGCCGCTACGAAGAAGCAGATCATGGCCGAGTTCGCCACCAAGGAGGGCGACACCGGCTCCCCCGAGGTCCAGGTTGCGATGCTCACCCGCCGCATCGCGGACCTGACCGAGCACCTGAAGATGCACAAGCACGACCACCACTCCCGTCGTGGTCTGCTGCTCCTGGTCGGTCAGCGTCGCCGCCTGCTGCAGTACCTGGCCAAGAAGGACATCACGCGCTTCCGCGCCCTGGTCGAGCGCCTCGGCATCCGCCGCGGTGCCGCCGGCGCCAAGTAAGACACCGTGAAGGGAGCGGTTCCCACCGTCTGGGGGCCGCTCCCTTTGCGTATCTCGTGGACAGCAGAAGCTTTGTAGTCTGGTTCCACGACGGCATCCGTGCCGAACCGTACGAGGAGGAGCGCTCAGCTCGCCGCCGGTCCTCGGTAGTGGCCCCCGGATCAGGGAAATCCGGGTGCTTCGATCGAAGACCGGCCAGCACAGACGCTCCTCCGCCACCGTCCCCGCCACACGGGCGGGGACGCAGACGAGGAGATATCCCTAGTGGAGAACGAGACCCACTACGCCGAGGCCGTCATCGACAACGGCGCCTTCGGCACCCGCACCATCCGCTTCGAGACGGGCCGCCTGGCCAAGCAGGCCGCCGGTTCCGCCGTGGCGTACCTGGACGACGACACCATGGTGCTGTCGGCCACCACCGCTTCCAAGAAGCCCAAGGACCAGCTCGACTTCTTCCCCCTGACGGTGGACGTCGAGGAGCGGATGTACGCGGCCGGCAAGATCCCCGGCTCCTTCTTCCGCCGTGAGGGCCGCCCCTCCGAGGACGCGGTCCTCACCTGCCGCCTGATCGACCGGCCGCTGCGCCCCTCCTTCAAGAAGGGCCTGCGCAACGAGATCCAGATCGTCGAGACGGTCATGGCCCTCAACCCCGACCACCTCTACGACGTGGTCGCGATCAACGCCGCCTCCTGCTCCACGCAGCTCGCGGGCCTGCCCTTCTCCGGTCCGATCGGCGCCACCCGCGTCGCTCTGATCAAGGGCCAGTGGGTGGCGTTCCCGACCCACACCGAGCTCGAGGACGCCGTCTTCGACATGGTCGTGGCCGGCCGCGTCCTGGAGGACGGCGACGTCGCGATCATGATGGTCGAGGCCGAGGCCACCGAGAAGACCATCCAGCTGGTCAAGGACGGCGCCGACGCCCCCACCGAGGAGGTCGTCGCCGCCGGTCTCGAGGCCGCGAAGCCCTTCATCAAGGTCCTGTGCCGCGCCCAGTCCGAGCTCGCCGCCCAGGCCGCCAAGCCCGAGGGTGAGTTCCCGGTCTTCCTGGACTACCAGGACGACGTCCTGGCCGCCCTGACCAAGGCCGTCCGCGACGAGCTCGCCCAGGCGCTCACCATCGCCGGCAAGCAGGAGCGCGAGACCGAGATCGACCGCGTCAAGGAGCTCGCCGCCGAGAAGCTCCTGCCGGAGTTCGAGGGCCGCGAGAAGGAGATCTCCGCCGCGTACCGCTCGCTGACCAAGTCCCTGGTCCGTGAGCGCGTCATCAAGGAGAAGAAGCGCATCGACGGCCGTGGCGTGACGGACATCCGCACGCTCGCCGCCGAGGTCGAGGCCATCCCGCGCGTTCACGGCTCCGCCCTGTTCGAGCGTGGCGAGACCCAGATCCTGGGCGTCACCACCCTCAACATGCTCCGCATGGAGCAGCAGCTGGACACCCTCTCCCCGGTGACCCGCAAGCGCTACATGCACAACTACAACTTCCCGCCGTACTCCGTCGGCGAGACCGGCCGCGTCGGTTCGCCGAAGCGCCGCGAGATCGGCCACGGCGCCCTGGCCGAGCGGGCCATCGTGCCCGTGCTGCCGACGCGCGAGGAGTTCCCCTACGCCATCCGCCAGGTCTCCGAGGCGCTGGGCTCCAACGGCTCGACGTCCATGGGCTCGGTCTGCGCCTCCACCATGTCGCTGCTGAACGCCGGTGTGCCGCTGAAGGCCCCCGTCGCCGGCATCGCCATGGGCCTGATCTCCCAGGAGATCGACGGCAAGACGCACTACGTCGCCCTCACCGACATCCTCGGTGCGGAGGACGCCTTCGGCGACATGGACTTCAAGGTCGCCGGCACCAAGGAGTTCGTGACCGCCCTCCAGCTCGACACCAAGCTGGACGGCATCCCGGCCTCCGTCCTGGCCGCGGCCCTCAAGCAGGCCCGCGACGCGCGTCTGCACATCCTCGACGTGATGATGGAGGCCATCGACACGCCGGACGAGATGTCCGCCTACGCCCCGCGGATCATCACCGTCAAGATCCCGGTGGACAAGATCGGTGAGGTCATCGGCCCCAAGGGCAAGATGATCAACCAGATCCAGGAGGACACCGGCGCCGAGATCACGATCGAGGACGACGGCACCATCTACATCGGTGCCGCCGACGGCCCCTCCGCCGAGGCCGCCCGCGCCACGATCAACGGCATCGCCAACCCGACCATGCCGGAGGTCGGCGAGCGCTACCTGGGTACGGTCGTCAAGACCACCACCTTCGGTGCCTTCGTCTCCCTCATGCCGGGCAAGGACGGCCTGCTGCACATCTCGCAGATCCGCAAGCTCGCCGGCGGCAAGCGCGTGGAGAACGTCGAGGACGTGCTCGGCGTGGGCCAGAAGGTTCAGGTCGAGATCGCCGAGATCGACCAGCGCGGCAAGCTCTCCCTGATCCCGGTCATCGAGGGCGAGGACGCCGACAAGGCCGACGAGACCAAGGACGAGTCCGCCAAGTGACGTCCCGTAGTACACGGAAGACGGCCCGCACCTCCTCGGAGGGGCGGGCCGTCGCCCGTACCCAAACGCTTCTCAAGGGCGAGAACGGCATCGGAACGGTCCGCCGCACCACCCTCCCGGGCGGCCTGCGCATCGTCACCGAGACCCTGCCGTCCGTGCGCTCCGCGACCTTCGGTATCTGGGCCAACGTCGGCTCCCGCGACGAGACCCCGGCCCTGAACGGCGCCACCCACTACCTGGAGCACCTGCTCTTCAAGGGCACGGCCAAGCGCAGCGCGCTGGACATCTCCTCGGCCATCGACGCCGTCGGCGGCGAGATGAACGCGTTCACGGCCAAGGAGTACACGTGCTACTACGCGCGCGTGCTCGACACCGACCTGCCGCTGGCCATCGACGTCGTCTGCGACATGCTCACCGGCTCGCTGATCGACGCGGCGGACGTCGACGCCGAGCGGGGCGTGATCCTCGAAGAGATCGCGATGACGGAGGACGACCCCGGCGACTGCGTGCACGACCTGTTCGCGCACACCATGCTGGGCGACACCCCCCTCGGCCGCCCCGTGCTCGGCACGGTCGACACCATCAACGCCCTCACCCGCGACCAGATCGCCCGCTTCTACAAGAAGCACTACGACCCCACGCGCCTCGTCGTGGCCGCCGCGGGCAACGTCGACCACGCCAAGGTCGTCCGCCAGGTGCGCGCCGCCTTCGACCGGGCCGGCGCCCTGAACCGTACGGACGCGACGCCCGTCGACCCGCGCTCCGGCGCCCGTACGATCCGCACCGCCGGCCGCGTGGAGGTCCTCGGCCGCAAGACCGAGCAGGCGCACGTCGTCCTCGGCATGCCGGGCCTGGCGCGCACGGACGACCGCCGCTGGGCGCTCGGCGTGCTCAACACCGCCCTCGGCGGCGGCATGAGCTCCCGGCTCTTCCAGGAGGTCCGGGAGAAGCGCGGCCTCGCCTACTCCGTCTACTCCTACACCTCGGGCTACGCCGACTGCGGCCTCTTCGGCGTCTACGCCGGATGCCGCCCGAGCCAGGTCCACGACGTGCTGAAGATCTGCCGCGACGAGCTGGACAAGGTCGCGTCGGAGGGCCTGCCGGACGAGGAGATCAGCCGCGCCGTGGGGCAGCTCGCCGGCTCCACCGTCCTCGGCCTGGAGGACACCGGTGCGCTCATGAACCGCATCGGCAAGAGCGAGCTGTGCTGGGGGGACCAGATGTCGGTCGACGACATGCTGGCCCGCATCTCGGCCGTCACCCCGGACGAGGTCCGGGAGGTGGCCCGCGATGTACTGGGACAGCGTCCTTCGCTGTCCGTCATCGGCCCGCTGAAGGACAAGCAGGCCGCACGCCTGCACGAGGCCGTTTCTTAATCGCTGAGTCGATATCGCCGGGACGATTGGTTCGAGGGAAGCAGGGACGATGAGCAAGCTGCGCGTGGCGGTCATCGGCGCCGGGGGCCGGATCGGCTCCGAGGCCGTACGGGCCGTCGAGGCCGCCGACGACATGGAGCTGGTGGCCGCGCTGGGCCGGGGCGACAAGCTGGAGACGCTGACGGAGGCGGGAGCCCAGGTCGCGGTCGAGCTGACGCACCCCGACTCGGTCATGGAGAACCTGGAGTTCTGCGTCCGCAACGGCATCCACGGCGTCGTCGGCACCACCGGCTGGACCGAGGACCGCCTCGCGCGGCTGAACGCCTGGCTCGGCGCCTCGCCGTCGACCGGCGTGCTCATCGCCCCGAACTTCTCCATCGGGGCCGTCCTGACCATGACCTTCGCCCGGCAGGCGGCCCGCTTCTTCGAGTCCGCCGAGATCGTCGAGCTGCACCACCCCAACAAGGCCGACGCCCCCTCCGGCACGGCCACCCGCACCGCGCAGCTCATCGCCGCCGCGCGGCACGAGGCGGGCTGCCCCCCGCAGCCCGACGCCACCACGACGGCCCTGGAGGGCGCACGGGGCGCCGACGTCGACGGCGTGCCCGTGCACGCGGTGCGGCTCCGCGGCCTCCTGGCCCACCAGGAGGTGCTGTTCGGTGACACCGGCGAGACGCTCACCATCCGGCACGACTCGCTGCACCACAGCTGCTTCATGCCGGGCATCCTGCTCGGCGCACGGCGCGTCGTCTCGACCCCGGGCCTGACGTTCGGCCTGGAACACTTCCTGGACCTGGGCTGAGGACCGTGCGCGCCAAAATCGTCTACTTCGCCCTGGCCGCCGTCCTGGTCGTCTACTTCGTCCTGGTCGGCAGCCGCGGGGTGATGCTCATCCAGCAGGGCACCGCCGTCACCGTCGCCTTCGGCGCGGCGGTGCTGGTCCTGCCGTTCATCGGCGCCTGGTTCCTCTACCAGACCACCAGGTTCGCGCGCGACGCCAACCGCCTCGCGCGGGAGCTGGACGCCGAGGGCGGGCTGCCGGTGGACGAGCTGGTGCGGACGCCGGGCGGCCGCATCGACCGGGACTCCGCGGACGCGGTCTTCGCCAAGCGCAAGGCCGAGACGGAGCACGCCCCGTCGGACTGGCGCGCCTGGTTCCGGCTGGCCGTCGCCTACCACGACGCCCGGGACACCCCCCGCGCCCGCAAGGCCATGCAGCGGGCGATCGCCCTCCACGACGGCAGGCCGGTACGGGTGGACGCGTAGCGCCCCGCCGGCGGGCATCCTCCTTCCGCCGCGGCGGCGAGGGGCCACGACGTAGCAGACGGCGGTGCCGCCCCATGCCAGGCATGGGGCGGCACCGCCGTTCGCGTACGGCCGGTCAGCGGCGGAAGTCCGCCGCCCAGCCCTCCACCGCGTCGCACGCGATGTCGAACGCCTGGGGCCGTCCGAGGAAGTCCGCCCCGTGGCTGGTGACGAGCGTCGCCAGCGGCGCACCGCCCGCGCGCTCCACGACGACCGCCTGCCCCTGCACGGTGCGGGGGAGACCCAGCCACCGCACGGGCTGCCGCACGGTGCGCACGCCCGTCACGTCCGCCCACGGCACCGTCTTCGCGGACAGCAGCCGTACGTGACGCAGCCCGCGCTCGCCCACCCACACGCCGACCCGCACGAGGCGGACGGCCGCCACGATCACCAGGACGGCGACGGCCACGCAGACCCCCGCCCCGGGCAGGGACCCGGCCACAGCGATGATCATCGCCGCG
This sequence comes from Streptomyces roseoverticillatus, assembly GCF_000719265.1. Classification (GTDB taxonomy): domain Bacteria; phylum Actinomycetota; class Actinomycetes; order Streptomycetales; family Streptomycetaceae; genus Streptomyces; species Streptomyces roseoverticillatus. The sequence goes on along the minus strand of NZ_JOFL01000039.1, from coordinate 4,831 downwards.
AAGAGGACGTACGAGGCGAGCAGCAGCAACAGCGCGGTGACGCCGACGCGCCACGGGCCGGGCCGGTACGGGCGGCGCCAGCGCGCCGGTTTCTCGTCGTGCCCGGCGGGCGGGACGGCCGCGGCGGTGGCGGGCGCGAGCTCCTCGACGTCGCGGTCGGCGGTCAGAAAGGGCAGGGGCACGAGGGTTCCTCACTCATCAGCACGCACGCTCGAATGGCTGTGCCCGGTGAGGCTATAGAAAAGGGCGGGACCCGGGCACACCAGGGTCGGTGCGCCGGATCCCACCCTCGGTGGTCACCTGCCGGTCAGCGGCCGTCCGAGGCCTCGGAACGCTGCGACTGGTGCGTGTCCTGCGTGCTGGGCTGCAGCGACGGCATCCCGAACAGCAGCGCCCCGACCAGCCCCGTCGTCACCGTCAGCCCCACGAGCACACGGCCGGCTATCTGCGAGCGGCTCGCGCGTTCTCGGGGCGGCCGGGTGACGTTGCTGCGGTAGCGCTCGGCCTCGGCGACGAAGGCGAACGGCACGGGCTCTCGCCGGCGGAACATGGGGGCTCTCCTAGGAACCTCGAAAAACGTGCTGTCCTACGTAAGGACGATCGAACGCGGCCACTGGTGCCCGTTTTCAGTGACTTCTGTGAAAAATCTCAACCAGTGGGCGGCTTCCCCCGGCCGCGGCGGGGCCGTAGGGGCGCCGCCTGCGGACCGGTTGTCAGTGGTGGCCCGTAGGCTGGTCGCCGCCCGAGCACTGCAACTGGAAGGACCCCGCCGGTGACCGACAGCCCCACCGAGACCGCCAAGGAAGCCGAGCCGACGTTTCGCGGCGATGTGACCGTCGAGCTGGTCAAGCACAGCGCGTCCGACTCCGACGTGCTGTGGGCGGCCCGCGTCTCCACCGCCGGCGAGCAGTCCCTGGAAGAGATCACCAAGGACCCCGAGCGGTCCAAGGGGCTGATCAACTACCTGATGCGCGACCGCCACGGCAGCCCCTTCGAGCACAACTCGATGACGTTCTTCATCAGCGCGCCGATCTTCGTCTTCCGCGAGTTCATGCGCCACCGCGTGGGCTGGTCGTACAACGAGGAGTCCGGACGCTACCGCGAGCTGCAGCCCGTCTTCTACGTCCCGGACGCCGAGCGCAAGCTCGTCCAGGAGGGCCGCCCCGGCAAGTACGTCTTCGTCGAGGGCACCGAGGCGCAGCACGAGCTCACCACGCGCGTCATGGAGAACACCTACCGCGAGGCCTACGAGGCCTACCAGGAGATGCTGGCCGCCGGCGTCGCCCGCGAGGTCGCGCGCTCGGTCCTGCCGGTCGGCCTGTTCTCGTCCATGTACGCCACGTGCAACGCGCGCTCGCTGATGCACTTCCTCGGCCTGCGCACCCAGCACGAGCAGGCGGCCGTGCCCTCCTTCCCGCAGCGCGAGATCGAGATGGTCGGCGAGAAGATGGAGGCGGAGTGGGCGAAGCTCATGCCGCTCACGTACGCCGCGTTCAACAAGAACGGCCGCGTCGCCCCCTGACGGGACAGGACGGACGGGAAGTCGTACGGCCCGGTAGCTTAGGTGTCCGTATTGCGGCTTTTCATGGCTTTAATCTAGTCTGAAAAGACGGACCCGGCACTGCTTGAACCCCCGAGCAGGCAGTGCCGGGATCCCTTTGGCACTCCCCGAGGGGGCACCTCACGGTGAGCAACGAGTAGCGTGGCCCTCATGGCTCCGACCTCCACACCGCAGACGCCCTTCGGGCGGGTCCTGACCGCCATGGTCACGCCCTTCTCCGCTGACGGTGCCCTCGACCTCGACGGCGCTCAGCGGCTCGCCACCCACCTCGTGGACGCCGGTAACGACGGCCTGATCGTCAACGGCACCACCGGCGAGTCCCCCACCACCAGCGATGCGGAGAAAGCCCAGCTCGTACGGGCCGTGGTCGAGGCGGTCGGAGACCGCGCCCACGTGATCGCCGGAGCCGGCACCAACCACACGCACCACAGCGTCGAGCTGGCCCGCGCCGCCGAGAAGGCGGGCGCCCACGGCCTCCTCGTCGTCACGCCGTACTACAACAAGCCCCCGCAGGAGGGCCTGGTCCGGCACTTCACCGCCGTCGCCGACGCCACCGACCTCCCGGTGATGGTCTACGACATCCCCGGCCGCAGCGGCGTCGCCATCGAGACCGAGACACTCGTCCGGCTGGCGGAGCACCCCCGCATCGTCGCCAACAAGGACGCCAAGGGCGACCTGTCCGCGACGAGCTGGGCCATCGCCCGCTCGGGGCTCGCCTGGTACTCGGGCGACGACATGCTGAACCTGCCGCAGCTCGCCGTCGGCGCCGCCGGCTTCGTCTCCGTCGCCGGCCACTTCGTCGCCGGTGACCTGCGCGCCATGGCCGACGCCTTCCTGTCCGGCGACAACGCCAAGGCCACGGCGATCCACCAGAAGCTGCTCCCGGTCTTCACCGGCCTCTTCCGCACCCAGGGCGTCATGACCACCAAGGCCGCCCTGGGCCTGCAGGGACTGCCCGCGGGCCCCGTGCGGCTGCCGCTCGTCGAGCTCACCGAGCAGGAGACCGAGCAGCTCAAGCGCGACCTCACGGCGGGCGGCGTCCAGCTCGGCTGACGCCCCGCCCCGGCGGACCGGCTCCCGGGCCCGGCCGCCCACGGACTTCACAACTGAACACGCCAGTACTTCACAACTGAACACCGCCAACAACTGCAAGTGCACGAAGGTCACGCGCGCCATATGTCCTGCGGGCATGTGGCGTGCGTGGTGAGGAGAGTCTTTTGAGCCACCCGCATCCTGAACTCGGTCCCCCGCCGAAGCTCCCCGAGGGCGGCCTGCGCGTCACCCCGCTCGGCGGCCTGGGGGAGATCGGTCGCAACATGACGGTCTTCGAATACGGCGGCCGCCTGCTGATCGTCGACTGCGGAGTGCTCTTCCCCGAGGAGGAGCAGCCCGGAATCGACCTGATCCTGCCCGACTTCTCGTCCATCCGTGACCGCCTCGACGACATCGACGGCATCGTGCTCACGCACGGTCACGAGGACCACATCGGCGGCGTTCCCTACCTGCTCCGCGAGAAGCCGGACATCCCGCTGATCGGCTCCAAGCTGACCCTGGCCCTCATCGAGGCCAAGCTGCAGGAGCACCGCATCCGCCCGTACACCCTCGAGGTCGCCGAGGGCGACCGCGAGCGCCTGGGCCCCTTCGACTGCGAGTTCATCGCGGTCAACCACTCCATCCCGGACGCGCTGGCCGTCGCCATCCGCACCCCCGCCGGCATGGCCGTGCACACCGGTGACTTCAAGATGGACCAGCTGCCGCTGGACCGCCGCCTCACCGACCTGCCGGCCTTCGCCAGGCTGGGCGAGGAAGGCATCGACCTGCTGCTCGTGGACTCCACGAACGCCGAGGTCCCCGGCTTCGTGCCGCCCGAGCGCGACATCTCCGGCGTACTGCGCCAGGTGTTCGCGGGCGCGCAGAAGCGCATCATCGTGGCCAGCTTCGCCAGCCACGTGCACCGCATCCAGCAGATCCTCGACGCCGCCCACGAGTACGGGCGCCGCGTCGCCTTCGTCGGCCGCTCGATGGTCCGCAACATGGGCATCGCCCGCGACCTGGGCTACCTGCGGATCCCCGCGGGCCTCGTCGTGGACGTGAAGACGCTGGATGACCTGCCGGACGACGAGGTCGTGCTGGTGTGCACCGGTTCCCAGGGCGAGCCGATGGCGGCCCTGTCCCGGATGGCCAACCGCGACCACCAGATCCGGATCGTCCAGGGCGACACCGTCATCCTGGCCTCGTCCCTCATCCCGGGCAACGAGAACGCGGTCTACCGCGTGATCAACGGTCTGACCCGCTGGGGCGCCAACGTCGTCCACAAGGGCAACGCCCGGGTCCACGTCTCGGGTCACGCCTCCGCGGGCGAGCTGCTGTACTTCTACAACATCTGCAAGCCCAGGAACCTGATGCCGGTGCACGGCGAATGGCGTCACCTGCGGGCCAACGCGGAGCTCGGCGCGCTCACGGGCGTTCCGAAGAACCACATCGTGATCGCCGAGGACGGCGTCGTGGTCGACCTGGTGGACGGTGCGGCGAAGATCGTCGGCAAGGTCCAGGCGGGTTACGTGTACGTGGACGGCCTCTCGGTCGGCGACGTCACCGAGACCTCGCTCAAGGACCGCCGCATCCTCGGCGACGAGGGCATCATCTCCGTGTTCATCGTGGTCGACAGCACGACAGGCAAGGTGGTGAGCGGGCCGCAGATCCAGGCTCGGGGTTCGGGCATCGACGACGCCGCGTTCTCGGCGGTCGTCCCGAAGATCGAGGAAGTGATCGGCAAGTCCGCGTCCGACGGGGTCGTGGAGCCGCACCAGCTCCAGCAGCTCGTCCGCCGGACGATGGGCAAGTGGGTCTCCGACACCTACCGCCGGCGCCCGATGATCCTCCCTGTGGTCGTCGAGGTCTGACGCTTCGTCAACCGAACGGACGGCCGCCCCGCTGCCGATTTGCATCCGGGCGCGGCCGTCCAGTAGGTTTACGTCTCCACCGCGAGGGGAACGCCCAAACGTTCGTGACGAACGTGAAGGATCGTTCCGGAGCGGTGGGGAATTCCGACCGGAGAGATCTGATAAAGTCGGGATCACCGCCGGAAAGCGAAAGCTGAAAGGCGAAACCCCGCTCCAACAGGGGGCCGGAAACGGAATTCGGACCGACTGCTTCGATTAAGAAGCGGGGGGACCGGAAAACGGATCTGGTAAGGTTGGAAACAACGAAGGGAAGCGCCCGGAGGAAAGCCCGAGAGGGTGAGTACAAAGGAAGCGTCCGTTCCTTGAG
>NZ_JOFL01000038.1 GCF_000719265.1 Streptomyces roseoverticillatus | reverse complement strand
GCGTAGACCGCCACACTGGCAATCCCGGCATCCCGGCACGCGCGAGCAACGCGGACAGCGATTTCGCCACGGTTGGCGATGAGCACCTTGCGCACGATGAGTTCACTTCTCCAGAGGGGCCGGAGGGGCCAGAGGGGTTTCGGCGGGGACGAGGTGGGCGGGCAGCTCCGCGGGGCGCACGGAGGTGCCGGCGAAGCAGGCGCTCCACGCGACGTGGGCACCGCGGACGTACGCCTGGGCGAGCGAGGCCAGCAGGGTGGGCGCCTCGGGGCGGGCGCGCCGCACGGTGGGCAGCAGCGCCGCCGGGCGGCCCGGGGTCAGGCAGGACTTGCCCATGCTGGTGAGGATGGCGTCGGGGCCGACCTCCAGGTAGGTGGTGGCGCCGCGGGCCTCCAGGGTGGCCATGGCGTCGGCGAAGCGGACGGTCGCGCGGATGTGGTCGACCCAGTAACGGGGCGTGCACATCTCGTCGGGCGAGACGGGCAGGCCGGTGACGGTGGAGACGAGCGGGATGCGCGGGCTGTGGAAGGTGATGTCCTCGATGGCGGCGCGGAAGTCGCCGAGGACGGGTTCCATCAGCGGCGAGTGGAAGGCGTGGCTGACGGGCAGGCCGCGGGTCTTGCGGCCGGCGGCGGCCAGCTCGGCGGCGATCTCCCCGACGGTCGCCTCGGCGCCCGCCAGGACCACGGAGGCGGGGCCGTTGACAGCGGCGATGCCGGCGGTGCCGGTGCGGCCCTCCAGGTGGGGCGCGACGTCGGCGGCGGAGGCGAGGGCGGCGGTCATCACGCCCCCGGCGGGCAGGGCCTGCATCAGGCGGCCGCGTACGGCCACGAGGCGCGCGGCGTCCTGCAGCGAGAGCACGCCGGCGGCGTGGGCGGCGGCGATCTCGCCGATGGAGTGGCCGGCGAGGACGTCGGGGCGCACGCCCCAGCTCTCCAGCAGCCAGTACAGGGCCACTTCGACGGCGAAGGTCGCGGGCTGCGTGTACTCGGTGCGGCTCAGGAGGTCCGCGTCGCCGCTGTCGATCACCTCGCGCAGGGGGCGCGGCAGGTGCGGGTCGAGGACGTGGCAGACCTCGTCGAAGGCCTCGGCGAAGACGGGGAACGCGGCGCGCAGCTCGGCACCCATACGGGGGCGCTGTGCGCCCTGTCCGGTGAAGAGGAAGGCGAGGGCGCCTTCCTGGACGGTGCCGGTCGCGAGGCCGGGGGCGGCTCTGCCTGCGGCGAGGGCGTCCAGGCCGCTCAGGGCGTCGTCGCGGCCGGTGGCGAGGAGGACGGCGCGGTGGGGGCCGTCGCCGGCGCGGGAGGCCAAGGCGAGGGCCGCGGACGCGGGGTCCGGGGCGCCGGCGGTGCCGGTCGTGTCCGTCGTGCCGGTGCCGGTGCCGGTGCCGGCGAGGAGGTCGCGCAGCGCCGCGGCGCGGGCGCGCAGCTCCTCTTCGGTGCCTGCGGAGAGGACGAGGGGCAGCGGGGCGGGAGCTGCTTCGGGCGGTACGGGGCGCTCCAGTGTGGTGGCGCCGGAGGGTGCGTGGTCCATGGAGGCCTGCCTCGCGGTGTCGTCGGGAAATTCCAGGTCGTCGGCCGTGCGGACGCCCGCGGTACGCGTCATGGCAGCGTGCGGGCGGACGGAAGGGGCGCCGCGGGCACCGTGGCCGTCACCACGGCCGGCGTACGGAGCGCCGGGGCCGCGGGATGCGCAGCGGTGCGTGGGGCGGAAAAGGGTGGCCGGAAGGTGGGGCGGGCAGGAAATCCTCGGGTGATTTCCCGTTCCCCGTCGCTGCGGCTTCGTTGCCGTGCGAAAAGCATCTGGAATTGGTGACTGACCGTCAAGGTATCCCCCATTAAACCTTGGTGAACTGTGTCAGGCGATCGTCAGAGCTGTGCCTCGCTGCGCCTCCGATGCGTTTTCCGGGGAATGCCGGTCGGCGTTCCCGAGGTGTCCGAAGCGAAATCCGACGCCGCGGATGGTGATGATCCAGTCGGCGGAACCGAGCTTCCCGCGCAGACTGCTGACGTGGGTGTCGATGGTGCGTCCGGGCCGGGACCAGTTGTCGTCCCACACCTGCGTCATGAGCTCCTTGCGGGAAATCACTTTCTCCGGCTGCGAGGCGAGGAGCCGGAGGAGGTCGAATTCCTTGCGGGTGACCTCGATGCGGCGCCCGCCGAGGCGGACCTCGCGCGTTCCCGCGTCGATGGTGAGCGGGCCGGCAGTGATGACCTGGGCGGCGGGGCGCTCGCGTCCCTGGGGGCGCGCACGGCGCATGACGGCCTCGATGCGGGCCATGAGCTCGCGGAAGCCGTAGGGCTTGATGACGTAGTCGTCGGCGCCGGCCTGCAGGCCCAGCACCCGGTCGAGCTCGCTGGCGCGGGCGGTTACGGCGATGACGGGGATGTCACTGGCGGCCCTGACGGCGCGGCAGATCTCCAGGCCGTCGAGGTCCGGCAGTTCGAGGTCGAGGAGGACCAGGTCGGCATCGCCGTAGGTCTCCAGGGCCTTGCTCCCCGTGCCGGCGACGGAGGTGTCGTACCCGTGCCGGCGCAGCCCGTGGACCAGGGTCTCGGCGGCGCGGGCGTCGCTCTCGACCACCAGGACGCGCAGGGTGTCCTCCGCCCGGGCGGCTTCGGTCCGGCCGGTCCGGCCGCCCTGACTGCCGCGGCCGGCCGCACCGGCCGGTCCGGCCGGGTGGGAGCCGGAGCGCGGCCGGGGGACGCGCGGCGGCGACGGCGTCCGGCGTATGTGGGGGTCGAGAGAGGTGGTGGTGGCTTGCTGGTTCATCCGCTGCTCCTGCACTGTCGCGCGGCGCTGAGGCCGCTAGCCGACCGTTCAACGCGAGATTACAAACCGGACTGCTGGTTTGTCAAAGGTCTTGACCATCGCCGAGGGGCGGCACTCAGCCACGCCCGCCGGACTCCTCTATCCGTAGCCGCATCATCCGGCCAACGGCCGCTTCCTCAGGGGATCGAGGCCCTCCGGGGGTCATTCGCAGGGCGGGGCAATCGGGTCGGTTGGCGCAACAAACAGGAGGAGAATCCGGTTAATTACCCTGAGATACAGGGGCATATCCCACACATTCGGACAGTCATGAGCTAGAAATAAAACCAGTTAGTTGGTTTCATGGTTCCCATGACGCTGTCCCCCCTCCACGTTCGTACATTCGCGCAGCTCAGCGCGGTTTCACGCGGCCCCGCACGCACCACCGGAACGCACTGCTCCAAGGGCCTGTCATGACCAAGCAGGAACGGGCCATGAACACCCGTCACGCCCTCATCCGCTCCGCGGCCCAGGCCTTCGACCAGCACGGCTACACCCGGGCCAAGCTCGCCGGCATCAGCGCCGGCGCCGGCGTGAGCACGGGCGCGCTGCACTTCCACTTCGACACCAAGGCGGCCGTGGCCGCGGCGGTGGAGACGGAAGCCGCACGCATCCTGCACGCCGTCGCCCGCCGTGTCCACCGCCGCAGCCCCTGCGCCCTGCAGGCCATGGTCGACACCTCGCACGCGTTCGCGCAGCAGCTGTGCTGGGACGTCGTCGTACGGGCCGGCTTCCACCTCAACTCCCGCACCTCGCACGCCGCCGAGACCGACCTGCTGCAGGAGTGGCTGGAGTGCGTGCGACGGTACCTGACGCGGGCCGCGAAGGAGGGAACGATCCTCGCGGGCGCCTCGGCCGAGGACATGACGGCGACGATCATCGGGGCGACGATCGGCTTCGAAGGGCTCGCGCGGCGTGACCGCGAGTGGCTCTCCCGGCCCACGCTGTCCAGCCTGTGGCGCGCGCTGCTGCCCCGGCTGGCCACCCCGGAAACGCTGGCGCGGCTGGAGCCGGCCGGGACGGAGTCCGCGCTCAGCGCGGCCGGCGGCAGCGCCGCACCCGCCCCGGGCGGGTGGGAGGACACGGCGCGGGAGGGCGCGGCACGGGAGCTGCCGCGCGACTGACGGGAGAACCCGGCGGCAGGACCCGGCGGCAGGACCGGCGGAGGAACAGGCGGGAGAGCCGGCGGGCAGAACCGGCAGGAGATCAGACTCGCACCCGAGCAGGGCCGTACGGAGCGGCCGGCCACCGGAGGGGGACCGGGCCGGCCGCTCCGTACGGCCCTGTCGCGCATCCGCGGACGGGAAGCGCATGGCGGAAAATCAACGCTCCACCGACCTCGAATACCGATGATCCGGTTTTTCTGTCCGCCGTAAGTCCGTTATGCCGGTCCGACGAGTGCGGCGGAACCCTCACATCTCCCCCACGAATCCCTCGCCACCTTCACGAAGGCTGTTGACAAACAGGATGACCGGTTTGTTAACGTCCCCGGTGTCGGATCGACGCACACGTGGGGGACATGTGGGAATCGCGGACAGCTCAGCGGGACATGCCGGCCGGTCGGGGTTCGCCCTGCTGGAAGCCGTGGTGGGGAACGGCTTCACGACGGCCCTCCAGGAGGGGCTGGGCCGTTCGGCCGTCTCTTCCCTCGGTCCGCGCCGGGCGCACGGGGTGCACGGAGCACGACAGCACGCGCCCGCACAGGTGGTGCCCATGGTGCCCGCCCAGCGGCGCCCCGCGTCCGGGAGCGCTCTGGGCGTGGACGCGGGCGCGGTGATGCGCCGTTACGAGGCGGCCCTGCCGGAGGTCCTGGAGGAGCTCGGGTGCGATGCGCCCACGCTGCGCTCCTCCCTCGCCCTGCACGCGCGGTGCGTGCTGGCCGCGGCGGAAGCCGCCGCCGAGCGGGGCGGCCCGGCCCCCGCGGACTCCTGGCGGGCGCCGGCGGCACTGCGCGCGGACCCCCGGATCCCGGAAGCGGCCGCGGGCCTGCTGATGGAGTGCGCGCTCCAGGAGGTGCTGGCGTCCGGCGACCCGCGGGGGGCGGGGACCGCGCGCCGTGCGGCGCGGGTGGTGCGGCTGCTCGGCGGCAGCGCCGCGTCGGGGCGGGACGACGAGGTCTGGCGGGAGCGCCGGCGGCTGGCACGGGAGATCCACGACCAGCTCGGCACCTCGCTGACCCTGGCCCTGCGCCACCTGGAGTCCCCCGGCGCCGACGAGGCACAGGCGGCCGGGAAGCTCGTGCGCGAGGCGCTCGGGCGGTCGCGGGAGCTGGTCGGGGAGCTGCGTCTGGCCGCCGAACTGCCGCCCCTGGCGCGGGCCGTTGAGGCATTCGCCGCGCAGGTCACGCCCGGGACGCCGGTGTCTGTGGCCGCCACGGGGGACGAGTCGCTGCTGTCGGACGCCTCTCGGCGCGAGCTGTTCTGGTCCCTGCGCGAATGCCTGAGCAACAGCTTCGTGCACGCCCCGGGCGCGGCGGTGGAGGTGACGACGCGGGTGACGCGGCGCTGGGCCCACGCCCGGGTGGAGGACGCCGGGCCCGGTTTCGACGCGGCGCGCGTCATGTCCGCACCGGCGGCGGGCGGTCTGCGCTGGGTGCGCGAGCGCATCGAGGACATCGGCGGCCGGGTGACGCTGGAGAGCACACCGGGCGAGGGGACCCGGGTGAGCATCCACGTACCGCTGCTGGCACGCCCCTGAAGCTCCGGTCGCTCGGGCGGCGCCGGCGCTCGGGGGCGTTCGGGCGGTGGCGGCCCTCAGGCGGTGGCGGCCGCGGCTTCCTCCTGGCGCCGGGCCTCGTGCTGCGCCTGGTGGGCCCTCCAGACACGGGCCCCGCGGTCGGGAGCGGTGTCGAGGTTCCGCAGTGCGCCGGGGACGGCGATGCCGGGCAGGAAGGTGTCGTAGAGGAGGGCGATGCGCTTCTCCAGTGCGCCGCTCTCGGCGTGGGCGGTGGCGAGGATCTCCACACCCGTCCACGCCCCGACGAAGAGGGTGGCCGTCGCGCCGGGGTCGACGTGGGGCAGGACCTCGCCCTGCGCCTTGGCCTCGGTCAGCTGATCCGCGATGAAGTCGATCCAGGCGGGCCAGGAAGTGCCGAACAGGTCACGGGCCTTGCGGTCGGCGGAGAGCCGGATGGAGGCGCTCAGCAGGGGCTCGCCGGGCAGGCGGTGGGCGAGGACCATGCCCACGTCCACCCACTCCTGCAGCCTGGACTCCTGGGGCAGGATGCCCTCGATGGTCAGCGCCTGGCCCAGGACCCCGCGGGCCAGCTCCTCCTTGGAGGCGAAGTGGAAGTACAGGGCGCCCTTGGTCACGCCCGCGCGCGCGAGGATCTGCGCGATGGTCGTGGACTCGTAGCCGAACTCGTCGAAGACGGCGCCGGCCGCTTCCAGGATCAGACGGCGCGTGCGGACCGCCCGCTCCTGCTTCGCCACGAGGAACCTCCGTGCTGCCGAGCGCTGTCCAAAAATAAATACCGTGCAGTACGTATCTTACATGCGGCGGCACGCCGGCCCGACCGGCGACAGCGGCCCCGCCGGCGTCACAGCAGCCCCACCGCCGTGTCCACGGCCCGCGCCACGTCCCCGTCCGCGGGGTAGAGGAGGGACCGGCCCGCCACCAGCCCCTGCACCGTCGGCAGGCGCAGCGCCGACCGCCAGCGCTCGTACGCCGCGTCCTGGTCGCCGCCCACGTCGCCGCCCAGCAGCACCGCCGGCAGCGTCGACGTCTCCATCACCCGTGCCATGTCCGCGGGGTCCTCCGTCACCGGCACCTTCAGCCACGTGTACGCGGACGTCCCGCCCAGCCCGGAGGCGATGGCGATCGCCCTCGTGACGGCTTCGGCACCGAGGTCGTTGACGACGCGGCCGCCGGACCGGCGGGACAGGAACGGCTCGACGAAGACCGGCAGCCGCCGGGCGGCCATCTCGTCGACGGTGCGGGCGGCCGTGTGCAGGGTCCTGAGCGAGCCGGCGTCGCCGGGGTCGATGCGCAGGAGCAGCTTCCCGGCGTCGAAGCCGAGCGCGGCCAGGTCCTCCGCGCGCGGCCCGGTGAAGCGGTCGTCCATCTCGAAGGCCGCGCCGGCGAGCCCGCCGCGGTTCATGGACCCGATGACGACCTTGTTCTCCAGCGCGCCGAGCAGCAGCAGGTCGTCCAGGACGTCGGCGGAGGCCAGGACCCCGTCGACACCGGGCCGCGACAGCGCGAGGCAGAGCCGCTCCAGCAGGTCGGGCCGGGCCGCCATGGCCAGCGGCCGGTCCCCGACGGAGAGCGCGCCGCGTGCGGGGTGATCCGCCGCGATGACCATCAGCCGCCCGCTCTCCCCGAGCAACGGCCGCCGGCCCCGCCGCGCGGCGGCTTCGGCAATGGCCTCGGGGTGCCGGCTGCGGATACGGGCGAGCTCGCCGATTCGTACGCTCACGACGGGCGAACCTCCGGGCGGGCCTCCTCGCCGGAGGGGCCGGACTCCTCGCCGGAGGCGCCGTGCGCGCCGTGCGCGGCCTCGCCGGGTTCACCGGCCCCGCCGGCGGGGCGCACCCGCGCGGCGCCGGCCCGGTCCTCCGGTGAGGACCGGGCCGCGCCGGAGCGACCGGCCGCCCCAGCCGCACCGGAGCCGCGGGTCAGGAGGGCCTCCACCTCCTGACGCGTCGGCATCGCCTCCGAGCACGACAGGCGTGAAGCCACCAGCGCCCCCGCCGCGTTGGCGAACCGGAGGGTCTGTTCCAGGGGCCGGCCGGCCAGCAGTCCGTGGCACAGCGCACCGCCGAAGGCGTCGCCCGCGCCGAGGCCGTTGACCACGTCCACCTCCACGGGCGGCACTTCCGCCGTCGTCCCGTCGCGGTGGACGGCGAGGACGCCCTCGGGTCCCCGTTTGACCACGGCGAGTTCGGCCCCGGCGTCCAGCAGCGCCCGCGCCGCGCGCCACGGCGCGCGCTCGCCCGTGGCGACCTCGCACTCGTCGGCGTTGCCGACGGCGACGGTCGCGTGGGCGAGGGCCGCGGCGTAGTGCGGCCGGGCGGCGGCCATGGCGGCCGGTCCCGTACGCCCGCCGTGCCCGGACGCGCCGCCCTCACCGCCCCAGAACAGCGGCCGCCAGTCCAGGTCGAGGACCGTGACGCCGCGCCGCCCCCGCGCCGCGAGCGCGGCCAGCGTCGCGGTCCGGCTGGGCTCCTCGCACAGGCCGGTGCCGGTCGCCCAGAAGATCCGGGCGGCCCGGATCGCGCCGAGGTCCAGCTCGTCCGCGTGGATCTCCAGGTCGGGCGCCTTGGGGCGGCGGTAGAAGTAGAGCGGGAAGTCGTCCGGCGGGAAGATCTCGCAGAACGTCAGGGGCGTCTGGTACACGGCGACGGGCGTCACCCACCGGTCGTCCACGCCGAAGCGGCGCAGCGCGTCGTGGAGGTAGTCGCCGAAGGGGTCCGCGCCGGTGCGGCTGATGAGCGCCGCGCTCCGGCCGAGCCGCGCCGCGGCGACCGCGACGTTCGCGGGCGAGCCGCCCAGGAACTTGCCGAAGATCTCGGCCTCGGCCAGCGGCACGCCGGTCCGGAGGGGATACAGGTCCACGCCGACCCGGCCCATGGTGATCAGGTCGAAAGACGTACGCGCGCTCGGGTGGCTCATCGGCGCCCTTCCTGAGGATTCGGCTCGGGCCATTGTCCTTACATATAGACGCGAGCGGAAGACATCTTGACGTTACGTCCGTATGTCAGGACGTAGCCTTGACACTCCCCCGTACCGCGGGAAGGCTACGGGCAAAACCCAGCCCCTCCCTCGCCCGAGGAGAGCACCATGCCCGCTCCCGACGCGACCGCGAACGTCCCCTCACGGCACCGGATCCGGGTCGGCTCCGCCCCCGACTCCTGGGGCGTCTGGTTCGCCGACGATCCGGCCCAGCTGCCCTGGCGGCAGTTCCTGGACGAGGTGGCTGACGCTGGCTACGAGTGGATCGAGCTGGGCCCGTACGGCTACCTGCCCACCGACCCGGCCCGGCTGCGCGACGAGACGCAGCGGCGCGGCCTCACGGTCTCCGCCGGCACGGTCTTCACCGCGCTGCACCGCGGTCCGGACACGTGGGAGGCGACGTGGGCGCACGTCGCGCCCGTCGCGGAGCTCACCGCCGCGATGGGGGCGCGGCACCTCGTCGTCATCCCCTCCTTCTGGCGCGACGACAAGACCGCCGAGATCGTCGAGGACCCCGAGCTGACCGCGGATCAGTGGCGGCACCTCACCGGCGGCATGGAGCGGCTCGCCCGCGAGGTCCGCGAGCGTTACGGGCTCGGGATCGTCGTTCACCCGCACGCCGACACCCACATCGACACCGAGGCGCACGTCGAGCGCTTCCTCGACGCCACCGACGCGTCGCTGGTGTCCGTGTGCCTGGACACCGGGCACTACGCGTACTGCGGCGGCGACAGCGTCAGGCTCATCGAGACGTACGGGGAGCGGATCGGCTACCTCCACCTCAAGCAGGTGGACCCGGAGGTCCTCGCGGACGTCCTCGCCAAGGGGACGCCCTTCGGGCCCGCCGTCCGGCAGGGCGTCATGTGCGAGCCGCCGCGGGGCGTTCCCGCGCTGGAGCCGGTCCTCGCCGCGGCCTCCCGGCTGGACGCGGACCTGTTCGCCATCGTGGAACAGGACATGTACCCGTGCCCGCCGGACCGCCCCCTGCCCATCGCGCGGCGCACGCGGGGCTTCCTGCGCGGCTGCGGCCTCTGAGACCGGGAGACTTGCACAGATGAAGCACGAAGGCGCAGGCAAAGGCGCAGGCGCAGGCGGGGCCGTCCTCGGCGTCGCGGTCATCGGCACGGGGCGGATGGGCTCCGACCACGTCCGGCGCCTGGACCGGGTCATCAGCGGGGCCCGGGTCAGCGCGGTCATAGACGTCGACGGCGAGCGCGCCGAGCGGATCGCGGGCGGCGTCCCCGGCTGCACCGCGTACACCGACGCCGCCGCCGCGATGGACGCCGGCGACGTGGACGCCGTACTCATCGCCTCGCCCGGGCCCGCGCACGAGGAGGCCCTGCTGGCCGCCTTCGCGCGGGACCTGCCCGTCCTGTGCGAGAAGCCGCTCACGCCCGGCGCGGAGTCCGCGCTGCGGGTGCTGGAGGCCGAGGTCCGGCTCGGGCACCGGCGGGCGCAAGTGGGGTTCATGCGCCGCTACGACACGGAGTACCTGCAGCTGAAGGCGCTGCTCGACAGCGGCGGGCTCGGGCGGACGCTCATGCTCCACTGCCGGCACCGGAACGTGGCCACGCCGCCCGGCTTCACCGAAGCGATGATGATCAACGACTCGGTGGTGCACGAGATCGACGCCACGCGGTGGCTGCTGGGCCAGGAGATCACTGCGGTGAGCGTGGTGAAACCGGCCCCCTCGCCGGCCGCGCCCGGCGGGCTGAGCGACCCTCAGCTGGTCCTCCTGGAGACCTCCGGCGGCGCCCTGGCCGACGTCGAGGTCTTCGTCAACTGCGGGTTCGGCTACCAGGTGCAGTGCGAGGCGGTCGGCGAGCGCGGCAGCGCGCGGCTCGGCGACGCGCACGGCCTCTACGTGAACGCCGCCGGGCGCTGGGGCGGCGCCATCGCCCAGGACTACGTGGACCGCTTCCGCGAGGCGTACGACCGCGAGATCCAGCACTGGGTCGACGCGGCGCGGCGCGGGGTGACGGAGGGACCGAGCGTGTGGGACGGGTACGCGGCGGCGGCGGTCTGCGAGGCGGGCGTCCGGGCGCAGTCGTCCGGCGCCCGGACGGAGGTCACGTTGGCGGCGCGCCCGCCGATGTATGCGTGACACCCGGTGTCAGGGGGTGGTGCCGCCGCACGACACCGCCGGACACCCCGGCGGGGGTTACGCGCCGTCGCGGCGGGGTGTTCTCGCCCGCGGCGAGAGCCGGCGGGAGCCAGGGCCGCTCAGCCCATGCCCGCACGGGCATCCCTCCCGCCGCAACGGCGACAAGCCACGACGACGGAGCCCGGCGGTGCCGAGCCGTTCCACGCCGTTCGGCACCGCCGAACACCCCGGTGGGGGTCGCGCGCCGTCGCGGCGGGATGTTCTCGCCCGCGGCGAGGACCGGCAGGGCCGCACAGCCCACGCCCGCACGGGCATCCCTCTCGCCCGCGGCGAGGGCCCGCGGCCGGGCAGGCCATGCCGCACAGGCATGCCCCGTCGTCCGCCCGCGCGGCCGGGAATCGCACCGAACCCACAGGACGGAGTCACGCATGCGGATCGGAGTCGTCGGGGCCGGGCGGATCGGGGGGCATCATGCCGCGGTCCTCGCAGCACTCGACGGAGTCGAGGGCGTCGTCGTCGCGGACGCCGATCAGGACCGCGCCGCGGCCCTGGCCGCACGCGTCGGTGCACGGGCCGCCCCCTCCCCCGAGGCCGTCTTCGGCGGCGGCGTCGACGCGATCGTGATCGCGGCGACCACCGCGGCCCACCCCGCCCTGATCGCGCGGGCGGCCCGCGCCGGCCTCCCCGCGTTCTGTGAGAAGCCCGTCGCCCTCGACGTCCCCGGCACGCTGCGCGCGCTCCGCGAGGCGGACGCGGCGGGCACGCTCCTGCAGCTGGGGTTCCAGCGCCGCTTCGACGCCGGTTTCCGCTCGGCCCGCGCCGCCCTGCGCGCCGGCCGCCTGGGCCGCGTGCACACGATCCGCGCCGTCACCTCGGACCCGGCGCCCCCGCCGGCCGCGTTCCTGGCGCAGTCGGGCGGGCTGATCCGGGACTGCCTGGTGCACGACTTCGACGCCGTCAGGTGGCTGACGGGCCGGGAGGTGACGGAGGTGTACGCCCGCGGAGCGACCGGCGGGGCGTCCGCGGCCCTCTTCCGGGAGGCGGGCGACGTGGATACGGCCGCCGTCCTCCTCACCCTCGACGACGGCACTCTGGTCACGGCGACAGCGACCCGCTGCAACGGCGCGGGCTACGACGTCCGCATGGAGCTGTCGGGCGAGCTCGACCAGTGGGTGGTGGGCCTGGACGCCCGTACGCCCGCGACGTCGGCCGAGCCGGCCGGCCCGCCCCCGCCCGCGCGCCCCTGGTCCGGCTTCCTGGAGCGGTTCGCTCCCGCGTACCGCGCCGAGCTGGCCGCCTTCGTCGAGGCCGTCCGCGGCGAGGCCCCGAACCCGTGCCCCGGCCGCGAGGGCCTGCACGCCCTGCTGGTGGCCGAGGCGTGCGAGACGTCGCGGCGGGAGAACCGCCCGGTACGCGTCGCACCGGCCCCGGGCTGACGCACGCACCACGCACACACACCGGCACGTGCACACCCCAAAACAGCGTCATACACGCGTCACAGGTGTCACGTTCTCGCCGCCCTTCCGTCACAGCCGTACCACGGCGCCGCATCGACGGTCACTCTGCGTCGTTGCAACGGACAACAGTCGTGGTGACCGACAAGGCCGCGCCGCAGCTCCCCCGACGGATCCCCCTCCGTCGCTGCGGCACAGCGGAGAGGCGCGAGATGACCGATCGTCGACTCTGGTCCTACAAGGAGATCGCAGCGCACATCGGCGTGCAGACCGACACCGTGCGGACCTACCGGAAGCACGGGTTGCTGCCCAAGCCCGACCACAACGAGGGCGGCAAGCCCTACTGGTTCGCGGACACGGTCCGCGCCTGGGTGGCGAGCCGCCCGGGCAACCGCGCCCGGCGCGATCCGAACAACTGACCCCGTTCCTTCCGGGCCCCGGGCCGTCGTGGTCCGGGGCCCCTTGCCCTTCCCGGCCTTCCCCTCCACCCCCTCCTCCGAAATACCCCCGGGGGGTAGGCTGTTCCCCGCACGGCACCACGATCGATCTTCCCGAGGAGAACCGTCATGAGCGCTCAGCCCACCGCCATCACCACCGTCTACCGCGTGACCGGCATGACCTGCGGCCACTGCGAGTCCGCAGTACAGGAAGAGCTCTCCACTCTGGCCGGCGTCACGTCCGTGCAGGCCATGGCCGGCACCGGCGAGGTCACCGTGGTCTCCGCGGCCCCGCTGGACGAGGAGGCCGTGCGCGCCGCGGTGGACGAGGCGGGCTACGAGCTCACCGGCCGCGCCTGACACACCCCGGCCCGGCGCACCCTGGTACACACGGACCGCGCACGAACCCCGGTACGCACGGACCACACGGACCGCACCCCAGTCCGACACGTAACCCACATAAGCGACACAACACCCACACAATTGGGATCTTGCCCCACTGCGCCCGTTATGGCAGGAGACCTAGATCACAGCAATGGCAACGTAACCATTGCGGGGGGTCGTGGGTCTAACCAGGCAGTGCTGGATCGTCTTGGGGGACGGTACCGGCCACGCGTGGCCGGGGCACGTACCCGGGGAGCTTTGAGCGGCCCTCCCGTACGTACGCGTCCCGGCAGATCGCGTCGGCTGCGCGCACCGAGGCTCCCGGCCGGATCCCGTGGGGGGAATCCGTACCGGGGAACGGGAGGCGCCCCGCTCCGACCCGTGGGGGGATCGGAGGCGGGGCGCTTTTCTCACAGCCCATGCGAAAAGCCCTGAGAGCCGCGGCGGCTCTCAGGGCTTTTGTCGGCTACGGGGCCGGAACGACCGTGCGTCAGGCGCGCTCGACCGGCAGGTCCCGCTCGACGACGCCGGTGTAGATCTGGCGCGGACGGCCGATCCGGGAACCCGGCTCCTTGATCATCTCGTGCCACTGCGCGATCCAGCCCGGCAGCCGGCCGAGGGCGAAGAGCACGGTGAACATCTCGGTCGGGAAGCCCATGGCCCGGTAGATCAGACCCGTGTAGAAGTCCACGTTCGGGTAGAGGTTACGCGAGACGAAGTAGTCGTCGGAGAGCGCGTGCTCTTCCAGCTTCAGCGCGATGTCGAGCAGCTCGTCGGACTTGCCGAGCGCCGAGAGGACGTCGTGCGCCGCCGCCTTGATGATCTTCGCCCGGGGGTCGAAGCTCTTGTAGACGCGGTGGCCGAAGCCCATCAGGCGGACGCCGTCCTCCTTGTTCTTCACCTTGCGGATGAAGGAGTCGACGTCGCCGCCGTTGGCCCGGATGCCCTCGAGCATCTCCAGCACCGACTGGTTGGCGCCGCCGTGCAGCGGGCCCCACAGGGCGTTGATGCCGGCGGAGATCGAGGCGAACAGGTTGGCCTGCGAGGAGCCCACCAGGCGCACGGTCGACGTGGAGCAGTTCTGCTCGTGGTCGGCGTGCAGGATCAGCAGCTTGTCCAGGGCGCTGACGACGACCGGGTCCAGCTCGAACTCGGCGGCGGGCACCGAGAAGGTCATGCGCAGGAAGTTCTCGACGTAGCCGAGGTCGTTGCGCGGGTAGACGATCGGGTGACCGATCGACTTCTTGTACGCGTAGGCCGCGATCGTCGGCAGCTTGGCCAGCAGCCGGATCGTGGACAGGTGACGCTGCTGCTCGTCGAACGGGTTGTGGCTGTCCTGGTAGAAGGTCGACAGCGCGCTGACCACGGAGGACAGCATGGCCATCGGGTGGGCGTCGCGCGGGAAGCCGTCGAAGAACCGCTTGACGTCCTCGTGCAGCAGCGTGTGCTGGGTGATCTCACCCTTGAAGGTCGCCAGCTCCTCGGTCGACGGCAGCTCGCCGTTGATCAGGAGGAAGGCGGTCTCGAGGAAGGAGCTGCGCTCGGCGACCTGCTCGATCGGGTAGCCCCGGTAGCGCAGGATGCCCTGCTCACCGTCGAGGTAGGTGATCGCGGATTTGTAGGCGGCGGTGTTGCCGTAACCGGAATCCAGGGTCACCAGACCGGTCTGGGCGCGGAGCTTGCCGATATCGAAGCCCTTGTCGCCGACGGTGCTGTCGACCACCGGGTAGGTGTATTCGCCGTCCCCGTACCGCACTACTACAGAGTTGTCGCTCACGTCATCCCTCACCGACGTTGTGCCTCTTCTTCGAGGTGCCCTGACTACCCCTACCTTCCCCCATTTGGACGATGCACGTGCACTCGGGGTCGGCCATAGGGCCTAAAGACGGCACTCAGTGCCGTCCAGCCTGGCCATACTGCCCCCTTCGCCCCGGTTGGTAAACCGATGAGAGACGAATCCCACCCCGGATCCGCGCTCTCCGGGGCCTCTTCGGGCCGGTAAGGGGCCGTCCGGCCCTTCACAAAACCTCCCCGAACGCCCTCACATTCCCAGCCGGTGATCGAGCGCGGTACACCTCCTGCCTGCGGAGACGGTCCGCACGGCCTGCCCGAGCGCCTTCCGCGAGCCCACCAGCACCACCAGCCGCTTTGCCCGGGTTACTGCGGTATAGAGCAGATTGCGCTGCAGCATCATCCACGCACCGGTGGTGACGGGGATCACCACGGCCGGGTATTCGCTGCCCTGCGAGCGATGGATCGTCACCGCGTAGGCGTGCGCGAGCTCGTCGAGTTCGTCGAAGTCGTAGCCCACCTCCTCGTCCTCGTCGGTGCGCACGGTGAGCCGCTGCTCGACGGCGTCGAGGCCGGTGACGACGCCCACCGTGCCGTTGAAGACGCCGTTCTGCCCCTTTTCATAGTTGTTGCGCACCTGGGTGACCTTGTCGCCGACGCGGAAGACCCGGCCGCCGAAGCGGCGCTCGGGCAGGTCGGGCCGGGCGGGCGTGATCGCCTGCTGCAGCAGTCCGTTGAGGGTGCCGGCCCCGGCCGGGCCGCGGTGCATCGGCGCCAGCACCTGGACGTCCCGGCGGGGGTCGAGCCCGAACTTCGCGGGGATGCGCCGGGCCGCCACGTCCACGGTGAGCCGGCCCGCCTCTTCGGTGTCCTCCTCGGCGAAGAGGAAGAAATCCGTCATCCCCTGAGTGATGGGCTGCGCCCCGGAGTTGATGCGGTGTGCATTGGTGACGACGCCGGACTGCTGCGCCTGCCGGAAGATGCGGGTGAGCCGGACGGCGGGGACGGGGCTGCCGGGGGCCAGGAGGTCGCGCAGCACCTCCCCGGCGCCCACGGAGGGCAGTTGGTCCACATCGCCGACGAGGAGCAGGTGGGCGCCCGGCGGCACGGCTTTGACGAGCTTGTTGGCCAGCAGCAGGTCGAGCATGGACGCCTCGTCCACGACCACCAGGTCGGCGTCGAGGGGGCGGTCCTTGTCGTACGCGGCGTCGCCGCCGGGCTTGAGCTCCAGGAGCCGGTGGACGGTGGACGCCTCGGCGCCCGTGAGCTCGGAGAGCCGCTTCGCGGCCCGCCCGGTGGGGGCCGCGAGGACCACCTTGGCCCCCTTGGCGCGGGCCAGTTCGACCACGGAGCGGACGGTGAAGGACTTGCCGCAGCCCGGCCCGCCGGTGAGCACGGCGACCTTGCTGGAGAGCGCGAGCCGGACGGCGTCCCGCTGCTCGGGGGCGAGTTGCGCGCCCGTGCGGCCCGCGAGCCAGGTCAGGGCCCGGTCCCAGTCGACGTCCTGGAAGACGGCGAGCCGGTCGGCGCCGTCGCCGAGCAGCCGCTTCAGCTGCCCGGCCAGGGAGAGTTCGGCGCGATGGAAGGGGACGAGGTAGACGGCGGTGACGGGCTGCCCGTCCTCGGAGCCGGGGACCTTCTCGCGGACCACTCCCGCCGCCCCTTCCCCGCTCGCCTCCTTCTCCTGAGCCGCCAGTTCCGCGAGGCAGTCGATGACGAGCCCGGTGTCCACCTGGAGGAGCTTCACGGCATCGGCGATCAGCCGCTCCTCGGGGAGATAGCAGTGGCCCTGGTCGGTGGACTGGGAAAGGGCGTACTGCAGCCCGGCCTTGACCCGCTCGGGGCTGTCGTGCGGGATGCCCACGGCCTGGGCGATGCGGTCGGCGGTGAGGAAGCCGATGCCCCACACGTCGGCGGCCAGCCGGTAGGGCTGGTTGCGGGTGACGGAGATGGAGGCGTCCCCGTACTTCTTGTAGATGCGCACGGCGATGGAGGTGGAGACGCCGACGCCCTGCAGGAAGACCATGACCTCCTTGATGGCCTTCTGCTCCTCCCAGGCGGCGCCGATCAGCTTGGTGCGCTTCGGGCCGAGGCCGGGGACCTCGATGAGGCGGCCGGGGTCGCTCTCGATGACGTCGAGGGTGTCCGTGCCGAAGTGCTCGGTGATGCGGTCGGCGATGCGCGGGCCGATGCCCTTGATCAGGCCGGAGCCGAGATAGCGGCGGATGCCCTGGACGGTGGCGGGCAGGACCGTGGTGTAGTTCTCGACGGTGAACTGCCGCCCGTACTGCGGGTGGGAGCCCCAGCGGCCCTCCAGTCGCAGCGACTCCCCCGGCTGCGCGCCGAGGAGCGAGCCGACCACCGTGAGGAGGTCGCCGCTGCCGCGGCCGGTGTCGACGCGCGCGACCGTATAGCCGCTCTCCTCATTGGCGTAGGTGATCCGCTCCAGGACACCTTCGACGACTGCCATCTGGACCATGCACCGACGGTACCGGTCAGTTCCGACAGCGGTTCG
The DNA here is from genome assembly GCF_000719265.1 of Streptomyces roseoverticillatus. Lineage (GTDB taxonomy): Bacteria > Actinomycetota > Actinomycetes > Streptomycetales > Streptomycetaceae > Streptomyces > Streptomyces roseoverticillatus. The sequence continues at coordinate 71,591 of NZ_JOFL01000038.1, read as the reverse complement.
AGGGCTGTGGACAACTGCGGCCCGGCCACGGCACCGCCGGTCCGCCGGCGCCGTGGCCGGTCGCCGTTGCGGCGGGAAGGAGACGCACGGCCCGGGCCTCGGGCAGGAATGGCGAAGGGGCCCGGTCCGACGACCGGGCCCCTTCACATCCCCCCAAAACCGGCTTCCTCCGAATCCCCCCGGATCCCTCCCCAGGAAGCCCGATGCCTTGTACGACCCGCTTCGGCCGCAAAGGGTTGCAACGCTTTCAAGGAGTTATCCTTCCGTTACCCTTTGTGCGATTTCAGGGTCGTCGGCTACCCCGGGTCGAGCAAGCGCGTACCGAAGGTAACGTTCCAGGGTCTCGGCGAGGACTTCCGCTCCGTCCCTGGCCCACAGCCGCGTGCTGAAGATTTCGGCCTCCACCGGCCCCCGGTAGCCCGCCGCAGTCGCCTGTTCGAAGAACCAGCGGAGGTCGACGCAGCCGTCGCCGAGCTGGCCGCGGCCGAGCAGCGCCCCTTCCGGCAGCGGCGTGACCCAGTCGGCGAGCTGGAGGGCCGCGATCCGGCCGCCCTCCCCCGCCCGCGCGAGCTGTCCGGCCACGGTGTCGTCCCACCACAGGTGGTAGCTGTCGACCACGACGCCGACCCGGTCGGCGGGGAACCGTTCGGCCAGGCTGAGGGCCTGACGGAGCGTCGTGACGACGCTCCGGTCGGAGGCGTACATGGGGTGCAGCGGCTCGATCGCGAGCCGGACGCCGTGCCCGGCCGCGTACGGGGCGAGCGCGTCGATCGCCTCCGCCACCCGCTCGCGCGCGCCGGTCAGGTCGCGCGAGCCCGGCGGCAGCCCGCCCGGGACGAGGACGAGGACGGCGGCCCCCACCTCGGCGGCCTCCTCGACGGCCGCGCGGTTGTCCGCGAGCGCGGCCGCCCGCGCCCCCGCATCGGGGGACGTCAGGAAGCCGCCGCGGCACAGGCTGCTGACGGACAGTCCGTGCTGCCGCACGAGCCGCCCGGCGGCGGCCGCCCCGTACTCCTGCACGGGCCCGCGCCACAGCCCCACGTGCCGCACCCCCGCCGCCGCGCACCCCGCCGCCAGCTCCGGCAGGGACCACTGCCGCACGGTCTGCTGGTTGAGGCTGAAGCGCGCGAGGCCGGTCACGGCTCCACCCCGTGGACGGCCAGCAGCCGGCGCATCCGGGCCTCGGCGAGGCCCGGATCGGGGAACAGCCCGAGGCCGTCGGCCAGCCGGTACGCGCGCGCGAGGTGCGGCAGGGAGCGCGCCGCGTGCCCGCCTCCCGCCATGGTGAAGTGGTCCTGGTGCCCGGAGAGCCACGCGAGCAGCACGATCCCCGTCTTGTAGCAGTGCGTCGGCGGTGCGAAGAGGTGGCGGGCGAGCGCGACGGTGGGGTCCAGGAGGGAGCGGAAGCGGTCCCGGTCGCCCCGGTCGAGCGCCCGCACCGCGTGGGCGGCGAGGGGCGCCAGCGGGTCGAAGACGCCCAGCAGGGCGTCGCTGTGGCCGTCCGCGCCGCCCTCGACGAGACCGGGGTAGTGGAAGTCGTCGCCCGTGTAGCAGCGCACACCGGTGGGCAGCCGGTGGCGCAGGTCCCGCTCGCGCTCCGCGTCCAGCAGCGACACCTTGACGCCGTCGACCTTGTCCGGCCGGGCGGCGACGACGGCCAGGAGGGTGTCCGCGGCGGCGTCCGGGTCGGTGCTGCCCCAGTAGCCCTCCAGCGCGGCGTCGAAGACCGGGCCCAGCCAGTGCAGGATCACGGGGCGTGCGCTCTGCCGCAGCAGGGCGCCGTAGACCTCCCGGTAGTCGTCCGGTCCGGCCGCGACGGCGGCGAGGGCCCGCGAGGCCAGCAGGACGGCCTGGGCGCCCGCCGCCTCCACGAGCTCCAGCTGCTCCTCGTAGGCGGCGGTGACGGCCGCAAGGGTGCCGTACGGGGGCGTGAGCTGGTCGGTGCCGGCCCCGCAGGCGATGCGGCCGCCGGCGGCCTTCGCCTCCGCCGCGGAGCGCCGGATCAGCGCGGCCGCGGCCGGCCAGTCGAGGCCCGCGCCGCGCTGGGCCGTGTCCATCGCCTCGGCGACCCCGAGGCCGTGCGCCCACAGGTGGCGGCGGAAGGCCAGGGTGGCGTCCCAGTCGAGCGCGGCCGGGCCGTACGGCGTGGTGTTCCCCAGGGGGTCGGCGACGACGTGGGCGGCGGCGAGGAGGGCGCGGGAGACGGGCGGCGGTCCGGGCGCGAGGTCCAGGGGCCGGCCCGTGGGCTCGTACGGGCGCAGCCGCCCGCCGGCGTCGGGCAGCCGGATCACTGGCCGCTCCAGTTCATCCGACGGCCCTCCCGGGCCGACATCCGGGCCAGCGTCGCGAGCCATACGCCGCGGGCGCCCGCGCGCAGGTCGTAGGGCCAGGGCTCGTCCAGGGCGACGTGCCGCAGGAACAGCTCCCACTGCACCTTGAAGGCGTTGCCGAACGGCTCGTTGCCGGGAACCTCCTGCCACTGCGCGCGGAAGCCGTCGTCCGCGGGGACGTCGGGGTCCCAGACGGGCTTGGGGGTGACGGAGCGGTGCTGGACGCGGCAGTGGCGCAGCCCGGCGACGGCCGAGCCCTCGGTGCCGTCGACCTGGAACTCCAGCAGCTCGTCGCGGTGCACGCGCACCGCCCAGGAGGAGTTGAGCTGGGCGACGACGCCGCCGTCCAGCTCCATGATCGCGTAGGCGGCGTCGTCGGCGGCCGCGTGGTAGGGCTTGCCGCTCTCGTCCCAGCGGTGCGGAATGTGGGTGGCGACGTGGGCCTGGACGCTCCGCACGGGGCCGAAGAGGTCCCGCAGGACGTACTCCCAGTGGGGGAACATGTCGGCGGTGATGCCGGCGTCCGGGTCGCGGTAGTTCCAGGAGGGGCGCTGTGCGGGCTGCCAGTCGCCTTCGAAGACCCAGTAGCCGAACTCGCCCCGTACGGACAGGACGCGGCCGAAGAAGCCGCCGTCGAGGAGCCGCTTGAGCTTGCGGATGCCGGGGAGGAAGAGCTTGTCCTGGACGACGCCGTTCTTCACGCCGGCTGCCGCGGCGCGGTCGGCGAGGTCCACCGCCCCGCCCCAGTCGCAGGCGACCGGCTTCTCGCAGTACACGTGCTTGCCCGCCTCGATGGCCCTGCGCAGGGCCGGTTCGCGGGCGGAGGTGGCCTGGGCGTCGAAGTAGACGTCCACGGCGGGGTCGGACAGGACGGTGTCGAGACTGGTGGTCCACCGGTCGAGGCCGTACCGTCCGGCGAGCTCCTTCAGCCGGGCGTCGCTGCGGCCGACGAGGACGGGCTCCGGCCACAGGCGCGTGCCGTCGCCGAGGTCGAGGCCGCCCTGCTCCCGCAGGGCGAGGACCGAGCGGACCAGGTGCTGGCGGTGCCCCATGCGGCCCGTGACGCCGTTCATGGCGATCCGCAGGGTTCTGCGTGCGCTCATCGTGCGTTCCCCCCCTTCTGCCGTACGGAGAGCATTTCCCGCCCGCCCCGGGGGAACCCGTTCCCCATGAAGCTCGCCTTCTCCACGCTCGGAATGCCCGGACTGCCCCTGTGGGAGGTGGTGCGGCTGGCCCGCGCGCACGGCTGGGACGGCGTGGAGCTGCGGGCGCACCCGGAGGAGCCCGTGCACCCCGGGTGCGGGCCGAGGGAGCGGGAGGCGGCGGTCGCGGAGTTCGCCGGGTCGGGCGTGGCGATCCTGTCCGTGGCGGGCTACGCGCAGGTGGCCGCCGCCGGCGACGATGAGGCCGTGCTGCGCGAGCTGAGCGGGCTCGTCCATCTGGCGGCCGATCTGGGGGCCCGCTACGCCCGGGTCTTCCCCGGCGGTGGCGGTCTGCCGGCGGAGGAGGCGGACGCGCTGGCTGCCCGCCGGCTGGGGGCGGTGGCGCCCCTGGCCGCGGACCGGGGCGTCCACGTGCTGCTGGAGACGCACGACTCGCACCGCCGGGCCGCGGACGTCGCGCGGGTCCTGGGGCCCGTGGGGCACTCCCACGTCGGCGCCCTGTGGGACGTCCTGCACACCTGGCTGGGCGGCGAGTCCCCGGCGGTGAGCCTCCCGGTGCTCGCCCCGCACCTGGGCTACGTCCAGGTGAAGGACGTCGCCTCGGCGGAGGACCTTGCACCGCTGCCTCTGGGGGCGGGGGTGCTGCCGCTGGGCGACTGCGTCCGGGCGCTCACCGCGTCGGGCTGGGACGGCTGGCTGTGCTGGGAGTACGAGAAGCGCTGGCATCCTCAAGCGGCAGGCTTCGGGCAACTGGCGGGGCCGGGTGCGGAGTACCTGCGCGGGCTGCTCGCCGCCGCCCGGCCAGCGCCGTGACGCCCACCCCGGCCACCAGCAGCACCGCCGCGCCCCAGCGCAGCGGGCTCACGCCCTCGCCGAGGAAGAGCGCTGCCGACGACATGCCGAAGACGGGTACCAGGAGGCTGAAGGGCGCGACGGCCGAGGCGTCGTAGGTGCGCAGCAGGAAGCCCCAGGCTCCGAAGCCGAGGACGGTGGAGACCCAGGCGACGAAGAGGATCGCCCCGGCACCGCTCCAGTCGAGGGACCGCAGTGCTCCGGCGTCCGCCTCCGGGCCCTCGAAGAGGAGGGAGAGCAGCAGGAGGGGCAGGACGGGGACGGTGCTCACCCACACCATGAAGTTCAGCGCGTCGGGCGGCGCCGCCTTGCGGGTGACGATGTTCGACACGCCCCACAGGGCCGCGGCGGTCACGACGAGGGCGAAGCCGAGGACGGGCCCGGACGCGCCCTCGTCGACGGCCGCCACGGCGATGCCCGCGACGGCGGTGCCCATGCCCAGCAGCCGGGTCCGGCCGAGGCGTTCGCCGAGCGCGGCCGTGGCGAACAGGGCCGTGAAGACGGCCTGGGCCTGCAGGACGAGCGAGGACAGGCCGGCGGGCATCCCCAGGTGCATCCCGGTGAACAGGAGCCCGAACTTGCCGACGCCCAGGACGAGCCCGACGGCGACGATCCAGCTCCACCGCACCTGCGGGCGGCCGACGAGGAAGACGGCCGGGACGGCTGCCGCGAGGAAGCGCAGGGCGGAGAAGAGCAGCGGCGGGAAGTGGGCGAGGCCGAAGTCGATGACAACGAAGTTGACGCCCCAGACGGCGGCGACGAGAACGGCGAGGGAGAGGTGCAGGGGACGCATACGGGCAAGCCTCGCCGCCCCGACCCTGTAGCACCAGCACAGGTTCCTTCATGATGGGATTCAGCAACGCTGAAATGACAACGCTGAATCGAGAGGGGGGCGTTCGGTGCTGGACCTGGCACGCCTGCGGGCGCTGCACGCCGTGTCGGTGCACGGTTCGGTGAGTGCGGCGGCCGTGGCCCTGGGCTACACCCCGTCGGCCGTCTCGCAGGCCGTCACCAAGCTGGAGCGGGAGACGCGGACGGCCCTGCTGGAGCGGCGCGGGCGGGGCGTGGCGCTGACCGACGAGGGGCGGCATCTGGCGTCGACGGCCCAGCAGTTGCTGGCGCTGGTCGAGCGGGCGGAGACGGAGCTGGAGGAGCGGCGCGGGCAGCCTGCGGGCCGGCTGGTCGTCGGGGCGTTCCCGTCGGCGGCGCGCGGCCTCATGCCGGGCGTGCTCGCCCGCCTCACGCGCGACCACCCCGCGCTGGACGCCCGCCTGCTGGAGGTCGATCCCCACCTGTCGGTCGACCTGGTCTCCCAGGGCGTCATCGACCTCGCCGTCGTCCACGACTGGGACATCGCTCCGCTGGCTCCTCCGGAGGGCCTGGAGCAGGCGCTGATCGGTGAGGACCGGTGCGACGTCCTGGTGCCGGAGGGGCACCCGCTGGCCGGGCGCACCATGCTCGACCGGAGCGACCTGCCGCACCACCGCTGGATCTGCCAGCCGCCGGGCACCGTCTGCCACGACTGGCTGGTGCGCACGCTGCGCGCCGCCGGGCACGAGCCGGACCTCGCCTACCAGGCCGCCGAGAACCACACCCACATCGCGCTGGTCGCCGCGGGCCTCGGCATCGCCCTCATGCCGCGCCTGGGGCGGGGCCCGCTGCCGGAGGGCGTACGGGCCGTGCCGCTGGACCCGGTCCCCGTGCGGCGGCTCTCCGTCCTGTGGCGCACCGGCGCGGCCCGCCGGCCGGCCATCACCGAAACCGTCCGCACGCTGCACGAACAGTGGCCCCTGAGGACGTTCTGAAGCCCTTGCATCACCCGTTTAAATCGTATGATGCAGCCTCGGCGAGAGGGCTGCACACATGACGGTGGACACCAAGGAACGGCTGATCCGGGCTGCGGACACCGTGCTGCGGACGCAGGGCTACGCCAAGTCCAGCGCGCGGACGATCGCCAGGGAGGCGGGCGTCAACTCGGCGCTGGTCTTCTATCACTTCGGGGGCGTCGACCCGCTGCTGTTCGCCGCGCTCGACCGCTCCTCCGCCGAGCGCATGGAGCTGCTCACCGAGGCCGTCGCGGGCGCCCGCACGCTGGAGGACCTGGTGGACGCGGGCACCCGCGTCTACCGCAGCGACATCGACGGCGGGCACCTGACCATGTTCTCCGAGCTCGTCGCCGCGGCCGTCGCCAAGCCGGAGCTGCGCGAGGAGATACGGGTCCGGGCGGAGCCGTGGATCTCCTTCGTCGAGCAGACCCTGGAGCGGGTCATCGGCGGGACGCCGCTCGCCCGCCTCACCCCGCCGCGCGACCTCGCCAACGCCGCGATCACGTTCTACCTCGGGGTCAACCTCTTCACCGTCCTCGACAGCGACCGCTCGCGCACGGAGTCGGTGTTCGCGATGGCCCGGCGGCTCGCGCCGCGCGCGCGGCTGCTGACCCGCCGGCTGCCCGGTCTCGGCACGAAACGGCGCGCGCTCGACTGACGCGCGCCCCGGTGCGGAACCGCTCCGGGGCGCCGCCCGTCCAAGGGCCGTGCTGCCGTCGTACCCCCCGCAGAGCGGTGTCGGCCCGCGCCACCGGCCGGTTGCTGACCTCCCTCTCCGCCGCCTGCGGCGGGCAGCATGCCGTCGTCGGCGCGCCCCCTGCTCCATCTGCGCCGACGGCGGGCAGGACCTGGGGAGAACCCTCCTCCGGGGCGCGTCCGAGGCGCACGCACCCCGGCGTACGCCCGGCGGAACGCGCCCGCACACACATCGTTTCCACCGGCGCCGCGCGCCCCGCACGTCTGGCGTGCGCCGGGCCCGGGAAGCCAGGCTGGAGCGCATCGGGGGGACGGGGGACATCATGCGGCCACGCACGCCGCGGGCGGCGCTGCTCGCGCTCGTGCTCGCCGCCGCCTGCACGGCGGGGGCGCTGACCGGCTGCCGCACGGGCCGGCAGCCCGCCGCCGCGGCCGGAGCCGCCGCGGCCGGGGCCCACGCCCGCTCCGGGCACGATCCGGCGTTCCTGGCCCGCGGGGAGTGCGCGGGGCGCGCCGCGGGCTCGTTCACCGAGATGTCCTGCCGGAGCGCGGAGGCCGCCGCCCGGGTCCTCGCCCGCTACAACGGCCCCCGCTCCGGCGGCCCGCGCTGCCCCGGCGAAACGGACTTCGTCCTGCACATCAACGCCCTCGACCGGGGCACCTCGGAGGAGAGCAGCGCGCCCGAGGGCTACGCCTGCATGCGCAACCTCCAGCCGCCGCACCCGGGCGACCCGGGCATGGGCGGCGGGCCCCTGACGGTGACCGGCGACTGCCTCTACGCCCAGCGGGACGGGGTGGTGAAGGAGACCGCCTGCGACGGCTCGGGGGCCCGCGCCCCCGAGTACCGCGTCACGACGGAGGTCGGCGCGCGCCGGGAGTGCCCGCCCTCGACGGACCTGTACGTACAAGTGGGCGGCGGGGCACCCGTCGGGTGCGCCCGCCGCCTGTCCTGACCCGCCGGTGCGGCGGGGCTGCCCTTCCGCGGCCGGTGGCCTACGGGCGCAGGCCCTTCCGCGGCTCGACGAGCGGCTTGTCGAGCTTCGCGTCGTACGTGGCGAGCGGCTTGGCGTGCGAGGCGTCCTCCGCCACCGCCGCCGGGGCGACGCCCGCCCACTGCAGGACCTTAGCCGTGGCCGTGGCCCGCTCGTCGGCGACCAGCTGGGCGATGTTGGAGCCGTGGTTGCCGCCGGGCGCGTAGAAGCGGTAGTCCTCGCGCGCGGCCGCGTTCCTGCCGAGGCGGAACGGCTCGCTGCTCCACGGGTCGTTCTGCCCGTAGACGAAGAGCATCCGCTTGCTGTCGTCGCGCACCCAGCGGTCGACGTCCGCCATCGCGTTGCGCTTGAACTTCATCGGGATGTCCCGCGGCACGTAGGCGCGCGGCTGGACGGCGTCCGGGTACCGCAGCAGGCCCTTGAGGTGCGGGTACTTCACGGTGGGCGCGCCGAGCTCGGTGCCCGCCTGGTAGTAGTACGGCGTGAAGCGCTCCAGGCCCTGGTCGGTGTAGCCGTCGAAGCCCGAGATGGTGTCGATGAACTTGTACAGGTCATCGGTGGAGGCGTTCGTGGCGGGCACGGTCGCGCACTCGCTCTGCAGGTGGTACTGCCAGAACGAGTAGACCAGGTCGAGGACGACGTTCTCGTAGGCCTTGTCGGCGTCGCCGATGACCTTGAACGTCTTGCCGTTCTCGCCGGCCCACTTCTGGTAGCGGCCGACGATCTCGCCGCGGCGCAGCAGCGCCTGGCGCTGCACCGAGTTCAGCTGGTTGCGGCAGGCCTGGTCGCCAACGTTCGCGAAGAACCGGTCGTAGGCCGAGTCGTCGTCGTTGTCGACGTCGTTGGGCGCGACGTAGGCGACGGTGCCGTTCATGTCGTTCGGGTAGAAGCGGCGGTAGTACGTGGCCGTCATGCCGCCCTTGCTGCCGCCGGTGGCCAGCCAGTTCTTGCCGTAGAGCGGCTTGAGGGCGGCGTAGAGGCGGTGCTGGTCACTGGCCGCCTGGTAGATGTCCAGCTTCGACCAGTCAGCCGGCTGGGGCCGCGACGGGGTGAAGAACCGGTACTCCAGCGACACCTGGTTGCCGTCGACGATGCGGGTCGGCTCGCTGCGGCCCGGGCTGGTGTTGACGTTGTAGCCGGAGGTGAAGAACACGGTGGGCCGGTCGGTCGACTTGTGCAGCAGCGTGAAGCGCTGCTGGAACGTCCCCTTGGCCGGGTTCCGGTGGTCGACCGGCTGGTCGTAGGTCAGGACGAGGTAGCGGTAGCCCTCGTAGGGCTTCTCCTCGACGAGCTTCATCCCCGGGATCTTGAGGACGCGTTCCTTGATGTCCGGCTCTGTGGTCGCTGCTGCGCTCGCGGTGCCGCCGGCGCCGACGGTGCCCACGAGCACCGTCAGGGCCAGCAGCCATCTGAATGCCTTGCGCACTCACCCTCCCCTGGTTCGCACGGTCCGCCGCGAACCTACCGGGGGGCCGACCGGCGCACCAGCCCCTTTCCGTCAGCCGAGCGTCAGGACCACCTTGCCGCGCGTGCGTCCCGTCTCCACCAGCGCGTGGGCCTCCGCCACTGCAGCGAGCGGGAGTTCGGCCGACACCTCCACCCGCAGCTCCCCCGCCTCCACCAGTGCGGTGATCGCCTCCAGGGCCGCGCGGTCGGGCTCCACGAGGATGCCCGTGGCCCGTACGCCCCGCTCCGCCGCCAGCCGGGCCGCCTCCGGGTCCACGCCCGAGGGGACCGCGACCAGCAGGCCGCCCGGCCGCAGGGCGGCCAGGGAGCGGACCTGGTGGGCGGGGGTGCCGATCGAGTCCACCACCAGGTCGGCGTCGCGGACGCGGTCCTCGAAGCGGACGGCGGTGTGATCGAGGACCTCGTCGGCGCCGAGGGAGCGGACGAAGTCCGCCTTGGCGGGGCCGGAGGTGCCGATCACGTACGCGCCACGGGACTTGGCGATCTGCACGGCGAGGTGGCCGACGCCGCCCGCCGCCGCGTGCACCAGCACCCGCTGTCCCGCCCGTACGTCCGCCGTGTCGACGAGGATCTGCCAGGCAGTCAGCGCGGCCAGCGGCAGCGCCGCGGCCTCCGCGTGGGACAGGCCCGCCGGCTTGCGCGCGAAGTGCCGGGACGGCGCGGTGACGTACTCGGCGAACGCCGCGCCCAGGTGCGGGAAGCGCGGCATGCCGTACACCTCGTCCCCCGGCTGGAACAGCGTGACGCCGAAGCCCACCGCCTCCACCACCCCGGAGACGTCCCAGCCGAGCGTGAACGGCGGGTCGCCGAGCCAGCCGGCGATGCCCTCGCCGGCCCGCGTCTTGACGTCCACCGGGTTGACGCCCGCCGCGCGGACCCGGACGAGGATCTCGGCCGGCCCCGGTCCGGGGCGCTCGACCTCGGCGAGGCGCAGGACCTCGGGACCGCCGAAGCGGTCCTGGACGACTGCCTGCATACGGACCGGGGGCGTGGACATGTGCTGCTCCTGTGCGGTGTGCGGTGACGACGGCTGTTTGCGGCTGCTGGGCCGCTGAACCATGCTGTTGCGGCGCTCCCGGCACCGGCCAGACGGAACTTCCAGGTAACCGCCCGGGGGCTGCCGGGCATCCGCCCCTGGGAATACGCCCCGGCCCCGGCCGGTTGCCTCCTCCGTGGAAGATCTGTGCCCCTGCCGCCCCGTGCTCGACCGGCTCGGCGACCGCTGGTCCGCCCTCACGCTCAGCCTGCTCGGCGGCGGCCCGGCCTACTTCGGCGAGCTGGAGCGCCGGATGCGCCCGGTGAGCCGCAAGGTGCTGACGCAGACGCTGCGCGGGCTGGAGCGGGACGGGCTGGTGCACCGGACGGTCGAGGACGGTCAGGCCGTCGTCCGCGTGGCCTACGGCCTGACCGAGCTCGGGCGGAGCCTCATCGGGCCGCTCGCCGCCATCGAGGGCTGGCACGAGCGCCACCAGCAGACCGTGGAGCGGGCCCGGGCCGCCTACGACGCCGCGGAGCCCGGGCCGGGAGTGACCGCCCTGCGGGAGCGGGCCGCGCTCAGCCGGTGCACTTGACGTACGTCACCATGACGACGCCGTTGCCGAACGTGCGGGTCCCCTTGAGCTCGTAGAGCTCCGGGGCGAACTCCGACGCGAAGAGGGGGATGCCCTTCCCCGCAACGAACGGGTTGATCTTGAGGACGATCTCGTCGATCTCGTCGCGCAGCTGTCCCGCGAGGCTCGCCCCGCCGCACAGCCAGATCCCCTTGCCCCGCTCCCGCTTGAGGCCGCGGACCAGCTCCACCACGTCGCCGGAGAAGACGGTGACCGCGGGGTCGGGGCTGCTGGTGAGGGACTTCGAGACGACGTACTGCCGCAGGTGCGGGTACGGGCTGGTCATGCCGGTCGACAGGCCGGGCTCGTAGGTGTTGCGGCCCATCAGGACCGTGTCGAAGTCTCTGTTGTCCGGGCCGAGTCCGACGGCCACGCGGCCGCGCGCGGAGACGGTGTCGGGGTAGCTCTCGACCAGGGCGGCGACGTACGCGTCGTCCAGGATCGACATCATGAACCCGAACTCGTCGCCCGGGCCCGCGATGAAGCCGTCGATGGTGGTGGCGATGAAGTAGGTGAGCTTGCGCATGGGGTCCCCCGCTCGGTACGAAGCGCCTTCTCTTCTGCCTTCCGGCGCCAACGTACCGGGCGGGGAGCCCCCGCGGCCTACGCCGGCACCGCCTCGCCCGTGAACGTCCGCCACAGCTCCGCGTAGCGCCCCTCACGGGCCAGCAGCTCGGCGTGCGTGCCGTCCTCGGCGACGCGGCCGCGGTCGAGGACCACCACGCGGTCCGCGCGGGCCGCCGTGGTCAGCCGGTGGGCGACCACGAGCGTCGTGCGGCGTCCGGCCAGCCGCTCCGTGGCCTGGTTGACCAGCGCCTCCGTGGCGAGGTCGAGCGCGGCCGTGGCCTCGTCGAGCAGCAGGACGTCCGGGTCGACGAGCTCCGCGCGGGCCAGGGCGATCAGCTGGCGCTGGCCCGCGGAGAGGTTGCGGCCGCGCTCGGTGACCTCGTGCAGGTAGCCGCCGTCGAGGGTGGCGACCATGTCGTGCGCGCCGACCGCCCGCGCCGCGGCCTCCACCTCGGCGTCGGTGGCGTCCGGGCGCCCGTAGGCGATGGCGTCGCGCACGGTGCCGGGGAAGAGGTACGGCTCCTGCGGGACGACGCCGAGCCGGTGCCGGTAGCCGGTGGGGTCGAGCTCGCGCAGGTCGTGCCCGTCCACGAGGACGGCGCCGCTCGTCGGGTCGTAGAACCGCGCCACCAGCTTGACCAGGGTCGACTTGCCGGCGCCGGTCTCGCCGACGAACGCGACGGTCTGGCCGGCCGGGATCGTCAGCCGGATGCCGGACAGGGCGTGCTCGCCGTCGCCGTAGTGGAAGGCGACGTCGTCGAAGACGATCTCGCCGCTGAGCTCCCGCACCTCGCGCGGCCGCTCCGCCACGGGCGTGGTCGTCGGCTCGCGCAGCAGGCCCTGCACCCGGCCGAGTGAGACGGTGGCCTGCTGGTAGCCGTCGAAGACCTGCGACAGCTGCTGGACGGGGGCGAAGAACAGGTCGATGTAGAGCAGGTAGGCCACCAGCGCGCCCGCGGTCAGCGTGCCGTCGCTCACCCGGCCGGCGCCCACGATCAGGACCGCGGCGGCGGCCACGGACGACAGCAGCTGCACGAAGGGGAAGTAGATCGATATCAGCCACTGGCCGCGCACCCGCGCCTGCCGGTAGGACCGGCTGCGCTCCGCGAACCGCCGGGCGCCCGCCTCCTCGCGCCGGAACGCCTGCACGATGCGCAGGCCCGCGACGCTCTCCTGCAGGTCCGCGTTGACGAGCCCGACGCGCTCGCGCGCCAGCTCGTACGCCTTGACGCTCTGCCGGCGGAAGACGACGGTGCCGGCGACCAGCAGCGGCAGCGTCGCGAAGACCACGAGGGCCAGTTCCACGTCGATGACGAGGAGGGCGACGAGGATGCCGAAGAAGGTGAGGACGGAGACGACGGCGGTGACCAGACCGGTCTGCAGGAACGTCGACAGGGCGTCCACGTCCGTCGTCATCCGCGTCATGATCTTGCCGGTGAGCTCGCGCTCGTAGTAGTCGAGTCCCAGCCGCTGCAGCTGGGCGAAGATCTTCACGCGCAGCGCGTAGAGGATGCGCTCGCCCGTGCGGCCGGTCAGCCGGGTCTCCGCGACCTGGGCGGCCCACTGGACCACGACGACGAGCAGGGCCAGCCCCGAGGCCACCCAGACCGCTCCCAGGGCGAGCTGCTGGACGCCCTTGTCGATGCCGTGCCGGATCAGGACGGGCAGCAGCAGGCCGGCGACGGCGTCGACGGCCACGAGCAGCAGGCTGAGGACGAGCGGCGCGCCGAAGCCGCGCAGCAGCTGACGCAGCCCGTACGCCTCCTCGGGGCGCGCGGCCCGCTCCTCGTCCACGTCCGGGGTGTCGTCCGCGGGCGGCAGGGCGGCCACCTTGGCGAGCAGTTCGGGGGTGGCGGGCATGCCCGTGACGCCGTCGGCGGGGCCGGAGGGCTCGTCCTTGCGCACCCACAGGGCGGGAGTGACGCCGTTGACCACAGGGCGCGTGCGGCCCGCGGGCAGGCGGGAGGCCGCGGCGGGCGCCGCCTCCTCCGTGTGCGGCGCCTGGCCGGCCGGGTCCTTCACGACGCCCGCCAGCTCCCCGGGGTCCGTCAGCAGCGCGCGGTACCGCTCGCAGCGCTCCTCCAGCTCCTCCGCCGTGCCGACGTCGACGAGCCGGCCGCCGTCCAGCACGGCGATCCGGTCGGCGAGCGCCAGCGTCGACGCGCGGTGGGCGATGAGCAGGGTCGTGCGGCCCGCCATGACGCCGCGCAGCGCCTCGTGGATCTCGTGCTCCACGCGCGCGTCGACCGCGGACGTGGCGTCGTCCAGGAGGAGCAGGCGCGGGTCGGTGAGGATCGCGCGGGCGAGGGCGACGCGCTGGCGCTGGCCGCCGGAGAGGGTCAGGCCCTGCTCGCCGACGGCGGTGTCGTAGCCGTCGGGGAGTTCGCTGATGAAGCCGTCCGCCTGGGCGGCGCGCGCGGCGGCGCGGATCTGCTCGTCGGTGGCGTCCGGGTGCCCGTAGGCGATGTTCTCGCGGATGGTGTCGGAGAACAGGAAGCTGTCCTCGGGCACGAGGCCGATGGCGGCGCGCAGGGAGGGCAGGGTGAGGTCGCGGACGTCGTGGCCGCCGACGCGCACGGCGCCGCCGGTGACGTCGTAGAAGCGCGGCAGCAGCAGGGAGACGGTGGACTTGCCGCTGCCGGAGGCGCCGACGACGGCCACGGTCTCGCCGGGCTCGATGCGCAGGGAGAAGCCGTTGAGGACGGACCGGGCGGGGTCGTAGCCGAAGGAGACCCTGTCGAACTCGACCGTGGCGGGGGCGTCCGCGGGCAGCTCGCGCGCGTCCGGGCGCTCCTGGACGACGGGCTCGGTGTCGACGAGTTCGAGGACGCGCTCGACGCCGGCGCGGGCCTGCTGGCCGACGGTGAGGACCATGGTGAGCATCCGCACGGGGCCGACGAGCTGCGCGAGGTAGGTCGAGAAGGCGACGAACGTACCGAGGGTGATCTGGCCGCGGGTGGCCATCCAGCCGCCGAGGGCGAGCATGGCGACCTGGCCGAGGGCGGGGACGGCCTGGAGGGCCGGGGTGTAGCGGGAGTTGAGGCGCACGGTGCGCAGGCGGCCGGCGAAGAGCCTGCGGCCCACCTCGCGGAGCTTGGCGGTCTCCTGCTCCTCCTGGCCGAAGCCCTTGACGACGCGCACGCCGCCGACGGCGCCGTCCACGACGCCGGCGACGGCCGCGGCCTGTCCCTGGGCGTACCAGGTGGCGGGGAAGAGCCGGGTGCGGCTGTGCTTGGCGAGGATCCACAGCGCGGGGGCGACGGCCAGGGCGACGACGGTCAGGAGCGGGGAGAGGGTCACCATCACGACGAGCGAGATGGCGAAGAGCATGAGGTTGCCGATCATCATCGGCAGCATGAAGAGCAGGCTCTGGATCAGCTGGAGGTCGCTGGTGGCGCGGCCGACGACCTGTCCGGTGGACAGCTCGTCCTGGCGGCGCCCGTCGAGCCGGGTGATCGCGGCGTGCATCTCGGTCCGCAGGTCGTGCTGGACGTCGAGGGCGAGCCGGCCGCCGTAGTAGCGGCGGACGTACGTCAGGCCGTAGACGACTACGGCGGCGGCTATGAGGAGCGCGGCCCAGGGGGCCAGGGGGCGCTGGTGGGAGCCGATCACGTCGTCGATGATCAGCTTGGGTATGAGGGGCACGAGCGCCATGACGGCCATGCCGGCGAGCGAGGAGCCGAGGGCGAGGAGCACCGCGGTGCGGTAGCGCCAGCAGTAGCCGGCGAGCCGCCTGGCCCACCCTTGGCCTGTTGTGTCCTTCGCCGCTGCCACCCGAGCCTCCTGCGCTGCCGCTCTCGTCCTGCTGACGGAGGGCCCAACGCCCTGGACTGCGGATTTCATCCCGCCGCAACAAGGGACGGGCAGGAGGCCGAGGTGTGCGCACGCCCTACGGACGCGGCAGGCGCACCGTGAGCGCGTAGAGGCGGGTGATCTGCGCAGCGTTCTGGTTGTCGTCGCTCACCAGCAGCAGACGGAGGAACCCTCCGCTCCGCTTCGCGACGACGAGGCCCTCGATGTTGTCGAGGAGGGGGTTCCGCTGGGGCTGCCGCGCGGTCGCGCCCAGGGACGGGCACGCGCCGAGGTCGGCGAGGAGCTCCTTGCCCACGGGCCGGATACCGGCGCCGCCCGGCAGGTTCGTGACGGCGGTGACGTCGCTCGCGCGGCGCGGGTCGGCGAGGTAGAGCCGTACGGTGTTGCCGGCGCCGGCCGTGAAGCCGCGCTCCAGGACGAGGAGGCGGCCGTCGCCCGCCGCGGTGATCTCGGCGACGCCGAGGCCCTTGTCGACGGGGTAGGCGTACTGCGGGCCGAGGGCGAACTCCTGCCGGCCGTGCCGCTGCCAGCTCTGCAGGCGTACGAGCGGCCTGCCGGCGGTGTCCGGCCCGTCACCGGCCAGGGACTGCTCCATGGAGGCGATCAGCGTGCGCCCGCCGGGCTGCAGGGTCAGCCCTTCGAAGGTCTGGTTGGACACGGCGCGGCCTGCCGGCGCGACCTGGAGCGCGGCGGGCACCGGGAGGCGGCCCAGCAGCTTGCCGTCCTCGGCGTAGCGGCGCACGGAGGGCTCGGTCTCGGAGTTGACCAGCCGGGTGCCGTCGCGGTCGACGACCAGGCCCTCGGAGTCGAGCGGGCCGCCCTTCTCGTCGGCGAGGTTCACGACTCGTACGGGCGTCGCGGACGGCGTTCCGCGGCCCTTCTGCCGTACGTCGAGGGAGAACAGCTGGGAGCGGTCGGAGAGCGCGGCGACGGTGCCGTCCTTGTCGGTCGCGAGGGCCGAGAGGTTGCCGACGAACGCTCCCTGGAACGTCTTCTTGTCCAGGGCGTCGGAGAAGGCGTCGATCCGCACGGAGGGCGAGCACGCGTGCGCGGGCGCGTGCGGCTGCCGGGGCGCCGCGGCGGCGGTCGTCGGGGTCAGGCACGTGGCCGCGGCCAGCGCGGCAGCGGCGGCGGCGAGCGCGGATCGGGTACGCACGGGACGGGCCTCCTGAGGCGGCTGCGGGTGACTGCGCTCACCGTAGATCGCCGGGACTGGCACGGGAGTTGATTCGCGTGAACGTACGGGAAAAACGCGTGAACGTACGGGCTCCATCGCCCGGGGAATGCCCCCCGGCCCCCAACCGGTGGTGGGTGCGTCTCATGGCTCGGCCGCCGCCCCGCCCGTCACAGGCCCGGCATGAACTGCAGCAGCAGGTCGATGAGTTTGATGCCGGCGAAGGGCGCGATCAGCCCGCCCATCCCGTACAGGCCGAGGTTGCGGCGCAGCAGGGCGTGCGCGCTGGAGGGGGCGTAGCGGACGCCGCGCAGGGCGAGGGGGATCAGGGCGACGATGACCAGGGCGTTGAAGATGATCGCGGAGGCGATGGCCGAGGTCGGGCTGTGCAGGCTCATGACGTTGAGCTTCTCCAGGCCCTCGTAGCCGGCCGCCGGTGTTCATGGCCACGCCCACGTCCGCCTGGGCCAGCGCGGGAGCGTCGTTCGTGCCGTCGCCCGTCATCGCCACGAGCTTGCCGCCGGCCTGCTCCTCGCGGATGCGGGCGAGCTTGTGCTCGGGGGTGGCCTCGGCGATGTAGTCGTCCACGCCCGCCTCGGCGGCGATGGCCTTGGCGGTGAGCGGGTTGTCGCCGGTGACCATGACGGTCCTGATGCCCATGGCGCGCAGTTCGGCGAAGCGCTCGGCGATGCCGGGCTTGACGACGTCCTTGAGGTGGACGGCGCCGAGGACCCGGCAGCCGTCGGCGTCCTCCAGGGCGACGAGCAGCGGGGTGCCGCCGCCGGCCGCGATGGAGTCCGCGATCCAGGATGCCTCGGCGGGGACCTCGCCGCCGCGCCGGGTCACCCACTGCGCGACCGCGCTGCCGGCGCCCTTGCGGATGCGGCAGAACTCCCCGTCGTAGGCGAAGTCCGCCCCGCTCATCCGCGTCTGCGCGGAGAACGGCACGAAGCGGCCGTGTGCGAGTTCGCCGTCGCCGTGCCGGATCCCGTACTGCTGCGCGAGGGCGACGATGGAGCGGCCCTCGGGCGTCTCGTCGGCCAGGGAGGCGAGCTGGGCGGCGTCGGCCAGCAGCTCGTGCGGGACGCCCTTGACGGGCACGAAGGAGGCCGCGTGGCGGTTGCCCAGGGTGATGGTCCCGGTCTTGTCCAGGAGGAGCGTGTTGACGTCCCCGGCGGCCTCCACGGCACGCCCGGACAGGGCGAGGACGTTGCGCTGGACGAGGCGGTCCATGCCGGCGATGCCGATCGCCGACAGCAGGGCGCCGATGGTTGTGGGGATGAGAGTGACGAGAAGTGCGACGAGGACCGTGATGCTCTGCGGGGCGCCGGCCCAGCCCGCCATGGGCTGCAGCGACACCACCGCCAGGATGAAGATCACGGTCAGGGAGGCGAGCAGGATGTTCAGGGCCAGCTCGTTGGGCGTCTTCTGCCGGCTGGTGCCCTCGACCAGGGCGATCATGCGGTCGAGGAAGGTGTGGCCGGGGCGCGAGGTGACGCGGACGACGATCCGGTCGGAGAGCACCTTCGTCCCGCCGGTGACACCCGAGCGGTCGCCGCCGGACTCGCGGATGACCGGCGCGGACTCGCCCGTGATGGCCGACTCGTCCACCGCCGCGACGCCCTCGACGACTTCGCCGTCGCCGGGGACGGTCCCGCCCGCCTCGACGACGACGAAGTCCTGCGGGCGCAGGTCCGCGGCGACCACGCGCTCCTCGTACCAGTCGCGCCGGTCCATGCCGACCCGCCACGCGCGCAGCCGGCGGGCGACGGTGGTGTCGCGGGTGCGGCGCAGCGTCTCGGCCTGGGCCTTGCCGCGGCCCTCGGCGACCGCCTCGGCCAGGTTGGCGAAGAGCACGGTCAGCCACAGCCAGACGCTGATGAGCCAGGCGAAGGCGGACGGGTCGAGGAGCGCGGAGAGGGTGGTGAGGACGGAGCCCGCCTCGACCACGAACAGCACCGGGTGCCTGACCATGACCCGGGGGTGCAGCTTGCGGAAGGCGTCCGGGAGGGAGGCCGCCAGCAGGCGGAGGTCGACGGCGCCGCCGGACACCCGCCGGTGCCGTTTCCGCACGGGCGCGGGCGGGGCGGGGACGGGGGCGGCGACGTCCTGTTCGGGGAGCAGGTGCAGCGACAACGGGGTGGCCTTCGACGGAGGTGGGCGATCAGGGCGGTGATCACCCCAGCCAACCGTCCGGGCACGGCCCGTCACCGGATCCTTACGCGGCCTTGTCGGGCGGCGGGTCCGGGCTGACGCACCTTTGACGCGGCCGTACGGGCCCCCGAAGCGGAAAGCGCCGGGCGGGCCGGTCTCCCGGCCTGCCCGGCGCTCCGGGAAGGGGTCGCGTCAGCCGCGCGAGGCGGCGATCTGCCGCGACATGATCGTCGTCAGCTCGTACGCCGCGTGGGACGCGGCGACCGACGTGATCTCGGCGTGGTCGTAGGCCGGGGCGACCTCGACCAGGTCGGCGGAGACCAGGTTGCAGGAGGACAGGCCGCGCAGGATCTCCAGCAGCTCGCGGGAGGTCAGGCCGCCGGCCTCCGGGGTGCCGGTGCCGGGGGCGTGGGCCGGGTCCAGGACGTCGATGTCGATGGAGATGTACAGCGGGCGGTCGCCGACGCGCTGGCGCAGCTGGTCGGCGATCTCGTCGACGCCGCGGCGCATGACGTCGGCGGAGGTGACGATGCCGAAGCCCATCTTCTCGTCGTCCGTCAGGTCCTTCTTGCCGTACAGCGGGCCGCGCGTGCCGACGTGGGACAGCGCCTCGGTGTCGAGGATGCCCTCCTCGACGGCCCGGCGGAACGGCGTGCCGTGGGTGTACTCGGCGCCGAAGTAGGTGTCCCAGGTGTCGAGGTGCGCGTCGAAGTGCAGCAGGGCGACGGGGCCGTGCTTCTTGGCGACCGAGCGCAGCAGGGGCAGGGCGATGGTGTGGTCGCCGCCCAGGGTCATCATGCGGGCGCCGGTGCCGAGGATGTCGTCCGCGGCGGCCTCGATGGTCTCGACGGCCTCGTCGATGTTGAACGGGTTCGCGGCGATGTCGCCGGCGTCGGCGACCTGCGCGAGGGCGAAGGGCGAGGCGTCCTGGGCCGGGTTGTACGGGCGCAGCAGGCGGGAGGCCTCGCGGATGGCGTTGCCGCCGAAGCGGGCGCCGGGCCGGTAGGAGACGCCGGTGTCGAAGGGCACGCCGACGACGGCCACGTCCGCCGTGCCGACCTCGTCCAGGCGGGGCAGGCGGGCGAAGGTCGCGGGGCCTGCGTAGCGCGGGATGCGGGAGGAGTCGACGGGGCCGCGCGGTTCACGGGGGGCGGGGGTGCTCATGCTGGGGAGCCTCTCGAATCACGGACGCGTTACGGTCGAACCAACGTCGGGGCGGCTGCGGTGGACGTACCCGAGGGTAGGCAGGGCGGCGGGATCCGCACATGTACGTATCAGTGGATCCGGGCCCTCCATATGGACACCGCGTCCAGCACCGCAGTGATCGGGGGAGACAATGATCGGCATGCCGACACCGACCCGCAGCGAACTGATCGACCACCTCGTCCGTACGCGCATCGCCGGCGCCGTGGCGACCCCACGCGAGAACAACCTCGACCACTACCGCAAGCTGGCGAACGGCGACCGCCGCTACTGGCTCGGGCTGGAGCTCGGCGACCGCTGGACGGACGAGCAGGACGTGCTCGCCGTCATGGCGGAGCGCTGCGGCGTCAGCGACGACCTGAACCACCGGGCCGGCCAGGACCACATCGACCCCGAGCTGACCGCCGACGGCCTGGACCGCATGGCGAACGTGCTGGGCAAGGCGGCGGAGAGCCGGCAGCGCGTGCTCTTCGCGACCGGCCACCCGGGTGCCCTGCTGGAGACGCACCGCACCACGGCCGCGGCCATGCGCGCGGCGGGCTGCGAGATCGTCCGGATCCCGGGCGGGCTGACCGCGGACGAGGGCTGCGTCGTGCAGTTCGCGGACGTGGCGGTGTACGAGGGCGGGGCGACGCTCTGGCACACGCACTCCCCCAACCCGATGGCCGCGATCCTCGACGGCCTGCTGCGGGAGGGCAGCCCGCTGCCGGACCTGGTCGTCGCCGACCACGGCTGGGCGGGCTGCGCGGCGCAGCGCGGCATCGACGCGGTGGGCTACGCGGACTCCAACGACCCGGCGCTCTTCCTCGCGGAGGCGGAGGGCACGCTGCAGGTGGCGGTCCCGATGGACGACCACGTGAGGGACCCGCGCTTCTACGAGCCGATGACGGCGTACCTGCTGGCCGTGGCGGGGCTCCTCACGGAGGCCTGAGCGGGCTCTGTGGCCCTGTTACGGCGGGGCCCCGGGGCTAGCCCTCCGCGGGGCCGGGGCCGCCGTTCCAGCCCCGCACGCAGAGCCATGCGCCGCCCCAGAGCAGGGCGGCTTCGGTGCCCCGGAAGACGGCGAAGCCCACCAACTTGGACACTCCCGTCGCCTCGATGAGCGGGCTGTGCCAGAGGAAGGCCGCAAGGACGCCGAGGACGACGCTCACGGCGCCTCCGGCCATCAGCAATATCCTCGGCGCCGTTCCCATCCGTACAGCCGCGCGTGCCATGCGGGCCCCTCCCTCACACCGGTTGCGTCAACTCATCGATGTTACCGGCGGGTCATGCGCGCGTGGGGGACCCTCACCACACCCTCCTGGATCACCGACACCGCCAACTGGCCGCTCTCGGTGAAGATGCGGCCCCGGGCCAGGCCGCGGCCGCCCTGGGACGTCGGGCTCTCCTGGTCGTACAGCAGCCATTCGTCCGCGCGGAACGGGCGGTGGAACCACATCGCGTGGTCCAGGCTCGCGCCGACGACGTCGCCGACGGCCCAGCCGCCGCGGCCGTGGGCCAGGAGGACGGAGTCGAGGAGCGTCATGTCGGAGACGTAGGTGGCCAGGCAGATGTGGAGCAGGGGATCGTCCGCCAGTTTGCCGTTGGTACGGAACCAAACCTGCGACTTCGGCTCGCGCGGCTCCCCCACGCTGCCGAACGGCGGCTCGTCCGCGTACCGCAGGTCGACCGCTGAGCGGGCGTCCAGGATGCGGTCCACGACATCCGGGCCACCGAGGAGCGGGGCGTAGCGGCGCAGCGTCTCCGCGGCCGTGGGGAGGGTCTCCGGGGCGGGTGCGGCCGGCATGCCCTCCTGGTGCTCCAGTCCCTCCTCGTGCCGCTGGAAGGACGCGGAGAGGTGGAAGATCGGCTGTCCGTGCTGGACGGCCACCACGCGGCGCGTGGTGAAGGAGCCGCCGTCGCGGATGCGGTCGACGGTGTAGACGATGGGCACGGCGGGGTCGCCGGGCCGCAGGAAGTAGGAGTGCAGGGAGTGCGGCGGGCGGTCGGCGGGGACGGTGCGGCCCGCGGCAACGAGGGCCTGCGCGGCGACCTGGCCGCCGAAGACGCGCGGCACGAGGACGGCGCGACTGGTGCGGCCCCGGAAGATGTCCTCCTCGATGGGTTCGAGGTCGAGGAGGGCGAGGAGCTCGTCCAGCGGCGTGTGCGGGTCGGCCGCCGGTACGGGCGGAGCGGAAGTAAGGGGCTCGTTCATTGGAGTTCCGGGTCTTACCGGCCTTACAGGCCCATGGACTTGGCGATGATGGTGCGCATGACCTCGCTGGTGCCGCCGTAGATGCGGCTGACGCGGGTGTCCGCGTAGAGGCGGGCGATGGGGTACTCCATCATGTACCCGTAACCGCCGTGGAGCTGGAGGCACTTGTCGATGACGACGGCGGCCCGCTCGGTGGTGAAGAGCTTGGCGGAGGCGGCGTCGGCGGCGGACAGCTCGCCCGTCTCGTGGGCGTCCAGGGCGCGGTCCACGACCGCTTCCATGGCGTCGACGTCGGCCTTGCAGTCGGCGAGCACGAACTTGGTGTTCTGGAAGGACGCGACGGACGCGCCGAAGACCGTCCGGTCCTGCACGTACTCCTTGGCGAACCCGATGGCCGCGGCGGCCTGGGCGTAAGCGGCGACGGCGATGCCGAGCCGCTCCTGCGGCAGGTTCTGTCCCAGGTAGCCGAAGGCCTTGCCCTCCTCTCCGAGGAGGTCCCCGACGGGCACCTTGACGTCGGTGAAGGACAGTTCGGCCGTGTCGGAGGTCTTCAGGCCGAGCTTCTCCAGCTTGCGGCCGACCGCGTACCCCTCGGAGGTGGTGTCGACGGCGAGGATGGAGATGCCGGCGCGCCGGTCCTCGGGGGCGGGCGGGGCCGTGCGGGCGCACACGAGGACCCGGTCGGCCTGGACGCCGCCGGTGATGAAGGTCTTGGCGCCGTTGAGGACGTAGTGCGTGCCGTCCTCGGACAGCTTCGCCGTGGTCTTCATGCCGGCGAGGTCGGAGCCGGTGCCGGGCTCGGTCATGGCGATGGCGGTCATCATGCCGCCGGAGACGAAGGGCGGCAGCCAGCGCCGCTTCTGCTCCTCGGTGGCGTACTTGAGGAGGTAGGGCAGGCACAGCGCGGTGTGCACGCTGCTGCCGCCGAAGCTGACGCCCGCGCGGGCGCACTCCTCGGTGATGACGGCGTGGAACTTGAAGCCGCGCTCGCCCGCGCCGCCGTACTCCTCGGGCACCTCGATGCCGAAGACGCCGAGGTCGCCGAGCTTCTTGTAGAACTCGCGCGGGACGGCGCCGGCGTCCCGCCACTCGTCGTAGACGGGCACGACCTCGGTCGCGATGAAGTCGCGGATCGTTGTGCGGAAGGCTTCGTGGTCCTCGTTGTACACCGTGCGACGCATTGGCTGCCATTCCCCTCGTGCGGGCCCGGGGACCCCGGGCTCATGCCTGGCCAAGCGCTTGCTCAGGCGAAGCTACCGGGGAGTCACCAGGGCTGTCCAGAGTCGGCTGAGCCGTACGGGTGACTGCGCCCCGGCCGCGTCCGCGGCCGCGCTCCCGGCTACTCCTCCGGTCGCGGCTCGCCGTCCGACAGCGCCGCGAACGCCCCGTGGGCCAGCCTGCGCAGCAGGGCGGCGGTGGCCTCGCGGCCGGGGAGGGCGCCGGGCCGGCCGAGGTGCGGGGTGGAGTTGAGCAGGCCGAAGACGGCGTGGACGGCGGCGCGGACCTCCGCCTCGTACGGGTCCGGGTGGAGCCGGCGGACGACGTCGACCCACAGCTCCACGTACTGCCGCTGGAGCGAGCGCACCTGCTTGCGGTCGCTGTCGCGCAGCTGGCCCAGCTCGCGGTCGTGGAGGGTGATCAGCGCCCGGTCGTCCAGGGCGAAGTCGATGTGGCCGTCGATGAGGGAGCCGAGAACGGCGGCCGGGCCCTCGCCCGCCGAGGTGGCGTCGATGACGCGGCGGCGCCCGCCCGCGAAGAGCCGCTCGCTGATGCCGACGAGGAGCTCGGCGAGCATCGCGTCCTTGCCGGCGAAGTGCCGGTAGAGGCCGGGGCCGCTGATCCCGACGGCGGCCCCTATCTCGTCGACCCCCACGCCGTGGAAGCCGCGCTCGGCGAAGAGCCGGGCCGCCTCGCTGAGGATCTGCTCGCGGCGGGTGGGGGCGGCCTGGGCCGGGGTGCGGGTTGGTGCGTCGTTCACGAAAGTGATTCTAGACAGCGGCGTTAGTGGTCGTTAACCTGAAGGAAACGTGTTAACGCTCATTAACCGAGCGGGATCACGGGCCGAGCACGATGGGCCGAGCAAGGGAGCTCGAGTACATGCAGCAGGCACCGGCGCTGGGGAGCGCCGCCGATCCGGCGTCCGACGCCTGGCGGGTGAACGAGGCGGCGCACCGCGAGCTGTCCGCGGAGCTGCGGGAGCGGCTGGCCGCGGCGCGGCTGGGCGGCGGCGCGAGGGCCAGGGAGCGGCACACGTCCCGCGGCAAGCTCCTGCCGCGCGACCGGGTGGATGCCCTGCTGGACCCCGGCTCGCCGTTCCTGGAGCTCGCTCCGCTGGCCGCCGAGGGGATGTACGGCGGGGCCGCCCCGGCGGCGGGCGTGATCGCGGGCATCGGCCGGGTCTCCGGCCGCGAGACGGTGATCGTCGCCAACGACGCCACAGTCAAAGGCGGCACGTATTACCCGATGACGGTCAAGAAGCACCTGCGCGCCCAGGAGATCGCCCTGGAGAACAGGCTGCCCTGCCTGTATCTCGTGGACTCGGGCGGCGCCTTCCTGCCCATGCAGGACGAGGTCTTCCCCGACCGCGACCACTTCGGCCGGATCTTCTACAACCAGGCCCGGATGTCCGGCGCGGGCATCCCGCAGATCGCCGCGGTCCTCGGCTCCTGCACCGCCGGCGGCGCCTACGTCCCGGCCATGAGCGACGAGGCCGTGATCGTCCGCGGCCAGGGCACGATCTTCCTGGGCGGCCCGCCGCTGGTGAAGGCCGCGACGGGCGAGGTCGTCACCGCCGAGGAGCTCGGCGGCGGCGAGGTCCACTCGAAGGTGTCGGGCGTCACCGACCACCTCGCCGAGGACGACGCCCACGCCCTGCGCATCGTCCGCACGATCGTGTCCACCCTGCCCGGACGGGGCGCGCTCCCCTGGAAGGCCGAGCCTGCCGAGGAGCCCGCCGTCGACCCCGCGGGGCTCTACGGCGCCGTGCCGGTGGACTCCCGCACCCCTTACGACGTGCGCGAGGTCATCGCCCGCGTCGTCGACGGCTCGCGGTTCGCCGAGTTCAAGGCGGAGTTCGGGCAGACGCTGGTGACCGGCTTCGCCCGGATCCACGGCCACCCCGTCGGCATCGTCGCCAACAACGGCATCCTGTTCTCCGAATCCGCCCAGAAGGGCGCGCACTTCATCGAGCTGTGCGACCAGCGCGGCATCCCCCTGGTCTTCCTGCAGAACATCTCCGGCTTCATGGTCGGCCGGCAGTACGAGGCGGGCGGCATCGCCAAGCACGGCGCGAAGATGGTCACGGCCGTGGCCTGCGCCCGCGTCCCCAAGCTCACCGTCGTCATCGGCGGCTCCTACGGCGCGGGCAACTACTCGATGTGCGGCCGGGCCTATTCGCCGCGCTTCCTGTGGATGTGGCCCAACGCCAAGATCTCCGTCATGGGCGGCGAGCAGGCGGCCTCCGTCCTCGCCACCGTCAAGCGCGACCAGCTCGAAGCCCGCGGCGAGAGCTGGAGCGCCGAGGAGGAGGACGCGTTCCGCGCTCCCGTCCGCGAGCAGTACGAGACCCAGGGCAGCGCCTACTACGCCACCGCGCGGCTGTGGGACGACGGCGTCATCGACCCCCTGGAGACCCGGCAGGTGCTGGGCCTGGCGCTGACGGCCTGCGCCAACGCCCCCCTGCCCGAGAAGGACCCCACCGCGCCCGGCTACGGCGTCTTCCGGATGTGAGGCGGAGCATGTTCGAGACTGTCCTTGTCGCCAACCGCGGCGAGATCGCCGTACGGGTCATCCGTACGCTGCGCGCGCTCGGCATCCGCTCGGTCGCCGTGTTCAGCGACGCCGATGCGGAGGCCCGGCACGTCCGCGAGGCCGACACCGCCGTGCGGATCGGCCCGGCCGCCGCCGCGGAGAGCTATCTGTCGATACCGCGCCTGCTGGAGGCCGCCGCCCGCACGGGCGCCCGGGCCGTCCACCCCGGCTACGGCTTCCTCGCCGAGAACGCCGCCTTCGCCCGCGCCTGCACCGACGCCGGCCTCGCCTTCATCGGCCCGCCCGCCGGCGCGATCGAGCTGATGGGCGACAAGATCCGCGCCAAGGAGACGGTGCAGGCCGCGGGCGTGCCCGTGGTGCCCGGCTCCTCCGGCAGCGGCCTGACCGACGCGGAGCTCGCGGCCGCCGCCCTCGGCATCGGCATGCCCGTCCTCCTCAAGCCCTCCGCGGGCGGCGGCGGCAAGGGCATGCGCCTCGTCCGCGACGCCTCCCTGCTCGGCGAGGAGATCGCCGCCGCCCGGCGCGAGGCCCGCGGCTCCTTCGGCGACGACACCCTGCTCGTCGAGCGCTGGGTCGACCGGCCCCGCCACATCGAGATCCAGGTCCTGGCCGACGGCCACGGGCACGTGATCCACCTGGGCGAGCGCGAGTGCTCCCTGCAGCGCCGCCACCAGAAGATCATCGAGGAGGCGCCGTCGCCGTTCCTCGACGAGGCCACGCGCGCCGCCATGGGCGAGGCGGCCGTCCAGGCGGCCCGCTCCTGCGGCTACGCGGGCGCGGGCACGGTCGAGTTCATCGTGCCGGGCGACGACCCCTCCTCGTACTACTTCATGGAGATGAACACCCGTCTCCAGGTCGAGCACCCCGTCACCGAGCTCATCACCGGCCTGGACCTCGTCGAGTGGCAGCTCCGCGTCGCCGCCGGCGAGGAGCTGACCCTGCGCCAGGAGGACGTGACCCTCACCGGGCACGCCGTCGAGGCCCGCATCTGCGCCGAGACCGCGCGCGTGAGCGGTGACGGCGCCCGCGTCGACTTCCTGCCGTCCGCAGGCACCGTGCGGCTGCTGCGCGAGCCGGCGGGCGAAGGCGTCCGCGTCGACTCGGGCCTGTCGGAGGGCACGGACGTCGGCACGTCCTACGACCCCATGCTCGCCAAGGTCATCGCCCACGGCCCGGACCGGGCGACGGCCCTGCGCCGCCTGCGCGCCGCCCTCGCGGACACGGTCGTCCTGGGCGTCGACACCAACGCGGGCTTCCTGCGTCGCCTCCTGGCGCATCCGGACGTGGTGGCGGGCGCGCTGGACACGGGCCTGGTCGACCGGGATGCGGCCTCGCTCGTACGGCCCTCCGTCCCGGACGAGGTGTACGCGGCGGGGGCGCTGCTGAGCCAGGCGGCCCTGGAACCGCCGCGCGACGGCTGGGTCGACCCGTTCTCGGTCCCGGACGGCTGGCGCCTCGGCGGCGAGCGGGCCTGGACGCCCCACCACTTCCGGGTGCCGGGCGAGGATCCGGTGACGGTCCGCGTACGGGGGGCGGCATCCGCCGCGGAGCTCGTAGTGGGCGATGCGGAGGCGGCGGCACTCCGTGCGGTTGCCGTGCCCACCGCTGCTGCCGGGGAGCGTCGGCACACAGCCGACGGCACGGCCGGCGCTTCCCGCAGCGCGAAGCTGCTGCCGGGCTGGGGGCCCGGGGGCCTGCCCCCGGCTCAGGGGCGGGGTGGTGCGGGGGAAGAGGTCGTCCTCGAACTGGACGGCCGCACCCACCGCTTCACCCGTGTCCCCGGCCCGGAGGGCACCTGGCTCGGGCGGGACGGCGACGCCTGGCACCTGCGCGACCACGACCCCGTCGAGGGCGCGGCCGGCGGGGCCGGGGCCGCCGGGGCGGACACCCTCACCGCCCCCATGCCCGGCACCGTCACCGTCGTCAAGGCGAGCGTGGGCGACTTCGTCAGCGCCGGGCAGAGCCTCCTCGTGGTGGAGGCCATGAAGATGGAGCACGTCATCTCCGCCCCGCACGACGGCACCGTCGCCGAGCTGGACGTGACGCCCGGCGCCACCGTCGCGATGGACCAGGTCCTGGCCGTCGTCACCCCCGCCGCCACCGGCCCCGCGGAGGAATCGTGATCAGCGGACTGCCCATGGCCGTGCCCGAGCCCGGCCTCCCGCCCCGCGTCCGGATCCACGAGGTGGGCCCGCGCGACGGCCTGCAGAACGAGAAGGTGATCGTCCCGGTCGAGGTGAAGGCGGAGTTCATCCGCCGCCTCGCCGCGGCCGGCCTCGGCACGGTCGAGGCCACGAGCTTCGTGCACCCCAAGTGGGTGCCGCAGCTCGCGGACGCCGAGCAGTTGCTGCCCCTGCTGGACGGCGTGCCCGCCCGGCTGCCCGTCCTCGTGCCCAACGCCCGCGGCCTGGAGCGCGCCCGCGCCCTCGGCGCCCGCGAGGTCGCCGTCTTCGGCAGCGCCACGGCGTCCTTCGCCAAGGCGAACCTCAACCGGACGGTGGACGAGTCGCTGGAGATGTTCGCGCCGGTCGTGGCCGAGGCGCGCGAGGCGGGCCTGGCGGTCCGCGGCTATCTGTCCATGTGCTTCGGCGACCCCTGGGAGGGCGCCGTCCCGCTGGAGCAGGTCGTCCGGGTCGCCCGCCGCCTGCTGGACCTCGGCTGCGACGAGCTGAGCCTCGGCGACACGATCGGCGTGGCCACGCCCGGCCACGTCACCGCCCTGCTGACCGCCCTGAACGAGGCGGGCGTGGAGACCGGCCGCCTCGCCGTCCACTTCCACGACACCTACGGCCAGGCCCTGGCCAACACCCTGGCCGCCCTGCGGCACGGCGTCACCACCGTGGACGCCTCCGCCGGCGGCCTCGGCGGCTGCCCGTACGCGAAGAGCGCCACGGGCAATCTCGCCACCGAAGACCTTGTCTGGATGCTCGACGGCCTCGGTATCGACACCGGGGTCGACCTCGGCCGGCTCACCGCCACGAGCGTGTGGATGGCCGAGCAGCTGGGGCGGCCCAGCCCCTCCCGTACCGTCCGCGCCCTCTCCCATCAGGAGCCCTGAGCCATGCCGCTGGACCACCGCCTCACCCCCGAGCACGAGGAACTCCGCCGCACGGTGGAGGAGTTCGCACACGACGTGGTCGCCCCCAAGATCGGCGACTTCTACGAGCGTCACGAGTTCCCGTACGAGATCGTGCGGGAGATGGGCCGCATGGGGCTGTTCGGGCTGCCGTTCCCCGAGGAGTACGGCGGCATGGGCGGCGACTACCTGGCCCTCGGCCTGGCCCTGGAGGAGCTGGCCCGGGTCGACTCGTCGGTCGCCATCACCCTGGAGGCCGGCGTCTCGCTGGGCGCCATGCCCATCTACCGCTTCGGCACCGAGGAGCAGAAGCGCACCTGGCTGCCGAAGATGTGCTCCGGCGAGGTCCTGGGCGCCTTCGGCCTGACCGAGCCCGAGTGCGGCTCGGACGCGGGCGGCACGCGCACGACGGCCCGGCTGGACGAGGCCACCGGCGAGTGGGTGATCAACGGCACGAAGTGCTTCATCACCAACTCCGGCACGGACATCACCGGCCTGGTCACGGTCACCGCGGTCACCGGCCGCACGCCCGAGGGCAAGCCGCTGATCTCCTCGGTCATCGTCCCCTCCGGCACGCCCGGTTTCACCGTCGCCGCCCCCTACTCCAAGGTCGGCTGGAACGCCTCCGACACCCGCGAGCTGTCCTTCTCCGACGTCCGCGTCCCGAAGGCCAACCTGGTGGGCGAGGAGGGGCGCGGCTACGCCCAGTTCCTGCGGATACTGGACGAAGGCCGGATCGCGATCTCGGCGCTGGCCACGGGGCTGGCGCAGGGCTGCGTCGACGAGTCGGTGAAGTACGCCAAGGAGCGGCAGGCGTTCGGCCGGCCGATCGGCGCGAACCAGGCCATCCAGTTCAAGCTGGCCGACATGGAGATGCGGGCGCACACCGCGCGGCTCGCCTGGCGCGACGCCGCGTCCCGGCTGGTGCACGGCGAGCCGTTCAAGAAGGAGGCCGCCCTGGCCAAGCTGTACTCGTCGGAGATCGCGGTGACCAACGCCCGCGAGGCCACGCAGATCCACGGCGGCTACGGCTTCATGAACGAGTACCCGGTGGCGCGGATGTGGCGCGACTCCAAGATCCTGGAGATCGGCGAGGGCACGAGCGAGGTGCAGCGGATGCTGATCGCCCGCGAACTGGGGTTCGCGGGCTAGCGGGCCCCGGCGGCCTCGCCTGCCGGCCGCAGGCCTGGTGAAGGGTGCAGGGCCGCACCCGGAATCCGCCGTAGTGGCTGAGACCGCTGCGGCGGATTCAGGGGCGCGAGCGCCCCTTGCCTCCCAGGCGCAGGCCCGGTGAAGGGTGCGGCCACGGCACCTGCGGCGAGCGGTAGTACGCGATGCCGAGGGCGTCCCACCGCGGCCCCTGCGCCGCCAGGCGCCCCCGGTAGGACGCCCAGTCGTGCGTGGCCGGCGGGGACCAGCCGAGTTCGGCGATGCCCGCCAGCCGTGGGAACGCCATGTACTCCAGCTGCGCGCTCGTGCTGATCGTCTCCGTCCACAGCGGCGCCTCGACGCCCGCCACGGCCGAGGCGGGCGCGTCCGTCAGATAGCCGCCGGGGTCCCAGTCGTAGGACTGCCGCACCTCGACGAGCCCCGCCCACTGCAGGCCCAGCGGCGTGTCCTTGGTGTACTTCATGTCCAGGTACGCCCGGTCCGCGGGCGAGAGGATCAGCCCCGCGCCCGCCCGCGCCGCGGCGGCCACCCGGGCCCGTTCCGCGGCGCCGGTCCGGCCGTAACCCCAGTACTGCAGGAGCGCGCCGGGCGCCGGACGCGCCCCGGCCAGCTGGTGCCAGCCGATGACGGTCTTGCCGTGCCGGGCGACGACGGGTTGCACCCGGTCCATGAAGGCCGCGTAGTCGGCCGGGCTGGTCGAGTGGGCTTCGTCGCCACCGATGTGCAGGTAAGGGCCGGGTGTGAGCACCGCCAGCTCCCCGATGACGTCTTCCGCGAACTCGTAGGTGTCCTGCTTCGCCACGCACAGCGAGCTGAAGCCGACCTCCGTGCCCGTGTAGAGGGGACGCGCGACGCCGTCGCAGTTCAGCCGGGCGTACGAGGCGAGGGCCGCGTTGGTGTGCCCGGGCATGTCGATCTCGGGCACCACGGTGAGGTAGCGGCTCGCGGCGTGGCGGACGATCTCGCGGTAGTCGTCCTTGCTGTAGAAGCCGCCCGGGCCGCCGCCCACCTGCGTGCTGCCGCCGTACGCGGCCAGCCGGGGCCATGAGCCGACGGCGATGCGCCACCCCTGATCGTCGGAGAGGTGCAGGTGGAGGGCGTTGTACTTGTAGAGGGCGAGCTGGTCGACGTACCGCTTCACCTGGTCGACGGTGAAGAAGTGCCGGGCGACGTCGAGCATCGCGCCGCGGTAGCCGTAGCGCGGCGCGTCGGTGACAACGCCGCCCGCCACGGTCCAGGGCCCGGGCTGCCGGACGGTGCTCTCCGCGCGGGCGGGCAGCAGCTGCCGGAGGGTCTGGACGCCGTGGAAGAGCCCGGCGCCCTCCCGCGCGGAGATGGTCACGGAGCGGGCGGTGACGGACAGCCGGTAGCCCTCGGCTCCGAGGGCAGCGCCCGCGCCCTCGTCGTCCAGCACCAGCCGGATGCCCGGCCCGGCCGCCCCCGAGTCCACGACGGGCAGCCGGTAGCCCGTCGAGGGGCGCAGCAGCCCGGCCAGGTAGCCGCCGGCCCGCGCGGCCTCGCGGTTGCCGGGCGGCACCCGTACGACGGTGCGGGCCGTGATCTCGTACGGGTCCCCGCCGGGCCGCACGGACGCGGGGGCGGGCACGACGTGTCCGAGCGGGGCGGGTCCGGGCTCCGCGGCTGCGGACGCCGCCGGGGCGGCCGTCCCGCCGGCGGCGAGCAGCAGGGCGGCGCCGGTGAGCGCCAGGCATCTCGGTCCGAAGCTCGTGCGTCTCAACAGGAAGTCCCTTCGGCGTACCGCTCACGGGAATTCACGCGTACGAACGACCACTTGAGTATCGCCGGCCCCGGCCCGCGTCAAGGCCCGCGGCCCGCGTCACGAGGTCCGCGCACCTCCTGGTCCGCGCCCTCCCGAGCGTACGTGCCTGAGAGAATCCCCCCATGGCTGAAATCCTCCAGAAGGACGGCACATGGACCTTCGACGGCGAAACGATACGGATCGTCCCGGGCCGCGAGCGCGGCGTGCACCTGCTGCGCCAGACCCTCGGTGAACTGGCCGTTCCGCTGTCCGCCGTGGCGGGGATCGCCTACGAGCCGGGCCGCAAGAGCGGGCGCCTGCGGCTGCGGCTGCGCGACGGGGCCGACCCCCTGCTGCAGGTGGCGCGCGGCAGGCTGCCGGACGCCGCTGATCCGTATCAGCTGACGGTGGATCCCGACCGCGCGGGCGTCGCCGAGTACGTCGTGGACGAGGTGCGCAACGCCCTCCTCCTGGACCAGGTGCCGGACGGCCCCTCGGACCGCTATCTCCTGCCCGGCCCGACGCTGCCGCTGTCGGTCGGCGCGGGTGACGGCACGGTCACCTTCGACGGCGAGCGGATCCGCCTGGAGTGGAACTGGAAGACCGAGGAGGGCAAGAAGTCCGCCGGCACCCAGTCCCTCCCTCTGGAGGACATCCGCTCGGTGGAGTGGCTGCCCGCCGCGGGCCTGGAGAACGGCTACCTCCGTTTCACCGTCCTCCGGGAGCCGACCAAGGCCCCGCCCAAGCACGATCCCCATGCGATCGAGCTCTTCGGCTTCAAGAAGGACCCGCTGATGGCGATGGTGGCCGCCGCCGTCGTGGCCCGGATGCCGCACCCGTCCGCCGCCGGGGCGCCGGCCTCCGCTCCCTCGCTGTCCAAGGGCCCGGCCGCCATCGACGCCGCCCCCGCCCCGGAGGAGGCTCCCGATCACGACGCCCTGCTGCGCCGGCTGCGGGAGCTCGGTGAGCTGCACCGCGCCGGAATCCTGACCGAGGACGAGTTCACCGCGGCGAAACAGGCCGTATTGAAGCGTTTCTAGGCGATTCGCGCCCCCGATCCACCCGCCCCTGCCCGATTTCGGGCAGGATTCTTGCGAATGTCTCCGATACCCCTCAGTATCGACGGGTGCTCGAACGCCGTATGAATCATGACGACCTGGTGGACCACCTGGTGCGCAGCACGCCGCTTCAGCGCGGCGAGGCCGCCCGGGTGGTCCTGGACGTCCTGGCGTACTTCGACGAGACGACCGAGAGCTTCGTCCGCCGTCGCCACCGCGAGCTGCAGTCCGGCGGACTGCGCAACGCGGAGATCTTCGAGCGGATCTCGGCGGAGCTGCCGCACCGTGCGGTGGCCCCGCCGGAGCTCTCGCTGCGGCAGCTGCGCCGCATCGTCTACGGCTGAGGCGGCAAGGGCCGGCGCCGCTACCGCCGCCCCGCTGCCGGGCACCACTGATCGTTTCTCTGGGAGGGTCACCACTTATGTGCGGAATCGTCGGATACATCGGTAAGCGCGACGTCGCGCCGCTGCTCCTGGAGGGGCTGCAGCGTCTGGAGTACCGCGGCTACGACTCCGCGGGCATCGCGCTGCACGCCGGCGGCAAGACCGGTGGCCTGAAGTCCGCCAAGGCCAAGGGCCGCGTGCGCGAGCTGGAGTCCCGCCTCCCCAAGCGCTTCAACGGCACCACCGGCATCGCCCACACCCGCTGGGCCACCCATGGCGCGCCGAACGACGTCAACGCCCACCCGCACCTGGACGCCGAAGAGAAGGTCGCCGTCGTCCACAACGGCATCATCGACAACGCCTCCGACCTGCGCACCAGGCTGACGGCCGAGGGCTTCACCTTCGTCTCCGACACCGACACCGAGGTCCTGGCGCACCTGATCGCCCGCTCCGAGGCCGGCACGCTGGAGGAGAAGGTCCGCGAGGCGGTCAAGCACATCGAGGGCACGTACGGCATCGCCGTCCTGCACGCCGACTTCCCGGACCGCATCGTCGTCGCCCGCAACGGCTCCCCCGTGGTGCTGGGCATAGGCGAGAAGGAGATGTTCGTCTCCTCCGACGTCGCCGCCCTGGTCTCCCACACCCGCCAGGTCGTCACCCTCGACGACGGCGAGATGGCCACCCTGCGCGCCGACGACTACCGCACGTACACCACCGAGGGCTCCTCCACCTCGGCCCAGCCGACCACCGTCGAGTGGGAGGCCGAGTCGTACGACATGGGCGGCCACGACACGTACATGCACAAGGAGATCCACGAGCAGGCCGACGCCGTGGACCGCGCCCTGCGCGGCCGCATCGACGACCGCTTCTCCACCGTGCACCTGGGCGGCCTGAACCTGGACGCCCGCGACGCCCGCGCCGTGCGCCGCGTCAAGATCCTCGGCTGCGGCACCTCGTACCACGCCGGCCAGATCGGCGCGCAGATGATCGAGGAGCTCGCCCGCATCCCCGCGGACGCCGAGCCGGCCTCCGAGTTCCGCTACCGCAACCCGGTCGTGGACCCCGACACCCTCTACATCGCGGTCTCCCAGTCCGGTGAGACCTACGACGTGCTCGCCGCCGTCCAGGAGCTCAAGCGCAAGGGCGCCCGCGTCCTGGGCCTGGTCAACGTGGTCGGCTCCGCGATCGCCCGCGAGACCGACGGCGGCATCTACGTGCACGCCGGCCCCGAGGTCTGCGTCGTCTCCACCAAGTGCTTCACCAACATGGTGGTCTCCTTCGGCCTGCTCGCCCTGCACCTCGGCCGCACCCGCGACCTGTCCGTCGCCGACGGCAAGCGGATCATCGAGGGCCTGCGCAAGCTGCCCGGCCAGATCGAGGAGATCCTGGCGAACGAGGCGCAGATCGAGGAGCTGGCCAAGGAGTACGCCGAGGCCAAGTCGATGATGTTCATCGGCCGCGTCCGGGGCTACCCGGTGGCCCGCGAGGCCTCGCTGAAGCTCAAGGAGGTCTCGTACATCCACGCCGAGGCCTACCCGGCCTCCGAGCTGAAGCACGGTCCGCTGGCGCTGATCGAGCCCGCGATGCCGACCGTCGCGATCGTCCCGGACGACGAGCTGCTGGAGAAGAACCGCGCCGCCCTGGAGGAGATCAAGGCCCGCAGCGGCCGCATCCTCGCGGTCGCGCACCAGGAGCAGGAGAAGGCCGACCACACGATCGTCGTGCCGAAGAACGAGGACGAGCTGGACGCCATCCTCATGGGCATCCCGCTGCAGCTCTTCGCGTACTACACGGCCAAGGCCATGGGCCGTGACATCGACAAGCCGCGCAACCTGGCGAAGTCCGTCACCGTCGAGTAGCCGCCCCGCGCCCGGGCCGCGGCCCGGGCCCCGCGCTCTCGTACCTGTCCGCACCTGTCCGCGACAGGTCCGAGAGGAACGGCCTTCCCGCACGTGCCACCACGCGCGCGGGAAGGCCGCTTTCCCATGCACCGGCGTTCGCCCTCGCGCCGGCGGGGATGCCGCCGCTTCCGGGAACCGTCACCTCCCGTACGGCGGCACGCCATCGGGCGGTTCCTACCCGCCCGCACGGCGCGATCCACCCCCTACGCGCGGGTAGATTCACGGGCCGTCAAGTCCGGGGCAGGAGTCATCACCCCTGCAGGGTGAGGAAAGCGGCTACGGAATAACGACGACGGGACGCTGGGCCCGCCGGGCCAGCCGGCCCGCCACCGAGCCGAAGATCCGGCCGACCAGGCCGTGCGTCGAACCGACGACGATCGCGTCGGCCGCGTACTCCCGGCCGACCTCCTCCAGTTCGTGGCAGATGTCGCCGCCGCGCTCGACGAGGATCCACGGGACCTCCGACAGATAGTCCGCACAGGCCAGTTCCAGGCCCAGGACCTCGGTGCGGTGGTCGGGGACGTCCACGAAGACGGGCGGCTCACAGCCCGCCCAGACGGTGGTCGGCAGCCGGTTGGCCACGTGCACGATGATCAGCCCGGAGCCGGAGCGCCGGGCCATCCCGATTGCATACGCAAGCGCTCGCTCGCTGGACGTGGAGCCGTCGAAGCCCACCACGACGCCGTGCTGGAACGCCGGATCGCAGGAATGGCGTGTTTCTTCCGCCGCTTCGGGGTGCGCCGCGTGATCGGCGACCCGCTTGCGGTCCGCAGGTTCGGAGAATTCGTGACCGGCCATCGGTATCTCGGCGAAGGGTGTCCTCGGGCGGAGGGAGATCGGCGGTTGCTCCCCCGGGGTCGGATCTTGGAGGCAAAATCCGTCCGGGATTCATCTTTTCAATCACTTACCCACCAGGGTACGGCGACACTCGCCGCCTGCCCAGGGGCCGACCGGCGGCTCGGAGCCAGGGGTCGCACGGGCGTGGCACGCGGTGCCCGCCCGGACCGCCGGTGGGCCGTAAGGCGGGCGGGCGTTCCCCGGAGCATGCACGAGGGCGGCGCGTAGCGCAATGCCCCGGCCGTGCTCCGGGCGTACTCCCGATGCGCTCGGCGCAGTGACCGAGGGCCCCGGCCGGGCGTTGTACCACCGCCAGCCCGCCGCCCCCAGGGAGCGCTCCGTGCCCGGAACCCGTGACCACGCCCGCGCCGACGCCCCGCCGCAGGACTCCCCCGATCCGGTGAGCGACGTAGTCCGCTGGGCCGCCTTCAGCTGCGTGCTCGTCCCCGTGACCCTGCTGATCTGCGGCCAGTCCTTCGGCGGCGCCGCGGGCACGGCGGCCGGGCTCGTCGCCGTCACCTGTGCCTGCCGCGCCCTGCTGCGGCAGGCGGAGCGCAGTGCGGCCAGGACGCTCGCGGAACAGACGGTCCCGCACCGCGGGCGGCACGGGCGGACGGGCGCGGGGGCGCACCGCGGAGGGCGTCACCCCGGCGGCGCGGCGCCGGTCGACTGACCGCCGCGGAGGCCGTGGGACGGTGGCTCAGTGAGGGGCGCCCGAGGGCTGTTTGACACTTTCGCACACCTGGACCCACCACTTTTCAGCCAAGTTCAGTCCGAAGCCCATACCTTGGCTTGAGACGCCCCTAACAGCCGGTCGACCAGCAAGGAAAGGACCGCGGAGGGCGGTTGCACCCTACGGGGATTGGGCATGGGCGAGAGGCGTACTTTTCACCGAGGCCTGCAAGTGCAACGCTTCGTGATCGAACGCTTCGCGCCAAGTTGCCATGTCGACTTAGAGCCGAGTGGTGAACTGGTCACTGCGTCTGCATTCGACGCAGTAGATTCGATCTTGGCCATGACCGGCGGGGGAACCGTTCAGGACCGAGGGGAAACGTGCAGGACCGAGAGGACTCGACCGCCGAGGGGGGCTTAGCGCCATGAGCCAGGACTCCACGACCGTACCGGAGACCACGCGCAAGCTCTCCGGACGCCGCCGCCGGGAGATCGTCGCAGTGCTGCTATTCAGCGGCGGCCCCATCTTCGAAAGCTCCATTCCGCTCTCCGTGTTCGGCATCGACCGACAGGACGCCGGAGTCCCCCGCTACCGCTTGCTGGTGTGCGCGGGCGAGGATGTGCCATTGCGAACAACCGGCGGCCTGGAATTGACCGCACCGTACGGCCTGGAGGCGCTCTCCCGGGCCGGCACCGTCGTCGTACCGGCCTGGCGGTCGATCACCCAGCCGCCGCCCGCCGCCGCACTCGACGCGCTGCGCCGCGCCCACGAGGAGGGCGCCCGCATCGTCGGGCTGTGCACCGGGGCCTTCGTACTGGCCGCGGCGGGACTGCTCGACGGCAGGCCCGCCACCACCCACTGGATGTACGCGCCCACGCTCGCCAAGCGCTATCCGTCGGTCCACGTGGACCCGCGGGAGCTCTTCGTCGACGACGGCGACGTACTGACCTCCGCGGGCACCGCGGCAGGCATCGACCTGTGCCTGCACATCGTCCGCACCGACCACGGAGCCGACGCGGCCGGGGCGCTGGCCCGCCGGCTCGTCGTCCCGCCGCGCCGCAGCGGCGGGCAGGAGCGCTACCTCGACAGGTCTTTACCCGAAGAGATCGGCGCCGACCCGCTCGCCGAGGTCGTCGCCTGGGCGCTGGAGCACCTCCACGAGCAGTTCGACGTGGAGACGCTCGCCGCCCGTGCGTACATGTCCCGCCGGACCTTCGACCGGCGGTTCCGCTCGCTCACCGGGAGCGCGCCCCTGCAGTGGCTGATCACCCAGCGGGTGCTCCAGGCACAGCGGCTGCTGGAGACCTCCGACTATTCGGTGGACGAGGTCGCCGGCCGCTGCGGGTTCCGCTCCCCGGTGGCGCTGCGCGGGCACTTCCGCCGGCAGCTGGGGTCCTCCCCCGCCGCCTACCGGGCCGCGTACCGCGCACGCAGGCCCCAGAGCGGCTCGGCCGACCGCCCCGAGCGGGCCGAGCGCGAGGGGCGTACGGAGCGGGAGCGTACGGACCGGTTCGACCGGCCGGAGCTCGGCGAGCAGCGGACCGGGGAGCCGTCGGTGATGGCGCTCCGGCGGGCTGCCATGGCTCCGGCCCACGCCGCCTCCGGCGCGGGCGGCGTGCTCGGCGGGCCGCCGGCGCACGGCGGGCACCCGGGCCACGGTCCGCACGGCGCCCATCCGGGCGTTCCGGGCGTACCCGGCGGACATAGCGGTGGATATGGGATGAATGCCACGGAGCCGGGCAAGCCGGAGTCTGACCTCTACACCCCACGCCTGCCCGGCCAGCGGGAACGCCCCGTAGGGTGAGGAGCATGAACGATCGCATGGTGTGGATCGACTGCGAGATGACCGGGCTCTCGCTGTCGGACGACGCGCTCATCGAGGTGGCCGCCCTGGTGACCGACTCGGAGCTGAACATCCTCGGCGACGGCGTGGACATCGTCGTCCGCCCGCCCACCGAGGCCCTCGTCACCATGCCCGAGGTGGTGCGCCAGATGCACACGGCTTCCGGGCTGCTCGCGGAGCTGGAGGCGGGCACCACCCTGGAGGACGCCGAGCAGCAGGTCCTCGCCTACGTCCGCGAGCACGTCCCGGAGCCGGGCAAGGCCCCGCTGTGCGGGAACTCGGTCGGCACCGACCGCGGTTTCCTCGCGCGGGACATGCCCGCCCTGGAGTCCCACCTGCACTACCGGATCGTCGACGTGTCGTCGGTGAAGGAGCTGTCCCGCCGCTGGTATCCGCGGGCCTACTTCTCCAGCCCCAAGAAGAGCGGCAACCACCGCGCGCTCGCCGACATCCGGGAATCGATCGCCGAGCTCCGCTACTACCGCGAGGCGATCTTCGTGCCGCAGCCCGGCCCGGACTCGGACACGGCGAAGGCCATCGCGGCCAAGCACGTCCTTCCCGCCAAGGCGGTGTGACACAGCTCGCTCCCGGCTCGGCCGAAAGCCGGGAGCGAGCACCCCCGAAGACCCTGTAGACTTCTTCTCGGCCGGTGGGAAACACACCGGACGACATGGTGGGTATAGCTCAGCTGGCAGAGCACCTGGTTGTGGTCCAGGATGTCGCGGGTTCAAGTCCCGTTACTCACCCTGACAGAGGGCCCCGGTCCGCGGAAGCGGACCGGGGCCCTCGTCGTTTTCGCGAAGGCTCCCCCTTCCCCCGGTCGCAGGACGGGCGCGGGCCGGGCGTACGCCGTCCGGTGTCAGTCCGCGGCGTGTCGCTCCAGGAAGGCCGCCACCGACGGCTCGCCGCCGTACCGGCCGCCGAGCAGCCGGGCCGTGGCGTCGAGCATCGACCGGATCCGCGCCGAGCGGACCCCCGCCAGCAGGTCCAGCGCGCGCTCCCCGGCGGACGCCGCCGCGTCCGGCGCACCGGCCCGGGCCAGGTCGCCCGCGAGCTGCGCGGTGAAGAGGGCGATGTTGCGGGCGAAGTGGGCGTCCTGGAGGTCGACGGCGCGCTGCGCGTGGACGGCCGCCCGCCGCCAGTCGCGGAGCGCCGACCGGCACTGCGCCTCCAGCCCCTCCAGCTCGGCCTCGCCGAAGAAGCTCATCCACTCGGGGTCCGCGTCGCCCGGTCCGCGGTCGAAGAGGGTCCGCGCCCGCAGCAGGGCGGCCTCGCAGGCGGTCCGGTCGCCGAGCCCGGCCCAGCCGCCCGCCTCCCGCAGGGCCAGCAGCGACATCAGCCGCGCCGAGGACAGCGCCCGGGCCGCGCCCTGGGCGGCCTGCGCCGCGCGCACGGCCTCCCGCGGGCGGTCCGCATCGCGCGCGAGGAAGGCGGTGTTGCAGAAGGCGTGGGCCTCCAGGGCCGCGTCCCCGGCGACCCGGGCCGTGGCGAGCGCCTCGGCGTAGTGCGAGCGGGCGGCGGCGAAGCGGCCCGAGTCGTGGGCCAGCCAGCCCACGGAGAGCGCGAGTTCGCCCGCGCCCGACTGCAGCCGGTCGGCGACGGACTGGCGGCGGGCGCCGGCGTCGAGGAGCTCGTAGGCGAGCTGCAGCGGCCGCGTGGCGCGGCGGTAGAGCCCGTCGGCGCCGTGCCGGTCGTCCAGCAGCCGGATGCGGCGGACGGCCTGCTCGACGGCGGACGCCTCGGCCTCGCCGGCGCGGCGCGGGACGCGCACCGAGGAGGCGGCCGGGGCGGCGGCCCCCAGGGAGGCCGCGGCCACCGCGGCGGCCGTACTGCCGGTCATGAACGCGCGCCGCAACACGTCGCTCTCCTTGGGCTGGTCGGTGCGATCGGAGGGAGCACTCCCCTGGCTGCGCGCTCCGCGCCCGCGGACCACCGCGCGCGGGGCGAAGCCCATGTCCTCCGGTTCGCAGCCGGGGAACATGTGCCGGAACACCCGCTCGTAGGCGTAGTTGGGGCAGCGGATCTCCCCGGACTCGACGCGGCCGATGTAGCGCGCGTCGCACGAGACCTGCTCGCCGATCTCGCGGGCCGCCCGCCGCACGGCCGCCGCGAACTCGGCCGCCGAACGGGCGCCCCGCAGCTGCCGGAACGCCGTGTTCGGCGCGTGGGGCGACACCATGGGCGCGACCGTACCGGCAATCGGTGGCCCATTCCCCCCGTTTGGCCCCTCGTTTCGCTACAAACCGGATATCCCACCCGTGATCCGCCATGAAGTGCCATCCTTTGTGACGGCATGCGCCCGTTGCCGTTGACGCCCTTCGCGCGTTGAACCCCTTGAGCACGCTCGACGCGGAGCGTAGTGGCACGTCGGAGGAGGGGTTTCCCTTGGTGGAGGCCGGAGTGGACAGCAGCAGCTCGCGGACGACGGCCCTGCACCAGCCGCGTCAGGACCGCAGCCCTTCTCCCTGCGCGCCCCGGGCGGCGGGCCTCGCCCCCGACGCCGGGCCGTGCGACCTGGTCACCGTCCCCGCCCGGCAGGGCCTGGAGGCGGTCGACATCCTCCGGCTGCGCGACGGCGTCGGCCCCGTCCTGCACGACGACGAGTGCGACACCCTCGGCTTCCTGGTGCCCCCCGGCACCGCCGACGCCTGGGACGTGCCGGGCAGCGCCTGCACCCAGACGCACGGCCGGGGGCTCCGCGCGGTCCCGGAGGGGCCGCTCCTCACCGGCGCCGGCTGGCTCGTCGCCCCGGAGGCCGCCTTCTCCTCCGCCACGGACCCGGCGGTGCTGCGCGACGCCCTCGGCGAGGCCGCCCGGACGATCGCGGCGGTCGACCGCTGCCGCTAGCCGGCCCGGCCCCTGGGCGATACTTGCCGGGTGGGCAAGGTCAAGAAGAAACAAGGGCGCGGCCGCGCCGCCGAACCGGTCGCGGAGCAGGTCGCCGGCGGGCTCGCCGAGCTCGTGCCCGACCGTGACCGCCCCCGGGGCTTCACCCTCCTGATCGACGGGGCGCCCCAGTCCCACGTGGATCTCGACGACCCCTCCTACCTGGACTTCGCCTACCAGCGCCGGCTCGGCCACATCGCCGACCTCGCGGCGCCGCCCGGCAAGCCGGTCCAGGCGCTCCACCTCGGCGGCGGCGCCTTCACCCTCGCCCGGTACGTCGCCGCGACGCGGCCCCGCTCGACCCAGCAGATCGTGGAGATCGACGCGCCGCTCGTGCAGTTCGTACGGCGGGAGCTGCCGCTGGACAGCGGCTGGCGGATCCGGGTGCGGGGCTGCGACGCCCGCGAGGGGCTGGCCAAGGTGCCGGACGGCTGGGCCGACCTGATCATCGCCGACGTCTTCAGCGGCGCCCGCACGCCGGCGCACCTGACCAGCACCGAGTTCGCCGCCGAGGTGCGGCGGGCGCTGCGGCCGGGCGGCTTCTACGCCGCGAACCTCGCGGACGGCCCGCCGCTGGCCTACGTGAAGTCCCAGATCGCGACGGTGGGCGCCGTCTTCCCCGAGCTCTGCCTGACCGCCGACCCGGCGGTGCTGCGCGGGCGCCG
Organism: Streptomyces roseoverticillatus; assembly: GCF_000719265.1. Taxonomy (GTDB): domain Bacteria; phylum Actinomycetota; class Actinomycetes; order Streptomycetales; family Streptomycetaceae; genus Streptomyces; species Streptomyces roseoverticillatus. The sequence continues at coordinate 29,528 of NZ_JOFL01000038.1, read as the reverse complement.
CTTCGGCAACGCCGTGCTGCTCGCCTCCGACCACGCCCTGCCCGTCGCCGAGCTGACCCGCAGGGCCGCGTCCGACCCGCACCAGGGGCGGGTCGAACACGGCCGGGCGCTGGCGGACTTCACGGGCGGCGCGGCGCCGGTCACGGACGCGAGCGCCCGGCCGTCGCCGGAGCCGCCGCCGTCGGTCTTCGAGTGACCCCGGGCCGCTAGTAGAGCGGCAGCTGGCCCGTCCGGGCGACCTGGGAGTACCAGCGGGCGCTGGACTTGAGGGTGCGGGTCTGGGTGGCGTAGTCGACGTGGACCGCGCCGAAGCGCTTGCTGTAGCCGTAGGCCCATTCGAAGTTGTCGAGCAGCGACCAGAGGAAGTAGCCGCGGACGTCGGCGCCGTCGGCGATGGCCCGCCGGACGGCGTCCAGGTGGGCGTGCAGGTAGGCGATGCGCTCGGGGTCGTGCACCGTGCCGTCGCCGTCGGGCTTGTCGTCGTACGCGGCGCCGTTCTCGGTGATCACCAGGGGCAGGCCGGGGACCTCCTCGGCGAAGCGGACCAGCAGGTCGTACAGGCCGGTGGGGTCGACGGACCAGTCCATGGCGGTCCGCTTGCCGGGCGGGCGGTGGAAGGCGACGCCGGCGGCGCCCGGCCAGGGCGAGGGCTCCGGGGCCTCTCCGGGAAGGCCGTTGTCAGTGGCGGCTGCTACCACTGTGGGTGTGTAGTAGTTGATGCCCAGCGAGTCGAGGGGGTGCTTGATGACGCCCGGGTCGCCGTCGTGCACGAACGCCCAGTCCGTGATGCCCGCCGTGTCGGCGAGCAGATCGTCCGGGTACGAGCCGTGCAGCATGGGCCCCGTGAAGATACGGGTGGCCAGGGCGTCGATGCGCCGCTGGGCGTCGAGGTCCTGGGGGGCGTCGGTGAAGGCCCGGACGACGCCGGGGTTGAGGGTGACCGACACCTGCCCGTGGGAGGGCAGGGCCGCGCGCAGGGCCTGGGCGCCCAGGCCGTGGGCGAGGTTGAGGTGGTGGGCGGCGCGCAGGGCGGCCAGGTCGTCGGCGCGGCCGGGGGCGTGCACGCCGGAGCCGTAGCCGAGGAAGGCGCTGCACCAGGGCTCGTTGAGGGTGGTCCACATATCGACGCGGTCGCCGAGGGCCTCGGCGACGAGGTGGGCGTAGTCGGCGAAGCGGTGGGCGGTGCCGCGCTCGGGCCAGCCGCCCGCCGTCTCCAGCTCCTGCGGCAGGTCCCAGTGGTAGAGGGTCAGGACGGGGCGGATGCCGTGTTCGAGGAGGTCGTCGACGAGGGCGCGGTAGAAGTCCAGGCCCGGCTGGTTGGGGTGGCCGCGGCCGGAGGGCTGGACGCGCGGCCAGGAGACGGAGAAGCGGTAGGCGCCGATGCCGAGGTCCGCCATCAGGCGGACGTCGTCCCGGCGGCGGTTGTAGTGGTCGGTGGCCGTGTCGCCGGTGTCGCCGCCGAGGGTCCTGCCGGGGGTGTGGGAGAAGGTGTCCCAGATGGAGGGGGTGCGGCCGTCCGCGTGGGGTGCGCCCTCGACCTGGTAGGCGGCGGTGGCGGTGCCCCAGAGGAAGCCGGGCGGGAAGTTCACGGTCATCGGGTCTCCCGGGAGGAGGGGGCGGGGTGGGCGGAGGGGAGGGAGCGGCGCGGGGGTCAGCCCTTGACGGCGCCCCGCATGATGCCGCCGACGATCTGTTTGCCGAAGAGGGTGAAGGCGAGCAGCAGCGGCAGGGTGCCCAGCAGCGCCCCGGCCATGATCACGGCCTGGTCGGGGACGTAGCCGCGGCCGAGGCCCGTGAGGGCCACCTGCACGGTCGGGTTCTCCTGGGTGAGCGCGATGATCGGCCAGAAGAAGTCGTTCCAGGCCTGGACGAAGGAGAGCATCGCGAGCACGGCCATCGCGGGCCGGGCGACGGGGAAGACGACGTGCCAGATGATGCGCAGGCTGCTGGCGCCGTCGACGCGGGCGGCCTCGACGAGCTCGCCCGGGAGCGCCTCCAGCAGGTACTGGCGCATGAAGAAGACGCCGAAGGCGCTGACGAGGGTGGGCAGGACGACCGACTGGAGCTGGTTGGTCCACTTGAGCTCGGCGATGACCATGAACAGGGGGACGACGCTGAGCTGCGGCGGGACCATCATGGTGCCGATCGTCAGGAGCAGCAGCGCGCCGCTGAAGCGGAACTTCAGCTTGGCGAAGGCGAATCCGGCGACGGTGCAGAAGAGCACGGTGCCGAGGGCGACGGTGCCGGCGACGAGCAGGGTGTTGAGGAGGGCGAGGCCCATGTTGGCCTCGGTCCAGGCGGTGCCGGCGTTCTCGGCGAGCCGGGTGCCGAACCAGAAGGGCGGCGGGGTCCTCGCGAGGCGCATGTTGTCGCGCGAGGCGGTGACGGCCGTCCAGACGAGGGGGAAGAGCGAGCCGGCGGTGAAGAGGGCGAGCACGGCGTAGGTGAGGGGGCCGCCGTGCAACTGGCGGCCGGCGCGGGTGCGGGCGGTGGCGGGGGTGGGTGCGGGCCTGCTCCGCCGGCGGGGGCGGAGGCGGCCGAGGCGGCGGAGCCTGCGGAGGGCGGCCGTGCGGGCCCGGGGCCGCCGCTGGGGGCCGGGGCCTTCGCGCCTCGGTCGTCCGGTCGTCGTCAGCGTCACGGCAGCAGCCCCTCAGTGGCTCTTCCTCAGCCGCCGCGCGATCAGCATGTTGGCCGCGGCGATCAGCAACAGGATCAGGAACATCGTCCAGGCGACGGCGGAGGCGCGCCCGAGGTGGAAGTTGAACCAGCCCTGTTCGTAGAGGTAGAGGCCGAGGGTCTGGAACTGGTGCGAGGCGCCGCCCTTCTGGCCGCCCGCCCCGCCGAAGAGCAGGGGCTCGCCGAAGAGCTGGGTGGCGCCGATGGTGGAGACGACGATGGTGAAGAGGATCGTGGGGCGCAGGGCGGGCACCGTCACGTAGCGGAACTGCTGCCGGCGGGAGGCGCCGTCCAGGGCGGCGGACTCGTACAGCTCGTCGGGCACGGCCTGCATGGCGGCCAGGTAGATCAGGGCGTTGTAGCCCGTCCACCGCCAGATGACGATCGAGGAGACCGCGATCCGGGAGGACCAGGTGCCGTTCTGCCAGTCGACGGGGCCGGTGCCGAGGGCGCCAAGGGCCCAGTTGACCATGCCGTAGTCGCGGCCGTAGAGGAGGACGAAAACGAGGGTGGCGGCGGCGACGGAGGTGGCGTACGGGGTGAGGAGGGCGACGCGCCAGAAGGTGGCGGCGCGCAGCCGGTAGTGCAGGAGGTGGGCGAGCCAGAGCGCCATCAGCAGCTGGGGGACGGTGGAGAGGACGCCGATGGTGAGGGTGTTGTACAGGGCGTTCCAGAAGAAGGCGTCGTCCAGCAGCCGGACGTAGTTGTGCAGGCCCACCCACTCCATGTGGTCCGGTGAGGCCAGCTCCACCCGGTGCAGCGAGGCCCAGCCGGTGTAGATGAGGGGGAAGAGGCCGAAGGCGCCGAAGAAGAGGAAGAAGGGGGCGATGAAGGCGTAGGGGCTGTAGCGCACGTCCCAGCGGTAGAGGCGGCGGCGCCACGGGCCCGGGGCGGCCCTGCCCTGCGTGCGGGGCGGGCGGGGCACGGGCGTTCCGGCCGCGGCCGGTGTGCGGGCCGTGGTCGTCATGCGTCCACCACGCTGTCGATCTCCCGCTGTGCCGCCTTCCAGCCGGCCTGGGGGGACTTGCCCTGCTGCTCGACCTGGGGGATGCCGACGTCGGTGAAGGCGGTGCCGATCTGCTGCTCCTTCGGGCCGATGACGAGGGTGGGGATCGCGCGGGCGGCGGCGGAGAAGATCCGGCCGGTGGGGGCGCCGCAGAAGTAGGGGTTGCGGGCGTTCCGGACGAGGGGCATGGCGTAGGAGGCGGGGGTGGAGGGGATGCTGGCCTGCCGGCCGAAGAGCTTGGCCTGCTGTTCGGGGGCGGTGAGCCAGGCGGCGAGGGCGGTGGCCGCGGCGCGGTGCCGGGCGGCCTTGGGGACGGTGATGAAGGAGCCGCCCCAGTTGGCGGGGCGGGGGGCGGCGGCCACGTCCCACTTGTCCCTGCCCTCGGCGCCGGCCTTCTCCTTGATGTAGCCGAGCATCCAGGGCGGGCAGGCGACGGAGGCGAAGCGGCCGTTGGCGTAGGCCTGGTCCCAGGGCTTCTCGAACTGCTTGAGGCGGGCGGTCAGGCCGCCCGTGGCGGCCTGCATGGCCAGGTCCCAGGACTCCTTGACGGCGCGGCTGGTGCGGTAGACGGGCCGGCCGCGGTGGTCGTAGTAGCGCTCGGCGTGGGCGTGGACGGAGGCGTTGTAGATGCCGGCGGCCGAGTCGGTGAAGACGGTGCCGGCGGGGGCCCCGGCCATGTACCGCTTGCCGGTGTCGATGTACTTCTGCCAGTCGCCGGCCCAGAGGCGGCCCACGCTCTCGCGGTCGGTGGGCAGCCCGGCCTTGGCGAAGAGGTCCTTGCGGTAGCAGACGGCGATGGGGCCGATGTCCGTGCCGAGGCCGATCGTGCGGCCGTCCCGCGTGGTGGCCTGGGCCCACTTCCAGGGCAGCCAGTCGCCCCGGCGGACGCCCTCGGCGCGGGAGAGGTCGACGAAGCGGTCGGCCTGGGTGGTGACGATCTCGTTGATGTTGCCCGTCTCGACGGCCTGGATGTCGGCGAGGCCGCCGCCGGCGGCGAGATGGGTGAGGAGCTGCGGGTAGTAGGCGTCGTTCCGCTCGATCACGCTCTCTTTGATCGTGACGTCGGGGTGCAGCCGTTCGTACTCGGCGTAGAGACCGGCCTGTTTGTAGCCGAAGACGCCGAAGGTGCCGACGGTGACCGTGGTGCTGCGGCCGGCGCCGCTGCCGCCGTCCGCGCCCGTGCGGGAGTCCTCGGCGCAGGCGGCGAAGAGGACCGCGGCGAGCGTGGCGGCGATCCCGAAGGCCGCCTCGCGGCGCCGCGAGGCACGGCTCACGGCTGCGGGGCGAGCGCCTGAGAAGGGTGCCGGCCGGGCCCGCCCGGCCCGGGGGCCGCCCCTTGCGCGGGGTGCGCGAGGGGCGATTGCCTCACGGCACGCTCGCGGGGCGATCCGGTCGCGCTGTCAGGTGCCATCGCTCACGCCCTTCTCCGGGACACGGCTCGCGCGGCAGAGCCGTGTCACACACCCTTTCCGGCATCCGATCATTCCCTCGGACGAGGCGATCATCGCCCCGGCCGCTCCCTCCTCACCCGTAGGAGGGAGCTCGCGCGGGGGCGCCCGGGCGGGGCGGGGGCGTCAGGCGAGGTGGCCGGTGTCGTTCCAGCGTTCGAGCGCCGGGGCGCCGTAGGCCCAGCCGAGGATGGACAGCGAGGTGGGGTCGAGGCGGATGCGGGAGCCGAAGAAGATGTCCTCGCCCAGCCAGCGGGCCGCGATGGTGCGCAGGATGTGGCCGTGGGCGAAGACCAGCACGTCGCGGTCGGCGGAGCGGGCCCACTCGACGACCTCGTCGGCGCGGGCGCTGACCTCGGCGGTGGTCTCGCCCTCGGGGACGCCGTCGCGCCAGATCAGCCAGCCGGGGCGCTGCGCCTTGATCTCGGCGGGGGTCATGCCCTCGTAGGCGCCGTAGTCCCACTCCATGAGGGCGTCCCAGGTGGTGGCCCGGTCGCCGAAGCCGGCCAGGTCGCAGGTTTCGTGGGCACGCAGCAGGGGGCTGGTGCGGACCTCGACGCCGGGGAGGCCGTCCCAGGGGGCGCGGTGCAGCCGCTCGCCCAGGAGCTTGGCGCCGCGCCGGCCCTCGTCGAGGAGCGGGATGTCCGTGCGGCCGGTGTGCTTGCCGGACAGCGACCACTCGGTCTGTCCGTGCCGGGCCAGCAGGATCCGCGGTGCCATGACGCGCCCCTTCACAGTCTTCGGTGATGTTTCCAACAGAACTCAACACAGAGCGCCGCACCGCACTAAAGATTTCAAAAGGACGGCGACAGAAACGATCTGCTCGTCCTCCATCATCGCTCACCCGCCGAGCAGCCTTGTTTGCAGTTCCTCACACCCGTCCCAGGCAACCTCCGCCCGAATCGAGGCGTCTCCCTCCCCGCAGCCGTCCGCACCGCGGAACAGCGGGCGAACTCGGCGTTTCCGGGAAGTCGCGGGGCGGTGTGCGATCGATGCGACGTACACCGTACGGTTGCATGCGCGCTTGTTGGCCGTCGGATCAAATGGAGAGCGTACGGATGTACCGCACCGCACCGCCTGGGAAGCGGCCACGCTGGTGGACCGAGCTGCCGCTGATCGCCGTGGTGTACGGGCTGTACTCCGCCGGCCGGCTGCTGGTCCGGGGCGACGTGCAGCCCGCCGTCGACCACGGCCTGGCGATTCTCGATCTTGAGAAAACGTTCCGGATAAATTTCGAGCACCCGCTCAACCGGCTGTTCACCGACCACCCGGCCATCGGCATACCCGCCGACTTCGCCTACGCGTCGCTGCACTATCTGCTCACGCCCGCGATCCTCGTCTGGCTCTTCCGGCGCCGCCCGGCCGAATACCGCCTCCAGCGCAGCTGGCTGATGCTCTCCACCCTCATCGGCCTCATCGGATTCACCCTGCTGCCCACGTGCCCGCCCCGGCTCCTCGACGCCGGCCAGGGATTCGTCGACACGATGGCCCAGTACGGCTCCTACGGCTGGTGGGGCGGCGACGCGAGCGCCCCCCGCGGCCTCGGCGGGATGACCAACCAGTACGCCGCTATGCCGAGCCTCCACGTCGGCTGGGCCCTGTGGTGCGGCGTCGTCCTCTGGCGCCAGGGGCGCACCGCCTGGGCCAAGGCCGCCGGCGTCGTCTACCCGCTCGCCATCACCCTCGTCGTGATGGGCACCGCCAACCACTACTTCCTCGACGCCCTCGCGGGCGCCGCCGTCATGGTCGCGGGCCTGCTGCTGGCCAAGCCCGCGCTGCGCCTCGTCGACCTGGTCAAGAGCCGTGTGACCGGCGCGGGACGCGGGGAAACGGCCGGGGCGCCCGCGAATGTCAGTGGCGGGTGCGAGACTTCGGCGGGTACAGCGCTTTCCCGGGCTGCGGCCTTTGGCCCCGCCGCCGGAGACGGCCGTCCGGGAGCGCCGCAGCGACCCTTCGAGGCGGATGCCCGTGACCAGATCCCCCGACAGCCGGCCCACGGCACGGCCGGCGACGCCCGCGCCGGCGACACTGCGGCAGCGGCTCGCTGAGCTGCGCGGGCCGGGCAGCGCACAGCGCCCGCTCGACGCCCGCGCCCTCGCGGCCCTCGCCGCCAACCCCGGCTGCCGCCGCCGGGTCCTGCTGGACGGCGCCGGAGTCGACAAGTCCGCCCTGGCCCGGGCCCTCGGCGCGCCGGCCGCCTTCGGGCAGTCGCAGTTCGCGATCACGCGCGGCCACTCCTTCGAGGCCCGCGCCAAGGCCGACGGCGGCACGGAGCTCGTCCGGCTGCTCCACGAGCAGCTGCGCGACGGCGCCCCGGCCCCCGCGCCCGGCTCCGTCGACGTACCCGACCTGACCGCCGGCGGCCCCGAGGGCCGCACCGCCCGGACGGCGCTCGCCCTGCGCGAGGCATCGGCCGCCGGCCGCTGGGCGCTCCTCGACCACCCGCTGCTCGCCCTCCCCGTGGCGGGCGCGCCCGCCTTCCTCGAACCCGACGCCGTGGTCGTCCACCCCGACGGGACGTGGACGGTCGTGGAGATCAAGTCCTTCCCCGTGATCGACGGCGCGGCCGACCCCGGCAAGGTCGGCGCCGCCGCCCGGCAGGCCGCCGTCTACGTCCTGGCGCTGGAGGAGCTCGCGGCCCGGACCGGCGACGGCGACCCCGCGCGCGTGCGCCACGAGATCCTGCTCGTCTGCCCGAAGGACTTCGCCAACGTCCCGGCCGCCGGGCTCGTCGACGTCCGCAAGCCGCGCGCCACCACCCGCCGCCAGCTCGCCCGGCTCGCCCGCGTCGAGGACATCGCCGCGGAGCTGCCCGCCGGCACCACCTTCGACCTGTGCCTCGCCGACGACGGCAGAACGGCGGGCCGCCCCGCCGAAGAGCTCGCCGCCGCCGTCGAAGCCGTCGGCGCCGCCTACGCACCGGAGTGCCTGGCCGCCTGCGAGCTGGCCTTCCACTGCCGCGCCCGGGCCCGCGCCGAGGGGGCGGTGGCCGCCCTCGGCCGGGGGCTGCGCGGGGAGCTGGGCGGGCTGACGACCGTCGAGTCCGTCCTGGCCGCCGCGCTCGACCGGGCGCCCGCCGGGGAGGAGGCCGGCGTGCCCGACCCCACCGTCGTCGCGCTGCGCCGCGCCGCCGCCCTCCGCGCGGAGGCTTTGGACCCGCCCCTCACGGGAATCGAGGCCGCATGTCGCTGATCACGACGCTCGCCCGGATGGAAGCCGTACGGGACGGGCGCGCGCAACCTCTGACGACCGTGCGCCACCGGCATCTGGCCGAGCGGCCGCTGGTGTTCGTCCCGCTGACCACGGCGGGCGAAGCCGGTGCCCCGCTCGGCGCGCTCGTCGGCACCGACCGCGAGCGGCCCCGGCTGCTGGTCGTGCCGCAGCCGCGCGACCGGGACCTGCGCTCCGCGTTCCTCGCCGAGCTGGCCGAGGAGATGCTGCCCTACGTCGAGGGGTTCGCCGGGGACGTCACCCTGGAGGAGCGCAAGGAGACCGACCCGGAGACCGGCAAGAAGGTCACCGTCCAGGTCGAGCTCTGCGCCGGGGCGCCGCAGCTGCTGGTGCCGAGCGCGGCGGGCGTCTCGTACGTCCGGCTGCTCGGGCGCTCCATGCGGTTCCGCCGCACCGCGGAACAGGACCCCGACACGCCCCACCCCGCTCCCCCGCGCGTGCCGCTCCTCGGCCGCTGGCTGACGCACTTCGGCGAGCGCGCCCGGGTGCCCGGCTCGTCGCTGCTGCTGCCGATGACGGAGCTCCTCGGCCGCCACTGGGCCACCGGCCAGAGCAATCTGGAGGACCAGCACCTGGGGGCGCTGCTCGCCTGGATCGACCCGCCGGAGGGGCTGACGGGCGCGGAGGCGGCGCTGCGCGCGGAGCTCGCGCGCGATGCGGCCGGGCAGCTGCTCCACCCGCCCGCGGGCCCGGCCACCGACCCCGCCTTCGACAACAAGCTCCTGGCCCCGGCCGTCACGCGCCACGACGCCGGGCTGCCGGGAGCCGCGGAGGAGCTCCGCGCGCTCCTGGAGACGCAGCTGCGCCCCACGTGGGAGGCGGTCTGGCGCGGCGTCGACCTGCTGCGGGCGCTGCCCGAGGGGGAGCGGGCCGGCGAGCGCTGGAAGCGGGACCGCTGGTCGTACACCGCGCACCGCGACCGCGTCCGGGCCGGCGAGCCGCCGCAGCCCCGGCGGGACGACGCGGTGACGGCCGCCCGCAAGCTCGCGGCGCGGGAGACGGCCCAGGCACAGCTGGAGGCCCAGGAGGCGCTGGACGATCCGCTGGTGATGGCCGGGCGGCGGCTGGCGGGCGAGGCGTTCGCGGGGGAGGTCACCGAAGTGGTGATGGAGTACACGGAGGCGAAGGTGCCGCGGCCCAGGCCGCTGGTCACCGTGCGCACGGACGACGGCCCGTATCTGGCCGAGGGCGCGAAGGTCCACCGCGTCCTGCCGGACGGCAAGGCGCAGCCCGCCGAGTTCGTGGGCCCCGTGCCCGGCGATCCGGGAGCCCTGACGGTGCGTCTGACGGGCGGCATGGGGCGGGGCAAGGTGCCCGAGCCCGGTTCGGTGCCGGAGAAGGGGGACCGCGTGTGCTGGACGCTCTTCGAGCACGCCCCGCGCGGCGGCCCGGAGCTGCCCGACCCCGAGCGGACACCATGGACGCACGGCGGGCCGCCCGGCGAGCCGGCGGCGGAGCTGCCCGACCCGGTGACCGCGGAGGATCTGCTGTGAGGACGCCCACGGTGTTTGCGGAGCACGCAGAGAACACGGAGAACGCCGCGGAGGCCGTGCCCCCGCAGCGCGGGCGCGCCTGGGACCCGGGCGCGGCCGCCGAGGACGTCACGCGCAGGATCCTGCACGACACGCTGCACAGCCCGGAGCGCGGCGTCGTCGTCGACTCGCCGCCGGGCGCGGGCAAGTCGACGCTCGTCGTCCGGGCCGCGCGGGAGCTGGCCGCGGCGGGCCGCCCGCTGATGGTCGTCGCGCAGACCAACGCCCAGGTGGACGACCTGGTGCTGCGGCTGGCCGCGAAGGACCCCGAGCTGCCGGTCGGGCGGCTGCACAGCAGCGACACGCACCCGTACGACCGGGCGCTCGACGCCCTGCCCTCCGTGGTCACCTCCGCGAAGGCGGCGGAGCTGGCGGGCCTTCCGGTCGTGGTGTCCACGGCCGCGAAGTGGGCGCACACGAAGGTCGCCGAGCCGTGGGGCCACGCGATCGTCGACGAGGCCTACCAGATGCGGTCGGACGCCCTGCTCGCCGTGGCCGGGCTCTTCGAGCGGGCGCTGTTCGTGGGCGACCCCGGGCAGCTGGACCCCTTCAGCGTGGTGGGCGCGGACGGCGTCGCGCAGTGGGCCGGGCTGTCGTACGACCCGTCGGCGAGCGCCGTCAGCACGCTGCTCGCCCACAACCCGCGGCTGCCGCAGCACCGGCTGCCGGTGTCCTGGCGGCTGCCCGCGTCCGCCGCGCCGCTGGTGTCGGCCGCCTTCTATCCGTACACGCCCTTCCGCAGCGGCACGGACCATGGCGACCGGCGGCTGTCCTTCGGCGTCGCGTCGGACGGCTCGGGGCCGGACCGGGTGCTGGACGAAGCGGCCGTCGCGGGCTGGGGCCTGCTGGAGCTCCCCGCCCGGCACACGCCGCGCACGGATCCGGAGGCGGTCGGCGCGGTCGCGCGCGTCGTGCGGCGGCTGCTGGACCGGGGCGGGGTGACCGTCAGCGAGGCGGCGCCGGACCCGGTGCCGCTCACGGCCGCCCGGATCGCGGTCGGCACGGCCCACCGCGACCAGGCCGCGGCGGTCCGCGCGGCGCTGGCCGGCCTGGGCGTGCAGGGCGTCACGGTCGACACGGCGAACCGGCTGCAGGGCCGGGAGTTCGACGTGACGGTCGTCCTCCACCCGCTGTCGGGCCGCCCGGACGCGACGGCCTTCCACCTGGAGACGGGCCGCCTGTGCGTGCTCGCCTCCCGGCACCGGCACGCGTGCATCGTCGTGTGCCGTGCGGGCGTGGACCGCCTCCTGGACGACCACCCGTCGACGGAACCGGTGCAGCTGGGGGTGACGGTGAAGTTCCCGGACGGCTGGGAGGCGATGATGTCCACATGGGACCACTGGTCCGAGCACCGGGTGATCTGGCGTCCCTGACCGCCACTGCGGCATCTGTCCGAGGGGCGATCAGCGCGACGCCGCCCAATTCCGCCGGGCGGAGCCCGGCACGTCGCCGGAGGCGGCCGATGGATGCAGCCCCGGACGGCTGGGAGGCGAATCATGCGGTGCTGGCGTGCCTGAACGAACACCGGGTGCCGTGGCGCCCGTGAGGGCGGGGCGCCCCGCACGCTTTGTTCCGCCGCCGCGGCGCCCAGCCGGAACGCGCCTGGCCGGCGGTGCCGGACCGGTCCGAGGCCGTACGGCACCGCCGGACACCCCGGCGGAGGCTGATCGCCGTCGCGGCGGAAGAGATCCGGCCGGAGTTCCGGGCGCCGGAGGGCACCCTTGCGGTGCGCAGGACAATGGATGGCGGTGCAGACGATCCTGGAGGTATGTACATGTCCGAGCCGCAGTCGGCTCCCGACGCGGGCCCGAGCGACCGGCCGCGTCGTCTGAAGCCCGCGCAGCTGCTCTTCGAGCCCCCGGAGGCGGTCGCCGACCCGGAGCACTTCTTCGATCTGGAGTCGATCGAGGACCCCCGTGAGCTGCTGGCCCGTTCCACGGAGCTCGCGCTGGCCTTCCGTGCCGCGGCCGACCGGGCGACCGAGTTCCAGGCCGTGGCGGCGGCCCAGCTCGCCGACCCCCGGCGCTTCGACCGGCTGTCCACGGCCGTGATCGCCGAGCGCGCCGAGTGGAGCGAGGACTACGCGAAGAAGATGGTCGAGTTCGGCCGTGACCTGCTGCGCGGCGGTGGGACCGGCGAGTGACCGGCGCCCCGTGAGGCGCGCCGCCCCCCGGTCCGGGGGCCCCTCGCACCTCGGACGGCCCGTGGTCGCCACGACGACCATGGGCCGTTGGCATATGCGGCGCGAAAAATAGCGCACCGCACCCCGCGCTGTCCCGACTTCCGCAACTACCCGGATCCGCGGCGCCCGCACCGCTGGGATGGGCGCCATGACCTCTCGGCAGCACGACCCGCGCGATCCGCTGATCCAGCCGTTCACCCGGCGCACCGACGCCCCGGGCGTCCCCGGCGTCCCCTCCCGGCTCCCCCTCGCCGCCGCCTACGTCACTCTCGCCGGGGCCGACTGGCTCGCCTCGGCCAGCCCCTTCCCCCGGAGCGTGCACGCGCTGTGGATCGACTGCCCGGCCAACCCGGTGGTGCTGCCGTGCGGCGTCGCGTTCGACGTGGTCAGCGCGCCGGACCTGTTCGGCCGCCGGGTGCTGGACCGGTTATGGGAGAAGGGGCCGGGCTCGGGCCCGGTCGCCGCCCAGCGCGGCCGGCTGCAGCTGTTCGCGGCTCCCGGCACGGCCCAGCGCCTGCCCGCGCTGCTCGGCTGGGAGGAGTGGTCGCGCGCGATGCCCCCGCTGCTGTGCCACGGCACGGGGGACACCGTGACCGTCCCCCCGCTCTACCCGCCGGGCCGGGACGAGCCCGTGCCGCCAGCCTCCCGCTGGGTGGTCGCCCCGGAGGTGCGGCACCCGTGGCTGCCGGATGCGGAGGCGCTGCTGTGGGCGTGCGTGCGGGTGGCGCGCGCGGAGGCCGGTTCGCCGCTGGCGGAGCTTCCCCGCCGGGCGGCGGGCCGTGCGCCCGAGCCCGCGCTGTGAGCTGCCCGGCACCCGGCCGTTCCGGCCCCGCGCAATCCCCCGCGCACCCCCTCGCGTGATCCCGCCCGCCCCGCTGACCTGCACCATCCCGCCCGTGGCCCGCTGAAACATCCGGATTTTCGTTCCACCCGACGTACGCCCGGAACGTACGCCCGGAACGTACGCCCGGAACGTACGCCCGGAACGTACGCCCGGAACGTACGCCCGGAACGTACGCCCGGAAATCACCCGGGCAGTGACTACGCCCGGCTCACCCCCACCGTCCAGGACCCGCCGGCCGTCCGCCCCCGTACGGTCACCCGGACCCCGTCCGCCTCCGAGCTGAGCGACTCCCCCACCCCCAGCGGCGCGTCGGCCAGCGGCGGGTAGACGGACTCGCCCCAGCAGGCCTGGCGCCCCGGATGCCCGTCGAGGACCTGCACCGGCCCGCCGCCCGAAGCCGTGTCGCTGTGCACGCGGTAGATGAGGACGCCTTCGGTGCAGGCGCCGCTGTCGTTGCCGTAGGCGGAGCGCGCCTCCAGGGCGAGGGCGGTGGTGGCTCCCGTGCGGATGACGACGAGGCGGGTGCGGTTGTCGCCGCCCGGCTGCATCGGCGTCTCCAGCGGCTGGAGGGTGTAGAGGGCGCGGCTGGGGCCGCGGGCGCAGGCGACCTGCGCCGGGGTGAGCCAGCCGAGTTTCCACTTGTGCCAGGCGAAGGGGTCGGAGGCGAGCCCGAACTGGCTGCCCATGAGGTCCCAGTCGCCGACGTGGGTGTCCCAGTCGCCCTTGCCGTCGGTGGGCCGGTGGTAGAGGTCGGGCAGGTCCAGGACGTGCCCGGTCTCGTGGGCGAGGACGTTGCGGTCGGGCGGGTGGTGCTCGAAGACGGTGACGATCCGGCGCAGCGGGGTGCCGTCGGCCTGCAGCGGCCGGTCGAGGTTGACGACCTTGGTCGCGTCGGAGTCGACGCCGGGGGCGTCGGGGTCGGCGACGAGGTAGACGAGGTCGTAGCGGCTGAAGTCCACGCCGGGGTCGGCCGCGGCGACGGCGTCGCGCAGGTAGTCGGAGCGCCGGTCGCCGTCCCAGTCGCGCTGTATCCGGTACGAGGTGGCGGACCGCGGCATCCTGAACCACCGCTTCACGGGGTGGGCGCGCAGCGAGAACCGCCCGTAGGACGCCCGTTCGAAGAAGCGGGAGGTGGCGGGGAAGTGGTCGGCCGCGAGCTTCCCCGGATCCACCTGCGGCTTGGAGTCCGGGAAGGACAGGAAGATCATGACGGCGTCGAGCCGGCCCACGGGCCGTGGGTAGGCGGGGTTCCAGCTGTCGAGCCCTTCGGAGTGGTGGGCCTGGCTGCGCGGGAGCGCGCAGGGCCCGCCGGGCCCCACTGCCTGCGCCGGGACGGCGACCAGCGTGGTCGCCGCGATCGCGCACAGGACGGTGAGGACGGCCCCGACGCGGCGCAGCGGCCGCGGCCGGTCCACTCCCATGGGTGTCTGCGGACGCACCACGTCGACCTCCCGGGACGGATTCGGGACACCTCATCCACCCTCGGTGGATTTGTGGTGTTATGCCCTATTCCGCTGCTCCGGTCGAGTGACTAGGCCGACTTCTGGGTACATCACACTCAGTCACTGACGGTCAATCGAGATGGTGTGGCACTACAGGCTCAGGCACGAGCGCGCACGGTCGTGCAAAAGTGGACAACCCGGGGTCGGCGGCCCGGCCTCCCTCACGAGGGCCGCTGGAACGGTCCTCTCGCGAGCCCTATGATCGCCACATTTCCAGCACGGATACCCCGGGCGGACGGCCTCCCGCCGCCTGTTCGGACACGCGTACGAGATCCATGAGACCCATACGAAGCCAGTGCGGAACGAATGCCATGCGGGAGCGAGCGGTGAGCGGAACCCTCGATGGGCAGGGCGGCGCGCCCGGCCCTACGCCTACAGTCGTCACGCAACGTAATGAATCCAGTGATTTTCGTGCCGCGTTCAACGCCGCGCAGCTCGCCATGGCCGTGGTGGGCCGCGACGGCCTGGTGCGCACCGCCAACCACGCCCTCGGGGCGCTGCTGGGCACCGATCCGGCCCGGCTCGCCGACGCCCCGGCCGCCGAGTTCACCGGCCTGCGCGAGGACTCGCGCACCTGGAGCGCGTACCGCGAGGTGCTGCTCGGCCGCCGCGAGCGGCTGCACTGCACCCGGCGGCTGAAGCACACCGGCGGCCAGGGGGTGTGGGCCGAGGTGATCGTCACGCCGCTGCCCGACAGCTGCGACACCCTCCTGTCCGTCGCCGACATCAGCGACCGGCGCGACCTGCGGGCCCGCCTGCGGCACCTGCGGATGCACGACCCGGTCACCCGGCTGCCCAACCGCAGCCTGTTCTTCGAGCGGCTGACCACCGCGCTCGCCACGGCCTGCGCGGCGGAGGGCGGCACCGGCCGGATCGGGGTCTGCTATCTGGACCTCGACGGCTTCAAGGCCATCAACGACACCCTCGGCCACCGGGCCGGCGACAGACTCCTGGGCGCGGTGGCGCGCCGGCTGAGCGAGTGCGCCGCGCCCGGCGGCCATCTCGTCGCCCGCCTCGGCGGCGACGAATTCGCCCTGCTGGTCGAGGAGTCGGCGGGCACCGAGCAGCTCGTGGAGCTCGCCGCCTGCGTCCAGGACCGGCTCCAGCGGCCGTTCGAGGTGGCCGGGCAGCAGTTGTCGGTCTCGGCGAGCATCGGCGTCGTGGAACGCCCCGCGGCCGGCACCCACGCCACCGAGCTGATGCAGGCCGCCGACACCACGCTGTACTGGGCGAAGGCCGACGGCAAGGCCCGCTGGACGCTCTTCGACTCCGAGCGCAACGCCCACCGGATGACCCGTCAGGCCCTGTCCAGCACGCTGCGGCCGGCGGTCGAGCGGGGCGAGTTCGTGCTCCAGTACCAGCCGCTGGTGGGCCTCGTCGACGGGGTCGTCCGCGGCGTGGAGGCGCTGGTGCGCTGGCGGCACCCGCAGTTCGGCATGCTCCCGCCGAATCGGTTCATCGGCCTCGCCGAGGAGACCGGGGCCATCGTCCCGCTCGGCCGCTGGGTGCTCGGAACGGCCTGCCGCCAGGCCAGGCGCTGGCAGCTCGACCACCCCGCTGAGCCGATCGTCATCAGCGTCAACGTCGCGGTGCGGCAGGTGTGGGACTCCGACCTCGTCTCCGACGTGGCGGCCATCCTCGCCGAGACGGGCCTGCCGCCGCGGCTGCTGCAGCTGGAGCTCACCGAGTCGGCCGTGATGGGCTCGGCCGGCCGGCCCCTCCAACAGCTGCGCCAGCTCAGCGACATGGGCGTGGCCATCGCCATCGACGACTTCGGCACGGGCTACTCCAACCTCGCCTACCTCAGCCGTCTGCCGGTCTCCACGCTCAAGCTCGACGGCTCCTTCGTCCGCGGCTTCCGCGCCGAGGAACCGCCGAACCCGGCGGACGAGACGATCGTCGAGGCCCTCGTCCAGCTCGCGCACCGGCTGGGCATCACGGTGACGGCCGAGTGCGTGGAGAGTGCGGAGCAGGCGGAGCGGCTGGGGCGGATCGGCTGCGACACGGGGCAGGGCTGGTTCTACTCCCGGCCCGTGCCGGCGGACTCGATCTCGTCGCTGCTGACGACGGGGGTGAGGCCGTAGGCCCGGCTCCGTCGCGGCGGGGTGGCGGGCCCGGAACCGGGGCCGCCCCCTCCGCGGGCGGACGGCCGGCTCAGCCCGTACGCGTCCGCGATCAGCTCGTAGCTCCGCAGCCGCGCGTCCGCGCCGTGCACGCTCGTCGTGATCATCAGCTCGTCGACGCCGGTCGTCTTCACGAGGTGGTCGAGCCCCTCCTTGACCGCCTCGGGGGTCCCGTGCACCGCGCTCGCCAGCCGGTCCTCCACGAACTCCCGCTCCGCCGGGCTGTAGTCGTACGACCCGGCCTCCTCCGGCGTCGGCACCAGCCCGGGCCGTCCCGTGCGCAGCCGCAGCATCGACAGCGCCCCGGTGAGCATCTGGCGCCGGGCCTCCGCCGGGTCCTCCGCCGCGAAGGCCTGGACGCCGATCTTGGCGTACGGGCGGTCGAGGACCTCGGACGGCCGGAAGCACTGCCGGTACAGCTCCAGCGCGGCGACCGTGTTGCCGGAGGAGAAGTGGTGCGCGAAGGAGAACGGCAGGCCCAGCGCCCCCGCGAGCCGCGCGCTGAAGCCGGAGGAGCCGAGCAGCCACACCGAGGGCCGGTCCGCGCGCTGCACGCCGCCGGGCACCCGGCCCTGGACCGGGCCGGGCACGGCGTGGATCCCGGCGTAGCGGTGCCCGTCGGGGAAGTCGTCGTCCAGGAAGCGGATCAGCTCCGCGAGCTGCTGCGGGAACTCGTCCGCACCCTCGCTGAGCCGGTCCGCGCGGCGCAGCGCGGCCGCCGTCGCGCCGTCCGTCCCGGGGGCGCGCCCGAGGCCCAGGTCCACGCGCCCGGGCGCGAACGCCTCCAGCGTGCCGAACTGCTCGGCTATCACCAGCGGCGCGTGGTTGGGCAGCATCACGCCGCCGGAGCCGAGGCGGATGCGCTCGGTGTGAGCGGCGAGGTGGGCGAGCACGACGGCCGGGGAGGAGCTGGCGATCCCCGGCATCGAGTGGTGCTCGGCGACCCAGAAGCGGTGGTAGCCGCGGCGCTCGGCCAGCCGGGCCAGCTCGACGGTGGTGGCGAGGGCCTGGCCGGCGGTCCGGCCCGCGCCGACGGTCGCCAGGTCCAGTACGGACAGGGGTACGGGGGCGCTGCCCAGGGCCTGCCCCCGGATGAAGTCGTCCTGCGCGTCGGGCACGGTGGTCCGCCTTCCTCTTCCTGATCTGTTCGTGCGTCTGTTTCGTGCGTCTGTTCCTGATCGGTTCCCGGTCCGCTGTAGCCGGAGACCCTCTCCGGATATTCCCGGCCCCGGGCCGCGGCCGCGGCCCGGCCGGCATGGCAACGGCATATGCCGTACTGCCAACATCCTCTTCTTGCCATGCGTTTCGCGGTTATCGTGGTCGGCGGGAGACTCGCCGGAAGCCCGTAGGGGGAGACCGTGGCGCTCAAGCCCGACCCGACCGCGCCGTTCCACTCGGTGCAGTACGCCCTGCGGGTGCTGGAGACCGTCGCCCGGTACTCCGGCGGCGTCACCGAGGCCCAGATCGCCCGCGAGACCGGCCTGCCGGCCGCCCATCTGGCGCGCCTCCTGCCGATGCTCCGCCACGAGGAGTACGTCCAGCGGACCGGCGACGGCGGCTACGTGACGGGCGACGCCCTCATCCTGCTCGGCTCCGGCGGCGACCGCAGCGCCGCCCTGCACCACAAGCTCCAGCAGTCGCTGTACGAGCTGCGCGACTCGCTGGGCGCGGCCGTCTACCTGAGCCGCTACGTCGACGGCGAGGTCCGCATCACCCAGTGCGCGGACGCACCGCACATGCCCCGGGTCAACGAGTGGATCGACTTCCGCTCCGCCGCCCACGCCAGCGCGATCGGGAAGTGCCTGCTCACCCAGCTCGACCACGACGACCGCCGCGACCACCTCTCGCGCCACCGGACGGCCCGGCTCACATCGCGGACGATCACCAGCGAGAAGGTGCTGCTCAGCGCGCTCGACCGGCAGCCCGCGACCGTCCCCGTGCTCGATCTCCAGGAGTACGCCCTCGGCACGGTCTGCGCCGCCGTCCCGGTCACCGCGGGGAGCTCGGTCGGCTGCGTCGCCCTCTCCCTGCCCCTGGCCCACGCCCACCGGCTGCGGCAGGCCGCCGAGACGCTGAACCGGCGGGCCGCTCCGCTGATGCTGTCGATGGCCCTCTCTCTGTCAGCAGGCGCCGCTAGCTCAGTTGGTTAGAGCAGCTGACTCTTAATCAGCGGGTCCGGGGTTCGAGTCCCTGGCGGCGCACAGACAGACGAAGGCCCTCACCGCAAGGTGGGGGCCTTCGTCGTGCTTCCTTCCAGCGCCCTCCGCCCCCACCGATGACTTATGTCATCGGCGACCCGTGATCGGTGGATCTGCCCGCCGGAACGCCGGAACGACAGAGTTATGGGCATGGACACGATGACGCTCGCCCCCGCCGCTCCCGCCTCCGCCGAGACCGCCGAGACCACCGCGACCGCCTCCACCGAGGAGATCAAGCCGCTGCCGACCTGGTTCTTCGCCTTCGAGGGCCTGATGTCCGCCGCCTACGACCTCTTCCAGGCCGACCACCGGTTCCTGTGGGCGCTGGGAGCCCTGGGCGTGGCCAACCTCATCGTGTCCCTGACCGTCCTGCGCTCGCGGCTGCGCCTGGCCAAGCGCATGTGGCGCGGCAAGAGCACCCGCAAGGTGGCCATCGGCCTGCTCGCCCTGCGGCTCGGCTCCCACCTGGCCCTCACCCTCGCCGGCTGCACCGTGGTCTCGGCCGCGGGCCACTTCGCCTTCGCCCTCGTGATGTCCGCCACCACCGTCACCCTGCTCTGGTACGCCCAGCGGGTGTCGCTGCGCGCGCTCGCGGCGGAAGGCGTCTGAGCAGGGCCCGTAGCATGGAGGCCGTCCGTCCACCGCGCACGTACCAGGACAGGAGAGGAGCACCGTGACCAGCACGATCAAGGGTCACCGAACGGCGGCCGCGGCCGCGCTCCTGCTCCTCCTCGCGGTCCTCTTCGGACCGGTCCCGGGCGGCGCGCAGCCGTACTCCGCGGTCACGGCCGCCCCGTCCGCACATCACGCGGCACCGGCATCCGCGCCCGCCGCGGAGCCCGTACGGGCCGGGTCCCCGGACCCCGGACCCAGCTGCCGGCAGCAGGACGTGCCACTGAAGGACGCCGAGACCGCCGTCGCCTCCGGGCACGCCGACCCCGTCACCGCGCCGGGCACCGCCCGCGCCCCGCTCCCCCAGGCCGCCGCGCCCCGGGTGACCGCGCCGCGCGCGCCGCCCGCCCCCGTCGCGGGCTGCGCCGAGCTGCTCCCCGTCCTACGGATCTAGATCCGGTCCTCACGGCCCCGCCGGGCCGTGCTTCGGCATATCCGGATTCCGTACGTTCCAGGGAGCTTTCTCCTTTATGTCTGCCAGTTCCTCGAAGGCCAACCCGAAGGCCGGCCCGAAGGCCAAGAAGACCGACCCCCAGGCCAAGGCCAAGACCAAGGCCAGGACCCAGCCCAAGGGCAAGTCCAAGGCCTCCGTCTCCCTCCCCCGCCGCATCGCCGCCCTCGGTGCGATCCTCGCGCTCGTCGCCGCCGTCGTCGCCGTCGGCATGGCCATCGGCAAGAGCGGCAGCGACTCCGGCAAGCGCGGGCCCTCCGCCTCCGGCGACCCCTCCGCCGACCCGATGCAGGGCGCGTACGCGCGCGCCGAGCAGGCCACCAGCCGCCGCAAGGACGGCGACCCGCTCGCGCTCGGCCGGAAGGACGCGCCGGTCGTGCTCGTGGAGTACGCCGACTACCAGTGCTCGTACTGCGGCAAGTTCACCCGCGACAGCCAGCCCGAGCTGGTCAAGAAGTACGTGGACCAGGGCGTGCTCCGGATCGAGTTCCGCAACTTCCCGATCTTCGGCAAGGACTCCGAGCGCGCCGCCCGCGCCTCCTGGGCGGCCGGGCAGCAGGGGAAGTTCTGGCAGTTCCACGACGAGGTCTACGCCAAGCTGCGCAAGGGTGACGCGCTCGCCGAGGACAAGCTCGTCGACCTGGCAGGCAAGGCCGGCGTGACCGACATCGACCGCTTCCGCTCGGACCTGAACGGGTCGGCTGCCGAGGAAGCCGTCAAGAAGGACCAGGAGGAGGGGTACGGCCTCGGTGTGACCTCCACCCCGTCCTTCCTCGTCGGCGGCCGCCCCATCGCCGGCGCCCAGCCGATGGCCGCCTTCGACGAGGCCATCGCGCAAGCCCGGGCCGCCGCCGCGAAGAAGAGCGAGAAGTAAGGGGCCGGCATGACCGACATCGGCTACCTCGCCGCGTTCCTCGGCGGCGCCCTCGCCCTGGTCAGCCCGTGCAGCGCGCTGCTGCTGCCGGCCTTCTTCGCGTACTCCCTCGCGAGCCCCGGCCGACTGCTCGCCCGCACCGGCGTCTTCTACGTGGGCCTCGCGACCACGCTCGTCCCGCTCGGCGTGGCCTCCACCGCGGCCAGCCGGCTCTTCAACGGCCACCGCGAGCTGCTGGTGACCACCGGCGGCTGGATCGTGATCGCCATGGGCGCCGCCCAGATCCTGGGCCTCGGCTTCGCCTCGAAGAAGGCCCAGGCGGCGGCCGGGCGGATCACGCCGCGCTCGGCCGCGTCGACGTTCCTGCTGGGCTGCGTGTACGGGCTGGCCGGGTTCTGCGCCGGGCCGATCCTCGGCGCGGTCCTCACCGTGACGGCCGTCAACGGCAACCCCGTCTACGGCGGCTCCATGCTCGCCGTCTACGCCCTCGGCATGGCGCTGCCGCTGTTCGTCCTCGCGGTCTTCTGGGACCGCTTCAAGCTCGGCGGCCGGCGGTGGCTGCGCGGGCGGGAGCTGCGGCTCGGCCGGCTGCGGCTGCACACGACGTCGCTGGTCTCGGGGCTGTTCTTCATCGGCATCGGGGTGCTCTTCCTCGCCTACGACGGGACCACGGGGCTGCCCGGGCTCCTGGACGCCGACCAGGAGTTCCGCCTGGAGGAACTGGCCTCCCGGGTGGGCAACGCCGTCCCGGACTACGCCCTGCTGGCGGGGGTGGCGCTGGTGGTCGCGGGGGCCTTGGCGCGGTTCGCCCTTCGGGCGGAGAACCGGGACGAGTCGGCGGACACCGACAGCGAGTAGCGGAGCTGGGGTGCGCTCGGCACCGCCGGTCACCCCCGGCGGGGGCTGGGCGCCGCGGCGGCGGGAGTAGCGCGCGGCGCCGCCTTCCGCAGGAAGAAGCGGTGAAAGGGCGGGACCTGGGCCCTTCCTCCGCCGCAACGGCGATCCGCCCCCACCGGAGGTGACCGGCGGCGCCGAACCGGCCCGAGCCGTCGCGGCCGGAAATGCGGCCGTAGGCCGGAAGGGCGGCGCCTCCCCGGGGTGGGGCCGGGGAGGCGCCGGGAGGCTCCGGCGTCCGGCGCGGCCCTCGGGCAAGGCCAGAACTGCGCGGCCTTCGGACGAAGCCGTCAGAACTGGACGTCGGAGCAGGCGTAGAACGCGTTGCCCGTGTCCGCGATGGTCCACACCGCGAGGACGAGCTGCTTGCCGGTCCGGCCGGAGGGAAGCGTGCCCTGGTGGGAGACGGTGGCGTCGGGCACCCGGCCGCCGTAGGGCACGGTCAGGAACGGCTGGAGGTCGAGGTCGGCCCGGGTGAGCGGCCGGCCCGGATCGTAGGTGGGCTTGGTGAGGTAGTAGCGGAAGTCCGTCGTGGCGTGGCGCGCGGTGAGCCGCCACCGGAACGTGTAGCTCTGGCCCGGGCTGACCTTCGTGGCGGGCCACTGCCCGCCCCGCGGATCGTCGAGCTCCGCGAAGCGGCTGTTGCCGCCGGCACAGATCGTGCCGTCGGCGGGCCCGCGGGCCGGGAAGCCCTTGGAGCCCTCGACGCTCTGCGGCTCCCACTGGATCTCGCCGCAGTCCTCGACGGTGCCGTCGGCGCAGTACACCTGGCGGCTGGTGGGGGTGTCGGTGTAGCCGTGGCCGCTCGCGCCGCCGGTGGCGAACAGGGACGTGCCGGCGATGCCGAGGCCGATGATCGCCGCACTGATCTTTCTGCGCATGCCTTTTACTCCTCGGAGAACGTGGGGGGTTCTGTGAGCCGAGTGAAATGCGGTCTAGACCAAGGCGGAGGCTAGTACCAGCCGTTTGACATGTCTAGGCCAACGGATGCAACGATCCGGCCGCGTCCCGTACGGGGCGCCTTCATCTCCTGCCCACCGGGACCGCCGCCGGCCTGCGCCCATGCCCGCGCGGAGGCCGCGTCCCGGCCTCCGGTCATTCGCCGTTCAAGGAGGCGCTCTTGACGCAGTTCGTCAGGTGTCCCTAGGAGCCCAGCGACCCGCGGCCGCCGGCAGGCTCAGCGCACGCGCCCGTAGAGGTTCGGCCGGTAGCGGGAGAAGGTCGAGACGCGGACCTTGAAGCCGGGGCGCGGCGCCTCGACGTAGCGTTCGCCGCCCAGGTAGACCGCCACGTGGTGGACGCCGGACGCCCGCCCGTTGCGGGACCAGAAGACGAGGTCGCCGCGGTGCAGCGAGCGCCGCGCGATGTGCTTCGTCGCGCGGTACTGGTCGGCGGCGATGCGCGGAAGCCGTACGCCCGCGCGACGGTAGGCCTGCTGGACGAGCCCGGAGCAGTCCCAGCTGCGGGGGCCGTCGCCGCCGATGGCGAAGGGGTCGCCCAGATGGGCCATGGCGTAGAGGATGGCCGGTTCCAGACGGTCACCGAGGGGCCGGGCCGCCGGGAGGGCCGCTCGCAGGCCGCCGCGGCCGGGCGCGGGGGCGGGTGCGGCCGTCGCCGGGCTCGCGCCGGGCCCGGCCAGCACGACCGCCCACACGGCCGCCACGACCGCGCCGCGTATACGCACCACGCCCGCTGCACCTTTCCCCGGGCCCCCGGCCCCGGCGGTCCTGCCAGTACCCGGGCACAGCCTCTCAGCGGTCCGGAAGGCCCGCACGCCGGGGCGTCCGGGCAGGTGACGGGCAAGGTGGTCGGAAGCACCCCCGGGGATCGGGTAGAGTTTTCCCTGTCAGCAGGCGCCGCTAGCTCAGTTGGTTAGAGCAGCTGACTCTTAATCAGCGGGTCCGGGGTTCGAGTCCCTGGCGGCGCACGCGAATCTCAAGGCTCCTCACCATCGGTGAGGAGCCTTGAGTCATTTTCCGGTCAATGACATGCCTCATCACGGCAGGTCGCACCACTTTGCCCGGTAAACACCTTGTTTCACCCTTGCGATCATGGTCCGGCGTCCGAGATCCTGAACGGACAGCGATGACCCAACATCACTGAGTGACCATTGAGTTGAGTTGGGTGGCGCCGGGGGGGCCGGTGCTCTTGGGGTCCGTGCGGCCGTGGGGGGCCGGACGAGACCCGCGATCTGACACACGCAGTCAGCATGCGTGCGGGGGGAAATGACACATGACGTCCACTCCTGCCGACGCCCGGCGGCAGCTTCACGACCCGAGGGCGGCGGCCAGACCACGCACATCCGTCCACCAGGGAACAATCCCGCAGCAACCGGGCCATGACGGGCCCGTCGGGGTCCCGCCCTCGCGCCCGCCGAGAGCCCGGCCCCGGTTCGACTACGAGCACTACAGCCGGCTGGCCGGCCCGCTCACCCAGCCCGACCCGGACCGCCCGTACCGGGTGCGCTACCGCAGCCTGCTCGCCGAGGAGACGCACCGCGTCCTCGGCGCGGCCCTCCTCGGCGCCGCCCCCGTCGTCTCGCTCGGCCTGCTGATCTGGCTGATGCAGCCCGCGCACTGGACGCAGCGCGACCACGCCACCCCGCTGATGCGGGTGCTGGATGCGGTGATGCTGGTGTCGATCGGCCTCATCGAGCTCTTCCGCACGATGAACGTCGCCTCGAACGCCCACGCCACCCTCGTCGCGCGCGACCCCGTCCCGGTCGTGCCCGAGACCGGCACCAAGGTCGCCTTCCTGACCTCGTTCGTGCCCGGCAAGGAGCCGCTCGACATGGTCACGCGGACGCTGGAGGCGGCGGTCCGGCTGCGCCACCGCGGCCCGCTCGACGTCTGGCTGCTCGACGAGGGCGACGACCCCGCCGTCAAGGCCGTCTGCCGGCGGCTCGGCGTACGCCACTTCTCCCGCAAGGGCGTCGAGAAGTGGAATCGGCCGAAGGGCGCGTTCCGCGCGAAGACGAAGCACGGGAACTACAACTCCTGGCTGGACGCCCACGGCGACGCGTACGACTTCTTCGCCTCGGTCGACACCGACCACGTCCCACTGCCCAACTTCCTGGAACGCATGCTCGGGTACTTCCGCGACCCCGATATCGCGTTTGTCGTTGGTCCTCAGGTCTACGGGAACTACGATGCGGCCGTGACCAAGGCCGCAGAAAGCCAGCAGTTCCTTTTCCACGCCCTGATCCAACGCGCCGGAAACCGCTACGGCGCACCCATGTTCGTCGGCACCAACAATGCCGTCCGCATCAGCGCTCTGAAGGGAATCGGCGGCCTCTACGACTCGATCACGGAGGACATGGCCACCGGCTTCGAACTGCACCGCCACCGCAACCCCGCGACCGGCCGGAAGTGGCGCTCGGTCTACACCCCGGACGTCCTCGCGGTCGGCGAGGGCCCCAATGCCTGGACGGACTTCTTCACCCAGCAGCTGCGCTGGTCCCGCGGCACCTACGAGACCATTCTCAAGCAGTTCTGGAAAGGCCCCTGGTCGCTCTCCCCGGGGAAATTCCTCAATTACAGCCTGCTGGTCATCTATTATCCGATGACCGCACTCAACTGGATGCTCGGCGCGCTCAGCTGCGCCCTCTTCCTCGGTCTCGGCGCCTCCGGAATCCAGATCAATTCCGAGGTCTGGATGATGCTCTACAGCGATGCGGCCGCCCTGCAGATCGGGCTCTACATCTGGAACCGCCGGCACAATGTCTCGCCGCACGAGCCCGAGGGCTCGGGCGGGCTGGCCGGCATGGTGATGTCCGCGCTCTCCGCCCCGGTCTACGCCCGCTCGCTGATGGACGCCGTGCTGCGCCGCAAGAGCCGCTTCGTGGTCACTCCCAAGGGCGATTCCGCCAGCCCCGACACCCTCTTCGGGACCTTCCGCATCCACCTGTTCTTCCTGGCGGTCTTCGGCGGCTCGCTGGTGGCCTCCTTCTGGCTCGGCCACACGCACGTCGCGATGCGCACATGGGCGTCGCTGGCCCTCGCGATCACCGTCGCGCCGATCGTCGCGTGGTGGTGGACCGCGCATCGCGCCAAGAGAGCCGTGGAGGCCACCCGATGAACTTCCGGCGCTACCGTGTCAGCCGCCGCACCCGCCGCTTCGCGGTGGGGTCGGCGGTGGTGCTCGCCCTGGCGGGCATGAACGGGCCGGCCATCTGGGGCTACGCCTCCCTCCAGTACCACGACTACAAGATCAATCAGCCGGAGTACAAGGAGCGCAACGGCCACTGGACGGTGGTCGACGTCCCCGAGCAGTACCGGATCAACACGATCCACGCGGCCCTGCTGCACACCGGGAAGGTGCTCCTCGTCGCCGGCTCCGGCAACAACGCCGCCAATTTCCGCGCGAAGACCTTCCGCACGGTCCTGTGGGACCCGGTGGAGAACACGTACAAGGACATCCCCACCCCGAAGGACCTCTTCTGCGCGGGCCACACCCAACTACCCGACGGCCGCCTCCTGGTGGCCGGCGGCACCCAGCGGTACGAGAAGCTGGACGGCGACGTCACCAAGGCCGGCGGCCTGATGGTGGTGCACAACGAGGACCCTGACAAGCCGATGACGCTGCCCGCGGGCACCCGCTTCACCGGCCGCAAGAACGGCAAGACCTTCGAGGCGAAGGACGCGGTGCTCGTCCCCCGCGCCAAGAAGGAGCAGAACAAGGACACCCGCAAGGTCACCGTCACGGTCTCCACCGCCCGCGTCTATGTGGAGGCGCTGCAGAAGGGGCACGAGTTCGAGACCGGCCTCACCGACAACTACCGGGTCGACGGCCTCTCCGGCAAGGACGCCCAGAACGTCTACGGCATCGCCAACAAACTCTCCTTCGACAAGAAGGACTTCCAGGGCATCAAGGACTCCTTCGAGTTCGACCCGGTCGCCGAGCGCTACGTCACGGTCGACCCGATGAACGAGGCCCGCTGGTATCCGACCCTGACCACCCTGCAGGACGGCAGGGTCCTCTCGGTCTCCGGCCTCGACGAGATCGGCCAGGTCGTCCCGGGGAAGAACGAGGTCTACGACCCGAAGACCAAGAAGTGGACCTACCTGTCCAAGGAGCGCTTCTTCCCGACGTATCCCGCCCTTTTCCTCACCGACAAGGGCCGGATCTTCTACACCGGCTCCAACGCGGGCTACGGCCCGGCGGACAAGGGCCGCGTGCCCGGCCTGTGGGACCTGTCGAGCAACGAGTTCACCGAAGTGCCCGGCATGAGCGACCCGGACGTCCTGGAGACCTCGATGTCCGTCCTGCTGCCCCCCGCCCAGGACCAGCGGTACATGGTCCTCGGCGGCGGCGGGGTCGGCGAGGACGGGAAGGCGACGGCCAAGACCCGCATCGTCGACCTGCACGCCGACCGGCCGCGCTTCCGCGACGGGCCCGACCTCTACGCCAAGGCCCGCTATCCCAGCAGCGTCATCCTCCCTGACGACACGGTGCTGACCACCAACGGCTCGGGCGACTACCGCGGCCGCAGCGACTCCAACGTCCTCAAGGCCGAGATCTACGACCCGGCGGACAACAGCCGGCACGCGGTGGCCGATCCGCTGGTGGGCCGCAACTACCACTCGGGGGCGCTGCTGCTGCCCGACGGCCGGGTGATGACCTTCGGCTCCGACTCGCTCTTCGGCGACAGGGCCAACACCAAGCCGGGCGTCTTCCAGCAGCAGATCGACCTCTACACGCCGCCGTACCTCTACCAGAAGGGGCGGCCCGAGCTGAAGGACACCGGTCCGCGGACGGTGGAGCTGGGTGGCACGGCCACGTACCGCACGGACCGCCCGCAGGACATCACCAAGGCGCGCCTCATCAGGCCGGGGGCGTTCACGCACGTCACCAACGTGGAACAGCGGTCGATCGCCCTGGAGTTCAGCCGGTCGGCGGAGGGGCTCACAGTCACGCTGCCGAAGGACCCGTCGCTGGTGCCCCCCGGGTGGTACATGCTCAACGTCATCGACGGCCGGGGCGTGCCCTCACCGGCGGTGTGGGTGAAGGTGCCCGTGGCGAAGCCGTAGCGCCTGCCGGCGGGGCACAGGTCCGGCGCCTGCGGCACAGGCCGGCACCGCCGGTCTGCACCATGGTGGTCCCTCGCCGTTGCTGCGGAAGAAGATTGCCGCCGCAATGGCGAGGGGCTCTCGCGCCGGAGGTCCGGCGGAGCACGGACCATCGCGCCGGCGCCGTGATCAGTGTGCGTTCCGCGCCAGGTCCAGCGCGTAGGTCTCCCACCACTTGCCGGCGCCCGGGCCGCCCTTGCACGTGCCGTCGGACTCGCCCGGGCGCTTGACCCACAGGTACGCGTCGACCTTGGAGTCGCCGGTGCGGGTGGTGGGAGGGGCGCCGAGCGCGCGGCCCTGGGGATTGCACCAGGCCTTCTCGTGATCGGGGGCGTTCAGCGGGCCGTTGCCGTTGCGGCTGGTGTCGATGACGAAGTGCTTGCCGCCCAGCAGGCCGGACAGCCGGTGCCCGTAGTCCTTGTTGGCCTTGGTGGTCTGGAAGTTGGAGACGTTCAGCGCGAAGCCGTCGGCCTGGTCGATGCCGGCCCGGCGCAGCGGATCCGCCATCCGGTCGGGCGGATTGACCCAGCTGGGGTTGCCCGCGTCGAGGTAGACCTTGGTGTGCGGGAGGGCCTTGAGGCGGCCCATGGCCTCCTTGAGGAGCGCGAACCGCTCCTCGTGGTACTGGTGGGGGGTGCAGCCGTCCGAGACGTGGGGCACGGCGTCGGGCTCCAGGATCACCGTCGCGCCGCGGTTGCCGATGCCCCGGACGGCGCCGTCCAGCCAGCCGCGGTAGGCGTTGCCGTCGGAGGCGCCGCCCTGCGAGTACTGGCCGCAGTCGCGGTGGGGGATGTTGTAGAGCACGAGGACGGCGATGCGGTCGGCCTTGGCGGCGGCCTCGGTGAAGCCCCGGGTCTGCCCCTCGGGGTCGTCGGGGCCGATCCACTCGGCGACGGGCTGTGCCGCGATCTTGCTGAGGAGCTGGGCCTGGCCGCTCCGGCCGCCCTTGCGGAGCTCGGAGGCGCGCTTGGCCGCGGTGGACTCGGGGTTGACCCAGAACGGCACCCGGGCCTTGGGCTGCTGGGCGGGGGCCTGCGGCGGCGGGGCTTCCTTGGGGGATGTCGCGGAGGACGAGGAGGAGGAACAGCCGGTGAGCAGCATCAGCGCTCCGGCGGCGGCCCCGGCGGTGCTCAGAGCCGCGCGCGCCCTGCGGGCACGGCCGGTGTGACTGCCGTACATCCATTCCCCCTCGGGTGCATTCCTGCAGGGGTGTCCCCACGCCCCCACGGGACATGACCGGTCCCTGCAATGCTGGCACACCTGAGAGCGGGACCATGTGTGATTGTGGATGACGGGCAGTCAATTCGCCCGGTTGGAGCACCCATACGCTCATCTCCGCGCGGATCCGGCCATTCCGCCCGGCCTGTTCAGCCTGTCGGGCCCGGTCGCTCCGGTCGCTCCGGTCAGGTAGGCGGAGACGACGACGTTCGCGCTGTACGAGCGCCTGGCGCGGTCGAAGTCGCCGCCGCAGGTGATCAGGCGCAGCTCGGCGCGCTTTCCGTCGCGCGGCCCGTAGGCCTTGGCGGCGTCGAAGCGTTCCTTCGTGAAGACGGAGACGTCCTCGACGGTGAACTCGGCGGTGGTGCCGTCCGCGCGGCCGACGGCGACGGTGTCGCCGGGCTTGAGGCTGCCGAGGTCGTAGAAGACGGCGGGCGCGTTGTCGGTGTCGACGTGGCCGACGAGGACGGCGGCGCCGGGTTCGCCGGGCCGCGGCCCGCGGCGGTACCAGCCGACGGTGCCGGCCCGGTCGTACGGGGGCGGGTCGACGGCGCCCGCCGGGTCCAGCCCCCTGGCCTCGACGGGGGCGTCCACGCCCAGGGCCTTGAC
>NZ_JOFL01000037.1 GCF_000719265.1 Streptomyces roseoverticillatus | reverse complement strand
TGCCTGCGGATGGGTGGTGGGGTTTCTGAGGCGGGGCTGCTCGGTGGGGTGGCGGGGGTGAGTGGCTGTTTTCTTCGGCTCGCTTGTCCGCCGCGCGCGACCGCCGGGCCGGGTGACTTCCGGGCCGGCTGCCCCCGCCCACACCGCCCGCAGCCGGGTGGTGGGGCCCGTGAGGCGCGGGCCTCTTGGTGGGGCTACTGCGACACGCGGCCGACACCTTCAGCCCACTTCTACGCCACGCAGCCCCGCCCGGCCGGTTGATTCCCGGCCCGGGACCATCACCGCCCCCTGCCTGTAGCCGGGAGACGGGGCTCTTGAGGTGGGGGCTGGCCGGTGGGGCGGTTGGGGTAAGCGGCTGTCCCTCCCGGGTCGCTTGTCCGCCGTTCACGGCCTGGGGCGGTTGCTTTCCGGGCCGGGACCGCCACCGTCCACCTCCCGCAGCCGGACAGCGGTGCTCCTGAGACAGAGGCTGGCCGGCGGGGCGGTTGAGGTGAGCGGCTGCCCTTGTCGACTCACTTGTCCGCCGGGCATGCCTTCGGGGCGGGGGACTTCCGGCCCGAGGCCGCCACCACCGCCCCCTGCCTGCCCTCGGGTGGTGGGGCTGGTCAGGCAGCGGCTGCTCTGTGGGGTGTCTGGGGCGCATGGCCGTCCTCCGCGGGTCACTTGTACGCCGCGCCTCCGCCGGGCCGGGTGATTTCCGGGCCGGGTCCGCCACCGCCCACCACCCGCAGCCGGAGAACGGGCCTCTTGAGGTGGGGGCTGGCCGGTGGGGCGGTTGGGGTGAGCGGCTGTCCCTCCCGGGTCACTTATCTGCCGTTCACGGCCTGGGGCGGTTGCTTTCCGGGCCGGGACCACCACCACCCACCACCCGCAGCCGGAGGACAGGGCTCACCCCTCCCCCCCCCCGCTGCCAGCCTGTTCTGACCTGTGCCCACTGGCTGCCTCTATGACGACCAGCGGCCGGACTTGACCTCACGGATGAAGGACGACCACGCCGCGGTCGGTGTCACGAAGGCCGGTCCGTTCTCCTGCTTGGAGTCGCGCACGCCGATGCGGTCGGTCAGCACTGCGACCGATATGCAGCCGCCGCCGTTGTCCTGATCGCTGTGCGAGGACTTGAACCAGGCTGTTTCGTCGGCCACTTCGAGGGCCATGAGGTAGGCGTTAATGGTCATCGATCTCTCTTGCTAGACGGTGCAGAAACTCAGCCGTTTGGGCCGGGGCCAGCGCACCGTCGCGCATCGCGTCGAACCGCCGGCCGTACTTGCCAACCTCGCGCTTCCTGTCGGACACCGTCATGACTGCAGGTCCTTCCTCCATGACAACCGGATCAAGGTTGTAGTCGAACTCCAGCAGTACGAAGTTCGCTGCGGCTCGGAAGGTGCTGCGAGAGAGAGGAATGATCTGGACCGTCACATGGTCGAGTGCGGCCACACGCTCGATCTCCGCGTACTGCTCACGCATGACGGCCGGGTTGCCGACCATCCGACGCAGCGCTGCCTCATCCAGAATCACCCGCAGTTCCACCGGGTCTTCGCATGTGAGGATGGCTTTTCGCTCCATTCGTAGGGCTACGGATTCGTCAACGAACTCACTCGTCCTCTCCTCTACGTGCTTCGCTGTCATGAACAGGGCCCGGGCGTAGCTCTCGGTCTGCAGGAGACCGAAAACCACCCGGGAATGCCAGGCGCGCATCGTGCGGGCGTCGGACTCGAGCCCGACGTACATCGTCGTACCGGACGGCATGACGTTCTGGTAGGGCCTGTACCAGTCCTTGCTGAGCGAGTCACGGTGGAGCGTGAGCAGTACTTCGCGGTTGGCGCGGTCTGTGACGTTGTACAGGTCCAGCAGGTCCGTCAGATCTCGGACACGCGGGAGCTGGTTCTGCCCGGTTTCCACCCGGTTGAGCTTGGTCTCGGAGCTCTCGATGTGCGCAGCCGCGTCCTTCACGCTGATTCCGTGTTTCTCTCGGAGGCGCCGCAGTTCCTTGCCTAGCTCCCGCCTTCTGAACGTCGGACCGCGTCGCGCTGCCACCCTTGAGCCCTCCTGGTGCTGTTCCCCGTCGGCGTACCTCTGTACCCCGTCGGCGTGCCTCTGTTGGTCCTCGGCGAAGCCATGTTGGGCCTCAGATCGGACCTGTTGGCAGTCTTCCATTCCCTGTACCGCCATGAGCAAGCCTTGTTGGAGGTTTGTCATATGCCAATGTGAGCGGCCTTCTGCCGATGCGCTTGCGGGTGCCGTAGCTGCTGCGGAACGCTGGTTGCGTCGCCGGGAACCCCGGATGACACCCCCCACCGCGCTCGCGAAGGAGCCGTCATGCCTCCATTCCCCCGCACCGCCTACACCGGCGGTGGCCTCACCTACGCACTCCCGCCGGCCAAGGGAACCGGGCTCGACGCGGTGATCCGCGCCGCCATCGCCATGGACCGCTGGCTCCCCGCGCCCAGTCAGGTGGGGGCCATCACCCAGCGGCTCCGGGCCTACATCGGCGAGGCGACCGCCGCACTGGAAGGGGACACGCGCGAGGAGGCCCTCGCCGTCGTTCGCGAGGCGCGGCACCGGCTCGGGCTGGGGCCCGGGGACGGCTACACGTCGGCTGTCACGTACGCGCGGGGCCTCGGGCTGGTGGCCAAGGAGCTCCGTGACCTCCGGCGAGGGCTGAAGTGAGGGCCGCCCGGCCTTGGGGCCGTCTCCGCACGTGGTGGTTTCTGTACGGCCAGTTCTCCCGGCCCGTGCGTGCTCTCTGGCCGAGCCGGCGCCGGGCCCACGCCGTCGTCCGGGCGCGCTACGCGGACCCCGGCTTCCTTGGCGAGTCCCTTCACCGGCTCACCCTGCGCATGGAGGTGGTCCCGGTGCCGCACACCGGGGGGCCGCCCGCGCTCATGCCCCCGCCAGGCTGTACCTGTGGCGCCCCCGCCCGCTAGCGCGTCACAGGTGTAGTCGTCGCGCAGGCCGGGTCGGCGGTGCCCGCAGGGCAGTTGTTGCCGGGCGCGGCGGACGTGACCTTGTTGGTCAGGCGGGCGTCGCCCGACGGCGGGTCGTTCACCCGTACCGAGTAGCTGATCGTGGCCTTCGCGCCCGAGGGCAGGTCGCCCCGCCACGTGAGCTCGGGGGCGGCGAACGAGGCCTTGCCGGTGTCGGCCGAGACGGAGGCGGGGAGGATCGTCGCGTCGTCCACCACGCCCGACAGGTCGTCGGTGATCGCCGCACCCGTGATGCCGGTGGTGCCGGTGTTGGTCACCGTCACGGTGTAGCGGACCGTGTCCCCGGGGCGGGCCGCCGGCCGGTCGGT
The DNA here is from genome assembly GCF_000719265.1 of Streptomyces roseoverticillatus. Taxonomy (GTDB): domain Bacteria; phylum Actinomycetota; class Actinomycetes; order Streptomycetales; family Streptomycetaceae; genus Streptomyces; species Streptomyces roseoverticillatus. The sequence continues at coordinate 42,514 of NZ_JOFL01000037.1, read as the reverse complement.
CGTCTCGGCGATTCTGGCCGACGCTGCCATCGTGTCGAACGGTGCCGCCGGCACCATGGCCGCACCGGTGATCACCCCCACGCCCACCAGGAAGGCGACGAGGGTCAGAACTCTGGGCAGACGATCAGGCAAGACGGTCCCCTCTCCCTGCACGCGTTGAGTGCGTGGAGAGATGGCTTGCACCGGACCATGACCGTTACCCGTAAACCGCCCCAAGGGGTGAAACGGCCCGCCCTTCTTACTTCTCGCCCAGGAACACCGGGTTCGTCATCGCCACCATCGGCCCCGGCACCCCCGGCGCCCCGCCGTCCGCCGCCGGGCGTCGCACCTCTGCCCGTACGTACGCCGCGTACGACGGCGTCGTCCGCCACTCGATCGCTCCGGCGCGGACGGGTGTGGTGAAGAGGGGGCCCTGGTCCGTCACGAAGGTCGCGGTGCAGCGTTCCGGCACGCCCGAGACCTCCAGCCGGGCCGTCACCGGGGTGTCCCGTCCCGCCTCCAGCCGTTCGCCGATGCCCGCGTGCCGGCCGCGTCCTCCCGTGACCTCGAAGGACAGCTTCACCCCCGACGACTCCGCGATCCAGCTCCGGCCCGCCCGGATGCCCGCCTGCAGGGCTTGCCGTGAGAGGTCGTCCGCCAGGACCACCGTCTGGGGGAGACCTACCACCTGCGGCTCACGGTGCGCATCGCTGTTCCCCATGGCGGGCAGCCAACGATGGTCGTCACGTACTGCTGCCACCAGCATCGCGTCCCACGCCGCTACCGCGACCTCGTCGTCCGGGGTGTAGGGGCCGTTCCACACCTCGACCGCGTCCGCGTCCTCGAAGCCGTACTTCCAGTTGCAGCCGACGCAGGTGCCGTACGGGTGGGCGGGGACGACCAGGCCGCCCGCCTGCCGGATCCGGCGCGCGAAGCGGCCGAACGCGCCGTCGCGGGCGCGGTAGCGCCAGTCGACGAAGGTGCCGGGGTCCGTGCCGAGGGCGACGACGTGGCCGTTGCGCGTGGTGACCTCCTCTCCCGTGAGGATGAGGAGGTCGTCGCCCCACAGGCCCTCCCAGGCCGCGTGCGCCGACGTCGTGTTGTGCTCGGTGGTCGTGATCCAGTCCAGCCCGGCGGCGCGGGCCGCGGCGGCGATCTCGGCGGGGGTGCGCTTGCCGTCGGAGTGGACGCTGTGCAGGTGGTTGTCGCCCCGGTACCAGGCGCGGCCGCGGCCCCGGGCGCGCTGCGGCGGGTACACCGGCCGCGGGGTCGCGCCGGACGGCGCCGTCCCGTACCGCAGCGTCACCGTCACCTCGTACGCCAGGCCCTGCGGCGCGACCGTGTACGGGCCCAGGACCACGTGCCAGGTGCCGGGGCGCACCGGCCCCGGCAGATAGCCGGGGGTGGCCTGCTCGGCGCTGATCGCGAACTCCGTCCGCGCGCCTCCCGACCAGCCGCGGAAGCCCGCACCGCCCAGCGCCGTGCCGCGCTCGTCGAAGATGCCGATGTCGCAGGCGTTGCCCTGCGTGCCGGCGGGCACGGCCGGCCGGTCGTACGTGTAGGCGACGGCGATCTCGCGCACGCCGGGCGGCACTTCCACGGGCAGGTACACGTAGTCGGGGGCTCCGGCCGGCAGCCGCCCGGAGACCGTGCGGGTCACCGCCGGCGCACCGGCGCCGCGCGCGAACGTCACAGTATCGAGCGTAGGCACGCCCGCCGCCCCCGCGACAGCCGTGGCCGTCGCCGTTCTGAGCAGGTCGCGCCGCCGCATGCGTCTCATGAGCGTCCTCCCTGTGCCTTCGCGGAAGGGTCCCCTCGGGGCGGTCCCCCGGGGGCACTGTTGTACGCCTTGGTGGCGCGCAGGGGTACGGGGCCGGTCCGGGATTGCGACATTCGCGTGTCCGTCCCGCCCCGCCGAGGACCCGCCGGGTCCGTTTGGGCTTACGGTGAGCCCCAGCTCAGGTAGCCAGCCAGGCAGGCCCAGGCAGGCGCAGTCCGGCCAGGTCACCCAGGACGCCAAGGAGGTGCCGCCGCGTGCGGATCGCAACCACGGTCTTCCTCACCGACGAGACGATCAGTCCGGTCCGGCTCGCGAGCGAGCTGGAGCAGCGGGGCTTCGACGGGCTGTACCTGCCGCAGCACACGCACATCCCGGTCAGCCGGGAGACGCCCGCGCCGACGGGCGACCCGCTGCCGCGCGAGTACGGCCGGGCCCTCGATCCGCTCGTGGCGCTGGGGCAGGCCGCGGCGGTCACCGAGCGGATCGGGCTCGGGACGGGCGTCCTGCTGGTCGCCCAGCACGACCCGATCGCGCTGGCCAAGCAGATCGCGACGCTCGACTTCGTCAGCGGCGGGCGCCTCACGCTGGGCATCGGCTACGGCTGGAACGTGGAGGAGGCCGCCGACCACGGCGTCGACTGGAAGACGCGGCGCGATCTCGTACGGGACCGGATGGCGCTGATGCGGGCGCTGTGGGCGGAGGAACCGACGGGATACCGCGGCGAGTTCGGTGCGGTCAGCGCGAGTTTCGCGCACCCGAAGCCGCTGCGGACGCCGCGCTCGCGCGGGGCGGACGTGCCGCACCTCCTGGGGCCGCGCACCCTGATCGGGGGAGCGGCCGGGCCGAAGCTGTTCGCGCACGTCGCGGAGTACGCGGACGGCTGGATGCCCGTCGGCGGCAGCGGCCTCAAGGAGGCGGTGCCGCAGCTGCGCCGGGCCTGGCAGGAGGTCGGGCGGCCGGGCGAGCCGCAGGTCGTGCCGTACGCGGTGCACCCGTCGGCGGGCAAGCTCGCGTACTTCGCCGAGCTGGGGCTCGCCGAGGTCGTGGTGGGGCTGCCGTCGGCGGGGGAGGCGGAGATCCTGCGGGCGCTCGACGCCCACGCGGAGTTCCTGTAAACCTCGGGTCAAGCGTCGGGCCGAACCTCGGGCCGAGCGCCGGGCCGACCCCCGGTCAAGCGCCGGGCCGACCCCCGGTCAAGCGCCGGGCCGAACCTCGGGCCGAGCGCCGGGCTGAACCCCCGGTCAAGCGCCGGGTCGAACCCCGGGTCAAACCCCGGGCCGAACCCCCGGTCAAACCTCGGGCCGAACCCCGGGCCCAACCCCCGGTCAAACGCCCGGCCGAACCCGGGCGCACCATGGCGGAATCCTTTCGGAGGCTACCTCCGGGTGGCGTGACCAGTCGCACACGAACCACTACCCGGCCTCTTCCGGACGGCCCGTCACCCGCTCGTATGCTCGGACAATGACTTCCACCCCGCAGCCCCCGCAGGGACCCGCACCGACCGCCAACGCCATGCGTCGCGCGCTCAAACGCGCCCGGGACGGCGTGGCCCTGGACGTCACCGAGTCCGCCGTGCTCCTCCAGGCCCGCGGCGCGGATCTGGAAGACCTGTGCGCGTCCGCCGCCCGGGTGCGCGACGCGGGACTGGAAGCCGCCGGGCGCCCCGGCGTCATCACGTACTCGAAGAGCGTCTTCATCCCCCTCACCCGCCTCTGCCGCGACAAGTGCCACTACTGCACCTTCGCCACCGTCCCCGGCAAGCTGCGCCGCGCCGGCCACGGCATGTTCATGTCCCCCGACGAGGTCCTGGCCATCGCCCGGCGCGGCGCCGAACTCGGCTGCAAGGAAGCCCTCATCACGCTCGGCGACCGTCCCGAGGACCGCTGGCCCGAGGCCCGCGCATGGCTGGAGGCGGCGGGCTACGACGACACCATCGCCTACGTGCGCGCCATCTCCATCCGCATCCTGGAGGAGACCGGCCTGCTCCCGCACCTCAACCCGGGCGCCATGAGCTGGACGGACTTCCAGCGCCTCAAGCCCGTCTCCGCGTCGATGGGCATGATGCTGGAGACCACCGCCGAGCGGCTGTGGAGCGAGCCCGGCGGCCCGCACTACGGCTCCCCGGACAAGGAGCCGGCCGTCCGGCTGCGCGTCCTGGAGGACGCCGGGCGCAGCTCCGTGCCGTTCACCAGCGGCCTGCTGATCGGCATCGGCGAGACGTACGAGGAGCGCGCCGAGTCGCTGTTCGCGCTGCGCCGCGTCTCCCGGGCCTACCACGGCATCCAGGAACTGATCATGCAGAACTTCCGCGCCAAGCCGGACACGGCGATGCGCGGCATGCCGGACGCCGAGCTGGACGACCTCGTCGCCACCGTCGCCGTCGCCCGGCACATCATGGGCCCCTCCGCGTGCCTCCAGGCCCCGCCGAACCTGGTGGCCGGGGAGTACGCGCGCCTCATCGGCGCCGGCATCGACGACTGGGGCGGCGTCTCGCCCGTCACCCCCGACCACGTCAACCCCGAGCGCCCCTGGCCGCAGATCGACGAGCTCGCCGAGCAGTCCGCCGCGGCCGGCTTCCGGCTGCGGGAACGACTCGCCGTCTACCCCGACTTCGTGCAGCGGGGCGAGCCCTGGCTGGACCCGCGCGTGCTGCCGCACGTGCGCGCCCTGGCCGACCCGGAGTCCGGGCTGGCGAACGAGCACGCCGAGGTCAAGGGCCTGCCCTGGCAGGAGCCGGAAGACGTCTTCGTCCCCTCCGGCCGCACCGAGCTGCACCGGGCCGTCGACACCGAGGGCCGCACCGGCGACCGGCGCGAGGACTTCGACGAGGTCTACGGGGACTGGGAGGCGCTGCGCGAGGCCGCCGCGCCCGGCATGGTGCCCGAACGCATCGACGCGGACGTGCGCGAAGCGCTGCGGCAGGCCGCCGACGACCCCACCCGGCTGACCGACCCCCAGGCCCTCGCCCTCCTCCACGCCGACGGGCCCGCGCTCGACGCGCTCTGCCGCATCGCCGACGACCTGCGCCGGGACGTGGTCGGCGACGACGTCACGTACATCGTCACGCGCAACATCAACTTCACCAACGTCTGCTACACCGGCTGCCGCTTCTGCGCCTTCGCCCAGCGGCGCACCGACGCCGACGCGTACACCCTGTCCCTGGAGCAGGTCGCCGACCGGGCCGCGCAGGCGTGGGACGTCGGCGCGGTCGAGGTCTGCATGCAGGGCGGCATCCACCCCGACCTGCCCGGCACGGCCTACTTCGACATCGCGCGGGCCGTGAAGGAGCGCGTGCCGGACATGCACGTGCACGCCTTCTCGCCGATGGAGATCGTCAACGGCGCGACCCGCACGGGCCTGTCCGTACGGGAGTGGCTGGCCGCGGCGAAGGAAGCCGGGCTCGACACCATCCCCGGCACGGCCGCGGAGATCCTCGACGACGAGGTCCGCTGGGTCCTCACCAAGGGCAAGCTGCCCGCCGCCACCTGGATCGAGGTCGTCAGGACCGCGCACGAGCTCGGGATCCGGTCCTCGTCCACGATGATGTACGGGCACGTGGACCAGCCGCGGCACTGGCTCGGGCACTTCCGGAGGCTCGTCGAGATCCAGAAGGAGACCGGCGGGTTCACGGAGTTCGTGACCCTCCCCTTCATCCACACGAACGCGCCCGTGTACCTGGCGGGCATTTCGCGCCCCGGCCCCACCACGCGCGACAACCGGGCGGTCACGGCCATGGCCCGGCTGCTGCTCCACCCGCACATCACGAACATCCAGACGAGCTGGGTCAAACTGGGCGCGGAGGGGGCGGCGGAGATGCTCCGCTCCGGCGCGAACGACCTCGGCGGGACGCTGATGGAGGAGACCATCTCCCGCATGGCGGGCTCCTCGTACGGGTCGTACCGGTCGGTCCGGGACCTCGTGGGCATCGCGGAAGCGGCGGGGCGGCCGGCGCGGGCGCGGACGACGTTGTACGGGGAGGTGCCGGCGGAACGGATCGCTGCCGCGGCGGCGTCGGACGGGCATCTGCCGGAGTTGCTGCCGGTGCTGGAGGACTAGCGTCCGTCGGGGGCGCTTCCGGCCGGGTCGTTGCGGATTCCGCCGGACGCACGCCGTCGTGGCGGGTCGCCGTTGCGGCGGGAGCAATGCCCCGGTCCCGCCCTTTCTCCGCCAGCTACCGCTGGGTGGTGCCCCCGACCCCGGGGCGTTGCCTCGGGGTCGGGGGAGCCGCGGCGTCGGCCCGGCTCCCCGGGGAGCCGGAGCTCGGTCACCGGTCCGTCCCGGATGTTGCCGTCTTGTCGAGATGCCTCGACAAGACGGCAACGTCACGCCGTCTAAGGTGGCCCGCATGTCTTGGCCTCAGAATCCCCAGCAGCCCCACCAGCCGCCGCAGTCGCCGCAGCCCCCGCAGGGCGGCGCACCGTGGGGCGGGCCGGAGGCCACCGCCGTCGACCAGCCCGCCGTGACTCCGCCCGCCCCGGCTCCGCCGAACGGCGGCGTTCACGCGGCGCCCACCGCCTTCGCTCAGCCCGCCGTGACCCCGCCCGCCCCGGCCGCGCCGAACGGCGGCGGCAACCCCCACGCCCAGGCGACCGTCTTCGCCCAGCCCGCCGTGCAGCCGCCCGGTCCCGGTGGCGCGGGTGCCGTGCCGCCTCCGCCCCCGCCGCCGGGCGGCTGGACCGCGCCCGCCCCGGCCCCGGCGCCCGCTCCCGTACCGCCGGGCGGTGGCGGTGGCGGCGGTGGCGGTGGCAAGAACAAGACGCTGCTCGCCGTCGTCGGCGGCGTCGTGGCTCTCGCCGTCATCGGCGGCGGCGCGTTCTTCTTCCTCAAGGGCGGTGACGACAAGAAGGACGACAAGCAGAACGTCACGGCCGGCGGCCAGGCCAAGCCCTCCGGCGACCCGGCGCAGGGACAGCAGGGACAGCCGGGACAACCGCAGCAGTCCGCCGCCCCGGACAACGCCGCCGGCGCCCCCGCCGCCCCGCCCGCCGGCTGGCAGACGCAGACCAGCAAGGAGCACAAGCTCCAGTACGACGTGCCCGGTACGGGGGAGAAGTGGAAGGTCTTCCCGCAGGACACGATGATCGCGTACGCCGACGCGTCCGGTAAGCCGCAGATCACGATGCGCGACACCGCCAACTTCACTGAGGGCGGCTGCTCTTCGTCGGCCAATCCCAACGCGATCGGCGAGGCCGGCAAGGGGCAGCTCGCCACCGTCGGTACGGCGGCCGGCGACCCCTCCCTGAGCATCCAGGACAACGCCCGCAACTGGGCGGGCAACTGGGGCGTCTACGCGTACGGCGGCCTCGGCAACAAGCCCAAGATCGAGGTCAGCCAGGCCCAGCCCTGGAAGCAGAACGGCATCGACGGCTGGACCGCGACCGCCAAGGTCACCGTCCTCAACCGCCCGAGCCCGTGCGTGCCGCCGACGGCCATCGTCAAGAGCATCGTGTGGAAGCTCCCCAGCGGCGATTTCAGCAGCTGGATCATGTACGCCGACCAGGGCGTCTCCGGCGCGCTGCCGGAGTCCCGGATCGACGAGATCATGAAGACGGTCCGCCCGCTCAAGGGCTGAGCCGGGCCGAGAAACAGGAAGGGGCCGGTCCACCCATGACCACCACCGCACTGTGGAGCCGGGCGCAGCAGCAGGACTTCCGCGCCCGCGTCCGCGGCTGCCTGCTCGGCGGGGCGATCGGTGACGCGCTCGGCGCGGGCATCGAGTTCCACTCGCTCGGCACGATCCGCGACAACCACGGGCCCGCCGGCGTCCGTGACTACGTACGGGCCTACGGGCGGCGCGGCGCGGTCACCGACGACACGCAGATGACGCTGTTCACCGTCGACGGCCTGATCCGCGCCGGGATCCGGCGCGACACCGGCGAGTGGGACGCGTCGGCGGAGGTACACCGCGCGTACCTGCGCTGGCGGGCCACCCAGCGCTACGAGGCCCCCGACCTGCGTGATCCCGCGCTCGGCCGGCTGGGCCGCCAGGGGTGGCTCTACTCGCAGCGGGCGCCGGGCAACGCCTGCCTGTCCGGGCTGGAGGACGACCGGATGGGCACCCTCGCCGCCCCCAAGAACCGGGAGTCCAAGGGCTGCGGCACCGTGATGCGCTCGGCGCCGTTCGGCCTGCTGGTCGACCGGGAGCCGGCGCAGGTCTTCCACCTCGCCGCCGAGTGCGCCGCCCAGACCCACGGCCACCCCTCGGGCGTCCTGGCGGCGGCCGCCTTCGCGGCCATCGTGCACGGCGTCGTCCGCGGCGGGACGCTGGAGAGCTCCGTGCACCAGGCGCTCGCCCTGCTGGCCGGGTGGTCGGGGCACGAGGAGACCACGGCGGCGCTGCGGCAGGCGCTCGACGCCGTACGCCAGGGTGCGCCGTCGGCCGAGCGGCTCGAAGCGCTCGGCCAGGGCTGGGTGGCCGAAGAAGCCCTTGCCATGGGCGTGTACTGCGCGCTGGTCGCCGAGGACATCCGTCACGGGCTGCTGCTCGCCGTCAACCACAGCGGTGACTCCGACTCCACCGGTTCGCTCTGCGGCAACCTGCTGGGCGCGCTGCACGGCGAGACCGCGCTGCCGGCGGACCTGCTGGCCGAGCTGGAGGGCCGGGCCGAGATCGCCGAACTCGCCGACGACTTCGCCATGGAGCTCACCCAGGGCGCGCACCTGCACGGCCCGGGCGTGGCCTCCACGGCGTGGACGGAGCGCTACCCGCCCGCATAGCGGAGCAACTGCATGGGGCGCAGCGCCAGTTGCGATCGCACAACCCGTACGGTTGCGTGCACCCGCGCACGCCCGTACGCGCCCGTACACGCCCGCACACGGCAGAACCCCCTCGGCCGGGACGACGGACCGGCCGAGGGGGTTCTGTGTGCACTGCTCAGGGGTGATGAGGGCGATGAAGACGCTGCATCGACTGGTCTCGTCAGAAGTCGTATGCGCGACGGGAAACGGTCGTCACAAACGCGGACCAGGTGGTCGGCGCGAAACCGAGAATCGGTCCCTGAGGGTCCTTGGAGTCACGGACCGCGATGGACTGGGGGAGGGGGGAGGCGACCTCCACGCAGTCGCCGTTGGCCAGCGAGTACGAGGACTTGCGCCACGTGGTGTTTCCCTGCTGGATGGCCATGATTGCTCCCATGCCTTGGTGAGTATGTGCCTTGATCAGAAACGCCGGTCACAACGCCGGTTTCCCGAGGTGCGACCGACGTTACGCGCCAACATCACCTGATGAACGGCCCATTCACTCGACCGGATGGCATATTCGGGAACGCCCTTCCCGGGCGACTGGCAGAGGGTGTACCGTGCGGCGCTTCCGTCAGGCCTCCGCCGCCCACTCCGCCGCGACCCGGTCGATGAACTGCCGGGAGTGCTCCGCGTTGAGGGCCTGCATTCGCAAATGTTCGTACATCACGCTGTAGGTCTGCACGTCGTTCGGCTTCTCCAGGTAGAGATCACTGGTGATCCCCTCCAGATAGACCGTGCTCGCGTCCTGCGGGTCATTGAACTCCAGGATGGAGAACTTCCCGTACATGCCCGGGTGCGCGCCGACGTCATAAGGCAGCACCTGCACCGTGATGTGCGGTTCCAGGCTGAACTGCACGAGCTGCCGCATCTGTTCCGCCATGATCTCGCGGTTGCCCACGATCCGGCGCAGCGCCGACTCGTCGATGACCGCCCAAAGGCGCAGTGGATTCTCCGGATCGGTGATCCGTTCCTGCCTGCGCATCCGCACCTGCACGCGGCGCTCGATGTCGGCCGTCGTCGCCTCGGGCCAGGAACCCTCCGTCACGGCGCTCGCGTAATTGGGCGTCTGGAGCAGACCAGGTACGAGAGATGCCTCGTACACGCGCAGTGAGGCCGCATCCGTTTCCAGGCCGATGTAGACGCTGTAGGGAATGTCGCCGAAGGCGTGCCACCAGCCCTGCTGGCGCGACTCCTTGGCCATCTGCATCAGTGAATCGACAATCCGGTGGTCCTCGACCCCGTACACCCCGCAGAGATCGCGCACATCGCGCTGGCTGATGCTGCGGCGGCCGTTCTCCAGCCGGCTGATCTTCGACTGCGAGACGAGCAACCGCTCGGCGACCTCCTCGGCGGTCATGCCCTTGAGCTCGCGGAGCTTGCGCAGCTCCTGCCCCAAGCGGCGCCGCCTAACGGTGGGATTGACACTGGACGCCACGGGACGCACCTCCGGCTCCGTCATGCTGCTGTCTCCTGACCTCGCAGCCTGCCACCACATGCCGGGGCGGCGCTGGAAAATGCGACACAGAGTCCGCCTGCGGTGAACGGTTTGCCGGGGTCGGCCGCATCGGACCGTGCATCGTCCCGTGCATGTGCGCGGGGTGGTGGACCGGACCGCCGTCCCGGGCGGCCGGACCACCACCCCGCGCGATATCGCGGCTCCCGAACCGGGCCGGGGGAACTGCTCTGCGGTCGGTCGAGCTCTGAGGGTGATGCGGATGTCGTGCGGTGCGCCGTCGTGCCGTGCGCTGCCGTGCGATGCGCTGCCGTGCGGTCGAACCGGAGTGTTACGCAAACGTGCTGTGGTGCGTCGCGCTGTTCCAGAAGGGCATGTGCGGGGCCTTCACGAGGCGCCGGCGCGGGCCATCACGGGCGCCCCCTGGGACGCCTGCTGACCGGCCGCCGCTCCGCCGCGGACGGACGTCCGCCGCCCGGATCCGCCGCCGTGGCCGCCCGAACCGGAACCGGCCGCCGCCGGGGCCCGCCGCGGCTGCGCCGCGACGCCGTTCTGCACGTCCATCACGGCGTGCGCCACGAGGCCGCCCATCGGGTCGTGCCGGATCAGATCCCGCAGCCGGGAGCGGGACGACCGCCCCTCGTTGCCCGGGTAGAGGTGCTTGCCGAGACCCACCGCGTGGGCCAGGGCGGCGAGCGCCGCGGTCCGCGGGTCCGGCGGGACGCCGGTGCGGATCGCGCTGTCCAGCCGGGCCCTGATCTCCCGGCTGATCGCGGTGTCCGTCGCCTGATAGCGCGTCGTCGGCAGCACCCCGCACATGTGGCCCGCCACGGCATGCACCATGCCGCACCGCTCCAGGTGCGTGAGATACGTCTGGCGCAGCCCCAGCCGGGGCCCGCCGATCCAGTGGACGGCGCGGACCGGACTGCCGCGGCGGCGCAGCAGTTCGAGCGCGGTGTCCAGCGTCGGCTCTCCTGTCGGCCGCGGCATCACCACGGCGATACGATCCCCGTCTGGGGCTATCCGTCCAGCCAGAGCCAGCTCCACTAGCTGTGCCCCGGCGAGACCCAGGTCGAGCGACTGCGGCTGCGCCGTGGTTCCCGTGGCCGGGTCCAAAGCGAGCAGCAGAAGCTCCTCCGGAATTGTTCTGCGGCTCCTGCCCATCCATGCCTCCCCGCGTGGATGACTGACAGGGTGACCCCTCTCACATTGGTCTGTCGAGAGTGCGTGGTGGCTTCGGGTGGGAACCGGTAGGTATGTCGTCTCGTCTAGCACGACGGTGGGCCCGGTCCATCCCTTCTGGCGGTGCGGTTGCGCGGTGACGGGGCTCCGGCACAGGACACTGGTAAGCGTTTGAGAAGGTTCGGCCTGCGGGGTGCGGTGCACCCCGCGGTGGCGTATCGCGTGGAATTCGAGGAGGCATCGGTGGCGGGCGAGTCCCCCGGCAAGTCGGAGCAGCGGAAGTCGTCGGGGGAGACGACGCGCGGCGAGCACGACCCGCGACTCGGGGTTTTCCGGGAATCCTCCGGAAAGCCGTCCGGGAAAGCGGATGCCGCCGATGCCGCGGATGCCGCCGAAGGCGGCCGTAAGGAAGTGTCCGCGGCGTCCGCTGAGGCCGATGCGATCGCAAAGGCCGACTCGGGCCGTCCGGTCGGCGGTGACGCACGGCTGAAGGCGGCGGTGGCGGCGTGGGTGGCCGGAACGGACGGGGACGAACCGGATGAGGCGGGCGAGTCCGCCGAGTCGTCCCGGGCGTCCGGCGCGTCCGGCGCGTCCGCGCGCTCGAAGGACGAGGACGAGGACGAGGCCGAGGTCGAAGCCGACGGCGACCGGCCCGTGAACGGCAGCCCTTCCGGCAAGGACGCGGGTGCCGCGCGGGCGAACGGCGCGCCTTCCGGCAAGGCCGCCTCCGGTGCTGCGCGCCCCGAGGGCGACGGCAAGGGCTCCGCCTCCGGCGAGGACAAGCCTGCGGCGTCGGGTGACCGGGCCACGGCTGTGTTCCGTACGGTCCGGCCGAAGGCGGACGGCGCCGCCGAGTCTGCTGCCGCGGACCGGCCCGCGAACGGTGCGCCCTCCGGTGAGGGCAAGGCCCCGGCTTCCGGTGACCGCGCCGCGGCTGTTTTCGGCGCGCTCCGGGCGAAGGACACTGCGCCGGCCGATGACGCCGAGTCCTCGAAGCCCGCAAAGCCCGCGAAGAACGAGCCCTCCGCTTCAGGCAAGGGCTCCGCTTCCGGTGAGGACAAGCCCGCGGCGTCGGGCGACCGGGCCACGTCCGTCTTCCGTACGGTCCGTCCGAAGGGCGGCGAGGCCGCCGGCGATGGCGAGGCCGCCAAGTCCGCCGCTGCGGACCGGCCCGCGAACGGCTCCCCTTCCGATAGCGGGAAGGGCTCCGCTTCCGGTAAGGACAAGCCCGCCGCGTCCGGCGACCGGGCCACGTCCGTCTTCCGTACGGTCCGCCCGAAGGGCGGCGAGGCCGCCGGCGATGGCGAGGCCGCCAAGCCCGCCGCTGCCGACCGGCCCGCGAACGGCTCCCCTTCCGGTAACGGCAAGGCCCCCGCCTCCGCTTCCGGTAAGGACAAGCCCGCCGCGTCCCCCGACCAGGCCACCGCCGTGTTCCGTACGGTCCGGCCGAAGGACGGGGAGTCCGCCGCGGCGCCGAAGGGCGCGTCTTCCGGTAACGGCAAGGCCCCGGCCCCCGCTTCCGGTAAGGACAAGCCCTCCGCGCCCGCCGACCAGGCCACCGCCGTCTTCGGTGCGGTCCGGCCCAAGGGTGACGCGGCTGCCAAGTCCTCCGACAAGGCGTCCGCCAAGCCCTCCGCTGAGCCTTCCTCCGACGATCAGCCGACCGCGCTGATGAAGGCCCCCAAGGTGCCCGAGCCCAAGGCCGGTGCGCCCAAGGCCGGCCCCGCCAAGGCCGCCCCGCGCGAGGACTCCGACTCCGAGCGGACCAGCCAGTTCGTACCGCTGAAGTCCGACGCCGCCAAGGACGCCGCCAAGAAGGCCGCCAAGAAGGCCGCCCCGGCCGAGCCCGCCGCCAAGGCGACCCCGCCCGCCGCTAAGGCGAGCGCCCCCGCCAAGCCGGCCATCCCGGTCAGCGTCGCCCCGCCGAAGGAGCCGTCCCCCAAGCCGGAAGGCGCATCCGCCCCCGGCACCCCCGCCGCGCCGCTGGACCTGCTGGCGCAGCTGACGAACACGCCTCCGCCGCCGGAGACGCCGGTCCGCACGGTCCTGCGCCGGGTCAAGATCTGGACCCCGCTCGTGATCCTGCTGGCGATCGTCTTCTGCGTGGTGCAGGCGTTCCGCCCGCTGCCGGAGCCGAAGCTGGTGCTCACGGCGAACAAGGCGTTCAAGTTCGACGGTGACAAGGCGCAGATGACGTGGCCGACGTCCGGCCAGGCGTACGTCGAGGTCGACGGCCTCGGCAGCCTGGGCGAGTACGGCGAGGAGAAGCCCGTCCCGATCGCGAGCGTCACCAAGGTGATGACCGCGTACATCACCCTTCGCGACCACCCGATGCAGAAGGGCGACAAGAAGGGCGCCCTGATGACGGTCGACGCCAAGGCGGTGAGCGACTACCAGAAGGGCAAGCCCGAGGGCGAGTCCCTGGTCCGGGTGACCGAGAACCAGAAGCTCTCGGAGTACGAGGCGCTGGAAGCGCTGATGCTGCCGTCGGCGAACAACATCGCCAAGCTGCTGGCCCGCTGGGACGCCGGTTCCGAGGATGCGTTCGTCAAGAAGATGAACGACACCGCCAAGGAGCTGGGCATGGTGAACACGAACTTCACCGACCCGAGCGGCTTCGACGCGACAACGAAGAGCACGGCGAAGGACCTGGTCAAGCTGGGCAGGAAGGCCATGGCGGACCCGGTCTTCCGGGAGATCTCGGGGCTGACGGAGTACATCGACAGCAACGGCGAGAAGCAGAAGAACTTCAACCCGATCGTTCCGCTGTACGGCACCGGCATCAAGACGGGCACGACCACGGCGGCCGGCGGCAACCTGCTCTTCGCCGCGGAGAAGAAGATCGGCGGCACGACGCAGCTGATCATCGGCGCGGTGCTGGCGCAGCACAAGACGCCGATCATCGACTCGGTGGTCGCGGCGACCAAGGACGCGATCGAGTCCGCGAAGAAGGCGCTGGAGGCGAAGACGGTCGTCAAGAAGGGCGACGTCGTGGGCGCCGTGGACGACGGCCTCGGCGGCCGTACCCCGGTCGTGGCGACCAAGGACGTCACCGCGGTCGGCTGGTCCGGCCTGACGGTCGGCCTGGCGCTGAACGACGGCGGCCACAAGCTGCCGCACACGGCGAAGTCCGGTGCCGAGGTCGGCATGCTGACCGTGGGCAGCGGCCCGGGCCAGGTGCGGGTGCCGGTGGCGCTGAAGTCGGCCCTGGCCGAGCCGGGCTTCGGGTCGAAGCTGACCCGTCTCGGCTGACGAGCGTCGCCTGACGCGGGCAGGGGCGGTGGTCACCGCCCCTGCCGGTCCCTCGCGGCGTGCTAGCGTCGCGAGGGTTTGAGTACGGCGCCGCGCCGTGCGCTACCCGAAAGTCCGTGACAGCGTGACGATGGGGGAAGACGTCGGGGGAAGACGGGGAGAGCCGCAGTGACCACCGTGGGCCCGGCACGGGCCGACAAGCCGGACGAGCCGGGTGACCAGCAGGACGGGCGCACCCCCGCCGGGATAGCACCGCCCTCCGCCTTCCGCGAGCGCCTGACCCGCGCCGGCCGCGCCCTGGCCGGCCGCCCCGTGCTGACCACGCTGGTCATCGCGGCCGTGGCGCACGTGATCTGGGTGTTCGTGTTCGCGAACAGCGGCGGCGACCTGGCCGCCCAGGACGCGTGGGCGGAGTTCGTGGGCCAGCACCCCGACTCGGCGTACAACCTCGCCTGGTACGGCGGCATGCACCCCGTCTCGTACAGCGTGATCTCGCCGTACCTGATGGCCAGCATCGGCGTCCGCACCACGATGATGATCGCGGGCACGCTCTCCGCCGGGCTGCTCGCCCTGCTGCTCGTGCGCAGCAGGGTGGTGCGCCGGCCGCTCGTGCCGGCCCTGTACGGCACCTTCGCGCTGACCTGCAACGCGATCTCCGGCCGGGTCACTTTCGGGCTCGGCACGATGTTCGGCCTGGCGGCCGTCGCCGTGATCTTCGCCTGGCCGATGCGCTGGCGCTCGGAGGGCAAGTACCGCTGGGTCCGTGCCGGCCTCGCCGCGCTGGCTGCCGCGCTGGCGACGGCGTCGAGCCCGGTCGCCGGCCTGTTCGTGGGCTTCGTCGCGGCCGCCCTGTGGCTGGGCAAGCGCCGCCCGGCGGCGTACGCGCTGGGTGTCTCCCCGGCCGTCGTGGTGGGTCTCTCGGCATGGCTGTTCCCGTTCTCGGGCCAGCAGCCGATGGCCTTCGTCTCGGCGATCCTGCCGCTGCTGAGCGGCGTCTTCGGGGTGCTGTTCGTCCCCAAGGAGTGGCGCACGGTCCGGACGGCCTCGGCGCTCTACGTCCTGGCCGTCCTGCTGGTGTGGCTCATCCCCTCCCAGATCGGCACCAACGTCTCCCGGCTCGGCATGATCTTCGGCGGTACGGTGCTGGTCGCGGCACTGCCGGAGCTGAAGGTGCCGCGCCCGGCCGAGCTGCTGAAGAGCGGCCTGCGCTGGACGGCACTGATCGCCGCCCTCGCCACGTGCACGATCTGGCAGCTCGCCGTCTCCATCGGCGACATCATGCACACCACGCCCGCCGCGTCCTGGGCGCGCGAGCTCGCGCCCCTGGTGCACCGGCTGCAGCAGGCCGACGCGGCGCGCGGCCGCGTCGAGGTCGTGCCGGCCCGCAGCCACCGCGAGTCCTCGGCCCTCACCCCGTACGTGAACCTCGCCCGCGGCTGGAACCGGCAGGCCGACCGCGAGCGCAACCCGCTCTTCTACGAGCCGGGCATGCTCACCTCCTCCAGCTACCGCGCCTGGCTCGACCGCTGGGCCGTGCGCTACGTGGTGCTGCCCGCCGGCGAGCCGGACCACGCGGCCGTCGACGAGGCCAAGCTCGTCACCAAGGGCCAGCCGTACCTGCGCGAGGTGTGGTCCGACGACAACTGGCGGCTGTTCGAGGTCGAGGCGCCGACGCCCCTCGCCGACCCCCCGGCGGTCGTGGAGCGCACGGACGCCGAGGGCCTCACGATCACCGTGAACAAGCCGGGCCCGGTCCTCATCCGCATCCCGTACTCCCCGTGGCTCGGCCTGGTCGACAAGGACGGCAAGGACGTCCAGCCGCCGAAGGCGGGGCCGCGCGGCGAGCCGCCGGTCAACGTCAACGGCTGCCTGTCCAAGGAGGTCCAGGAGGCCCGCGAGGACCGGCCGGAGGACGACTGGACGCTGCTGCACGCCCCGAAGGCGGGCACGTACCACGTCGTGGCGCGCTACAAGCTGCCGCGCGGGACGGGCTGCCCGGACGACCTGGCGAAGTAGCCCGCCCGGCCGGGGTCACTCGCACACGCGCGGCGAGGCGGCCCCCGGGGCGCCCTTCAGCTCCTTCCGCACGCCCTCCAGATAGTCCAGCACCTGCCGCTGCTTCTCCGGGCCGGGGTCGCTGAGGTAATCCAGCACCCCGTGCTGGAAGGCGAACCGCATCCGGAGCGGCATCATGTCCGAGGCGTCCAGGCACTTGGGCTGCGGGCCGCCGAGCGTCCTGCTGACGGCGGCGTTGACCCGCTCGGTGCCGGGGTCGGGCCGGGGCGCGCCTGCCGTGACGAAGAACGGCCGGCCCGGGTGGGTTGTGATCTTGTTCCGCTTCTCCTCCTTGGACAGTGCGGAGGCCCACACCTCCTGCGCCTGCCGGGTGGTGAGGAACCGCAGCAGGTCCTCGGCCGCGTCGCCCCTCTTGCTGCCCTTCTTCGCGAACAGCGTCGCGTAGTCCGCGGAGACTTCGGTGGCGGCGGGGTGGCGGGCGATGTCCGGCAGTACATCGCGCGTGGGTGCGAAGGCGGCACGCCCGGTGTAGTCGGCGTCGCGGGCGAAGGAGGCCTGGTGCTGGAGGGTGCAGTGCTTCGACGTGAGGATCTTCTGGCCCCAGTCGTTGTCCAGGGCGGCCGCAGCCGGGCCCTTGGTGAAGATCCCGCCGAACGCCTCCCACGCATCACGCACGGGCCCCTCCGTCCACGGCAGCTCGCCCCGGGCCCACTTCTCATACGCCTCCGTGCCGCTCTGCTGCAGCAGGATGTCCTCGATCCAGTCGGTGCCCGGCCAGCCGGATGTGCCGTCGCCGCCCATGCCGGCGCACCACTGGCCGCCGCCCCGGGCCGCGAGCGCGCGCGGGCTCTGCCCGCGGGCCGGGTCGTACCAGACGATGCTCTTGAGGTCGGCCTTGACCGCGACGGCGTAGACCTCGTTGCCGAACCGGGGGGCCCACAGCGGGCCGTACGCGTTCAGGGTCTCGTTGAGGACGGGGCGAAGGCTCCGCGGCCGGGGCTTCTCCTTCAGGTATGCCTGGACCTCGCCGAGGCTGGGCAGGATCGCGATGTCCGGGGGGTTGCCCGCGTTCAGCCGGGAGAGCAGCACTTCGCGCAGGGCCGTGGTGCCCTGGTAGTCGACGTTGACGTGGTACTTCGCGGCGTACGCGTCCAGCAGCGCCTGGAAGTGCTCCTGCTCGGCGTCGGTCCACGTGGCAAGGACGCTGATCCGTCCGTTGTGCACCGTGCGCACGTCGCCGGCGCCGATGGCGGAGAGCAGCACCAGCCACAGGGCGAGCAGCACCGTCGCGGCCTCGAAGGAACGGATCCGCCGGCCGGGCCGCTGCGGGACGCGGGCGAAGCGGTACTCCTCGATGCGCGGCTGGAGGCCGAGGACGACCAGCGCGGCGGCGACGACCGCCGCAAGGAGGATCCCGGCGGGAACGGCGGTCAGCCAGTGCATGGCCGCCATGTGCTCGCTCGCGGTCTCCCCGCCCCGGGGGATGCTGTGGGCCCGGGCCCAATCGAGGTCGTCCTGCAGCCGCAGGGCGGCGGGCAGAAGCACCGGCACGAGGGCCGCCACCAGCACCGTGGCCCCGACGAGGGGACCGTTGAAGCGGCGGTGGAAGCGGCGGCGCAGGAAGCGCTGGGTGTCGGCGAGCAGCCAGACCAGCACGGCCCACAGCGCGACGGCCACGCCCCAGGCCGACTTCAGCAGCCGGCCGGACGACGTCTGTGCCACGAGAACCCGGGTCTGCTCGTCCTGGACCGCCTTCAGCCGGGCGAGGATGCCGCTCTTCTCGCGGTTCAGCGTGCTGTCCGCGTAGCGCAGATAGGTGTCGCGGAGCCGCTCGTCGGCCCGGCCGGGGGCCGCTTGGCTGCGGGCGGCCTGCCCGATGAGGTAGTCGTACGAGGAGAGCTGGCCGGCCACGGTGTCCAGATCGTTCCTGCCGCCGCCCGCGACGGTGGCCGCGGCGGCCTTCTCCAGGCTCCGGAAAGCGGCGTTGAGCTTCGCCTTGTACTCCTCGCCCGGGCCCTCCGCCGGGGCGGCAGGGCTGTTCAGGGTCGTCTTCGCGGCCGCCAGCGATTGCCGCAGGGCCGTCTCCGCTCCGTCCACGTAGCCCATCGCCGGGATCGTCCGGCCGGGCACCTCGTCCGCGCCCCGGCTCACTCCGTAGAAGGCCGTGAAGAGGGCCCCGCAGGCGAGCACGGTCGCCGTCAGCAGCGCGGCCAGGCGGCGTATCAGCCAGGAGCGGGTGCCGGGCAACAACCCGGCGGCGGGCCCGGTCGGCCCCGCCGGGGCGGTCGTGGGGGCGGTCATGCGGTCGGCTCCGGGGGCTCCTGTTCCGGCCGGGCGCGCCGCTCCGGCGCGGGGCCGTCGCCCGCCGGGAGCGCGGTGCCGCAGCGGGCGCAGACCCTCGCCGTGCCGGGCGAGACGCGGCCGCACGCGGGGCACTCCACGTCGGGCACGGCGGCGTTCTTCCTCCGCCCACTCCGCGGGCGCTGCCCCGGCACGGCGGCGGCCGGCGGCGGGCCGGGCTCGTGCGGCGGGCGGGCGCCCCGCGGCGGCGCCCCGGGCCTGCGGGTCTGCGTGCTGTGGTTGGAGACGACCCACGCCGAGTTGAGGTCGCCCGCCGTGATCTCGTCGCGCAGCCGGACCCGCCCCTCGCCGGCGTCCTCCACGTGCACCAGCCGCCGCAGCCGGCGCAGCATCTTCTCGTCGCCGAGGTCGTGCGCGAGCCGCACCGCCTCGCCCCATTCCTCTTCCGCCGTCCCCAGGCGCCCGGCCTCGAAGGCCTCGCAGCCGGCGTTGACGGCCCGGCCGAGGTCGGCGTAGCCGCTGTAGCGGGCGACGCGCGGATCGACGCGCGTGGACAGGACGGGGTCGTCGGTCCAGTGGACGAGCAGGGGGACGGGTCTGGGCACGGAGACGACCGTCTCGGCGGGGTGGTCGCCCGCGCCCTCGGCCACGAGCGCCACCGAGGCCAGCTGCATGTCTTCTCCCATCGGGTCGCCGGTGGGGTCGGCGGTGACGCACAGGTGGTAGTCGCGGGACTCGTCGCCCCACGCGCCGGTCGGGAACTCCCAGGTGCGCTCCCCGGTCCGCACGCCCTCCTGGGTCAGGTCGAGCTCGGTGGGGAACACCTGCTTGAAGAAGCCGAGCTCGTTGCCGACGCGCAGCCGGACCCGGATCCGGATGCCGGTCAGCGCCTTGTCCATGGCCTTGCGCATCATCCGCCGGAACTCCGCCTCCAGGTCGGAGTCGTGCTCGACGGCGTCCGCGATGCCGTGCAGCCGGCCGGCGATCTCCCGCAGCTCGGTGGCGGCCCACTGGTCGCCGATGCCGCGCGCGTCGCAGGTGAACTTCCCGGCGCAGTCCGCGAGGACGCGCTCCAGCTCGTCGGGCCGGTCGTGCTCGTTCCTGCCGTCGGTCAGCAGGAGGGCGTGCCGGATGGGGTGGTCCTGGCCGTCGGCGGTGAGGAGGTCGCGGGCGCAGGCGAGCCAGGAGGTGATGGCGGTGCCGCCCGCGGCGACGAGCGTGTGCGCGGTGCGGGCGGCGTCGGCCCGGGTGTCGGGGCCCGCAACGGCCATCCGGCCGGTCGCCGGATAGACGACGCGGGCCTTGTCGGTGCCCTCGACGAGGGCGAAGCGGGTGCCGTCGCGCAGGACGCCGATGGCGGCGGCCGCGGCCTTCCGGGCCGCCGCGATCTTCGTGCTGGGCCAGCTCATGGAGCCGGAGCAGTCGATGACGACGACCTCGGCGGAGGAGGCGTGGGTGGTGAGCCCGGCCAGGCCGTGGCCCTCGACGGTGAGGACGGCGTGGGCCGGTACGGTGCCGGACCCCGCCGCCAGGTATTTGTTCTGGCCCAGCTGGGCGGTCAGGGCGGGCAGTGCCGCCGTCGGCGCGCGGTCTTCCGGGGCCTCCCCGTCGTCGCGGTTCACGGCCTCGGTTCCTTGCTGCGGTCCATTCGTTCCCCCGGGGTCAGAAGCGGGTCTTGGGGCGGACGCTGTTGGCCAGGTCGACCAGGGCTGCCAGGCCGTCCGGGGTGGGGGCCTGGCGGGCGAGCCGGCGCAGCTTCGCCTCCAGCCGGGTGCGCAGGGTGAACTCCTCTTCGCCGGTGCCGCCGGTGCCGCCGGTGCTGTCGTCAGGACGGAGGAACGGGCGGGAGCGGGTGCGGGCCGCCCCCGTCCGCGTCGCCACGCGCTCCAGGGCCACTTCGAGGGTCTCGGCCTCCAGCCGGTCGCGGGCGGGCCCGGCGTGGTGCCCCTCGTCCAGATAGAGCCGGGGGAGGCGGCCGAAGGCGGCGGCGAGGTCGGAGCGGTCCGGGAGGAGGGGCCCGTCGTCGGCCTCCAGCCGCCCGGCGAGGATGCGGACGCAGGCGATCCGGGCCGCGTCGTAGTGCCGGGACACCTCGGGCAGGCTGCCGAGGAGGGCGACCGCGCCGGTGCGGTCGCCGGCGGCCAGCCGCAGCCGGGCGAGCCCGAAGACGGCGCTGCCCTGCGTCGACCGGCTGCGCTGCCACACGGCGTCGTAGTAGCGCTCGGCGTCGGCCGGGGCCCCGGCCTTCTCGGCGCAGTAGCCGAGGGCCAGCTTCGGTGCGTACTCCCCGGGCAGGGCGTGGTAGACGCGCTCGAACTCGCCCTGCGCCGCCGCCGTGTCGCGCCGGGCGAGGAACAGCAGGCCCTGGTGCCAGCAGAGCCGCCAGTCGTACGGGGCGAGGTCGCCGAGGAGGGCGCGGGCGGTGGTCAGCCGCTCGCGCGCGGCGTCGAGCTCGCCCAGTTCGAGGTGGGCGCGCAGCTGCCGGAAGCAGATCTCCGCGGTCTCCCGGCCCGAGGCGTACAGCTGCTGGATGAGCCGGCGGGGGCCGCTGGTGGTGGGCTGGGCCAGCAGGGCGGCGGCCGGGTCGGCCGGGTCGGGGTACGGCACGGGCAGGTGGTGCGGCACGCGGCCGGGCTCGGGCAGGCCGGGGCCGAGGAGCGGGCGCTGCTCGCCGGCCAGCCAGCGCTCCAGGGGCGGCACGCGCCCGAGCGAGGCGTCGAGGAGGGTGGCCGTGGCGGCGAAGAGGGTGGACGGCTCGGGGGTCTCGGTGCGGGTGCGCAGCGAGCGGATCTCGCGCAGGACGCCGCGCAGTTGCTCGGCCATCTCGCGGGCGGAGCCGAAGCGTTCTTGCGGATCGGCGGCGGTGGCGCGGGCGAGGACCCGCGCGTAGGACTCGGCGCCCAGGCCGGGGGGCTGCTTGCGGCAGCCCTCGGAGAGGGTGCGCAGCGTGACGCCGAGGGTGAAGAGGTCCGAGCGGACGGACAGCCCCTCGACGCCCGTGCGGACGACCTCGGGGGCGGTGAAGCCGCGGGCGCCGAGGACGTGTCCGGTGCGGTCGCCGAGGTCGCGGACGGCGCCGAGGTCGATGAGCTTGATGCGGTCCGCGTAGTGCATGACGTTGTTGGGCTTGAGGTCGCAGTAGACGAGGTTCTTGCGGTGCAGGCTCTCCAGGGCGTCGAGGATGCGGCAGCCGTAGGAGAGGACGTACTCGAAGACGCGGTCCTCGCCGAAGGGTCCCTCTTCGCGGGTGATGCGGTCGCGCACCTGGGAGAGGTGCATGCCGCGGACGAACTCCATGACGATGTAACGGGTGTGGCTGCCGTCCCCGCCCGGGCCGTTCCCCTCCCGGCCCGTGGTGTCCTTGTGGGAGACGAAGTTGATGACGCGGACGATGTCCGGGTGGTCGGAGCTGATGAGGACGCGCAGCTCCTCCTTCTCGCGCTGCAGGGATACGGGGTCGCGGTCGTTGATCAGGCCCTTGAGGGCCACGGGGTTGCCGTCGAGCCGCATGTCGTGGGCGAGGTAGACCCAGCCGAGGCCGCCGTTGGCCACGCAGCCCACCACGCGGTACTGCCCGCCGACCAGGTCGCCGGGGGCCAGGCGGGGCGTGAAGTCGTACGGGTGGCCGCACCGGTCGCAGAAGCCGACGGGCAGGGCGGCCTGCCCGGCGTACGACCTGCCGACGACGGCGGTGCACCCCTCGTGGCCGCAGGCCTTGCCGCCCACCGGGGCCCTCGGGTCCGTGACGACGAGGGCCTCGGGGGAGGGGGTGGAGATGACGGGCAGGTCGAGCAGGCCGTCGCCCGCGGGACCCACGGTGAACAACTGGGCGGTCTCGGCGCGCCTGCGGGCGCCGGCGGTGGGCGGGCTCTCGGGCA
Source organism: Streptomyces roseoverticillatus (assembly GCF_000719265.1). Classification (GTDB taxonomy): domain Bacteria; phylum Actinomycetota; class Actinomycetes; order Streptomycetales; family Streptomycetaceae; genus Streptomyces; species Streptomyces roseoverticillatus. The sequence goes on along the minus strand of NZ_JOFL01000037.1, from coordinate 19,932 downwards.
CGGGCGGGACGCCGCCGCGGCCGCCGGGCGCCGCGGGCCGGACGCTGTGGCCGCGTGTGGAGCAGAAACCAGTGGCCTCGACGCGGCCGTCGCAGCCGGGCCGGGGGCAGGGCGCACCGACGGGGGGCGGGGCGGGGGCGGCGGCCCGGGGTCCTGGCGGGCGTTCGCCGGGAGGGTTGGCCGGGGAGTTCACGAGGCGTCGCCCCCTCGCGGTCGGTGGGTGTGGTGGCGTACGGCTTCGGCGAAGCGCTCCACGGCGCGCTCGGCCTCGGCGAGCTCGCAGGGCGCCCGGTGCAGGAGGTTGTGCGCGGAGCGGTAGAGCGGCGCGGCGGCCCGCTCCTCCTCCAGGCTGCGGGCGGCGAGCAGCGCGAAGAATGCCTCCAGCCGGCCGCGCAGTTCGTTGCGCCGGGCGATCTGCGTCTCGGCCAGGCCGATCACCTCCTCGACGCGCAGCAGCTCGGACTCCACGGTGCTCTCGAAGGCGCCGAGGTCGGCGAGGAAGCGCGCGCCGCCCGGCTCCGGGTGGCGGCGCAGCGCGGTGAGGTCCAGGCGCAGGGCGGCGGCCCGCTGCGGCACGGGCCGCACCGGGGCGATCAGGGCGGTGCGGTCGTGGGCGGTGCGCTCGCGGCGCGCGATGTGGTCGATGCGGTCGCGCACCCGGTCGAGCCGGGCCGCTGTCTCGTCCTTGCCGGGGTCAGCCATCCTCAGCGCCAGCTCCAGGCTCTGCGATTCGGGGTTGCGGAAGACGAGGAGCAGGCGGGCGCCCCGGGCGGCGAGCAGGTCGGTGAACTCGACCAGCGCGAGGGGGTCCGCCGCGTAGTCGACGCCCTCCGCGACGATCGTCAGCGGCACGGCGGCGGCGCCGAGCAGGCCGACCGCCGAGCCGTCGTCCCCGGCGGGGCTCAGCCCGAGCCGGTCGGCGACGCGCCCGGCGACGTCGGCGACGGTCTCCCCGGAGACGTCGAGGGCGAGGTCGACGCTGCCGACGGGCGGCAGGAGATCGTCATCCGGCTCCTCGGTGGGCAGGGGATCGTCATCCGGGTCCTCGGGGGGCCCGTAGGGGGACGGAGGGCGGCGCGCGGTGCCGTTGCGGGGCGCGGCGGCCGGGGGCGGGGTGCCGGGCGGCGGTGCGTGGGCGGGGGAGGGCGGGTGCGTGCCGACGGGGAGGGGCGCTCTGCGCGGGGCCGGCAGCGGTGCGTCCGCGGGCAGCTCGCGGTCCGCGAGGGCGACCGCCCGGCTGAGCGTCGCCGCGCGCATCGCCTCGCCCTTCTTGATGACGATCGCCTCCACCTGCCGGGTGCCTTCCGCGGCGGCGAACCAGCGGGCCAGCCAGCGGGCGAACTCGCGGTCGCGGGCCGCGCCCCGGGGCACCGACGGCAGGCCGTTGCCGCGGCCTCCGCTCACGTAGCGGTCGATGGCCGGCAGGTGCCGGACGACGGTCTCGATGGGGATCATGTACGACAGGTGGAGCCGGCTGCTCGCGGGGGCGGCCGAGGAGCGGTCGTCGTAGCGGCTGACGACCATGCCGAGGACGCGGTGCGTCTCCGCGTCGGTCACGGCGGCGCCGCTGAAGCCGGGCCGCACCGTCTCCTCCGGGGTCAGGGGGAACATCTGCACCCACTCGCCGCGCGGCCCGGACGGCCCGGCGAGGGTGGCCCGGAACCAGACCCCGTCCTGGAGCTCCCGCGTGCTGGGGAAGCCGCACATCCAGACGGACCGGCCGCGCGTGGGCGCGACCCGGTGCAGCGGGGCGGCGTGGCGGGCGTCCTGCGGCTCGGCCAGGATCAGCAGGGCGACGTCGCCCCGGGAGTCCGCCAGCTCGGGCACCCAGCAGCCGTCGGCCACCCGGGCCGGCACGGGGCGGGCGCCGGGCACGCCGACCAGCTCGACCAGCACTTCCCCGCCGGGGACGGCGTGGCCGGTGAGGTCGCCGGGGCCGGCGGGGATGACGTGGGCGCAGGTCAGCACGGCATCCGCGGCCAGCAGGATGCCGGCCCCCAGGACATCGCCGCCGGACGTGGAAATGCGGGCCCGCCAAGTCTCGCCGCGCACCTCGGTGTTGACGGGGACCTCGGTCTCCTCCCCCATGGGCGCAGAGCATACGCGCGCCCCCGGCGGAAGTGACCCCTCCGACTGTGGGGTCACCGTTCCGTGTGATTCGCGCGGGGGTTGCGCGCCCCCGGCGCGGATCCCGGTCGTGCGTGCGGATCGCGGGGGCGCCCGGCGCGGGCCGGGTCCGCCGAACGGGTGACCCGGGGGCGGGGCGTCCGGCGCGGTGGTCCGGGGTCACCCGTTCGCCGCGTTCGGGGGCGTCCGTCCCGGTGACGGCGGGGCCACCCCCGGTGACCTGCCGTTACGCCCGCCGGCCCCGGCCCGCGGCGCGGCCCGGACCGGGGATTCTGATGCGCTGTCAGAGTGCGGGGCGCCCCGGATCCCGGTTCCCTCGGCTCTGAGGAGCGCGGAATTCCCCACTCCCCTTCGTGGGCACATCACGTGCCCCGGCCGCGTTCACGGAGGAACAAGCATGCGTAACTCACGAGTGCTCACCGGGACCGCCCTTTCCATAGCCGCCCTCGGGCTGGCGAGCGCCCCCGCGCTCGCCGGGGACTTCGGCAAGCTGGAAGTCTCCCCGAACCCGGTCAAGCCCGGGGCCGAGGTCACGGTGAACACCACCGCCTGCGGCGCCAACGGCTCGGGCGCGGGCGACGCCAGCGCCGTCGGCGGCCCGGCCTCGTTCGAGCTCAAGCCGGGCACGCACAAGGAGAGCGTCATCGGCACCTTCAAGGTCCCCAACAGCGCGAAGGCCGGCACGTACGGCATCGGCGTGAAGTGCCACAACGGCAAGGAGGCCACGGGCGACGTCGTCGTCTCCGCCGGCTCGGGCGGGTCCGCCTCGACCGGGTCCGGCACGGGTGGCACCTCCATGGGCGGCACCTCCACGGGCGGCGCGAGCCACAGCCCCTCGATGGGCATGGGCGGCGGCTCCTCCACCCCGGCCAAGCCCCCCAAGGGCGGCATGAAGACCGGCGTCGGCGGGGCCAGCGACGACTCCGGGATGACCGAGCTCATGGCCGGCGCGGCCGTGCTGGCCACCGCGGCGGTCGGCGGCACCTGGTACCTGCGGCGCCGCGGCAGCAACGGCAACCGGATCTGACGCGCCCCCGGCCCGCTCCGCCCCCCGGTCCCCGAACGCCCCCGCGTCCGGGGACCACGGGCGCGGCGGACGCGGTGGAGGAGATCCATGTCCCAGTCGCAGAACGCCGGCGACGGCCGGCGGGCACGCGGCTCCCGCAAGGCGCGGAACTCGCGGCAGATGCGGCGGAACCCGCGCCTGCGGGCGCCGGCGGGCTCCCCGGCCTGCCCGTCCTCGCTGTCCTCCCTGTCCTCGCCGTCCTCGCTGTCCTTCGGGCCCCGCCCGGCTGCTCCCGCGTGCTTCGGCGGTCCCGGCCCCGGCGGCGGCTCCGGCGGCGGTCGTGGCCCCGGCCCCGGTGGCGCCGCCCGGCCCGGCCGCCGCCCGCCGTCCCCCCAGGCGCGCGACTCCCGGCGCAAGGCCGTCGTCGCCGTGCTGCTCGCCGCGGCCCTGTGCGCGGGCAGCTGGCTGATCCAGCGCGGGGCCGACATCCAGGACCCGCCCCCGCAGCCCTCCGCGGCCGAGGCCTTCCCTGCCACCGGGCCCCGTACGGAACCGGCCCGCGGCGAGCGCGCGGTCCCGCCGCTGCCGATCGCCGTGCCCACGCGGGTGCGGATCCCGGCGATCGACGTCGACGCGCCGCTGGAGCCCCTGCGCCTGCTCGCGGACGGCAGCCTCTCCAGCCCGCGGGACGACGAGAGCAACGTCGCCGGCTGGTACGCGGACGGCGCCGCGCCCGGCGCGACCGGCACCGCCGTCGTCGCCGGCCACGTCGACACCACCACCGGGCCCGCCGTCTTCTACAACCTCGGCGCCCTGAAGAAGGGGTACCGCGTGGAGGTCGCGCGCGCGGACGGCCGGACGGCGCTCTTCGCCATCGACGCGATCGAGGTGTACAGCCGCGCGGACTTCCCCTCGCAGAAGGTCTACGGGCCCGCGAAGCGCGCCGAGTTGCGGCTGATCACCTGCGGGGGCGGGTTCTCCGAGGAGAGCCACGCGTACTTGGGGAACGTGGTGGTGTACGCCCACCTCACCGGCGTGCGGTGAGTCAGGAGCCGCTCCTGTCCACTGGCGCCCCACCCCCGGCCTGCTGCGTTTCGCGGGCCCACGCGGTCAGGCCCGCGACGAACCCTGCCCGGTCGCGGGGCGAGAGGCTGTCGAGCGCGCGCAGCAGCGGCTGCGAGCGGGTGGCGATGAACGCCTCGACCGCCGGCCGGTGACCGTCCACGACGGCCACGAGCGTGCGGCGCCGGTTCGCGGGATCCTCGCGGCGCTCCACCAGGCCGGCCCGGTTCAGGGCGCCGACCAGCTCGCTCGTGGTCGACAAGGACAGCCGCATCCTGCGCGCCAGTTCGCCCACGGCCAGAGGCGCTTCGGCGATCAGCTGCGGCAGGACCGCGCCGTGCCGCGCCGTGAGGCTGTGCGCCTCGAAGAGCGCGCGCAGCTCGTCCGGCATTTCGGTGCGGGCCTGGCGGATGTACGGGGAGAGCAGCGGGACGAGACCGATCGCTTCGGTCTCCTCGGGGGTGGGAAGCCGGGGGCGGTCCTTCCCGGGTGCGGGGTCGTGCGGCATACTGCGAGTGTAGACGCTTCGGAAATCCGAACTATTGGGTAAGCCGAAGCGATCCGTTGCAGGGGGAGGAGTTCTGTCATGCCGGCGATCCGATACCACGACGCACTCAACGAGGCGCTGGAGCGCATGGACGACCTGGGGTACGAGCGCGGGGGCAGCGCCGACCTCGCCAACCACGGGCCCATGGGCGCCGAGGCGCTCGCCGCCCTCGGCCACGGCGGTGAAGTGGCCGCCTGGGTCGAGGGCTACCGCACCGCCATGCCCCACCACGACCTGCCCGCACGCAGCTTCGCCCTCGACCCCGCCGACGAGACGTCCTGGCGCCCCGCGCTCGGCGACTTCTCCCGCGCCGGCGACTGGGAGGAGCTCTTCCGCCGCGAACTCGCCGCCGCACCCTGGCGCGACGTGCTCGCCCGCTGGTGGCCCCGGCTCCTGCCCGGCCTCCTCGCGGGCCTGACACACGGTCTGATCCGTACGGCCCACGCCGTGCGCTCCCTCGCGGCCGCCGAGCAGCCGACGCCCCATCAGCTCACCGAGCTGGCCCGGGGCATGGCCTACTGGGCCGCGCGGTTCGCCCACCTGCCCGGCGAGGTCCGCATGAGCGGGCACCACGACCTGGCGGGCGCCATCGCCGCACTGCCCCGCACCCCCTACGCCGGGCCCGGCAAGCGGGGGCGCGCCGTCGCCGCGGAACGGCTCGCCCGGCCCGGCGAGCTGGCCGGCTACCACGAGGCGCTGGGCGCCCTCGCCCCCGCCGGGACGCAGTGGCTGCTCAGCGAAATGACCACCGCGTTCGCCGGGGTCTACCTCGGGCACCCCGAGCTCTTCCCCGTACCGCTCGTGCACGCGGTCACCGCGCCCGCCGCCGTACGGCTCGTGCTGCCGCACCTGCCCGACGAGCTCCACGCGCCGTCCGCGGCCGCGCTCTGGCACGTCCACACGACGCTGCTCGTGGCCTTCACCGACGACCGGGGCGGGGAGGAGACGGCGGCCCGGGAAGCGGCGGAGACGGACGTGCCGCCGTTCGACGAGCTCATCGCCCGGGCCGTCGAGCACGGCGACGAGCACGTCCTCAAATTCACCGAGGCCTGCCACCGCGAACACGCCCTGCGGCCGGACCCCCGCTACGGCGCGGCGGTCCTGGCGGCGCAGCAGCGGATCAAGCCGCGGCGGGGCTGAGGCTCCGGGCCGTGGTCGTGGGCCGGGTGCCGGGGGCTCCGGGGCAGGGTCCCTGGACCGTATATTTACGGCGCCCTTCCCCTCTACGTGTTCTTGCCCGGCACTTGGCGCCACAAATACACGTCAGCATCCAGGCCCCTGCCCCTGCGCCCCCGGCCCCCTCCCGCCGTCGTCCGCCGACCGCCCTCGTCAGCCGTCTGTTTCCAGCTCCGTCGCCGTGCGCAGCTCCGTCAGCAGGTCGAGGATCTTCTCGCCGTGCTTCGCCAGCTTGCTCTCGCCTACGCCGCTCACCCCGGCCAGTTCGGTGAGGGACGTGGGTGAGGCCGTGGCGATTTCCCGGAGCGTCGCGTCGTGGAAGATCACGTACGCCGGGACGCCTTGTTCCTTTGCCGTGGCCGCGCGCCATGCTCGGAGCGCCTCGAAGACCGGCAGTGCCTCGGTGGGGAGGTCGGCCGGTGCGGGCCGCTTGCCGGAGCCGGACCCGGCGGACTTGGCCGCCGTCCGCGCCGGCCGCTCCGGCTCGCTGCGGAGCCGCACCTCGCGCCGGCCGCCCAGCACCTCGCCGCTGGCGTCCGTGAGGACGAGCGTGCCGTACTCGCCCTCGACGGCGAGCAGGCCCTGCGCGAGCAGCTGCCGGACCACGCCCCGCCACTGCGCCGTGCTGAGCTCGGCGCCGATGCCGAAGACGGTGAGGCCGTCGTGGTCGTGCTGGATGACCTTCGCGGTCTTCTTGCCGAGCAGAATGTCGATGATCTGGCCCGCGCCGAACTTCTGGCGCCGCTCGCGCGCGAGCCGGTAGACCGCGGAGAGGAACTTCTGGGCGGCGATCGTGCCGTCCCACGTCTCGGCGGGGGTGAGGCAGGTGTCGCAGTTGCCGCAGGGGCCGCTCTCCTGCCCGAAGTACGCGAGGAGCTGTACGCGGCGGCACTCGACGGTCTCGCACAGGGCCAGCATCGCGTCGAGGTGGGAGGCCAGGCGGCGGCGGTGGGACTCGTCGCCCTCGGAGCCGTCGATCATCTTGCGCTGCTGGACGACATCCTGCAGGCCGTACGCCAGCCAGGCCGTGGACGGCAGGCCGTCGCGCCCGGCGCGGCCCGTCTCCTGGTAGTAGCCCTCGACGGACTTCGGCAGGTCGACGTGGGCGACGAACCGTACGTCCGGCTTGTCGATGCCCATGCCGAAGGCGATCGTCGCGACCATCACGATGCCGTCCTCGCGCAGGAAGCGCGCCTGGTTCGCGGCGCGCGTGCCCGCGTCGAGGCCCGCGTGGTACGGCAGCGCCTCGATGCCCTGCTGGGCGAGGAAGGCGGCGGTGTCCTCCACGCTCTTGCGGGAGAGGCAGTAGACGACGCCCGCGTCGCCCGCGTGCTCGGTGCGCAGCAGCTCCAGGAGCTGCTTCTTCGGGTCGTTCTTCGGCGCGATGCGGTACTGGATGTTGGGCCGGTCGAAGCTCGCGACGAAGTGCCGGGCGCCCTGCAGCTGCAGCCGGGCGGCGATCTCGGCGTGCGTGGCCTCCGTGGCCGTCGCGGTCAGGGCGATGCGCGGCACGTCGGGCCAGCGCTCGTGCAGCGCGGACAGGGCCAGGTAGTCCGGCCGGAAGTCGTGGCCCCACTGGGCCACGCAGTGCGCTTCGTCGATGGCGAAGAGGGAGATCTTGCCGCGGTCCAGCAGCCGGAGCGTGCCCTCCACGCGCAGCCGCTCAGGCGCCAGGTACAGCAGGTCGAGCTCGCCGGCGAGGAACTCCGCCTCGACCAGCCGGCGCTCGTCCATGTCCTGCGTGGAATTGAGGAAGCCCGCCCGGACGCCCAGGGCCCGCAGCGCGTCCACCTGGTCCTGCATGAGGGCGATCAAGGGGGACACGACCACGCCGACGCCCGGCCTGACCAGGGCCGGGATCTGGTAGCACAGCGACTTTCCGCCACCGGTCGGCATCAGGACGAGCGCGTCGCCGCCGGCGACGACGTGCTCGATGATCGCCTCCTGGTCGCCGCGGAACGCGTCGTAACCGAAGACGCGCCGCAGGCAGCCCAGGGCCTCACTGCCCGCGGCGGCGGGCGTGGGGGAGGGAGAAGGGGAAGGGATGGGGGCGGCGGGGCGGGCGGTCTCGGTGAGGTCGGCCATGCGGAAAGTCTAGGGGGGTCCGCCGACACGCACGGGGGCTGTGGATAACTCCCGGCGGCCGATCTTGTGCGGCTTCTCACCCGCTCGGTCTTGCGCGGCTGCCCACCGGCTCGGTCTTGCGCGGCTGCCCACCGGCTCGTTCTTGCGCGGCTTCTCACCGGCCTCGGTTTCCTACGCGACCTCGATCCCGTAGTCCCCCAGCAGCTCCTCCAGGCCGCCCGGGTAGCCCTGGCCGCCGATCACGAAGTCCCAGTCGCCGCCGGCCCGCTTCCGGAAGGAGCCGAGCACGAGCGCCGTCTCGCCCGCCCGGCCGTCGGAGACCTCCAGCTGTCCCAGCTCGGCCCCGGCCGCGTCCGCCAGCCGGATCCGGGCGTCCGTGAAGCCCGCGAGGTCGGCCTCCGGGTTCACCTCGGGGTCGACGGCCGCGACGAGCACGAGCCGGTCGGCGTCGGCGGGCAGCGCGTCGAAGGCGACGCGGACGGCGGCCTTGTCCCCGCGGGGCGGCGGCACGGTGCGCACGGCCCCGTCGGGGGTGGCGGTGTTGTTGAAGAACACGAAGTGATCGTCGCTGAGGACGCGGGTGCCGTGGCAGACGAGGGCGCACACGTCGAGGGCGACGGCGCCGGACCAGGCCATGCCCAGGATGTTGTGCTCGCCGGGCACGTCGGGCTCGCCGGCCGCGCTGTCGTCCGGCGCGGTCGCCGGGGGAGCGGCCCGCCCCGCGCGGTCTCCCGCTCCGCCGCCGAGCCGGCCCCGTAGCCCGTGCCGGCCCAGCAGCCCCACCAGCTCCTCGCCCGAGACGAGAGTGAGCGGTTTGCCGTTGGCGAAGGCGTACGAGCCGGGGCCGAAGCCGGAGGTCGTGACCAGCACGCCCTTGTTGGCGCCCGCGCCCTGCACCGTGCCGTACAGGTCCCGGACCGCGGTCGGCGGGACCGTCTTGCGGTACCGCTTCACCTGCACGATGATCCGGCCGCCGCTGATCGGGTCGGGGTCCAGCGCCTCGACGTCCACGCCGCCGTCGTTGGACCGGGTCGTCATCACGGCCTGCATGCCCCGCGCGCGGAACAGCTGGGCGACCAGCGCCTCGAACTCGACCGGGTCCATCTCGTACAGGTCGGGGTCGTCGCCGCCCCCGTGCGAGACGACGCTGCGCCCGACGTCGGCGGGCATCCGGCCCGGCCGCACGGCGGCGAGCTGGTCGGGCCGGGCGGACAGCAGACCGCCGAGCCCGTCGGTGAGGCAGTCCACCGCGCTGACCTGCTCCAGGTGCAGCCCGGCGAAGACCGGGCGGGAGACGGAGGCCGAGGCGAGGACGATCTGGGCGCGGCGGCCCGTGGCCGGGTCGTGGTCGTCGACGAAGCCGTTGACGACGACGGACTCCAGCACCCCGGAGCCGTCCGCGGCGAAGAGGTCGCGCAGCACCAGCAGCACGCACTGCGCCAGCACGTCCCGGTACACGGCCCGGCGCTGCGCCGCGGGCCGCGCCGTCTCCTTCTCCTCGTCGGCGGTCGGCATGTACCGCACCGCCTTGGCCTCCGGCACGATGTCGTACCCCGGCAGCTCCCACAGCAGCACCAGCTGCCGGGCCCCCGGGTCGTACGCGGCCGACACCTGGTGCGGGAACTCGGCGGGCCAGGCGGAGGAGGCGTACAGCGCGGCCGAGAAGTAGTCGACGACGGCGTCGGGGTCGCCTGCGCGCAGCGCCGTGAGCATCTCCTCCACGCCCGCGTTGTGCTCCCGGACCTCGGTCAGGTGCGCGGCCGCCCACTGCTCGTACTGCCGCCGGTAGGCCTCCAGTTGCCGCAGCCGCGCCGCCTCGGCGGCCTGCGCGGCCCGCAGGTCCTGCTCGTACTGCTCCCGGCTGCGGCTCGCGCCGAAGCCCCAGCCGCCCTGCGCCTGGTACAAGACCGGGTTCGGCATCGGCACCGGCTGCCCCAGGTGCCCCGGGTGGAACGGCTCCACCGTCTCGGGCCGTCGCAGCGCCGCCGTCGAGAACGCCGGCACCCGGCATCCCGCCACCAGCAGCCCCGTCACCTCCGCGACCCGGGCGTCCAGCTCCTCCGTGCGCCGCCGCGCCTCGGTCTCGCGCCGCTGCCGGTAGGCGGCCCGCTGCTCCCGGTCGGCCCGCGCGGCCTCGCGCGCCGCCGCCCGCTCCCGCCGCTCCTGCTCCCGCTGGAACTGGATCTGTTCCCGGTGCTCGGCCTCCTGGCGGCGCTGCTGCTGACGCTGCGCCTCGGCCCAGGTGCCTATCAGTCCACTGGAGCGACGACTCATGTGAACACTTTAGTCATTTAGTAAGTGTTATCCCTGCTCGGGCCCTGGGTGTAGGTGATGTGACGGAGTGTCGGTGGGGCGCGCGGCGGGCGTCGTAAGCCGTACGGGTGATTTTCCCGGCGTGTCCCGTTGCTCGTGCGGCTTTCCGGGGAGCTTGCCCTGAGGGGGGACGTTCGCAGGCACAGACATACAGACATACAGACCCACAGACATACCCAGGTAACAGCACGGAACAGGCGGGTGGGACAGCTGATGGCGACCACGACAGCATCCGACTCCGAGCAGCACCCGGTGCGCTTCTGGGCCGTGGAGGACCTCCGCGGGCTCGACTTCGACCCCTTCATGGCCGAGCGGCTGCGGGAGGAGCCGGTCTCGCGGGTCAAGCTCCCGCACGGCGAGGGCCACGCCTGGCTCGTGACGCGCTACGAGGACGTCAAGTTCGTCACCTCCGACCCGCGGTTCAGCCGCCAGGCCGTGCTCGGCCGCCCGATCACCCGGCTGGCCCCCCACTTCATCCCGCTCGACGAAGCCGTGGGCTTCGCCGACCCGCCCGAGCACACCCGGCTGCGCAAGGCCGTGGCCCGCTCCTTCACGCCCGCGAGCCTCGAACGGCTCCGGCCCCGCGCCGAGCGCGTGGCCGGTGAACTCCTCGACGCCATGGAGCACGAGGGCCCCCCGGCGGACCTGATGAAGCACCTGAACGGGCCCCTGCCGCTCGCCGTCATCAGCGACCTGATGGGCGTACCGGACGAGCACCTGCCGCGGATGGCGCACTGGACGGAGGTCCTGCTGTCGGCGGGCCACGGGCGGGAGGCCAGCGACCGGGCCAAGGCGGAGATGGCCGCCTACTTCGTGGAGATGCTGGAGCGCAAGCAGAAGGAGCCGGGCCCCGACCTCGCGAGCGAGCTGGCCGCCTCCGTCGCCAAGGGCGACCTCAGCACGGAGGAGGCCGTCGCCATCGCCCTGCTGATCCAGGCCAGCGCCGCCCACGCCGTGCGCAACAACAGCAGCAACATGGTCTACGCCCTGCTCACCCACCCCCAGCACCTGGAGCGGCTGCGCCGCGAGCCCGGGCTGCTGCCACAGGCCATCGAGGAGCTCCTGCGCTACATCCCCCACCGCAACGCCGTCGGCCTCGGCCGCATCGCCATGGAGGACGTCGAAGTGGGGGGCGTGCTGATCCGCGCCGGTGAAGTGGTGCACTCCTCGTACCTCACGGCCAACCGCGACCCCTCCGTGTTCGACCACCCCGACGAGATCGACTTCGACCGGGAGCACAATCCGCACCTGTCCTTCGGACACGGACCGCACTTCTGCCTGGGCTCGATGCTCGCCCGCCTGGAATCCGAGGTCATCCTCACCTCGCTGATGACGCGCTTCCCGGACCTGCGCCTCGCGGAGCCCGTGGAGAAGATCCGGTGGCAGCGGAGCGCGCTCATCAGGGGACCGGAACACCTTCCGGTCGTGTGGTGAGCGGGATGACGACGCACTCTTCACAGTCTTCGCCTCCGGACGGCCCGGCGGATCCGGTGGACCCGGGAGGCCTTGCCGGGGAATCCTGTCCGATGGCCGCCGCCCGGCCGCCCGGGGAGACGGTCCACGACTGGCCGGTCGACCACCTGCCCGGCCTCGCCTTCGACCCGCTCATGCACCGCCTGCTGCGCGAGGAGCCGATCGCCCGGATCCGGCTGCGCTTCGGCGAGGGCGACGCCTGGCTGGCCACGCGCTACGAGGACGTGAAGACGGTCGCGGCCGACCCGCGGATGAGCCGCGCGCTCACCGTCGACCGGCCGGTCACCAGCATGACGCCGCACGTCGTGGCCCCCGCCGGCGGCGTCGGCCGCACCGACCCGCCCGACCACACCCGCATCCGCCGCCACGTGGCCCTCACCTTCGGCCGCAAGCGCGTCGCCGCCCTGCGCCCCCGGGCCGAGGAGCTCGCCGACCAGATGCTCTCCCGCATGGCGGAGCAGGGCGCCCCGGCCGATCTGACGGAGTGGCTCACCGGCCCCCTGCCCGCCCAGCTCATCGGCGAGCTCCTCGGCGTCCCGCCCCACGACCTCGGCCGGCTGCAGAACTGGCGCAGCGTCATCCTCTCCAGCAACCACTCCGAGCAGGAGAGCAACACCGTCAAGGGCGAGATCGCTGGCTACTTCAAGGCCATGGCCGCGCACCGCCGCGAGCACCCCGGCGACGACCTGTTCAGCGCCCTGGTCGAGGCCCAGAAGGAGGGCGGCCTCCACATGCCGGAGCTGATCTCGCTCGCGGTGATGCTCGTCCTCAACGGCATGGACGCCGTCCGCAACCAGGTGTCCAACATGGTGTACGCCCTGCTCACCCACCCCGGGCAACTGGCCGCCCTGCGCGCCCGCCCGGCCCTGCTGCCCCAGGCGGTGGAGGAGCTGCTGCGCTACATCCCGCACCGCAACGGCGTCGGCCTGCCCCGCATCGCCACCGAGGACCTGCAGGTCGGCGACGCGACGATCCGCAGCGGCGAGGTCGTCTACGTCTCCTACCTGGCCGCCAACCGCGACCCTTCGGTCTTCACTGACCCCGACCACCTCGACCTCACCCGCGACGAGGCCCCCAACCTCTCCTTCGGCCACGGCCCCCACTACTGCGTAGGCGCACTGATCACCAGGATGGAGGCCGAAGTCATGCTCACCGCCCTCCTGAACCGCTTCCCCCACCTGCGCCTCGCCGTCCCGGAATCCGAAATGCGCTGGCGCCGGGGCTCCATCAACCGCGGGCCGGAGGCCCTGCCGGTCGCCTGGTAGACCCGCTTCGTACGCTGCCCGGCGCGACGCGCCGTGCGATGAACTGCTGTATACGTGCGGCGTGTTGCGTTGAACCACGGACATCTTTTCGATAGACATGAGTGTCAATCGGGAAGTGGTGCGACGACACGCGACTCATCGGGGGCGGGTGCATGAAGTTCGACATGGGGTCCACGACCCTGTCCGACCTGGGTAAGGGCACGGAGGGCGCGAGCACCGACCTCGGAACTCTCATCCGGCAGCTCATCGCGGCAGCGGATCCGCTGGAGGGCAAGTTCAACGGGGCGGGAAAGGCCGCGTTCGACACTTTCAAGCTGCATGCGGACGAGATCACTGCCGCATTGAACGGCTCGCTGCAGTCGATTCTGGGCGGCCAGTCGGGCATGGACACGGCGTTCGGCTCGGGTGACCAGGAGCAGGAGTCCAACGCTCACCAGAACATGTCGGGAGCCAACTTCGATGCGGCCCGGTTCTCCGGGCGATAAGGACAAGAGGGGCGGGGGATCCGTCATGGGTCAGACCCAGGACCGGCGCAGCTACGACACGGGTGCGTCGAGCGAGGTGCAGGGCGGGCTGCAGGGCATCATCGGCCAGCTGGAGCGCGTGCTCAACGACCGTGACCGTGCGGTGAAGGCCGCGATGGCCGAGTTCCAGGCCGATGGCGTCTCGGACGAGTACCACGGCAAGGAAGTCCGCTGGAACCGTGCGGCCAACGAGGTGCGCGACATCATCCGCCTCGTCCGCTCCACGCTGGTGGAGAACGATGGTACGGCGCAGTCGACGCTGGCCAAGGCGAGGGCCGCGGTCGACGGGATCGGCTGACCGGCCCGCCGGTTCGCAGGGGCGCGGGGCCGCGGGGTGCAGGACACGAGATCGTGGGGGGCTTTTCATGACGGCTTGGGACATCTCTCCGTCGGGCGTGCGGGGCGTGCTGGAGAAGACGACGACGGCGGCCGAAGACATGGGCAAGGCCGGCAAGGACATCCAGGAGACCCTGCCGAAGGCTGCCGTCTCCGCCGGCACGATCTCGGGCCCCTACTGCGGCACCGCCCCCGTCGGCCCGGTCGCCTCGGCGCTCGCCGAGTACTTCAAGGGATGGGAGCGCGATCTGCTGTACGTGGCGAAGCGCACCGGCAACTCGGTGAACGGCGCCATCGAGGCCACCAACGAGTACGTCAAAGGCGACTTGAAGATGGCCGAGAACAAACAGCGTGAGGCGATCAAGGAGCCGGTGATCGAGATGCCCGGCCAGGGGCAGGAGCAGGGCCGGGCAGGGGAGGGGCGCAAGTGAGCGACAAGCTCATAGTCCCCATAGGCATACCCCAGTTCACCGGGAACTTAGCCGAACTGGAGAAGAACGCAGCGTCCTTGGCGAAGGACGCCAAGGCATTCCGTGACGCCGGCGCGGCCGTACACTCCACCTTCCAGGGCCTCTCGGCGCACTACAAGGCCCCTGAGGCGGAGCAGTTGTTCGCCACCACGGCCCCGGTGGCCACGAAGTCCGACGGATTCGCCGACGACCTGGAGAAGGTCGTCTCCGCACTGAACGCCTACCGGGCCGAAGTCCAGCCGCTGAAGACCAAACTGGAGAACCTCAAGGCCGAGGCCCTACGGTTCGTCGAGAGCATCGAAGGCGACGACGACTGGCGCAAGGACCAGAAGAAGGTCGACCACAACAACGACCTGTGGCGCGACGTCAACGCCACCGCGGACGCCTTCAACGCGGCCGAGCGGTCCTGCCACGACAAGATCGTGGCACTGGTCGGCGGCAAGTCGCTCATCCCCGACGACGGCACCCACAAGCCGAACATGTACGGCTACAAGGCGAGCGACCTCGACCATGCCGAGGAGACGCCCTGGGGATCGCTGGCCGAGCGGAAGTACACCGGCCTGGCCTGGCTCGGCCACCAGATCAAGAGCTTCGTCTGGGACGGCTTCATCGTCGACGGCGTCTGGGGCACGATCAAGGGGCTCGGCACCCTCGTCGGCACGGACGGCTGGAAGGCCGCGGGCCAGGCGTGGACGGGCCTCGCCAAACTGGCCACCGGCATCGTCATCACCGCCGTCCCCGTGGCCGGTAGCGTCCTCTGGTCGACCCCTGAGGACAAACTGCCCAGCTGGCTGCGCGACTCCCGCAGGGCCGTGAAGGAAACCGGCAAGGCGCTCATCGCCTACGACCAATGGGGCAAGAACCCGGCCCGTGCGGCCGGCGCGGTCTCCTTCAACGTCCTCACCACCGTCTTCACAGGCGGCTCAGGCGCCGCCGCGAAGGGCGGCGCGGCGGCGAAGGCGATCAGCGTGGCCGCCAAGGTGCGCTACCTGGACGCGACGACGTACGTCGGCATGGCCGGGAAGTTCGGCCTCACCAAGGTCGGCGACATGATGTCGACCCTCAAGAACCTCCGGGGGAGCGGCGCGACGCTCCGCATCGCCGACGACACGTTCAAACTCGCAGACCAGGCACCGCCGGTGCGGCCCGCGGGCCTGCCCGACAGTGCGTCCCCGGTCATGGGGGACAAGGGCAAGGTCGTCTGGGTGGACGAGAAGACCGGCGCCCTCTTCAACGAACACGGCAAAACCCTGCAGCCGGCCCACGAGGTCCCGAAGGAACCCTCGGCGGCGGAGCGGGCGGCTGCGGCGCCGAAGAGAGCCCCGGAGAAGGCGGAGGTCATGGCGGGCGTCAGCGTCCGCACGGGCTCTGAGGCGAAGGTTGCGCTGGGGCACTTGGACGACGGCATACCAAGGGGCGGGGCTGGTGCGGGCGGCACGGCTGCCCACGTTCCGGAGGGCGCTGCCCGCGAGGTACCCGGCGGCCCCCGCAACCACGCGCCGGGCGGCTCGGGCAGCCATCCCTCCGGCGGTCCGGCGGGCCACCGCCCCGGCGGCCCGGCCGACGACCTCGGCCGGGGCCCATCCGCGAACCACGAACCATCTACAGGGTCGGGCCCCCATTCTGCGCCGTCTCGCACCGGAGGCGGAGTCGGTAGTGGCCTTCCGGAGCGCGGCGGGCTCTCCCGAAGCGCTGACGACGGTATGGGCGCGGGCCGGCATGCAACTGCGGGACCGGGCAACATCCATGGTGCTGGTCACGCAGCAGACTCTGGGGCACACGGCAACGGGCATGCCACCGAAGGAGCCGGTGGGCTCAGTGAAGGTGGCGCTCGTACCGGTCAAAGCGGTGCCGCTGGCGGCGAACGTGGCCACGGAAGTGCGAGTGATCGCTACCGCGGCATGAGCGATCAAGAGATCATGAGGCATCAGGTTGACCGGGCCAACAATGAGCCGGGGTACTTCGAGGATTACTACAAGTCCAATGGCAACCGGCTCAGCACGAAGATCGCCGACGATAGCGGAAACGTTCCGCCTCAGCTAGTGAAGGACCGTGCAACAGGCAAGTGGGTCGCTGTGGACGATGCCCCGCCGCCCGTTCCCGAGAAGTATTACGGTGGCCCTGAGAAGCGCGGCCGTGATACGCCGCTGCTGACAGATGAGGCTCTGAAGAAGCTCGACGAGTCGGCGAAGGCGCGCCACTCTGCGGTAGCTGCTGACCAGGTAGCTGAAAAGGTCCTTGAGGATGCTCAGGAGGCCTTCAAGGGCGACAGGACTTCAGTGAATGAGGCTGCCGTCGTCGAGGCGAAGGCGCTGCACAAGCCTCTGCATGGCGATATGACGAAAGCCACTGAAGCGTACGGCGAAGCCGTGGCGGAGCATCATGTGATACCGGAGCATTATCCGAAGTCCACGAGAGAGGTGCTTGACGGCCCTGCGAACGGCAATGATCAGTTCGATCAGGTTTGGCGTCGCAAGGACGGTGGCTTCGTGGTGGTTGAGGCCAAGAGCAGCACTAAAACGCAGCTAGGCCCTCGTAAGCTTCCGAATGGCACGAGAGTCATGCAAGGGACTCGGCAGTATTTCTTCGACATCCTACGAGAGATGCGGGTTCGCGGGCGCGAAAACCCTAACGAACTCAAGTTGGCCGAGGAGCTTGAAGCTGCCCTTGATGAAGGCAAGTTGGACTATATACTTGTTAAGGGAAACCCCAACGGGGTCGAGCATGCCGGCTATGCCATGCGGAAGTTTGACATTGGGTGACGGGAGGATGTTTCGTGACGGTGGATGTGGCTCGGCATGGCCGGCCAGGGCCTGATGATGAGGGCTACGCCCGAGTGATCGGCGAGGGGCTGGCCGGCGCTGTCGCGAGGCTGGAGCGATCGCCGAATGCTTTTGATCCCGCATTGAGTAAAGCCCTCCTGCATGTACAGGCGCGCCTGGCCGTCAACCCGGACGCCTCCGGGATCGACACCTGGGAAGCCGTGGTTACGGCTATGCAGGTGGGTTCCGCACTGTTCGCCTCGGCGAGCGCGACCGAGGGTACCGTGGAGTGTCGCATCAACCATGAGATGCGGGCCATCTCGGCGACTGGGCCGCAGCCTTATGCAAACGCAGGCAACTGGCTCACGGCGTTCTGGTTCGCCGTCATCTGCCGTGACCAGAAGCGCATGACCCAGCTCTGCGGGGTTTCCCTCGAATTGCTGCGCGCCTCTGGTGTGGAGTGCGACGAGTATCTGTACCACTGGGTGGATGCGTTGCAGACGTACTGGCTGGAGAAGCCGGGGCTGGCCGACAAGCTCGTCGCAGCGATCGAAGGCTCCCATCCGGACGTCGCGCGTATCGCTGACCGTGAGTTGCTGGAGAAGGTTCTCTACCAGCCGATCAATCTGTTCCACCGTTTTCTGCGCAGGGATTCTGAGGGATTCAATCGGGCTCTTGTGGAGGCCCTGGAGCTCCACAAGGCATATTGGACGGCGAGCGAAGATCGGGAGCGGAGTGTAGAGGGGTATCTCGCCCTCGGGCCGCTCGCCATCACGTGTTTGGCCTACGATGCGGGTCGTCTGATCGAGGTTCAGTCCGACTATCTACCCAGTGAACTCCTCAACCGCGCTTGGCTTGGAGAATTCCCCACGTGATGAGTAAAGCGTAAGAATGCCCGCCCAGGATTACGACAGTCAGCTGCTGGAGTCGGTGTCCGTCCGGCGCCGGCGGTTGCGTGATGCGCTCTTGTTCGGGGCTCAGCGCGGGCGGCGGACCGTGGATGAGCGGGTCGGCAAGGTCGTTGCCGGGGTGGTGATTGCCGCGGTGGTGTGCGCAGGGTGCGTGGGATGGTCGTTCATCTCGCACCGGCTGATCGGGAAGAGCCCGTACGGGCCGGGGCCTGTGCGGCCCTCATCGAGCGTTGCGACGGCGCCCACGCGTTGATTCCCGTTCCCTTTCTCGACCGATGGTGATCAAGACCTCGATGGTAGGTTCGAACGCGTGATAGCTGCGGGAACCACGAACCGGACGGGCACGGGGCTGAGCCGGGTCACCCTGGTCGGGGAGCGGCGGCGGGTTGATCTCGTGTTGCCTGCGCAGGAGCCCGTGGGGCTGCTGATTCCCGAGGTGTTGCGGCTGCTTGACGATCAGGTGGCCGAGCGGCCGTCGTCGCGGCATTTGGTGACCGCCGACGGGTCGGCGCTGGCGCACGAGGCCACGCTTGAGTCGGCCGGAGTCGCCGATGGTGCGGTGTTGCGGCTTGTGCGGGTGGAGGATGCGCCGTCCGCGCCTGTTGTTCATGACGTTACTGATGAGGCTGCTGAGCATCTCGACGTGCGGGCATGGCGGTGGCGGCCTGCTGCGCGGCGGGTTGTCGCCGGGGCCGCGACCGTCGGATGGGCGCTCGCTGCCGGCGCCCTCGCCCGGGGCGAGTTCGCGCCGGGCGCGGTCGGCAACGTGCTGCTCGGCGTTGCCGCGATCGCCGCGGTCGCCGGTGTGCTGCTCGGCCGGGCGGGGCGGCGCGGGCTGGCCGCCACGCTGACCGTCACCGCCGGCGCGCTGGGCGCGCAGGGCTCATGGACGCTGGCCGGCGCGCACAGCTGGTCCGGGGTACTGCTCCTCGCCGCGCTCGCCGGAGCCGTCGCCCTGACACTCCTTCTCCTCGGCCTGGTGTCACCGCTCGGCCGCGCCGGGCTGATCGGAGCCGCCGCCGTGGCCGGCTGCACCGTCTGCTGGGAAGCCGCGGCCGCGCTGAGCGAGGCCCGTACCGGCGCGGTCCTCGCGGTCGTGTCCGTCATCGTGCTCGGCCTCCTGCCCCGTCTCGCGCTGATGGCCTCCGGGCTCTCGGGGCTCGACGACCGCCGTTCCGCCGGTGCCTCCGTGAGCCGACACCAGGTGTCGACCGCGCTCGCCGCCACCCACCGCGGCCTCGCGCTCGCCACCGTCGTCATGGCGCTCTCCGCCGCCGCGGCCGGCGCACTCGTGCTCCGTACGCCGACCGTGTGGACCATCCCCCTCGCAGCCGTCGCCACCGTGGTGCTCGCGCTGCGCGCCCGCGCCTTCCCGCTGGTCGCCGAAGTCGTTGCGCTGCTGGCCGCTGCCGCGGTCGTCATCGCCCGGCTGGCCTGGGTGTGGCTGGACCGTTCCGCCGCCTGGGGCCCGCTCGCTCTCCTCGTCGTGCTCGCCCTCGTCCCCCTCGCCGTGCTGGCGGTTCAGCCGCCCGAGCACGTACGCGTGCGGCTGCGCCGGGCCGGCGACGCCTTGGAATCGGTGGGTGTCATCGCGCTCTTCCCCCTGCTCCTCGGTGTGTTCGGCGTGTACGGGCGTCTGCTCGGCACCTTCGCGTAGGTCCGGAGGGGCGGGACGTATGACTTCTGACGGCGGGGACTGGCAGCGCGACGTGCTGCGCGAGTTGCGGCAGAGCATTCAGCAACCGCAACCGGAAGCGCAACCGCAACCGACGGATGCCGCCCCCGCCGCGCATGAGCCGCCACCGCAGCCCGTACCCCCGCCCGAGCCCGTACCCGTACCCGCGCCCGAGCCGGTACCCGAGCCCTGCCCCCACC
>NZ_JOFL01000036.1 GCF_000719265.1 Streptomyces roseoverticillatus | reverse complement strand
CACGATCTGACAACCGGAAGCCGTCAGCTCAGCAATCTGCTGAAGCGTGGCACCGATATCCGACGTCCTGGTCGTCGTCATCGACTGCACCGACACGGGTGCGTCGCCGCCGACGGCCACGGAGCCGACCTGGATCTTGCGGCTGACCCTGCGGTCGGCGAGCTTGATCGGAACGGAAGGCATTCCAAGCGAAATCGCAGTCATGTGGCGAGCAACCCCAAGGTGTGAATCAAGGTCCCGAGATCGGCGGGCTCCGCTTCGAGATTACGGCACCCGGTCCGTTGGAAGCACATCCCACCGCGGAGGCTCCTCAAACGCGGACGACCGGCCACAAAATCCGGCCGGTCGCCACAAACGGGCGTTTGTCCTCACTTCGCGCTAGGTGAGCCGCACCGGGTTCACCACGTCCGCGATGAGGACGAGAAGAGTGAAGCAGATGAAGATTCCCGCCACCACATAGGCGACCGGCATCAGCTTCGCGACGTCGAACGGCCCCGGGTCGGGGCGCCGGAACACCTTGGCGAAGGCGCGCCGCACGGACTCCCACAGCGCCCCGGCGATGTGCCCGCCGTCCAGCGGCAGCAGGGGCAGCATGTTGAACAGGAACAGCGAGAGGTTGAAGCCCGCGACCAGGAACAGCATGGTCGCGATCTGCTGCGACGGCGGGATGTCGAGGTTGAACACCTCGCCGCCGACTCGTGCCGCGCCGACGACGCCCATCGGGGAGTCCGCCTTGCGCTCGCCGCCGTCGAACGCGGCGTTCCACAGATCGGGGATCTTGCTGGGAAGGGCGATCAGCGACTCGACGCCGGACTGCACCATGTCGCCCATACGGTCGACGGACTGCCCGAAGGTCTGCGGCACCACGCCCGTGGCGGGCGCGAAGCCGAGGAACCCGGCCGTCACGTACTGCCCCTTGATGGGCGCACCCTTGCTGTCGTACTTCTGAACCTGGTTGGAGATGAGGTTCGCGCTCAGGGTCTTGCGGGCGCCGTCGCGCTCGACGGTGACGGTGGCCGGGCCGGTGGTCCTGCGGATCTCCTTCTGGAGCGTGGCCCAGTCGTTCGTACGGTGCCCGTTGAAGGCCACGATCTTGTCGCGCGGCTTGAGGCCGGCTGCCTTGGCCGGGGAGTCCGGGTTGCCCTTGCCGCACTTGTCGGTCGGGGCGCTGGCGGCGACGACGCACTCGGAGACGGTCGAGACGGTCGTCGTCTGCGTGCTGATCCCGAAGGACATCATCACGCCGAGGAAGATCGCGACGGCCAGGACGAGGTTCATGAACGGGCCGGCAAACATCACGATGACGCGCTTCCACGGCTTGCGCGTGTAGAACAGCCGCGTCTCGTCGCCCGGCTGGAGCTCCTCGAAGGCGGCCGAACGGGCGTCCTCGATCATGCCGCGCCACGGTGACGTGGAGCGGGCGGTGATCCGCCCGTCCGCACCGGGCGGGAACATGCCGATCATGCGGATGTAGCCGCCGAGCGGGACGGCCTTGATGCCGTACTCGGTCTCGCCCTTCTTCCGCGAGAAGATCGTCGGCCCGAAGCCGACCATGTACTGCGGCACGCGGATGCCGAAGAGCTTCGCGGTCGACAGGTGGCCGAGCTCGTGCCAGGCGATCGAGAACAACAGGCCCACCACGAAGACGACTATCCCGAGGACGGTCATCAGTGTCGTCATGCGCGGGCCTCCGAGGTCGCCTTCGCGGTACGGGCCGCCGGGGCCGTCCGCGCTGCCAGTTCACGGGCCCGGGCGCGTGCCCAGGCCTCCGCTTCCAAGACGTCCGCGACGGTGAGACGGGTTCCCGTGGTGGGCGTGCCGTGTTCCGCCACCACCTCCGCGACCGTATCGACAATCCCGTTGAACGGCAGCCCGCCGGCGAGGAAGGCGTCGACGCACTCCTCGTTGGCGGCGTTGAAGACGGCGGGCGCCGTGCCGCCCAGCCCGCCGACGTGCCGGGCGAGCCCCACGGACGGGAAGGCCTCGTCGTCGAGGGGGAAGAACTCCCAGGTGGAGGCCGTGGACCAGTCGAAGGCGGGAGCCGCGTCCGGAATCCGCTCCGGCCAGCCGAGGCCGATGGCGATGGGGCCGCGCATGTCGGGCGGGGTCGCCTGGGCCAGCGTGGAGCCGTCGGTGAACTCCACCATCGAGTGGACGTAGGACTGCGGGTGGACGACGACCTCGATGCGGTCGAAGGGGATGTCGTACAGCAGGTGCGCCTCGATGACCTCGAGGCCCTTGTTGACGAGAGTGGCGGAGTTGATCGTGATCACCGGCCCCATGGACCAGGTGGGGTGGGCGAGCGCGTCCTGGGGGGTCACGGAGGCCAGCTCGGCTTTCGTACGGCCCCTGAAGGGCCCGCCCGAGGCCGTGACGACCAGCTTGCGGACCTCGGCGCGCGTGCCGCCCAGCAGCGCCTGGAAGAGCGCGGCGTGCTCGGAGTCCACGGGAATGATCTGTCCGGGCTTGGCGAGGGCCTTGACCAGGGGGCCGCCGACGATGAGCGACTCCTTGTTGGCCAGTGCGAGCGTCCGGCCGGCCTCCAGGGCCGCCAGGGTCGGCGCCAGGCCGATCGAACCGGTGATGCCGTTCAGAACGGTGTGGCACTCGCTGCGGGCCAGCTCGGCGGCCGCCTCAGGCCCCGCGAGGATCTCGGGCTGCGGCTCCGCCCCGTACTGCGCCGCCAGCGCCTCGCGCAGCGCGGGCACGGCGTCGGTACGGGCGACGGCGACGGTGCGCACCCTCAGCTGCCGCGCCTGCTCGGCGAGGAGCCCTACGCGGCCGCCGGCGGCCGACAGGCCGGTCACCCGGAACCGGTCGGGGTTGCGGAGCACGAGGTCGATGGCCTGGGTGCCGATCGAGCCGGTCGAACCGAGGATCACGATCTCGCGCGGTCCGCCCGCGGCGGTGGGGGCGGAGTAGCGCAGGTGCGGGTCAGCGAGGGAGTCCGTCATGGGCTCCATTGTTGCCTCTTCCGCACGGAGGGCGGACAGGGAGCCCCCGTCCGCCCTCCGTGGGGTGACATCCGCATGAGGCGGGGCGCGCCCGCACGGGGCGATGATGCTGCCGCATGGGGCGGTGGAG
The DNA here is from genome assembly GCF_000719265.1 of Streptomyces roseoverticillatus. Classification (GTDB taxonomy): domain Bacteria; phylum Actinomycetota; class Actinomycetes; order Streptomycetales; family Streptomycetaceae; genus Streptomyces; species Streptomyces roseoverticillatus. The sequence continues at coordinate 48,783 of NZ_JOFL01000036.1, read as the reverse complement.
CAGCCGCATGAGGCGGAGCGGCGCCGCATGGGGCGCGAGGGCGCCCGCATGGGGCGGCGGGGGTCAGTGGATGGGGCGGTGAACGTTGTCCGTCTTGGCGGGGCCGGGGGTGGCGTCCGCGATCCAGGGGCCGTCGCCGCTGGGGTCGAGGATGCCGGCCTCGAGCCACTCGTACGCCCCGGACATCACGCCGGAGACGACCTTGCGGTCGAGATCGTCGGTGTTGGTCCACAGCCGCCCGAAGAGCTCCTCGATGCGGATCCTGGCCTGCCGGCAGAAGGCGTCGGCGAGCTCGTACGCTTCCGCCCCGTGCTCGCCCTCGGCACGCAGTCGCTCCGCGCGCACGCATGCCGCGCTCATCGCGAAGAGCTCCGCGCCGATGTCGACGATGCGGCCCAGGAAGCCCTGCTTGGTCTCCATGCGCCCCTGCCAGCGCGACATGGCGTAGAAGGTGGAGCGCGCGAGTTTGCGCGACGACCGCTCGACGTAGCGCAGGTGGGTGGCGAGGTCGCGATGGCCCGCGGGGTGGAACTCGGCGTACGTGCGCGGGAGCTGCCCGGGGCCGGTGACCAGCTTGGGCAGCCAGCGGGCGTAGAAGCCCCCTGCGCGGGCGCCTGCGCGGGCCTTGTCGCCCAGGGACTTCTCGGGGTCGATGAGGTCGCCCGCGACGGAGAGGTGGGCGTCCACGGCCTCACGGGCGATCAGCAGGTGCATGATCTCCGTGGAGCCCTCGAAGATGCGGTTGATGCGGGCGTCGCGCAGCATCTGCTCGGCGGGCACCGCGCGCTCGCCCCGTGCGGCGAGTGAGGCGGCGCTCTCGTAGCCCCGTCCGCCGCGGATCTGCACGAGCTCGTCGGTCATCAGCCAGGCCATCTCGCTGGCGTACAGCTTGGCGAGCGCGGCCTCGATGCGGATGTCGTTGCGGTCCTCGTCGGCCATCTGGCCCGACAGATCGAGGACGGCCTCCAGGGCGAAGGTCGTCGCGGCGATGAAGGAGATCTTCGAGCCGACCGCCTCGTGCCGGGCGATGGGCTTGCCCCACTGCTCGCGTGCCGTGGACCACTCGCGGGCGATCTTCAGCGCCCACTTGCCGCCGGCGACGCACATGGCGGGGATGGACAGCCGGCCGGTGTTGAGCGTCGTCAGGGCGATCTTGAGGCCGGAACCCTCGGGGCCGATGCGGTTGGCGGCGGGGACGCGCACCTGGTGGAGGCGCGTGACACCGTTCTCGATGCCGCGCAGGCCCATGAAGGCGTTGCGCTGCTCGACGGTGACGCCATCGGCCGTGGCCTCCACCACGAAGGCCGTGATGCCGCCCTTGTGGCCCTCGCTCCTGGGCACCCGCGCCATGACGACCAGCAGGTCGGCGACGACGCCGTTGGTCGTCCAGAGCTTGACCCCGTCAAGGACGTAGTCGTCGCCGTCGGGAACCGCGGAGGTCGCGAGGCGCGCCGGGTCGGAGCCGACATCGGGCTCGGTGAGCAGGAACGCCGAGATGTCGGTGCGGGCACAGCGCGGCAGGAAGGTCTCCTTCTGCTGCTGTGTGCCGAAGAGCTTGAGCGGCTGCGGGACACCGATGGACTGGTGGGCGGAGAGCAGCGCGCCGACGGCGGGGCTGACGGAGCCGACGACGGCGAGGGCCTTGTTGTAGTAGACCGAGGTGAGCCCCAGGCCCCCGTACTTGGTGTCGATCTTCATGCCGAGGGCGCCGAGCTCCTTGAGCCCGTTCACCGTCTCGTCCGGGATCCTCGCCTCCCGCTCGATGCGGGCGGGGTCGATGCGGGTCTCGCAGAAGTCGCGGAGCTTGGAGAGGAACTCCTCGCCGCGCCGTACGTCCTCCAGGGCGGGGGTCGGGTGCGGGTGGATCAGATCGAGGCGGAACCGGCCGAGGAAGAGTTCCTTGGCGAAACTGGGCTTCTTCCAGTCCTGCTCCCGGGCCGCTTCGGCGACCTGGCGTGCTTCGCGCTCGGAGACCGGTCGTACGGATGGTGCGGTCATGAGGCACCTCGCCGCTTCAGTCGGGGCCGTCCCGGTCGGCTACCGACCGGTACTACTGGACCGTATGTACCCGATCCTCCCGGCATCTACCAGACCTCGCGCAACGATCCGGTCCGGGGGCGGCCGGGGCAAGGGGCCTTGCCGCATGAGGCGGGGCATGGGGCCGGCGCCCGGGCACCGGACTGCTGGAGCATGAGGCCGCGGCCACCACGGCGTAGATAGGCATGAGGCGGGCTCGGGTGTCTGGGTGTGGGGCCTGCGCCTGGGGCCTGGGCACGCGCCAGAGGCAGGGCGTGACCTTGGGGTCTGGAGCGGCCTGGGGCCTGGGGCCTGGGGCCTGGGACCGTTCAGTTTCCCGTGCCGGGGATGACGAGGCCGTTCTCGTAGGCGACGACCACCGCTTGTGCGCGGCTGCACAGGCCGAGCTTGGCCATGGCGCGGTTCAGGTGCGTCTTGACGGTGGCCTCGCTGATCACGAGTTCGGCGGCGATCTCCGCGTTGGACAGGCCTCGTGCGGTGTGCCGCAGTACCTCGAGCTCGCGGCCGGTGAGCGCGTCGAGGGTGGTTCCGGGCGGGGTGGAGGCGCTCGCTTCCGCCCGCCGGGTGAAAGCCTCGACGAGGCGGCGGGTGACGCTGGGGGCGAAGAGCGTGTCGCCCCCGGCGACCGCCGTGACGGCGGCCAGAAGCCGCTGCGGGCCCGCGTCCTTGAGCAGGAAGCCGGCGGCGCCGGCGCGCAGGGCCGCGTACACGTACTCGTCGAGGTCGAAGGTGGTCAGCACCAGGACACGGGGCGCGGGGGATGGCGCGTCGCACAGGATCCGTTCCATGGCGGTGATGCCGCTGAGGTCGGGCATCCGGATGTCCATGAGGATCACGTCGGGCCGGTGCTCGGCGGCGAGCGCCACGGCCTCTTCGCCGCCGGAGGCCTCGGCGACGACCTCCATGCCGGGCGCAGCGCGCAGCAGCGCGGCGACACCGGCACGGATGAGGATCTGGTCGTCCACGACGAGGACGCGTATGTCCCCTGTGCCGCCCGCCTCAGGCGCCTGCGTCCCGCCCACCTTCCCCGTCATTCCCCGCCGTCTCTCTCCCACGCACCGCCGGCTGCAGGGGAAGGGTGAGCCGGACCTCGAACCCGCCCGCGTCCCGCGGTCCTGCGGCCAGGGTTCCCCCGTAGATCCTGGCGCGCTCGCGCATGCCGATCAACCCGTGTCCGCCCGGCGGCACCGGGATGGCCGGAACGTTTCGCCGCCCGTCGTCGGTGACCCGGACCGACAGCTGGTGCGGCAGGAACGCGACGTGGACCGTGGCCCGCGCGGGGCGGGCGTGCTTGATGACGTTGGTCAGTGCTTCCTGGACGACGCGGTATGCGCACAGGTCCGGTCCCTGTGCGAGCGGGCGCCGCTCCCCCACGATCTGCAGCGCCACTTCCACGCCTGCCGCCCGTACGCGCGCAGCCATGTCCTGGAGCCGGTCCAGTCCGGGCGTGGGCTGGTAGGGGCCTTCCTCGTCGACGCTCTCCCCGGCGCCCTCCGGCCCGACGCGCAGCACGGCCAGGAGCCGGCGCAGTTCCTCCAGCGCCTCGCCGCTGGCGGCCGAGATGGTGCCGAGTGCCCCATGGGCGGTGCCGGGATCGGCGGTGAAGACGTAATGGGCGAGCCCCGCCTGGACGGAGATCACCGACATGTGGTGGGCGACCACGTCGTGCAGTTCGCGGGCGATGCGGACGCGTTCCTCGGCAACGGCGTGGCGGGCGTTCTCCTCGCGCTCGCGCCGCAGCTGCTCGGTCAGCTCGGACAGGGTGCGGTTGCGGGCCCCCAGCTTGCGGGCGTTGTCGCCGAACTTCCACATGATGAACGGCACGACGAGGGCCTGGGCGACGGCAGTCGTCGGGGCGTTGCTGCCGGAGAACAGCGCCCCCGCCACCCACACCATGGCGAATGCGACTCCGCAGGCCGCGGCATGGGCCGTGCGGCGCATGGACGCGACCGTGTAGAGCGCCAGCATCAGAGCCGCGCTGTTGACGACCGGCCAGAACCCCGCGGCGATGTACCACAGCCACAGGGCTGCGGCACCGGCGAAAACCGCCACGGGGGCGCTGCGGCGGGCGGCGAGGAGGAGGTTGATGACGCAGATCAGCGTGTAGCCGAGGGCGTCGGGCCGGTCCCAGTACCAGCCTTCCGGCGGGCGCTCGCCGGCGAGCAGCAGCGCTACGACGGTGAACCCCGCCGCCAGCGGCACGTCCAGCGCCGCCCTCGGCCGGCCCGCAACCTGCCCTCGTAGCGCCCGCATGGTCCGCATCGCCGCAGCGTAGCCATCCTGAGGGCGGCTCGGCATCGGTCAGACGGAGGCTGTCCCGCCTACCGCGGTGGTTGGAGACCGCCGAGCGGCTGCTGCGCGGGTTGAGGGCGGAATTCCACCCGTTACAGGACGACCGGCTCGCAGGTGGTCCGTACCGTCGGTGAGGTCGGCCCGGCAGTGGTCACGGGGGACGGGCCGGCGGTACGGGGGAACCACGGGGGAACGCAGTGCGCTCCGTGCTCCGTCACGGGGCTGCGGGGCGCACTGTGCGGGTGCGGGACGACGGAGCGCCAGCATGAGGCGGCGGCACGGAGGCGCCCCATGCCGCGGCATGGGGCGGACCGGAGCCGGCATGGGGCCGCCCGGCGCGCCGTGCTGGCGATGAGGCCACGCCCCCTGCCGCATGAGGCCGCGAGGCTCGCCGCATGAGGCGGGCAACGCCAGCGGACATGCCACGGTCAGTCGCCGACAGTCAGCACGATCTTCCCGGAGGTGCGGCCCGTCTCCCCCAGCTCGTGCGCCTTGGCCGCCTCGGCGAGGGGCAGGACGGCGGCGATCTCCGTGCGGAGCCGCCCGGACTCGACGAGCTCGCTGATGCCCTGCAGGCCCGCGAGGTCGGGCTCGACCATCATGCGCACGGCGCGGATGCCGCGTTCGCGGGCCTCGGCCAGGACCGGCTCCTCCAGGGGGAGCAGCGAGACGAGGGTGCCGCCGGGGCGCAGGGTGCGCAGGGAACGGGCCGGGTAGTCACCGCTGATGGACTCCACGACGACGTCGAGGTTCTCCAGCTCCTCGGCGAAGTCCAGCTCGCGGTAGTCGATGAGTTCGTCGGCGCCGAGGCTGCGCAGGAAGTCGTGCTTGGCGGCGCTGGCCGTGCCGATGACGTACGCGCCCCGGGCCTTGGCGATCTGCACGGCCAGATGGCCGACGCCGCCCGCTGCCGCGTGGATGAGGACACGCCGGCCCTCGGCGACCCGGGCGGTGTCGACGACGGCCTGCCACGCGGTGAGGGCGGCGAGGGGCAGGGCTGCGGCCTGCACGTGGTCGAGGCCCTGGGGCTTGGGGGCGAAGTGCCGGGAGGGTGCGGCGACGTACTCGGCGTACGCGCCCGCCGGGTGCGGGAAGCGCGGCATGCCGTAGACCTCGTCACCCGGAGCGTAAAGGGTCACGCCGTCGCCGACCGCCTCGACCACACCCGAGACGTCGAAGCCGAGACCGAACGGCGGGACGTGGCCCGAGTAGTAGTAGCCGCGTGCCCGGGTCTTCCAGTCGACCGGGTTGACCCCTGCGGCCCGTACCCGCACCAGGATCTCGGTCGGGCCCGGCACGGGGCGGTCGGTCTCGACCAGTTGCAGCACCTCGGGGCCGCCTGCGGTCTCCTGGCGGATGGCGTGCATGCGGGCAGGGGTGGCGGTCATGATGGCGCTCCTTGCAGTCGTGCCGTTCGGTTCGGTGTCCCCAAGATTCACGGAGATCACGGACGGCAACGAGTGGCCTGACTGCCATGGTCCGCAAGGATCGGGCCAGGAGTGGGGAGCCGTGGCCGGGAACGCCGACGGCCGGGGCGCTCCATGCGCGTCCCGGCCGTCCGGTGAGGCTCTGCTGCGTGCAGGCGGGCTCTGTCAGAGCGCCAGGCCCGTCAGCACGAGCACCCGCTCGTAGGTGTAGTCGTCCATCGCGTAGCGCACGCCCTCGCGCCCCACGCCGGACTGCTTGGCGCCGCCGTAGGGCATTTGGTCGGCGCGGTACGACGGGACGTCGCCGATGATGACGCCGCCGGTCTCCAGCGCGCGGTGCGCCCGGAACGCGGTCTGCAGGTCGTGCGTGAAGACGCCGGCCTGCAGGCCGTACGGAGAGTCGTTGACCGCGGCGAAGGCGGCCTCCTCGCCCTCGGCCTTCGTGATCGTCAGGACCGGGCCGAAAACCTCCTCGCAGGCGATGGTCACGTCTGCCGGCACGTCCGCAAGCACGGTCGGGGCGTAGGTGGCACCGTCGCGCTTGCCGCCCGCGAGAAGAGTGGCACCGTTCTCCACAGCCTCGTTCACCCAGGACTCCACCCGCTTGGCGGCGTCCTCGCTGACCAGCGGGCCGACGTCCGTCGCGGCGTCCGACGGGTCACCGGTGACCTGGGCCTCGACGGCGGCGACGACCTTGGGCACGAGGCGCTCGTACAGCGAGGCGTCCGCGATGACCCGCTGCACCGAGATGCAGGACTGGCCGCCCTGGTAGTTGGAGAACGTCGCGATGCGCTGCGCGGCCCAGTCGAGGTCCTCCTCGGAGGACCAGTCGGCGAGGACGACCGCCGCACCGTTGCCGCCGAGTTCGAGGGTGACGTGCTTGCGCGGGGCCGAGTCGAGGATCGACCAGCCCACCGGGCCGGAGCCGGTGAAGGAGATGACCGGCAGCCGCTCGTCCTGGACGAGGGCGGGCATGCGGTCGTTCGGGACCGGCAGCACACTCCAGGAGCCCGCCGGCAGGTCCGTCTCGGCCAGGATCTCGCCCAGCACGAGGGAGGAGATCGGGGTCGCCGGGGCCGGCTTGAGGATGATCGGCGCACCGACGGCGATCGCCGGGGCGACCTTGTGGGCGCTCAGGTTCAGCGGGAAGTTGAACGGCGCGATGCCCAGCACGGTGCCGCGCGGGAAGCGGCGCGTGAGCGCCAGGCGGCCGGTGCCGCCCGCGTCGGTGTCCAGGCGCTGCGCGTCGCCGGCGTTGAAGCGGCGGGCCTCCTCGGCGGCCCAGCGGAAGACCGAAACGGCGCGGCCGACCTCGCCGCGGGCCCACTTGATGGGCTTGCCGTTCTCGGCGGAGATGAGCTGGGCTATCTCCTCGGCGCGCTCGGTGAGCCGCTTCGCGACGTGGTCGAGGGCGGCGGTCCGCACGTGGGCGGGCGTCGCCGCGAACTCCTCTCGTACGGCGTGCGCGGCGGCAACGGCCTCCTCGACCTGCGCCTCGGTGGGCACGCTCACGGTGCCGACGAGACGGCCGTCCCAGGAGTTCGTGACGTCGAAGGTCTCCTCGCCGGTGGCCTCGCGGCCGGCCAGCCAGAACGCGTGGGGAGCAGTCACAATCCCGGCCCTTCCCAAGTGGTGTGGATATTGCTCCCCCACCGTAGGTGCGGGGCGGCCGGGCGCCGATTGTCCGTGGTGGAGCAGTACTGCGGAAGGGGGCACCGCAATGGCGGGGTGGCGGGCGCGTCGGGGTCCCCCTCGCTCCTGTCCTGGGGCTGTCCTTGCCGGGCCGTCGGCTACCTGCTGCCAGCTGCCGGCTTTCCGCCCAGGGTCGGCGCCTGGGGCCTGAGGCGGTCCCACCTGCCGCCTGAGGCGCCGCCGGCCTCCGGGTCTGATCGTTGCCTGAGGCGGTCCCGCCCCCTTGAGACCGCCTCTGGTCTCCGAGGCTGGACGGCGCCGGTTCCCGGCCTCAGGCCGCCGTCACTCCTGGCCTGAGGCCGTCGCCTTCAAGGCCAGCCACAGCTCCATGCGGACGTCTGGGTCGTCAAGAGAACGGCCCAGGATCTCCTCCACCCTGCGCATGCGGTAGCGGAGGGTGTGACGGTGGACGCCGAGGTCCGCCGCGGCCGCGTCCCATTGGCCGTGGCGGGAGAGCCAGGCCCGCAGGGAGGCGACGAGGTCGCCGCGGCCCGTGGCGTCGTGTTCGTGCAGGGCCCGCAGCATGCCGTCCGCAAAGGCACGTACGGCGTCGTCCGCGAGGAGCGGCAGGACGGAGCCGGCGGCGACCTCCTCGTGTTCCACGAGGACCCTGCCGCGGCGGCGCGCGACGGAGAGGGCCTGCTCCGCCTGGCGGAAGGCCGCCGCCGAGGCGATGGGCCCCGCGGGGGCGGAGAGGCCGATGACGAGGTCGCAGGCGGGTGCCGCGGTGCTGCGGTCCCGCGGGCGGGTCTTCGTCCCGCGCCGGGTTTCTATGGCGCGGGCGTGCTCCCCGCATGCGGCCGCCACCGCCCCGCCGTCGGGCGCGAGAACGACGAGCCGCCCGCCGTCCGGGACGACCAGCAGCGGCTCGGCCACCCGGCCCGCCGCGGTCTCCAGGGTGTCCGCGAGGACCGCGAGCGGGTCCACCGGGGCTTCGGCCTCCTCCTCGGGTGCCGCAGCGTCGACGTCGGCGGGCGCCTCCGCCGCCTCGGCGACGATCACCCGGAACGGCGCGTCCAGAAGGCTGCCGTACAGATCGCCGGCCACGGCCCGCGCGTGATCGGGTTCGCCGGCGAGCAGCATGCGCAGCAGCGCCGCGCCCAGCCGCTGCTCCGCCTCCTGCAGGGCCCGTGAGCGCTCGGTGGTGAGGGTGAGCAGGGCGATGGCGGAATGCACGGCGTAGCGTTCGGCGGTGCCCAGGGGCGCGCCCGTCCCGACGGCGAGGACGCCGCGTGCGCGCCGCCCGGAGCCGAGGGACTGCAGTTCGACCCGGTCGGCTCCCTCCTCGGAAGGGTCCGTTCCCAGGACGGCGGTCGCGGGCGCGGGGCGCTCCCGCAGCCGCTCGACGTCCGCTCCGAGGCGCGCGGCACGGCGCACGGCCCAGTCGGGCGCCGCCGCGACAAGCCCGCCTGAGGCGTCGTACAGCGCCGCCCAGCCGTCGAGGTGTGCGGCCAGCCTGGCGACGAGGGCGGCCGGGCCGTCCGGCCCGAGGGCGGCCCGGGTCAGCTCGCGCTGGGCCTCGAAACCGGCGGTCACCGCCCGGTACTGGTCGGCCGCGATGGCTGCGGACACGGCCTTGGTGATGGCGATGAAGGGCGTGCGCCGCGGCACCTCCAGCAGCGGCAGGCCCTCCGCAGCGGCGGCGTCGACCAGGGCCCCGGGCACCGTCTCATAGTTGACACCGACCGCGAAGCCCAGGCCCACGACACCGGCGCGCACGAGGCGGCGGACGTACTGCTGCATGGCCTCCGGATCCTCCGCATTGATCTTCAATGCAGTGATCAGGAGCAGTTCGCCGCCGTCCATCCACGGCACCGGGTCGGCCAGCTCGCTGACGTGCGCCCAGCGGACCGGCCTGTCCAGCCTGTCTTCCCCCGCGAGCACGGTGAGTTTCAGCGCGGAGTGGTGGACGAGTGAAGCAAGCGTGGGGGGCATGGCACCTTCGGAGGGGGTGTCGCGACAAGAGTGCCGCCGCGTATGAACTGCTGCGACCGATTCTGCCTCAGTGGAGCAATCGCGGGGAACAGGACCGCTTCATCGCTGCAGATCGATCAGCACCGGAGGCGCGCTGCTCCCCCGTACGGAGGTCGCGGACAGCACGGCGTGCCCCGCGGGCACACCGTGCGCCAGCTCGGAGGCGGACCAGCGTTCCCGCTCCACCTTGCGCACCGTCACGGACTGGGCTGTGACCGCCCGCCCCGTGACCAGCCTGCGCACCACATGGGTGACGCGGGTCAGCGGCTCGTGGGCGATGACCTGACGGTCGGTGACGTCACGGGTTTCCACCCACTCCTTGCCCCACACCTCCGCGAAGCGCGCCCCGTCCCACGTGGTGACCCCGGAGAAGGCCATGCGGCAGCCGACAGCGCCCAACAGCGCACTGCGCAGGGACTCGGGTACGTCATCGAGCGTGCGGAGAGTGAGCAGCGCCCCGGCGTTCGCGGAACGGAGCCGCGCCAGGCCCCGTACCGCCTCGGGAGTGACGGCATGGGTGGCGTCGTCGAGCACGAGGCAGGCGAAGAGTGAGCGGTCTCCCCGGGCGACCGCGCACTCCGTGAACTGGGCGAGGATGAGCCGGGCCAGCATCCGCGACGCCTCGGCGTGCCCGCGTTCGGGCAGGTCGATCCGGACGCGCAGGGGGTGTTCCAGGGCGCGCAGGGAGAAGGTACGGGAGGGGTCGGTGGTGTCGAAGAAGCGGGCGAAGGCGGGGCGGTCGAGGAGTGCGAGGCGGTCGGCGAGCATGGGGCCGGCGTCGCCAGGGCGGTGCGCCTGCCGTTCCCGCGCGTCGATCTCCCGGACGAGGGCCTCATGCCCCGCGTCCACAAGGGCGGCGCGCAGGGCGCCGACCGCGGCGGGTGAGCCGTCCAGGAGCTCCCGCAGTTCGGGGACGGACGGGAAACGGCCGTGGGCGGCGCGGTAGGGGCCGAGGATCTGGGCCAGCACCGTTGCGGCCCGGCGCCCGCCCTCGCCCGGCAGTGCGGCGGTGAGGTCGCCCACGAGCCCTTCGGCGAGGACGGTGGCGGCCTCGTCGGGGTCGTCGGTGCCGCCGTACAGGTCGAGGTCGTACGCGGAGTCCTGCCGCCCGATCCGCACCACGACGTCGAACACCTCGTCGGGCGCCAGCCCCGCCCCCGCCGCGCCGACCGCGACGACGGCCGTCCGGCCGGCGAGGGCTTGCAGGCACTGCGACTCCAGCACGGGGCGGACCAGACGGTCGGTCTTGCCGCTGCCGGGCGGGCCGACGGCGAGCAGGGACGTGCCGAGCAGGCCGGGGTCGAGGGCGTATCCGGCGCCGCGGTGCACGTAGGGATTGCGTTCGTCGTCCACGGCGGCGCCGATACGCACCTGCCGGGTGACGAGGTCGTGGCGGGCAGCGCGGACGGGCAGGTCGCGCGCGCCGGAGGGGTGCGCGCAGGCGGCCGCCCCGTGCCGCAGAACGGTTTCGGTGAAGGCGGCGAGCCGCCCTGGCTGCACGCGTACGGACTGCCAGGCGCGCTCGATGCGGGAGTGGTCGACGTCGTTCATCAGCCCGGCGCGGGCCTCCGCGGCGAGCCGGTCGGCGGCCTCATGCGCGCCCGCGGCGCGAAGCTGCGGCCAGTCGGCGGGGTCCTGGCGGGGGCCGCCTCCCACGGCGGCGGGGATGACACCGCCGTCGTCCCACAGCCGCGCGAGCAGCGGGGCGGCGTACCGCCGCCAGACCTGGGGCCAGCGCCCCAGGCGGCCGAAGACGTAGATGAGCGCGCCGAGGCAGATGGCGTAGTAGATGTAGATGGTCCACACCGCTGCCATGCCCCGGTGCCAGGAGTCGGGTGTCAGGACGGTCAGGGGCCAGAGCCAGTACGTGCCGAGGTAGCCGTTCCAGAGCAGCGAACCCAGCAACCAGCCGCACAGGAGGGCGATGACCGCCCCGCTGAGGAGCTGACGCCCGGGGATGCGGTCCGGTTCCTCGGGCGGCTTGGGGCGGTAGCCGTACGCCCAGATGCCGGGCCCGGCGGAGACGCGTGACGCGCGGAGCCAGGTGAGGAACGGGGACCGGTCGGGCGAAGCCGCCCCAGGCGCCCTACCGGGTTGCTGGGGCACGGCACGGGGCCGGGGCGGGGCCTCCACAGGCATGGGAGGAGGTGCTCCGTGCGGCACGGGGGGTGCGGCATGAGGCATCGGTGGCGGCACCGGCACGCCCGTGTACTGCGGCGGCCGGGGCAGGGCGCCGGCCGCCTGGGCAGACGCCTCCGCCGCCCCAGGCGGGCCGCCTCGTGCCCCCGGTGCGTCGTACGTGCCCTCGTGCTCCATCGCTGCCCCTCGCCCCCCGCCGGCCGGCTTCATGCTTGTCGTGTGAGTGCGCGCCGCAGCTCAATCTAGTGGCCCGCCGTGGCGAGTTCAGCGCCCCGGGCCATGCCATCCTCGTGTTCAACCGGGAAGGTGCGGGCGGGCCTGACGCCCCCCGCCATGTCCGGTACGGACAACGCGACGCGCCCACTTCTCCCGAACGGAGCATGCCCGACCCCCGCCGCCGCCCCTAGCCTGCGACTAAAAGTCCGTCCGAAGCCCGTTCTCTCCCCCTGGAGCACCCCATGACTGAACTGACCGGAGGCCCGGCCCTCCCCCAGGAGCGCCGCATCGTCACCACGATCCCCGGCCCGAAGTCGCAGGAGCTGCTCGCCCGGAAGAACGCGGCTGTCGCGGGCGGCGTCGGCGTGACGCTGCCGGTGTTCACCAAGCGCGCCGGCGGCGGCGTGCTCGAGGACGTGGACGGCAACTGCCTGATCGACTTCGGCTCCGGCATCGCCGTGACCTCGGTCGGCAGCTCCGCCGAGGCCGTGGTGCGCCGTGCGACCGCCCAGCTCGCCGACTTCACCCACACCTGTTTCATGGTGACGCCCTACGAGGGCTACGTGGAGGTCTGCGAGCAGCTCGCCGAGCTGACGCCGGGTGACCACGCCAAGAAGTCCGCGCTGTTCAACTCGGGCGCCGAGGCCGTCGAGAACGCGGTGAAGATCGCCCGCGCGTACACCAAGCGCCAGGCCGTCGTCGTCTTCGACCACGGCTACCACGGCCGTACGAACCTGACGATGGCGCTCACCGCCAAGAACATGCCGTACAAGCACGGCTTCGGCCCGTTCGCCCCCGAGGTCTACCGCGTGCCGGTGGCCTACGGCTACCGCTGGCCCACCGGCCCGGAGAACTGCGCCGAGGAGGCCGCGGCCCAGGCCATCGACGCCATGACCAAGCAGGTCGGCGCCGACAACATCGCCGCGATCATCATCGAGCCGGTGCTGGGCGAGGGCGGCTTCATCGAGCCCGCCAAGGGCTTCCTGCCGCGCATCGCGCAGTTCGCGAAGGACAACGGCATCGTCTTCGTCGCGGACGAGATCCAGTCCGGCTTCTGCCGCACGGGGCAGTGGTTCGCGTGCGAGGACGAGGGCATCGTCCCCGACCTGATCACCACGGCCAAGGGCATCGCGGGCGGTCTTCCGCTCGCCGCCGTGACCGGCCGCGCGGAGATCATGGACGCGGCGCACGCGGGCGGCCTGGGCGGCACGTACGGCGGCAACCCGGTGGCCTGTGCGGCGGCGCTCGGCTCGATCGAGACCATGCGCGAGCTGGACCTCAACGCGAAGGCCAAGCGCATCGAGGAGGTCATGAAGGGCCGCCTCTCCGCCATGCAGGAGAAGTTCGACATCATCGGCGACATCCGCGGACGCGGCGCGATGATCGCGATCGAGCTGGTGAAGTCGGGCACCAAGGACGCCAACCCGGAGGCGGCCGGCGCCCTCGCCAAGGCCTGCCACGCGGAGGGCCTGATCGTCCTCACGTGCGGCACCTACGGCAACGTGCTGCGCTTCCTGCCGCCGCTGGTCATCGGCGAGGACCTGCTCAACGAGGGCCTGGACATCATCGAGGCCGCCTTCGCCCGCCTGTAGCCACGGCAGGGGACGAGGGTGAAGAACCTGTGCGGAGCGGGTGGTGGACGGGTGATCCGGCTGTCCGGACCGCCCGGCCTGCCGTACGGTTTCTGCAGATGAGAGAAACACCTCGTCCGCAGGGTACTGCGGGCGGAGCCGAGCCGGTACGTCCCCAGTGCCGACCCGGCCGTGCCTTCGCGCACACCACTGGAGCGCTGCGCTCCGGACATCCTCACCGATCGGATGGCCGCCCGCCCCATACCCCCCGGGGCGCGCGGCACCCCGGTCCTCACGGCGGCCTCGGAACCTCCCCCCCTGTTCCGGGGCCGCCGGCATGGCGCCGCCGCCTCATGCGCGGCATCTTCCCGGCGCTGTGCGCACTGCTTTTCGTTCTGATCACCTGGCAGGTTGCGGCCCGCGGGCCCTTGCGGGCGCTCGACGAGGACCTCGGCCGTACGGTCGCGGCTTCGTCCGCTCCGGGCGGCGCCGCACAGTTCCTCGCCGATCTCGGCAACACGTCGGTCGCGGTGCCCGTGCTGATCGCCGCCATGGTCGCTTCCTTGCTGCTGCGCCGCCGGCACCGGACCAGGCCGTGGCTGCCGTCTGTGTGGGCGGCTCTCGCGATGGCGGCCGTTCCGGCCGTGATCGTGCCGGTGAAGGCCTGGATAGGCCGCACGGGGCCACCGGCCATGGCGTCGTCCGGCGTTCACGACGGCTTCTTCCCTTCAGGCCATACGGCCACCGCCGCGGTCGCGTACGGGGCTGCCCTCCTGCTGCTCATGCCGCCCCTCGCCTCCGCATCACGGGCACGGCCTCATGCCGGCGTCTCTCCGCCGTCGCCTCATGCGGCGTGTGCCCGTACCGCGCCTCATGCCGGTTCTGCTCTCGGCAGCCCTCCGCCTCACGCGCGCCCCTCCCGCATGAAGCCCCGCAACCGCCACGCGCGCACGCGCGCGTGGGCAGCGGTTGCCTACGTCGTCCTGAACGCGGGCGTTGCGGCCGGCCTGGTGCGGTGCGGCTACCACTGGCCGCTCGACGTGGTGGGCGCCTGGTGCCTGTCCGGCGTACTGCTGTGGGGCCTGGCACAGGCCCTCATGCGTCCCGCTCACGGGCGAGGGTCACGGCCGCCTCATGCATCGACAGCTCCAGCAGCACGGGGTCGGTGAGCGTTCCCGTACCGTCGGGCGGAACCACCCACCGGACGCCTGAGGCGGCACGCGCCGGGTGAGGCACGACGATCCAACTGCCGGTGCCGGCAGCGCGCACCCCCGTGGCAATCCACCCGGCAGCGGTGCCCGGGGGCACGAAGAAGCCCATGCGGCAGTCGCCGAAGTCCGCCAGGACAGGGCCCACCCGCTCCGTGCAGCGCGAAAGGATCTCCAGCGTGGGGCGACCCAGTTCGCTGGAGAGGATGAGGACGTCCCAGAGCCTGCCGGCGGGCAGCAGCGTCACCCCGAGGGGGTTGCGCTCCCACTCCCACCGGCAGGTTCCCGGATCGGGTGCCGCCGTTGCCAGCCACTCCACCGCGCTCGGCCTCCCCGCGTCGTCACTCATGGCAGTGCCTCCATTCCATGTCCGCTCGTTCTGCGTTCACGGATGGAGAGGCCCCGGAGTGCGGATCATTACGCGGGTTTCCGGACCGGGCGGAGGTGAAGGGTTCACTGTCCGCAGGACGGCGTGCCCCGGTGCGCCTGAAAGTTGCGCATGGGGCGCCGGGCAGGACGCGCATGGGGCCGAAGCACGGCACGCATTACAGCACCACCCGTCGCCGCCACGCTGCCGCATGAGGCCGGGTGCGGGCCCGCCGCATGAGGCCGACATGCGGCCTGCGTACGAACCCGCTCCGTGCCCCGCCCGGCCGCCCTCAGCCCCGGCCTTCCTCAGCTGTCGAAACCCAGGCCGACCTTGTCCATCGCCTTGAGCCAGAGGTTGCGGCGGCCGCCGTTCTCGTCGGCCTTCGTCATCGACCACTGGGTGATGCCGATGCCCATGGAGCGCACCGGTTCGGGCGGGAACGGCAGCGGCTTGCTGCGCACCATCTCCAGCTCGGTGCGCTCCGTGCGCTCCCCCGAGAGCAGGTCGAGCATCACATCGGCGCCGAAGCGGGTGGCGCCGACGCCCAGTCCCGTGTAGCCGAGTGCATAGGCGACCTTGCCCCCGTGGGCCGTGCCGAAGAAGGCCGAGAAGCGTGAGCAGGTGTCGATGGCGCCGCCCCAGCTGTGGGTGAAGCGCACGTCCTCGAGCTGCGGGAAGCAGCGGAAGAAGTGCTCGGCGAGCTTCTGGTACGTGGCCGGGTGGTGGTCGTACTCCGACCGGACGCCACCGCCGTAGTGGTACACGATGTCGTAGCCGCCCCACAGGATGCGGTGGTCGGGCGTGATGCGGAAGTAGTGGAAGTGGTTGGCGGCGTCCCCGAGCCCCTGGCGGCCCTTCCACCCGACGGCCGCAAGCTGTTCTGCGTTCAGCGGCTCCGTCATCAGGGCGTAGTCGTAGACGGGTGCGATGTAGGGGCGGACGCGCTTGACCAGTGAGGGGAAGGCGTTGGTGCCCAGGGCGGCGTGGCGGGCGAAGACGCGCCCGTACGGGGTGCGTACGGCGAGGCCGGCGGCGCGGGAGGACAGCTCGGTGCCGGGCGTGTGCTCGTAGATGCGTACCCCTAGCTCCGTGCAGGCGCGCTTGAGGCCCCATGCGAGCCGGGCGGGGTGCAGCATCGCGACCCCGTCACGGTCCCAGAGTCCGGCCAGGAAGGTCGGGGAGTGGACCTCGGCACGCAGGGCGTCCCGGTCGAGGTACTCGTAGCCCGTGAGGCCGAGGGCCTCGAGTTCCTCGGCGGCCTCCTGGATCTCGTGCACCTGGTGCGGGGCGGTGGCGATGTCGATCTCACCGGTGCGTTCGAAGTCGCAGTCGATGCCGTAACGAGCGAGGGTGGCCTCGATGCCGTCGAGGTTCTTGAGACCGAGTTCGTGGAGGGTGGCGAGCTCGCCAGGCCAGCGTGAGGCGCCATTGGCCCAGCCGTGGGTGAGGGAGGCGGAGCAGAAGCCGCCGTTGCGGCCTGAGGCCGCCCAGCCGGTTTCATGGGCCTCGATGAGGACGACGTCCCGGCCGGGATCGCGCTCCTTGGCGAGGAGCGCGGTCCACAGTCCGGAATATCCGCCGCCGACGACGAGCAGGTCGCAGTGCTCGTCGCCGACGAGCGCGGGGAGCGCCTCCGGCCGGGAGGGGTCGTCGAGCCAGTAGGGCCGGTGAGCGGCGTCAGAGAGTGCTTGGACAGGGTTCATGGCACGAGCGGCCATGCTCTCAGCTCCTTTTGCGGCGCCCGCCGATCAGCTGACCAGCAAGGACGCACAGTACGGCGATGGCGAACATCGCCGTTCCGATGACATTGATTTGAACGGGTGTGCCCCGTTGCGCGGATCCCCAGACGAACATGGGGAAGGTCACAGTCGAGCCGGCGTTGAAGTTGGTGATGATGAAGTCGTCGAAGGACAGGGCGAAGGAGAGCAGGGCGCCCGCCACGATGCCCGGGGCGGCGATCGGGAGGGTGACCCGCAGGAAGGTCTGCAGCGGGGTGGCGTAGAGGTCCTGGGCGGCTTGTTCGAGCCGGGGGTCCATGGACATCACCCGGGCCTTGACGGCCGTCACCACGAAGCTCAGGCAGAAGGTGATGTGGGCGATCAGGATCGTCCAGAAGCCGAAGGTGACGCCCATGTTGAGGAAGAGGGTGGCCAGCGAGGCGGCCATGACGACCTCGGGCATGGCCATCGGCAGGAAGATCAGGGTGCTGACGGAGGACCGGGCGCGGAAGCGGTAGCGGGCGAGCGCGAAGGCGAGCGCCGTGCCCAGGACGGTGGCGCCCACGGTCGCCCAGACGGCGATCTGCAGGCTGAGCGAGAGGGAGCCGCACAGGTCGGCGACGCCGCACGGGTCGGTCCAGGCGTCGGTGGAGAAGCGCTGCCACTCGTAGTTGAAGCGGCCGTTGGGCTTGTTGAACGAGAAGACGGTGACGACGACGTTGGGCAGCACGAGGTAGGCCAGTGTGGCCAGCCCCGCGATCACGACGAGGTTGCGGCGGAGCCACCGCACGGGGCGGCTGGAGAGAACGGCCTGGCGGGCGGGCGTAGCTGTCATCAGACCAGGTCCTCCGTCCCGGACTTGCGGATGTAGACGGTGACCATGGCGAGGATGGCGGCCATGAGGATGAAGGACAGGGCGGCGGCGGTCGGGTAGTCCAGGACGCGCAGGAACTGGGACTGGATGACGTTGCCGATCATCTTCTGATCGGTGGAGCCGAGCAGCTCGGCGTTGATGTAGTCGCCCGTGGCGGGGATGAAGGTGAGCAGCGTGCCGGCGACGACGCCGGGCATGGAGAGCGGGAAGGTCACCTTGCGGAAGGTCGTCAGGGGCCGCGCGTAGAGGTCGCCGGCCGCCTCGTGCAGCCTTACGTCGATGCGCTCCAGCGAGGTGTACAGCGGCAGGATCATGAAGGGCAGGAAGTTGTAGGTCAGGCCGCAGACGACGGCGAGGGGTGTGGCGAGTACGCGGTGCCCTTCTGTGACGCCGAACGCGTTGGTGACGTCGAGGACGTGCAGGCTCGCGAGCGCGGAGACGACGGGGCCGCCGTCGGAGAGGATCGTCTTCCAGGCGAGGGTGCGGATCAGGAAGCTGGTGAAGAACGGCGCGATGACGAGGATCATCAGGACGTTGCGCCAGCGGCCGGCCTTGAAGGCGATGAGGTAGGCCAGCGGGTAGCCGAGGGCGAGGCAGAGCGCGGTGGCGGTCGCGGCGTAGGCCACGGAGCGCAAGAACTGGGGGTAGTACTCGGTCAGTGCGTCCCAGTACGTGGCGAAGTGCCAGGTGACCTGGAAGCCCTCTTCGAGGGAGCCGGTCTGTACGGAGGTGGACGCCTGGTAGACGAGCGGGGCGGCGAAGAAGACGAGCAGCCAGAGGATGCCGGGGAGCAGGAGCCAGTACGGGGTGGGCTTTCCGCCTCGTGCGGCCGTGCGGGCGGTCGCACGGGGCGCGGGGGGCTTGTCACTGACGAGTGCCATCAGGTGCCCTCCCCCGCGTCCGTGCCGGCCTCGATGCTCTGCGCGGCGTCCAGCCCGAAGCTGTGTCCGGGGTTCCAGTGCAGGACGACGTCGGCGCCCGGCATGAGGCGGCTGTCACGCTCGATGTTCTGCTCGTAGACGGAGAGCCCCGTGGCCACCGGGCTGTCGACGAGGTACTGGGTGGAGACGCCGATGAAGCTGGAGCCGGTGATGCGGCCGTGGACGCGGTTGCGCCCCTCGGGGATGGTGCCGGCGTCGTCGGCGTGCGTGAGGGTGATCTTCTCCGGCCGTATCCCGACGAGGAGCTTCCCGCCCGCACGGGGGGCGGTGGTACATCGCACACGGGGCAGGGCGAGTTTGGTATCCGAGGCGCGCAGGACGAGGGTCTCGCCGGAGGTGTCGAGGACCTCGGCGGTGATGAGGTTCGAGGTGCCGAGGAAGTTGGCGACGAAGGTGGTGCGGGGGGTCTCGTAGAGGTCGGCGGGGGCGCCGAGCTGTTCGACCCGGCCGGCGTTCATGACCGCGACCGTGTCGGCCATCGTCATGGCCTCCTCCTGGTCGTGGGTGACGTGGATGAAGGTGATGCCGACCTCGGTCTGGATGCGCTTGAGCTCGAGCTGCATCTGGCGGCGCAGCTTGAGGTCGAGGGCGCCGAGGGGCTCGTCAAGGAGGAGCACCTGGGGGTGGTTGATCAGGGCGCGGGCGACGGCGACGCGCTGCTGCTGGCCGCCGGAGAGCTGGTGGGGCTTGCGGCGGGCGTAGTCGCCGAGCTGGACGAGGTCGAGCATGTCGCCGACCTGCTTCTTGACGGACTTAATGCCGCGGCGGCGCAGGCCGAAGGCGACGTTCTCGTAGATGTCGAGGTGCGGGAAGAGCGCGTAGCTCTGGAAGACGGTGTTGACGGGGCGCTTGTGCGGAGGGAGGGCGGTGACGTCCTTGCCGGCGAGTTCCACGGTGCCGGTGGTGGGCTGCTCCAGGCCGGCGATCATGCGCAGAGTGGTGGTCTTGCCGCAGCCCGAGGCACCGAGCAGGGCGAAGAAGGAGCCGGCGGGGACGGACAGCTCGAGCGGGTGGACGGCGGTGAAGGCGCCGTAGCTCTTGCTGATGGCGGTGAGGCGGACGTCCGTGCCGCTGCTGCTGTCGGTCGGGGCGGTTGCTGTCATGGTTCTTCGGTCCAGGGGTCTCGAGGGCGTGAGCGCGTACGGCACGTACAGCCGCGTACGTTCTCATATGTCCGGGGCCGGGCGCCGCGCCGGTGGCCCATTGCGGCGGTTCAGGCGCCGGCGAGCTCGGAGAATGCGGCCTCGAACGCCTCGTCCTCGGCGGTGGTCAGGGAGCGGAAGACGCGGGCCTTCGCCGTCATCGCCTCAGTGGGGATGGTCGGGCTGTTGCCGGCCGGCTCCTTGTCGGTCTTCGCGAGCTCGTCCCGCAGCCCGGCTACGGGGCTGGCGTAGCTGATGGCGGCGGCGAGCCGTGCGGCGGGCTTCGGCTGGTAGCAGTAGTCGATGAGGCGCTCGGCGTTCCTCTGGTGGCGGGCGTTGCGGGGGACCAGAAGATTGTCGCTGGAAAACGTGCAGCCCGCGTCCGGCATCGCGTACTAGGTGCCGGTGTTGCCGGCCTGGAGCTGGACGAGGTCCCCGGCCCCAGGCGGTGCGGGCGGCGATGTAGCCCTTGAGGTCACTCGTGTAGTCGTTACCGGTGAAGCGGCGGATCCGGCCGCGGTCACGGCCCCGCCGAAGGCGAGCGCACCCGCTCCGCCCCCGCGCAGCAGGGCCCGGCGGTTCACCACGGTGGGTGGCTGGTAGCGCTCCATGCGAAGTGCCCTTTCCGTAGCTGCGACGGACTTTGAGCGAGGATCTTGGCAGATTAGGCGGGCACTGAACAAGGGATCCCATTGTTTCCCTTTGATTACGCAACAGTTCCGCGGTTCACATTGATCACGGGATCACGGCCCTGCCAATCCGGTGGCTCCGCATGTATCCGCACATGGGGAAGTGAGCGGGCAGCGCAAATACCGCTCGCGACGCAGAATAGGAATTCGTTGGGTTGCAGAAGAACGGTGACGACCGTCACGACGCTCGGCGCCGCCCTGCTCATGGGGGCCGTGACCGAACCGGCCCTCGCCGAACCGTCACTGAAACCTCCGCTCCAGGAATATACCGACAAGCTGCTTTCGCCATCTTCGATGGAGAGGTTCCAGTCCGTACGCAATACGGACTGGAACCTCTACGCAATGACGCCGGCCGCACCGAGAAGCTCGACTGGCCGTCGGACGGCTGCTCCTGGGCCCCGGACCGGCCCATGGGCTTCGACTTCCTGCCGTCGTGCCGGCGCCATGACTTCGGCTACCGGAACCGCAAGAAGCAGGGCCGTTTCGACCACGACACGCGTCGGGCCATCGACAACAATTTCAGGGCGAACTTACACACCTATTGCCGGACCGCGACGAAAAGGGGGACCGACGGCTGCGAGCAGTGGGCCGGGGTCTATTACGGGAAAGTCCGCGAGCACGGCGATCCCTGAGAACGACCTGCATTCGTCCGGAAGCTGGAATCCGGGCTCCGCCCTCCGGGCCCGGGCAGGCCGACCGGAATCCGGCCGATCGAGGCTCGGCTGCCGGGAGGAATCCCGTCGACCGGCGCAAGGAGCGGGACATCAGCCCAGTGAGAACACGGTTCGATGCCATGGCTTTCGGGCGACGGCGGTGTTGTCGGACATGACGTGTTTGATCTGGGTGTACTCCTCGAATGAATAGGCGGACATGTCCTTTCCGTAGCCCGACGCCCGGTACCCGCCGTGGGGCATCTCGCTGACGATCGGGATGTGGTCGTTGACCCATACGCAGCCCGCCTTGATCTCTCTGGTGGCGCGCCCCGTGCGGTAGACGTCGCGGCTCCATGCGGACGCTGCCAGCCCGTACGGCGTGTCGTTGGCGAGCGCGATGCCCTCGTCGTCGCTGTCGAAGGGCAGCACGACGAGCACGGGGCCGAACACCTCGTCCTGCACGATCTCGCTGCCCTGGTGAGCCCCCGTGATGAGCGTGGGGAGGTAGTACGCGCCCTTGGCCAGTTCCCCCGCGGGCGCCGCACCGCCGGTGACGACAGCGGCGTACTTGCGCGCCCGCTCGACGAATCCCGCGACGCGGTCGCGTTGGGCGTGCGAGACGAGCGGGCCGAGGTCCGTGGCGGGGTCGAAGGGATCGCCGAGGCGGACGGACGCCATCAGGTCGGCGACCCCGGAGACGAATGCTTCGAACAGGGGGCGCTGGACGTAGGCGCGGGTGGCCGCGGTGCAGTCCTGGCCGCTGTTGATGAGGGATCCGGCGACCGCACCGTGCACCGCGGCTTCGAGGTTTGCGTCGTCGAAGACGACAAACGGGGCCTTGCCTCCGAGTTCGAGGTGGAGCCGTTTGACCGTCCTGGTCGCGATCTCGGCGACCCGCCGGCCGACCGCCGTGGAGCCGGTGAACGACGTCATGGCGACTGCTGGATGGCCCACGAGGCGCTCCCCTGCGTCCGCACCGGCTCCGCTGACGACGTTCACGACCCCGTCGGGGATACCGGCCTCGGTGGCCGCCTCGGCGAACATCAACGATGTCAGGGGCGTCAGCTCGGCGGGCTTGAGCACGATGGTGTTGCCCGCGGCGACGGCAGGGAGGACCTTCCAGGCGGCCATCTGCAGGGGGTAGTTCCACGGTGCGACGGAGCCCACGACGCCGATGGGCTCGCGGCGCACGTAGGAGGTGTGGTCACTGCTGTACTCGCCGGCGGAACGGCCCTCCAAGTGGCGCGCCGCGCCCGCGAAGAAGGCGGTGTTGTCCACCGTCCCCGGCACGTCGAACTCGGTGGTGAGGCGGATCGGCTTGCCGCACTGCGCGGACTCCGCACGGGCGAACTCCGCCGCCCGGCCGGCGATAGCGTCCGCGAAGCGGTGCAGTGCGTCGGAGCGCTCCCCGGGCGTCGCCCCGCCCCATGCGGGAAAGGCGGCTTCGGCAGCCGCGACGGCGGCGTCCACGTCCTGCCGGCCGGCCAGCTCGTACCGGAGTACCTCTTCGCCCGTGGCGGGGTCCACGACCGCGTGCGTACGGCCCGAGGTGCCCGGGCGCAGCCGCCCCCCGATGTACTGCGCACCGCCGGCAAACCGCCCCGCCGCATCGAACCGCCGCTCCGTCGCACCCATCGCACACTCCTCCGCCGGCTGCGTCCCTGCGCGCTGCACAGCACAGGGGCGTCGGGGCCGATCCTGACAGAGGAGACGGCAACCAACAAGGGATTCCGTCGCAGTTACGAGTTCCTGCGACGGAATCGGTGCAGGGTGTGGGATCCGGCTACAGTCCGGCGCCGAGGCCGAGCAGGCTCGCGAAGAAGGCGAACCACAGCACGGGGAGCACCAGGGCCACGATGCCGAGGACGATGCCGGTGGTCGCGGCGCTCCGGTTGGTCGCCTCGCCCTTCGTGACCTTGGAGCGGCCGACGGCGCCGAAGATGATGCCGAGGATGCCCAGGATCAACCCGAAGAACCAGAGGAAGACCAGGAGGCTGCACACCGCGCCGATGATGCCGCAGACGAGGCCGGCCGTGCCCATGCCGTTGCTGGGCTGCATGGGGCCCGCGTAGCCGCCTGCGGGGTAGCCCTGGACGGGCGGTGCGGAGGGGTAGCTGCTTGGCGCCGGGTAGGCGCTCGGCGCCTGTGCGGGATAGCCGCTCTGACCGGGGTAGCCGCCCTGCGCCGGCTGCACCGCCTGGTTCGGGTAACCGTAGCCGGGCTGCTGGGGCGGCACCGGGGGCTGCTGGGGCGCCCCATAGGGATTCTGGTTGTAGTCAGACATGAAGAAATGTCCCCTCCGTTGAACTGCGTCCGGCAATGCTATGGGGAACGGTCGGGCACGGTCAGCCGAGTTCAGGTGCCCGCGGAGGTTGCAGAATGGCAGGCATGAAGATCAACGGGGACCAGCAGGAATACGAGCGCATGGAGCGGCATACGGGGCGGTACCAGAGGCGACAGGCGGACGGTCCGCGCTCGGTGGCGGAGCTGGTGGCCGCTGTCGCCCGTGGGGAGCGCTTCAAGTACGTCTCTTTCTGGGGGCATCAGCCGCAGCGTGACGGGCGCATAGGCGCGAGCTGCTTCAGCCAGTGGTGGCCTTCGCCGTTCACGGTGGACGGCACCGTCTACGCGACCGCCGAACACTGGATGATGGCCGGCAAGGCACGGCTCTTCGGTGACGCGGAGGCGGAAGCCGAAGCGATTGCGGCCTCGCACCCGAAGCAGGCGAAGGACGCGGGTCGCATGGTGCGCGGGTTCGACGAGGAGACGTGGCGGCGCCACCGCTTCGGGCTGGTGGTGGAGGGCAGCTTCCACAAGTTCACGCAGGACGCCACGCTGAGCTCCTACCTGCTGGGCACCGGGCACCGGGTGCTGGTGGAGGCCAGTCCGCTCGACCGGGTCTGGGGCATCGGGCTCGCCGCGGACGACGAGCGGGCCGGGGACCCGGCCCGCTGGCAGGGCGATAACCTCCTGGGCTTCGCACTGATGGAGGCGCGTCAGCGGCTGGGCGAGCGGTCCACGATCAGCACCGGCGCCGACAGGTAGGCGCCGTAGGTCGCCCCGGGGTCGTCGTCGGGCGCCGGACCGTCGTTGTCGTCAACGTCGACGTTGATGTACACGATGACCATCAGGGCGGTAGCGACGAGCCCCACGCCCCCGAGAATGAGGCCGGCGAGCGCCTGTCCGGGGTTCGTGGCCTCTCCCTTGCGCGCCTTGACGCGCCCCACGGCGCCGAAAACGATCGCCAGGACGCCGAGCACCACCCCCAGGACGACCGTGGGGGCGAGCACGGTGCCGACGATGCCGAGCACAAGGGCCGCCAGCCCCATGCCGTTGCTGGGCGCGGGTGGAACGTAGAACGGTGCGGCCGGATAGCCGTACGAGCCCGGCTGATACGCACCGGGGCCGTAGGGGCCCTGGCCGTACGGCGGCGCCTGCATGCCGTAGAGGCCAGGTCCCGGGGCTGCAGAAGGGCGGCCGGGCAGTCCGTAGAGGGTCTGGTCGTACGGGTTGCCCTGGTACGCGCTGGGGGTGCCGGGACCGGTCGGTGCGAGGGGCACGGGCGGGACGGTGTCCGGGGCCGGAGCGGGGGGCGGCAGCGGGGCCGCATGAGGCTCCGCCGGGGCCGCATGAGGCGGGGCGACGGCATAAGGCGCGGGCATTGCATGGGGCCGCAGTGATCCGGCGGCATGAGGCACCTGGGCGTCACCGGCATACTGCCCGGATACCGGCTGTGCACCAGGCTTGTCGAGGGATATCCGCCGCTGCGGCGGAGCCCAGGGATCGGAGTCCCGCGGCTCCGGCTGCTCGTCGGCCCCGGTGGCCTTGTCGGACATAGCCCTCCCCAGTCGATACTCCGTCATGCTAAGGCCTGAGCACAACGGTCGCGCACGTCCCGCATACGATGAACGGCACCCGTCGACCGGCTCCAGCCGACCGCGCCATGGAGGCACGCATGTCCGTACTCGACTCGTTCATCGCCGGGCTCCCGAAAGCGGAGCTCCATGTGCACCACGTCGGGTCGGCGTCCCCTCGCATCGTCTCCGAACTGGCCGCCCGCCACCCGGACTCGCCCGTGCCGACCGACCCCGAGGCGCTGGCCGACTTCTTCACCTTCCGCGACTTCGCGCACTTCGTCGAGGTCTACCTCTCGGTGGTCGACCTGATCCGCGACGCGGAGGACGTGCGACTGCTGACGTATGAGGTCGCGCGCGACATGGCGCGGCAGAACATCCGCTACGCCGAACTGACCGTCACCCCCTACAGCTCCACCCGGCGCGGCATTCCCGACGCGGCCTTCGTGGAGGCCATTGAGGACGCCCGCAAGGCGGCCGAGACGGAGCTGGGCGTCGTGCTGCGCTGGTGCTTCGACATCCCGGGCGAGGCGGGGCTGGAGGCCGCGGAGGAGACCGCGCGGATCGCTTGTGAGCTTAAGCCCGAGGGGCTCGTCTCCTTCGGGCTGGGCGGGCCGGAGATCGGGGTGCCCAGGCCGCAGTTCAAGCCGTTCTTCGACCGGGCCATCGCCGCGGGGCTGCACAGCGTGCCCCATGCCGGTGAGACGACGGGCCCGCAGACCATCTGGGACGCCCTGGTCGACCTGCGCGCCGAGCGCATCGGTCACGGCACCAGCGCCCCGCAGGACCCGGATCTGCTGGCCCACCTGGCCGAGCACCGCATCCCGCTGGAGGTCTGCCCGACGTCCAACCTCGCCACCCGCGCCGTGACCGACCTGGATCAGCACCCCATCAAGGAGATGGTGGCCGCCGGCGTCCTGGTGACGGTCAACAGCGACGACCCGCCCATGTTCGGCACCGACCTCAACCGCGAGTACGGGGTCGCCGCCCGCCTCCTTGAGCTCGACGCGGCAGGCGTCGCCGATCTTGCCAAGAACGCCGTGGAGGCCTCGTTCATGGACGCAGCGGGCAAGGCCGCACTCCGGGCCGAGATCGACGCGTACACCGCCGCCTGGCGGGGCTGACGGCCGCAGACGCGCACCGCAACGACAATGAGCAGCATGTCCAGCCCGAACTCCCCCGCTGTGGAAGCCCGCGCCGTGACCGCTGTCGCCCACCGCGGCGATCCGTACCGGTTCCGGGAGAACACCCTCCCCTCGATCCGTGCGGCGCTTGAGGCCGGCGCGGGGGCGGTGGAGGTCGACGTCCGCCTCACGCGCGATGGCGTGCCCGTGCTGCTGCACGACACGACGCTGGAGCGTCTGTGGGGCCTCACGCGGGTCCTGGACTCGCTCTCGGCGGACGAACTGCGGGAGCTGACGGGCGGCAGGGTGCCCACCCTGCGTGAGGCCCTGCACCTCGGCGCGGGGCACTCCGGGCCGCGGCTGTTCATCGACCTGCCGGACGCATCAGCCGCCGAGGCGGCGGTTGCCGAAGTGCACGCGAGCGGAGCCACCGGGCGCGTGTACTACTGCGGCGGCGCGGCGTCGATGCTGGCGGTGCGCCGCGCGGACGCGGATGCGGAGACCGCTCTGACGTGGACGACGCTGATGCCGCCGCGCCGTGCGCTGCTCACCGCGGTCGCTCCGCACTGGCTGAACTACCGCTTCGGCCTGGTGAGCCCCGAGCTCGTGTCCCGCAACCACTCGGACGGGCTGCTGGTATCGGCCTGGACCGCGGACACCCGATTCACTATGCGGCGGTTGCTGGCGGCGGGCGTCGACGCGATCACCACGAACCGGGTCGGCACACTGCAGTCACTGCTCCGGGGCTGAGGGGGCGGCTGAGCGGGGCGCATGGGGCGGGCAGCGGGGAGCTGCCGCATGAGGCGGGCTAGAGGCCGACGATCTCGTTCCACTCCTTGGTGAAGGCCGGCCGTTCCCGTGCGGTCATGTCGCGCGCCGTCGCCAGGCGTTTGCGCATGTCGTCGCTGGGGAAGATGAGCGGGTTCTCGGCAAGCTCCGCTTGTTCCTTGTCCGAGGACGAGGCAAGGACATCGCGCGCGGCCGGCACGGGGCAGACGTAGTTGACCGCGGCGGCGAGCTGTGCGGCGACCTCCGGCCGGTAGTAGTAGTCGACGAGCGCTTCGGCGTTGCGCTTGTGGCGGGCGAGGTTGGGCACCATGAGACTCTCGGCCCACAGCTCGGCGCCCTCCTCCGGAACGACGAACTCGATGTCGGGGTTGTCGGCCCGGAGCTGGATGATGTCGCCGGAGTACGCCTGGCAGGCCAGGACGTCACCGGACGAGAGGTCCTTGATGTAGTCGTTGCCCGTGAAGCGGCGGATGTGCCGCTTGCGCACGAGGCCGCGCAGCTGGTCGGTCATGGTGTGGAAGTCGTCGGCGGTCCAGCGGGTGACGTCGGCGCCGTTGCCCTGCATGAGCAGCGAGTACGCCTCGTCCAGGCCGGCGAGCAGCGTGACCCGGCCGCGCAGATCGTCCTTCCACAGGTCGGAGGTGTGGCGGATCTCCCGGCCGAGCTTCTTGCGGTTGTACGCGATGCCCGTGATGCCGGACTGCCAGGGGACGGTGTGCAGCCGGCCGGGGTCGAAGGAGGGCTTGCGCAGCAGCGGGTCGAGGTGGCGGTCGACGTTCGGCTGTCGGGAGCGGTCCATCCCCTGGACCCAGCCCAGGCGCACGTAGCGGGACGCCATCCAGTCGCTGACAACGATGAGGTCCCTCCCGATCTCCTGATGGTTCATCAGAGCGGGGCTGACCTTGCCGAAGAACTCGTCGTTGTCGTTGATCTCCTCGGTGTACTTCACCGATATGCCGCTCTGCTTCTCGAACGCGTCGAGCGTGGGTCGCTTCTGCGGATCGTTCTCGTCCACGTCGATGTAGAGCGGCCAGTTGGCGAACACGAGGCGCTTGTCGTTGCCGGACCGGTCCTCGGCAGCCCTGTCGGCCGGCTCGACGTAGGCGGCGGGCACGCCGCAGCCGGCGAGCGCGGCGGCCCCTGCGCCGGCGCCGAGAGCGCGCAGCAGGGTCCGGCGGGACAGGGGCTTCACTGGCTTCTCTCGCATTCCGGCAGCATGGTGGGTCGGATCTTCGCGGACAATGTACGGCCTGTCCGGGAGGCGACCGCACTTCCCGACACCTTGACGGCCGGGAACGGCCGGCCGTCGATGATACCGGCGCCGGACGCGCGACGGCCCGCACCGGAACGAGCGCGTCCGATGCGGGCCACTGTGGCGGTGTGGGACGCCCCGGGCCGCCGGGCCTGGGGCGCCCCAATGCGTACGGCACCGGGCCTGCAGCCGTGCGGCATGGGGCGCGGTGGCCCGCCCACCGCACGGGGCAGACGTTTCTGCCCCGTGCGGCAGGATTGCCCGCCGCATGAGGCGGGCGCGTCCACGCCATGGGGCGGCCCGACCAACCGCAAGGGGCAGGCGTTCTGCCGCATGAGGCAGGCCTGCCCGCCGCATGAGGCGGCGGCCGACCCGGACCTCGTCAGTCCAGCGACGACATGACGTGCTTGACGCGCGTGTAGTCCTCGAAGCCATAGGCCGAGAGGTCCTTGCCGTAGCCGGACTTCTTGAAGCCGCCGTGGGGCATCTCGGCGACCAGCGGGATGTGCGTGTTGATCCACACGCAGCCGAAGTCGAGCTTCTTGGACATCCGCATGGCGCGGCCGTGGTCCTTCGTCCATACCGAAGAGGCCAGTGCGTACTCGACGCCGTTGGCGTACTCGACGGCCTGGTCCTCGTCCGCGAAGGACTGGACGGTGATCACGGGGCCGAATACCTCGTGCTGGATGATCTCGTCGTCCTGGTTGAGGCCGGAGACGACGGTCGGGGCGAAGAAGTAGCCCTTCTCGCCGACCCGGTGCCCGCCGGTCTCGAGCTTGGCGTGGCCGGGCAGCCGCTCGATGAAGCCGGCGACCTGCTTGAGCTGGTTGGCGTTGTTGAGGGGCCCGTAGAGCACGTCCTCGTCGTCCGGCTGCCCCGTCTTGGTGTCGGCGGCCGCCTTGGAGAGCGCGGTGACGAACTCGTCGTGGATCGACTCGTGGACGAGGACGCGGGTCGCGGCCGTACAGTCCTGGCCGGCGTTGAAGTAGCCGGCGACGGCGATGTCCTCGACGGCCTTGGCGATGTCGGCGTCGTCGAAGACGACGACGGGGGCCTTGCCGCCGAGCTCCAGGTGGACGCGCTTGAGGTCCTTGGAGGCGGATTCCGCGACCTGCATGCCGGCCCGCACGGAGCCGGTGATCGAGGCCATGGCCGGCACCGGGTGCTCGACCATGAGGCGGCCGGTCTCCCGGTCGCCGCAGATGACGTTGAAGACGCCCTTGGGGTGGCCGAGCTCCTCCAGCACACCGCCGATGATCTCGGCGATGAGGACCGTGGAGGCGGGCGTGGTGTCGGAGGGCTTGAGGACGACGGTGTTGCCCGCGGCGAGCGCCGGGGCGAACTTCCACACGGCCATCATCATCGGGTAGTTCCACGGGGCCACCTGCGCGCAGACGCCGATCGGCTCGCGGCGGATGATGGAGGTCAGGCCCTCCATGTACTCACCCGCGGAGCGGCCCTCCAGCATGCGCGCGGCGCCCGCGAAGAAGCGGATCTGGTCCACCATCGGGGGGACCTCTTCGCTGCGCGTGAGGGCCAGCGGTTTGCCGGTGTTCTCGGACTCGGCGGCGATGAGCTCCTCGGCGCGCGCCTCGATGGCGTCGGCGATCTTGAGCAGTACCTTCTGGCGCTCGCCCGGCACCAGGTCGCGCCACACCGGGAAGGCCGCCTCGGCCGCGGCCATGGCGGCGTCGACGTCCGCGGCGGCGGACAGCGGAGCGGTGGCGTAGGCCTCGCCTGTGGCCGGATTGACCACCTCGGTGGTCCGCCCGTCGGCGGCGTCGCGGAACTCCCCGTCGATGAAATTGCGAAGACGACGCAGCTCGGTGGTCATGGCTGCCACCCCTCCTGTCAGATGTCCACTGGGTGAGACCGTCAGCCTAGTCAGTCAGCCCGCGTTTTCGACATACCTCACACCCATGAACGACGGAATCAGTTATTCCCCCACCCCTTGGCAACGAATTTCATCGCTTCAGGGTTGCCACACGGACGAGACGCATGCACAGTGGACGTGTGGCCACTCGTAGTCCAGACCCGAAGAACGTGCACGGCACGCCGCCCATCGACGCCGTCTCCCTGGCGATCATCGAGCAGCTCCAGGAAGACGGCCGCCGTCCCTACGCGGCGATCGGCAAGGCCGTGGGGCTGTCCGAGGCAGCCGTCCGGCAGCGTGTCCAGAAGCTGCTCGACCAGGGCGTGATGCAGATCGTCGCCGTCACCGACCCGCTCACCGTGGGCTTCCGGCGTCAGGCGATGGTCGGCATCAACGTGGAGGGCGACCTCGATCCGGTCGCCGACGCCCTGACCGCGATGGACGAGGTCGAGTACGTCGTCGTGACCGCAGGCTCCTTCGACCTCCTCATCGAGATCGTCTGCGAGGACGACGACCACCTCCTCGAAACGATCAACAAGCGCATCCGCACCCTGCCGGGCGTGCGCTCCACCGAGAGCTTCGTCTACCTCAAGCTCCGCAAGCAGACCTACACATGGGGAACCCGATAGCCGTGAGCAAGGACCTCTCCCAGACTGCGTACGACCACCTGTGGATGCACTTCACCCGCATGTCGTCGTACGAGAACGCCCCCGTGCCCACCATCGTGCGCGGCGAGGGCACCTACATCTTCGACGACAAGGGCAAGCGCTACCTGGACGGGCTCGCGGGGCTGTTCGTGGTCCAGGCGGGCCACGGGCGGGCCGAGCTGGCCGAGGCGGCCGCCAAGCAGGCTCAGGAGCTGGCGTTCTTCCCGGTGTGGAGCTACGCGCACCCCAAGGCGATCGAGCTCGCCGAGCGCCTCGCCCACCATGCGCCGGGCGACCTCAACAAGGTCTTCTTCACCACCGGCGGCGGCGAGGCCGTGGAGACCGCGTGGAAGCTCGCGAAGCAGTACCACAAGCTCACCGGCAACCCCACGAAGTACAAGGTCATATCCCGGGCCGTCGCCTACCACGGCACGCCCCAGGGAGCACTGGCCATCACCGGCCTGCCCGCGCTCAAGGCTCCTTTCGAGCCGCTCGTCCCCGGTGCTTACAAGGTGCCCAACACCAACATCTACCGGGCCCCGATCCACGGTGACGACCCGGAGGCGTTCGGCCGCTGGGCGGCCGACCAGATCGAGCAGCAGATCCTCTTCGAGGGCCCCGACACGATCGCGGCCGTCTTCCTGGAACCGGTGCAGAACGCCGGCGGTTGCTTCCCGCCCCCGCCCGGCTACTTCCAGCGGGTGCGCGAGATCTGTGATACGTACAACGTGCTACTCGTCTCGGACGAGGTCATCTGCGCCTTCGGCCGCCTCGGCACGATGTTCGCTTGCGACAAGTTCGGCTACGTCCCGGACATCATCACGTGCGCCAAGGGCATGACGTCCGGCTACTCCCCCATCGGCGCCACCGTCGTCTCCGACCGCATCGCCGAGCCGTTCTTCAAGGGCAGCAACACCTTCCTGCACGGCTACACCTTCGGCGGCCACCCCGTGTCGGCAGCAGTCGCGCTCACCAACCTCGACATCTTCGAGCGCGAGGGCCTCAACCAGCACGTGCTCGACAACGAGGCGGCCTTCCACGCGACCCTGTCGAAGCTGCACGACCTGCCCATCGTCGGCGACGTGCGCGGCAACGGCTTCTTCTACGGCATCGAGCTGGTGAAGGACAAGGCCACCAAGGAGTCCTTCACACCGGAGGAGTGCGAACGGCTGCTCTACGGCTTCGTGTCCAAGAAGCTGTTCGAGAACGGCCTGTACTGCCGTGCCGACGACCGCGGCGACCCCGTCATCCAGGTCGCCCCGCCGCTGATCTCCGACCAGTCGACCTTCGACGAGATCGAGCAGATCGTCCGCGGCGTGCTCACGGAGGCCTGGACCAGGATCTGACGGACCAAGGCGAGCCGCCGTCGCTGCCGGTGGTTCGCCCCTCCCGCCGTGGCCCCGCGCGACCCCCCACAGGCCATGCGCGCGTGGGCCACGGCTTCGCCGCGGGCGAGCGTGAGGCGTAGATACCGCGCGACGCCGCCCCATGCCGGGCACGCCGGGCCCCATGCGGGGCCTCATGCGCGGCCTGGCGCCAGGCTTCGTGCGGCGCTTCAGGCAGGCCTCATACGGGGGCCTCACGCCAGGCCTCATGCGGGCCTCACGCCGCCGGCGGGGCCCGTACTGTTCCAGGGCGCACACGCCGCACACTCGTCGCACGCGGGACGCACGCCCGTCGCACGCGCACCACGCCCTACCGCACATCCGGTCGCACCGTTCCGTCGCATATGCGCTCCGACTCATATGCGACCCCCGGGGCATGAGGCCGACCGGAGGAAAGTGGGCCGTCCAGCGCCGAGCCTGGGCAAAGGCTAGGATCCCGGTTCCGTACGGTGCCAGTGACCCAATGGCCTCCGGTTCGTTCCCCCGGACAGGGGAACGGACCCTACAGCGACCCGAGGTGCTCGATATGGTGGCCCCGCCGGACAACGACGTGCTCTGGGCACGCGGCCTGCACTACGCCCACAGCGGTTCCCCCGCACTCGCGGGGGTCTCCATCGGCGTACGCGAGGGAGAGATTCTCGCCATCACCGGGCCACGCGGCTCAGGCAAGACCACGCTCCTCAAATGCCTGTCCGGGCAGATCCTTCCCGATCCCGGCGAGGTGTGGTTCAACAGCGCCCCCGTGCACACCCTCTCGCGTGCCGCCCGGGAGCGGCTGCGGCGCGAGCGGTTCGGCTGGATCGACAGCAAGCCCCACCTCGTGCCGGAGCTGACGGCCTGGGAGAACACGGCGCTGCCGCTGCTGATGCGCGGCGTCGGGCACCGGGCCGCCAAGCGCACCGCCGGCGAGTGGCTGGAGCGCCTCGACGTCGGCGACTGCCACCGCAAGCGCCCGGCCGCCCTGCTCCAGGCGCAGCGCCAGCGGATCGCCATTGCACGGGCGCTGGCGAGCGAGCCCACCGTGCTGTTCGCCGACGAACCGACGGCTCCGCTGCACAACGCCGACCGTGCGCAGGTGCTGCGCACACTGACCACGGCAGCACGCTCGCACCACATCACGGTCGTCATCGCCACACTGGACGACGAGATCGCCACCTTGGCCGACCGTACGGTCTCCCTGGTCGACGGCCGCCGGGGCACCGCGCTCCCGGTGCTGGACGCGCCTGACGGAGAGGGCAGGGCGGCGTGCTCAGTCTCCGCCTAGCGCGCGGCGCGCACCCGCTCGTCCTGTTGCGCAGGCTGCTGGTGGCGGCCGCCGCGGCGGGTGTGGGCTTCCTGCTGCTGTGCACCCTGGGTTATGCGGTGGCCCATCCTCAGTCGACGGGCCAGTCACTCGTGCGGCTGGTGTGGTGCGCTGTGCCACTCGCGGCAGTCGTGCAGTTCGCGCTTGCGGTGGCCCGCAGCGATCCGGCCACACGCCCGCGCGACGGCCTGGACGCCGCGGGCCTCGGCCCCGTGCAGCTCACGCTTCTCGCGGCGGCATCCACCGCGATCTCGTGCACCCTCGGCAGCGCGTTCGCCCTTCTGCTGTACATGGAGCTCCGTGGCGACCTCAGCGGCCCGCTGAGCGGTTCGGCGAGCCGGCTGCTGGACGGTCAGGCGCACCTGCCGTGGGGCGCGACGCTGACCCTCCTCGGCCTCCTGCCGGCGCTTGCGGCAGGAGCCTGCATCATTGCGCTCCACCCGCGGCGTGAGGCGGCGGCCATGAGGCAGCAGGCCGCCGATCAGGCCGCCACGGAGCCCATGGAGGGCACAGAGGGTGCGGAGGACGCGGAGCCGGCCGAGGCCCCTGCCGACGCTTCTCCGGTCCCGCCGGCCGCCCCCGCGCCCAAGCCCGCCTACGCCGGCCTCCCATGGGGCATCGCCATCATCGCGGTAGGACTCGCCCTGGAGGCGTACGTGGGACACGGCCCGGCGCCCGACCCCAACAAGCTGATCTCACTGCCCGGCCGAGCGGACGGCACCTCTCCCGGCGTGCTGGGGGGCTGGCTCCTGGCCTCCCTGGGGCTCGTACTGGCCGGCCCCGGACTGACGCACTGGTGCGGGGTGCTCCTGGCGGCCGGGCGGCCCGGGGCGGTACGGCTTCTGGCCGGGCGGATACTGCAAGACGCCGCCACCCGGATCGGCCGGCCGCTCGGCGTGCTCTGCGCGGTCGCCTCGGGCGCCCTGGCCGCCGCCGAACTCTACGGCGCCGCATGGGACTCCTCCGGGCCCCGCCCCTTCGGCCCTCTCACGGGCCTCGGCGCAGCACTCGTGATGGCCTGTGTCACCGCTACGGCCATCACAGCGGCCCTGGACAGCCGGCAGAACCGGACCGGCACCACGGCGGCTCTGCAGCGCCTCGGCATCCCCGCGTCCATGCTGCGCGGGGCGGCCGTCTTGCGTACGTGCGTGCTGCTGGCCGTCCTGACGCCGCTCACGTGGGCGATCGCGGAGCTCGTGGCACTGCCGATGTCACGCTGAAGGCGCCTGGGGCGGGCCCGCGCTCCGGGCCCGCCAAGCGGCTGCCGCACAACAGTTCTTGACCAGTTCTTGACTCAAGGCAACTTCGTCGCCGGATTGCGCGTCTGCTGAGGAGCACGACGGATATCCGGCGAACGGAGCTATTGGTGATCATCGGCCTTGTGACGGCTGTCGCGGCCTCGGCCTGTTACGGCACAGGTTCGGTCCTGCAAGCCGTGGGCTCGCGGAAATCGGCCCGCCGGGAGGCCGCGAAGGCCTCCTCGGCGGGTACCACCCAGCACGGTGGGCCGAGCCTGTCCTCCACCGCGAAGGCCGCGGTGACGTGGGAGTTCATGGTCGGTACCGTCCTCGACTTCCTCGGCTTCGGGCTCGGCGCGCTCGCCGCCCGCATGCTGCCGCTCTTCCTCTCCCAGACGGTCATCAGCGCCAACCTCGTCGTGACCGCGCTGCTGAGCATCAAGCTCCTGGGCATCCGGCTGACCAGGCCCGAGTGGGCGTCGATCGGTGTCGTCTGCTCGGCGCTCGTGCTGCTGGCGACGGCCGCGGGCCACGAGGGGGGCGGTGACACACCGATGTCCACGCACTGGTGGCTCCTGATCATTTCGGTCGTGCTGATGGGCGGCGGCACCGTGGCTGTCCGTCTGATGGGTGCACGGGCCGCGATCCTGGCCGGTCTGCTGTCCGGTCTCGGCTTCGGTGCGATCGGCGTGGGCGTCCGGATCCTGGACGGGATCGACCCGTTCGACCTTCCGACGCTGATTGCCGACCCGGCGCTCTACGCGATCCTGATATCCGGCGCAGTCGGCATGTACCTGCACACGGTGGCCCTGCAGATCGGTTCGGTCAACGGCGCCACGGCGGCACTGGTGGTCGGCGAGACCATTCTTCCGGGCATCATCGGCGTCCTGCTGCTCGGCGACAACTCCCGCCCCGGCTTCGCCTGGGTAGCCGTCCTCGGCTTCGTTCTGGCGGTCGCGGGCGCTGTCGCAGTCGCCTGGTTCGGCGAGCCGGACACGCCCGTGGCCGAGCCCGAACCACAGGAGCTCCAGCCTTCGGCGGTTCGCTGACCGCCGTCAGGGCCCCGGCCGCCGCCCGGCAGCCGGGGCCCTGACGTATGCAGCCTCTTGCCGTCGCTCAGCCGTGCCCCGCGGCCGCGCTGTCCAGCACGACGACGTCCGCCACGTCGAATTCGACGCCTACGTGGTCGCCTGTCTCGGGGGCCCCGTGCAGCCCGCACGCCGCCTCCAGCGCAGGGCCGTCCGCGGGGCGCAGCATCAGCACCACGTGATCGCCCCGGAACGTCCGTCCGGTGACCGTGCACGGCAGGCCCTCCGCCTCAGGCACCAGCCGTACGCCTGCGGGCCGTACGAGCAGCCTGCAGTCGCCCTGCCGCGAGCCCGGGGGGACGGGAATCCTGCCCCATGCGGTGTCCGCTCGATCGCCGCTGACCGTCGCCTCAACGACGTTGTCGAAGCCAAGGAAGCGGGCCACGAATTCGGACGCCGGCCGCTGCCACACCTCCAGCGGCGTGCCGGCCTGGGCGATCCGGCCGTCGCGCATGACGACCACCCGGTCGGCCAATGCGAATGCCTCACCCTGGTCGTGAGTGACGGCCAGCACCGTGGTGCCCAGCCGGCTGAAAAGATCGCGCAGCTCCACGACCAGGCGCTCGCGCAGGCTGCGGTCCAGTTGTCCGAGGGGTTCGTCGAGCATCAACAGCCGGGGCTGGGGTGCGAGGGCCCTTGCGAGGGCCACCCGCTGCTGCTCGCCGCCGGACAGGGCCGCGACTGAGCGGCGCTGTGCACCGGGCAGCCCCACCAGGTCGAGCAGGTCGGCGACCTTCCGGGCCGTCTCGGCGCGCCCCGTCCCCCGCATGCGCAGCCCGAACGCGACGTTGCCCGCCACGTCCCGCTGCGGGAAGAGCTGGTGGTCCTGGAACATGAGGCCCACACCACGCCTGTGTGTGGGAACGCCGCTCTGATCCCGGCCCGCGAGGAGCACCCGGCCGGAGTCCGTGTGCTGCAGGCCGGCCACCACCCGCAGCAGCGTGGACTTGCCGCTGCCGCTGGGGCCCAGCACGCAGACGATCTCCTGCTCGGCGACCTCCAGGTCCACCGCGTCGAGCGCCGCGCGCTCACCGAAGCGGACGCCTATCTTCTCCAGGTGCAGCAGGGCCATCAGAACTCCCCCGTACGGTCGGTGCGGATGCGTTCCAGCACCAGCAGCGCTGCGGCGCACACCAGCATCAGGATCGTGCTCAGGGCCATCGCCTGCCCGTAGGTGAGCTCCCCGGGGCGGCCCAGCAGCCTGGCGACCGCGACCGGCAGGGTGGGGCTGTCCGGGCGAGCGATGAAGACGGTGGCCCCGAACTCGCCCAAGGACACGGCGAACGCAAAGCCGGCGGCGACCCCGAGGGCCCTGCCGACCAGCGGCAGGTCCACCTCCCGCCATGCCCGCAGCGGTGAGGCGCCCAGCACGGCGGCGGCCTCACGCAGCCGGGCGTCCACGGCGCGCAGGACGGGCAGTACGGTGCGGACGACGAACGGGACGCCCACGAGGGCCTGTGCGAGCGGCACCAGGATCCAGGACGCCCGCAGGTCCAGCGGCGGCTCGTCGAGGCTGATGAGGAAGCCGAAACCGACGGTCACGGCGGACGTGCCGAGCGGCAGCATGAGCAGGGCGTCGAAGCCCCGCACGAGGCGCCCCTCACGCCGCGTCAGGGCCGCGGCCGCGAGCCCACCGACCACGACCGCGATGGCCGTCGCGGCGAGCCCGTACTCGAGGGAATTGCCGATCGCCTCCAGCGGGGCGACGACGAACGTGCCGGCGTTGCCGTCCGCGGAGGCCAGCGCGTGGTAGAAGGTCAGCCCGTATCCGTCCGGGCCCTCGAAAGAGCGCAGCACGAGGACCACGAGCGGCGCGAGGATGAGCACGGCCACGACCGCAAGGACGGACGCCAGGAACGCCCACTGTCCCGCGCCCCGCGGGCGCCGCGCGGTGCGCGCCGGGTCGACCAGCCGCAGGGTCGCCTCACGTCGGCGCACCGTCCAGGCGTGCACGGCCAGCAGGGCGGCCACGGCCACGAACTGCAGGAGGGTGAGGACGGCTGCCGTCGGCAGGTCGAGCATCTGCGCGGTCTGCTGGTAGATCTCCACTTCCAGGGTGGCGTAGCGCGGTCCGCCGAGGATCTGCACGACGCCGAAGGAGGTGAAGGTGAAGAGGAAGACCATGAGGGCGGCCGCGGCCACCGCGGGCGCCAGGGCGGGCAGCGTGACCCGCCGCCAGGCCGTGAAGCGACCCGCGCCCAGGGCCCTCGCGGCTTCTTCCTGGCGGGGGTCGAGCTGGGCCCACAGGCCGCCGACAGTGCGGACGACCACGGCGTAGTTGAAGAACACGTGGGCGAGCAGGATGGCCCAGACCGTGGTGTCCAGGCGCACTCCCCACCATTCGTCCAGCAGTCCCCCGCGGCCGAGAAGCGCCAGGAAGGCCGAGCCGGCGACGACGGTCGGCAGGACGAACGGCACGGTGACCACGGCGCGCAGCATGCGCTTGCCGGGGAAGTCGAAGCGTGCGAAGGCGTACGCCCCGGGCAGGGCCAGGGCGAGGGTCAGTGCGGTGGAGGCGGCCGCCTGCCAGGTGGTGAACCACAGCACGTGGCCGATGGCCGGGTCGGTCAGGACCTCTCCGACGCGGGCGAACTGCCACTGCCCGCCGTCCTTCAGGCCCCGGGAGACGATCGCGGCGACGGGGTAGGCGAAGAAGACGCCGAAGAAGGCGAGCGGCAGGGCCATGAGGCCGAGCCGCACCGCCGTCCGCCGGCCGGCCCCGCCCGCGCCTCGTGCGGGGCCCCGTGCCGCGGCCCCCGGCTCTACTTCAGGACGAGCGAGGACCATGCCTTGACCCACTGGTCGCGGTTCTTGGCGATTTTCTCGGGGGCGAGCGTGCCGGGCTCGTTCACCTGTGCGCCGTACTTGGTGAACAGTTCGGGCAGCTTGGCGTCCTGGTTGGCGGGCTTGACGAACATCTGCAGCGGCATGTCCTCCTGGAACGTACGGCTCAGGAGGAAGTCGATCAGGGCCTTGCCGCCCTCGGGGTTCTTCGCGCCCTTCAGCAGCCCGGCGAACTCGGTCTGCTGGAAGCAGGTGCCCGTGGCCACGCCGGTCGGAGCCTCGGCGGGCTGCGGCTTCACGCCCATCACCTCGGCCGGCGGGCTGGAGGCGTAGGAGACGACGAGGGGCTTGTCGCCCTTGGCCTTCTTCCCGCCCGCGGAGCCGGAGAAGCGCTCGTTGTAGGCCTGCTCCCAGCCGTCCACGACCTCCACGCCGTTGGCCTTGAGCTTCTTCCAGTAGTCCTGCCAGCCGTCGTCGCCGTACTTGGCGGCCGTGGCGAGCTGGAAGGCGAGGCCGGGGGACGAGGTGGCGACGTTCTCGGTGACGAGGAGGTTCTTGTACTCGGGCTTGACGAGGTCGTCGAGGGTCTGCGGCGGGGCCAGCTTGTGGTCGGCGAAGTAGGCGCGGTCGTAGTTGACGCAGATGTCGCCGGTGTCGACGGGGGTGACCCGGTGCTCGCCGGCGTCGGCCTGGAGCTTCCGCGGCACCCGCTCCAGGCCCTTGGCCTCGTACGGGGCGAAGATGCCGTGGTCGAGCGCCCGGGAGAGGAGGGTGTTGTCGACGCCGAAGAAGACGTCGCCCTGCGGGTGGCTCTTGGAGAGGATGGCCTGGTTCACGGCCTGGCCGGCGTCGCCGCCCTTGAGGACGTTGACCTTGTAGCCGGTCTGCCGGGTGAACTGCTTGAGCACCTCGTCGGACGCGGCGAAGGAGTTGTGCGAGACAAGGGTGACGCTCTTGTCCTTGCCGTCGGACGCGCCCGAGCCGCCGGAGTCGTTCGAGCCGCCGCACGCGGCCAGGGCCGGGAAGGCGAGCGTGGCAAGTGCCGCCGTGCCGATGGCACGCCGCAGGTTGGTGTTCATGGTTGAGCTGACTCCCTACGCCGGTATGACCCGGATCAGGTCCGAGGGTCTGCGGGCCGTGCCGCACTCTCAGCGCCCCGTGGGCGCTCCCCTGTCGGATTGTTCATTTGTGCGAGGGCACCGTATCAGTGCCCTCGTCACGGATCGGCGTCCGGCCTGCGGCGCCTGCTCAGCGCTCGGTGGCGGCCAGCTGTCCGCAGGCGCCGTCGATCTCCTGGCCGCGGGTGTCCCGGACGGTCACGGGCACGCCGTGCGCGGCGATCGCCGCGACGAAGGCGCGCTCGTCCTCGGGCCGGGACGCCGTCCACTTCGACCCCGGGGTGGGGTTGAGCGGAATGAGGTTGACGTGGACGCGCTTGCCCTTGAGGAGCCGCCCGAGGAGGTCGCCACGCCATGCCTGGTCGTTGATATCGCGGATCAGGGCGTACTCGATGGAGATCCGGCGGCCGGACTTCTCCGCGTACTCCCACGCCGCGTCGAGGACCTCGCGGACCTTCCAGCGGGTGTTGACCGGCACCAGGGTGTCGCGCAGCTCGTCGTCCGGCGCGTGCAGGGAGACGGCCAGGCGGCACTTGAAGCCCTCGTCGGCGAAGCGCAGCATCGCGGGGACCAGGCCGACGGTGGAGACGGTGATGCCGCGCTGGGAGAGCCCCAGGCCGTCCGGCTCGGGGTCCGTGAGGCGGCGGATGGCGCCGACGACCCGCTTGTAGTTGGCCAGCGGCTCGCCCATGCCCATGAAGACGATGTTGGACAGCCGCGCGGGGCCGCCGGGGACCTCGCCGTCGCGCAGGGCCCGCATGCCGTCCACGATCTGGTGGACGATCTCGGCCGTCGACAGGTTCCGGTCCAGCCCGGCCTGGCCCGTCGCGCAGAACGGGCAGTTCATGCCGCAGCCGGCCTGTGAGCTGATGCACATGGTGACCCGGTCGGGGTAGCGCATCAGCACGGACTCCACGAGCTTGCCGTCGTGCAGGCGCCAGAGGGTCTTGCGGGTGGTGTCGTCGTCGCAGGAGATGTGACGCACGACGCTCATGAGCTCCGGCAGCAGCTCGGTGGCGAGCTTCTCGCGCGCCGCCGCGGGGATGTCGGTCCACGTCGCGGGATCGTGCGCGTACCGGGCGAAGTAGTGCTGCGAGAGCTGCTTGGCGCGGAACGGCTTCTCGCCGATCGCGGAGACGGCCTCGCGCCGCTCGGCGGGCGAGAGGTCGGCGAGGTGGCGCGGCGGCAGCTTGGCCCCCCGGGGGGCGACGAACGTCAGTTCTCCAGGCGCGGGGGCCATGAGCAAAGACTCCTCATTGACGACGGCGGATGACCTCCGCAATCGCGGAGCCAGCGGCAGGACGATGCCGGAACCCGGAGATCTCACAGGGGCACCCCCGCAGGGCGCGGGGCCGGAAAAGGGCCCGCCGCAGAGCAGCGAGCCCTTCCAGGGTACCTGGCCCGCCTCAGGCCGAGCCGACGAAGACGACCAGGAGGAGCCAGACCACCGGCGCGGTCGGCAGGAGCGAGTCCAGCCGGTCCATGATGCCGCCGTGTCCCGGCAGCAGGGCGCCCATGTCCTTGATGCCGAGATCCCTCTTGATCATGGATTCGCCGAGGTCGCCCAGCGTGGCGCTGACCGCGACGGCCAAGCCGAGGAGCAGGCCCTCCCACCACGCTCCGCCGTCGATCAGGAACTGCATGCACAGCGCGCCGGCGACCATCGCGAAGGCCATCGCCCCGACCAGCCCCTCGCGCGTCTTGCCGGGACTGATGCGCGGGGCCAGCTTGCGCTTGCCGAACTTCCAGCCCACCGCGTACGCCCCCGTGTCGCTGACCACCGTCAGGATCAGGAACGTGAGCACCCGCCACGCGCCGTCCCCGGCCGCCAGCATGAGGGCCACGAAGGTGGCCAGGAACGGCACGTAGAAGGCCGCGAAGATGCCCGCCGTGACGTCCTTCAGGTAGTCGTCCGGCGACTCCGTCATGCGCCACACGAGGACCGCCAGGGCCGTGAAGGCCACGGCCACCCACGCGCCTTCGGCACCGCTGGCATAGCCGGCGATGACCATTGCGGCCCCGCCGACCGCGAGCGGCACCAGCGGGGCGCGGATCGACTTGCGCTCCGCCAGGCGTGAGGTCAGCTCCCACAGCCCGACCACCACGGCGATCACGATCACGCCGAGGAAGACGGGCTTGTAGATGAACAGGGAGGCGAGAATGACCGCACCGAGGCCGACGCCTACCCCTATCGCCGCCCGCAGATCACGGCCGGCGCTCTTCTTTCCTGCCTTCGGCGACTCGGGCGAGGCAGGCACCGGGGCAGGGTCCTGGGGCCGGATGTCGGGCTCCTGTTCGTCGCGGAACAAGGGGCCGCGGAGATGGGCGGCCCCCTGGTCACGGTCGTCCTGGTCTCCGCCTGAGGAGGGCACGATGGGCATGGGCCGAGTCTGCGCCGCCACGCCCGCCTCATGCACAGGACCCGCCGAGGGGGCCGCAGAGGACAGCCCCCGGTCGGTGGACCCCCGGTATCCGGCGCTCGGCGGGGTCCCCCAGGATGTCTCGTTCATCAGACCTCGAGGAGCTCGGCTTCCTTGTGCTTGAGCAGCTCGTCCACCTGCGCCACGTACTTCGCGGTGGTGTCGTCGAGCTCCTTCTCCGCGCGGCGCACCTCGTCCTCGCCGGACTCCTTGTCCTTGACGAGCTTGTCGAGGGCGTCCTTGGCCTTGCGGCGCACGGAGCGGATCGAGACCTTGGCGTCCTCGGCCTTGGTCTTCGCGACCTTGACGAACTCCCGGCGGCGCTGCTCCGTGAGCTCCGGGAAGGTCACCCGGATGATGTTGCCGTCGTTGCTCGGGTTGACGCCGAGGTCGGAGTCGCGGATCGCCTGCTCGATGTTGCGGAGCGCGCTCTTGTCGAAGGGCGTCACCACCGCCATGCGCGGCTCCGGCACCGAGAAGGACGCCAGCTGGTTGATCGGCGTCAGCGCACCGTAGTAGTCCGCCACGATCTTGTTGAACATCGCCGGGTGCGCACGCCCGGTGCGGATCGCCGCGAAGTCCTCCTTGGCGACCACAACGGCCTTCTCCATCTTCTCCTCGGCCTCGAGGAGGATCTCTTCGATCACCACTTGCTCCTGGTGTTATCAGTAAGCAGAGCCTCGCCCCTGCGCGCGTCTTCTCCTGCACGGTGTCCGACCGGCAGGCAGTTGTCCATCCCCGTGCCGAGGTCTTCCCTCGGCACGGAGTTGCCGTCCGCACCGGGCCCAGCCCCTGCGGACGGCAGTGCGGGTGGTCAGTCCCGCGTGCTCTGGTCGCTCACGAGCGTGCCGATCTTCTCACCCTTGACCGCACGGCCGATGTTGCCCTCGGCGAGCAGCTCGAAGACCAGGATCGGCAGCTTGTTGTCCATGCACAGGCTGATGGCGGTGGCGTCGGCGACCTTCAGGCCCCGTGCGAGCACCTCGCTGTACTCGAGGGCGTCGAACTTCACCGCGTCGGGGTTCTTCTTCGGGTCGGAGTCGTAGATCCCGTCGACGCCGTTCTTGCCCATCAGGATCGCCTCGGCGTGGATCTCCAGGGCGCGCTGGGCAGCGGTGGTGTCGGTGGAGAAGTAGGGCATGCCCATGCCCGCGCCGAAGATCACGACGCGGCCCTTCTCCAGGTGGCGCACGGCGCGCAGCGGGATGAACGGCTCCGCGACCTGCCCCATGGTGATGCCGGTCTGGACGCGGGTCTCGATGCCTTCCTTGACCAGGAAGTCCTGGAGGGCGAGGGAGTTCATCACGGTGCCGAGCATGCCCATGTAGTCCGAGCGGGCCCGGTCCATGCCGCGCTGCTGCAGCTCGGCGCCACGGAAGAAGTTGCCGCCGCCGATGACGACGGCGATCTCGTAGCCCTCGCGGACCACGGCCGCGATCTCACGGGCGATGGCGTGCACGACATCGGGGTCGACGCCGAGGCCGCCCCCGCCGGCGAACGCCTCGCCGGACAGTTTGAGCAGGAACCGGCGGCGTGGGCCGTGGTCAGCACTGGTGTCGTCGGCAGCCTGCCGGGCGTCCGCACCCTGATTCATTGGAGCTCTCCTCGTGCACATACGAAGAAGGCCATTGCCGGATGGGTCCTTTCGGTTCCCTGTGCGGCAATGGCCTCCTCGTCACATCAGCGGCCGACCGGTGAGGGATCGGCTGCGTACGACCCTAGCGGGTCGCAGGTCAATCGCTGCCCTGCTGACGGCTCAGGCGCCGACGCGGATGCGCGCGAAGCGCTTCAGCGTGACACCGGCCTCGTCCAGGATCTTCTGGACGGACTTCTTGTTGTCCTTGGCGAACGCCTGGTCCAGCAGGACGTTCTCCTTGTAGAAGCCGGTGACGCGACCCTCGACGATCCTCGGCAGGGCGGCCTCGGGCTTGCCCTCCTCGCGAGCGGTGGCCTCGGCGACGCGGCGCTCGTTCTCGACCGTCTCGGCCGGGATGTCCTCGCGGCTGAGGAACTTCGGCGCGAAGGCGGCGATGTGCTGCGCGACGTCCTTGGCGACCTCGGCGTTCTCCTTGTCCAGCTCGACCAGGACGCCGACCTGCGGGGGCAGGTCCGCGGCGGTGCGGTGCATGTACACGGAGACGAAGCCGTT
This sequence comes from Streptomyces roseoverticillatus, assembly GCF_000719265.1. Lineage (GTDB taxonomy): Bacteria > Actinomycetota > Actinomycetes > Streptomycetales > Streptomycetaceae > Streptomyces > Streptomyces roseoverticillatus. Next base: position 4,816 of record NZ_JOFL01000036.1, on the reverse strand, counting down.
GTCGAAGCGCGCGAAGCGGTCGACGACGATCTTCTCGCCGAGGGTGGCGTTGGCCTCGTCCACGAACGCCTGGACGGTCTTGCCGGCCTCGATCTCGGAAGCCATGAGGGCCTCGACGTCGGCCGGGGCGCTCTTGGCGACGTGGGCAGCCAGGGCATCGGCGACGGCCACGAACTTCTCGCCCTTGGCGACGAAGTCGGTCTCGCACTTCAGCTCGACGATGACACCGGAGGTGTTGTCGTCGGCGATGACGGAGACGACGGCGCCGTTCTCGGTGGTGCGGCTCTCGCGCTTGGCCACGCCCTTCAGGCCCTTGACGCGCACGATCTCGACGGCCTTCTCGAGGTTGCCCTCGGCCTCGTCCAGCGCCTTCTTGCAGTCCATCATGCCGGCGCCGGTGAGCTCACGGAGCTTCTTGACGTCAGCGGCGGTGAAGTTCGCCATGGTCTGTGAATCTCTCTCGAAAGTCGTTGGGTGACTACGGGTGCACGACGGGGGCGGCGCTCTGCGCGCCGTCCCCCGTCATGATCTACCGACTGAGTTGTCAGGCCTGCTCGGCGTCCGCGGCCGGAGCCTCGGCAGCGGCCTCGGCCTCGGCGGGCTTCTCGGCCTCGGCGGGCTTCTCAGCCTCGGCGTCGGCCTTCTTCTCGCCCTCGAGCAGGTCGCGCTCCCACTCGGCGAGGGGCTCGCCGGCGGCCTTGTCGGCCTTCGCGTCACCGGTGGCGGCACCGGAACGGGCGATGAGGCCCTCGGCGACGGCGTCGGCGATCACACGGGTGAGCAGCGTGACGGAGCGGATCGCGTCGTCGTTGCCCGGGATCTTGTAGTCGACCTCGTCGGGGTCGCAGTTGGTGTCGAGGATCGCGACGACCGGGATGCGGAGCTTGCGCGCCTCACCGACGGCGATGTGCTCCTTCTTGGTGTCGACGATCCAGACGGCGCTCGGCACCTTCTGCATCTCGCGGATGCCGCCGAGGGTCTTCTCCAGCTTGGCCTTCTCGCGGGAGAGGACCAGGAGCTCCTTCTTGGTGAGGCCGGAGGCGGCCACATCCTCGAAGTCGATGAGCTCGAGCTCCTTCAGGCGCTGCAGGCGCTTGTAGACGGTCGAGAAGTTGGTGAGCATGCCGCCCAGCCAGCGCTGGTTGACGTAGGGCATGCCGACGCGCGTCGCCTGCTCGGCGATGGCCTCCTGGGCCTGCTTCTTCGTGCCGACGAACATGATGGAGCCGCCGTGCGCGACGGTCTCCTTGACGAACTCGTAGGCGCGGTCGATGTACGACAGCGACTGGAGCAGGTCGATGATGTAGATGCCGTTGCGCTCCGTGAAGATGAAACGCTTCATCTTCGGGTTCCAACGACGGGTCTGGTGACCGAAGTGGACGCCGCTCTCCAGCAGCTCCCGCATCGTGACGACGGCCATGGCCGCGCTCCTTGAAATACTCGGTTCCACGACGGCCGGGCGGCCGCCGCTCCTGACGCCCCGACGCGCCTGCCGTGGACGGTGCCCTTGCGAGGACCCTTCCGCGGACCGAGAGACACGGCCACCGGGCTGCCCGAAAAGGGACTGACGCGCCGGTAGCGGGGCGTGCGAAGTCGATCCGGTGACCCGGATCGCCATGAGAAGTGTACGGGACCCGGGAAGGCGCGGGTGACGACGTTGTGCACAACCCGCGAGTAGTCCACAGATCTCCGTCAAGATCCCCGCGATCGCCGGAAGTCCGCCACCGTACCGGCATGACTCTCATCGGATCTTTGACAAGGCTCGGATCTTTCACGCGGCGCCTGCTCGTCAAGGCAGGGACGGTCACGCTCTGTGTCCTCGCGGCAGCGGGCGCCGGCGGTGCGATGGCGGGCGTACGGGCCTCGGCGGCACCCGCTCCGGCGCCCGCCCCCGCCCCCGTGCCTGCTCCGGCACCCGAGGCGCCCGCCGCCGCGCCTGCGGCATCCGCCCGGTTCGCGACCGCGGGAACCGGGCCGGGGGGCGGCGGGCCGGAGCAAGGCGACCGGGCCTGGCCGGTCGCCGGGGCGCGAGGCGGCCGGCCTCTACTCGTACGGGTCTGGCGGCCGCCGCCGGTGCCCTGGGCGGCCGGGCACCGCGGGGTGGATCTCGTCGCCCGCCCGGGTCAGGCGGTACGGGCCGCCGCGCCCGGCGTCGTGTCCTTCGCCGGCACCGTCGCAGGGCGGGGTGTGGTGGCGGTCAAGCACGCGGGGACGGGCGAGCCACCGCTGCGGACCACGTACGAGCCGGTGGACGCGATGGTGAAGGAAGGGGACGAGGTGACGGCCGGGCAAGTGATCGGCACGCTCCAGGCGGGGCCATTCCTCTCCCACTGCCTCAAGGGGGCGGGAGGTGCGGCTGGCTCCGGGGCCTGCCTGCACTGGGGGCTGCTCCGCGGAAAGATCTACCTGGACCCCTTGTCCCTGCTGCCGCCGTGGATGCTGCGCAGGCCGCCGTCCCGGCTGCTGCCGCTGTCGGGCGGGGCCGGTACAGCCGCGGTCAGCCCCTGACGCCGCGCAGCGCCATGGACACGGCCGCCTCGATGATGCGGTCCGGCTCCTCGGCCGCGCCGAGCTCGATCCGGCGTACGGCGGCGTCGACGACGCCCTGCAGGAGCATGGCGGCCAGTCGCGGCTGCTCGTGGCCGAGGCCTTCGAGGGCCTCCACGACCATGGCGATGAGCCCGCCGTGGGCGGCCCGGATCTTCTCGCGCGCGCCCGCGTCCAGCTCTCCGGCGGAGATCGCGACCACGGCGCGGTGGCGGCGGTCGCCGACGAGGGCCAGCTGACGGCGTACGTACGCCTCGATCTTCGCCTCGGGCGTGTCCGCGTCCTCCATGGCGGCCTCGACTTCCGCCGCCCACACGGGGAAGTCGACGGCGCACAGTTCCTCGACCACGGCCGCCCGCGAGCGGAAGTACTCGTAGACCGAGGACCGGGCCAGTCCCGTGCGCTCGGCCAGGGCCGGGAAGGTCAGCGCCTCCGTGCCGCCCTCGGACAGCAGGGAGCGGGCGGCGTCCAGCAGGGCGCCGCGCTGCATCGTCCGGTGCTCGGCCACTGAGGCCGCTCGAATCCTGGGCACGTCCCCACTTTACGGATTGCCGGGGGCCGGGACGACGCCGAGGGAGGAATCCCGCCGGTGTCAGCGGCCGACGTCCGCCAGCTTGGCCCTCAGCTGGAGCACCGACTTCGTGTGGATCTGGCTGACCCTGCTCTCCGTGACACCGAGGACGTGCCCGATCTCGGCCAGCGTGAGGCCCTCGTAGTAGTAGAGGGTGACCACGGTCTTCTCGCGCTCGGGGAGAGTGTTGATCGCGCGGGCGAGGAGGCGGCGCAGCTCGCGGTCCTCGGCGACCTCGACGGGGTCGTCGGCGGCGGTGTCCTCCAGGGTGTCCATCAGGCTCAGCCGTTCGCCGCCCTCGGCGCCGGCGTGCAGGAGGTCCTCCAGGGCGACCACGTTGGTGAGCGACAACTGGCTGAAGACGCCGTGCAGTTCCTCGATGCCGATGCCCATCTCGGCCGCCACCTCGGCCTCGGTGGGGGTGCGCCGCAGCTCGGCCTCCAGCGTGGCGTACGCACGCTCGACCGCGCGGGCCTTCTGGCGGACGGAGCGCGGGATCCAGTCCAGCGCACGCAGTTCGTCGATCATCGCCCCGCGGATCCGGGTGATGGCGTATGTCTCGAACTTGATCTCCCGGGCGGGGTCGAACTTCTCGATGGCGTCGATGAGTCCGAAGATCCCCGAGGACACGAAGTCCGCCTGCTCGACATTGGACGGCAGACCGACGCTGACGCGCCCCGCCACGTACTTCACCAGGGGCGAGTAGTGGAGGATCAGCTGTTCCCGCAGCCGGTCGTCGCCCGAGGCCTTGTACGACCGCCACAGCTCATCGAGCGTCGAGGGTGCGGGAGGGCGCTCGGCGCCGCGCGCCGCGGGCGGCACCGCCGCGCGGTCCGAACCGGAGGTGTGCTGGGGCATTCGTCGTCTTGAGCCGTTCTGCTGTGACGTGGATCGAGTGGTACGAATGGCTGGAATCCCGTGAGCGTAGCGTGACTGCTGAGTTGCGGTATGCGATGAGTCCTCTTCGGTCGGTGTGCGGATGGGTTCCCCGCCGGCCGCACCGGCGTGCAGCCGCCGGGGCGCGGGTGGCCGTACGGGCCTCGCCGTATCGGCGGCCGCGGTCGTCCCCTTAACCTTTTCACCCGATCGCCCCAGGTCAAGAACCGCCTCGCCGCGCGGACGGGCGCCGTCCGGGGGGCTTGGGGATGCCGGATGTTGACGGTGGGGCGGCCAACTTCCAGTGATCATCGTGGCGTTCGACGAAGCCGAGGGACTGCAGCTCGTACAGCCTGGCGAGCGTCTGATCCCTGCTCAGGCCCGCGTTTCGCGCAATGAGGTCCGCGTCGCCGCCGCTGCCTCCGGGCACGGCTTCGAGCACCATGGCCGCCGCCCTGGCCAGCAGGTCGCGCGCGACGACGGGGCCGTGGCGCTCGGGGGCGAGGTCACCGATGCCGCCGACGAGCTCGGCGATCTCGTCGGCGTCGGTGACGAGGGCCGCGTCCTCGCGGAGCAGTTCGTGGACGCCGGCCGAGAGGCCGGATGTGACGGGCCCGGGCACACCCATCATCTGCCGTCCGAGCCGGCGGGCGCGACGGGCCGTCACCAGTGAGCCGCTGCGGTACTCGGCCTCCACGACCACGGTGCCGCGCGTCAACGCGGCGTTCTCTGGGGTTTCGGCAGTTGCTGTCTGACGTAGTACCCATATCCCCCATCTGGTGGTGTTAAAGGGGTTCTTTGGGGGTGTAGCTCTGCGGTGGA
>NZ_JOFL01000035.1 GCF_000719265.1 Streptomyces roseoverticillatus | reverse complement strand
CGTCGACGGTCCCCAAGCCCCCCACTCGCCCGAACCCGCCTGAGGCCCGCCGTCCCCTCTACAGAAACGCCATCAAATCCATCGGCAAGAAGAAGACCGGCAGCGTCTCGCTGGTCGAGCTCACCCTGCTGCTCACCGTCCCGGCCGTACTGGCAGCGGCACTGCTGCGACCGCGCTCGGCCACCCGCCGGAACCGATGACCAGTGAGCTGTTGCCCATTCAGTTCCTGACGGCGGGCAGGTCGTAGAGTCGGGTCCCATGAGCCTTGTGGGACGCTACGGCTGCGACCATCTCGTCAGTTGGTATCACCGACTCCCTGAGCGCCGTCTCGATGCCGTCACCACGGTGGTGCTGCACGCCACCGAGCTTCCCGGTTTCGAGGAGGCGTTGCAGGTGGCCGAGGAGACGGCGCGGGAGAGCGAGAGCGGGCGCGGGGTGTGCGGGCATCTGTACATCGACCGGGACGGTACGGTGCGCCAACTCGTCCCGGTCGAACGCGTCGCCCAGCATGTCCAGGGACACAACACCCCGTCGATCGGCATCGAGCTGATCAACCGCGGGCGGTACCCCCGGTGGTTCGACGCCGGCCACCAGACCCCGACGGAGCCCTTCCCGCCCGCACAGGTGCAGGCCCTCATGGACGTCCTGAGGACGCTCCGCACCGAATGCCCCGGCCTCGCCGACCTGTACCGGCACAGCGATCTCGACACCGCCCTGGTCCCGGCCACGGACCGCCCCGAGGTCAAGGTGCACCGTCGCATCGACCCCGGACCCCTCTTCCCCTGGGCCGATGTCTCGGAGTTCTGGGCCGGGCTCAGCCGCCGGCCCTGACGGCCGGCCGCGCTCACACCAGATGGCCACGGGTGCCGTACGCGTCCACGGGCCCCTTCGATGGTGTCAGGTCCGTGCCCCGGGGTACCCGCACGACCGTGCCGACGCATACGACCGACAACCCCGAGGAGGACACCATGGGGTACCCGGACACCGCCGGCCGACGGCCGGAGAGCAATGATGTCGTGGCGCTGCTGATGAATCAGCACGAGCGGATCCGCACTCTGCTCGACGACGTGCTGGAACACACCGGAGAGGAGCGGCGGCATGCCTTCCGGCAGCTCGTCCACCTGCTCGCGGTGCACGAAACGGCCGAGGAGGAAGTCGTCCACCCCTACACCCGGCAGGCCGCCGAGGGCGGCGAGCACGTGGTGGCCGACCGGCTCAAGGAGGAGGACGCGGCCAAGCGGGCCCTGAAGCGGCTGGAGCACTTGGACCCCGACGGCCCCGCCTTCGTCGAGGAGTTCACCACCCTGCGTGACTCCGTGCGCGCCCACGCGCGGGCCGAGGAGACGTACGAGTTCACCCGCCTGCTCGAAGCCGGCGACCCGGCCCGGCTGCAGGCCCTCGCCAAGGCCGTGCGCGCGGCGGAGGCCGTCGCGCCGACGCGCCCGCACCCGGGGACGGAGACCGTCACCAAGAACGCCCTGCTCGGCCCTCCGGCCGCCGTGGCGGACCGCGCCCGTGACGCGGTGCGCAAGGTGCTGGGCCGCAGCTGAGCAGCCGGACGGCCGCCCCCGATCGGCGGCCCCCGCCCTGCGACGGCCCGCTGTGAATGGCACGGTAACGGTGAAGGACACGGTGAGTCCTGAAGGGAAGCCCTGAGGGAAGTCCCGAAGGGAGAGGGAAGACGACATGACCTCCCGTAAGTCAGAGGCGTCGGCCGGGGCACTCACCGATTACCGCCGTAAACGCGACTTCACCAAGACCGCCGAACCGAGCGGCGCGGGCAAGGCGGGCGGCCGCCGCCGCGCCGCCGGTGGACAGCCGTCCTTCGTCGTCCAGATCCACGACGCCACCACCACGCACTTCGACTTCCGGCTGGAGGCGGACGGCGTCCTGAAGTCCTGGGCCGTCCCCAAGGGCCCTTCCCGGGACCCGCAGGAGAAACGGCTGGCCATGCCCACCGAGGACCACCCGCTGTCGTACCGCACCTTCGAAGGCGTGATCGCGGAAGGCGGCTACGGCGCGGGCACGGTCATCGTCTGGGACGAGGGCACCTATCGCAACGAGACCACCGGCCGTGACGGGGATGAGCTCCCGATGGCCGAGGCCCTGCGGCGCGGCCACGCGTCGTTCTGGATGGACGGGAGCAAGCTGCACGGCGGCTACGCGCTCACCAGGATCCGCGAAGGCCGCGACGAGGCGTGGGTGCTGGTCAAGCGGAAGGACAAGCACGCAACCGCTGCCCACGGCTCAACCGACCCTGTACGGGCCCGCTCGGCCCTTACGGGGCGCACACTGCGGCAGGTCGCCCGGCAGGCGGCGGCAGCGGAATCCGGCTGACCAGGACCTGCGAGCAGCTGAGCAGCGCGAAGCAAGACAGGGGAAGGCAGGAGGAGAAGGCCAGGGAAGGCAAGCGAAGGCCAGGGAAGGCAAGCGAAGGCCGGGCAAGGGAAGGCAAGCGAACGCCATGAAGATCCGTACCGGCCGCCGCACCGTGGAGATCAGCCGCCCCGGCAAGGTGCTCTTCCCCGCCGGGCCGGCCGACGCCGCCGGCTCCGCCGGCAAGGACCGGACCGGCGACACCGCTCTCACCAAGGCCGACCTCGCCGAGTACTACCGCAAGGCCGCCCGGCGGATGCTGCCGCACCTGCGCGGGCGGCCGCTGATGCTGGAGCGCTGCCCGGACGGAACCGACGGCGAATGCTTCATGCAGAAGGACGTACCCGACCACTTCCCCGGCTGGGTGCACCGTGCGGAACTCGCGAAGGAGGGCGGTACGGTCACTCACGTCGTCTGCGACGACACCGCCACCCTCGTCTACCTCGCGGACCAGGCGTGCATCACGCCGCACCGCTGGCTCGCCCGCGCCGATCGCCCGGACTGCCCCGACCGGCTCGTCGTCGACCTCGACCCGCCGGGCGCTTCCCGTGACGACTTCACCGCCGTACGCGAAGCCGCCCTGCTGCTGCGGGAACTCCTGGACGAACTCCGCCTCCCCTCCACGGTCATGACCACCGGGTCGCGCGGGCTCCACGTCCTCGTCCCCCTGGACCGGCGTGCGCCGTTCGACGACGTCCGCGCCTTCGCCCGCGACCTCGCGGACGTCCTCGCCGCCCGCAACCCTGCCGGACTGACCACCGAGCCGCGCAAGGCGGCCCGCAAGGGCCGGCTCTACCTCGACGTCCAGCGCAACGCCTACGCCCAGACGGCCGTCGCGCCCTACGCCGTCCGGGCCCGTCCCGGAGCCCCCGTGGCCACCCCGCTGAGCTGGGACGAGGTCGACGACCCGGAGCTGACGGCCGGCCGCTGGACCCTCACCACGGTCGGCAGCCGCCTCGGCCACGACCCTTGGCAGGACGGCGGAGCGGCGCCGCGCGGCCGGTCACTGGGCCCGGCCCGCCGCAGGCTCGACGCCCTGCGCGCACGCACCTGAGCGTGTGACGCCCTGCCCCTGCACCGGTCAGCCTCCGTTCCCGGCACGGGCGGCTTCCTTCACTTCACCGGCGATCTCCTTGTCCAGTGCAGCTCTCACCAGAGCGGCCGCGAACGCCGGAGCGTCCGTACGTGCGACCAGCCGTGCCAGCGCGCCGGGATCGCGCGGCAGCCCGAGGAGCGCGGCGCCCTCCCCTGCCTTTCCGTCGAAACACGGATGCACCTCCGGCCACACGCCCTGCACTTCCCGCAGGAAGATGGCCACACCCGCGGGCCCGAGCCCCGGGAGTTCCTGCAACAGCTTCCGCAGCCGCCCGGTATCGCCGTCCGCCTCCTCACGCATCCGCCGGACGTCGCCCCGGTAGCGGTCGATCAGCAGTTGCGCGCCGTCGCCGAGCTGGGTGGCGGTGCGCTCGTCGTAGCGGCGGTAGCCGCCCTTGCCCAGCGCGTCCACGCGCTGCTGCCAGGTCGCCCCGGCCATCCGCCGGGGATCCTTCATCCCGGCCTCCGCCAGACAGCGTGCGGCTTCGACCGCGACGGACGCCCGGATCCGCGCGCTGAGCAGACAGGCCAGCACGAGGAGCCGGTACAGCGGCTGCGGGGTGTCCCGCAGCCGGATGCCCGCCTCCTCGGCGTACGTCCGCCCGTACATCCGCAGCAGCGCGGCCGCGGTCCGCTCGTTGCCGGTACCCATGGAACGAGTGTGTCCTGACGGACCCGGTCCCGCGCGGCGCGATCACGCTATCCGGCCGTTCTCCGCGCCGGCTGCATGCCGGGGGACAAGGGGGTAGATGTGTACGGGAGCTGCGGACCGATCTTCATATCACCGCTCTCGACCACCCCGTTCTCCTTTCTCCCCGGAGGCTTCCATGGCTCGCTCCGGCACGTCCTTCGTCCGCACCTGGCAGCACTGGCGCCGCGGACGCGACCTCTCCGTCCCCGCCCGCCCCACCACCGTCGAGGACGCCAACCGGCGGTTCCTGCTCTACGGGGTCCTCCCGCTGTGGGTGGTACCCGCGGTCGCCGACTGGTGGATGCACAAGAAGACGAGCATCGAGCACACGAGCGGCGTGAAGGAATCCGCCGTCCACGCGCTGATGATGACCGAGGCCGGTGTCCCCGTCGCGATGGGCCTCCTGGCCAGGATCAACCCGCTCGTCCTCTCCGTGATGGGAGGGGCGGCCGTCGCCCACGGCGCCACGGCCCTCTACGACGTCAGCCTGGCCACGGCGGAGCGCGAAGTACGCCCCGTGGAGCAGCACATCCACAGCTTTCTGGAGGTGCTGCCACTGTCGGCGATGGCGTTCACCGCGTGCCTGCACGCCGACGAGGTCCGTGCCGCCCTGCGCGGCGGACCCGGCCCCCGCGACTGGGCCCTCCTCCCCAAGGACAGGCCGCTGCCCGCGAAGTACCTCGCCGGGCTCGCCGCGGTGATCTGCGCCGGGGTGATCCTGCCGTACGCCGAGGAGTTCTCCCGGTGCCTGCGCGCCCGGCGTCCCGTGCCCGTCTCATGAGGCGCCCGCCCGCTTCCGCTCCCGCCCGCGCCACGCCGCCCCGGCGGCTGCCTCCGCTGCGCATGCTCCGCATCGGGGGGTCGGGGCCGGAGGACGTCGTCGTCGATGCCGCCGGACGGGTGCTGACCGGCACCGACGACGGCCGGATCCGGCGGATCACCCTGCCCGGCCCGCGCGGCGGCGCGCGGGTGGAGGAGATCGCCCGGACGGGCGGCAGGCCACTAGGCCTGGAGGCGCTGCCCGACGGCCGGCTGCTCGTCTGCGACGCGGAACGGGGGTTGCTGCGCATCACCCCTGAAACCGAAGGGGGCAGGCGAGCCAGGACCGAGGTGCTCGTGGGCTCGGTGGCAGGTGCCCCACTGCGGTTCTGCAGCAACGTGACCGCCGCCGCGGACGGCACCCTCTACTTCACCGCCGCCAGCCTGCGCTACGGGCTGCGCGACTGGCAGGCCGACATCGTGGAGCACTCCGGTACCGGCCGGCTGCTGCGACTCCGGCCGGGCGGCGAGCCCGAAGTGCTCCTCGATGACCTGCAGTTCGCCAACGGCGTCGTCCTGGCGGCCGACGAGTCGTACGTCGCCGTGGCCGAAACCGGCGCGTACCGCCTCACCCGCCTCTGGCTCACCGGCCCGCGGTCCGGCGTGCGCGACACCCTGACCGGCAACCTGCCGGGCTTCCCCGACAACCTCTCCCGCAGCGCCGACGGAACCCTCTGGACCGCCCTGGCCGCGCCCCGCACCGCGCCCCTCGAATGGCTGCACCGAGCACCCGTGCCGGTACGACGCACGGCGGCGGCCGCGGCGGTCCACCTGCGCCTGCCCCCACGCCGTGTCGCGCGCGTCATCGGCGTCGACGCCGGCGGCCGCATCACCCACGACCTTGGACGCCACGGCACCGGCTACCGGATGATCACCAGCGTGTACGAGCACCGGGGCACCCTCGTCCTCGGCAGCCTCCTGGAGCCGGGCATCGCCGTGTGCGAACTCCCGGCCTCCGCTCCCTGAACGAGGGCAGGGGGGCGTACCCGCTCGTCCCGCCGGGACCGTACGAGCCTGCCCGGACCGTACGGGCCCGCTCAGGCGGCGTGCCTGCCCCTGCCCCTTGCGAACGCCCTGGCAGGCGACGCCGGGCCCACCGGCGGGGTCGGCGCCTGATGCGAGTCCGGCGCCTGATGCAAGTCCGACTCCTGACGCGAGTCCGACTCCTGACCGGTGAGATCGGGCACCGCCCGTAGGAGGCGGCGCCGGGGCTGCGCGGGGCGTTCGGGGACGCGACCGCTCAGCAGCCGTTCCTCGTAGCGGCCCAGCGCGAGCACCACGCACAACATAAAAGGCGGCAGGAGCAGAGCGACGGCGACCACGGGGTCCCCTTTCGCAGCGGCGGTGGTTTCCCTTGTCGCGTTGCCGTGCGTGGGTGGTGCAAACACCGGGTTCCGCCAAATGGGGGACTCCATGGGGAACTCCATGGAGAACTCACGGCCACGGCATCAGCCCGTGGCCGATTCCGCCCGCACCTCCTCGGCCGACGTGTCCCGAAGTTCCCCGTCGAGACTCAGCCAGCGCGTTATGGCGATGGATTCCAGAAAGCGGATGTCATGGCTGGCCACGATCAACGCGCCTTCGTACGAATCCAGGGCCATGGCCAGCCGGCGGACGCTTGCCATGTCCAGGTTGTTCGTCGGTTCGTCCAGCATCAGCAGCTGCGGGGCGGGTTCGGCAAGCATCAGGGCCGCCAGAGCGGCCCGGAAACGCTCTCCGCCCGACAGGGTCCCCGCGCACTGGTCGGCCCGTGCTCCCTTGAACAGGAAGCGGGCCAGCTGCGCCCTGATCCGGTTGCCGGTGGCTCCGGGGGCGAACCGCGCCACGTTGCCTGCGACCGTCAGCTCCTCGTCGAGGACGTCGAGCCGCTGTGGCAGGAACCGCAGCGGCACGTGGACCGCAGCCTCCCCGGAGAGCGCCTCCAGCTCACCGGCGATCGTCCGCAGGAGCGTCGTCTTGCCCGCGCCGTTGCGGCCGACGAGGGCGATCCTCTCGGGGCCGCGCAGCTCGAACCCGCCATCGACCCGCGCCCCGTACTTCAGGCGGAGGTCGCGCAGCGTGAGGACGGAGCGGCCCGGCGGCACCGCCGTGTGCGGGAGGTCGACGCGGATCTCGTCGTCGTCGCGCACGGCCTCCTCCGCCTTGCCGAGCCGTTCCTTCGCCCCGGCCAGCTTCTCCTCGTGCATGATGCGGTGCTTGCCCGCGGAGACCTGGGCCTGGCGCTTGCGGTCACCCATGACGATCTTGGGCTCGCGCTTGCTGTCCCACATCTTCTGGCCGTACCGCTTGCGGCGGGCGAGCTTGACGTGGGCGTCGGCCAGCTCGCGCTTCTGCTTGCGCAGATCGGACTCGGCAACCCTCACCAGCCGCTCGGCCGCCTCCTGTTCGGCGGCGAGCGCCTCCTCGTACGCGGAGAAGTTGCCCCCGTACCAGGAGACCTCACCCGCCCGCAGGTCGGCGATCTGGTCGACGCGGTCGAGGAGCTCACGGTCGTGGCTGACCACGACCATGACGCCGGACCACGCCTCGACGGCCGCGTACAGGCGCCGGCGTGCGTACAGGTCGAGGTTGTTGGTGGGCTCGTCGAGAACGAGGACGCCGGGGCGGCGCAGCAGCAGCGCGGCCAGGCGCAGCAGGACCGACTCCCCGCCCGACACCTCGCCGATGGTGCGGTCCAGGCCGATGCGGGCCAGCCCCAGGCCGGCGAGCGTCGCCGTGGCGCGCTCCTCGACGTCCCAGTCGTCGCCGACCGCCGTGAAGTGCTCCTCGCGCACGTCGCCCGCCTCGATGGCGTGCAGGGCGGCACGGGTGCCGGCGATGCCGAGGACATCCTCGACGCGGAGCGCCGTGTCGAGCGTGGCGTTCTGCGGCAGGTACCCGATCTCGCCCGCGACGCGCACCGTGCCGCCGGTGGGCGTGAGCTCCCCGGCGATCAGCTTCACCAGGGTCGATTTTCCGGAGCCGTTGAGACCGATGAGGCCGGATCTTCCGGGCCCGAAGGCGACCTGAAGACCGTCGAAGACGGTGGTGCCGTCCGGCCAGGCGTAGGAGAGCGATGTGCACGTGATGAAAGCAGGGGAAGCAGACAAGAAAGCCTCGTAATCGTTGCGGGGAAGGCGGCCGGGGAAACGCCGGAAGGGCGTGGGGCGGACACCGCCGGGCGACCAGGAGGGACCGACGAGAAGGCAGGAAAGAGATTCCCGCATCGGCGGAGGGACGGCTCAAGCGTCGAGGTCGCACACGGAACGCGGGCAGCGGCGGCGTCATGGCGCTGCTGCGTGGCGCGGTGTCTCAAGACCTCAGACGAGCAACGTCCTGCTCCGATCGACGACAACAAAGGCGTGATGAAACGTAAAGGAGCGGTGGTGACGGCGTCAACGCAATAAAGTCCGGCTCCGTGGAGATCGCTGAGACGCATCGTGCTCTGCTCGGCAGGCTGCTTCCGAATGACGGGCCGGGGGTCCGGACCGTCCGGTGGGGGCAGTTCCACCACGAGGTCATCGGATCCGATCGTGTGGTGTGCCCGCCTCGCACCGAGGCGGTGGCCATGACTCCCCTGATGTCCGGGACCCCGCCGAGGACCTCGCGGCCGTCGGCGCCGGCTACGGCGCGGACTTCCTGGGGCGGGGTACTCGCCCGTGGCGGCCGGCTGTGGCCGGCTACCGCTGAGAGCTGTTCCGGACAGGGCCGCCGCAGGACAGGGCCAGTAAGGGCCAGTACGGGACAGGACCATTGCAAGGAAACGTGTTCAGGCTCATCATGCCTGGGTGCGTTTCTCGATGAATGTCCCCAATTTCGGAGACTTTGCCGATGCCAGGAACGTGGCGGCCCTGGCCAAAGCGGCCGAGACGGCGGGCTGGGACGGCCTGTTCCTGTGGGACCACGTGGTCCATGACAAGGACTCGTCCCGCCCGGTCGGCGATCCGTGGATGCTCCTGACAGCGGCGGCATTGGCCACCACGTCCATCAAGCTGGGCACGCTGGTCACACCCGTACCCCGGCGCCGTCCGCACCAACTGGCCCGTCAAGTCACGACACTGGACCGCATCAGTGGTGGCCGAGTGGTCTTCGCGGCGGGCCTGGGCGGGCTCGTCGAGGATGAGTACGGCAGCTTCGGCGAACCCACCGACGAAGTCCTGCTCGCCGAGCGCCTGGACGAAGGGCTGGGCCTGCTGGAGCGGTACTGGACCGGGGAGCGGATCACGCACCGCGGCCGGCACTTCCAGGCGCAGGACGTGGCCCTGCTGCCCCGGCCCGTCCAGCGCCCGCGTCCGCCGGTGTGGATCGCGGGCTACTGGCCGAACCGCAGGCCGATGCGGCGCGCGGCCCGCTGGGACGGCGTCGTTCCGCTGTTCGCCTCCGCCGGGCACGGCCGCACCCCGCCGGTGGAGGAGGTGCGCGACCTGGTGGCCTACGTCGGCCGGCACCGCCCCGACGACCGCCGCGGCGCGCCCTTCGAGGTGGTCGTCGGAGGCCTCAGCCCCGCGAACGAAGCGGCCGCCGCCCGCGACCTGATCGGACCGCTCCGCGACGCGGGGGCCACATGGTGGGACGAACGGCTTCCCCTGGACGACCCCGGGCTCTCCCGCCTCGACACGCTCCTCCACCGCGCCGGACAGGGCCCGCCCCGGCTTTGACACATGCACAGCGTCGGCGGACTACCAGCTGCACCACCTACCGGTACCGGTACCGGAACGCTGTGTTCCTGGGGTGTTGTGTTCTTAGGGAACGCGGCGGGGACGGGCCACGAGTTCGCCGCCGCAGTTGGGGCAGACGTCGTGCATGGCGTCGCTGCAGGGCACACAGAACGTGCACTCGTGCGAACAGATGCGGGCGGGCGAGTCCGGCGGCAGCACTGCGCTTTCACATCGCTCGCAGCGCTCGCGCATCTCCAATGCCATGGCTTCTCCTTGACGGGGTCGGGCATCCGCCGGCGGGTCAGCCGGCACTGGATGAGGTCGGAGCCCATTCTTGGCAGGGGAAACATGGCCGGAAAGCGTCGGCAGGGCCAGCTTTGCGCAGGATCGGGCCAGCACCGGAGCCCGCATTGACCAGGACCGACCGGTCGTCGGCCGGCCTCCGCAGCACGGGGCACCTGGGACAGGAACAGGACACGCACTCGCGCTAGTGTGCGCACGTGAGTCTTTGTGTCGTAGTGGGATTCGGGGCCGCCGGGGCGGCCACTGCTCGGATGCTGGCCGAGAAGGGGTACTTGGTACGGGTCGTCACCCGGTCGGGCCGGAGCCCGGAGCCCGGCATCGAGCACGTCGCGCTGGATGCGACGGACAGCAGGCAGCTGATCGAGGCGTCGCAGGGCGCGGCCGCGATCTACGGCTGCGCCGCGCCGCCCTACCACCGCTGGGCCGCTGAGTGGCCGCCGCTGGCCTCGTCGCTCTGCGCGGCGGCCGAGGCCACCGGTGCCGTCCTGGTGATGCTGGGCAACCTCTACGGCTACGGCCCCGTGGACGGCCCCTTGACCGAGGACCTTCCCCTCGTGGCGACGGGCCCCAAGGGACGGGTGCGCGCCGCCGTTTGGGAGCAGGCGCGAGACCTGCACGAGCAGGGCCGCATCAGGGCGGTCGAGGTGCGGGCCTCGGACTTCTTCGGCCCCGGCGTGACCGACGGCGGACACCTGGCCGCCCGGGTCATGCCACGCCTGCTGCGCGGCAAGCCCGTCTCCGCGCTCGGCGACCCGGACGCCCCCCACAGCTGGACATATCTCCCCGACGTGGCCGGGGCCCTGGTCGAGGTCGCGGGCGAGGAACGCGCCTGGGGGAGGGCCTGGCACGTTCCGACGGCGCCCGCGCTGTCCGCCCGCCAGATGGTGGACCGCCTCGCCGCGCAGGCCGGAACGGGACCGGTCGCCGTACGCAGGCTCTCGCCGGCCGTGCTGGGTATCGCGTCCGTGTTCTCCCCGCTGATCCGCGAACTGAAGGAGATCCGCTATCAGTTCGACCGCCCGTTCGTCGTCGACTCGAGCGCTTACGAAGCCGAATTCGCCGTACGCGCCACCTCCGTCGACGAGCAGGTCAAGGCGACGGTCGACTGGTGGCGCGATCGGTCGTAGGCCGTAGCAGCCGTAACAGTCGTAACAGTCCAGGCCTGGCCTTCATGCACGCATGAAGGCCAGGCCTGGCCGGGACTGCAGCGCCGGCGGTCCCTCAGGAAACGAGGGGCTGCTCTTCCAGTTCGGTCAGCTGCACGGTGCACAGGCCGCTGCGCCCGACCTTCACGTCCTCCACCTTGAGCTGCGTGCCCGGCAGGAGGATGTACTCCTCCTCACCGGTGAACGCCGAGAAGCGCTGGATGCCCACGGCCCGGGCGGGCCGCACCTCGAAGAGCGTCCGCTTGCCGCGGCTGCCGAGGAACGCCTGTGCCACGCCCAGGTTGGGCGTGCAGGACGAGACGCCCCACCAGGTCACGGTCTTGCCGACCGGGTACTGCCCGCGCAGGTCCAGCGATACCCCGCGCCACAACGGCTCCGTGCGGGCGGGAAGCCCCGACACCGCCGAGAACAGCAGCCGCAGGTACGGGAGGTAGGGGGCGACCTTGGAGCGGTCCGGGGAGCGCAGGATGGCGTTGATCTCCCGGTAGAACGCGGACTCGCAGGTGTAGAGGTAGAGGGCGGCGATCGCGTCGGCGGACAGGCTGCCGGCCGTGGCCGGCTCGGCCGCCCGGCTCCTGCCGAACTCGTGCGACAGGCCGACGTGCCGGTCCAGACCGGACAGCAGCTTGGCCACCGGGCCGACGGCGTCGCGGAAGTCCATGAGCGGGGTGTCGAACACACCCGTGATGGCGGGGAGGGCGAGGCCCTCGTCCTTTACGCTGGCGAGCCGCTCGAGATAGAGCTGGTGCAGCTCCATGGTGGACGTGATGAACGCGCCCATGCGTTCGGCGATGCCGCCGTCCGCCCCGCCGCCGGCCTCCGCCGCGGCCTTGTCCCACCCCTTGCTCGGCAGCCAGTCGACCGTGTCGGCGCCCAGCGACGCGAGGGCGTCGTTCACGACCGCGAAGTGGTCGCCGTCGCAGAAGATGTCGCCCTGCGCCGCGGGGTTGGGGTGGTCGATGTGCCGGACCTCGACCCCGGGGTACTTCTCCTGGAGCCGGAGGACGACCTTCTTCAGGCTGCGCGCGTGAGCCCCCCACCATGCGAAGACGACACCACGGTCCTCCTCGTCGGCGTCCTGCTTGGCTTTGAGTATCTCCTCGACGATCCGCTCGGCGACCGGACGCCAGAAGGCGGTGTGCCGGTCGGCGTCGGCACCCCTTCCCCCGCTGCTGCTGGCGGTGAGTGCCGTGTTCAGCAGCAGCACGCCCTGCGTGAGCATCGCCTGGAACCACTCCGGCGGCTGGACGGTGTCCTGCTCCTTCAGCAGCGCCCGGATATCGGCGATCGGGGTCTTCTTGGGTATGCCGTACTTCCACATCGCCGCCGCCTTGATGATGCAGCGGATGCTGACGACCCTGCCGAACTGGCTGTCCTTCCAGTCGTGGAAGGTGTTGTCGAACATCGCGATGCCCGTGGCGCTCTCCGGCCGCGGGTACGGATTCTGACCGAAGGCGACGACCTTCCACTTGTGCGGTGGATGGGGCTTGAGCGCCTGAAAGGTCAGCTCGCGGACAGGGACGATTTCCGGGCCGCGACCCGAGCCGATGAACGCAGCCGCTTCCGGCTGCTCCTCGATAACCGGCTTCAGCAGCGGAAGCCACGGTTCACCGCCGCCTTTGAAGAGCTCGGTGAGGGCAAGCGGGTCATTGGCGTCGGGCTCGGCCGGGGTAGGGGAATCGCTCATTGTGGAGGGGCTCCGAATATCAAAACGTGCTGATAGGGCATGTTCGGCAAGGTGGGCAAGGCAGGTGAAACCGCCGCGCGAGGGCCTGAACGCGGCGACAAGAACCTAAAACGCCGCTTCGGGTCTCCGGCTCTGCCTCACGGAAACTGCCTGCAGGCTAGCACCGGGCTCTGACACCCACCGCAATCGTGACGAGAGGTCATGAACCGCAGGTGGCAGCGGCGTTGTCAGTGGGGCGCGGTAACGTCATGAGCGCTGGAACGACCGGCTTTCCGATGGGAGTGGACCATGACCGTAGACCGTGTGCAGCCGCCGCTGAGAGTGGTACTGACCGATATCAACACGAAGGTGGTGGAGGCGTGGCGCGCGGCGTTCGCCGACACCCCCGGGATCGAGATCCGCAAGGGTTCGATCCTCGATGAGGGCGTCGACGCCTGGGTTTCCCCGACCAACTCCCGGGGCCGTATGGACGGCGGCGTCGACGCGGCCATCAAGCGATACCTCGGAGCGGGAATCCAACTGCGCGTGCAGCGTGCAATACGCGACCAGTACGAGGGAAATCTCCCGGTGGGAAGCGCGGTGTGCGTCCCGTCCGGGGCGGTCAATCCGAAATTCCTGATCTCGGCGCCCACGATGGAATATTCTTCGCAGAACGTGAGCGAGACCCTGAATGTGGCCCTGGCGTGCGCCGCCGCCTTCCAGGCGATCCACCGGCAGAATGAGAAGGCGCCGGGCAGCATCGGGTCCGTGGCCCTGGTCGGCATGGGCGCCCAGACCGGCCGGGTGCCGGCACGGGTGTGCGCCAACCTGATGTGGACGGGCCACACGTTGTTCAACGACTACCGCTTCGACGACTACGACGACCTGCGCAGCACGATCACCGCCCAGCTCGACGACATCGAGAACGCGCCCGAAGAGAAGCGCGTACGCATAGTGCCGCCCAAGCGCACCACTTCCCGCCGCTGACCAACGGCATGTGATCCAATGGAAGGATGAGCGACACGGGCGTTTCTCTGGGGCCGTTAGAACGGATCGACGGCCGCTGGGTAGTGGGGGAGTCCCGAAAGCCGGGCGGCACCTGGCTCGAGTTCCGTACGGAGGGGCTGTACCAGCACGCGCGGGACTCCGAGGGACAGCTGATCCCCTGGTCCAGGATCATGATCCTCGGGCGCTGCACGGTAGGGGCCAGGTATCCGAGGGGCTCGCACAGTGTGAAGGCACTGCTCGATGTCCTGCCGGGGCCGTGGAGGGGACACGGCCGCGGCTACCTGCACATGACGCTGCGCCATCCCTACGAGGACTGGCTGGCCCCCTTCAGTCTCCACCCTCGTTGGTACAGCCCGACCGAATTCGAGTTGTTCCAGGAACTGCTCGGACAGACGGACGGCGCAGGCGAGATACACAGGCTCGGCGACGCGGACTGGCTGGGCCGCGTGGTCGAACAGCTGGCACCACAAAGGCCCTGGACGGCCTGGAAGATACACGATGCCGTGAACGAGGCTCGCGGAGGGTGAGGCGCACCTGTTTGATTTTGTGGACAGGGCGGTTCGAAAACCCGAGAATCACCCTCATGACGTCTCCTGAGTTCCGTACGCGCGTGACCCGGCCTTCCGAGGCCGACCGGGAGAGGGCACTGGCGATCCTGCGCGACGGCACCGGCGACGGCAGGCTCTCCCACGACACGTTCATGCGCCGCATGGACCTCGTCCTGACCGCCCGCACCAGCGCCGAGATCGAGCTCGCCATGGCCGGCCTCCCGGCCCGCGGGCGGTTCTCGGACTTCGTCCTGGCCGTGGTGGGCCGCGTGTCCTCCTTCGGGGCCCGCGTCCGCGGAGCCTGGCGGGCCGCGCGGCTCCCCGGCCTCCGGCTCCCCGAGCCCGGCACGAAGCCGCTGACCATCGGCCGGGCCCCGGTGTCCGACCTGCGCCTCGAAGACGACACGGTCTCCCGCCGGCACGCGGAACTACGCTGGCTCGACCACGGCTGGCGCCTGACCGATTTCGGCTCCCGCAACGGCACTTACGTCAACGGACTGCGCATAGCCGGCTCCGTCCGCGTCGGCCCCGGCGATCACGTCGCCTTCGGCGACCTCGGCTTCCGCCTGTCGGTCTGACGGCTGCGGATCCCGCGGCAGACCGGTTCGTTCTGCCGGGAGGCCACTTTGCCGTACCCCGCAGGGGGGCGCAGGGCGTGCACGACAGTTCCGTAGGCGGCCCTCGGCGGCGGATCCCTGCCCGGTGGGACCTTCCGTGATGCCGGGCAGGGTCAGGCGCGAGCCGGCTGCTGTCGGCGAAGTGCTCGGGGTGGAACTCCGCGGCCGGCCGACGGCTTCGGCGTCCGCATGCCCGAGGGCTTCCGGGTAGGCGGAGCCAAGACCAGTAGCGGTCGCGCTCGTTGCCTGTCTCAGCGGCGGGGGCGTCAGCCGAGGGTGGTGTCGCCGTGTGCTTCGAGGAGTCTGCGCAGCTCTGAGTTGAGGTGTTTGCGTTCCTGAGGGTCGAGGGGTGCGCAGATCTTCTCGTAGTTGCGCATGTGGGCGGCGAGGACCTCGTCGGCGAGGGCTTTGCCGTGTTCGGTGAGGCGGATCTGTACCGAGCGCCGGTCGGTGCTTTCCCGTACTCGTTCGACCAGGCCCTTGGCCTCCATGCGGTCGAGCCGGTTGGTGATGGCGCCCGCGGTCACCATGACCGCCTTCACGAAGGCTCCGGCGCTGAGTGTGTAGGGCGGCCCGGAGCGGCGGAGCGTGAAGAGCATGTCGATCTCGCCGAGGTTCAAGCCGAACTCTTCGTACAGCTTCTTGTAGTGCTGGTCGAACACCCGCTGCATGCGGGAGATGCGCGCGAGCAGCTCCACTGATTCCAGCCGGCCGGCAAGGTCGGGCCGCTCTGTACGCCACTGCTCGGCCATCTGGTCCACCGCGTCGGCCATGACAGCTCTCCTCCTCGCAACGATGTAATTCAACCTTAAGAGACTTGACGGCGAAAGAGCAAATGTGCGTGTCTTTCAACAGCAAAAGATATTGCCTTAAGGGGTGTGGCCTTGAGTCAGATCTCCGGAGTCGCCCCTGAGTCACCTGAACGAGTGATTCCGCTCTGTGGTGAGGCGAGAGCACACTTCCGGGTGGAGGGCGTAGCACCTCTGACGTCCGTGAAGACCCGAGGAGGGCTTCTCATGCTCCCGTTCCGCACCCGCAGACTCATCGCCGCCGCCGCAGCTGCCGTTGCCGGGGCGTTCCCCCTGGCAACAGCCGGAACCGCCCCGGCCGCTGCTGCAGGTGGCGCCATCGCCCAAACCCTGAACTGCTCCGGTTCGATCAGGGTGAACATCACCAATACCGGAGCCGTCGACGGCAAAGGCACCCTCCGCTGTGCGACACCCACCACTTCCTACGACGGCCGGCTGACGCTCTCGGGAACCGTGACGAGCATCAGCGGGCTGGTCTATCAGATCAAGACGAAAGACCAGCTCAGCATCTTCAGCGGCAGCACTGGCGAGATCATCGACCTCTCGGTGAACCGGACCCTGCAGAAGCTCTCCGACACCCCCACCGGCAACGCCACGGAACAAGGCGCGGGACTGGTCATCGGAGGCGGCCCCTTCGGAGGCTCCACGGAGACCGAGTCCGGCACGGGCACGTTCGGCACGGGGATGGTGACGACCTTCCTCATCACCAACAACTACGTCCTCGACCTGCACGGCTGACTCCAGTCAGTCTGTCTGGAACCTCCACCCCGCGGTGACCCGGACCCCGTCTTCGGTCTCCCGACGCCTGGGCCGACCTGCCACAGCGTGACGTGACTACTGGAAGAGCTGAGGACGCCTGCGCCCGGGCGGGGGAGCCGCCGGGACCGCTCGGCCGCCTCTCCTCAGGTCACCGCGTGTTCGGCGTATTCGGCAGGTTCGGCGGCATCGCCGTCAGCGCGGCCTTCGCGACGACCGCGGCCTCCGCCTCGCAGGCCGCGTACTTCGTACTGACGAGGTAGACCCGTATTACGAGATTGCCGTCGCGGACATTCAGCCGGTAGCACTTCTGACCGCTCCCGGAGGCCGTCCAGCACGCCTCGTCACCGAATAGTTCGCTTGCTCGAGATAGACGTCCTTGTCCTTCCTCCGCTCGCCCTGCAGCGGAAGCTTGGGCCCGGCCTCCGTGCACACCGGCATCGTCACGTACTTGTCCGGCGCGTTATCGCCGTCGTCGCGCAGGAGCAGGTACGCGCCTACGCTGAGACCCGCCGCGAGCACCGCCCCCGCCGCGGTCCACGTCACGGAACGCCGGTTGTTGCGGACCGGCCGACCGGGGGTGGCGCGGGCGGCGTACGTGGTGAGCACGGCCGTGGGCGGCGCGGTGGCAGGGGCGGCGGTGCCCGGCAGGAGCACCGTGCGTCCGGGGTCGCCGTCGAGGAGGCCCTCGACCCGGGTCCGCTGCTCGTCGATCATCCGGTGCACGGCGGGCGGCCACGGGCGGGCCGCCGGAGCGACCGGACCGAGGAGGCCGAGCAGTTCGGCCGGCGCGGGCCGGTCAGTCGGCCGCTTGGCCGGACACCGGGCGACGATCCCGTGCAGGGCCCGGGGCACACCGCTCAGGTCGGGCTCGGTGTGGACGATGTTGTAGAGCGTCTGGAGGGCGGAAGGGCCGGCGAACGGGCTGCGGCCTGTTGCCGCCAGGACGAGTACCGAGCCGAGCGAGAACACGTCGCTCGCCCCGGTCAGCTCCCGGCTCTCCGCCTGCTCGGGCGACATGAACGGCGGTGAGCCGATCACCCAGCCGGTGCGGGTGAGTTCGGTGACATCCCCCTTCTCCGCTGCCGTCTCCGCCGTCCGCGCGATGCCGAAGTCGATGACCCGGGCGCCGTCCTCTGCGAGCAGGACGTTCTCGGGCTTGAGGTCGCGGTGGACGAGGCCGCCCGGTGGATCTCGTCCAGGGCCGTCGCCAGGCCCACCGCGAGGCGGTGCAAGGCACCCTCCGGCAGGGCGCCCGCACGCTCCACGGCCGCGCCCAGCGAGGGGCCGGGCAGGAACGCCGAGGCGGGCCAGGGCAGCTCGGCGTCCGCATCGGCGTCGAGGACGGCCGCCGTGTACGCGCCCGACACTTTCCGCGAGGCCTCCACCTCCCGCCGGAAGCGGGACCGGAAGCCGTCGTCGGCCGCCTGCCGGGCGTGCACCAGCTTCACCGCCGCGGGGCGGCCGTCCGGCGCCACCCCGAGCAGCACCTGCCCCATGCCGCTCTGTCCGAGCACTCCGACCGTTCTGAACGGGCCCACGTGCGCCGGGTCGTCCACTCCAAGCATCTGCATGCCGAATCCGTCCTCCCCCGTCAAATACGTGAGGATCTTAGGACGGTGCGGTTTCTTATGACGGGCGGCCTTCCCGGTGCCTTCCCTGACGGCGTCCGCGCGGGCCCGTTTCCTCGAAGCGACGCCGGCGCGGGAAGTCCGGAAACCCATTTGGAGCGTGGAGCGTAAGCCTCCGAACGGAATCCGAGCATCCGATATGCCGCGCCTTTGAGTTGAACTTATCGGTCATATTCGGTCGACCTCGCGACTTCATGGTTGACGCCGTCGGTGCGGCCGTGCCTACGCTTCCAGAGCAAGATCAACAGGCCCACTGTCTCTGCGAAATGGCCGCATCATGACGAACCCGACCAGTCTCGACAGCCGCACGCCGAACGCGAGAGATGCCCCCGTAAGACCCCGACGCGTCCTGACAGTTGCCTGCCTGGGTTACGGCATGCTCGTCATCGACATCAGCATCGTCAACGTCGCGATCCCGGCGATGCGCGACAGCCTGCACGCGAGCCTCGCGACGATGCAGCTCGTGGTCGACGCGTACGTCATCGTTCTCGCCAGCCTCGTGCTGGCCGGAGCCGCGGCAGTCGGACGGTACGGCTCCGTTCCCGCGTTCCGTCTCGGCATCGGCGTCTTCGGGCTGGCATCCGTGCTCTGCGGAGTCGCCCCCAACGGTTCCGTACTCGTCGCCATGCGGGTTCTGCAGGGACTCGGCGCGGTCCTGCTCGTGCCCGCCACTCTGGTGATGATCACCGACGCCTACAAGGACCCGGGCAAGCGTGCCAAAGCCATCGCCGTCTGGGCGACGGTCGCCGGAAGCCCCGTTGCGTTCGGTCCCATTCTCGGGGGCGCCCTCGTCTCCGCCGTCGGCTGGCGGAGCATCTTCCTCATCAACATACCGGTCGTCCTGGCCGTCCTGTGGCTCTCGGCACGTCACATGCCCCGCGGCGCAGCAGAGGCGAAGAAGGAGCCGCAGGACATCGCGGGCCAGCTCCTCGGCATCGTTTTCCTCGGAAGCGTCGCGCTGGCGCTCACCGAGGGCCGCGAACTGGGCTGGACCCGGCCGCTGCCCATTGCCGCAGCTGTGACCGCCCTCGTAGCGCTCGCCGCGTTCGTCGTCAGACAGCGCGCCTGTTCCTTCCCCATGATTCCGAAGGACCTGCGCCGGGCCCCGGGATTCGGCAGCTTCGTCATGGTGGGTCTCCTGCTCTTCCTCGGCTACTACGGGCTGGTGTTCTCCATCAGCGTCTTCCTCCAGCAGGTGCGCGGCTACGGCCCGGTCACCACCGGCCTGTGCTTCCTGCCGTCCGCCCTGCCGATCACGTTCATGCCCCTGGTCGCCGGGCGCGTCAACGCCAAGCACAGTCCCCTGAGAGTGCTGGCCACCGCGGTCGCCCTGACGCTGGCCGGCGGGCTGCTGCTGGTCTTCCTGGGCGGTGAGGCCCCGGTCGGCACCTGCGCCGGGCTCGTCTTCATCGGACTCGGCTTCGGTCTCGCGACCGTGCCTCAGATCTCCCTGGTCATGGCGACGGCCCCGCCGCACCGCTCGGCGATCGCCAGC
This sequence comes from Streptomyces roseoverticillatus, assembly GCF_000719265.1. Taxonomy (GTDB): domain Bacteria; phylum Actinomycetota; class Actinomycetes; order Streptomycetales; family Streptomycetaceae; genus Streptomyces; species Streptomyces roseoverticillatus. Next base: position 34,435 of record NZ_JOFL01000035.1, on the reverse strand, counting down.
GGACTGCTGTCGGCGGCCCGGCAGTCGGGAACCACGATCGGCATCGCCCTGCTCGGCGGTCTCCAGTCCGGGGACAGCATCGTCGCACCGGCGCTCGCGGCCGTGGCGGCGTACCTGCTGATGGCGGCGGCCGTCGGCCTCGCCGCCCGGAAGCTGGCCGCACAGGCGTCGTCCCAGACGTCCCCCCGGACCACGTAGCGAGAGCAAGGCCTTCGCGATGTCCGCGCCCCGGTGCCCCGAAGCACCGGCCTCATCACCAACGGAGGACATTCATGAATGAGCACCAAGCCACGCACCAAGCCACGCACCTGGCCGAGCACCAAAACGATGGCCAAGCCGAGCAGCAGAACGATGGCCAAGCCGAGCACCAAAACGATTACCAAGGCGAGCAGCAGAACGCCGGATATCAAGGCGAGCAGCAGAACGGCGAGCAGCAGAACGGTTATCAAGGCAAGCGCCAAGCCGGCCACCAAAACGAGCAGCAACGAGACGAGTACGAAGCGAGCCGCGCCATCGCCTCCCGCGTTGAGGCCCTTCACGCCCACGACCCCGGATTCGCCCGCGCGGCTCCGTCGCCGAGCGTCGCCGAGGCCGTCCACCGCGCCGGCGGCAGCCTCATCGGCACCATCTCGGCCGCCATGAGCGGCTATGCTGACCGCCCGGCGCTCGGGCGGAGAGCCGAGCGCATCGTCGAAGACCCCGCCACCGGCCGGCGCACCACCGAACTCCTCCCCCACTTCGAGACCGTGACCTACGCCGAACTGTGGCAGGAGGTGGGCAGTCTCGCCGCCGCCTGGGCCGATGCCTCGGGCGGCCTGCGCGCCGGCGACTTCATCGGAGTGCTCGGATTCACCAGCACCGACTACGCCACGGTCGACCTCGCCTGCATGTACCTGGGGGCGGTCTCGGTCCCCCTTCCCACGGGATGGTCCGCGGCACGGCTGGCACCCATCCTCGCCGAAACGGAGCCGCGGATCCTCGCGGCCGACCTCGGGTCGATCGACGCCGCGGTCGAGGCCGTCCTGGCCACCGACTCCGTCGAACGCCTCGTCGTCTTCGACTACGACCCGCGCGTGGACGACCACCGGGAGGCCCTTCAAACGGCCGTCGGCAAGCTGAGCGGGCGCGCACCCGTCGTGCCGCTCCAGGAGGAACTGGGCCGCGGAAGGCGGCTGCCCGCCCTGGAACCCCGTGACGACGGCGACCCGGACCGCCTGGCCGGCCTGATCTACACGTCCGGGAGCACCGGCGCGCCCAAAGGCGCGATGTATACCGCATCCATGATCACGAGGATGTGGCAGAACAGCCGCACCGGCATGCCGAACGCCGCGCCGGGCAGCGACAGGCCGGTGCCGACGATCGTCCTGCACTACATGCCCATGAGCCACGTCAACGGCCGTGCCCGGCTGATCTCCGGCCTCGCCTCCGGCGGGATCGGCTTCTTCACGGCTCGCAGCGACATGTCGACACTGTTCGACGACATCGGCCTGGCGCGCCCCACGGTGCTGAGCCTGGTCCCCAGGATCTGCGACATGGTCCACCAGCGGTACCTCCTCGAAGCCGACCGCCTCTCCCGCACCGGCACCCCCCGGATCACCCGAGCGGAGGCCGAGGAGGTCGCGCTCACCCGGGTCCGCGACGACATGCTCGGCGGCCGGATCGTCAGCGCCCTGTGCGGCAGCGCCCCGCTGTCGTCGCAGATGCACACCTTCATGGCAGAGGTCCTCGGCACGAAGGTCGTCGACTGCTACGGGTCGACGGAGACGACCCGTCCGGTCGTCGTCGACCAGCAGGTGCGCCGCCCCCCGGTGATCGACTACCGGCTGGTGGACGTACCCGAGCTCGGATACTTCGCCACCGACAAGCCGCACCCCCGGGGCGAACTCCGCCTGAAGTCGGTCGGGCTGGTGCAGGGGTACTACAAGCAGCCCGAGGTCACCGCGCGCGCCTTCGACGAGGTCGGCTACTACAAGACCGGTGACGTGGTCGCCGAGATCGCCCCCGACCGGCTGGTCTACGTCGACCGGATCAACAACGTCGTGAAGCTCTCCCAGGGGGAGTTCGTCGCGGTGTCCCGGCTGGAGGCGCTGTATTCGACCAGCCCGTACATCTCGCGGGTCTACGTCTACGGCAGCAGCGAGCAGGCGTTCCTGCTGGCCGTGGTCGTCGCCGACCGCGAGCAGCTCGACCAGGAGCGCCTCGGCCGCGAGCAGCTCGACGGCGAGAAGTCGCAGTCGGACGGCGCGGACGGTGCGGACGGCGTAGACGGCGCGGAGGGTGCGGACGGCGCGGAGGGTGCGGACGACGACGCCGCGACCCGCGCGAAGATCCTCGACTCCATGCGGGAACTCGCCCGCGACGCCGGCCTCAACCCGTACGAAGTCCCCTACGACGTCGTCCTCGAACCGCACCCCTTCACGATCGAGAACGGCCTCCTCTCAGGAGTCGGCAAGCTCCTGCGGCCCGCCCTCAAGGACCGCTACGGCGCACAGCTGGAGCAGTTGTACGCGGACATCGCCGGCGGCAGGGCCGGGCGGATCGCGGCGCTGCGGGCCGCGGGCCGGAGCGCCGAGCCGCTGGAAGCGGTCCTCGCCGCGGTCCAGATCACCCTCGGATACCCCGCGTCGATGGTCGTGCCGGAGGCCGCCTTCACCGACCTGGGCGGCGACTCCCTGTCGGCGCTCACGTTCTCGACGGTCCTTGAGCAGATCTTCGACACCGAGGTCCCGGTCCAGGCCGTCCTCAGCCCCACGTCGACTCTTGCCGGCATCGCCGACCACCTCGCAGCAGCGCCCGCAACGGCTGCCGCGCCCCGGCCCACGTTCGCTTCGGTCCACGGCCGCGGGGCCACCGAGGTGAGGGCGGGCGACCTGACCCTCGACCGGTTCGTCGACGAGCAGGTCCTGGTGCGGGCGCCGAAGGCACCGGCCCCGACCGACCCGCCGACCTCCGGGAACGTCCTGCTCACCGGGGCGACCGGGTACCTCGGCAGGTTCCTGGCGGTCGAGTGGCTCGAGCGCGTCGCCGCTTCGGGCGGCCGGCTGACCGTTCTCGCCCGCGGCGCCGACGACGCGGCCGCCGGGCAACGCGTCCTCGAGTGCCTGCGCAGCGCCTCCGGTGACCGGACCGACTGGTTCGACGCGGTCGCGGCGCGGCACCTGGAGGTCCTGGCCGCAGACGTCTCCGCGCCGAAGCTGGGCCTCGGCCGTACGACCTGGGAGCGGCTGGCCGCCGAGACCGACCGGATCGTGCACTCCGCGGCGCTGGTCAACCACGTGCTCCCGTACAGCCGGCTGTTCGAGCCGAACGTCGCCGCGACGGCCGAGCTGATCGAGCTCGCGCTCACGCACCGGATGAAGAAGTTCGCCTACGTCTCGACCATCGCGGCCGCGATGATGCCCGGCGGGACGTTCCTCGACGAAACGGCCGACGTCCGTACGGCCTCACCGGCACGGCAGCTGAACGACTCCGACGCGAACGGATACGCCACCAGCAAGTGGGCGGGCGAGGTGCTCCTCCGGGACGCGCACGACAGAACAGGGCTGCCGGTCGCGGTGTTCCGCCCCGACATGATCCTCGCCCACAGCCGCCTGACCGGACAGCTGAACCTGCCCGACCGCTTCACGCGGCTGCTCCTCAGCGTCGTCGCGACGGGCATGGCACCGCGCTCCTTCCACCGGCTCGACGCGGACGGCAACCGCCGGCGGGCCCACTACAGCGGGCTGCCCGTCGACTTCACCGCCGACGCGATCGCCTCGCTCAGCGCGCGGAGCCAGGACGGCTACGTCACGTACCACAGCGTCAACGCGAACGACGACGACGTCTCGCTGGACGAGATCGTGGACTGGCTCATCCGCGCGGGCCACCCGATCACCCGGATCGACGATTACGAACAGTGGCGCGTACGGTTCGAGGCGGCCCTGAGAGGCCTTCCCGAACACCAGCGCCGGCTGTCGATGCTCCCGCTGATGCGGGCGTACGCCCGGCCGACCGAGCCGAGAACGAGCTCCATGGTGCCGGCCGGACGGTTCACGACGGCCGTCGCCGAGTCCGGTGCCGGCGGGGGCGTCATACCGTCCCTCTCGGCGGATTTCATCGACAAGTGCGTCGCGGACTTGAGGACGCTCGGCATTCTCTGACGCGCGGGCGCGCAAGCCGGCCGGAGGAGGGAGGCGGAGTGGGCTGTCCCGGGGCGCTGTGTTGACCTTCAAGCCGCTTGAAGGTCAACAATCGCAGCCATGGACGAGATCGACGCGCTGATGAGCATCGGCGCCTTCGCACGCAGGGCGGGGCTGGCCCCGAGCGCTCTGCGCTTCTACGACGACTGCGACATGCTGCGCCCCGCCTATGTGGACGACGCGACCGGCTACCGCTATTACGCCGCGGACCAGGAACCCCGAGCGGTCCTGGTCCGGCGGCTGCGCGAGGCCGGAATGCCGCTCACCGACGCCTCGGTGGTGCTCGACGGCACCCGCGAGGAAGCCCGCGCCGTTCTGGAAGGGCACGCCCGGCGGGCGCGCGAGACCGCGGCGTCGGCCCGGTCGGCGATCGAGGAGATCCTCCGCGACCTGCCGGGAGGCGCGCGCCGCGCCTCGGTGCGGCTCGGCGGGGCGGAGCTGGCCAGCGCCGTACGCCAGGTCGCCCCGGCGGTGGCGTCAGCTCCCGTACGGGAGGAGTTCCCGGTACTCGGTTGCGTCCTGATCGAACTGGACCGCCAGGAAACGCGGCTCGTGGCCACGGACCGCTATCGCCTGGCGGTCCGCGCGCTGCGGACCTCCTCTGCTGAGGCCGTCGAGGCCGTCGAGGCCGTGGAGGCCGTTGGGGGCGTTGGGGGTGACCCGTACCGCGTCCTGGTCGACGCCGCGGAGCTGACGGAGGCCGCGTCCTGGGCCCTGCGCACGCCGGGCATCCGCATCGAGGCGGACCAGCAGGGCGTACGGCTGCACAGCGACACAGCCGTACGGGACCTCCCGACCGTCGAGGGGACGTTCCCGGACTACCGGCTGATCCTGGACAACCTGCCGGCCGCCCGGCACCGGATCATCACGGACCGGACCGCCCTGCGCAAGACGATCGCGGATGCCGGAGACGACGGGCCACTGACGCTGCACACCGGCGACCAGCAACTCACCCTCGCCACGCGCGGCTCGAAGACCGCCACGCCGCCCGCCATCTGCACAGGACCGCCCGTGCGCATCGCCTTCGACCCGCACGTACTCCTCCCGGCGCTCGACGCCGGCGTCGGCCCCGACGTACTGCTGGAAATCTCATCACCGTCCCAGCCCGTGATCGTCCGCTCCGCGGACCAGGGAAGCTTCACCACGTTGGTCATGCCGGTCCGTGACGCGTCGGCGGACGGGGCGGCATGACGTTCCCGCCCCCTGCGGATCGGGCACACCCGCTCAGCAGGGCCCGCGCCGCGGCCGCGGACGGTGCCCCGGACGTCAGCCTCTGGTGGTGAGGCAGAAGGGATGCCCGGCCGGGTCGGTGAAGACGCGCCATCTGTCCGCGCCCGGCTGGTGCTCCGGCTTGGTCGCCCCCAACTCCATGAGCAGGAGCTCGGCCTCATCGAGGTCGTCGACTTCGAAGTCGAGGTGGACCTGTTGCGGCACGGACTGACCAGGCCAACGCGGCGCCCGGTAATCATCCACCCGTTGGAAGCCGATGAAGAGCCCGTCCCCGCGGGTGAGGCCCGCGAAGTCACGGTCGGATGCGGGGTGAAGTCCGAGCCCGGTGGCTTGCTGATAGAACGCGGCCAGTGCCTCGGGGTCCGCACAGTCGAGGGTGATCGCCGTCAGCTTCATCTGCAGGGGCATGGCACCTCCATGGCGGCCGTCAAGCTGTGGATTCGAACGCGGGTGTGCATCGGACTCCCTCGGTAGCTGTTCCGTGGGGTGGTGGTGCCGGTGATGACCAACGCGGGAACGAGTCGGAATCAGGGCGTGGGGGCGATGACTTGCAGCCGGACACCAGCGGTGGCTTCGGCGGCCGTACGCATCGCCTCCGCAGGGGTTTCGGCGAGGGCGATGGCGTAGCCGATGCGGTCGTGCGAGCTGTGGAGCCCGGTGAGGTCGGCGCCCGGCGTGCGGTCGAAGTGCCAGCGGAGGATGCCGTGCGTGGGGGTGAGGGAGAGGGCGGTGAGGGCGCCCGGGGCGGGGGGCATGACGAAGCTGACGGCTGCTGCCGGGGCGGCCGGGGCCGGGGACTGGGCGGGGTCCGTGCCGAGCAGAGCGGCGATCGCGTGGTCGTACTGGTCCCGGCCCGTGGCGAGTCTGACGAGTTCGGGGATGCAGTCGCCGCCGACCCGGGTGTGCGTCTCGATGACGACGGGGCCGTGCACCGGGTCCAGCCGCAGTTCGGTGTGGCTGGCGCCGTGGTGGATCCCGAGCCGGTCCAGGACGCAGCGCACCGCGTCCTCCAGCCGTTCGCCGTCGCCTTCCGGCAGGGGAGCGGGGACGACGTGCCCGGTCTCGATGAAGTTGGGGCTGCCGGTGGTCTGTTTCGCGGTGATGGCCAGGATGGTGTGCCGTCCGGCCGCGCTGACTGCCTCGACGCTGAATTCTGGTCCGGTTGCGGCGTGTTCGGCGATGTAGTGGACCGCGCCGGCCTGCTCGCCGGCGGTGCCCTGCGTACGGTGTCCCCGCCCGGCCGTGACCTTCGCGTGCCACCGTTCGACGCCGGCATGCGACTCCAGCGCTGTGACCCCGGCGCTGCCGGCCCCGTCGGCCGGCTTGACGATCCAGGCGACGCCGTCGGGCTCGGCGCGTACGGCATCAACGATTTCGTCTGCGGTACCGGCCGCGTACGGCCACGCGTAGGGGGTGTCGGCGAGGAGGCGGCGCATGGCCGCCTTGTCGCGGGCGTGGGCGGCTGCGGCGGGGGAGACGGAGGGGAGGCCCAGGCCGGTGGCGATCCGGGCGCTGACCTCCTGGGCGTGTTCGGTGAAGGAGACGACCAGGCGCGGTGGCCCGAGCTCCCCGGCCAGCCGGTCGACGGCGGTTCTGGTCGCGTCGTGGTCGGTGATGTCGCAGAAGACGACGCGTTCGGCGTGGGCTGTGACCTCGCGGGGTATGGCCTGGTCCGGTTGCGCGAGCACCACGAGCCGGTGTCCGTGCAGGGCGATGGCCTGGGATCCGGTGGTGCTAGGGCCGAGCAGGCATATCCACGTCATGGGAGTTCCTTTCGTGACCGCTGGGCGGTGTGTCAGATGTACTGCCGGCAGGCGCACGGCGGTCAGTGGTACGGCGGCCGCTCCAGGACATGGCGAGGCCGGTGAGCAGGGCGAGCGCGGCCGCGCCCCAGTACGGCGCCGCTGCCGGTGACAGCACTCCCGGCACGGTGGGACGGACTGCCAGGAGCGTACCGAGCCAGGCGCCGGCCGATTCGGCGGCGCCCCATGCCACGCCTGCGAGGGCGTAGGCGGCCGTGGTGGACAGCGTGCCGCGGCGCTCGCCCACCTGGGCGTCGTAGAGGGGGCTCCACACCAGTTCGGACAGGGTGAAGAGCACCATGGCCGCGAGGAGCAGCCCGAGGCCGCCCGTGCGGCCGAAGGCGAAGAGCACGACGGCGGCGGCGAGAATCACGTTGGCCGCGGTGCAGAGGAGGCCGAACCCCGCGCGCGGGCGGCTCAGCACCCGGCGGGACAGCGCGGACACGGGCACCTGCAGGGCCACCACCAGGACGGCGTTGAGAGTGAACACCAGGCCCAGGTCACGGGTGCTGATGGTGTCGCCGAGGTAGGCGGGAAGGACGTCGAAGACCTGGGCGTAGGCCACCCATGTGCCGCACACCAGCAGAGAGAAGGCCACGAAGGGACGCTGCGGCAGCCACCGGCCCTTCCGGCCGTCGTCGTCCCCTTCGGCGGTCCGCTGCGGAGAGTCGGAGCCCCGCCACGTGCCCGGCAGCGCGGGCACCGCGGCCAGTGCCACCAGATCGAGCGCCGCAGCCGCGAGCGGCAGCCAGCCGGCGTGCCACTCCAGGAGGGCGCCGCCGATGACCGGGCCGACCGCGGAGCCCGCGTTGACCGCCATGTTGAGGTAGCTGAACCCGCGCAGCCGTTGATCGGGCGGGAACGCCGCGACCTGGGCCTTCATCGCCGTCGTCGCCATCGCCAGGGACAGGCCGGCCAGCGCGGCGACCACCAGCCAGCCGTAGGCCGGAAGGTGCAGACCCGCCCCGAGCACGGCGAAGGCGAGGGCCGCTCCCAGGTAGCCGGCGCCGACCGAGGCCTTGAGCCCGAGCCGGTGGATCAGCGGCACCAGCAGCACCCCGCCGGCCCGGTTGGCCAGGATCGCGGCGCCCACCACCAGGCCGGCGTCAGCCCCGGTCAGGCCGCGGGAGTCCACCAGCCACAGCCCGAGGTAGGGCAGCACGGCGAAGAAGCCCGCGCAGCTCGTCGCCCGCGCCACCACCAGCGCGGTGAGCTGCCGGGCACTCAGCGGACGGTCATCGCCGTCGTCTTCGCCGCCCGCGGTCGTCCGGGATCGTTTCGCGGCCAGACGGTCGAGACGGTCTGTCATGTGTGCCCTTCCGTACGGTCCGGGCACCGGAGTACGGGGCCAAGACGCCAGCGAACCAGCGACTGCTGCGGCCCCGTGCTTGGTGCGGTGCCGAACCGGCGTCACGACGACCGGGCAGGGCGACGAGCGGCACAAGCGAAACGGACCCAGCGGTCCGTTCTTTCTACCCCCGGTTCGGCAACTGCGACCTATGAAGATGATCACGCCGCGACAGGTGGAGCCGGTGGCGACGGCCAGCTACCGTCAGGAGGTTCCGGGCCCGCTCGTCCGAGCGGTGGTGTGGTTGGCTACGCCGTATGGGTCGTAGACGAGCGTTCCCCGGGTGCACGTATATACAGGTCAGCTGTGTCGGCAGGGATGACGGACGGCGGAGGCCCGCCCTCCGGCCAGGGAGCGGATCATGACTGTCCCCAGCGCGCGATCGGAGTCCGGCAGCGCCCCGGCACCGAAGGCGGTGCCCCCTTTCGACCCTGAACTGGACGCCGCACTGCAGGCCTTGGGAAGGGAGCCGGGGGAGCCCCTCACGCCGGACAACCTTCAGGCCCGGCAAGAGCGGGACGCCGCGGCCCGGCCTCGGCCGACGGCCGAGGACCTCCGTGCCGACGGCCGCTTCGAGGTGACGGAGCTTCGTGTTCCGGGACCGCCGGGCGCGCCGGACGTCACGCTCGTGAGCGCGCGGCCGTCCGGGCTCACCGGGCCGCTGCCTCTGCTGTACTACATGCACGGAGGCGCAATGATCATGGGTAATGCGTGGTCCGTGCTTCCACGGATCCTCCGCGAGTGGGCCCTCCCGCTGGAACTGGCGGTCATCTCGGTCGAGTACCGGCTGGCGCCGCACGCGCGGTATCCGCAACCGCTGGAGGACTGCTACGCCGGACTCGCCTGGGCGGCCCGGCACGCGGCCGAACTGGGCATCGACCCGGACCGCATCATCATCGGAGGCAAGAGCGCCGGCGGCGGACTCGCCGCGGCCCTCACCCTCCTGGCCCGCGACCGCGGCGGCCCCCGGGCCCTGGGGCAACTGCTGCTGTGCCCGATGCTCGACGACCGCAACAGCACCTTCTCCAGCCACCAGATGACGGGCCTGGGCACGTGGGACCTCACCTCCAACGCGACCGCGTGGCAGGCACTGCTGGGCGACCGCTACGGCGCCGCGGACCTGCCGCCCTACGCGGCCCCCTCCCGCGCCACGGACCTCTCCGGACTCCCTCCGGCCTACATCGACGTCGGGTCGGCCGAGATGTTCCGGGACGAGGACGTGGCCTACGCCAACGCGATCTGGCAGGCCGGCGGCCAGGCCGAACTGCACGTATGGCCCGGCGCCTACCACGGCTTCGACAGCCTGGCACCGCAGGCGGCCCTCAGCCGGGAAGCCCGCAACACCCGCACCCGCTGGCTCCAGCGCCTCCTCACGCCCGCGCACGCGCGGACGAAGCCGGCGACCGCCCCTTTCTGACAGCCCCGCCTTCTTTACAGCCCCGCCTTCTGTGCAGCCTCGCCCGAGTCCGTGGGGCGCGGCGGCCCGGTGCTCCGATGGCGATCGTGCCGGGCTGGTCGCAGCATGGTAGTGAACCGGGTTTTTCCCGGTGTGACCGCCTTGCTAGGTGCTCGGCGAAGTACTTGGCGAGGTATGCGGTCTGTTCCGGCGTTCATGGGGGTTTGCCATGCCGATGTTGCTGATCAAGGGGTCATTTCATCTTTCGGGCCGCACCAGGCCTGACGGGGACACCGTCCCGTTCATTCCGGATTACGTGGGTGAGTGGAAGCTCGTCCGCGGATGTCAGAAGCTGGAGCCCGAGAAGGACGGCCACGTCGATATCCGCCTCGAAGGCATCGACGCGCTGGAAACCCATTACACGGGGAACTACGGGACGGAGGAACGCCAGCCACGGAAGTTCGGCGATGCCGCCACCGACGCGCTGCTGACGTGGCTCGGATTCAGCGACATCCGGCGCACTCTCGATCCCAGTAATGGCCACGAGAAAATCTCCGCCACTCCCGACACGGTCCCGGGCTTCATCCTCACCCGCGGCAGCGACGTATTCGGCCGCTGCGTGGCACTCATCGGCCGGGGCGCCCCGCCGGGTCCCAGTGGCTACGAGATCGAGGTGAAGACGGGGCTCCTGAAGAACACGGCCAACCACCACCTGCTCACGGAGGGCCTGGCGTATCCCACCTTCTACACGGGCCTGCCGGCGGATCTGCGCCAGGAGCTGACCGTCGCCGTCCAGCAGGCGAAGGCCGATCCCGGCAAGGGCGTGTGGAACGTCACGAGCGGTGCGCTGGGTGACGTGACCCTCACCGGAGCGAAGATCACCGGGATGTCCTCCATTACCGAAGATGTGGTGATCCTTCCGAAGCTGTTCCGCCGGCTGAAGGAGTACCTCTCGCTCGGCAACGCGTCGCTGGCCTGCTTCCCCGCGTACCTGGGCGGGGCCGCGGACAAGTTCCGCATCCTGTCGGCCACCCCGTCCCGTGTTCAGACCGGTCTGCACAACGTCATCGAGATCACCAACGGCGAGACCGTGAAGATGACGCATCCCTCCGAGGACCTCCTCTTCACCGAGAAGTGAACCGAGAAGCGAACCGGGAGCGAATCGAGAACCAGCCGTTACGGCCGGGCGTCAGCTGTTACGGCCGGGCTGCCAGTCGGCCGGGAGCGGCGGCAACTCCGCATGGGTGACGGTGAAGCCGCCCTTGACGACCGGGGCGAAGGGCGCCGGCGCCATGCAGGTGCCGACTCTCGGCGCCACCGTCTTGCCGTCGACGACGTCGACGTTGCTCACCGCCCAGTCGAACCCGAACCTCCCCTTGCCGGGGCCGCCGGTCTTGACGCTGAACCCCATCCGCTTGCCTATCTCCCGGGGGTCCGCGGACTTGGTGACGACGGCGCTGAGAGTCGCCGTGTCGCCGGCGGTGACCAGACAGTCCACCGCGGCCTCCCCACGCCGGCTGTCGTTGTTGCCGGCCATCCAGTGGTAGATCGTCACGGTGCCGCGGGCATCGGTGGGCATGCCCTTCGGCAGTTGGTCGAGGGGCCGGCTGAAGGGCGCGGCCGTCGCTTCCACGGAGAAGCGGATGTCGTCGTCCGGCGTGTAGGCGAAGAAGAGGCGCCCCTGGCCGGACACCCTGGCCGGCGGGTACGCCTTCCCGACCCCGGCCTCCGCCCCGGCCTTCGACAGGGGTACGGAGGGGGAGGCGGACGCGGCGGAGGTGAGCCCGCAGAGTACGGCGAACGCGGTCGCGGCGCCCACGGCTCCGGTGACGGTCCTGCGGCGGGAGGAAGACCTCTTGTGCTGCATGCGAACTCCTTCGATCTCGTTCGTTCTTGTGCCTGACGGGGCGTGGGCCGTCGCCGGTGAACGGCCGTCCCGATGACGTGATCAACTCTCGCTTTCGCCCCCGCTCCCGGGCCATCTGCCGATCAGCGGATCTCCGGCTCCGCACGGGCCTTCTCCTCTGCCGTTCGGCAGAGGAGAAGACCCGTGACCCGCCCGTAGGATCACGGCGTGGAGATGATCAAGAGCGTGAGACGACGGGACGCGGTGCTCACCGCGGTCCTGGCGCTGACGGGTTGCTCGGCGCTCGGTGCCACCGCCCTCGGCCTCGACGGCATGCCGCGGCCCTACGGGGCGCCCTCGGCGATCGCCGCCCTCACGCTGCTCCTGTGGGCACTGGCGGGTTGGCCGCGGTCACGGGAACGCCTCGCCGTCCCCCTCGCGCTCGCCGGAGCGGCATCCCTGGTCACCACGGCCATCGCCCGGCCGCCCGCGATGTCCGAGGGCTCCTGGGCACGCCTCGCGGAGACCGCCACCCTGCTGGTGTTGCTGACCGTCGTCGTACGGTGGGCTCCGCTGCGACGCGCGGCGGCGGCCGTTGCCGTGACGGGACCGGCAGTGGCGGCCTGGACCCTGCCGCTGCTGCCGGATCCCACGCCGCTGACCCTGGCCGGCGCGGCGGCGTTCTGGACCCTGCCCGTGCTGGGCGCGTGCGTCATCGGCGGCTATCCCCGGCTGATGGAGCACCGCCGGAACCGGCTGGTCGCCGAGACCCGCCGCGCCCAGCAGCTCAGCCTCGCCCGGGACCTCCACGACTACGTGGCGCACGACGTCAGCGGCATCGTGGCCCAGGCCCAAGCCGCCCGCTTCGTGGCCGGCACCGACCCGCGGCAGGCCCTGACGGCCCTGGAACGCATCGAGACGGCCGGGCTCAACGCGCTGGCGGCCATGGACCGGATGGTCCGGACACTCCACGAAGCGGACGGCTCCGGTGCCGCCCGGACGGAGGACTCCGGCGCCGCCCGCACGAACGGATCCGACCCTGCCCCGACGACCGGATCCGGCGCCGCCCGCGCCGAGGCCGCCGTCGTCGAACCCCTGCCGGGCGTGGACCAACTGCCCGCCCTGGTCGAACGGTTCTCCTCCGCCGCCACCGGTCAGGCCACCCGGCTCACCGTGCAGCCCGGCGCGACGGACGACCTCTCGCGAGCCGTCGGCTCCACTGCCTACCGCGTGGTCGTCGAGGCGCTCACCAACGTCCGCCGCCATGCCCCGGGCGCCACGCGGATCGACGTAGCGCTCACCCGGACCCGTACGCACGACGGCGAATCCGCCCTCGACGTCACGGTCGTCAACTCCGCCGACAGCGAAGACGGCCCCCGCACCACCATCCGTCGCGAGCGCAACGACCACGGCGGACGAGGCCTGAGCGGCATGCGTGAACGCGTACGGGCCACGGGCGGCACGCTGGTGTACGGGCCGCACGAGGGAGGCTGGCGGGTGGCCGCCACCTTGCCGCTGACCCCGGCGGACCCGGCACCCCACGCGGCATCGTCTCCTTCGACACCGACACCGACACCGGCAAAGGCGCCGGCGCCGGCACCGGCAAAGGCGGAGAAGCTCTCGTGACCAACACTCCCACCCGCATCGTTCTGGCCGACGACCAGGACGACATCCGCAGCGGCTTCCGCCTCGTCCTCGACTCCCAGCCGGACATGAGCATCGTCGGCGAGGCCGCCGACGGCACCGGCGCCTTCGAACTCGCCCGCCGGCTGCGGCCGGACGTCGTCCTGGCCGACATCCGCATGCCCGGCATCGACGGTCTCGAGCTGACCCGGCTCCTCGCGGGACCCGGTGTCGCGCACCCCACTCGCGTCATCGTCGTCACCACCTTCGACCTCGACGACTACGTCCACACCGCGCTCCGCAACGGCGCCGCCGGATTCCTCCTCAAACGCTCCGGGCCCTCCCTGCTCATCGAGGGCGTCAGGGCGGCCATGGCCGGCGACGCCCTCATCAGCCCGCAGATCACCGTCCGGCTCCTGCGCCGGCTCACCACGCCACCGCCTCCGCCCCTGTCACCCGTTACGGGCCTCGGCGCCGCCCCCCTCACCCACCGTGAGCAGGACATCGTCCGCCTCGTCGCGCGCGGCTGGACGAACTCCCGGATCGCCGACGAGCTCTTCATCTCTCCGGGAACGGTGAAGACCCACATCGCCAACGTCCGGACCAAGCTCGGCACCGCCAACCGCGTCGGCATCGCGGCGTGGGCCTGGCAGACGGGGCTGGCTGTCCCCGAACCCTGAGCCGGCCGGTGCCGCCTCACCGGCGACATCACGGTACGGAACCGACCCGGCGAAACCACGGAACGCGACCGGCCCGGGCGCGAGCGCGCGCGGCACGGATCCAGCCACTGCCCCATATCCCGGCCACTGTCCTGACGTGGTGTTTTACAGTGGCTTCGATCAGTTCTGGCGATAGGACCTGTGAGGTATTCGCGAACATGTCGACTGAGACGTTTGAGTTTCAGGTAGAGGCCCGTCAGCTGCTGCAGCTGATGATCCACTCGGTCTACTCGAACAAGGATGTCTTCTTGCGGGAGCTCGTCTCCAACGCTTCCGACGCGCTGGACAAGCTGCGCCTCGAGAAGCTGTGGGACGACTCGCTCGACGCCGACGTGTCCGATCTGCACGTCGAGATCGACGTCGACAAGGACGCCCGCACCCTCACCGTGCGGGACAACGGCATCGGGATGTCGTACGACGAGGTCGGACGGCTCATCGGAACGATCGCCAACTCGGGCACCGCGAAGTTCCTCCAGGAGCTCAAGGAGGCCAAGGACGCGGCCGGGGAGGAAGGCCTCATCGGCCAGTTCGGCGTCGGCTTCTACTCCGGCTTCATGGTGGCGGACGAGGTCACCCTGCTGACCCGGCGCGCCGGCGAGGGCCAGGGCACCCGCTGGACCTCGCGCGGCGAGGGCACGTACACGCTGGAGACCGTCGGCGACGCGCCGCAGGGCACCTCGGTCACGCTCCACCTCAAGCCGGCCGACCCGGAGAACCAGCTCCACGACTACACCTCCCCGTGGAAGATCAGGGAGATCATCAAGCGGTACTCGGACTTCATCACCTGGCCCGTCCGGATGGTGCCCGAGGCCTCCGCCGCAGCCACAGCGGACGAGAGCGGCGAGGCGCCCGAACCCGAGACGCTCAACTCCATGAAGGCACTGTGGGCGCGGTCGCGCGACGAGGTGTCCGACGACGAGTACCACGAGCTGTACAAGCACATCGCCCACGACTGGCGCGACCCGCTGGAGACGATCCGGCTCCAGGCGGAGGGCACCTTCGAGTACCAGTCCCTGCTGTTCCTCCCCGCTCACGCCCCCCAGGACCTGTTCACGCGGGACTTCAAGCGGGGCGTGCAGCTGTACGTCAAGCGCGTGTTCATCATGGACGACTGCGAGGCGCTGCTGCCGCCGTACCTCCGCTTCGTCAAGGGCGTAGTCGACGCGGCGGACCTCTCGCTCAACGTGTCCCGCGAGATCCTCCAGCAGGACCGCCACATCGAGCTGATGCGGCGACGGCTGACGAAGAAGGTCCTGTCCACGGTCAAGGAGATGAAGACCAAGGACCAGGACCGCTACGACACGTTCTGGCGGGAGTTCGGCACCGTCCTGAAGGAGGGACTGGTCACCGACCCGGAGAACCGCGATGCCATCCTCGCCGTCGCGTCGTTCGCCAGCACACACCACGACACCGAGCCGACGACGCTCAAGCAGTACGTGGAGCGGATGAAGGACGGCCAGGAAGACATCTACTACCTGACCGGCGAGTCCCGGCAGAGCATCGAGAACTCCCCGCACATGGAGGCGTTCCGCGACCGGGGCATCGAGGTGCTGCTGCTCACCGACGCCGTCGACGAGGTGTGGGCCGACGCCGTCGGCGAGTACGAGGGCAAGAAGCTGCGGTCCGTGGCCAAGGGCCGGATCGACCTCGACGCCGAGAACGAGGACGCCCCCGACGGCGATCGGGAGAAGCGGACCGAGGAGTACGCCGGGCTGCTCGGCTGGATGAAGGAGCAGCTGGACGGGGACATCAAGGACGTACGCCTCTCCTCCCGCCTCACCGTCTCCCCGGCCTGCGTCGTCTCCGACGCGCACGACCTGACCCCGGCCCTGGAGAACATGTACCGCGCCATGGGCCAGGAGGTGCCCAGCGCCAAGCGGATCCTGGAGCTCAACCCGGACCACCAGCTGGTGAAGGGCCTCAACCAGGCGTACAAGGAGCGCGAGGACCGCACGGAGCTCGCCGGCACCGCCGAGCTCTTGCACGGCCTGGCCGTACTCGCCGAGGGAGGCCGGCCGAAGGAGCCGGCCCGCTTCGTCAAGCTGATGGCGGACCGCCTGGAACGCGCGCTGTAACCCGGACTCCGCCGGACACCGGCGGCCTGCCCGGATGACACGGCAGGCCGCCGAAGCCCCGACTCCCTGCCGGGGCCACGAGCGGCTTCAGCAAGGGTCGGGCTCGGCGTTGTTCACTGCTCCGCGATGAGGCCCGGCAGTTCGCGCATGTCACCTGCCGCTGCCCGCGCGGAGCTGCAGGCCGAGATAGGTCCAGGCCACCCCCGGGCGTCCGTGCGGGTCCTCGCGCCGGGCGTGGTGAATGACGTGCAGCCCGGATCGCCGGGCGAGTTCCACGGTCTCCTGCGCGGTGACGGGGAACATGCGACGGCCCGCCGGGACCGGGCCGTGGCGCAGGGAGAGGATCACTCGGCCTCCGGCTGCGAGGAGGCCGGTCAGGCGAACCATGGCCGCAGAGCGCTGCCGTTCGTCCAGGTGCATCCAGACCGCGGTCAGCAGAATCAGGTCGAAGCGGAGCCGCTGTGCGCTCAGGCGTGGCAGACGGTCGTCTCTGTTCACCCTGTTCGCCCTGTCTGCCCTGTCCACGACGCGGCACTCTATTGCCGGGATCGTGCTGGACACCGCGATGAAGATCACTCGTGCCGGCGTCACCCGAGGGGCGGAAGGCAGGCCCGCCCCGGCGGGTCCGGCACGGAGACGTTCTGTCGGTGAATGCCCAGGTGTGGTCTCATAGCGTCGGCGACCGCTGCCGCACTGCCACATCCTGACGGAGACGACCCGCTTGTCGTGGAGGCGCGCGTGCTGATCGACGGAACCGCATCTGCCGGACCGGAATCCGGCCTCCTGACCGAGGCGTGGAGCCTGCTGCCCGATGTCGTGGCGTTGCGGCGCCGCATCCACCGCCTTCCGGAAGTGGGCACGTACCTGCCCCGTACCCAGCGGGCGGTTGTGGAGGCCCTCGACGGACTGGGCCTGACGGTGACGCTCGGCAGGACGCTGAGCTCGGTCGTGGCCGTGCTCGACAGCGGACGGCCCGGGCGGACCCTGCTGTTGCGCGCGGACATGGACGCCCTGCCGCAGCAGGAGAACACCGGCCTCGACTTCGCCTCCGAGGTGCCCGGCGTCATGCACGCCTGCGGGCACGACGCGCATGCCGCCATGCTCGTGGGCGCCGCGCGGCTGCTCAGCACCCGCAGGGACCGGCTGGCGGGGCGGGTGGTCTTCATGTTCCAGCCCGCCGAGGAGACCGCCGGCGGGGCCCTGCCCATGATCGAGGAGGGGCTGCTCACCCTGGCCGACGGCACGGCGGTCGATGCCGCGTTCGCCCTGCACATCAACGCCCGCAACGAGACGTGCACCGTCCACGTCCGGCCGGGCACGCAGTACGCCGCCGCCGACGTGGTGCGGATCACCGTCAGGGGCCGGAGCGGGCACGCGGCCGGCCCGCACCGGGTGCTCGACCCCGTCCCGGTCGCCTGCGAGATCGTCCAGGCCCTGCAGACCATGATCACCCGGACCGTCGGCATCTTCGAGCCCGCGGTGCTGACGATCACCACGATCCGGGCAGGAAGAGCGTTCAACATCATCCCGGAGACCGCGGAGCTGACCGGCACGTACCGCACGCTCTCCGAGGCGACCCGCCGCAAGGTGCGCGAGGGCATCGCGCGCGTCGCCGAAGGCGTGGCAGCCGCCCATGGCATGACCGTCGACCTCGAACTCCCTGAGGGCTACCCCACGGTGCGGAACGACCCCGCGTTCACTGCCTTGGTGCGCCGCGCGGCGGCTGCCGCCCTCGGCCCCTCCCACGTGCACGAGCTTCCCCACCCCACGATGGGCGGCGAGGACTTCTCGTACGTCCTGCAGCGCGTGCCCGACGCGATGGTGTTCCTGGGCGCCTGCCCGCCCGGCAGCGTGCCGGGGACGGTCCCGGACAACCACTCCGACCGTGTGCTCTACGACGAGCGGGCACTGGCCGCGGGTGTCGCCCTGCACTGCGCGGTCGCCGAGGACTTCCTGCGCGGCGGCGGAAGCGAGGGCGAAGAGGGCGAGTGCGGCGCGGCTATTGGTGCGGCCCGCACGGACGAGAGCGGCTGAGCACCGGCAGCAGGTACGGCCCACGCCGAGGATCCTTACGACGCCGCCCACTTGCCCGCTGGCTGAGCATGTCGTTCCGAACTGCCGGCAGGCCCATCACCGAGCCCGTCGCGAAGCTGTGCGGCGACCCTACAGCCGCTCTGCGGCGCGGGTGACTGTTCCGAATACCTTGTCGAAGGCGAGGGACCGTGCGACGGGAACGAGGAAGTAGGCGGACCCGGATCCCTCGGTGGTGAGGGGACCGGTGCGTCCGGACAGCAGGATGTCCACGGGAGTGAGCACGCCGAGGTCGTCGAAGACGTACGCGACCGGGAGCTGCGTCCATGCCGTCAGATGGAGGTGGGCCATGACGGCGGACCGTTCCACCGCGTGGCGGTGTGACGTGCTACTGGTCATCCGGGACTTGCAGTCGATCAGGACGACGCGCCGGTCCCGGGCAGCCGCCAGATCCGGCGTCCATCGCAGGTAGCTGTCGGTACGGCGCAGGGCCGAGCGTATTGCCTGGCTCAGTACCGCCTGTCCCCACGGCGAGACGTCCCACCCGCGTTCGGCCAGCTCATGTGCGACATGGGCCTCGTGCGCATCCCCTACGGCTTTCCTTTGCTGAAAGCTCGGCATACGGGCAAGTGTCGCGTAACGGTCCCGCGCCGGAACGATCAACGAATCCGTACCGGCCACCCCTGACCAGGAACCCGGGAGACCCGTGACGTCCACTGGTCTCCGTGAGTGTCCGCCTGTGTCCATGGCGCCTCAACTCCACGCGTACGGAGTCGACCGAAAAACGCGGACCGCCCGCTGCATCGCCGTCGCGCGTCGGATCTCCAAGACCAAGCGCACCAAGCGGGACGAAATCCCAACTATGCGCCTATTATTGGATGTCGTGGGGCGACATGGTGCGGAACATTCGGCGGCGTCCGGTACAGGGCGATGGCGGACCACTTCCTTGCTCGGTGTGTGCGGTGCGGTGGCCCTGGCCGCCGCCCTGCCGCTGGCCATGGCCTCGGGCAGCCCGGGCGGCGGCGCGTCGCCGAAGAGCACCCGCCGTCAGGCGGGCGCCCGGCCGGGCTGGGGCTTCACCCACACGCAGTACAGCGCGGAACACGGCACACCGGAAGCCACACGCAAGGCCGGTGCCCTGCTCTCCGCGCGGCCCTTGCCGCAGAACCAGCACATCATGGGGTGGGGCGCGGAGAACCCCGAACCGGCGCCCGGGCGGTACGACTTCCAGGCCCTCGACGAGCGCGTCGCCCTGATGCGGGCCACCGGCGCCACCCCCGTCCTCACCCTGTGCGGCGCCCCCGACTGGATGAAGGGCGGACGGCGAGGGCGTACCGACTGGTCCAGGCTGGAGGCCGCTCCCGACCGCCGGCACTACAAGGACTTCGCCCGGCTCGCGGGCGCGATCGCCCGCCGCTACCCGGACATCAGGCACTTCCTCGTGTGGAACGAGCTGAAGGGCTTCTACGACGAGGACAAGCGCCGGTGGAACTACGAGGGGTACACCCAGCTGTACAACCTCGTCTACGCGGAGCTGAAGAAGCAGAACCCGGACAACCTGGTCGGAGGCCCCTACGTGGTGGCCGACCACGACGCGCCCGCCGACGACCCGGAAGACCGCTCGCCCGAACTCCGCGGCCCCTGGGGCGAACTCGACCAGCGCTCCGCCGACGTCATCCACTACTGGAACGCGCACAAGGCAGGCGCCGACTTCGTCGTCGTCGACGGCTCCAGCTATACCCGCGAGGGGCACGAGACGATCCCTGACGAGTTCGCCGCCACCGAGAAGTTCGCCGCCCTCACCCGCTGGCTGAGGAACATCACCGGGCTTCCCGTCTGGTGGGCCGAGTGGTACGTCGAGCCGCCCGCCGAAGACGACCGGCCGGGCGGCAGGGACGGCTGGAACGAGCATCACCGCACCGCCGTGCACGCCACCGCGATGATGCATCTGGCCGCGAGTGGCGCCTCGGCCGCCTTCTACTGGAATCCCCAGCGAACCGGGGACGACTGCCCCGGCTGTCTGTGGAGGAGCACCCATCTGCCCGACGGCGGCCAAGGACTGCCCATGGCCCGGCTGCTGAACCGGTTCGCCCACGAGTTCCCGCCAGGCAGCGCCTTCCGGCCGGTGGACGCCACGGCGGAGCCGGGCGCGAAGATCCAGGTCCTCGCCGACGACGCAGCCGTCCTCGTCGTCAATACCGAGCGCCGACCGGTGGCGGCCCGGGTGGACGGGAAGGCACTGTCCCTCGCCCCGTACGAAGTGCGCTGGCTGGCACGCTGAACCGCTGCGCGGCGACGGTACGGGGCCGGTCCGGGCTGGGGACCAGGCGTTCAAGCCGGGCCGGCGACGGCCACGCCTTGCCGGGGGCTGTACACACAACGACGTAGCGGCAGGTCATCCCTGGCGACGAGGAGTCCGCGGAACTCCGCTGCCGACAATGATCACGTCTTTGTTCGCGCCGCAAACGCAGTAGCGGCCGCTCTTCGCCGGCTGACGGGCGGCACACCGGGACCGGTACGGTTCGCCCCGGCGGGCCGGCGCGTGGGTGACTACCTGATCCTGCTGCTCCTCTTCGGGCTGATGTTGCTGGCCGCACGCACCGCGCTCGGCCGGGCCCGGCCCCCGAGCATCGGTTGGATGACCGATGTGCGCCCACACCCCCCGCATGCACAGTGCTGTCAGCTTCCCCGCC
The DNA here is from genome assembly GCF_000719265.1 of Streptomyces roseoverticillatus. Classification (GTDB taxonomy): domain Bacteria; phylum Actinomycetota; class Actinomycetes; order Streptomycetales; family Streptomycetaceae; genus Streptomyces; species Streptomyces roseoverticillatus. Next base: position 13,494 of record NZ_JOFL01000035.1, on the reverse strand, counting down.
GGCCGTCACGGGTTCGCGGGAGCCCCCAGTCACCACCCCTGGCAGATAGGACATCACTGTGCCCGGCACTCCGGCAGATCTCGTCTTCGTCAACGGTTCGGTCCTCACCGTCGACTCCCGCTTCACCGTCGCCTCCGCCCTCGCAGTCACCGACGGCCTCGTCAGCGCGGTCGGCGATCAGGACGAGGTCATGGCACACGCCGGCTCCGCCACCCGGATCGTCGACCTCGAAGGCGGGACGCTCCTGCCCGGCATCAACGACACGCACCTGCACGGCTGCGCCTTCGGGCTGACCAGGCCCCCGCTGTCCGTCGACGTCTCCCACCCCGCCGTACAGTCGCTGGCCGACGTCGCCGAGGCCGTACGGAAGGCCGCCGCGACGACCCCTGCGGGGGAGTGGATCACCGGTCACGGGTGGGACGCGGGCTACCTCGCCGAGTGCGTCGCCGACCCCTCCCGGCTGCCCTCCCGGCAGGACCTGGACGCCGTCAGCCCGCACCACCCCGTCCTGCTGTACTCCGCCACCGGACACGCCACGTGGGTCAACTCCATGGCGCTCTCGTGGGCCGGAGTGGACCGTGACACCCCCGTTCCGCCCGGAGGCGTCATCGTCACCGACGAGGCGGGCGAGCCCACCGGCCTCCTCCAGGAGGGCGCCCAGGACCTGGTCCACCGGGAATTGCCCGCCCTCTCCCAGGAGGTGCGCGCCGACGCGATCCGGGCCACCCTGCGCACCCTGGCCCGGCTCGGCATCACCAGTTACACCGAGCCCGGTCTCGGCCCGGGCGGCGACGCCCTGATGCGCGGCGCCATGGCCCACAGCACCCTCGACGTCTACCGGCGTCTGCTCGCCGACGGCGAACTGACCGCGCGGGTCGGCGTACTCCTGCTGCCGACGGGGATGACCGGCACGGCCGACGAGTTCGTACGGACGCTGGCGGCCATGGACGAGCCGCCGTCCACCGACCCCCGCCGCCTCGCCGTCCTCGGCGTCAAACTGTTCGCCGACGGCATTCCGGTCAACAAGACGGCCTGGATGCACGAGCCGTACGTCGGCGGCGGCTGCGGCTCGCTGTGCGTCGGCGGGGACACCGACGACGAGCGCGCCGCCCAGATCACGGAGATGGTCCGGTACACCCACGCCGCCGGGTACCAGGCCGGTGTCCACGTCACCGGCGACCGGGCCATCGACACCGTCGCCGACGCCTTCGCCGCGGCCTCCGCCGCGCAGCCCCGGCCCGACGCCCGGCACTACGTCATCCACGGCGACTTCCTCACCGCCCGCAGCATGCGGACGCTCGCGCGGCACGGCTTCGGCGTCAACATGAACCCCACCATCAAATGGACCGTCGCCGACCTCGAGGAAGAGTTCGTCGGCCCGCAGCGGGCGGCGTACGAATGGCCCTACCGGGACGCGATCGACGCCGGAGTGATCGTCACCAGCGGCTCCGACGCCCCCGTCACCCTCCCCGACTGGCGGCAGGGCGTCTCCACGATGATGCTCCGCGAGTCCAAGGCCAGCGGCCGCGTCAGCGGCCCCGACCAGCGCATCCGGCTCGCCGAGGCCCTCCGTACGTACACCTCCGACGCGGCCTGGCAGGACTTCGCCGAGGACTGGAAGGGCACCCTGGAAGTGGGCAAGGCCGCCGACCTGTGCGTGCTCGCGGGCGACCTGCTGACCGCCGACCCGCACGACATCCCTGCCATGCCCGTGGTGTTCACCGCCGTCGGCGGCGACGTCGTGCACGACGAACTCGGCGTTTAATGGTCATTTTGATGCCTGTTTGACGACCTGACACCGGATGATCATTCTGAGTGGATGAAAGCCGAGCCGACGCCCATGACAGCAGCGCAGCCGAGCACGAGGGATGCGCGGCCCAGCACGACGGACGTCCTGAGCGCCGCCTTGGACGTACGCGAGGCCGCGCGCCACGCCGCGCGGGGGAAGGGCGGCGCCGACGCCGTCCTGACGGCGCTGTCCGCGGTGATCGACCACGACCACGCGTCGCTGTCCCGGTGGGACCCGTTGCTCCGCCGCCACGTCACGCTGGCCGGCAGCTACCCGGCGGGCACCACCCGGTACATCGAGACCCGCCTGCACGACGACCCGGCCTTCGCTCTCATCCGGCACGCACCGGGCACCACGAGCTGGTGGCACGACGTGCCCGCCCCGGTGCGGGGGGCTTCCACCGGGTTCCAGGAGGTCCTCGAACCCCTGGGCGTCCAGGACGGCGTGGCCCAGTGCCTGTTCTCCGCGGACGGCCGGTACGTGGGCATCCTCAACCTCAGTACGACACGGGCACGATGCGACCAGCCGGCCGTCCGGGCCGTGATGACCCTGCTGGGCGAGTGCCTCGCGGCCGTCGCCGACCCGCTCGCCGGGCACCGCTCCCCGGGTCCCGGCGGCGCCGGCCACGTCTGCGCCGTGCTCCTGCCGGGCACCGACGAGGCCGACGACGCGGTCCCGGTGACCGTGAGCGGGGAGCCACTGCCCGGCCTCACCGAGCCCGGCTCCCCGCTCGTGGCCCTGCTGCGGCGCTCGGCCGCACGGCGGACGCTGCCGGCCACGGTCCTGATGCCGTACCGGCAGCGGATGCTCGAACTCCACCTGACCCGCCGAGGGGACCGCACGGTCGTCGTATGCCGTGCGGTCGCCCGCCCCGCTGCACTCTCCCCGCGCGAGCTGGAGGTGCTGGCCGAACTCACCCAGGGCCGGACCAACCGCGAGATCGCCGACCGCCTCTACGTCAGCCCGCGCACCGTCGCCACCCACATCGAGCACATCCTCGCCAAACTCGACGTCCCCAACCGCGTGGCCGCCGCAGGCCGAGCCGTCGCCTGGGGCCTGGAACCGGCGCCCTGACCGGCCCCCTGCGCCAATGGCGTCAGGCCGCGGAGGCAGGACTCGGCCTCTGCGGCGTCAACCTGCACATCTACTGATCGGTGCGGCGGAGTCCGTCCTTCCTGGTCCGAGGAGCCGGTCGTCGGAGCAGCGTGCGGCAAAGGCGCATGCGTGGTTCGCCGAGCCGGCGAAGCCAGAGTGAGACCGATCAGTGACGAGCGCACGGGCCCCCTGGTGCCTCCAGCAGGGGCGCTGCTCTGTATTCGGGTGTGGTTCGGGCGTAGACTTGAAGAATTCTTCAATTCATTACTTGCCGTAGTGCTTAAGGCAGGTCGGGCGTGGAGGTCCGGGGTGGGCGGGTTCGTCGAGGCGGCGCAGGCGCGAGTGCACCGGGCGCGGGCAGCTCTTGCTGCCGCGGAGGAGGCGGGGGACGTGTACGCGGTGGTGGGGGCGTCGGATGAGCTGGAGGACGCGTTGCGTGTGGCGCGTGAGCATGATGTGGATGTGGAGGGCGGGGAGTGATGGGTGCTGGGGTTCCGCTGTATCAGGCGAAGGCCGAGTTCTTCCGGATGCTGGGACATCCGGTGCGCATCCGGGTGCTGGAGCTGCTCCAGGACGGGCCCACACCGGTGCGTGATCTTCTGGCGGCGATCGAGATCGAGCCGTCCAGTCTGTCGCAGCAGCTGTCGGTGCTGCGGCGCTCGGGCATCGTCACCTCCACTCGCACCGGTTCCACGGTCGTCTACGAGCTGGCCGGCGGGGACGTTGCCGAGCTGATGCGTGCGGCCCGCCGCATCCTCACCCAGATGCTCGCCGGGCAGCACGAGCTCCTGGAGGAGCTGCGCGAGGCAGAGTCGGCCGAGGTGGCGCGGTGAGGCGGCGTTACAGGCGCGTTGCGGCTGTGTGTGAGCCGGCGTCTTCGCCGGTCCGGCGCCGGATCCTGACAGTGCCGCTGGTGCCGGAGGCTGTGCGGCAGGTGCGGTGCGATACGACGGTGGCGCTTTCGGAGTACGGGATTCGCCCGGACTCGGCCTTCGCCGGGGCCGTGCTGCTGGTGGTCAGTGAGCTGGTCGCCAATGCTGTCCGTCATGCCGCCGACCGATCGCCGACGGCGGACGTGACGGTGGCGATGGGAGCGGGTCAGCTCGTGATCGGTGTCGCGGATCAGGATCCGTGCCTGCCCGATCTGTCGCCGGCAGGGGCCGGTGAGGGTTTGCGGACTGTCGCTGACATGGCTGCCGTCTACGGTGGAGCGGTCGGTGTGGAGCCGGCGGTGCACGGTTGCGGCAAGGTGGTGTTGGTGAGGTTCCTGCTCCCTGACGATGCGGGCTCTCACGGAGGGCGCTCCAGGGCCTGTGCGTTTTGAGAGCATGCACCTGCACCTGCACCTGCACGCTGACGGCAGGCGGCCCACGCACACGGCCAACGCGTAGGAGACACGTGCCCTCGCCGCGTCGGCCGTGCAGACCGGGGTGCGCGTACGGATACGCCCCGGCGTCGCTGTCCCCGCTCCACCGCGAGAGTGCTCAGGCGCCGCATCGGATGCTGCTGATCCTGGAGGAAGGGAGCCCCGTCATGGTTGATGACGCGCCTGGCAGGCCCGTGCCGTCTGATACCGGTGCGAAGAGTGAGAAGTGGGCGGAGCGGCAGGTCGCGCTGCGGGTGCTCGTCTATGTCTTCGTCACCCACCTCTTCGCCGGCTTCATCTGGCTGCTCTTCTATATCGGTGGCCACGCGGACCAATAGCGTGCCGTGAACGCCGGTGGCTCGGCCGTCCAGGACTTGCCTTCTTCGCCCCTGTGACTGTTGCTTCAGGCCTTGCCAGCGGTGTTCCGGGCGCCGGGCCACTCATCGGAACACCACTCCCGCTGTTCTGCGGCCTCTCCCCGGTGGGCGGCGAGGGCCGCGAGGGCGGTGGGCAGGTCGCAGTGGACGGGGATCGGCGGATGGGCGGCGTCGGGGACGAGAGAGCCGTCCGCGGGGATCGCGGCGAGCTCCAGCCGGCGCCCCTCGGCCGCGAGCCGGCGGGCGGCCCGGGCGACGGCCATCTGGCCGCCCACGGACCAGCCGCGGAGCGCGGTCAGGTCCAGGATGACCGGTCCGGCACCGCGCGCCAGGACCCATCCGACGGCGCCGGTGAAGCGGTCCACGGTGTCCGCGCCGAGGAATCCCGCCAGAGAGAGGATGCCGAGGTCCTGCTGGATGGTGTAGCGCCACTCGATGGTCATCGTTGTTGCTGCCTCGTTCTTCTACAGGGGGAGGGTGATCCAGATGCTCTTGCCCCGGCCGTCCGCATCGCTCCGGATGATCGCGGTGCCGCCCAGGCCGAGAGTGAGTTCCATGATCATGGCCAGGCCGCCGCTACCGGCGGCCGCGGCGTGCAGGGCGGGCTGGTGGGGGTGGCGGTCATGGACGGCGAAGGCGAGTGTGTCCGGGCCGCCGGCGTAGGTGACGGTCACCTGGGGCGAGAGGGCCACGGCGTGCCGGACGCTGTTGGTGACCAGCTCGCTCAGGATGAGCAGCGCCGCATCGAGGACCGGGTGGCCGGGCCTGATGCCCCAGGAGGTGAAGGTCATCTGGGCGGTGCGGCGGGCCAGGGACACCGAGGCCGGCACGGCGGGGCAGACGAGCACACTTCCGTACGGCAGGGGGATGGGCGGTTTCATGAGGCCGAGGGCCTGCCCTTGGCACTCTCGGACGCCCCGGTGGTGGCGTGGGTGAAGCGGTAGCCGTTGACCGTCTGCGGGTGGATGCGCAGCAGGGTGTCGTGGGGGCCGTGGGCCCAGCCGGGGAGGGCGCGCCGGTAGTGGGCGGCTTCGTCGGGGTTGGTGATGGCCTCGGCCGGGCCGGAGGCGGTCACGGCCCAGCCGGTGCCGGTGTTGGGGTGGATGTAGTCGCAGTGGTAGGTGACGCTGACACGCGCGGAGAGCACGGCGCCGGAGGCCGGGGCGCGGACGATCAGGCGCCCGTATTCCAGGAGGTGGGAGGCGGGCCGTACCGCGATCGTGTCGCGCTGCTCGTACATCATCCGGCCTTGGGAGGCGCCGCCGAGCAGATACCAGGCTTCCTCGCCGGAGACGTCGATCACGCGTCGGAGCGCGGGGGAGGTGGTCATCGCGATGGCTCCTCGCTGATCACAGGGACAGGGACAGGGACAGGTGCAGGTGGTGGCGGGGCGGGCTGGGCGGGAAGGGGCAGAACGCCGGTGTGGTGCAGGTGGGCGCGGGCCGCGGCGATGGCTTCGGGCGTGGTGGCGTAGTCGCAGTCGGTGGGCCTCAGCAGGCCGAGGGCGCCGGTGGACTGCAGGACGTGGCGCTGGCCGGGACGGATTCCGGAGGCCAGGACGGTGATGCCGCGCCGCTTCAGCTTGGCCACCGCGTCCTTCAGGACGAGGGCGCCGGTGGCGTCCATGGTGCTCACCCGCGACATGCGCAGGATCACCACGCGCACGTCGGCGACCTCCGACAGCTCCAGCAGGAAGCGGTGGGCGGCGGCGAAGAACAAGGGTCCGTCGATCCGGTACGCCACGATGTGCTCGGCCAGCAGCGCATGCTCCTCGGCGCTGTGGTCCCCGGGCAAGTCCCCCTTCAGGGGTACCTGGTCCAGGCGGGCCTGCTTGGCCACCGCCCGCAGCGCCAGCGCGCCCGCCACGGCCAGGCCGGTGATGACCGCGTAGACCAGGTCCAGGGCCAGGGTGGCAGCTGCGGTCAGGACCAGGACGAAGGCGTCGGAGCGGGTAGCGCGGGCCATCGCCCGCAGGCTGCCGACTTCGACCATGCGGATCGCGGTCGCGATCAGCACCCCGGCGAGCGCGGCGAGCGGGATGCGGGAGACGAGCGGGGCGGCGGCGAAGACGATGACCGCCAGCACCGCGGCGTGGACGAGTGCGGCCAGCCGTGAGCGCGCGCCGGTGCGGACGTTGACGGCGGTCCTGGCTATCGCGCCGGTGGCCGGGACGCCGCCGAACAGCGGCGCGGCCAGGTTGGCCAGCCCCTGCCCGAACAGCTCCCGGTCCGGATCGTGCTTCTGTCCCACCGTCATGCCATCCGCCACGGACGCCGACAGCAGCGACTCCAGCGCGGCCAGGGCCGCCACTGCCACCGCCGGCGCCAGCAGGGAACCCAGCGCGCCGAGGTCGAGGAAGGCCAGGGAGGGGGCGGGCAGCCCGGCGGGCAGGTCCCCGATCGGACGGGCAGCATCCAGGTGGCAGAGCCGGGCCACGATGGTCGCCCCGATCACCGCGACGATCGAGAAGGGGATCGCCGGCCGCCACCGGGCCCCGGCCAGCATGACCGCAGCTACCGCACCCGCGAGCGCGACAGCGGTCCAGTTCGGGGCGCGCACGAAGGCCTCGACCGCGCGCCAGGTCACAGCCAGAACCTTGTCGCCCTCCGGCTTGGCCACCCCCAGCGCGTTCGGCACCTGCTGCAAACCGATCACGCACGCGATACCGAGGGTGAACCCCTCGACCACCGGGGCGGGGACGTACCTCATGTACCGCCCGGCACGGGCCAGGGCAAGGGCGACCAGCATCAGCCCCGCGAGCAGACCCACGGTAAGGACGCCGCCGGGCCCGTGCTGGGCAACGATCGGCACCAGGACGACGGTCATCGCCCCGGTCGGCCCCGACACCTGAAGATTCGACCCACCGAAAACCGCGGCGAACGCACCGGCCACCACCGCCGTGGCCAGCCCTGCCTCGGCCCCGAGCCCCGAGGAGACCCCGAACCCCAAAGCCAGTGGCAGCGCCACGATCGCCACCGTCAGGCCCGCAAGCAGGTCACGGCGAGGGGCGCGACCCATCGCCCTCAGATCGGCACGCGCGGGCAGCAGGGAACGCACCCGGGTCCACACCCGGGCAGGCGCAGTACTCACTTCGCGCCGGCCTCGGCGTCGCGCAGCTCCTCGAGCAGCCCGTGCTGCCCGGCGAGCATCTCGGTCAGGATGCGGCGGGCCGCACGCATCAGCTCGGCAACGTCGCCGCCGGCCAGCTCGTAGACGACGGTGGATCCGGTGCGGGTGGAGGTGACGATGCCCGAGCGGCGCAGCACCGCCAGCTGCTGCGACAGACCCGAGGGCTCGACCTCGATCGCTGCCAGCAGATCACGCACCGGCATCGGGCCGTCCTGGAGCAGTTCCAGGACACGGATGCGGACCGGGTGTCCGAGCATGCGGAAGAACTCGGCCTTGGCCTGGTACAGGGGAACCGGCACGAAAACCCTCAGCCTCTCGCCTTGCCGCCCCCTCGGCGCAGGGGCATGACGTGGTTGCTGTGCCCGCGGCTACCTACGGACACAGCGAAGACAGCATGTATTGAATTGCAAAATTTTGCAATTCGTCAGTACGTCGACAGCCTGCGTCGCGAAGCCTCACCGCGAGTGCGGCAACGCCCTGATCCCGATCAGGACAGAATCTCCGGGCTCGGATCACCAGGTGTCCCGTGGCGGAGGCGAGCGAGCCGCCCGTGGCCGCTGCCGTCCACGCCACACGCGCTTGCTCGACGACCACCTCCAGGTGTGAAATACACTCCCTCGGTGAACGAGACCTTGCCCCCGTGCCCCGAATGCTCCAGCGCATACACCTATGAGATGGGCGCGCTCCTGATCTGCCCGGAATGCGGGCACGAGTGGTCACTCCCGACCGCGGAACCCATGAGCACCACCGAAGACGGCGTGATCAGGGACTCGGTCGGCAACGTACTCGCCGACGGTGACACGGTCACGGTGGTCAAGAGCCTGAAGGTCAAGGGCAGCCCGACCGGGATCAAGGCGGGTACGAAGGTGCGCAACATCCGTCTCGTGGACGGCACGGACGGCCACGACATCGACTGCAAGATCGACGGCTTCGGTGCCATGCAGCTCAAGTCCAGTGTGGTCAGAAAGGCCTGACCGGATTTCCGACGGCCGGGCCGCCATCGCGCCCGGCCTCGACCGGCGCCTACAACGACACCGAAAGCGCCGCAGACTACGCGGACCTGCGGGTGACGCTGGGCATCGACCAGTGGAACGTGTTCGGCATCTCCTACGGCACTCACCTGGCGCTCATCTGTATGTGCCAACACCCCAGGGAATCCGGTCAGTCGGCATCGACGGCATCCTGCCGCCCTCCAAGACGGGATCGGCGCTGACCTGGAGCAGCGCCCGGCAGGGCTTCGAGGGCCTGTTCAAGTCCTGCACGCAACAGCCCGCGTGCAACCGCCACAGGTCGACGACGGGCTCCCCGTCGAGGTAGACCGCCACCGAAGCGCCGACCTCCCTTCCGCTGCGCAGGGAGTCGGCGAACGCCTCCCGTACCGCGCTGAACTGTGTGCTGCAACTGCCGTGAATGTCCATGCTGGACGAGGCCTCCGATCTCAACGTGCTGCTACGGGCCGGTCATTGCGGGCGAGAGGGCGGTGAGTCCGCGGATCCGAGCTGAAGTATCTGCGTCGCGACTTGGCGCAGGGACTCGATCTCGCCAGACAAGTCCGTTCCCCGGCGCCGAGGGCGAGGAGGCGCCGTAGGGGCCCCGCGGCTGCCGGCGCATCGAGTGCCGGCGGTGTTCGGGGTGCGGTGACGCTGATGTGAGCGCAGGCAGGGATGCGTGAGGGGCTGAAAAACACCGGGTGTGTGCACGTTCTTAACGTAGTGTGATGTGGTCGCCCTTGACTGTAGTTGGCCGTCGGCGGTTGACTTCAGTTCGCTTACGTTCAGCAGCGCAGTCCCCGGCCCCTGGCCCACCCGACGCGCGAGCGCACCCCTTCCCCTGTGACCTCGGAGACCCCGTGACTTGTGAAGTGGCTCCTGAACTGCTTACTCCGCTTGACCTTGCTTTCTGGAACATCGAGTCTTCCGGGCATCCCTTGCACATGGGCGGGCTCTTCGTTTTCGACGCCGACACCCCGGACGCCGCCGAGCGCGCTGCCGGGCTGCTCGTGGCCCGCGCCGCTCGTATACCGGGCCTGAACACCCGTATCCGCCCCGTCTTGTTCCCCCTCGGCTCCGCTGCCCGCCACGTCGCCCCTGACTACGATCCGCTGGACCATGTCCATCTCACCGAGCCTGTACGGGACTTCCATGCAGCCGCCGGGGCTTTGATGCAGGAGCCGTTGGAGCGGGGGCGGCCGCCATGGGCGGCGCATGTGCTGCCCGGCGCGGAGGGTACATCCTTCGCTGTCCTGTTCACCTTCCATCACGCTCACGCGGACGGCATGCGTGCGGCGGCGTACGTCCTGTCGCTCCTGGACCCCGCAGCCGTCGACGCAGCACCCGCCCCCTCCGGTGCACCCCGGCGGCGTGAGACAGACTCCGCTCTGCGCCTGCCTGATCCTCGTAAGTTGCCCGGTCTGGTGCGCGGTGTCGTCACTGATGCCGGGCGGGCCGTGTCGATCAGTTCCGCGATGGCCCGCGCCGCCTGGGGCGTGCGCTCCTCGCCCGCCCTGATCTCTCGCGCCACCGGCGCTCGCCGTGCCGATGGTGCGGTCGTCGGCCTGCGTGAGGTGAACCGTATCCGCCAGGCCACGAGCGGCACCGTCAACGACATCCTCCTCGCGGTGGTCGCGGGTGGTCTGCGGCGATGGCTCGACAAGCGTGGCGACGGCAGTGACGGCGTACAGCCCCGTGCACTCGTCCCCGTGTCGCTGCGTGACCCGGGCGACGCGAGCGCCTCGGGCAACCGGCTCTCCGGTTACCTGACGCGCCTCCCCGTCGACGAGGCCGAGCCCCTTGCCCGTCTGCGCGCGGTGCACGAGGCCATGGAGCGCAACAAGCAGGCCGGCCCCGCCAGCGGACCGGGCGCCGCGGCGCTGCTCGCCGATGCCATCCCGCCCCTTGGCCACCGCTTCGGCGGCGGCCTGATCGCCCGCTCGGGCCGGCTCTTCTACGACCTGCTCATCTCCAGCGTGCCGCTGCGTGGTGCCGATGGCCTGAAGCTTGCGGGTAGTCCCGTCCGTGAGGCCTACCCCCTCGCCCCGCTCGCGCCCGGGCAGTCCCTTGCCGTGGGCATCACCACGTACGAGGACCGTGTCTGCTACGGCCTGCTCGCCGACGCCGTCGCGGTCCCCGACCTGGACGTACTCGCCCGGTCGATCGCGGAGGAGGCCGCCGAACTGGCCGCAGTCTGCGAGACCTGAGCCTTTCCCGCTTGTCGACGCCCGGCCGCCCCAGCCCTCGACCGGGGCGGCCGGCTCAGCAAGGGGCCGGTCCCCTGCGGCGGGCTCCGTACGCCTTTGCCGTCGAATGAGCTGGATCGCTCAGCATGATCACCAGAGGCTGCTCCCGTGCCCGAGCGGATGAACCTTGGGGCGTCACCGCTTCCGGCTTCATTGCCGGCTGCTCTCCGCGCCCGTGAGGAAGGATCCCGTCCAGGATTTTGGTGTGGTGCAGGCGATGGTGTCTGTTTCTTTGGAGTTGAGTGTGTCCCGGGGGCGGCTCTGGTCATGCCGTGGATGTTCGCGGCGCCGATGCGCCCTCTGCGCACGGGGATAGACCCATCGGTCCTCGGGGCGAGGCGTTGTTGAAAGCGGAGCACTCGGTTCGGGTGCTGGTAGCGCAGCCCTTTAGGGTGTTGCACATGCTGTTTCCTGTACATGCTCTTGCCCACCGGCCGTTGACCGTGGGGGCCGTTGCTGAACTTGTGGGCCTGCCGGCCGCACCTTCCGCCTCTGACGACTTCGACGCGGTCGATGCCGAAGTGCAGCGGCGGGGGTGGTGCTGGGAGGAAAGCCTGGTCTGTGAGTCCTTCCGCACCGCGGAGCAGCATGTGTTGTGTTCCGAGGTTTTCAGCCCGTTCGGAGATCCTGACGCGCGGACTTTCCTGGTCTTCGGGGAGCTCTACCCCGTCGATCCGCACGACGAAAGCATGACCAACGGATCATGGCTGTACGGCCTCATGGATCGCTGGCAGGAGCAGCCCGGCTGGAGCGGCCGCAGGCCATGCACGGATCAGGATTGTGAGGCCGTACTCGCACAGGCCGCGCAGGCGGTGACCGAACATCTCGGCGCGCCCCCTGAGCGAACAGTTTTGTCCTCTTCGGCCGTGGTGAACGGGCCCGCACTGACGCAGCGTATCTGGCGCACTCCCACTCATGCTCTGGTACTCGGGCCGGCAGCCGACAACGGCCCCTACGGTTACCTCACCCACTTGCAGCTGTCCTGCACCCCTCTCGCCTGTGCTCCCGATCTGCCCTCCGCAGACGACGAGGACGGCCTGGCCGACTGGATCGCCGCACACATCGACTGGTGACGCCATCGGCCGGGGCCCTTACCGGCAGGTGCGCGTGCAGGCGCTCGACCGTGGCGGCGCGGCCCGGCCCACGGATGCGCCGGCCAACGATGACGGCCGGTCCAGTTATGAGATCTTGTGCGATCGGGTAGCCGGAAGCAGGCGCGTGCTGGATCTAGGCTGCGGTGATGGGCCTACTGCTTGAGTTCCTGGCCCAGGAGGACGGGAGACAACTCGCGGGGGTGGACCGGTCTGCGCATTCTCTGGCGCTGGCACGACGTCGACCGATGCTGTCCGAAGCGAGGCTGGAAGAGGGCCGAGCTCAGGAGCTCCCCTTCGCCGACGACAGCTTCGACGCCTGCGTTTCCCATATGGCGCTGATGCTGATGAGCGAGATCGAGCAAGTCGTAGCTGAGGTCGCCCGAGTGCTGTCTCCCGGAGGAGTTCCGGCATGCGTGGTGGGAGGCGGGGCCGTTGGCGGCGAGGCCTATGAGCGGTTCCTCGGTCCCTATCGATCTCAGTGGTCCGGTGGAGCAGGTATGGGCTGCTGTCTCCAGCCTTTATGACCTCGGCCCGCTCGATGAAGCATGTGTGGAGCGGTTGCGTGAGGCCTTCTTCGCAGAGGCAGGCACATGACGACGCCAGAAGGGCTCGTCCCCTGCGCGTTCAAAATCCACCTCGCGACAGCACGACTTCGTTCGAGGCCTCGTCACCAGGCAGCGCGGCCGAGATCGCCGCGCTGCTGAGCAAGTTCATGGATGACGGCCAAGGCGCAGTGTCTGGACGGGGAATGGGGCAACGACAGGGCTCCCGAATTCCGTGGCCTCATCCCACGGACTGGCTGGTCAGGAACAAGTGTCCCGCGCCGGGAGCCTGGGGTCTCCACCGGAGCCCGTTGCCGAGGGCCGGGGTGGGAAGCTCACATGGTGATGGTCGCCCGGACGAGGTTGTGGTCCGAGAGGCCGTCCGCGCTCTCGACCGCCGCGCTGCTGACGCCAGCGCCTCGTACGACCACGTGATCGATCCACGGTGACGCCGAGCCTGATGGGTGCGGCCGTGTCGGCAGGGCGTCTGACGGGAGATCCGCGACGGCGAAGCCAGTGCCCAGAGCCGACGCCACAGTGGCACGGTCGGTGTTGAAGTCACCGAGAAGAACTGCCGCGTGTCCCGGGGGAGTGGCGGCCAGTTCGGCCAGGCGAGCCAGCTGGCGCGTGCGCCGCTGGTCCCCGCTCACGTGGGTGGCAACGATGAGCGTTCCGGCGACCTCGACGGCGAGCGCGCCCTTCCCTCGGTCGTCCTCGAAGGACACAGTGGCGACCTCCCGGCTCGGCCCGTCGACCAGGAGCACGAGATACTCCCCGGGGTCGCGCAGCGAGCAGGGGCCATCCTGGCGTGGTGCTGGGACGCGCGGATACCGCAACGTGTGGACAGTCCGGTCGGTCAGCGCACGG
>NZ_JOFL01000034.1 GCF_000719265.1 Streptomyces roseoverticillatus | reverse complement strand
AATGTGGACGGCTGGATCAGTGAGGCCCTGGACATTCTGCGGGCCAAGGGCATTCCGGCTTCGTACGAGGGCATCAAGAAGAACGTGATGCGTGAGTCGACGGGTAACCCGCGTGCGATCAACGACTGGGACGTCAATGCCGTGAACGGTGTGCCGTCGAAGGGTCTGCTGCAGATGATCGACCCGACGTTCAAGGCGTACCACGTCGAGGGCACGTCCTGGGACATCTACGACCCGGTCGCCAACATCACCGCCGCCTGCAACTACGCCGCTGACAAGTACGGCTCCATGGACAACGTCAACTCCGCCTACTGACCGGTCGGCGACCGTCGCATAGAACACCGCGAAGGGCGGTGGCACTCCGAACAAGGGGCGCCACCGCCCTTCGCTACGCCACCGCGTCCCGGGGGAGTGGGGTAGTGGGGGAGGAGCGGGGCTGGTCATCGCCTTCGGCCCCGGGGTCACCACGGTGGCCGTCACCGGCATCTGGGTCGCGTCGTAAGCGTGTCAGGATCTCCCGTCACCCGGTGCGCGTCGGCCGGTCAGTCCGAGGGGTTGCCACCGGACGTCGGTTGCGATCCCTGGGGGACGGGCAGATTGAACACATGGCCCGGGGTGACGATCCCGGTGATCGCCTGGCCGAAGAGGGTGCTGGGCTCCGTCAGGCCGTGCAGGATGTCGGTGTTGAGCAGGACGACCAGCGTCGCTCGCTCCTCGGGGAGGTGGATTGTCAGCGATTCGTAGCCGGGAAGCGAGCCGTTGTGACCGATCCAGCCCTGGACGTTGAAGATTCCCAGGCCGTACCCGACGCCGGAAATGGGCGTCGGAAGGGTCTTCAGGCGCTCTGCCTGTGTCTTGGGACGCAGCAGGGAGCCGGTGGCGACGACACGCGCCCAGGTCCGCAGGTCCCGCAGATCGGAGCTCATCGCTCCGGCGGCCCAGGCCCAGGACGGGTTCCAGTTCGTGACGTCCTCGACCGCGCCCGAGGCCGTCTGGTCGGTGTATCCGTGGGCGTGGGGCCGGGGGAACTCGGTACCCGTCGGGAACAGGGTGTGGCGCAGGCCGGCCGGCTTCAGGACTCTCTCCCGGATGAACTTGTCGAGCGGGCGGCCGCCGGCCTTCTCCACGACAAGGCCCAGCAGGATCAGATTGGTGTTGGAGTACTCGAACTTCTCACCGGGCTGGAACTGCACCGGATGCTTGAAGGAGTAGCCGAGCAACTCCTGTGGAGGGAAGGGCCGGTACGGGTCGGAGGTGAGAGCCTTGGAGAAGCCTGCGTCCTCCGAGTAGTTGAACAGGCCGCTGCGCATGTCGGCGAGGTCGCGCAGGGTGATGCGGTGGCCGTTGGGGACTCCCTTGATGTACCGGCCGACCGGGTCATCCAGCTTCACCTTGCCGTCGTCGACCAGTTCGAGCAGGGCGGTCACGGTGAAGGTCTTGGTCTCGCTGCCGATCCGCATATGGAGACCGGGGCTCATGGGGGTCCTGTTCGCCTTGTCGGCGAGGCCGAAGGCCCGTACGTAATTCCCCTTGCCGGGAGCCGAAAGGCCCACGATGACGCCGGGCACGGAGGCTTCGCGCATCACCTGCCGGATCGCCGTGTCAAGACGCGCGGCGACGGCGGGGCCGAGCTTCGGGAACCGGGTGCCGGTGTCTGGAGAGGAAGCGAGGGGCGCGGAGGCGGCGGTGGAAAGAGGGGGGAAGGAGGAGTCCGCGGCGACTGCGCCCGGCGCGGCCGCCGGTACCACCAGCAGCCCGGCGGCGGCCAGGCCCGCGCACGTTCTGCGCCAACGCGTGTGCAGGCACCTCATGGCAGGCCTCCGCCGGACGAGGACAAGTCCTGGTCACCCTAGGCCTGCTCGTACGTTCGCGCACCGCGACGCATGAATCCACCATCGGTGCGGGACCGCCGTACCGGCGTCACCGGCCCTAGCCCGCGGGGAGGGCACCGTAGCGCGTCGTCGGCTGTGCTCGGCCGAATGGGTGCTCGTCGTCCCACCCGGCCGTCCGGCTCCTGGCGGCCGGGCGCGTTCGCGCGGAATCGGCTGTCAACCTTCCCAGGAGGATTCCTTCAGGGCTGTCCCCAGAGCCTGCAGGGCGGGCAGGGCGGCCACGAGGGCGTTGCGTTGTTCTTCGGAGAGCGCCGCCGGGGTGGCGGCGAAGCTCTGTGCCCAGTTCTCTTCGACGCGGCGCAGGTCCGCGACGGCTTTGGCAGTGGGCTTGGGCCGTACGGCGCGGCGGTCCACGGGGGTCCGGGTTCGCGGACGAGCAGGCCGCGGCCGACGAGGCCGCGGGCGGTGGCGCTCACGTCACGGACTTCGCCCTCGCTGTCCCCTATGCCCACGACGCGTTCCGCCCCGACGGCATTCCCCACCACCCCGAGCTCCACGAAGATTTCCTCACCCTCCTGCGCCACCTGCACCCCAGGGCTGACACCGCGCGGGAAGCCTCCTCCCGGGCATGAAGGCCCGGCTGCGCGTTCATCAGCGTCTGGTCGGCGGCGCTCCGGTTCACATCCGGATCACAGCGATCCCCATGCTGAATCCGCTGGCCAGGCCGATGAGGGAGACCATGTCTCCGGGCATGACGCGATCTCCCTGCTGGGCCAGGGCGAGTTGCAGGGGGAGGGAGGCCGACGCCGCGTTGCCGTACCGGTCCACGGTGGCCATGAACCGGCTCTCGGGCAGGCCGAGCGTGGCGCAGGCCTCGTGGAATTGCGGCATGGAGATCTGATGGACCGCGACGAAGGCACTGTCGCGCACCAGTGCCATCTCCGCCCGGGCGTGTTCCATCACGAGGCCGACCATGCGCCGGCCGGACCGGGTCAGCTGGTCCTCGTTGAGCCGGAGGCACACGTGGTCGTCGTCCGTGGAGCGCGGGTGCAGGGAGCCGCCGGCGGCGATGGTGCACGCCTCCCAGGCGGAGGAGTCGGAGGCGAAGGTCGTGTGGAGCACCCCGGGGTCGTCCGGGCCCGCCGGTCCGGCGGTCAGGAGGAGGGCGGCACCGGCATCGGAGACGGTGTATCCGGGCAGGTGGCGCATGAAGGTCTCGTGGTCGGGCACGTGCCAGCGGGCCGTCAGCGTCGCCGTTTCGCCGCAGGCGATCAGCACGGTGCGGTACCGGCGGGTCTCGATGAAGGCCGCGGTCGTCTCCAGGGCGTTGAGCACGCTGTTGCAGGCGTTCTTCACGTCGAACACCGGGCAGAAGGCGCCGAGTTTGGCGGCCACGATGTGGGCGGTGGCCGGTTCGACGAGGTCTTGACCGCTGGAGGCGAACAGCAGCAGGTCGATCTCGCCGATCCCCGTCCCCGCCATGTCCAGCGCCTTGGTGGCGGCAGCGGCCGCGAGATCGGATGCCTGCTCGCCGTCGGCCTTGACGTGGACGCCGCGCACGCCGGTGATGTCCTCCAGCAGGCGGGGCGGAGGGATGAAGGGGCTGTTCGCCGCGATGATGGCCGCTCGGGCCTGTTCCATGGTCCGGTACCGGGGCGGCAGGTGGACGGCAGTCGATACCAGTCGGGCACGACAGGGTGCGGTCACCCGGTCAGGCTAGCGGCTGCGTGGCGATATCGGTCAATCGTTCACCGTGCATGACCCGAACGGGTTAATTGTCACGTAGTCATTTCCCGCGCCGGGTACGGATACGGACCTGGTAGCCGGTACAGGCGACGACGCCGGAGCGCAGCACCGGACGGGGGGACTGGCGATGGAGCCGGAGGATCGTGCGGTGGCCGTGGTCGGCGTCGGTTGCCGCCTCCCCGGAGGCATATCGGATCTCGGAGAGCTGTGGGCGGCTCTGTCCGAGGGCCGGGACGCGATCGGCGAGATCCCGGCGGACCGGTTCGACAAGTCCCGGTTCGTGGACCCCGGTGCCCTCCGGCCCTGCCGGAGCTACACGGCGGCCGGGGGATTTCTCGACGACGTGGCGGGCTTCGACGCGGCCTACTTCGGCATCGCTCCGAAAGAGGCCGAGGCCATGGACCCGCAGCAGCGGCTGCTGCTGGAGCTCGCCGCGGAGGCACTGGACGACGCCGGGATCCCCGCAGAGTCGCTTGCCGGGTCGGACGCCTGCGTCTTCATCGGGATCTCCGACCCGCAATACGGGCTCGTCCAGGGAACGGTGGAGCAGTACGCCAATCCCTACATGATGAGCGGCTCCACCCTGTCGATCGCCGCGAACCGCCTGTCGTACTGCTTCGACCTGCGCGGGCCGAGCATGGCGATCGACACCGCTTGCTCCTCCGCGCTGGTCGCCCTCGACCGTGCCTGCCGCACCCTGCTGGACGGCACCAGCCGCACCGCACTCGCGGGCGGCATCAACGTGCTGGGGAACCCGTATTCCTTCACCGGGTTCTCCCACGCGGGCATGCTGTCGGCGCGCGGCCGGTGCGCGGCGTTCTCCGCCGAGGCCGACGGTTTCGTACGAGCCGAGGGCGGCGGCGTGGTCGTCCTCAAGCGGATGACCGACGCCCTGGCCGACGGCGACCGGATCCATGCGGTGATCGTCGGCACCGGCACCAACTGCGACGGCCGCACCCGTGGCATGGCCCTTCCCAGCCCACACGCCCAGGAGGCACTGCTGCGCGCCGTCTACGGGCGGGCCGGGGTGGAGGCCGACGAACTGGTGTACTTCGAGGCGCACGGCACCGGCACGCCCGCCGGGGATCCGGCCGAAGCGCAGGCGATCGGACGGGCTCTGGGACAGCGCCGGACGACGGGGCCCCTTCCGGTCGGCTCCGTCAAGTCCAACCTGGGCCATCTGGAACCGGCCGCCGGCATCCCGGGCCTGCTGAAGGCCCTGCTGGTCCTGCGGCACGGTACGGCCCCGGCCACGCTGCACGCCCGGCCGCTCCACCCGGACATCGACTTCACCGGCCTGAACCTGGCGCCCACCCTGGAAGCCGTCGAACTCCCGCGCCCGGCCCGGGCCGCGGTGGGAGTGAACGCCTTCGGATTCGGCGGCGCCAACGCCCACGCCGTCCTCACCGCACCGCCGGCGCCGCCGGCCCGGGAGGTTCACCACGGCGGCGAACTCCCGGTCGTGGTCTCCGCCCGCTCGCCCGAGAGCCTGCGCGAGCTGGCCGCACGCGTCTCGGCCCGGATGCGGGCGGCGCCGCCCGAGGAGTTCTACGACCTGGCCTACACCACCACCCGGCGCCGCGGAGCCCACCCGCACCGCGCGGCCGTCCTGGCCGCCGGGCCGGCCGAGGCCGCCGACCGGCTGGACCGGCTGCTCGCCGGCACACCCACCCACGGGGCCATGGCCCGCAAGGCCGAGCACGAGACGGTGGCGTACGTCTTCTCGGGCAACGCCTCCCAGTGGCCCGGTATGGCCGCCGACCTCCTGGGCGCCGACGGCGAAGGCGCCGGACCGGCCTTCCGCGCAGCCGTCGGACAAGCCGATGCCGCGCTGACCCCGCACCTGGGATGGTCGGTGCTCGCGGAGCTGACCCGGCCCGACGCTCCCCGGTGGCAGCGCACCGAGACCGCCCAGCCGCTCCTGTTCACCGTCCAAGTGGGCCTGGTCGCCCTCCTGGAGGCCAAGGGACTGCGCCCGGCCGCCGTCATCGGGCACAGCGTCGGCGAAGTGGCCGCGGCCCATGCCGCCGGGGCGCTGTCCCTCGAACAGGCCGCCAAGGTGATCGCCGAGCGCAGCCGCGCCCAGGGGGCCACCGCGGGCACCGGCCGGATGGCGGCCGCAGGGCTGCCCGAGCAGGCGGCCCGCGAGGAACTTGCCCCGTACAACGGCGCCTTGGAGATCGCCGGGATCAGCGACGACCGCAGCGTCACCCTCGCCGGTGATCCCGAGGCCCTCGCCGCCCTCGGTGCGCAACTGGAGGCCCGGGGCGTCTTCTTCCGCGATCTTGGCCTCGACTACGCCTTCCACAGCCGCGCCATGGACCCTATCGCCGGCCCACTGCGGACCGCGCTGGCCGGCCTGGATCCCACCGCCACCCGCATCCCCTTCATCTCCGCCGTCACCGGCACGGCAGTGGCCGGGCAGAACCTGACGGCCGACTACTGGTGGCGCAACGTCCGCGAGCCGGTCCGGTTCCGCCGTGCCGTCGCCCATGTCCTCGACGAGCACGCGGGCATCCTCGCCGGCCACGTCGGCATCCTCGTCGAGATCGGACCGCACCCGGTGCTGCGCCCCTACCTGCGGCGCACCGACGCCACCTATGTCCCCACCCTCCGCCGCGACGGCGACGGGCCCCGGGACGCGGCCGCCGCCGTCGCCACCCTGCTTGCGGCCGGCGCCGCCGTGGACTGGCAGGCCCACTTCCCGCGCCCCGGCCGGACGGCCGATCTCCCGGCCTACCCCTGGCAGCACGAGCGGTACTGGCTCGGCACCCCGCAGGACCTCGTGCTCCGCACCAGCGGCACCGGCCGGATCGACCACCCCCTGCTGGGTGAACGGCTCCCGGCCCCCCACGCGTCGTGGGAGGCCGCCGTCGAGCCTCAGCTGGTGCCCTGGCTGGGCGACCACAAGATCGCCGGCTCGGTGCTGATGCCCGCTGCCGCGTACGTCGAGATGGCGCTGTCCGCCGGGCGACGGGCGCTGAACCGTCCGGTCGAGGTACGGCACCTGGGCATCGCCAGTCCGCTCCCCGTCGCCTGGCCCGACCCCGGTACCATCCGGCTGCAGACCGCCGTCACGGCGGAGGACGGCGCGCTGGCGATCAGCAGCAGCGAGGGCCGCGGAACGGAATGCCGCACCGTCGTGCGCGCCCAGGTCCGCACCCTCCTCGGCACGGCGTCCCCGCCCCTGGACCCCGGAGCGATCCGCGCACGCTGCCCCCGTACGGTCGGCGCACCGGACTTCTACGCGACATGCCACAGCGTCGGCCTCCACGTCGGGCCCTCCTTCCAGCTCCTGCGTGAACTCCACGTCGGCGAGACGGAGCTGCTGGCCTCGTACCGGCACGAGGACCCGGGAGACGCGTACACCGTGCACCCGGTCCTGCTGGACGGCCCCTTCCAGGCCACCGTCGCGCTGGTGGAGCAGCACATGCGCGGCGGCCAGGCCTACCTGCCGTCGGTGTTCGAATCGGTACGGGTGTGGCGGCGGCCCTCTGCCACCGGCGTCATGTACCTGCGCCGGCGCAGCCACACCGAGACGGAGTTCTGCTGGGACGTCACCTACGCCGACGAGGACGGCACCGTCGCCGCGGAGATCGAGGGGTTCCGTACCCGCCGTGCGTACAACACCGGCCACACCCCGCTGACCGTCCAGCACACGGTCCTGCGCGCCGCGCCGCACCCGCAGATCGCGGCAGCCCCCTCACCGCTGCCCCCGCCCACCGAGCTGGCGGCCGCCGTGCGTGACCGGATCACCCGGGCGCACGACGCCCTGAAGGAGTCCGGCCATGGCCGCTTCGCTGCGGCCGTCGACGAGACGGCCGCCCACTGCTGGGCCGTGGCCGTCGCCGGCCTGGTCACCGATCCGGCCGCCCCGTTCGGCCTGCCCGACCTCGTGGCCGGGGGACTCCAGCCGCGGCACCGGCGGCTGGCGCGGCTGATGCTCCCGCTTCTGGCCCGCCACGGGCTGGCGCAGCAGGCCGGTGACGGCCGGTGGCTGCTGACGGGCGACGAGCCGTGCGCCGAACCACGCCCCGAACCACGCCCCGAACCACGCCATGAGGCGCTGCTGCGGGCTCTGGTGGAGGATCATCCGGCCTTTATCACCGAGACCATCCACCTCAACGCGCACCTGAGGCACCTGCCGGCAGTGCTGCGCGACACCGAGGAAGCACAAGAGCTCCTCCGGGCCGGTGCCACCGCCTACGAGCAGCTCTACGAAGCCGCGCCCGCCTCCCGCTTCGCCCACCGCGTTGCCCAGGCGCTGCTCGCCGAGGCCGTCCGCCGCTGGCCCGCGGACCGCCCCCTGCGCGTCCTGGAAATCGGCGCCCGCACTCATGCCCTCACCGCGGCACTGCTTCCGCTGCTGCCCGCGGACCGGACCCGATACACCTGCACCGACAGCTCGGGCGCCGGTTTCGCCGCCGCCAAACACCGCTTCGCCGCTTACGACTTCGTCGAGTACCGGACCTTCGACCTGGACACCGACCCCGTCGCCCAGGGCTTCTGCGACGGCGTGTTCGACCTGGTCGTCGCCGACGACGCCCTGCATGGCGCCGCCGACCTGACCGATGCGCTGAGCCGTGTCCGCACCCTCCTCGCCCCCGGCGGGCACCTGCTCGCCGCCGAATCGCACCACGCGCAGCGGCTGGCCGTGCTCCTCGGAGGCACCGACGCGTTCTGGCAGCGCCGTGACCGTACCCTCCGCCCCGAGACCGTGCTGCTGCCCCGGAACCGGTGGAGGCCCCTCCTGGAGGAGTGCGGCTTCACTGGCACTGTCCAGACGGGCACCGACGACCGCTCCGTACTCATGGTCGCCGCCGGGGGCCGCCCGGGCGGAATGCCGGGCGGATTGCAGGGCGGATTGCAGGGCGGATTGCAGGGCGGCGGAACCGCCCCGCCCGCACCGGTTCAAGAGGACACCGCCGCCTGGGTCGTCGCCACCGAATCCCCCGGCGAGGAGGCCACAGCGCGGGCGCTGTCCGGGCTGCTGGGCGGCGCCGGCATCGTCACGGCCACGGACGATCCGGCCACCTGGAACGGTGCACTGCCCGCCGGCACCTCCGGAGTCGTCCTCCTCCTGGGCGACCCCCGGGGACCGGACGGCCGAGGCCGGGAAGACGTCGTCGCCCTGACGACCCGCCGCGCCGCCGTCCTGCGAGCACTGGCTGCGGCCTGCGACGAACGGCCGGAGGGCCCGCGGCCGCAGCTGTGGCTGATCGCCCGTCCCAGCGGGCTGTTCCCCGTTCCGGAGCGGCCTGCCCACCCCGCCGACGCCGCCGTGTGGGGCGCCGCCCGTACCCTGGCCAACGAACGCCCCGACCTCGGTATGCGGCGGATCTCCCTGGACCGCACCGGCGACCCGGCCGCCGACGCCCGCCGTCTGGTGCTCGAATTGCGGGCACCCACCGACGAGGACGAGATCGTGCTCACCCGCGGCGGCCGGTTCGTCCCCCGCCAGATCCAGCACCCTGCCGACCAGCCCGCCCCCAGTGACTCCGCCCAGCCCTCCCCCTCCTCGTACACCCTCGACGTGCGCAACCCCGGCCTCTCCCGCCGGCTCGTGTGGCGCCGGACGGAGCCGCTCCGCCCGGGGCCCGGCGAGATCCTGGTCGAGATGCGGGCCGTCGCGCTGAACTACCGCGACCCGATGCGCGCCAACGGGCTGCTGCCGCCCGAAGCCGTCGAGGGCACGCCGCTCAGCCGCGGCCTGGGCACCGACGGGGCGGGCGTCATCGTCGCCACCGGCCCCGGAGTCACGGGGTTCACGATCGGCGACCGGGTCGGCGGGCTGATGGCCGCGGCCCTCTCCTCGCATGCCGTCATGCCCGCCTTCACGGCCTGCCCCCTCCTGGACGGCATGTCCTACGCCGAGGCGGCGACCTTCCCGGTGGCCGTCTTCACCGTCCACCACACTCTCGTCGACGAAGCCAGGCCGTTCCCCGGCGAGACGGTGCTGGTGCACGGCGGAGCCGGTGCGGTGGGCCTGGCCGTCGTCCAGTGCGCCCGTATCCTGGGACTGCGCGTGATCGCCACAGCGGGCACCGAGACCAAACGCGACCTGCTGCGCACGCTCGGAGCCGAGCACGTCCTGGACTCGCGCACCCTCGAATTCGCTCCCCGCGTCCGCGAACTGACCGGCGGACAGGGCGTCGACATCGTCGTCAACTCCCTCAGCGGCGAGGCCATCGCCCAGAGCCTCGACCTGCTGCGCCCCAACGGTCGGTTCATCGAGCTCGGCAAGCGCGACATCTTCTTCAACAACCCGCTCCTGCTGCGCCCCTTCCACCGCAGCATCACCTTCCTCGGCTTCAACCTCGACAGCATCGTGTTCGACCCGGTCCGCGGCCGACGGCTGCTGCACGACACCACGACACGGGTGGCCTCCGGGGAGTACCGCCCCCTCCCGCACGCGATCTACCCCGCCGCCCGGGTGGAAGAGGCATTCCGGCTGCTGCAGCACTCCCGCCACACGGGGAAGGTCGTCGTCTCCTTCGACCCTCTGGACGAGCCCGTGCCGGTCGAACCCCTGCCCGGCGTTCCGGTGCCGGACCCGGAGGGCACGTACCTGGTCACCGGCGGGCTCGGCGGCTTCGGTGCGGCCACCGCCGAATGGCTCGCCCAGCGCGGCGCCCGCCACTTGGCCCTCCTCGGCCGCCGGGGGAGCGGGGCACCCGAAGCGGCCGCCGTGCTGGAGCGGCTGGCCGGCCACGGCGTGCAGGCCACTGCGTACGCCGCCGACGTCACCGACGAGGAGGCCGTCCGAGAAGTGATCGCGGCCGTGGACGCCGGCGCGCATCCCCTGCGCGGGGTGGTCCATTGCGCCATGCACCTGGACGACGCCCCGCTCGCAGGCCTCACCGACGACCGCTTCGCCGCCGTCCTCGCCCCCAAAGCCGCCGGCGCGGACATCCTCGACCGTCTCACCGCCGGTCACGACCTCGACCTCTTCCTCCTGTACTCCTCGGTCACCGCGGCCACCGGCAACATCGCACAGGCCCCGTACGTCGCCGCGAACGCCTACCTGGAAGCCCTGACACGGGCCCGCCGCCACGCCGGGCGCACCGCCACCGCGATCGCGTGGGGCCCGATCGCCGGCACCGGATACGTCGCCCGCACCAACCTGGCCGCCACCATGACCGGCCTCGGCTTCGAACCCTTCGCCCCCGCCGAGGCCTTCACCGCCGCCGGCCCCCTGCTCGCCGCGGGCACCGACGTCGCCGGCATCGGCCGCTACCGCTGGGGCCGCGCCCGCCGCCTGCTCCCTCTCCTCGCCTCACCCCGCTTCACCGGACTCGTCCCGGGCGACGCCGTGGACACGGACGACACCCGGGAGGAACTGCTGCGCTCCCTGGCCGCGATGACTGCCGAGGACGCGGTACGCACCATCACCGAAGCCCTGGCCCGCCAGCTGGCGACCGTCCTGCACACCGACCCGTCCGCACTGGACCCGGACCGCCACCTGGACGAACTCGGTCTGGACTCCCTGATGGGAGCCGAGTTCATCCTTCACGCCCGCGAGTACTTCGACATCCACATCCCGCCCGGCGAACTCATGGGCAGCGGCCGCACCCTGACCCACTTCGCCCGGCTGATCCACGAGCGGCTGGGCACCCATCTGTCCCACCAGCCGCAGGCGGCCCTTGAAGCAGGGGAGCCGTGACATATGCCGTGACATGCAGGGAACATGACGTCAACGCGCGAGCCGGCGAGCGGCCCACGAGGCCAGCCGGTCCCGGTCGATCTTCGCGGCGTGGCGGTGATCCACCGGCAGCGACCGGTGGAACAGTACGGGGACGGGGACGGCGCCGGTCACCGGCCCCTCCAGGTCGTGCAGTACTCCCGGGCCCCCCAGTGCCTGCAGGCCATGGAGCGCCTCCAGGACCCCACGGCGCAGCGCGGCGCGGGCCGCGCGCGGTGTCCCCGCCTCCGGCTCCACGATCACCACCGGGCGGCGCGCGGTGGCGGGTCCGATGCCGACCAGGGCCGTACGGCGTACGCCCGGTACGGCGTCGAGGGCGGGTTCGACCTGCTCCGTGAACAGATCGCCCTTCGTGGTGCGCACCCGGTGGGCGAGGCGGCCGCAGAACCAGATGCGGCCCTCCTCGTCCAAGCGGCCGATGTCACCCATACGGTGCACGATGCAGCCGTCTTCTCCGCGCAGTTTCGCCGCACGGGTGGCCTGCACATCCAGGTAGGCCGCACTGACGTTGGGGCCGGAGACGGCCAGCTCGCCGACCGTGCCCGGGGGAGTCTCGGGGGCGAGCTGCCCGGTGGGCGGCGCGTCCAGGGGCAGGACGCGGACGGTGACACCCGGTACGGGGCGTCCCAGGCACACCCCCTGCCCCTGGACGGTGGCGGAGCGCAGCGGGAGCAGCTCCCGGTGGTCGATCGTGCTGACCGGCAGGGCCTCGGTAGCGCCGTAGACGCTGTGGACGGTCGCGGCGGCGGGCAGGCACACCCGCAGTCGGTCGAGGACCGCGTAGGGCAGTGAGGCACCGAAGGACAGGACGTGCCGCAGGGTCGGCAGGGGAGTGAGCGTGCGGATGCAGTGCCGGGCCAGGCGGTCCAGGACGGCGGGCGATCCCATGAGCACGTCGGCACCGGTCCCGTTCACGGCGTGCACTAAGGCGCGGGCCCGTACCCGGGTGGGCCGCATCAGATCGAGGCGGGGGACGACCGTGGTGGCGCCGAGCAGCGGTCCGAGGACCGCGGCCGGAACGAACGCCGCCACTACCGTCCGCCCGGCCAGGTCCAGTCCGTGCGGGAGCGCCTGAAGCTGTGCCCGCACGGTGCCGTGATCGTGAATGACGCCTTTGGGCGGTCCCGTCGCACCAGAGGTGAACAGGACCATCGCCGGGGCGTCGTCCCGGGAGTCGGCCATCGCCCGCCAGGAAGGGCCGGCGCGCCGCAGCCGCTCCAGCGTCCGGCTCGGCCAGAGCCGTGGTCCGGCCACCACCCGGTGGCGGACGGTGCCGCCGCCCCAGCCCAGCAGGCGGCCGGCGATGTGGGCGAGCGGCTCGGCCAGCAGGGCGTCCGGCGCCGCTGCCGCCAGACACCGCCCCATCGTGGGCAGCGGCAGGGAACCGTCGACGAGGACCGGGACGGCGCCCATGCCGGTCAGCGTCAGCACACACGTGCCCAGCTCGACCGGGTCGCGGGTCAGGACGGCCACCCGGTGCCCGGGACGGATCCCGGCCCGGGCCAGCGCCGCGGCGGTCGACAGACTCAGCGCGGCCGCCTCGGCGTTCGTGAGCGCCGCGAACCCCCGCCGGCCCTTCGGATAGCGCAGGCACACGCCCTCGGGTGCGTCCTGCAGGGCACGCAGGACCGTACGGGCCAGCGGGGCCACGGCGGACACCTCCGGTGCGATGTGCCCCGTCGGACACGGCCACGACGGGCTGGCCCCACCAGCATGCGGGCCCCGCCGACGCACCCGCATCACCTACATGGGTGATTCGGGCGCACCAGGGAGCGAATGAGCCCGCATCGTGGGCATGAACTCCACGCCGTAGAAGCGCAGTTGACGCGGCCGGGCGCCGCGGCGGTGCAGCCGGCGCGACCGAGCAGGGAGGTGGGAGCGCACCGCCGGACGTCCGGGCGCCGAAGGGCCGTACAGCGAAAGGCCGCCCCGTGCACACAGCAACCGATCCTCCCCGCCGGCCCGACTACCCCTTCGCCTCCCGGTGGTTCGAGCACGCCGAAGCCCGCCAGCACTACCTGGACGAAGGCTCCGGCCCCCCGGTCCTGATGGTCCACGGCAACCCCGCCTGGAGCTACGCCTGGCGGCATCTGGTGGCAGGACTGAGCGACGCCTACCGGTGCATCGTCCCCGACCTGCTCGGCATGGGCCTGTCCGGACGCCCGTCAGCCCCCCTGCCCAGGCTGCTCGCGGGATACCAGATCGCCGCACTCGGCGACCTGGTCCGCCACCTGACCGACGAACACCGTGCACCGGATCGCGGGTGGACGGTGGTGGCCCACGACTGGGGCGGACCCATCGCACTGGCCTGGGCCTGCCTGAACGCGGACATGGTGGACCGGATCGTCGTGCTGAACACCGCCGTCTTCCGCTTCCCCGCGCACGGCCTCCCCCCATGGTGGTTCCGCCTGCTCAGGCTGCGCGCCGTCAGCGCCCTCGCCGCGCACCACACCCCGGGCTGGGCCTACGGGGCCGCACGGCTGGGCGTGACCACCCCGATGCCCGCCGACGTCCGCCGCGCCTTCACCTCGCCGTACCGCCGGCGCCGGCAACGCGCGGCCCTGGCCCGCTTCATCCAGGACGTGCCCCTCACACGTACCGATCCCGGCTGGTCGCTGCTGGCCGTCGTGGAACAGATGCTGCCCGCCCTGCGGCCCATACCCATGCTGGTCTGCTGGGGCATGCGCGACCCGGTCCTGCGGCCGCCGCTGGCCGACGAGTGGCAACGGCGCTTCCCCCACGCCCGGGTGCTGCGCTGCCCCCGGGCCGGCCACTACGTGCTGGAGGACGCGCGCGCCGAACTCGTCCCCGAGATCCGCCGCTTCCTCGACACCGCTCCCTTGCCCGAGCGGGGCCGGTACGGCCGCGGAGACGACCGGTGAGGGTCCTGGTCACCGGAGGCGGCGGCTTCCTCGGCCGCGCGCTGTGCCGTCGGCTGACCGCCGCCGGACACGAGGTCCGGGCACTGCAGCGCCGCTTCAGCCCGCCCCTCGCGGCACTCGGCATCGAACAGCGCCTGGGCGACATCCGTGACCCCGACACCGTCCACGGCGCCACCGCCGGCTGCGACGCGGTCGTGCACACCGCCGCCCGCGTCGGCCCGGCCGGCGACCCGGCCCCCTTCTTCGCCACCAATCTCACCGGCACCCGCCACATCGTGGACGCATGCCGGCGCCACCACGTCGGCACCCTGATCCACACCTCCAGCCCCAGCGTGGTCTTCGACAACACCGACATCGACGGCGCCGACGAGACCCTGCCTTACCCGCGCAGGCCCCTGGGCCCCTACCCGGCCTCCAAAGCCGCCGCCGAACGCCTGGTCCTCGCCGCCGACGGGCCCGACCTCGCCACCGCCGCCCTGCGCCCGCACTGCATCTGGGGCCCCGGCGACCCGCACTTCACCCCCCGGCTGCTGCGCGCCGCCCGCCTCGGCGTCTTCCCGCTCCCCGGCGGCGGGCGCAAACTCATCGACACCGTCTACGTGGACAACGCCGCCCACGCCCACCTCCTGGCCCTCGACCGGGTGCGTCCCGGCACACCGGCGGCAGGCCGCCCGTACTTCATCACCCAGGGCGTGCCGTGCACCTTCGCGCGGAGCCTGGCCCTCTTCTTCCGTGCCTTGGGCTCCAGTCCCCGCCTGCAGCCCGTCCCCGGCTCCCTCGCCCGCGCCGCCGGCGGGCTGTGCGAGAGCGGCTGGCGGCGCCTGCGTCTTCCGGGAGAGCCTCCGCTCGACCGGTGCCTGGTGGCGGGAGCGCTGTACGCGAACTGGTTCGACATCTCCGCCGCCCGCACCCACCTCGGCTACGTACCCCTCGTCAGTACCGGAGAGGGGTTGCGGCGCCTGGGGCGGGACGCCGTGACGTACGGCGGCGGCGCCGGCATGCCGGGCCCATGACGCTGGTTCGAGTCCTGACCCGGGCTGTGACCCGGGCCGTGGGCCGGCGTGCCGGTGTCAGCGGCCGTGAAGTGCTCTCCGGGCCTCGGCATACGCGTCTCTGATGCGCCGGCCGGATGCCCCTCCGTCCCCCGGAGCGGCGTGGCGGACGGCGTCGGGACGGTTCCATGCGGGAGGGCTGTCGGTGCCGTTGAGGGTCCAGGCCGCCTGCCGGGCGGCTCCCAGGGCTGCGTATTCGTCGGGGCGGGGGACGGTGACGGGCATGCCGAAGACCTGGGCGGCGGTCTCGCCGACGACCGGTGACCTGGCCGCACCGCCGATGAGCAGTAGCCGCTGTACGGCCGTGCCCTGGCTGCGGAGGGCGTCGAGGGCGTGGGCGAGGCCGCACAGCATGCCCTCGACGGCGGCGCGGGCGAGATTGTGGGGGTGCATGTTGGCGGTGCGCATGCCGAGGAGGGCGGCGTCGGGGAGGTCGGGGGTGCGTTCGCCGTCGGGGTAGGGGAGGAGGACGATGCCGTCCGCCCCGGGTCCGGCCTGCCGGGCGAGGCGGTCGAGGCCGTCCAGGTCGGTGCCGAGCATGCGGGCCGTGGAGCTGAGCACGCGGGCGGCGTTGAGCGTGCAGACGAGGGGGAGGAACTGCCCGGTGGCGTCGGCGAAGCCGGCGACGGCGCCGGTGGGGTCGGCGGTGGGACGGGTCGAGCGGGCGAAGGCGGTGCCGCTGGTGCCGAGCGAGATGACGGCGTCGCCCGGGGCGAGGCCCAGGGCCGCGGCCATGTTGTCGCCGGTTCCTGCCGCCACCAGCGTGCCCCCGGGGTTGCGGCCGGCCGGTTCGTACGGGCCGAGGACGCGCGGCAGCCGGGGCGTACGGCCACGGAAGGCGAGCCGCAGCAGGTCGGTGCGGTAGCGGCCGTCGGCGGGGGACCAGTAGCCGGTGCCGGAGGCGTCGCCGCGGTCGGTGACGGGCTCCGCGCCGGAGGAGGGGCCGCCGCACAGCCGCCAGGTGAGCCAGTCGTGCGGCAGCATGGCGGTGGCGGTGGCGGTGGCGGTGCGGTCGGCGGCGGGTTCGTGGTCGGCGAGCCAGCGGAGTTTGGCGGCGGTGATGGCGGCCACCGGTACGGTGCCGACGGCGTCCGCCCAGGCCTGCGCGCCGCCGAGCTCGCGGACGAGCCCGGCGGCCGCGCCTGCGGAGCGGGTGTCGTTCCACAGCAGGGCCGGGCGTACGGGCTCGCCTGCGTCGTCGAGCGCGACGAGCCCGTGCTGCTGTCCGGCGACGGCGATCGCGTCCACGTCGTCCAGCAGGCCCTCGCCCGCGGCCCGGAGGGCTTGCCACCAGGCCTCGGGGTCGGCCTCGGTGCCTTCGGAGTGCGGGGCGCGGCCCCGGTGGAGTACCTCGCCCGTCTCGGCGTCGCACACGACGACCTTGCAGGACTGGGTGGAGGAGTCGATTCCGGCGACGGCCGGCATGGCGCCCGTTCTCCTTGGATCTGCTGGATCTGCTGGATCTGCTGGATCTGCGGGGTGGTGGGGTGGCGCGCGTCAGGCTGCCGGACGGATCTGGATCTTGAGCCCGGCACCCTCGCGGAAAGTCTGCAGGGCGTCGGGGAAGGCGTCGAGCCCGAAGGTGTGGGTGATCATCGTGCCGGCGTCGAGGACGCCCTTGCCCATGAGCTCCACGGCACGCCCGAAGCTGTGCACCACGGCCATGGACCCGACGACGGTGATCTCGTCGTTGTAGATCCGGAACGGCGAGATGCGAGCCGTCGCCTCGGAGGGGGCGACGCCGAACTGCTGGAAGGTGCCGCCGCGGCGCACCCGGGTGAGCGCGTCCTCGATGACGGGGATGACCCCTGTGCAGTCGATGACGGCGTCCCGGCCCTGCGGGCGGTCGAGGTCGTCCGCGCTCGCGGCGTCGGCGTCGAGCTTGGAGGCGATGTCCAGGCGGCCGGGGTTGAGGTCGACGACCGAAACGGAGGCCGCGCCCGCGCGGGCGGCGAGCTGGAGCATCATCAGCCCCATGGTGCCCGCGCCGTAGATCAGGTAGTGCGCGCCGAAGTCGCGGGGGAGCAGGTCGAAGCCGTGCAGGGCGCAGGACAGCGGTTCGATGAGCGTGCCGTGGGCGAGGTCCACGCTGTCGGGCAGCCGGTAGCAGTTGGCTGCCGGGACCTTCACGTACTGGGCCATCGCGCCGTCGACGGTGCCGCCAATCGCTCCCCAGCGCTCGCACAGGTTTCCCCGGCCGATCGCGCCGAAGTGGCAGGCGCCGCAGAACAGGGACGGGTCGACGGCGGCCTTCTCGCCCTCGCGCACCCCGCTCGCCCCGCTCACTCCCGCGCCGAGTGCGACGACCTCTCCGGTGAACTCGTGCCCGGGGATGATCGGGTACGGGGTGGGCGCGAACTCGCCGTCCACGATGTGGATGTCGGTGCCGCAGATACCCACGGCCGCAACGGCTATCACCACCTCGCCGGGCCCGGGCGTGGGGTCCGCGATGTTCGGACGGAGAACTTCCCCGGGGTTTCGACGACGACTGCACGCATGGGTTGACTGCCTTTCGGGCTTCAGGCGGATGTGGTGGGCGGGATGTGCAGCCGCTGAGCCACCGGGTCATTGACCGCAAGATTGTGTTTCCTCGACGGGCACGAGCCGGACGGGCACGCCGAGACCCTCGATCGCCTGCACTTCCTCGTGCGGGGCGGCTTCGTCGGTGACGATCAGGTCGTAGCCGGTGGCGTCGCCGTAGCCGTGGGTGGCGGTGCGGCCGAACTTGCTGTGGTCCATGGGCAGGATGCGCCGCGCGGCGCAGTCCTGCATGGCTTTCTTGAGGTCCGCCCACTCTTGGACCGGGTGGTAGAGCCGGCCGGCCTGGACCGAGGTGACGGAGGAGAACAGCACGT
This sequence comes from Streptomyces roseoverticillatus, assembly GCF_000719265.1. Taxonomy (GTDB): domain Bacteria; phylum Actinomycetota; class Actinomycetes; order Streptomycetales; family Streptomycetaceae; genus Streptomyces; species Streptomyces roseoverticillatus. The sequence continues at coordinate 41,229 of NZ_JOFL01000034.1, read as the reverse complement.
CCGCCCGGATCCGGGCGAGATGGCGCAGGGTCTCGGTGCCCGCGCAGGCCTCGAAGTCCGCGCGGTAGCCGCCGCCGAGCAGGATCACCTTGGTCCCGGGGGCCGTGTCCTGCCCGATGATCCCGGCGATCCGCAGCGAGTTGGTGACCACGCTCAGGCCCTCGGTGCGGGCCAGCCGGCGGGCAGGCGGGAAGAACGTACTGCCGCAGTCCATGAGCACCGTGCGGCCCGGCTGCACCTCCTTCATGAGCGCCTCGGCGAAGGCTTCCTTGTCCCGGGCCTCGCGGTACTCGCGGAACCGGGTGGCGGTCTCCATGGTCAGGTTGAGCAGTGCCACGGCCGCCCCGCGCCGCTTCTGCCGCAGCTGCCGAGATTCCAGGTTGGACAGGTCGCGGTGCACGGTCATCGCGCTGACGCCGAGCTCGTCGGCGGTCACCATAATCGGTGACTCCACCGGCCCCGCGGGAAAACGAATGCCACCGTGACCGCACAGCGCCACCGCCGCATCTGCGACGTCCGCATCCTTCTCCTCCGCGACGACCAGGTCCTCCTCGACCTCCGCAAGGGCGGCTACGCCGCCGGCCTGTGGCAGGTGCCAAGCAGCCACCTCGAGGCGGCCGAACCGACCGACGACGGCACCGCCCGCGAGGGCCATGAGGAAATCGGCGTCCGTGTGCCCCCGGGCGAGCTGGAATTCGTGCACTTCATCGATCACCGGGCCCCGGGCGAGGAACCGCGGCTCGGCGTCTTCTACCGCGCCCGCTCCTGGGAAGGCGAGCCGCGCAACGCCGAGCCCGACAAGTGCGGCGGCCTGGGCTGGTTCCGCCTCGATGAGATCCCTGACAACACCGTCCCGTACCATGCCGCGGCCCTGGCCCACATCGCCCAGGGCACGATGCGCTCGCGATTCGGCTGGGAGCCCGTGCTCGCCTCCTGAGCGCACATACGGCACGAGCTCGCGGAGTAGGCTGTCGAGCAGCTCGCACCGTCTGCGCTCTCGTCGGGCCGGGGATCAGGGCCGGGAGGGAGCGAGTCGGACCGTGTGGAGGGACTTCCACCGGTACGTTGCGCGCTCGCGGCGCAGCTCCACCAGGTCCACGGTGTCCACGTACAGCGGCACCGGAGGCAGGGCCCGCAGAGCTGAAACGGCCTCTATGACCGGCTGGGCGTCGCGCTCCGCGTTGCCGTACAAGATTCCGAGGTGTGGTCGAAAGCCGCTGGTCGGTCGCCCGCCAGGCAGACCGGTCTGCCTGGCTGATGTGCTCAGTGCCGCATGCGGCTGAACGAGCGGTGTCCACGGTGCGAGAGGGAACCGGACGGTTCCGCGGGAGCCGGCGAGCGGATGGGCATCGAGCCGGAACACCGGCAGGGCGCGCTCGCGGACCGTTTCGACGAGGCGCTCGAGGTCGCCGGGTTCGACCTGGTCGACCGCGCCGATGCGCGTGAGGGTCACGTGGAGGCCGGCCCGGCCCCGGCCCGCCGTGGTCAGATCGCGTCCCACGGCGCGGCCCCGTACAGCCGCTTCAGCGTGCGCACGGGCTCCGCGCCCAAGGGGAACCGCACATCGTCGATCAGCGGTACGGGTGAGACGCCCACGGAGTTGCAGACGAAGGCCACGTCGAAGCGCGCCACCTCGTCCAGCTGCATCGCCTGCCGCCGCCACGGCAGGCCCGCCCGGTCCAGCTCCCGCTGGAGCACCAGCATGGTGATGCCGTCCAGAGCGGGGGCCGAGGGCCAGATGACTGTGTCGCCTTCGAGGAAGCCCACGTTGGTGACGGCACCCTCGGCCACCGTGCCGTCGGGCTCCACCAGCAGCGCCTCATCGAAGCCCGCCGCCTTCACCTGGCGCAGGTAGTAGGCCTGTCCGAACACCCCCACGTGCTTGAGATGGGCGGTGGGCCGGGCGTACGGGACGCTGCGCAGCCGCTGCGGGCCGGGCTGCGGCACGGCGGGCCGCAGGATCACCGCGGTCACCGTCCCGTCGCCCGGCTCCGGCGCGTACACGTAGACCCGCGCCGACGCATCACGCACTCCCGCCGCGTCCAGGGCGCTGCGGATCCTCTCCCGCACCAGCTCGCCGTCCAGCCCCTCGCCGAAGAGCTCCTTGGTGGCCGTGTCCAGCCGGGTGAGGTGGAAGTCCAGCCCGCGCACCCGGCCGTTTCGGATCTGCATGACGGTCATGTGCCCGTAGCCGCCCATCAGGGCGAGGAAGAGCGGATCGGCGTCGACGGCACGCCCGTCGACCTGGACGTACGGGGTGGCAAGATCGTTCGCCGTACGTCGCCGGAGGAGGGCGGCACGCGCTCAGCGAGCGGCCGTGCGGACGACCCGGGCCGCGTCGTGCGCGACCCCGGTGAGCCACGCCTCGGTGTCGGCGTTCAGCAGGACCGCGGCAAGATCCGCGTCCGGCCCCCGCGTCTGCGCCTGCGCGACCGCACAGCGCAACGGCGCCGACTCCGCCGCCGGATACGGTCCGGAGAGCTCCGGCACGTCCGCACCCGCCGAGCGGACGACCTCGGTGGCCCGCAGGCAGTCGCCCGCCACGCGATCGGCCAGGGTCATGAGCAGGGCGGTTGCGTCCGCGGGCACGTCCGGGCCCTCTCCGTTCAGGCGGGCCGCGAGGAACAGTTCGCCGCGCGAACAACGAGCCGACCCTCGGTCCACAGCAAGTCCATGCAGCCGTCCGGCAGCACGGACGCCGCCGCGCCATCACCTGAATGCCCGGCAGATCCTCGTGCCCACACAACGGCACCGGGCAGCTGGGATGCACGCTCTACGTACGTGGAGGACACGCTGCGAATCCTACGTCCAACGAACGCGATGCCCGCGGGCGATCATCTGCCACGTCCTCGCGGTCACGATGGCGTTGGGCCACGGCCACCACACGACTAGGGCGCGTCCGACGGGTCGCGTGACACAGCACCGACCATCGGCGTCCCGGACGAGGCCCTGATGGCCCTCGGCCCGACCCACCTGCTGCCGAGCGGAACGGTCCACCCTTCCAGCACGGTTCGGCATCCGACCTGGTCCCGTAGGGATGGGGCATCCGGCAGCCCCTACGGGCCCCGAGGGGGTTTTCCCCCTTGCGGCCCGGGTGGTCGCTCCATGCCCCAGCGGTCTGGCCAATGGGCATGATCCGTCCATGACTTCACGGCGAACAAAAATGCGCATTCTGGCTGGTGCGACAGTACTCGGCAGTGTGTCCACCCTGGCCGCTCCGGTCTCGGTGGCGGCCGGTTCCCACGGCGAGCGGGTACAAGGCGGGGCAGTCGTCTCCGTCGAGCAAGCGGCCGACCTGACAGCGGAGGAAGTGGCCGGGGAACTCCGGGGAAAGATCGACTCGTCCCAGGTCCGCTACGGCGTGACCGCCTATCGGGTCAGTTACCGCACCACTGACAGCGCGGGCGCCCCCACGACCGCGAGCCAGCTCGTCGTCCTGCCCAAGAACGGGGCGCGCCACCTGTCCACCGTCTCCTGGCTGCACGGCACTACCGTCTACCGCAAGGACGTTGCCTCGGAGAATCCGAAGTCCAACGACCGGCTCGCCGCACTGCTGTTCGCCGCGACCGGGCGCGCCGTTTCGGCGCCCGACTACGTGGGCCTCGGCTCGGGAGAAGGCTTCCACCCCTACGGTGACCCTCGGGCCACGGTCGCGGCCTCGGTGGACGGCCTGCGCGCGGCCCGGACCGTCGCCCACCGGAACGGCCGGGACCTGAAGCGGAAGGTTCAGGTCAGCGGGTTCTCGCAGGGCGGCCCCGCGACCATGCTGGTAGGCCGGGCGCTTCAGCAGGAGGGTGCCGACCGCTACTTCCGGCTGGGGGCCCTCGCCCCGGTCAGCGGTCCCTTCAACCTCTCGGCCTTCGAGGCAGCCGCAGCCGACGACAAGATCGCCAAATCCGGCCTCTACCTCGCCTACTTCGCCACTGCTTGGAACAAGATGTACGGCCTCTACGCGTCGCCGGCCGACGTCTTCCGCTCCCCCTACGACCGCAAGGTGGAGAGCCTCTTTGACGGCTATCACACCCCCGCACAGATTGCCGGCGAACTCACGGCCGTCTCAAAGGACTTGTTCACCGAGGATTTCCTGAACAAGGTCCGCAAGCCCGACGGCGCTCTGAATGACAAGCTGCGCCCGCTGGATAACACCTGCGATTGGCGGCCGAACGTACCGGTGGAGATCTTCCACGGCCGGGGCGACAAGGACGTCGCTTTCAGCCACGCGACGTACTGCGCCGACCAATTGACAAGGAACGGCGCCGCGCGCCGACTGACCGACGTCGGCAACTACGACCACAACGGATCGGTGCGGCAAGCCCTGCCCCGGATCGTCAGGTTCTTCGACGAGTCGACGAAGACCGACTGAAGCACGTCACTGGCAACGGCCGGCCGGCCGAGGGTGCACCCGACCGTGCCGTCCGTCGCCCGCCGGATACGCTGCCCTGGACCCACCGGACACGCCCTAGCACAGGGCACCGCGGATCACAGCGACGGTGTCGAACAGAAGGTGGACGAAGAAGAGCGGGAGCAAGCGCTGGTAACGCTGGTAAAGCCACACGCTGGCGGCGCCGAGGATCGTCATGCCGATGGCAGGGACCCCCAGATAGAGGTGGGCTGTCACGCGGACGCCGATGCTGATCACGTCCACCGGCCACAGTGGCAGCCCGGCCGTGTGGGCGAGGACAACGACCGCGATGACCATCACCAGCTCCTCCAAGACACTGGTGTAGAGGCCGTTGGCGAGACGACGGGCCCAAGAGACTGCAGCCGTTCGTTCTCCCCGGCGCGGCAGATCCGCACGACGAGGTCCCGGAGTCAGCGGAGGAAGTCCCTGCTCCTCACGTGTGTCAGTGCGTGATGGAAGGGTGTCCGGTGCGGCGGTGGTATCTGCCGCTCTATCGCGTGGGAGGGGAACAGCGTGGCACCGCAGGAAGACGGCCGTGACAGCACGGACCGGCACATCCACAAGGAGGCGCGGGAGCGCCTGAGCAACGGTGCCACCCCGCAGACAACAGGCGGGAGCAGGCTCGTGCACCAGATGGTGCCTCAGCCCGACGACGAGGAGGGGTTTGCCTGGTATTTCGATGACGAGCCGGCGGACGGCACACCTGGCCTGTGGCAAGTGCTGATGGACGACCAGCCGGAGTTCGTGGCGGAGCTCCTCGCGGCCGGCGCTGATCCGTGGCAACCGGTGCTCGGCGGCTGGTCCCCGGGGCGGCTCAGCCTGGCCGGCCCCATGCCGGGCCTGTTCGCCATACCGGAAGGGCAGCACAGGCTCAGCGCTGCCGAGCGCGCGGCAGTCCTCGAGGCCGAACGGCTCCGCACTGCCCTGGCAGACTCTCACCACGAGGGCCTGGGCCTGGCGTGCGTGGCCGGCATTGATGCCCAGGAAACGATACGCCGCCTGGACGCAACCCCTGTGCACGGCAGCAGGCTGCAAGCCTTGCTGGAAGATGTTGCGGCAGGCCACGCCTTCGATGGCGATCTGCGGATCGTCGGCGTGACCACCGTGCCTGGTGGCTGCATCGTCACCCAGCCCTGGGGCTACATACCCACGGTCACCGCTGTGCAAGAACGGCTCTCCACCGCAACGGTCTGCTACGGCCTCTACGCCAACGCCAAAAGCGGCAACCAGGGCACCCTCACCCGCGACGGCGTCATCGAAGGAGGGGACCTCCACCCCGGCGGTGGCCCGGATCCCTTCGACACGGTCACCTCCGAAGACGTCCTGCTCGCCTACCTCTACCGCGACCACCCCATAGCCCACGCCTGCGCCTGGGTGGGGCTGCGCCCGACCGACGCGCGAGCCATCACCGGGCAACCCGATGCCTGGGTGGAGCTTCCCGAGGGCGACTACTGGGAGAGCTGACAGTCCTCGACGCCGATGGCCGGGCGGCCTGCGCCCTGGCTCAGCAATGGGACTATGCATCGCAGCACGGAGCCCGCTGGAAGGTGGGCGTATCCAAATGAGACACAGGACGCCTGTGTCATTTACCGCATCCACGGTATTCCAGTGAGAATATCTGTCCGATCCGGGACGCCTTGAACCAGCACGTCAGTGGAGGGAAGAGTGCCGATTCTGCTCAGTAAGAAAGATATGGATGTCCGTGTGGAATACGGTTCCTTCGGAATCCAGGAGTTCTATCACGACGACGTTCCCATCCCTTATCCCGACGCCAGTAAGTCGGGTGTCTTCCTTCAATCTTTCCCCGGGCGGCTCGACCTCGGCAGCGCTGGCCACACCCATACGGTGTCCGTTTCTGTGGAGATCTGGGATTCCTGTCCCGTCAGCGACCTGCATCAGGATTGGGACGAAGTAGAGGAATCTGTGATCGAAACGCCCACGGGGGAGCTGGCCGTGTGGGACACCGGCCCGCAGCAGGGCAACGGCATCTCTCTGGGACGGCCCGGCCACTGGGCCGTCCGCGCAGCTGCTGCTGGACGGGCAGAAGCTGAGCGGCAGACCCGGCTGACGGGCCCCGTCCACGGCGTAGAGCGGTGGCTCCTGCAGTTCTGGCCAGCGGACGCCTGACAGCGAGCGGTTACATGACGGGCAGGTCTTCCACAAGGACGGGAGGCCTGCCCGTTTTCGACCTGCACCGGCCCGCTGTGCGCCGGTTACACCACCGACCGGCTGATGGCGCAGAGCGCGATCTGCCACCGCGAGGCCGGACAGCCCGAACGGGCCGTCGTCCTGCTGCGACAGCACCTGACAGTGGTGCGCACCTGTGGCTCCCGGTGAGTAGGGGTTTTATCTAGGGGGCTTCGGAACCATCAGGCACGTATGGCAAGTGGGGCTGGAAGCCACGTGCCTTAGGGATACCCGATGGGTGTATGGCACGTGCGGCATGGGGCATTCAGCTGCCACGATCGAGCGAAGGGCTCAGCGACTCCGGCCCGGAACGGGCTCACACCCGTACCGGGTGGTGATCTGGTCAGCGGGCCGCCGGTGAGCGTCGTAACCTGAAGGGAGACATGGCAGGCCGCACCCTTCGAGGCGTCGCGCCCGAACCTCTCCCGCGTGGAAAGGAGGCCTTCGTCATGACCACTCATGCCCTTCAGTTCACCTTGGAGGCTGTCGATGACTCCGCTGTTGTGGGGCAGTCCTTCCTCGCTGTGGACGGCGCCGGGGCGCCCGCCGTCGCCTATGTGATCGGTACTGCGGCCGGCGCCGCCGTGAGGGTGGCCCGTCGGCACAACGGTCACTGGACGCACGAGGACACGGGCGGCTTCCCCGCGGGGGACGACGTGCGGATCAGTCTGAGCTTCGACTCGGGCGGCGTCCCGCACGTCGCCTACCGGGACGGCGACAGCGGCAATGCAATTTTCGGCACCAGGCGCGACGACGGCTGGTCCCTCGAGGCGATCCCCACCCAGGCCGGGCTCTTCGTGCGCTCCGCCGCCGACGTCTCCATGCAGATCGAGCCGAACCTGAACGATCCGCCCTTCGCCGACACCCCGACCGTCGGGTACCGCGACGCGTTCCACGGCGACTCTGCGGCGGTCGCGCGGAAGATCGGCGGATCCTGGCAGATCAGCGACGTCGACGCACCGAGCGATGCGAGGACAGGCCTGTCGCTGGCCTTCGACAACAGCGCCGGGCTCAGGCTCGCCTACTTCCAAGGCTTCGACGACGGGTCGCCCGTGATCCCGCAACCGCTGAAGCTGGCGCAGGAAGAGGTCAGCGACGCCGAGGACGCCCACCCGCCGACCTTCGTCAACGGTGTGATCGACCCGGACATGCGCGCCGCCGAGAGCGTGTCCATGGCCCGAGGCCTCTTCTCCAAGGTGCTCGTCGCGTACGCCGACGTCCGGACACGCACCGTGCGCGCCTGGTCCAGCTCGGTGGGGACGGAGCCGAGGATCGAGGTGGTCGCCGAGGGCAACGACGCCAACGGCCCCCGGTTCCCTTCTGCCGCGGGCGACCCGCACCAGACCCTGTTCATCGCCTACCTCGACGACGGTCAGGTCGTGCTCGCCAGGCGCGGACCCGCGGGGTGGACCAGTCAGCCGGTTGCCACCGGCGACGGCTGGCCGTCCCTGGAGTTTGGCAAGGACGGTACGGCTCATCTCGCCTACGGAACCGGGACGTTGATGTACGCACGCGGCACCGTCAGCCCCGGCTGACCGGCACCCCCGACCGGATCCACAGCCGCCCGGCACAAGAGGTGGTGTGGAGGGCACGGCCGGGCTGGACGTGCCGGGACTCGACGGACCGCAGGTCTGGCGCGGCCTGGCCGGCTCCTTCCTCATCCACGACGACCAGGAGCACGCGCTGCCTACCGGCAAGCGCGACGTCCCGCTGATGAGCCGCCCTGCGGCGCGCACCTGGTCCGGCGGGATCAGCGGCTTCGCGACACGTGCCTAACGTGACTGCAACCTCCGTCTGGTACTGACCTGCAAGGACTCAAGATAGCGCCAGATAAGGACTGCGGCCTGGTGGCCGGCAGTGAGCTGCCCAGCCAGGTGGGCTGAAAATCCCCTGATCACCCATACGGGGAAGGGGAATCGATCCTCCGCTCTGTTGTCCGGAGTCACCTAGGAAATCTGGGCAGGACCACTTCGGCGGAGTCTGGGCCGCAGCAGCCGGGTCGCGCCATCCGGATCGCCCGGCGGATGCATCAAGAGCGGCGCCCATGCAGCGGATGGGCAGCTGCCTCACGGTCCAAGGGCGGAACCCATTGGTAGTACGGAGCCAGACCGGCGGTGGAGGCCATGCCGGCCGACTCGGCCACCAGAGCCGGGGCAATGCCCAGGGCAAGCAGCTTCACGATCCACGTCGAGCGCAGACGCCTGGTGGACAACTGCGGTAGCCCGGCGGGTGGCCGGTGCCGGGCCGGCCAGGAGCTGACCAGATTCTTTGCTGCTGCGACCTTCCTGTGCGGGCGAAACAGGTAGTCGTCGCCGGTGATGGAGGCCAGCTCGGAGAGCGTGGCCTCCCAGTCGGCCCGGCAGGCCACCAGCCGGTTCAGCCACGGCGCTTCGATCAAGGCCATCCCGCACTTGGTCGTGCGGATGCCGGTGCCCCGGGCAGCGCCAACTCGCGAGGCATCAGGGCGCATCCGGCCCGCTACACAGTTCGGCTTGGCACCGTCTCAAGTTGCCCTTTTGATGGCCGTGGATGAAACTCGAAAAAGGTGTCACTAGCCAATCGGAGGTTTTTCATGTCCGATGGACGATTGAAAGGCAGTGTCGAAAGGACCGGCGAAGGGGACTTCGAAACTATCAAGCTGAACCTCGAACTCGACGACGAAGTACGTCAGCAGATCGAGGTCGACCCTGAGAAGACTGTGCAGCGTTTCCTGGAGTCCAAGGGGTATAAAGTCAACAGGATTGTCCTGACCGATCGCTCTCCGGAGAAAATTGCGAGTTCAAGATGGCTCCACGTGAGGCGCCCACCGGATCAGGAGTCCCACTATTTTCAGGGGCCTCCTGACGAGGTGTAGCGAGCTCGCGTTGAATAGGCCCGCCTTTCCCATACGGACGTTGGCCGCGCACAGAGCATCGCAGCCTCAGCACGGTTACTTGCGGGGGCTACGGCCGCGCCGCTGCACAGGTCGCCACCCGCGCCCCCTTCGTACGGCGTGCGCTTCCGACCGGGGGGGCGGCAGGGCGGCGGCGTCAGCGGGAGAGGACCAGGTCGCTATCTCGTTGACCTGGGGCGGGGGCGATGTCACCGGTAGGTGTGCGGGGTTTGGCCGATGCGGTGTGCTGCTTCGGCGTGGCCAAACAGTCCTGGCAGGCCGCCAGTGTGCAGCAGGACCGTGACTCGGCTGTCACCTGGCTGCCGGTGAGTTCCGAGGCGAAGGTGGCGGTGACGGAGGCGGATTCGGGGAGTGCACCGACGTCGACGCCCAGGACGCGTTCGGCTCCCAGGGCGGCGACCAGGTCGGCCATCGTGCCGCCGGAGCCCAGGGCGGTCACGACGTGCCGGACGTCGGGTTGCTGGATGCCTCCCCGCAGCCCGCGGCACCACGATCGAATCCTGCAGCTGACGTGGCATGTGGTCATCTCAGCCGCCTCACGACGAAATCGAACGGCGGCACGGTGACATGCCATGTGACGATAACCGCAGCCCACCGAGGTGAGTGGGGGATGAAGGAACGATAGATGCAGTACGTCAACCTCAACGCGACGTTTGGCGAGCTGACAGGGGTCATCAGCCCGACCGACTACCTGGAACGGCTTCCCTCGTTCGTTGAGGCCCTGCCGGCCGGAGCCCGTTCGTTCACGACCGACACGGACCACTACGACTTCTACGGCAAACGATGCGTGAAAGACCTGAGTCTCGAACTCGTTCGGTTCGGCGACCCGAGCAGCGGCGAGAACAACGAGATCGAACTCAGGTTCCGGCACAACTGCTGGAAGCACGAAGAGGACCTGATCATTTGTTACACGGGCGTCTCCTCCTTCGAGGTCGACGCTCCCGCCGGTCCCGAGTGGACAAACCTCGAAACCGTGATCTTGGACGAGATCCTGCCGCACGAACGCGGCTGCACCCACGAGATCGCATTCCGTCCGGGCACGCTCACCGTGACCTGCCGCGACCTGACGGCCACATGGGTGGACACCCATTGTCCAAACAAGGCTCCGTAGTACTTCAACCGCCTGCTATGAGCTTGGGAGCCGAGGCGCGAGGCCACTCGGGAGTGTGGTCTTGGTCACCTCGATGCCGCCCGCAATGAAAGAGGAGCGCAACGTCCCGGGTGGGCAGCTGCCGGATCTGTTCCGCCGGAACCGGCGGTATGAACGTGAACGTCATGGGCGCACGCTACGGCGCGGCACCGACAGCCGAGTGCCGTACCTCGGCAGAGGGACACAGATGGGCCGAACCGGTGACGGCGTGCATCGGTGCTCGCCCTGCCGGGTGGAGGGTGAGGCCTGGCAACAGCCCAGAGGCATCGGCAGGGAGCGGCACGTGGCGTACGAGGTGATCAGGGCGGAGTTCCGTACGGAGCTCCATGCCCGCTGGTCGGTGTTCTTCGACCACCTGCGCGTGCCGTGGGCGTACGAGCCGGTGACCTTCTACGACAGCGAGGGCTCGCCGCGCACGCCGGCGTTCTGGCTGCCGGAGCAGCGGATCTGGTTCATGGCGGAGGTGGAGGCCCCGGTGTGGTGGGGCCGGTTCGCGATGGCGGCCTCGGGCTGCGACGAGTGGCTCGGCGACCGGGACCAGGAGGCCGAAAGCTGCCTTCCGGTGCAGGTTCCGGAGGAGTGGCACGGTAAAGCGCTGCTGACCGAGGGCCCGTTCTTCCCCGACGACACGGCAGGCGTCGACACGTGGGGCCGCCCCGACCCGTGGAACGGGCCGTGGCGGTTCCACGAGGCGAACGGGATGAGCGTCTACGGCGACGAGCCGTACCAGTGGACGATGTGTCCGCAGTGCGGGTCCTTCGGCGCCGAGTTCTGCGGATACGCCGAGCGGCTGCCCTGCGGCTGCCTCGATGACCGTGAGCACCACAAGGTCGCAGGCGGCAGCGACAAACGCCTGCTGGCCGCCTACCGGGTCGCGCAGCTTGAGTGGGCGGGTGAGGAGGAAGCGCCGCCATCAAGGCATCCCGCCTGCCCACATTGCGCTGGCCGGCCACCTGCCCAGCACTCTGTACGAGTTCCTCTCGGCGAAGATGTTCGAGGACCTGCTGGCCGGAGTTGTTGATGCAGTGCACGCGGTGATCGCTGACGAGCGCCAGGAGAACGTGTTGCGGGCGGCAGGGTGCCTGGAGCTGACTGTCGGGTGACGAGCGGTGCTGGACGTAGCTCCGGTCAGCGGGATGTGATCACCCGTTCTCTTCACGGAGCACGTCGGAGATGGCCTCGCACATGCGGATGCCCATCTCGATTTCGGCGTACCGTGCTTCGAGGCGGGTGATCAGCTGGCCGATCTACTCGGCGTTCAGCTGCTCGCCCGTCACGACCTTCGCCACGGCGGCCAGGTCACCGGCGAATGGCATGAGCCGGGCAAGCAGGCGGTCGTAGTCACGCGCGGTAGCCATCTGGGCAGCCTCCCACTGCTCGCTCACCCCCCAATGCATCACTCCACCGTGGGCCTGTCCGGGATGGCGGCAGGTCATGTTCGGGCGGGCGGCCGATGTCCGGTTGCTTGCCCCAGCGCAAGCGATGGTGGGGCTCGGCCGATAACGGCTGTGCCTCACCATGTTGTCCGGAAGGCGGTGGGCCTGCCGGTAATCCCTTCAGCAGGACGGAACCCCGGAACTCCCTGGCCTTGCGGCTTTCGGAGTTGCGGGGGGACGTCCGGCCGACGAGGCCTGCAGTGGTGCCCGTGCCAGGGGCGGTCCGCAGGACCTCATGGTGTTGACCAGTCGCCAAGCCTGATCAACGGTTCTTGCGATCCCCTCGTGAATCGGTTTGAGTCAGCACTCGCGGGGGCCTTGGTGTAGGTCAGGTACCAACTCCCTGCACCAAGTTGATAAGGACTATCCCGGCAACGAACGGCATCGTGAAGCAAGAAAACCGGGACACAGGGTGAGCTAATTCTCCGGCCGCATCCGTTCGTGCAGGTCAGCCCCACTTTGGCCCGCAGGCCGTCAAACAGGCGCCCGCTTGGACGGTACTTGAGCCAATCCGTGAACGGCTACGCGAGACGCATGGGGCCTGCGACGCTTTGTGATTACGGAACCGCGTACGAGGCGCCGCCAAGCACCTCGCGGTTCCGCCGTTCGAGCCACGACCGCGTACGAGGTGCCGCCAAGCACCTCGCGGTCCCCCGGCTCGGTGAGTCAGCACCAGGTAGCCGGCGGCGGCCCACCCAGGCCGCCGCCCGGCCCGTCCCTCGGGGGGTTCCCGATGCAGCACACCGACCAGACACCCACCTCACCCGCGCATTCGGCTGGCCGCTTCGGCATGCCGCAGGCCCTCGTGCTCGTGGCCTACCTCGCCGCGGCCGTCACCCTCAGCCTCGCCGCCCGCATGCCGGTGCGTGACGTGGCCATCTTCCTGGGCGCCGCCGGCGTCGTCGGCGTCACCGTCCTGTTGGCCGCCAGCGTGAAGGGAGGGAGGAGCGCAGGCGGGGGACGAGGGCTGCTGCGGCGGCTGCTGAACGCCGCCCTGACCAACGGCTCGGGGAGCTGAGGCGCCATGCCCCGACCTGAAAAGCCGATCGATCACACGGTGCCGGAGGTCGGCGCGCTCGCCGCCTACCTCCGCGCCCAGCGCGCCGCGTCCGGCCGGACCTACGCCGAGCTCGCCGCAGGCGCCCTGTGCTCGCAGGCCACCCTCAAGCGCGCCGCGTCGGGCGGCGTCCGCCCGCCGGACTGGGAGATGGTATGCCAGTACGTGCACCTGTGCGGTCACGGCGACATCGACGAAGCCCGCTTCCTGTACGAGCGAGCCCAGGACGCGGCGGTGACCGCCGCACGCGACGCCCGCCGCACTACCGTGGTGCCCAAGCCCCAGTTCGTCCGCGACCTCGGCGACCTCAGCGGTGCCCTGCGCGACGCCTACCGCCGTGCTGGTAGTCCCTCAGTCCGCGAAATGGAACGGCACGCCGGCCCCGGACGGCTGCCCCACAGCACCGCACACGCCATCATCAGAGCCCGCACGGTCCCCAAGTACGTGCTCTCCTACATCGCCTTCCTGGAAGCCTGCGAGATCACCGGCCGCGCCCTGATCCCGTGGTTCGCTGCCTGGGTCAAGGTGTACGGAGTCGGCCGCATTCCACCCGTCATCATCCCCGCCACAGCAGGGGAGGAACTCTTCATCTTGTGGGTGATCACGACAGAACAGGACCGCCCCGTGGCCGATGAGGCCCGCGCGGAGCTCGCATCTGTCAGCGTCGTCAACGGCCAGCAACGGCTCAGCAGCCTCCGCAGTTTTCTCAAGCCTGATGTAGGCGGGATGGAGGTCGCTGCCTGACCACCCTGGGGTGCCGGCTGGCCCCTTGGCGCTGCCGTGCCCGCCGGGGCTGCGCAGCCCCGGCGGGCACGGGACGCGGGTGCTCCGGCGGCGAAAGCAGCTCCGGGGATACCGCGCGTCGGCAGCGGGCTACACGGGGAAGGGGCCGCCGCGTTGGGACAGCACGGTGGGCTGGGCGGTCTGCTCGAGGATCGCGCGCCGCCACGCTTTGCGGCTGGGGTAGTGGGCGGGGTCCAGGCGCTGGGGGTTGTCGCGCCATTGCGCCAGGTGCTGGGCTACGGCGTTGAGCACGGTGATCTGTGGGTCCGCGGCTTGCGGGACGGCGGCCGCCTGGTGCAGTGTGCGGACGACGGCCTGGACGGGCTCGTAGCGCAGCAGGAGCGAGGTCTCCTGGTTGTCGATGCCGTGCCCGGGCGCCGTGATCGCTTCCTGTGCTGATTCCTGATCGGCCTCGGCTGGGGGCAGGGCCTCGAGCAGCCAGCGCAGCAGTGCTTCCGCCTCGGCCGCGTTCAGCCGTACTCCGTCACCGGAGAAGGTCTGGTGGAAGATGCGCAGGAGCACGTCCAGGCGGCGGGGCTTGGCCCGGCGGTCGTACAGGCAGTGCGTGCACAGCCAGCCCATCCGGGCGAACCGGCGCCCGGCCGGCGCGTGGAGCCGGCCGACCATATCGCCTTCTCCCACCGGGCTGGTGCACAGGTTGCAGGTCGACTCTGCCCGGGCCGGCCGGATACGCATCGGCTCGGGCATGCCTCCCGGCTCCACCTCCTCCTGGGCGGTACGCAGATGCTCGCGGTAGGACGCCGGGGCCTGCACCCACGCCTGAGCGTGCAAGATCCCTTCACGCAGCTGCTCGTCGCCCGCCTCGCTGCGCGTCTCCACGCCCATCACGTCGTTGAGCCAGAGCTGCAGCAGCGGGATCCGTTCGCCGGTGGCCGCGGCGAGCGGCCCAACCCACTGGCTGAGCACGTGGTTCAGTTCTTTGCCGTGCAGCGCCTCGAGCTCCTCCTCGGACAGCACAGGACGGTGGGCGGTCCCCGTCTGCGGGAGCTGCGACGGATCGGCGATCCACCGGTCCACCAGCGTCAGGGCCTGCGCCAGCTGCTCCACGGACGCCTCACCCCGGTGCCGTACCCGCGTGGCGCGGTTGAGGAGGGTGTTGATCTCGCGTGCCGACCGCCGGGCGGCGTGCCCGGCCTCGGCGGCCTTGTCGTCGAGCACCTGCCGGGCCCGGACGTAGGTCAGCAGCGGGAGAGGCTCGCACGTCCGGCACGCCGCACCGGCCGTAGCGGACGGCCGTCGGCCGCACTGGATGCACACGAAGCCCGGGCATTCCCCGCACAGGGCGTCCGCGGCCTCGGCCGCCTCGTCCACGTACGCGTCATCGGGGAGCTCGGCGCGCAGCTGTTCGCCGACTGACCGGCATTGCTGCGTACAGCGCTCCGCGGCGAGGTTGGCGCCCTCCTGGCACACCAGGGCTTCGCGGATGACTGACAGCCCGGACGGCTGCGGGTCGTTGTCGAGGTGCTCGTGCGCGGCAGCGAGGTAGGCAGCGAGCAGCCGTCCGTCGGCGGCATTCGCGACCTTGTGGCGCACGCGGTCGTCAATGCACCCACACCGCAGCCGCTCCGCGTACCCCCAGAAGGTGGCGCCGAACGTCCCGCACTCCGGGCACAGGGTCCACCGGTAGGGAAAGTCGCCCTCGGAGTGCATGCCCAGGTCGTGCTGGTGCCAAGGGCCGTCGGTGAGGTTCTGGGACCGGGCGTATCCGTCGGGGATCCCGCCCAGGCACAGCAGGGCATGGCCCTGCCACCGTTCCTCGACATCGAACGGCGCCGGATCGGTGAACTGCTCGTCGCCGCAGTCCCTCCACGGATCCCAGACGCAGCCCTGGTTGCTGACGGCCGCGGCGAACCGGCCCCACCACGGCGGGGGAGTGTCCGCTTCGCAGACGAACCACAGGCGCTCGCGCGGGAGCCAGAAGGCCGGCGTGCACACGGTGCCGTCGGGGGCCTGGAAGATCGCCGGCTCGTAGACGTAGGGCACGTCGAGGTGATCGAAAAACACCGACCAGCGGGCATCCAGCTCGGTACGGAACCTCGCCGTGATCACCTCGTACACCATGAGCGCTCCCTGCCGAGCCCGTCGTCACCGTCGCCTGGCAGCCCACGATGGCCCCGTCCGCAGGCACAGTCCGGCCATGGCCACCGGTTCGGCCTACCGGCTTCGCTCCCTCGGGCGACGCTGCCAACTAGCGGTTGCCGTCGCCCTCGGCCGCGGATCGCGTAATGCATGCTGGACCGCGCCGGGACCGGGCGGCCCGGTTCTCGTGCTCAGCGCTGCCCAGGCTCGACTGCCCACCGTTTGGCGGTTGTCCGTACGCCGGCCGTCTCGGCCTCAAGGGTGATCGTGACGCCGGGGGTGCTTCCGTGTGTGCCGATCCAGCGGCCGTATTTCTCCAGCGCGGTCGCGCTGCTGGTCCACGTGCCGGTCACGGCTGTGCCGTCGGGGCGGAAGCGAACGGTCAGGGGGTACTGCTCGGCGTCGGGGAGGGGCGCCTCATCCGGGGCGGTCATCTCAGCGTGATCTTCTCGATCTCCACGTCGAGGGCTCCGCCGCGCTCCAGTTCTGCCTGTCGTTCCTGTGCGGTGGAAAGGTCGTAGGAGACGGCCGAGGTGCGGCGTGCGGTGCTGTCGGCGGGGGTCCAGTGGACCTAATTCCTTCTGAACGATCCCCGTGAGGCCCAGGTGCCTCGTGGGGGTTGTTCAAGTGCTGGGGACCGTGACGCCTTCATGGAGCTGGGCTGGTGAAGCCTCCGGTTAGACCGTGCGGACGGCCCTCGTGCTCGTGGTGGTGGCGGTCGCGTGGGCGCCGGGCGGACGCCTTTTCCTGCCCTGGCCCTCGATGCCTCGCCGTAGATCGGCGGCGTTCGGCGTCCTCGTGGCCGCCACCACCTGCTGCAGGTCCCGCTCGTTGATCTTCGTGGTGCGAGCCCGCCGCACGGTGACCTCTCGATTCGCCTGAGCCGCCTGAGCTCCCGTATAGACCGAGGCCCGCGTGGCGCGCTGGTGTCACGAACGGCTAGCGAGGTGGCGGCCCGGCCTTGGTGCCGAGGCCTGGAATTAGGTCGCTGCGTGGCCCGCATGCGCTCGTGACCAGCGCAAACAGCCCATGCTCAAGGGGAGGAGCATCTTGATCTACTGCGGCATTGACTGGGCCGAACGTACCCACGACGTTGCCTTGGTCGACGACTCGGGCCAGCTGCTGGCCAAGCGTCACATCACCGACGACGCGACCGGCTACCGCATCCTGCTGGACCTGCTCATCGAGTATGGCGACACCGAAGAGACCCCGATCCCGGTCGCGATCGAGACGTCCCGCGGCCTTCTCGTCGCCGTCCTGCGGACCGGCAAGCGGCAGGTCTTCGCGATCAACCCGATGGCCGCCGCCCGCTACCGCGACCGCCACAGCGTCAGCCGGAAGAAGCCTGACCCCGGTGACGCCCTGGTGCTGGCGAACATCCTCCGCACGGACATGCACGCCCACCGGCCCCTGCCGGGCGACAGCGACCTGGCCCGCGCGATCGCTGTCCTGGCCCGGGCCCAGCAGGATGTGGTCTGGAACCGGCAGCAGGCCGCCAACCAGCTCCGTTCGCTTCCTCGCGAGTACTACCCGGCCGCCCTGGCCGCTTTCGAACCCTGGCGGAACGGCCTGTGCCGCCCCGAAGCCCGCGAACTCCTCAAGTCCGCCCCGACGCCCGCCCGGGCGGCCCGGCTGACACGCACCCAGATCGCCGCCGCGCTCAAGCGGGCCGGCCGCCAGCGCGGGATTGAGGCCGAGGCCGAGCGGCTCCGCGAGGTCTTCCGCGCCGACTGGGCCCACCAGCCGCCTCTGGTCGAGGACGCGCTCGGCAAGCAGATGCTCGCCCTCCTCATCCAACTCACCGCCGCCTGCACCACCGCCGACGACCTTGCCGAGGCGGTGGAGGAGGCTTTCCCTCAGCACCCGGACGCCGAAGTGATCACTAGCTTCCCCGGCCTCGGCGTCCAGCTCGGCGCCCGGGTGCTCGCCGAGATCGGAGACGACCGCAACCGCTTCGCCGACGCCCGAGACCTGAAAGCGTATGCGGGCTCCTCGCCCATCACCCGGGCGTCCGGGAAGAAGTCGAGCGTGACCCGGCGGTGGGTGAAAAACGACCGGCTCAACCACGCCGGCTACCTGTGGGCGTTCTCCGCCATGCGCCACTCGCCCGGAGCAGGCGCCCACTACCGGCGACGGCGTGACGAGCACGGAGACTGGCACGCCTCCGCGCAGCGCAACCTCTTCAACCGCATGATCGGCCAGCTCCACCACTGCCTACAGAAAGGCGAGCTGTTCGATGAACAGCTCGCCTTCCCCACGCTTCTCGCCTCCACCGCTTGACGCCTTAGCGTCGCGAGGTGTCTTGTAGTTGATCAGCATGGTGGTGGTTCTCCTCATGTTCGGCGCCAGCCGCTGATTCCGGGGCTGAGCTGCGGGTTCCTTGGGGTACAGAGTCGCACCCGCCACTGACAGCCGGCCTCGACACCGGCAGACCGCCGCAGCCGACCTCCCACTGGTGGCCGCATGCGGGATACCGCCAACCCTGTCTGTCCTGGTCTGCTGTGTGCACCCGAACGAGAAGGAGCACCAGGACGTGTGCGATATCCCCGGCGCCGTGTACGGAACGATCCGGCTCGCCCTCGAATCCAACCTCCGCCACTACCACCAGCGGTTCCCGGGCCAGCTCGATGGCGCCGACCTGTACGGCGACATCGTCACGGCGGTTAAGTGGGTGCACGAGACGTCTCCGCAGACATCGCTGTACCTCGTGCAGCGGGCCCTCACGAACGTCAGCACCGACGAGGGCGGCCCGTCTCTCGAGGACGTCGCGAGTTGTCTCCGCCACTCCCTGACGCAGTCCAGCAGCCTCGAGTGGACCCCGGAGGAGGCCGATCGCTTTGTGACCGCCGCGCTGATCGCTCGCTGACGGCGGCATGCCGAGGGCCCTTACCCCGAACGGGGGTGCGGGCCCTCGGTACAACGCCGGCGTTCACCGTGATCGCCCGCGCGTATCATCTGCCCGATCCCGCGACCTGGGGTAGCCGGATCATCGGCCGCAAAAACAACGGATATGGCTGCGACCGCCTCTGACCAGCCGTGATCCCGTGTCGTGTGCGGCAGCCAGATCGTTCACCGTGTAGTGCGGTAAACCGTCCATATGACTGGACGTCCGCGGGTGATCGACGGTGGGGGGCCTGGTGACGACGCGAGTGTTCGCGGATGTATCTCTGAACTGACTGACTGACTGACTGACTGCTGGTGGTCGAAGCTCCGAGCTCGTTTGGTCAATAGCCAGGTAGGCGTATCACGGATTGCGGTCATCGTGAGTGATCGCCAGGGGCATAGTGACGCCAGGTTCCTCCGGCTTCCTCGTCGTCATGCGTGGCGGAGTAGGCGCCGCCATTCGCAGCATGGCGGGTGCCGCGGGCGGCGATCCGGGCGAGCACGTCGAGGCGCTCGGCGCGGAAGTCGGTGAGCTCGGTGAGCTGCACCTTCTTCTTCCAGTACTGCAGCTGCGGCCAGTAGACCGGATGCCACCCGCGGAGCGTCGGCCCCATGCCTTCCGCTTCGGCCCACGCGGCGTCGGCAGTGCAAATCGTGGCCGTGTAGCCGGGGGCTGTCGAGTCCACGCAGACCTCGTGACCGTCGTAGAACGCGTAGGCGACACAGATGGTCCAGCTCTCGAGCTCCTCGACTGGAACCTGAATCCTCGGCTCCCCCACCATCTTCACTGTCGCGCCGCTGAAGTCGTAGGGCGACGGCACCTGCTTGGAGCCCAGCCACGGTCTCGCATCCGCAGGGCGGCGGCACCACGACCGGTTGAGGTCCACGAGATCCTCGCCGAAAACCGCGACGAGCCCGGCATGGGCACGCTCCGGCTCGAGGAGTTCCCGGCGTTCCACCTCCAGGCTGTCGAGCTGTGCGCGGTCGACCTCGCCGACGCAGTAGTCCCAGCTTTGGGGGACGAGGCCGTGCGCCCGGGTGAAGGCGTTCTCGCCACGATTGGAGTACCAGACGTGAACCGTGTCGCCGTCGATTTTCGTCACGGAGAGGTGCACGCCGTCCAGCGTGCAATTCGCTGCCACGTCGTACTTCTCGGAGAGCTCGTCCAGCGACACGAGCCGCGCGGGCTTGCCCCACCGGACCCCGCTCGCGAGCTCCCCGAGCTCGTCATCCCCGTCGAGCGCGGTCAACCAGATCGCACCAGACCGCTCCGAATGACCGGCCTCGAACAGCCGCCCGCGCCACCGCGCCAGACTCAAGCCGATGTACTTCTCCAGTTCCCGCTCCCCAGACATGCGGCCACGATAGAGAACCGGCCGCTCGCACAGGTCGTCCGGGTCCCCGTTCGCCGGGATGCTGCTGGACTACCTGGGCCAGCGCAACCTGCCGAGTAACCGCATTGCCCAGGTCAGCCATATCCGTTGTTTTTGCGGCCGATGATCCGGCTACCCCTTGAGCAGTGGCATGCCGACGACTTCACCGACCCCCACGCGACCGTGCGGTGGCCTACCGTGCGCGAGGCCCTGGTCCATCAGCCCGGCGCCGCGGCCGCCGCCGAGAACTGCATGGGCGAGTGCCGGTCGCTCGCCGAGCAGCTGCGCCAGGAGCTGTGCCCGCCCGTCCCCGCGGAGAGCGAGGGCCTGGAGACGCTGTGCTCGGCGTGCCCGGGGTTCGTGTGCTGGCAGTGCGGCACACGGCCGGCCCCCGCGGCCGGTGTTCCGTGCCGGACGTGCGGGCCGGTCGTCCTGCTCACCGAGAACCAGGCGAGGCAGCGGCTCAACTGGAGGGTCGAGCAGCTCGCCGCCGCGACGGGCATCCACGGACGCAGGGTCAACGGCATCGTCAACGACTCAATTGGGGCGAAGACGCGGTCAGGGGTCTCGCTGGCCCAGCTCGGGGTCGCGCTCACCAACGTCGAGCGGTGGCTGGAAGACCCGTCGTCCATGCCCACCGGGCTCCCCGCTCCCTCCTCCGGGGATCTCGACAAGCTGCACGGGGCCGAGCTGCGCAAGCTCCTCTCCACCTACGTGGGGCCGCTGGCGGGAGCGCTGCGCGAACCGATCCCCTTCGTCCAGAAACAGCTGAACGACTGGATGGGCGCGCCCAGTCGCGCCGAGGCAACGGACGAGCAACTGCGCGACGCCATCATCCAGGCCCGGGCCTGGATCGAGGATCCCGACTCGTACCGCGCTTACACCCACCCGGAGCCGCCCGAGCCCGGCGGCCTGACCGCGCCGATGCGCACGAAGAACGCCGTCGCGGACTTCTCCTGCAACCTGTGCGCCGCGCCGGTGATGGCCGGCGAACTCATCGGCCGTATGCCCCACCCGCGCCAGCCGTACGTTCCGATGGCCTGGCTGTGCGCCCACTGCCTGTTCGACCGGCGGGACAAGCCCCGCCTCACCGACGTGCTTCTTCGGGTCTTCCACCACACCTTCAGCGGCAGCACCACCACACTGCTGAACACCACCGAGGCCACGGTGCTCCTTGAAGCGCTGCTGACGGTTCCCGCAGCGGAAGACGACGAGCAGCTCCAGGAGGCGATCACTGCGCTCCGGCAGGGGATCGACGCGCCGGAGCCCGTGATGGGGCTGAGCTACCACCCGGCCCGTGCCGCTGTGGCCGCTCTGGACACGGCTAGGCTGCAGGAGGCCGCGGCCGGTGACGCCGCTGTCCTCGCCGCCGTCGCTCAGCACCTGGCCGAGTGGCAGCACAACCCCCAGGACATCGACCAGGCCCGCTACAGGAACCGCACCCTGTGGCGGCAGGCCGTCCTCGAGAGCACGCTCACTCCGACCGTTCTTTCCCAGCGCGGCGGCCCCTTCTGGGTGTGACGCCACTGGCGCTGTGACCCAACCCCGCCTGACCTACCTGGAGGAACACCCGATGCCGTACGACGTCACCCGCGACATCACCGCCGGCCCCATCGTCCTGCCCGGCGTTCGCGGATCCGTAGGCGCCGTCTACTCCGAGCACCGCACCGCCAAGCCGGGCTTCGGCGCCGCCGTGGAGCTCCCCGCCGTGCTGGAACTCCTCGCCGCCGTCGAGACAGGTCAGATCACCGCGGCCCAGGCCCAGGCAGCGTTCGCCCCCTTCCTCGACCGGCTCGAAGAGTACGACCGGGAGATGGATGAACGGGCCGCTCGCTACGAGTACAGCTGAGGAGCAGCAGCCATGGCCGTGCGGATGGCTGGGGTAGTCAGCGACGGACCGTCCTGCCGTTCTTGACCTGGGTGCGGCCGTGCATCGTGTCCAGGAGGTCACCGAGAACGGAGAGGGATTCGGGGTCGGCGTGGCCGACCTGGTCCGTGATGGTGAGGGCTTGGAGGCAGGGCCTATCTGCTGAGTCAGGCGGAAGTTCCTGCGTCCCCAGACGGTTCTCGGCACCGCGGTGCAGTTGTGCACGCTGCCGTGGCTGGGGTTCGTGCCGGACGAGGTGCCCTCTGCTCCGCCGGCCGCGGTGGGGCGGTTGGCCCGGCAGCTCGGCCTGCCGGTCGAGGTGCTGCGCGGCTACGGGGTGGCGCGGGAGCAGACGCGTACGGACCATCTGCGGCAGGTGGCGAAGTATCTGGGGTGGACATGGGGCTGGCCGTCGGCGAACTGCGCACCGCCGGCCGCGAGGTGGAAGCCGAGGTGCTCTCCCACATCTCCCCGGCCCGCGGCTCGGTGGTCAACTACTACGGCTCCATCACCGTCGACTACGAGCACGAACTGGCCCAGCTCGACGACCGGGGGCATCGGCCGCTGCGGACCGTGGCTGTGGATGATCCTGGAGCCGGGCTGTAGGCGGCGCAGCGGGATGCGCTGGGCCGGTGGGCAGCAGGCGTCGAAGGGCTCCGGGTCGGATGCGCTCGCCGGCCGCCACCGCGGCCGTGACCGCGGTGGCGGGTGCGCAGCCGGGCCCGGCCGGCTGGTCGGCGGTTCGGGCTCGTAGCGCACGCCGGGGCGCGGAACGTGCCGCGGTCACGCGCGGTGCCCCGGTCCGTTCCGTGCGCCGCCTGCGCCCGGGGTTGTAGTGACGGTGTGCCCGGGGATAGTTAAGACATACGCCCGATGCCGGCGGTACTCGGGGCTCAGGCAGCTCCCGGCACGCTCGATGAGGCCATTCACGCCGCGGTCGCGGTGGAGCTGGTCCGCAACATGTCGCCTCCCCGTTGGCTCGCCCGCCCTGGTCGACAGCAACTGCTTCTCTTCCGATCGAGGCTGTTATGACCGCCCCCGTTCCCGAGCTGTACTGCCCCATCCCGTCGGCCGTCAGTGACTGGGCTGACGCGCTCAACGAGCATGCTGCCGCGTGGATGGCGGACAACCACCTGTATGCCAACTCGGCGAAGCTCGCCCAATACCAGGCATCGAAGTTCGGAACCTTCGCCGCCCGCACGTGCCCCCACCCCGGGATCGCCCTGGACCTCATGAAGCTCTACACCGAATGGCTCGCCTTCGGTTTCTTCTACGACGACCAGTTCATGGATGAGTCCGCTGCGGCGAACGGGCCTGCCACCGTCGCCGAGGCCGTCATCGCGATCGTCTCCACATTTACCCCACCGGGCGGCACCGGCGGGGCACCGGTGTACGCACACACCGACACAGAACACCGTCTTCCGGTGATGCACAGCCTGTTGGAACGCACTGCGGTTGTTGCCCGGCCCGAGCAGTTCGACCGGCTGTGCACCCACATGGTGCTGTGGTCGTACAGCTACCTGTATGAGGCGCTGACCCTGGTGTCCGGCCGTCCGATGCGCCTGGCCGGGTTTTGCGCGAACCGGATGTACAACATTGCCTCCCTCCCTTATGTGACCCTGGCGCAGATCGTGGCTGGCTGCTCAGCCACCGCAGAGGACCTGGCCCACCCGGACGCGGTGCTCATGGGCTGCCTGGCCGCTTACCAGATGGGTTGGTGCAACGACATCCACTCCGCCGACCACGAGACGAGAGTCAACCCCGGCATCACGCACCTGCCCGGCCTCATCGCCGCTCAGGGCAAGGATCCGCGCACGGCGATGGCTGAGGCCGCGCACATCCACGACACCACCATGCGCTCCTACCTGGACGCGGAGCAGAGGGTACTGGCCACCGGCAGGGCGGGACTGATCGACTACGCACGCGTACTGCGGGCATGGGTCCGCGGCCACTACGACTGGTGCCGGGCCACCCGCCGCTACAACGCCCCCCTCGCTCACCGACGACCGTGATCTGAAGGGTGGCCCAGGATCTGCTGCCCAACCCCGAGCACTCCATCACCGCGATCGCCAAGATGCTCGGCGTCTCCCCGGGCACGCTTTACAACCACATCCCCGACCTGGGTGAACTGCGGGCCGGCCGCATCCCCGCCCAGCTTGAAGGCGGCAGCCGGTGAGCCCCATCTGCGACCGGTCCGTTGTTGGGCCGTCAGCCCTGGTAGGAGGTGGCGCACAAGGCGCGTGCGCCGCTCGGTGAGCGGCGTGCTGCGGTTTGGTCGGCGCGTCTCTCAGAGGCGGTTTTCGGCGGGAAGGCCGATGCCAAACTCACCTCATCGTTTGTTAGGACAGGGGGCAGGCATATGCCACCGACCGCACCGCGGGGCGGTCCCGCAGCCGGGCGGCGGTGAGGGCGAGGAGCGGGTGACGGCGCCCAGGGCGATCGCCGAGCCCCGCAGCTGCCGAGCAACTCCACCAGGCAGATCCATCAGGACGTAGGCTCGTGATCATGGGAGTGGACATCACGGCGGTCATAGTGGACTGGACCGAACTGGAGAACATCCCTGTTCTCGAACGCGAGCGCGCGCTCATCGAGGCCGCGGAGCCGGACGACTACGACGGATCACTCGATGAGGGCTGGGCCTGGCTGCCTCCCGCTCCCGAACCGGTCCCGGCCTGGTGCGCACGGTACGATTTCGCCGGCACGCTGGGATCGTTCAAGCCGCACTTTTGGGCGGGCGAGCGGTGGGAGGCCGTTCGCGAGCACGTCCCGGCTGACCTGCGCACGGCGCTGGACACCTTCCTTGCCGGACTGACCTGGGTTCTGCCGGGCACTGAAAGCGATCCGCAGGGCGAGGACGACGCCGAATTCTGGTACGACGCCATGTGGGCCTACTGCCATCCTCCCGACGTACCGGCCCTGGCACAGGCGTGGACGACAGCCGGCCCTCGTCTCCAAACGCTGCGTGAACCGTTCGACACCCGTGCAGCCGCCCCTGGGGAGTGGGTCGGTACGTTCGAGGAATTCACCACGCTTCTCCACGGATGGGCCGAGGTCGTCGCGGAGGCCCACCACCGTGGGTGGGGGATCATCGGGCTGCCGATCTGAAGGGCCGCCGGCCACACTCCGAGTTCTTCCCGCATCTGGCCGTGACGCGGCTGCCCGCCCACTACGGATGGACCGTCGAGGAGGGCGAGGTCAGCCCGCAGCTCGTGGCCGGGCTGCGGGACAACCTGCGCCCGCTGGGCCTGCTGCCGTGGCGCGAGCTGGGCGCCCGTACCGAGACGGGGCCCCGCACCGCGGCAACACAGCCATCAGGAGTCCACGGGCTTGAGTTCGCCGGTGCCGAAGGGCAGCCAGGACAGGAGGTGCCGGCTCGGTGCGGTGCCCGACCGGCCGATCCTCACCCGGGCTCCCCGGGGAACGACGGCTGTCAGCCGGGAGCCCGGGAACCTCGGGTCCTCGGGGTCCGGCGGTGCGTGCCGTGACTGGACGCTGGTGAGCCGGTCCGTTCCGTCGGCCGAGACCGTGACCGTGAGTGTGGGGGCGTCGTCGCCCGGCGCGTCCTCCTCGGTGACGAGCTGCCCGGTGAGGAGGCCGTCCGTCTCCGCCGTGTACGTGAGCTCGTCCGCATCTCCCAGGCCGAACTCCGTGGGCAGGTGGGTGAGCGTGGTCTTCCCGTTGACGGTGAGGTCGCCGATGGTCAGGTCGGGCCGGGCGACCGTGACGGCGGTCGTCAGCGCGTATTCGGCGACGTTGCCGTCCACGTCCACCTTCACCGCGAGTACGAACACGGTGTCGCGGTGCAGGTTCGGTGTGGGCCAGTTGTGGATGCCGGTGACGTCCACGGGCTCTCCGCCGTGCAGCATCGTGTACGTGGCTCCGTCCCGGTTGGTGCCCCGCCAGGTCAGCTCGGCCGGGGAGCCGCTCCGGACGAGGATGTACGTGGGGCGGAAGTCGCTCACGGTGAACCCCGCCGGGACCTTCGCCAGGGGCCACTCCTCCTGCTGGGGCTCGCCCCCGTCCAGGAGCGTCTCGGTGACGGTCAGCTTGCTGGTGCCGACCGCCGAGTTGACCTCGATGCCGGCGATCGACAGCTCCACCTGGTCCCCCGGGGGAAAGGGCCGGTTCAAGCGCCTCGGCCTGAGGACGAACGCCGGGGTCTCGGAGTCGCGCTCGAACACCCATTTCTGGCTGTCGTCGATGTCGGGGACCCCGCTGTCCGGTTTCGCCGTCAGGTCGCCGGGCCCGCTTCCCACCGGGTAGGAGAAGCGGACCGTCTCGACGGAGACCGGGGTCTGCTGGTGATTGGTGACGGTGATCCGCAGCGTGGGTGTCGCCGGGGTCGTTCCCTGGGAGACCTGGATCGGTGCCGGGTCGGTCTCCACGGTGTAGGTCAGTACACAGGTGCTGTCTTCGGGTCGTCGTACGCCCATGGCGCGCCTCGCCTCCGTCTCGGTCTCCGCCGTCCCGTCAGCCCCAGGCGGGGCCGACGGCCAGGTACGCGGAGAGGCCCAGGGCCGCTCCCAGGGGGAACTCCTCGACCTGCACTCCGTCGGACACCCGCACCTTCTGTACCGAGGCGACGCGCTCACTGGTGACGAAGAGGTGCTCCCCGTCGGGTGAGAGCGCGATCGCGTTCGAGCGGTCGCGTACGCGGACGGGCGTCACTTCACGGACGGTGGCGACATCGATCACCTTCACTTCCGCACCGCGGTTGGCGACGTACACGTACCGGGAGTCCGGTGACGCCACGAGCTGTTCCGGGGACTGCCCGACCGGGACGAGGGGAGGTTCGCCGCTGCCGGAGGTGCTGGCGACGGCCACCATGTTCACGGGTGGGATACCGAAGGCCAGGGTGGCGCCGTCGGGGGTGAGTGCCATGCACGTCGCGGTCGTCCACCCGCCGAGGCCCCTGGTGACCTCCTGCCGCGCCGTGTCCACGACCGCCACGGCGGGGTCGTCGTCGCAGCCGATGTAGACGAAGTCGCCCTCCGGCGATGCCACGACGCCGTCGGGCCGGGGGCCGGTGCCGATGCGGTGTTTCTCCCCGGTGACGAGGTCGATCGCGTGCGCGGCCTCGTCCAGCGGGTTGGTGACGTAGGCCGCGGAGCCGTCGGGCAGGACCGCCACCCGGTAGGGCCACGCACCCGCTGCCACCGTCTTGAGGGCTCCCGCCGTGATGTCCAGGAGGGCGAGGGTCCCCTCGCCTCCGGCGGCCCCCTTGGCGGTCGCCAGGACCCGGAAACCGTCGGGGGAGATCACGACGCCGCCGGGCTCGCGGCCGGTCTGACCCTGCCTGATCGTCTGCCCGCTGTCGGCGTCGAAGACCCAGAGCCGGCCGTCGGACCCGTCGAGCACGGTCAGGAACGTGCGGTACGGCCACCGGTCCCGGAGCGTCTTGGTGCCGGAGGTGATCCGGTGCCGGACGGGGTCGGTGTCGCACTCGACGTAGCGCTTGCCGTCCCGGGTGACGAGATAGCCGTTGCTGGTGGCCGGGTGGTTGAAGGCCGCCGCGATGCCGTCGGCGATGCCGGGGTCGGGGTGGTCGGGGTTGTGCCAGAAGTCGGCGATCGCGCCCTGCTCGAGGACCTCGTCACCCTCGATGTCGTAGTTGACGCACCGGCTGCCGCGGAAGAAGTAGACCGTTCCGTCGGGTGCCGGCAGGCCGGCGTCGATGCCGTCGGCGAAGTCCGGTGCGTCCTTGCGGAGCCCGGGGAACTTGTCGCCGATGGGCACGGGTGACGAGTTCGGCGGCACCGTCGCGTTCTGCGCGACGTCGTAGAACACACAGGTCGCGCCCTTGAACAGGTACACACGCGCGGTGTCCGTCGAGCAGGCTGCGTCGAAGCCGTTCCGGTACGCGGTGGGCAGGCCGGGCCACAGGTCGCGCACGGCGGCCCCCTCGGCGGGCGGGGCCACCGCCGCCGCCTCGTGCCGGACGGCCCAGTCGCCGCGGACCATGAAGACGGAGGCCCGGGACGGGCCCGAGTCCGGGAGGCTGAACGCCGCATTGACGCCCGGAGGTGTGAGGTCGGTGTTGCCGGTGTTGTCAGTGCTGTCGGTGCTCTCGGGCATGACGGGAACTCCAGCGGTCGCCGGGCAGGGACGGGACGGAACAGATCGCTGAGGACGGAACAGATCACGCAGGGGGAGGGGCCAGGGAGCCCGCGCCGAACGGGAACCAGGTCAGGGCGGCGGTGAAGTTCGTGTCGCCCTTCTGGACCACCCGCACGTGCGAGCCCTTGGGCACCGGGACGAACAGGCTCGCCTCCTGGTTGAGCGTGCCGCCCCGCGCGTCCCACGACTGCGTCGCGAACTGCTGTCGCCTCAGTTCCGGGGGAGTGACGAAGACCTTGAGCTCGGCAGGCACCTGGTCCTGCGTGGTCTTGATGTAGCCGGTGATCACGCCGTCGGTGTCGGCCACGTACTCCGCCGGGCTGCTCTCCGTGCCCCCGGCGATCTCCGCGGCCCGGCCGAACAGGCGGACGGAGCCGTTGACCTCGAGGTCACCGACCTCGAGGTCGGGCACGGTGACGGTGACGGCGGTGGTGAGGCCGTAGGTGACGGGGGAGCCGCCCTGCACCGTGGAGCCCAGGAGCATGAACGCGGTGGCGCTGGTGAGGCCGGGCGAGGTCCATTCGCCGTTGCCGTCCTCGTCGATGCAGTCGTTGACCAGGCGGCGCTGGTCGCCGTAGAAGAGCTCGTAGTCGGGTCCGACCTCGCACTTCCACGTGAGCTTGACCGTCCCGCCGTTGGGGACGTCGACCTGGTCCGGGCGGAAGTCCTCCAGCATGGCGGTCGGCGACGCCTTGGCCAGCCGCAGTCCGCCGGGCACGCGCCGGAGGCTCTCCGCGCCCCCGCCCGCGCCCCCGCTCTCGCCGATACCGAGCGTGAACGCGCCGACCGCGTGATTCACCGTGACGTCCGCGAGGGTGACCACGATCCGGGCGCCCGGCTTGAGCTCCGTGCCGTCCGTGGCCGGGCGTACGTGGAAGACCCCGTCGCCCCGGTGCTCGGCCGACCAGCCGGCGTCGTCCGTGGACGCCCTGATGGTGTCCGGTGCGGCTGTGAGCGCTTCGGGTCCGCCGCCGACCGGGAGCGTGAAGGCGATCGTGCCGCAGGGGACGGGATCCGGGCCGGAGTTGGTGAGAGCGATGCGCACGGTGGCGTGTGCGGGGGCCTTCTCCGTGCCGATCCGCAAGGGGGCCGGGTCGGTGTGGACGCTGTAGGACAGCGCGGTGGCCGAGGAGTTCAAGACGTGCTCCCGTGGGTCGGGGCCGGGCCCTGCGCGGGCGGGCGCTGCCGGCTCTCGCCGGTCTCGCCCAGCGCACCGCTGAGCTGCAGGAAGCCGGTACGGGCGGCAGGGGTGACATCCGACAGGGCGAGGGCCGCGTCGGGGGTGGTGAGGGGACGGACGGTCCACGCTCCGGGGCCTTCGGCCGGAACCGCCGGGCCGTCGGGCGCCGGGCCGCCGGGCGTTGGCACCGCCCGGCTCGCGGCCACCGGTTCGGCCCAGGCCCACGTGCCGCGCCAGCCGGAGGGGCCGGGCGTGACGACGTGCTCGCCGGGCGTGCTGTCCTGCCCGTCCGTCACCATACGGGTCCCCGCCAGCAGCGGACCCATCCGGAAGGACAACTTCAGCCGGGCCAGGGGCTCGCGTACCCAGGTCGGCGGCAGCAGGAGCCGGCCCACGGGCAGGATGTCGGTCACGGCGTGGACGGCCGCCCAGGGGTCGGCGAGGAGCGTCACCCAGGCGGCGGCCTCCTCGTCCCGGGCACGGGCCTCCGGCGAGGGAGCGGCCGCCGGCCGCGCGGGCAGTGCGATCTCGCTGCCGTCGATGGGGACCACGTACTGCGCGCCCGCGGCCTGCTGCTCCGGCTCCGGAACGGCGTGCAGCCGCGTGTAGTCGGTGCCGCGGAAGAATCCGGCCAGCCCGTCGCCGAGCATGTCCCCGGCCCCCAGCCGGACGTTCCACAGATAGCCGGTGAACTCCGGTACGGGCGGCGGGCTGATGACGTCCTCCCAGGACGAGGGCGTCAACCCGGGACCGTTGAGTTCGAACCGCAGCCGCGAACGGAGCAGCGCCATCGGCCGCCCCACCAGGGCGGCGAGGCTGTCGTCGTCCCCGCCGTGCGCGGTCGCCGACATGGCCCTGTCGACGACGGAGAGCAGCTGGGCGAAGGCGGGTTCCCCGCCGTGCAGGAGTTCGGTGACGAAGCCGTGCAGGTGGGGCAGCGCCGCGGCGAACGCCCGCCCCGATTCCGTCTCCGGGTCGGGGTCGGGATAGGCGGAGCCGGGCAGCGGGTACCAGGTCGGCACCGGTCGGTGCGCGGTGTCGAGCACGATCCGGATCTCGCCGAGCCCGCCGCCCTCCGGGGCGTGGACGAGCAGGGCCCCGGACAGGTGGTTGACGATCAGCCAGCCGCACACCGGGCTCTCGCCCGCGGCCTCCCGCGGCCCGGCGTCGACGTCGATGCGGTGGTGGTCGTCGCGGGCCGAGACGTAGTCGAAGCGCAGCCGGGCGGGCTGGAGCAGGCGCGGGGGCAGCTCGATGCACCGGTAGGAGTCGTCGGGGATCACGGGGATGCCGGGGGTGACGCTGTCGGCGCGCTCCACCCTGAACCGTTCCACGTTGTCCGGGCTGATGACGGCCAGCGACTGGCCGAACCGGTCGATCACGTGGAGCTCTTCGAAGGCGATCTGCCCGGCCCTGACGGGGCGGAACTCGCGGGGCGTGCCGGATCCGGAGGCCGGACCGGGGTCGGGCACCTCGCTCAGCGAGGCCCGGGTGCGGCTGTTGTCGACCAGTTGCGCGAGATCGTCGTCCGAGGAGGGGGCGATGCCGGTCGCGGGAGAGTGCTGGGCCAGCCAGTCGTTGACACCGAGGATGCGCTGGGACAGCTGGTCCCAGTCCCCGGCCTTGTCGCGCAGCGCGTTGAGCTCGGCCACGGGCCCGCTGCGGTATGTGCGGGCGTGCTGTGCCAGGCGGGAGCGGGTGTTGAAGGAGGGCAGCGGGTTGAGCAGGGCACGTCCGTTGACGAAACCGTCGGGAGCGATGTTGTCGCCGTTCCAGCGGTAGCGGGTGCCGTCGAAGTACCAGTTGTCCTCGTCCCCGGTGCGGTACGGGGTGGGATAGCACTTCATCCGCCAGATGAGGTGCAGGGGCGACCAGGGTTGCGCCCAAAGTCGCATCCACCGGGCGACTTCCCCGTCAACGTGGGTTTCCTCGTTGGCGAGGGCCTCTTCCAGAGCCGTCGTATCGGGCGCCGAGCCGGGCGTGACGGCGGCGCGGTCGAGGAGGAGGAACTCCCCGAGGAGCGCAGGCAGCACGCCGGACTCCGGCAGCTGGGGCAGCGGGGGAGCTGGCACCTCGGCGGGCGGCCGGACCATTTCCCCGCCGATGCGGATGCCGGTCACCGTCTCGGCGGGGGTCCGGCAGGGCAGGGCGTTCTCGTCGGTGAGCTGCCGGTCCAGCTTGGCGCCGCGCACGATGACGGACGGGTCGGGGGTGCTGTGGAACGCTGGGTCGGCGCACCGCTGCAGCTCCCTGCCCGGTGCCAGGCCGTGCTCCTCGGCGTACTCCCGGACCGCGTCGTCGAGGTCTTTGGCAGTGTCGCCCCACGGAATGCGGGAGCGCAGACCGTCCGCGCCGAAAACGGTGTCAAGCTGCTGCCGGACCTGCCAGGCCAGCGTGCCCTCCACCTCCGGCTTGGTCTCGGCTTCGTACGCCGCGTCCCAGCCGGCGGGCCGGCTGGGACGGCCGCTCAGCCACCACAGGCCGTACAGGCGGCGCTGGACGTGGGCGAGCTCGCGGGAGGCGACGTCGTGCTCCTCCTGCACTTGGTTCAGCTCGGCCAGCCAGCGCCGTTCCTCGGCGATCTGCTCCGGTGTCCGCTGCGGCCACGCGCCGCCGGCCGGGTCGGGGCAGTCGACGATACGCCAGGAGTAGCCGCCCCCTTCGGCGTCGAACCAGGTGCGCCGGGTGGCCTGGTCGAGGGCCGTTTCGTCACCCTCGTCGAGGACGTCCAGCAGGTCGTAGGCGAACGCCTCCCACAGCAGGGCCGCCTCGGGGTCGTTCAGCGCGGTCGGGAGCAGGGCGGTCTCGGCGTCGGTGACGATGTGCCCGACGGCGATGTCGACATCGCGCACGTCCGGCTTGCCCGGA
This sequence comes from Streptomyces roseoverticillatus, assembly GCF_000719265.1. Taxonomy (GTDB): domain Bacteria; phylum Actinomycetota; class Actinomycetes; order Streptomycetales; family Streptomycetaceae; genus Streptomyces; species Streptomyces roseoverticillatus. The sequence continues at coordinate 8,933 of NZ_JOFL01000034.1, read as the reverse complement.
AGCGGAGGGTCGCCCTTGAGGTCCCAGTGGAGACCGAGGGCGGTGCCCGCGTAGAACGACCGGGCGGGAGCCGCCGCGGGATCGGTCGTGGACCACCGCAGGGACTCCAGCAGTGCCCGGACGTCGCCGTCCGGCGGCGCCTGCAGGACGTCCCACGCAGGGTCGGAGTACCAGCCGACGACGGCGTAGCCGAGCAGGGCGGGACCGGGGAGCCCGGTCAGCGGGTCGTGGAGGGAGAAGACGTTCTCGCTGTACGGCTGGTACGTGGCGAAGGTCGGCAGGCCGGGCCCGACCGCCGTGAGGAACTTCCGGCGCCCTTCGGGTTCGGACCAGGGGCCGTCGGCCAGGTCGTGGGCCCTGCCGATGTAGGTGGGCGTCGGCCGTTCCTCGAAGGGGTCGAGGAATGCGCTCGTGCCCTCGTCGTAGTCGAGGTAGTCGCTGTCGACGACCCAGCCGGCCACAGCCGGTGTCTCTTCGGGCCGGTCCGCCGGGCGGCTGTAGCGGACGACGAGCCAGCGGTTGGGGACGACCGGGAACTCCACCTTGCCCGCCGGGCCGTCCTGCCGGCCGCGCCGCAGCGCGTCGGGAAGCAGCCACTGCACGTGAACACCGAGCCCCGGTTTGCCGGGCGCTACGTCGAACGGGTCGGGCTCGGGCATCTGCCGCTTGTCCAACTGCTCGAAGTCGGCGTACCAGCGGTGGTGGGGCTGGTTGTTGCGTACGCGCTCGTTCACCAGGAACGCGTCCACCTGGACAGGGACGATCAGGGGCGGCTGGGAGCTCATCGTGCGGGTCCTCACTGTCGGCCGGGCTGATCGAAGGAGGGAGCGGAGGCGGAGGAGGGGGAGAAGGTGATGCACTGCGGCGCGTTGACGAGCTCCACCGCGAACGCGGCGGGGGAGAGCGGGTCGTCCGGGCCGAGCTGCCCGGCGGCCCGGAGCACCACGGCCATGGCGGGGACCAGGGGGTCGTCGCCCGCGGCGAGGTCGAGGATCTCGGGTCCGCCACCGTCACCGCCGGCGGCACGCAGGAAGCGTGTGATGTCCCCCTCGCCCTCGGGCGGGAACGCTTGCCTGAGCGACGCGCCGACCGGCTCGGTGAGCCTGCGCAGCCCGATGCGCTCGCCCTCGTCGACGCCGAAGTGGATGCCCTCGTGCGGTTCGCGGAACCGCACCTCTTCGGGAACACCTTCGAAGAGGCACAGCAGCAGGTCCGGGCCGATGATCACGCGGTGGAAGACGGTCAGCGGCTCCGGCTTGCCGTCGCTGCCGGTGACGCGGGGCTCGACCACGACGTCGGGCCAGTTCCGTACGAGAGCGGACCGCATGAGCAGCCCGGTGAGCCGTTGCGGCTCGTCCAGCGCCTCGTGGGCCAGCCGGTTGATCGCGGCGTCGAGTGAGGTGCCGATGCCCGTGCTCAGGACGCCGTCGCGCACGGCGGTGCACCACTGCGGATCGACGTGGAAGAAGCGCAGGCTCTCGGGGGGCAGCATGCGTGCGTCGGGTACCAGGTGGCTCAGAGGTGTCGCCGCCAGCAGCCTCACCTGGTCGACCGCGCTGATCAGCGGGGCGAGGTGGGCGGACAGCGCGGCCCGGAGCCCTTGCCGTGCCCGGCCGTCGCGCAACCGGTCCAGGAGGGCCTCGACGGCCGGGGGCCGGGGGACGCCTCCGGCTCGGAGCCGTGGCGTCGTCGCGCCGCCCGTACGCGCTTCAGCGGCCGGGGTGGTGGCCGCGGCGTGCAGCCGGTGCCCGAGTCCGCCGGCGATCAGCTCGTGGAAGCGCTCGTGCGCCCGGCCCGGCGCCGTGGCCAGCGGCGTCCTCGTCCGCATCAGCGCGCGTCCGGCGATGTGGCGCGCCCGGGACCGGAACGCCGACAGCGAGGCCGCCAGGGTGTCGTCGGAGAGGGCGAGGGACCGGCCGAGGGTGAAGGCGGCGGCGTAGCTGACATCGAAGACGCCGGGGTCCGTGAGGTAGACGAGCGCCTCGTCCGCCTGCCGGTAGCCCTCCGCGGGGCGGGGGACGGCCGGTGCCACGACCGGGGTGAAGGGGCCCCGGTACCAGCCGAACGTGCGCTCCCCGGACGGCAGGACGTAGTCCACGGGCGCATAGCCCAGATCGAGGCGGTCGGTGGCGGCGGTCCGTGCGCCCGCGGGCCGCCGGGGGTGCAGGCGCAGTCCGAGCCCTGCCGGGTCCTCGGCCATGTGCCGGATCAGCGCGTCGAAGTGGCCGGTGGGGTCGGGCCGCGCTTCGAAGGACCACGACCACAGGGAGACCATGCGCACGACCGGCCGGGTGGGCTGCTGCCCGGCGAGGTGGTCGCCGAATCCCTCCAGCGAGACGAGGTGGGCGGCGTAGCGCCCGGCGGTACGGGGGAAGCGGTTGGCGACCACGACGGAGTAGTCGCCGATCTCCAGATTCTCGCCGGAGGCCGCTGCCGACCCGGGCGGCTGCCACGGCCGGACCTTGCGCACATGGCACAGGAACGGCAGGTCGGCCCGCCGCGGTACGAGGTCTTTGAAGACGGCGGCCGGGACGTCGATGGTGGTGCACGTGCTGTCCCACAGCTCGGGCGGGACGTCGTCGAGGTCGATGCGGGGAAGGAGGACGTCGCCGTCCGTGGCGGTGAGGAACTGGCGGACCGTCCTCGTGTCGGTGCGCCCCTGGGCCTTGGGGTCGCCGGGCAACTCCTCTTCGGCGAACAGGAGCAGGGCGATCCAGGGCAGGCCCGTCAGGTCCGGGCTGACGGCGCGCTCCCAGGGCAGGATGAGCCGGTTGAGCGTGAGGTGCGGCAGGACGCGGTCGAAGGCGCCGACCGCCGCGGGGGCGGGGTGGAGGGCGTGGACGAAGGACGCGTCGATGGTGAACTGCGGTGTCCGGATCTCGAAATCCTGCTGGACCGGCGGAAGTCTGTCGCTTCCGACCTTGTCGCCGGACACCTCGTGTTCGAGCGTGAGCCGGTAGAGGCCCCCGGGGGCGGGCGCGACGTGGTCGTCGTGGAAGTGGATGTCGAACCGGGGGGTCTCGGTCTCGTCCCCGGTGGTCCCGGCGGCGTCGGGCTGCGTCATGGCGGATTCCCTCGCGCGGTTGGGGGTGTCAGAGCGTTGCGGGGCCGAGCGTCATGGGTTCGGCGGTGAAGGTGTTGTCCGCGAGGGCGGCGAAGCCGTCCAGGCGGTCGTGCGAGGGCGGGGCGAGGCCCAGCGAGGTCAGCTCGGTGTAGAGCGCGTCGCGGGCGGGCACGGTGGTCGTGGCGATCCCGGCGGCGATCGTGCCGATGCCGGTGGGGTCGTCGCCCGGTTCCCAGGGCCGGGGTACGGGGCCGGTGGGCCGGTCCGCGGGGCTGATCGGCAGGGCGTCGCTGGGGATCAGCGGCTCGACGCCGAGGGAGACGTCGGTCATCCTGCCCGGCGTCGGACCGTCCACGGGCTTGGGCACGGTGACCCCGAGCCCGGTGAGCTGATCCTCGATGATCGGGTCCGGCGTGAAGTCCTCGTCCGCAGGGTCGCCCGTGCCCCACAGAGCCTCCGGGACATTGTCCTTGACGGGGTCGAGCCGCCAGCGGCGCTGCTCCGGCACGGCGGGGTCGAAGGGGTCGAACGGGTCGCCGCCGAGGAGCACCGTGAGGCGGTGGACGGACGACTGCCCGGTGGCCTGCATGGGCCGGATGTCGAGGGACTTACCGCCCACCTGCCGTGACCCCGCCGTGGCCTGCGACGCCGGCAGGGCGGTGGACGTGGCGAAGGAGAAGCCGTCGGCGGAGACGACCCAGCGGTCGTCACCGGCCTTCATCCGGCGGGCACGCGTGCCCTCGTCCTCGGGCAGGATGCCGGTGAGCGGTGTGATGCGCAGGATCTGGTCGCGCGCGGGCAGTTGCTCCTGGAACTCGCTCCAGGAGGCGGGATCGGGCTTGCGCTCGCCGCTCGCCCCGAACGCCACGTCGAAGTCGATGCACCACAGGTGCACGGTCGCGATCCCGCCCACGGGCGGGCCCCACACATCGAGGTCGACGCCGACCTCGCCCCGTACGGTGAACAGCCACAGGTCGACCGCGAAGCCGATGCGGACGCCGATGCCGAGCCGGAAGTAGAAGGGCTTCCACTGGACCAGCGCGTCCACTCGGGCGACCAGCCAGGCCTCGACGATGCCGGAGTGGAACGACACCTCCAGCCGGCCGCCGGCCATGAGCGCGGACGGGGTCAGTGCGCAGTACGCCTCGCCGCGGACGGTGACGACGTCGGAGATGCCCCACGTGAAGCCGAGCCTCGGCACGACGGGGTAGTGATCGGGCCGCTCGGCCTCGAATGCGGGGTGGTAGCCGCCGAGGGTGAACACGAAGTCGCCCTTGTACGGCCCGCCGAACCAGGTGCGGTAGGCCAGGCCGCCCGTCAGCCGGCACTCGGGGTCGAGGACGTACGACTCGGGCGTGAGCTCCGCGGCCAGCGCCAGCATGCTCTCGCGCGAGGTGTACAGCGCCTGCATCGCGAGCTGGACCTGGGCGTACGTCTTTCCGCCGGAGCCGCGCCGGACGGGGAACGCGGCCGTGGCCAGGCCCAGGACGGCGACGGTGAAGTCGTCGCCGAACTCGACGATTGCCAGTGCCTGGCCGCCGACCAGCTGGAAGACGGTGAAGTCGATGCCGAGGGCGAACCAGACCTGCCCGGCCGCCGGGGTCAGCCACGGGGGCCGGCCCCCGGTGCCGTCGAGCAGGTCGTCCAGCACCTCCAGGGGCGGGCGCTCGGCGCCGCCGTGACCGAGCTCGGAGATGAACGGGAACTCCGGCGTCTGGACCGGCGCGGGAAGCCGGACGGAACTGTTGTAGCCGAAGCCGGCGGCGATCCCGCGGATCTGGAACGGGGGCGGGCCGAGCCCCTTGCGGCCCGCGAGCACCCCGTACAGGAACAGCGACGGGTAGCCGCCCTCGGCCTGGGCGTACGCGCCGAGGACCTTGATGGCAGCGAACCGCGCCTCGATCACGGCCATGCCCGCGAACAGCATGTCGTAGGGGGGCTCGGACTCCTTGACGAGGAAGGCGCCCCCGATCCTGACGGGCGGGCGGTCGTAGGACAGGCCCAGGCCGCTGAGAGTGGCCTGGAAGGTCCAGTCGCCGTCGCCGCGGTCCAGGGCGATGGCGAAACCGAGTCCGGACGCGCTCAGCTCGATCCCGCCGGCGTCGACCGTGGCGTCGATGGTGATCCGCGCCGTGCCGTTCGCGTAGGACAGGCCGAGCTCGGACACCCGCAGCGGCCCGAACGTCACGCCGACCGGGATGCTGGCCTGCGCGGGGACGTCGTCCGGATCCTCCTGCACGACGGCCGGCAGGCTGGGCGGGGGCGTCGGGACTGGCCCCGGCCCCGGCCCTGGTGCCGGCTGCTTGCGGCGCAGCGGATACACGAGGGCGTAGTTCTTGACGGCCGCGGCGACGCCGGCGGTGACGGCCAGGGAGGCGCCGGCGGTGAGGTTGCGGCTGGGCAGGCCCAGGTTGACACCGGTGTTGGCCATCAGGTCGTTGAGGGCCTTGACCTTGCGGGCCTTGAGCGCGGCGGAGAGGTGGAAGGCCTGGAGCCCGGCGAAGACCAGGTCGTCCTCGACCGGGGCGTGGTCACCGATCGACGGCAGGTCGGCGAGGCCCGCCTCGTACTTCCCCTGCAGCAGGACGACGCGGATCCGGGGCCCCGCAGCGCCCGTGCCGGCCCGGTGCGGCAGCGAGGCGAAGGCGAGCTGCACGTACTTGGTGGCGGCCGAGAGCACGAACGCCCTCTTGCGCTTGTCGTAGGCGAACGCGACCTGCTTGAGCACGGGGACCAGCTGGTCGGGCAGGTCGGCGGGGGCGGAGCCGATCGCGTGCGCGACGTCGTTCCAGGACAGGCCGTCGTCGGACGACCAGTCACCGATCACCGTCGTGCCGTCCAAGGTGGCGGTGAACGCCATCTCCTTGGGCTTGTCGTCCGCGTCGGAGAACTTCAGCACGAGCGCGGCGGACAGCCCCTGCCCGCTCGCGGACAGCACCAGGTGCGGGGCGAAGGAATCCTCTTCGCCGGCGTCGTCCTCCGTCGCCGGGAGGGCGAAGTCCAGCGCCATCCCGGTGACCAGCATGGCGGCGTCCACGGTGAACGAGACGAGGACGGGGCAGGGGCCTTCGACCAGGGTGAAGGAGTACGTGCCCTGTACGGTCACTTCGCCGCGGTTGGGGATGGCGCCGCCCACGGTCAGGTCGGACGACGCCAGCCAGGTCTCCAGGAGCGGGCCGATGCCGGGGATGTCCCCGAGCCGGTCGACGGGCAGGAGGAAGTCCTCACCGGAGTCGGGGAACAGGCCGAGCAGCTCGTCGAGCGATAACGCCATGGGTTCTTCTCCCCGGACATGGGCGACGAGTGGGCGTGGAACCGGGCGGCATCATGGCATGTGCGGGACAGCTCCTCATGCATATGCCGACAACACCTGAACTGAAGTGATTGCATCCGGCCAATGGTTAAATCCGCGCATAAAGGGCGCTGATGCGGGAGACGGTTCATGCTCACCACAAATACCTTCGGGGGCGTGAGGGGGTGAGGCCCCTGGGGAACGGGACAGCCGTCCGCGGACGTCGCGATATCGCCCCCGGCGGGGCTGGGGCGGCTGAGGCGGCTGCGGCTGCCGGGAATGCAGGGGCGAAAGGGACGTGGTGCGGATGACTGCAAGCACTGATCCACTTCCGTGGCCCCCGGAGCGGATCACGACCCGCCGGGACAAGCAGGCGCAAGGTGACGAGTCGTCACTCCGGGCTTACGGATTCCGGGACGCAGACTCCGGACTTCCGGATTCCGGCGTCTCCAAGCAGAGGTCCGGCCGGGCGGCCTGGCCCTGACCACCAGCGGCGCGCCTGGGCCGATCGGGTCGGCGGACTACCGCTGCGAGGGCCCGCCGCGCGGCTGGTGCGTCAGAGCGGCCCCTCCGGGAGCGGCCCGCTCCGTTCGACAGCGCCGACGCGCCGCCGGAAAATAAAGGGTGCATGTGAGGAGGCAGCATGAGCATCCGCATCGCCACCTTCAACGCTGAGAACCTCTTCCGGCGGCCCGTCGTCTTCGGTATCGAGAACGACGACGTACGTAATACAGTACTCAACGAATTCAGAGAGCTCGTCGGCATCCTCGATCACAAGACGTACACGTCCGACGACAAGGACAGAATCATCGAGATCCTCCTGGCCCACAGCGTCGATGTCTCCCAGGACGTATCCACCCAGACGATCTTGGTGAACGAAACCCGCGGGCATGCGAGGCTGCTCAAGGGTGAGGGCAAGAACATCCAGGTCAGGGATGAGGCAACGGGACGGCCCGCCTGGGTCGGCTGGGCCGAGCTGAAAACGGACGACCTCGGCTTGCCCGCTGTCAAGAACACCGCCAGAGTGATCGCCGCGGTGAAGGCCGACGTCCTGTTGATGGTCGAGATCGAGGACCGGCTCACCCTGGACCGCTTTAACACTCAAGTGCTGCACGGCCAGATCGGCGAGGAAGCATATCCCTTCAACATGCTGATCGACGGCAACGACGAGCGTGGCATCGACGTCGGGCTGTTCAGCCGCCACCCCATCACCTCGATACGCTCGCACATCTTCGACAAGAAGAATTCCCGGCTCGTCTTCAGCCGGGACTGCCCGGAATTCGAGATCGACATCGACGGCGAGCCGCTGTGGCTGCTCGGGAACCACTTCAAGAGCAAGCGCGGCGGCGGTGGAGCCGACAAGCGCAAGCTCCAGGGCGAGCGCGTTGCCGAGATCTACCAGGCCGCCCTCGAGCGCTCGGCCCATGTCGTGGTCGCCGGGGACCTCAACGACACCCCGGACAGCGTGCCGCTGTCGTTCCTGCTGGCCACGGGCCTACAGGACGCGATGACCCACAGCAGCTATGAGGGACCGCCCGGCACCCACGGGAAGTGCACGGCAGAGGAGAAGATCGACTACCTGATGTTCTCGCCGGAGCTGTTCGCCAAGGTGACCGAGGTGGAGGTGGAGCGGCGCGGCATCTTCGATTTCGGCAGCACGTTCCCCGATGTGCACGGACCCGCCGACCAGGCCTCCGATCACGGCGCCGTCGTCGCCGAACTCGATCTGTGAGGCGTGCGCGGCCGGTCACGGCCAGGTGCCGAAACGACAGATGTACCAGGTCTTCACCCCCTGAGTGAGCAGGTAGTACGCCGACAGCGTCGCGACGAGCGGCGCGCAGCGTGAGGGGGTCCACGGACTTTCTGTCTCCAACCTCCAGGGCGGCCTGCGCCCGGCCCCGCCCGGCCGACGGACTCGGCGTGGCGCAGTGCCGAGGCCGGTTCCGGCGCGCGGCACAGCGCGTCGAGGGTCTCCAGCATCCGTCCGGCGAACCGTTCACCGAGAGTGGTGAGCCGGCCCCGTTGCCGAGAGCCGGGGCGGGGGCTCACACGGTGATGGTGGCGCGGACGAGGTTGTGGTCCGAGAGGCCGTCCGCGCTCTCGACCGCCGCGCTGCTGACGCCAGCGCCTCGTACGACCACGTGGTCGATCCACGGTGACGCCGAGCCTGGCGGGTGCGGCCGTGTCGGCAGGGCGTCTGACGGGAGATCCGCGACGGTGAAGCCAGTGTCCAGAGCCGACGCCACGGTGGCGCGGTCGGTGTTGAAGTCACCGAGAAGAACTGCCGTGTGTCCCGGGGGAGTGGCGGCCAGTTCGGCCAGGCGAGCCAGCTGGCGCGTGCGCCGCTGGTCCCCGCTCACGTGGGTGGCGACGATGAGCGTTCCGGCGACCTCGACGGCGAGCGCGCCCTTCCCTCGGTCGTCCTCGAAGGACACAGTGGCGACTCCCCGGCTCGGCCCGTCGACCAGGAGCACGAGGTACTCCCCGGGGTCGCGCAGCGAGCAGGGGCCATCCTGGCGTGGTGCTGGGACGCGCGGATACCGCAACGTGTGGACAGTCCGGTCGGTCAGCGCACGG
>NZ_JOFL01000033.1 GCF_000719265.1 Streptomyces roseoverticillatus | reverse complement strand
GGTCGTGCGGAGCCGTCGCCGGACCGTGCGCGGGCGCCGGACCGTGCGCGGCAGCGGGGGCGGACGTGGCCCCACCGGCGGTCGCCGGGCCGTGGGCGGAGGCGGGGCCACCGGCAGTCAGCGGGGCGTGCGCCGCAGCGGGGGCGTGGGAGGGCGCGGGCCCGCGGCCGTCGGCAGGCACAGGGCCACCGGCAGGCACTGGGCCATGGTCGTGCGGAGCCGTCGCCGGACCGTGCGCGGGCGCCGGACCGTGCGCGGCAGCGGGGGCGGACGTGGCCCCACCGGCGGTCGCCGGGCCGTGGGCGGGGGCGGGGCCTGGTGGGGGCGTGCGGCGGTCGTCGCTCATCGGGCGGTGCTCCCAGCGGTGGCGGGCTTGAGTTGGCGCAGCATCAGGACGAGCAGCCAGGGCGCCCCGAGCGTGGCGGTGACGACCCCGACGGGCAGGCCGTGGACGGGCAGCAGGTGCAGGACGGCGAGGTCGGAGGCGAGCAGCAGGACGGCGCCGCCGAGCGCGGTGAGGGCGAGCGAGCCGGCCGTCGGGGGCCCGGCCAGGAACCGCACGACGTGCGGGACGGCCAGGGCGACGAAGCCGACGGGCCCGGTGAGGGCGGCCGCGACGGACGCCAGGAGGACGGCGAGCAGGAGGAGCTGGAGGCGGGCCGCGTTCGGGGCGAGGCCGAGCCCGCCGGCGGACTCGTCGCCGAGGTCGAGGACGGCGAGCCTGCGGTGGCCGGCGAGGGCGAGGACGATGCCGGCCAGGACGAGCACGCCGCCGGTGCCCGTCTCGGTCCAGGTCCGGCCGTAGACCGAGCCGGTGGTCCACTGCAGGGCGTCCGCGGCGAGTTCGGCCGGGAACCGGACGATGAAGAGGTTCACGACGGCGGCGAGCCCCTGCTGCACGGCGAGGCCGACGAGCACGATCCGGGTGACGGTGACCCCGCCGCGCCAGGAGAGCGCGGCGAGCAGCAGGGCCGCCAGCATCCCGCCGCCGAGCGCCCCCGCAGGGGTGAGCGCGGCGGGGGCGCCGGTGGCGAGGACGGCGACCGCGCCGAGGGAGGCGCCGCCGGTCACGCCGACCACGTCCGGGGAGGCGAGCGGGTTGCGCAGCACGCGCTGCATCACGGCCCCGGCGACGGCGAGCCCGGCACCGGCGACGATCGCGGCGACGGCGCGGGGGGCGCGCAGTTCCTGAACGAGCATCACGTCGGCGGTGTCGCCGAGGCCGAGGAGGGCCCGTAGCGCGTCAAGAGGCGGCACGTGCACCTCGCCCGCGCCGAGCCCGAGGGCGAGGAGGACGGCGAGGAGGAGTGCGGCAGCGGCGGAGAGGAGGGCGATGCGGCGGCGCTGCCGGGCGAGCGCGCCGGGACCGCTCGCGCGGAAGCGGTGCCGGAAGGGGCGCCGGAGGCGGGGTTCTCGGGAAGAGTGCGCCCCCGCCGGGCTCCGCCGTGCGTCCGGCCGGGGGCCCGTGTCCACCGGCGGTGACGGCTGCGCCGCCCGGGCCGCGCCCGCCCCCGCGCCGGCACCGGCCCCGGAACCGGCCCCGCCCTGTGCGGTCCTGTCGCTCATCGGGCCGCCTTCCGTGCGAGGAGGGCCAGCACGGGGGCGCCGAGGAAGGCCGTGACGATGCCGACCTCCAGTTCGGCGGGGGCGAGGACGACCCGGCCGGCGATGTCGGAGCCGAGGAGCAGCAGCGGGCCCGCGACGAGGCAGCCGGGGACCAGCCAGCGGTGGTCCGCGCCGAGCAGCCTGCGGACGAGGTGCGGGGCGGCGAGCCCCACGAAGGACAGCGGGCCCGCGACGGCGACGGAGGACGCGGCGAGCAGGACGACGGCCAGCCCGCCGGCGGCGCGGACCCTGGCGACCGGCACGCCGAGCGCCTGCGCGGTCTCGTCGCCGAGGGCGAGGGCGTTGAGGGCGGGCGCGATGGCGAGGGCGAGCACGAGGCCGGCGACCAGAGGCGCGAGGACGGGCAGCAGGATGTCGGTCCGGCGCCCGGCGAGCGACCCGGCCAGCCAGAAGCGGGCCTCGTCCAGGGTGCGGTGGCTCGCGAGCATCACCGCGGAGGTCCAGGAGGCGAGGACGGCGGCGAGGACGGTCCCGCCGAGCGCGAGCCGTACGGGGTCGAGTTCGCCGGCGCGGCGGGCGAGCGCGAGGACGGCGACGGTGGCGAGCGCGGCGCCGCCGAAGGCGAACCACAGGTACTGCGCGGGGTGTTCGAGGCGCAGCGCGTAGATGGCGGTGACGACGGCGAAGCTCGCCCCGGCGTTGATGCCGAGCGTGGTGGGCGAGGCCAGGGGGTTGCGGGTGACGCCCTGGGCGACGGCTCCCGCGACGCCGAGCGCCGCGCCGACGGCGAGGCCGATGACGGTGCGCGGGACGCGCAGGCCGGTGACGACCAGGCCGTCGCGGCCGGCGTCGTCCCCGGCCAGGGCGTGCCACACGGTGCCCAGGGGCACCGCGCGGGAGCCCGCGGCGAGGCTGAGCGCCGCGCAGAGGGCGAGCGCGGCCACGCCGGCGACGAGCAGTGCGGCCCGGCGGCTCGGGGCCGGGCCGCGCCCGGCGGCGGGCACGTCGGAGTCCGGGACAGCCTGAGCGGCGGCCCCTGGAACGGTCTCGTTCACGGGAGAGACCCTAGGTTAGGTAAGGCTTACCTTGTCAATTCTCGATGGATCGCACACCCTCCAATGCCCTCAATGCCCAATTTATGAGCGCCGGAGCATCACGTTCCCAGCCCGATCCGTCGATAGCGCGCACGTCGGTCGGCCAGGCGTTCGCCCTGCTCGCGTGCGCCGAGGGCGGCCATTTCGGCGCCCAGGAGGGCGCCGAGGCGTGGCAGAAAGTCGCCGTCCGCGGCAGCCGGACCACCGTCCGGCTCCTCCACGACAAGGTCCACAATGCCGTTCGCCAGGAGGTCCGCGGAGCGCACGCCCTGCCGCCCGGCGACCTCGTACGCCCGGTCCGTCGTGCGGTAGAGGATCGCCGAGGCCCCCTCGGGCGGCAGCGGCGACAGCCACGCGTGCCGGACGGCGACGACCCGGTCCGCGGGGAGCAGCGCGAGCGCCGCGCCGCCCGCGCCCTGGCCGAGCAGCAGGCACAGGGTCGGCGCGGGCAGGGTCACCAGGTCGGCCAGGCAGCGCGCGATCTCGCCGGCCAGGCCGCCCTCCTCGGCGTCGCGGGACAGCGCCGCCCCCGCCGTGTCGACCACGGTGAGCAGCGGCAGGCCCAGTTCGGCGGCGATCCGCATCCCGCGGCGGGCCGCGCGGAGGCCGGCCGGGCCGAGCGCCTGCCTGACGGCGTGCCCGCCGTCGGCGTCCTCGCCGGCCGTGTCCGTACGGCTTCCGCGGTCGTGCCCGAGTACGACGCAGGGCGTGCCGCCGACGTGCGCGAGGGCGAGCAGCAGCCCGGGGTCGCGCTCCCCCGCGCCCGTACCGCTGAGGGGGGTGACGTCGGTGGCGGCGGCGTCCAGCAGGGCGCGGACGCCGGGACGTTCGGGATCGCGGGACCGGCGAATCGATTCAGCAGCGGAGGGGGCGGGGGTGGTGAGGGCTCCCGCAGCTTCACCGGCAAAGGCGCGGGGAGACGGCTCGCCGCACAGCACCGCCAGCGCGCGCCCCACGACCCCCGGCAGCTGCTCGGCAGTCAGCACGGCGTCCACCAGCCCGTGGGCCAGCAGGTTCTCCGCGACCTGGACGCCCGGCGGGAACTCCTCCCCGTACAGGGCCTCGTGGACGCGCGGCCCCAGGAAGCCGATGAGCGCGCCCGGTTCGGCGGAGGTGAGGTGGCCGAGCGAGCCCCACGAGGCGAGGACGCCGCCCGTCGTGGGGTGCCGCAGGTGGACGAGGTAGGGCAGGCCGGCGGCCTTGTGGTCGGTGATGGCGGCGGCGACCTTGACCATCTGCAGGAAGGCCACCGTCCCCTCCTGCATCCGCGTGCCGCCCGAGGCGGGCGCCGCGAGCAGCGGCAGCCGCTCGGCCGTGGCCCGCTCCACCGCGCGCACCAGCCGCTCCCCCGCCGCGACGCCGATCGACCCGGCCAGGAAACGGAACTCGCAGGCCACGAGCGCCACTCGGCGGCCGTGCACCAGCCCTTCGCCGGTGACGACGGACTCGTCGAGGCCGGTGCGCTCGCGCGCGGCGAGGAGGTCGGCGCGGTAGGCGGGGTCGTCCGTCGTGACGTCGACGGGCTCGTCCCAGCAGCGCCAGCTGCCGGGGTCCAGCACCGTGCGGACGAGGTCGAGGGCGGAAGTGCGGTGGTTGCTCGCGTTCATGCCGTCACCCTGCCACGAGCGGCCCCACCACGTCCTTGGTCACGTGCTGGTAGATCACGGAGCTGCGGAAGTCCACGACCTCGCGGCGCCCGGAGAACCGGTCCATCAGGAGGCTGTGCAGGTCGTCGACCTCGGGCACGGCCACGTGCACCAGGAAGTCGTCCCCGCCCGCGACCACGTACACGTTGAGTACCTCGGGCAGCCCGATGAGGTACGCCTTGAAGCCCTCGATGACCTCCCGGCTCATCGGCCGGATCCGCACCGACAGCAGGGCCTGCACCGGCCGCCCCAGCGCCCGCAGGTCGACCGTCGCCCGGTAGCCGGTGATCACTCCGCGGTGGCGCAGCGCCCTGACCCGCTCCAGGCAGGTGGAGGGGGCGATGCCGAGGGTGCGGGCGAGGTCGCGGTTGGTCTGCCGTGCATCGCGCTGCAGTTCCCTGACGATCGCCGAATCTATGTCGTCCATAAGGGCACATGATGCCGCACGCGCCGAATTTCGTTCGGCAGGACCTCTTCATGGCCATTGGCCGGGCTAACTTCGGCCCTCGTGACCGTACGAACCACCCATGCTCCCGCTCCTTCCCGGCCGTCCGTTCGGGGACTGGGCGTCGGCAGCGGCACGGCCCTGTGCGCCGGTGCCGTCCTCGGCCCGGGCGTCCTCGCCCTGCCCGCGCTGGCCGCCGACGCGGCCGGCCCGGCCTCGATCCTGGCCTGGCTGGTCCTGCTCGTGACGAGCGTGCCCGTGGCCCTGTCGTTCGCCGCGCTGGGCGCCCGGTTCCCCGACGGCGGCGGGGTGGCGACCTTCGTGCACCGGGCGGCGGGCCCGCGGGCCGCGGCGGCGGTCGGCTGGTGGTTCTACGGGGCCGTGCCGATCGGCGTCGTGGCGGCGGCCCTGATCGGCGGCCAGTACGTGGCCGGGGCCCTGGGCCTCGGCCCGGTGGCGGCCGCGGCGATCGGCGCCGTGGTCATCGCGGCGTCGTTCGCGGCCAACTGCGGGGGCCTGCACCTGTCGGGGCGGGTGCAGCTGCTGCTGGTGGCCCTGCTGGCGGCGGTGCTGGCGGGGGCCGCGCTCGCGGCGGCGCCCCACATGACCTCCGCGCACTTCACCCCGTTCATGCCGCACGGCTGGGGCTCGGTGGGCTCGGCCGCGGGCGTGCTGTTCTTCGCCTTCGCGGGCTGGGAGGCGGCCAGCCACCTCTCCGGCGAGTTCGCGAACCCGGCCCGTGACCTGCCCAGGGTGACGGCCTACACCCTGGCCGCCGTCTCCGTCCTCTACCTCGCCCTCGCCGTGACGACGATCGGCGCCCTCGGCCCGGCCGCCGCCGGCACGGACACCCCGCTGACCGACCTCCTCGCACAGAGCGCCGGCACGGCCGCCCGCCCCATCGCCGCGGCAGCGGCCCTGTTCCTCACCTTCGGCGCCGTCAACACCTACCTCGCCGGCGCCTCCCGCCTCGGCGCCGCCCTCGGCCGCGACGGCGCCGCACCCCGCTGGCTCGCCCGCGGCGCCGCCCCGGGCGAAGTGCCGCGGCGCAGCCTGTCCGTACTGGCGGGCGCCTGCGCGGCCGTCGGCACCGCGGCCCGGCTCGGCGGCGGCGACCTCGACGGCCTGATGCGCGCCACCTCCACCTGCCTGGCCGCGGTCACCCTGGCGGGCCTCCTCTCGGCCCTGGCCCTGCTGCCGCGCCGCACGTGGCTCTGGTACGCGGCGATCGGCAGCTCCCTGCTCACGGCGGGGGTACTGGCCTTCTCGGGGGTGCTGCTGCTGATACCGGTGGTGTTGGCGGGGCTGTCGTGGGGGTTCACGACGCTCGCGGGGCGGGGACGGGGGCGGCGCGGCGGCCGGACGTGAACGGGTGGCCCCGCTCGTCAGCGGGGCCCCTGCGGCTGACTTCCCCTCAGGGGGCGCCGGGCCGCCCCGCTCGGTCAGCCCGACTTGCTGTTCTTCTCCGCGCGGTCGGTGAAGACCGGCCTTCTCTAACCGGCCTGCCGGGGCCGCCGGCCGGCGAGGGCCGTCAGCGAGGCCATGGTCATCCGCGGGGGACGCCGGAGGTCCCGGTCGGGACGGATGAGCGGGCGGGCCAGGACCCGGACCAGAGCGCCGAGGACGAAGCCGTACACCGCCACCAGTCCGTGCCCGTTGGCCTGGGCGAACCACATGGCCAGGCCGGCGACGGGCACGGCGAGCGCGAGCAGCCGCTCCACCGGGGTGCCGCCACGGGCAGCGCGCAGCAGGAGGGCTGCGGCGAGGGTCGCGGCGAGGAAGTAGGTAGCGCCCGAGCTCCCGGCGAAGTTGCGGGGATCGGCAGTGGCCCGGTCGGACTCCCCGAAGAGGGCGTCGATGTGCTGCGGCAGGAGGATGCCCGCGGCGAACAGGCCCGCCATCAAGGGGGCGCCCCAGAACCACTCCGCGAGCGCGGCGACGACCACGAGGGTGGCGATGTTCCACACTCCGCCGAAGAGGCCGCCGTTCTGCATGAAGACCGCGGTGACCACGCGCCACCAGCCCGACTTGCTCGGATCGTCGTCGAAGGCGTCCATCGCCCCCGACCAGCACAGCTGCGTCACCACCGCGCCGATCGCGATCACGGCCAGCCCGGCCGCGCCCCAGGGCGGACGACGCCGGCTCACGGTGTCGGGCCCGATCAAGGCCATCCCGGCCTTGAACATCAGCACCATCAGCCCCGCCGTGGTCACGTTGAACACGATCGCGCCCATCGCCGCCCCCATCCCCCTGTTTGACCTGCGATGACAGTGACCTTAGCGGTAGCGGGAGGCAGATTCAAACAGCGTTTGAAACGTGTGGATACACTTGTCCCCATGAAGCTGACCGCAGACCGGATCATCGACGCGGGCATGACCGTGTTCGCCGAATCGGGCTATCACGGGCTTTCCATGCGAAAGGTGGCGGAGCGGCTCGACGTCCACGCCGGGAGCCTCTACTACCACGTGCCCAGCAAGAGCGCCCTGCTCCAGCTGATGGCGGACCGGCTGGCCCGCCAGGCCTACGAGGCCGGCACGGCCGCGCTCACGGCCCTCCCCGAGCGGACCGGCTGGAAGGACCAGGTGGAGGCCCAGGCCGTCGCGCTGCGCCACAGCATCCGGCAACACCCGGGTGGCGCCGCCCTGTTCGCCGACAGCCCGAAGGTTCTCAGCACCGGAGCGCTGTCGCTGATGGAACGGCTGCTGCAGACCCTGCTGGATGCCGGAGTGCCCGAGGAGCACCGCGGCGTCGCCGCCGACGCGCTGCTCAGCCACATCACCGGATTCGTGCTGCAGGAGCAGGGCGATCCGCTCGCCGTGCCCGTCACACCCGGAGCCGTCGCCGCACTTCACGAGCGCTTTCCGATGACGGTGGCCGCGGCGTCGGCCTCGGCCTCGGCCCACGGCCTGGACGAGAAATTCGTACGGGGCGTGCGGCTGCTCTGCGACGGCATCGAAGCGCAGATCCGGCCGCCCGGCCGTCCCTGACCCGGGTGGGCCGGCTGGAAGCAGGGTCGCCGGTCGCGACACAGTGGCGGTCGCGGCAGCGGTTCCGCGACATGTGCCCCCCGCGGCGCCTACTGCCGCCGCACCCTCGCGCACGCCATCGTGACCACCACCCCCGCCACCGCCCAAGCGCCCAGCACCAGCAGGGACGGGGCGAGTCCGTTGCCGTCGAAGTAGGCGATGGAGCGGGCGGACCAGGTGCCGGCGCCCGGGGGGAGGGCGGGGCCGATGGCGTTCCAGAAGGGGGGCAGCAGGGGGTACGGGTAGGCGCCGCCGGCGCTCGGGTTGCCGAGGACGACCACGATGGCGATGGCCAGTCCGATGCCGACGACCCCGGCGAGGCCCTGGAGGGCCAGGGTGGTCGCGCCGACCGCGAAGACCACCAGCGCCCCCAGGCCCCACAGCCCCAGGATGCTCCCGGGCAGCGCGCCCAGGACGGGGCCCGCGATGACGGTTCCGAACAGGCCGGCGGCCGCCGCGTAGAGGGCGAGGACGCCGAGCCGGATGACGGCCCGGTGGGAGTTGGCGGGCCGGGCGCCCGCGCTGATGGCGAGGATCGCGGCGCACAAGTAGCCGCCCACACACCAGCCGACCACCAGGTAGAACGCGGTCAGGCCGCGGGCGTCGCCGGCCGCGGCGGGCGCGACGTCCTCGACCCGGACCTTGCGCCCCTCCACCGCCTCGGCGCGGGTGAGCACCGCCTCGGCGGCCTGGGCGAGGGAGGCGCCCGCGCCGCTCGCGACCAGCAAGGTATCGGTGTTGCCGCGGGGGTCGACGATCAGCGCCGCGTCGAGGTCGCGGTTGCGGATCTTCCGGACGGCGGCGATCTCGCCGCCGTCCACCGCGCGCGGATCCAGGGGGTCGCCCGGCAGCCCGTCCAGCCGCTGCACCAGCTGCCCGCTGATCTGCTGCGGGGCGACGACGCCGAGCGCGACGTCCCGCGGCCGCGGGCTGTGGAAGGCGCCCACGTACGAGGCGATGAAGGCGAGCTGGAGCACCAGGGTGCCGATCACCAGGACCGCGGCCCGGCCCGTCACCGCGCTCCGCAGCTCCTGGACGAATGAGGGCATGCCCCGAGCCTGCGGGGTGCGGGAGGCCCGCGCAGGCGGTGCGGGCCGTCCGGGTGATCGATGCCCGCGCCCGGGTCCGCCCCCGCACACATGTTCGTACGAATGTTCGAGCGTGTGGTTTATGGTGGATGGAGAGGGCGATTTTCGGCCAGGGGGTGACAGGAACGGCAGGAGGTGCGATGACCGGGCTCAACGCGTTCACGCACCTGCACACCGCGTCCGGCTTTTCGATGCGGTACGGGGCCACGCACCCCGAACGGCTGGCCGAGCGCGCCGCCGAGCGCGGCATGGACGCCGTCGCCCTCACCGACCGGGACACCCTCGCCGGAGCGGTCCGGTTCGCCACGGCGAGCACCGAGGCCGGGGTGCGCCCGGTGTTCGGCGTGGACCTGGCCGTACGGGACGACCCGCCGCAGCCACCGCAGCCGTCCGCGCACAGCCGCCCCCGCACCCCCGTGCGCGGCGGCGCCTTCGTCGACGAGTCCGCGCCCCGCGCGGTCTTCCTCGCCCGGGACGGCGCGCGCGGCTGGGCCGCCCTGTGCGGGCTGGTCTCCGCGGCCCACGCGAGCGGCAGCACGGGCGGCACCGCCGCGGGCGCCCGCCCCGGGCTCACCCGCGCCGACCTCGCAGCCGCCGCCCCCGGCATCCGCACCCCCCTGCACGTCCTCCTCGGCCCCGGCTCCGAGCCCGGCCGCGCCCTCGCCGCCGGCCGCCCGGACCGGGCCGCCCGGCTGCTCGCGCCCTGGCGGGAAATGTTCGGTGACGCCCTGCGGCTGGAGGTCGTCTGCCACGGCCGCACCGGCACCGGTCCCGGCTCGCTGCGGCTCGCCGCCCGTACCGCCGGCTTCGCCGCCGAGCAGGGCGTCCCCGCCGTCCTCAGCAACGCCGTGCGTTACGCCGACCCCGGTCAGGGGCCCGTCGCCGACGTCCTGGACGCGGCCCGCCGGCTGGTCCCGATCGACCCCCGCAGGCCGGAGTCCCTCGACAGCGGCGAGCGCTGGCTCAAGGGACCCGCCGCCATGGCCGCCCTCGCCGAGCGGATCGCGGAGGCCGCGGGGCTCGGCCGGGACGCGGCCCGCAGGCTGCTCGCCACGACCGAGGAGACCGCCGCCGCCTGCCTGGTCGACCCCGAGGACGACCTGGGGCTCGGCCGCGTTCACTTCCCCGAGGCGCACCTGGTCGGCGCCGGTCACCGCACCGCCGACCGCGTGCTGCGCTCCCGCTGCACAGCGGGCATGGTGCTGCGCGGCTACGACCGCAAGCGCCGCTACCGGGACCGGCTGGAGGACGAACTGGCGATCATCGCCGGGAAGGGCCTCGCCTCGTACTTCCTCACCGTCGCCCGGGTCGTGGACGACACCCGCGCCCTCGGCGTCCGGGTCACCGCCCGCGGCTCCGGCGCGGGCTCCCTGGTCAACCACCTGCTCGGCATCGCCCACGCCGACCCCGTCGAGCACGGCCTGCTGATGGAGCGCTTCCTGTCCGCCCACCGCAAGGCGCTGCCCGACATCGACGTCGACGTGGAGTCCGCGCGCCGTCTGGACGTCTACCGCGCGATCTTCGACCGCTTCGGCGCGGACCGGGTCGCGACCGTCGCCATGCCCGAGACCTACCGGGTCCGGCACGCGATCCGGGACGTGGGCGCGGCCCTCGGCAAGGACCCGGCCGAGGTGGACCGGCTCGCCAAGGCGTTCCCGCACATCCGCGCCCGCGACGCCCGCGCGGCGCTGGCCGAGCTGCCCGAGCTGCGCGGGGTGGCCGCGGAGGACCACGGCCGGCTGTGGGAGCTGGTCGAGGCGCTGGACGGGCTGCCGCGCGGCGTCGCCATGCACCCGTGCGGCGTGCTGCTGTCGGACGCGAGCCTGCGCGCCCGCACGCCCGTCGTGCCGACCAGCGGCGAGGGCTTCCCCATGGCGCAGTTCGACAAGGACGACGTGGAGGAGCTCGGGCTGCTCAAGCTCGACGTGCTGGGCGTGCGGATGCAGTCCGCGATGGCGCACGCGGTGGCCGAGATCGAACGGGCCACCGGGCGCCACCTCGACCTCGACGACCCCGCGGACGTGCCGCCGGGCGACCCCCGTACGTACGAGCTGATCCGGTCGGCCGAGACGCTCGGCTGCTTCCAGATCGAGTCGCCGGGCCAGCGCGACCTCGTCGGCCGGCTGCAGCCCGAGACCTTCCACGACCTCGTGGTGGACATCTCCCTCTTCCGGCCGGGCCCGGTCGCGGCCGACATGGTGCGGCCCTTCATCGAGGCCCGGCACGGGCGCGCGCCCGTGCGCTACCCGCACCCGGAGCTGGAGGACACGCTGCGCGAGACGTACGGCGTGGTCGTCTTCCACGAGCAGATCATCGAGATCCTGCGCATCATGACCGGCTGCGACCGGAGCTTCGCGGACGAGACGCGCCGCGCGCTGTCCGACCCGCAGCTGCTGGGGCGGGTGCGCGCGTGGTTCGGGCGGGAGGCGGCGAAGCTCGGCCGCTCGCCCGAGTCCGTGCGCCGCACCTGGGAGATCGTGGAGGCGTTCGGCAGCTACGGCTTCTGCAAGGCGCACGCCGTCGCGTTCGCCGTGCCGACCTACCAGTCGGCGTGGCTGAAGACCCATCACCCGGCGGCCTTCTACGCGGGGCTGCTCACCCATGACCCGGGGATGTACCCCAAGCGGCTGCTGCTCGCGGACGCGCGGCGGCGCGGCGTGCCGATCCTGCCGCTGGACGTGAACCGGTCGGGCACGGCCTATTCGATCGAACTGGTGTCCGGTCACGAGGGTGGTGGCGGCGTGTGGGGGCTCCGCATGGCCCTCTCCGACGTGCAGGGCATCGGCGAGGCCGAGGCCGCGCGCATCGCGGACGGCCGCCCGTACACCTCCCTCCCCGACCTGTGGCACCGCGCCCGGCCCGCCCGGCCCGTCGCCGAACGCCTCGCCCGGGTCGGGGCGCTGGACGCCTTCGGCGGCAACCGCCGCGACCTGCTCCTGCACATCGCCGAACTGCACCGCGGGCACGGGCGCGGGGGCGCGGACCAGCCCACCCTGATCGACAGCGCGCGGGCCGAGCCCGTCGGCCTGCCCGACCTCGACGCGCAGGAGCGGCTCGGCGCCGAGCTCGGCGTGCTCGGCATGGACGCGTCCCGGCACCTGATGTCCGACCACAGGGCGTTCCTCGCCGAGCTGGGCGTCATCCCCGCCCGGCGGCTGCAGGGCGCCCGGCACGGCGAGACCGTCCTGGTCGCGGGCGCCAAGGCCGCCACCCAGACCCCGCCGGTCCGCTCCGGCCGCCGCGTCATCTTCACCACCCTCGACGACGGCACGGGCCTGGTCGACTGCGCCTTCTTCGACGACAGCCACCCCGCCTGCGCGCACACCGTCTTCCACTCCTGGCTGCTGCTCGTCCGCGGCGTCGTCCAGCGCCGCGGGCCGCACAGCCTGAGCGTGGTGGGCGCGGTGGCGTGGGACCTCGCGCAGCTGACGAAGCTCCGCGCGGAGGGCGGGCTGGAGGCGGTGGCCTCGGTGCTGGCGCGGCCGGCGGCTTCCGCGGCCGGGGCCGCGGGCCCGGACCGCCGCATCCGCATGTCCACCGGCTACGCCATGCACCCGTGGGCCGACCTGCAGCCCGCGGGCGAGGGCGCGGCCACGGGCCGCAAGCTGTGGCACGCGAGCCCGGGGAGCGCGGGATGAGCGCCCGGGCGCGGCTCGCCGTGGTGCCGGACCCGCCGCCCGGCGCACCCACCGTGCTGTACGTCCACTTCCACGCGGGGGTGGGCGCGCCCCTGGGCGAGGAGACCTACGACGGGCTCCTCGCGCTGCTCGCCGAGGTCAGCCCCGTCGTGCAGGCGGTTCCTCCCGACGCGGCGCTCATGGAAGTCCGGGGCGCCACCCGCTACTTCGGGCAGGGCCCCGCCGGGCTCGCCGCCCTCGTGCGCGTACGGGCGCTCGCCCGGTACGGGGCCGACTGCACGGTCGGCATCGCGGGCAATCCGATGCTGGCCCGGATGGCCGCGCACGACGGCCCGCCCGGCGCGGTGCGCACGCTCCCCGGGGACCCGGCCGCCGTGGCCGCGTTCCTCGCGGGCAAGCCGGCCGCCGCCCTGTACGGCGTGGGCCCGGCCACCGCCCGCACCCTGTCCACGTACGGGCTCGGCACCGTCGGCCGGATCGCCGCCGCGCCGCTGCCCGCGCTGCAGCGGATCCTGGGGCCCGTGGCGGGCCGGCAGCTGTACGAGCGGGCGCACGGCATCGACCCGACCCCCGTCACCCCGGGGGCGCGGGCCCGCTCGGCGGCCGCGGAACACCGCTTCGAGCGCGACGAGCTGGACCCCGACCGGCGCCGCCGCGCACTGCTGGCCCTCGCCGACGGGCTGGGCGGCCGGCTGCGGGAGAGCAAGCAGGTCGCGCGGGGCCTGACCCTCACCGTGCGCTACGCCGACGGCTCGGCGACCACCCGCTCCCGGACCTTCGCCGAGCCGACCGCGCACACCCCCGAGCTGACCGCGACCGCGTACGCGCTGCACGACGCGCTCGGGCTGCAGCGCGCCCGGGTCCGGGCCGTGGCACTGCGCGCGGAGGGACTCGGCGACGCCGGATCCGCCGCGCACCAGCTGTCGTTCGACCCCGCCGACGAGAAGGCGCGCCGGATCGAGGCGGCCGTGGACCGGGCGCGGGCCCGCTTCGGGCCGGGGGCGGTGGGACCGGCGGCGGCGCTGCACAGGCGCGCCGTGGCCTGAAATCTGTTACGGAACAACGTCGTCCGTATAAAGAGCATGTGTCGGATTCCTTGACCGATCAAGGTGTGCCACGCATCCTTACTGGAACGTAAGTTAACGCTCTTTCAGCAAACCCACGTTCCGGGCCACCCGTGCGCCTTCGTGTGCCCGCCGTCGGTGACCACCCCCCACCAGCGAGGAGTTCATGTGAAGCTGTCCTGGAGACCCCTGCGCACCCTGCTCCCCGCGCTGGCCCTCGCCCTCTCGGCCGCCGCCCTCACCGCCCCCGAGGCAGCGGCCGCTTCGTCTCACGATGCCCGCCCGGCCGCCGCTGCCGGCACGTCCGTCAGCAGTGGCTGGAACGACTACTCCTGCAAGCCGTCGGCCGCCCATCCGCGCCCCGTCGTCCTCGTGCACGGCACCCTGGGCAACTCCGTGGACAACTGGCTCGTCCTCGCGCCCTACTTGAAGAACCGCGGCTACTGCGTCTTCTCCCTCGACTACGGCAAGCTGCCCGGCGTACCGCTCTTCTACGGTCTCGGCCCGATCGCGAAGTCGGCCGAGGAGCTCTCCGCGTACGTCGACAAGGTCCGCGACGCCACCGGTTCCGGCAAGGTGGACCTCGTCGGCCACTCCCAGGGCGGCGCGATGCCGCGCTACTACCTCAACTTCCTGGGCGGCAAGGACAAGGTGAACTCCCTCACCGGCATCGCCCCCAACAACCACGGCACGACGCTGTCGGGCCTGGTCACCCTGATGGACAAGATCCCCGGGGCCCGCAACGCGCTCGGCGGCCTGACCCCCGGTCTCACCGACCAGGCGATCGGCTCCGACTTCCTCAAGAAGATGAACTCCGTCCCCGACACCGTGCCGGGCGTCCGCTACACGGTCATCGCGACCAAGTACGACGAGGTCGTCACGCCGTACACCT
Organism: Streptomyces roseoverticillatus; assembly: GCF_000719265.1. Lineage (GTDB taxonomy): Bacteria > Actinomycetota > Actinomycetes > Streptomycetales > Streptomycetaceae > Streptomyces > Streptomyces roseoverticillatus. The sequence goes on along the minus strand of NZ_JOFL01000033.1, from coordinate 73,712 downwards.
CCGGCTACCTGACCGGTCCCGACGTGCGCAACGTCCTGCTCCAGAACCTCTGCGCCGTGGACTTCTCCGAGCACATCGCGATCGGCACCGTCGACCGCGTCGTCGCCCATGAGGTCACCAACGCCCTCGACCCGGCCAACGCGACGCCGACCACCTGCGCTTCGGCGGTGACCGGCTAAAACCTGTGGCCTCCGGCCCTGGCCATGGGGAACCCTCGAACCTCATGAGCACCGAGAGCACCTTGAGCACCACACTTGAGGCCGGCAGTGACGTAACGGTCACGCTGGTCAAGGAGTCCCGGTCCGGCATCGGCTACCCCGCGGTCGTCGTGCGCGACGACGGCACCCACGCCGTCGTCCGCGCCCCGTGGGCGGCCCCGGCGGACCGGGACTTCGGCTTCGTCCGCTTCGAGCGCGGCGACGTCTTCACCGAGCACTACTGGCGCGACCGCTGGCACGCCGTCAAGGAGGTGCGCGCCGCCGACGGCACCCTCAAGGGCTGGTACTGCGACATCACCCGCCCCGCCGAGATCGCCCCGGGCGCCGTCGTCTCCACCGACCTGGACCTCGACCTGTGGGTCCCGGCCGACGGCGCCACCGTGCTCCGCCTCGACGAGGACGAGTTCGAGGAGAGCGGCCTGGAGCGGCGCGACCCGGTCGCGGCGGCGAAGGCCCGCGCGGCCCTGGACGAGCTGGAGGAACTGGCGCGCGGCGGCGGGCTGACGGGCCTGCTGGGCTAGCGGTACGGGGAAGGGCCGGTCACCCGGCCGACCGGCCCCCGTGTCACGCAGGCGGCAGACGTCACCCGCCGCACTGGCACGGGCCACCGGACTGGCATCCGCAACTGCAGCCCGGACCACAGGTGCAATCGGTGCCGGGCGCCGCGACAGGCTCGTGAACAGTCATGGTCAACTGCCTCCTTCGACGCGAGTCGGGATTCCGCGGTCCAGCGAACACCCGGATCCTCGCGCGGGCAAGGCACGTTGTAGTCAAGCCGCGTCGGGACCGCCCTCCTCCAGCTCGACGATAACGAGCACGCCCCGGCTCCCGGGCCGGACCGCGTGCCGCACCCCCGCGGGGACGATGCGGAGCTCACCCGCCCCGATCGTCACCGCTTGGCCGTTGACGTCGAGTTCGAGCCGCCCGTCGAGGACGAGCAGCGCCTCCGGAGCGTCGTGGCTCTCCTCCTCCAGGGGCAGCTCACTCATGCGCAGCACCTTGAGACAGGCGGGCCCGACGCGGCCCAGCACGCGGGATCGCCACGCATCGGGGAGGGCGGCAGCGGTGTCGTTCAGATCGATCACTGTCATGACGCAGACGCTAGGTGACCTGCGGGGACGGTTGGTCGACCGTCGGGTAAAGGATCAGGCGGTGGGCGGAACGCCCCCGCAATCCCAGGGCTCCGCCTGCGGCGTCTACGCCAGCCCCGCCGGCCGGCGCGCCGCTGCCCGGCGCGTGAGGAGGGCCCGCGCGCCCAGTGGTGCACTGATGAGCCGTTGGCAAACGGGACAGGGCCATGGATCCCTTGCGGTGCCGGGTGGACGCTGTGACGTCAGCACCCCTTAGCACCGCTCAGCGCCCTCGTCCCCCGCCCGAACCTCGTCCTTGAGGAACGCCGTGCCCCCCGTGCCCCGTTTCCGGCCGCCGGTCGCCGAGCTCCCCGAGTCCGGTGCCGGGCGGGTCCGCCGGATCAGCCCGCACCTCGACGAAGCCGCCGCGTTCACCGACCGCTGGGTGCGGCGGACCGGGCTGATCCAGTCCTTCTCCGCACAGCGGCGCTTCCGCAGGGCGGGCTGCGCGGAATTCGCGGCGCGGGTGGCGCCGGAGGCCGAGTGCGGGCGGCTGCAGCGGGTCGCGGCCTGGCTGGTGTGGTTCCACGCCCTCGACGACCGGTTCCACCACCGGGAGGAGGAGAGTTCGTACGGGTACGACGCGCTGCCCGACTTCCTGCCGCCGGACGGCGGGCGCACGCCGCCGCCGCGGACCGCCCTGCAGCGGGCGCTCGCCGACGTCTGGCGGATGACCGCGCCCGCGATGTCGCCCGCGTGGCGCGCCCGGGTCACCGAGCGCTTCCGGGAGTGCGCCGCCGGGCGGCGGGCGTGGGACGGGCTCGCGCCCGGGTCCGTGCCCGACCTCGTCGAATACGCCTGCCGACACGAATTGGCGCCCCCTGTACGGGAACTGGCGTCCTTTCAGGCAGCCGCCGAAGCCACGACCGCGGTGCTCACCCGGGGCGGTGCCGACCGGGAAGCGCTCCGGAGCGCGCTGACCCGTCTCGAACACGAGGCGGCCTCCGCGGCCGTCGCCGCCTGGAGCCACGCGCTCTCCCTCTGGGCCGACGGCCACCTGGCGTGGGCCCTGCGCGAGGGGCCGGCCGGGGAGACCCGGCGGCTGCTCCTCGCCGACGACGTCACCGGCGTCCCGGTGGACCTGCTGCGTCCCCGGCGTCCCGCGCCACCGCCCGTCCCCTCCACGAGCGGCGGCGCGGGCACCGCCCTACATCGTGGCCGCGAGTAGCTCACGCGTGTAGGGGGCCTTCGGATCGTCGAAGACCTCGTCCCGCGGGCCGCTCTCGACCACGCTCCCGGCCCGCATCACCGCCACCCGGTCGCAGAAGTGCCGGACGACGGCGAGGTCGTGCGAGACGAACAGCAGGGACAGGCCCAGTTCGTCGCGGAGGTCCATGAGCAGGTTGAGCACCTGGGCCTGCACGGACACGTCCAGCGCCGACACGGGCTCGTCCGCGATGACCAGGCGCGGGCGGAGGGCCAGCGCGCGGGCTATGCCGATGCGCTGGCGCTGGCCTCCGGAGAACTCGTGCGGGTAGCGGTGCAGGTGCCCGGCCCGCAGGCCCACCTGTTCCAGCAACTCGGCGGCGCGGGCGCGGCGTTCCTCCCTGCCCTGGGTGGTGTGCACCCGCAGCGGCGTGGTGACGATCTCCTCGACCGTACGGCGCGGGTTGAGCGACGCGTACGGGTCCTGGAAGACCAGTTGTACGTCGCGGCTGAGCTCGCGGCGCAGGCGCGTGCCGGCCGCGGCGCGGGAGATGTCCCGGCCGTCGAACCGCACGTCCCCCGACGTGGGCCGCTGCAGTCCCGCGAGGACCCTCGCCGTGGTCGACTTCCCGGACCCGGACTCCCCCACGAGGCCGAGGGTCTCCCCCGGGCCGATGCGCAGGCTCACGCCGCGCACGGCTTGTACGGCGCCGCGGCGTCCGCCCCGGAGTCGCCGGCGGCCCCCGAAATCCACGTGGAGGTCGACGGCCTCGGCGAGGGGCACGCCAACGGGTGTCACCGCGGCGGGGGCCGGTCCGGCACCGCCGGACTCCGCCGCGGGACGACTCACCGTTGCGGCGGAGGGTTCTCGCCCGGCACCGGCAGATGCGCTTCCCTCCGCCGCAACGGCGCTCAGCCCCCGCGCCACTGCCCGGCGGTGCCCGGCCGGTGTCAGCTCGGCACCGCCGGACTCCACCGCGGAACGACTCACCGTCGCGGCGGACAGTTCGTGCCCGGCACCGGCAGATGCGCTTCCCTCCGCCGCAACGGCGCTCAGCCCCCGCGCCACTGCCCGGCGGTGCCCGGTCGGCCTCTGCCCCGCCCCGGCAGGCGCAGCCCCGCCCCTCAAGGCGAACGGCCCCGGGTCGTCGACCGTCGGCAAACGTGACCCCGGCACCGTGTTCAGCGTCGGTGCCGCGCCGATCAGGGCGCGCGTGTACGGGTGGGCCGCGTCGGTCAGGAGTTTGCGGGTGGGGCCCTCTTCCAGGCCCCGGCCGCCCCGCATGACGAGCATGCGGTCGCACGTCCCGGCGACGACGCCCACGTCGTGCGTGACGAGCAGCACCGCCGTGCCGCTCTCTTCCCGGAGTTCCGCGAGCAGTTCGAGGACCTGGCGCTGCACGCGCGCGTCCAGCGCCGTCGTCGGTTCGTCGGCGATCAGCACGTCCGGGCGGTTCACCAGCGCCATCGCGATCATCACCCGCTGCCGCATGCCGCCCGAGAACTGGTGCGGGTAGTCGCGGGCGCGGGCGGCCGGGATGCCGACCCGCTCCAGCATGGCCAGGGCCTTCTCCCGCGCGTCGGCCCGGCGGCGGCCGGCGCCCGCCCCCGCCGGGGCGTGCACCCGGTACGCCTCCGCCAGCTGCGCGCCCACCGTGTGGAAGGGCGAGAGTGCGGCCAGCGCGTCCTGGAAGACCATGGCGATCCGGGAGCCGCGCAGGCCTCGCACCGCGGACTCGGGCGCGCCCACCACCTCCTCGCCCCCGACCAGCACGCTCCCGCTCACCCGCGTGCGGGCCGGGTCGTGGAGCCCCATCGCCGCCAGCCCCACCGTGGACTTCCCCGAGCCCGACTCCCCCACCAGTCCCAGGACTTCACCGGGCGCCAAGGCGAAGGAGAGGCCTTCCACGGCGGTGGTCTCTGTACCGCCTCGTCCTTTGAAGGAGACCGTCAGGTCCCGTACGGACAGTGCCGGGGTCATGCGAGCCTCACCCTCGGGTCGAGCCAGGCCACCACCAGGTCGGCGAGGGCCACGAACACCACGACGAAGAACGCGGCGAGCAGCACCGTGCCGACGACCGTCGGCAGGTCGTTCTGGACGACGGAGTCGACGGCGAGCTTGCCGACGCCGCCGAGCCCGAAGACGGTCTCGGTGATGAACGCGCCGCCGAAGAGCGCCCCGGCCTCCAGCCCGAGCAGCTGGACGAGGGGCCCGGCGGCGCCGCGCGCCGTGTACTTCGCGTGGGCCCGCAGTGCGGTGAGCCCCTTGCCGCGGGCCGTCCGCACGTACGCCTCGTGCATCGTCTCCAGCGTCTGGGAGCGCGCGAGGCGGGCGAAGACGGCGGCGTTGACGAAGCCGAGGACAAGCCAGGGCAGGAGCAGCCCGGCGGCCCACGCGCCCGGCCCGTCGGCGAGGGGGACGTAGCCGGGCAGCGGCATCAGGCCGGTCGAGTAGACGAGCAGGTACTGCAGGGCGTAGCCGAGGAAGTAGATCTGCACGCTCGCGCCGACGAGGGTGAAGCCGGACAGCAGCCGGTCGGTGGCCGTGCCCCGGCGCAGTGCGGCGGTGAAGCCCGCGCCGGTGCCGAGGACGACGATCACCGCGAGCGCCCCGCCCGCCAGCGACAGCGTGACGGGGAAGCGGTCGCCGATGGCGTCGAGGACCGGCTGGTGGAGGGTGTAGGAGTAGCCGAGGCAGGGGGCGGCGCAGTCGATGGGACTGCCGTCGACGTCGCTGATGGTGCGGCCGGCGACGAGGCCGCGCAGGTAGTCGAGGTACTGGCCGGCGAGCGGCTGGTCGAGGCCCATGCTGTGGCGGACGGCCTCGACCTGTGCGGTGTCGCACTTGGGGCCGCAGGCGATGAGCGCGGGGTCGGAGGGGGCGGCGTAGAAGAGCCCGAAGGCGGCGGCGGTGATGGCGAGGAGCACCGCCGCGGCCTGCAGGGCCCGCCGCAGGAGGTAGCCGGTCATGTCGGATCAGGGCTTTCCTGGTGGGTCAGGACTTCTTCAGGTACAGGTCGGCCGCCGCGATGGAACCGTAGATCGGGTGGATCGCGGCGCCGCCGACGTTCGTCCCCCGGAACTGGGTGACACTGGTGTAGAGGAACGGCACGACCGGGACGTCCTTCATGACGGTCTCCTCCAGGGCGATGAGCGCGTCGGCCTTCTGCTGCGCGTCGCCGATGCCGGCGATGCGCTCCAGCTCCTTGTCCACCGCGGGGTTGGCGTAGCGGACGGGGTTGGCGAGGGCGTCGAGCTTGCTGTGGTAGCTGTCGGGCAGGAGCGTGGACGGGGTGGGCCAGTCGACGGAGTTGGTGGACAGCCACAGGTCGTAGGGGGCCGGTCCGCGGAAGACCTCGTTGGTGAACGCGGCCTTCTCCAGGGGCTTGGTGACGAGCTTGATGCCGGCCTTGGCGAAGGCGTCGACGAGGACCTGGGCGAGCCGGTCCTTCTCGGGGGCGTCGCTCTCGTACGCGTACGTGAGCGTGTCGACCTTGGTCCTGGCCTTCGCCAGGTGCTCCTTGGCCTTCTCGACGTCCCCGGCGGGCGCGACGGGGTAGAGGTCGTACTTCTTCCAGCCGACGACGGCGGGCGAGGAGAGCGTGGTGGCGAAGTCGCCGAGGCGCGGGCCGCCGAGGACCTGGCGGGCCTGCTCGCGCGGGAAGAGGTAGTGGATGGCCTTGCGGACCTCGGGGTCGGTGACGCGGCTGTTCTTGATGTAGAGGTCGCTGGTGTACGCGCCCTGGCTGCCCGGGACGAGGAGTTCCTTCTTCTTCGGGTCGCGCCGGGCCTCGGCGTACAGCTCCGGGGGGACCTCGCTCTTGGTGGAGAGCGTGTCGGGGCCGTCGCCGCGCCCGTTGAGGACCTCCTGCGCGGTGTTGAGGATCTTCTTGCCGAAGGTGAACTCGAAGCGGTCGGCGTACTGGTGGCGGACGGGGTCGGTCTCCGGCTTCCAGTGCGGGTTGCGCTCCAGGGTCAGGCTCCGGTTCTGCTTGTGCTCGGCGATCCGGTACGGGCCGGTGGCGAAGGGCCGGGTGTCGTAGCCGGTGCCGGTGTCCTTGTCCTTGCGGACGGGGGACGAGGAGGACTGGGCGGCCATGTAGGGCACGTCGGACTGCGGCTGCGGGAAGTGGAAGACGATCGTCTTAGCGTCGGGCGTCTCGATGGCGCCGAGGTCGCCGTGCTCGGGGCCGGCGTACTGCTCGACGGCGGCGGTGCGGTCCTCGGAGCCGGTGAGCCACTCGGGCCAGTAGGTGGGGCCGAGTTCGAAGCCGGGGGCGAAGGTGCGCTCGATGCCGTACTTGACGTGCTCGGAGGTGATGGGCTCGCCGTCCTCCCAGGCGATGCCGTCCTTGAGCTCGTACGTCCAGGTGCGGCCGCCGTCGGAGGACCGCCCGGTGTCGGTGGCGAGGTCGCCGACGAGCCTGGGCTTGCCGTCAACGACCTGATACTGGGTCAGCTGGCGGCCCCACAGCAGGGACGTGCTGTACGACTCGCCCGCGTAGATCTTCTGCGGGTCGAGGTGGCCGTAGTCGCCCGCGTTGGCGATACGGATCGTGCCGCCGGTCCGGGCACCCTCGACGGCGGGGGCCGGGCCCCGGCTGTCCTTGGCGGTGCCGAGGGTCGCGGTCAGCCGCTGACCGCTCTTGGCGGCGGCCTCGTCCTTCCCCTGGTTCCCGCCGCCCGTGCCGGCACCGGCCGAGCAGGAGCACATCAGCAGGGCGGCGGCGGTGGCGAGGGCCGGCAGGGCTGCGGTGCGCGTGCGAAAGCGGGGCATGACGAACTCCGTTGATCGGAAAGTGCGGAATCAGAGGACGGTTGGCGGACGGAGAGGGGCGCCCCGTAAGGGGCGCGGGCTGTGTCGATTTGCGGCTCCGCCGCGCGGGCGCGACCAGCCACGGACGACCCGCGGTCGGACTCGGCGCGCACGGAGCGCTAACGCGCGATCCGCGGATCGAGCGCGTCCCGGACCGCGTCCCCGAGGAGGTTGAACGCGAGGACGAAGACGAGGATCGCCACGCCCGGGAAGACCATGTAGGTCGGGTCGTCGTAGAAGACCTCGGAGCCGCGGGAGATCATGCGGCCCCAGTCGGGGATCGGCTCGTTGATGCCGACGCCGAGGAAGGACAGGGCGGCCTCGGCGGTGACGATGCCGGGGACGGCGAGCGTGACGTGCACGAGTACGGGCGCCCACACGTTGGGCAGCAGCTCGCGCAGCACGATGTGCCGGCGGCTCGCCCCGACGGCCCGCGCCGCCTCGACGAACTCCCGCTCGCGCAGGGCCCGTACGGACGTGCGCAGGACCATCGCGAGCGGCACCCAGCCGAAGGCCGAGAACACCAGGATGAGCGAGGTGAACTGCATCCAGGCGGGCTCGTTCTCGCCGGGATCCACGAAGCGGGTCCGGATCACCGGGCTGAGCGCGAGGAGAAGCAGAAGTGTCGGAAAACCGAGCAGTAGATTGCATACGAAAGTGAAGGCCCGGTCGGCGAGACCACCGAGATAGCCGACGGTCACGCCGAGGACGACGCCGGCCACGGCGATCACGGCGACGGAGGCGAGGGCCACCAGCAGCGAGGTCCGCATGCCGTACAGGAGCTGGGCGAGCACGTCGCGGCCGAGGCCGGGTTCGATGCCGAACCAGTGGTCGGCGGAGATGCCGCCGTCGGGCAGGACCGGAAGGCCCTCGGCGCTCAGCAGACCGGGCGTGTTCTGCCCGTAGTGGGACGTGGGGTCCTTTCCGTAGAGGGCCGTGACCAGGGGCGCGGCGGCCGCGAGCAGCGCACAGAGGACGACGACGGCGAGCGCGGCCATGCCCGTGCGGTCGCGGCGGAACGCGCGGCAGGCGGCGGCCAGGGGTCCGTGGGAGGTGGTGGCGGAGGGCCCTCGGGAGGGCGCTTCGAGGGTGTCCCGCGAGGGTCTCCCTGAGTGCTCTTCGGCCATTTGCTGCCGCGCTCCTGTATCGCTCCGGCCGCCGCTCGGTCACGTGGCGGGCCTCTTTTCGGCCGGTGTGCGGGGATCGCCCGATCCGGCGTGCGGATCATTAGATCCAACGAAATAGGCATCCGCAATCCATCTTTTTAAAGGCGAGTTGGATAATTCAACATTGATTACAAGGAATCTTTGCTGGTCAACATCCCCGTAACATTAAATCCCCGCAATCACCCCGAACCGGACACGGGGCGGAGTCCGACCCCTTCCATCGAGGCTCGTACGAGACCTGCATCACACAAAATCCGGCCACTACGGAGGGTTTTCAACCAGCGACTGAAAGTGTTCGATCCATGTGCGTTCACGCTCAACTTGGGTAAGACTTCCGTCCGTTATCTGCAGCCACGAGCAAGGGAGTGTTCGGAATGCGGTACATCACTGGGGGCATCGCGATGGGCGCCGCGCTCGCACTGGGCGGCGGCCTCCTGGCCGCCGGAACGACGACCGCGAGCGCCGCACCTGCACCTGCACCCGCACCTGCGATACAGACGCAGAGTCTGTACGCCTCCTCCGCACTGGTTCTGACCACCGGTCACGGTGCGAACTCCGCCGAGGCCTCGGTCGACCGCGCGGTGACGCTGACCTGCTTCCCCAAGGCGACCGGCACACACCCGGACGCGAAGAGTGCCTGCGCCGCGGTGCGGGCGGCCGGCGGTGACTTCGAGAAGCTCACCACCATCAAGTCCGGCACGGCCTGCACCAAGGAGTGGAACCCGATCGTCGTCACCGCCGACGGCGTCTGGGAAGGCAAGCGGATCCGCTTCGAGCGCACCTTCGGGAACCCGTGCGAGGCGAAGGCGGGCAAGGGCACGCTCTTCGAGTTCTGAACCCCCCGCGGGCCGGCCGAGCGCAGCTGAACAGGGCTGAACGCAGAGACCGGCCGAACAAGGGAACGGCCCCCGGACACCGTGGAGGTGTGTCCGGGGGCCGAGTCCTGCGGCCGGTCCGCGACCTGCCGTCCGTGACCTCAGGGGACGGCTCGGGGAATGCCTCAGGGAATGGTCGCGCCGAACGCGTCGAGGATCTCCTGGACCGGCTGGAAGTACGTCGTCGGCGCCGGGAACGGCATCGTGCAGCTCCCGCTGCCGCCGGACAGCACGCCCAGCGCCGTGGTCCCGGCGAAGAGGGGACCGCCGCTGTCACCGCCCTCCGCGCAGGCACTGGTCTCGATGAGCCCGGTGACCTGGCCCTCCTTGTAATTGACCGTGGCGTTGAGGGCGGTGACCTTGCCGGTCTTCAGCCCCGTCGAGGAGCCGCTGCGGCTGATGGCCTGGCCGACGGTCGCGGCACCGGCGCCGGTGATGGCCTGCAGGCCCGGGTTCACGGCGCTCGGGTGGTCGACGGCGCCGGTGGCGGGGTACGCGGCGATGGCGTAGTCCCGGCCGGGGAACTTCCAGGCCTCGGTCTTCGCGATCACGGCGCCGCCGTTCGACGCACGCCATTCGGGCTCGACCTTGCCGCAGTGCCCGGCCGTCACGAAGGCGTCGGGCTTGCCGGCCCGCTTCACGTTGAAGCCGAGCGAGCAGCGGTACTGCGAGCCCCAGATGCCGTCGCCCCCGGCGATGAACCGGGTGAGCTTCGTGGGGGACCTCTTGACCACCACCGCGCTGCCGAGCGACCGGGCCGTGTCCTTGATCCGCGCGAGGTCCGCCGCCGTGACCGTGGGGTCGGCGGTCAGGACCACCTTGTTGAGCCGCGGATCGGCCGCCCAGGCGGTGCCGGGGGTGGTGATGCGGGAGTCCAGCGTCGCGTGCGCGGAGTCCAGCTCGGCCTTCGAGTGCTCCACGACGCGGGGCGCGGCACCCGCCGCGCGGACCAGGCCGGCGGCCCGGCCGTCGGTGACGTCGACGACGAGCCTGCCGAGGGTGGAGTCGTAGTACGAACCGGCGGCGGCGCCCCCCAGAGCGGCGGCGAGCGTCCTGGCGAGGGAGGCGTCCGAGGCGGCGGACGGTGCGCGGGCGGGAGCGGCGGGCGACCCGGGCGAGGCGTCGGCCTGCTGTGGACTGAGGGTCACCGCCGCGAGGACGACGGCGGACGCGGCGGCGAGGGCGACGCGCACGGGAATCCATCTACGCTTCAACTCGGCACCTCCGGTGGGGGGTTGGGCCACGGAGAGGTGATTCGCCGGGCCCGGAGGACAACGGCACGGGCTCGCCGACGGCTTTACAGAGGGCGCGTCCATGCCAAGTTGGCTTGTCGAGTATCCCGGACCCGGGGAGGGCGCGCACAAGGCGGAATTCCCTTGGCGCGTGTTTCGCTGCGCGCGCTCCGGGCACGTGGCGGGCGCGGGCGCCCCGGAGTTCGCGCCCGGGGGCTACGCCGTTGGAGCTACGCCGAGGGGCGGCAACTGCCGCCCCCTCACTCCCGTCCGGGCCCGCCTGCCCGGCCGGGGCGGCGTGCCGTTCACCCGGGCGAGGAGCCCGGCCCTCTATCTCCGCCGCAACGGCGGGACGCCCCACGGCGTGGTCCGGCGGTGCCGGTCTGCCTGACACCGCCGGACCACGCCGTCGGGGTTGCGCGCCGCGGCGGCGGATTCAATCAAGGGTTCGGCCGAGCCGCTTACCCAGCCGGGGAGCCCGGCATTCTCCCTCCGCCGCACCGCCGCACTACGCCGTCGGGGTTGCGCGCCGCGGCGGATTCAAGAGCCCGGACGCCGGGCGGCCGGCGCTCGGCCAGGGGCGCCCCGCCCCGCCGTCCCCGTCGACGGCGATCACGTCTCCGTGGCCGGAGGGAGCTCCTCCGGAGGAGGAGGCACCGGCTTCTCCACCGCCGGCTTCTCCACCGCCGCCTTCTCCGCCCGCGGCGGATCCGGCGGCACCAGCCCCTGCTGCGCCGAGCGCTCCAGGAAGCGCAGGAGCTCCACCGGGAACGGCAGGACCAGCGTGGAGTTCTTCTCCGCCGCCACCGCCACCACCGTCTGCAGCAGCCGCAGCTGCAGCGCCGACGGCTGGTCGGCCATCGTGGCCGCCGCCTCGGCGAGCTTCTTCGACGCCAGCAGCTCCGCGTCCGCGTTGATCACACGGGCCCGCCGCTCGCGCTCCGCCTCCGCCTGCCGGGACATGGACCGCTTCATCGTCTCCGGCAGCGAGACGTCCTTGATCTCCACCCGGTCGATCTGCACGCCCCAGCCGATGGCGGGGCTGTCGAGCATGAGCTCCAGGCCCTGGTTCAGCTTCTCCCGGTTGGAGAGCAGGTCGTCGAGGTCGCTCTTGCCGATGATCGAACGCAGCGACGTCTGGGACATCTGCGAGACCGCGAAGCGGTAGTCCTCCACGGCGATCACGGCCTCGGCCGGGTCCACGACCTTGAAGTAGACGACCGCGTCCACGCGGACGGTGACGTTGTCGCGGGTGATGCCCTCCTGGGCGGGCACGGGCATCGTCACGATCTGCATGTTCACCTTACGCAGCCGGTCGACGCCCGGGATGATCATGGTGAATCCCGGCGGGCGGACCCCGGGCAGGAGCCGCCCGAGCCGCAGCACCACGCCGCGCTCGTACTGCTTGACCACGCGGGCCGCCGCCATGGCGTAGACCGCCCCGGCGGACGCGACGCCCACGACTGCCACCACCAGATCCTCGACCATGGGAGGCCCCCTGCCGTACATCTCAGGTGTTATGTCCACGGTATGCCCGTATCGGGCACATGGTCGAGCCCCCGGCCCGGCGTACGGACCGGGGGCTCGTGCGCGCTGCCGGCAGGGGGCGGCCGGGCGCCGTCAGCCGATGGTCACGCCGTAGGCCTTCAGCGCCGGTCCGACGGGCTGGAAGAACGTCGTCCCGCCGGAGCTGCAGTTCCCGCTGCCGCCGGAGGTGAGGCCGAGCGCGGTGGACCCGGCGAACAGGGCGCCGCCGCTGTCTCCGGGCTCGGCGCACACATTGGTCTTGATCAGGCCGCGGACGACCTTGCCGTTGCCGTAGTTGACGGTGGCGTTGAGGCCGGTGACCTTGCCGCCGTGCACGCCGGTCGTGGAGCCGCTGCGCTGGACGGCCTGGCCGACGCTCGCGTTGCCCGCGGCGGTGATCCGCTGGGTGCGGCCGTTGTAGAGGTTGACCTCGCTGGGGTGCGGGAGGGAGCCGTTGGTGTACTGCACGATGCCGTAGTCGTTGCCCGGGAAGCTGGTTCCGGTGGTGGGGCCGATGCTGGTGGTGTGCCCGGAGTTGGTGTAGTACGGCGGCTTGCCCTCAGTGCAGTGGCCCGCGGTGAGGAAGTAGGCGGTGTTGCCTTTGCGCACGTTGAAGCCGAGCGAGCAGCGCCAGTTCGGAGCGTAGATCGCGTCGCCGCCGCCGAGGTAGGGGCGGAGGACGCCGGCGGTCCGCTCGATGCGTATCGCGTCGGCGCCGGGGCCGGCCTGCTGCCTGATTCTGGCGAGGGCGGCGTCGGGGACGGTGGAGTCGGCGGTGACCACGAGGGCGCCGCTGTCCTGGTCAACGGCCCAGGCGGTGCCTGCGACGTCCGCGGACTGCACGGCGGCACCGGCGGCGGCGAGCCGGGCGGCGGAGCCGGTGGAGCCGGCGGCGGGTTCGGCGTGGGCGGTGGTGCCGATGAACGCCGCTGCGGCGGCGAGGGTGGAGGCGAGGGCGACGCGGGTCGCCGTGTTGATCCTCACGTGGTTCCTCCCGAGTGGGGTCGGTAGGTGAGGCGCAGCCGGTACGGGCACGCGGGATTCCGTTTTCGCCGTGCCCCTGACAAGCGCTTCTCGGGAGTATTCGGGCCACGCGACGCCGCTCGCAAGAGCCGCTTTCGGCCGGGACCCCTCGCGGGGGGGGATGGACACGACGCGGGGTGCGGGCCCCTCGCGGGGTGCGGTGGGCACTTATACGGGTGCCCCGACGCCCCCTGACGGCAAGCCCGTCCGGGCAGGGGCAGCCCGGTGTTCGGCACCGCCGGTCTCCGCCGTACGGGTTGCTCGCCGTCGCGGCGGATTCACCCTTCCTGACGGCAAGCCCGTCCGGGCGGGGGCCAGCCCGACGCCCGGCACCGCCGGTCTCCGCCGTACGGGTTGCTCGCCGTCGCGGCGGATCCTCCTTGCCTGACGGCGAACCCGTTCGCACGCCGTCGCGGCGGAAAGACTTGCCCCAGCGGCAGGAGCCACCCGCCGGGCGCCCGGGCCGGACCCTCCGCCGCAGCGGCGTGCAATCACCACGGCGGAGACCGGCGGTGCCCGACCGCCGCAAGCGGAAAGGGACTCCGTGGACTACCCCCGCACGACGTCCCGTTCGCCCGCCGGTACGGGGACCGTGAGCGTGTTGCCCGGGGGCGGGAACGGGCAGATGAAGTGGTCGGCGAAAGCGCACGGCGGCAACAGCGCACGGTTGAAGTCGAGCGTCACCCGCCCGTCGACGCCCGGCGCCGGCGCGCGCAGGAAGCGGAAGCGGTAGCTCGACGTGCCGCTCGTCGCGTCGGCGAACACCGCCCACAGCGTCCCGTCCACCTCCAGCGCGGCCTGCAGCGTGTGTTCGGCTCCGGCGACCGTGAACGCGAGCTCGCCGTCCAGGCCCAGCCCCCGTTCCCGCCCGTCCGCGTTCGCGACGCTCACCCGCCGGCTGCTGCCGTACGGGCGGAAGACGCCGTCCAGCTCCCACTCCGCGGCGTGGTCGAAGACGTCGATCCCGGCGAACTCCCGCCGCCCGGCCGAGCCGGGGTCGAAGACGCGCACCGCCCACAGCCCCTCGCGCCGTATCACCACGAGTTTGCGTCCCCCGTACGAGACGCGGGCCGCGGCCGCGGGGCCCTTGTCGGGGCGGAGCCGGACCACGCCGTCCAGCGGCCGTCCGTCCAGGGTGAGTCCGTCGACGGCCGCGGCGGTCAGCCGTACCGCGTCCTCTTCCTCGGCCCACTGCCCGGGAATGGCGGGAATGCGCCCCTCGGGGGCGTCGGCGAGCCAGTGCGTGCCCGTCAGGGCGAGGGGTCCGTACGGTGCCGAGACCGTCTCCGTGCGCTCTTCGCGCCACGCCTTCCACTGCTGTCGTGCGTCGCGCGCCGTGTCCGTGCTCATGACCGTCAACCCTTCCATACGGGCAGCGGCAACCCGAGGTGCTCGCGGAGCGTCGCGCCCGCGTATTCCGTTCGGAACGCGCCACGTTCCTGGAGCAGCGGCACGACGCGGTCGACGAAGTCGTCCAGCCCGCCGGGGGTGTGGTGCGGGAGGAGGACGAAGCCGTCGGCGGCTCCGGCGGTGACGAAGCCGTCCATCTGGGCGGCGACGGACGAGGGGGTGCCGATGAAGGTCTGCCGCCCGGCCGTCTCGATCACGGTCTGCCGGATGGACAGCCCCTTGGCCTCGGCCACGGCCCGCCAGCGCGCGGCGACGGCGAGGGGGTCGGCGACCGGGGCCCGTCCCGGGGCGGCTTCTCCGGCGGGGTCCGGGTCGATGCCGGGCAGCGGCCCGTCGGGGTCGTAGCCGGACAGGTCCCGGCCCCACACCCGTTCCAGGGCGAACAGCGCGCCCTGCGGCGACACCTGCTGTTTGCGGATCTCGGCGGCGTTCTCCTGGGCCTCGGCGTCGGTGTCCCCGAGCGCGAACGTCACGCCCGGCATGATCTTCAGGTCTTCGGGCCGCCGCCCGTACGCGGCGAGCCGCCGTCCGACGTCGGCGCGGAGGGCTTGCCCGGCCTCCGGCGTCCCGGGCGGCCCGGCGAAGAACACGTCGGCGGCGGAGGCCGCGGACTCCCGTTCCTCCTCGGAGTCCCCGGCCTGGATGACCACCGGGTGCCCCTGCGGGCTGCGGGCCACGTCGAACGTGCCGGAGACCGAGAAGTGGCGCCCGTGGTGGGCGAAGGGCCGCGGCACTCCTCCGGGTGTCCACGAGTCCCACAGTTCGCGCGCGGTGACGACGAACTCTGCGGCGCGCGCGAAGCACTCGGGCCGGTCGAGGTGGGCGGCGCCGGGCCGGAAGTTCTCGGCGGCGAAGGCATCGGAGGAGGAGGCGACCACGTTCCAGGCGGCGCGCCCGTCGCTGAGGTGGTCCAGGGAGGCGAGCCGGCGGGCCAGTTCGTAGGGCTCGTGGAACGTGGTGTCGGCGGTGGCGGCCAGGCCGATCCGGTCGGTGACGCCGGCCAGGGCGCTGAGCAGGGTGATCGGTTCGGGGCGGCCGACGGCGTCCAGGTCGTGGATCCGGCCCTTGTGCTCGGGCAGCCGCAGCCCTTCGGCGAGGAGTAAGAAGTCGAAGAGGCCGCGTTCGGCGGTGGCGGCGAGGTGCCGGAAGGACGAGAAGTCGGTGTGGCTGCCGGAACAAGGGGAGCGGCGCGCCGGGGGTCCCCCCGGACGGAGTTCGGGGGAGCCTTTGGCAGGGGTGGTGGCGGGGCCGGCGGGCGGGAGGGCCCACACGGTCGTGTTGCCGGCGCCGGGGGCGTGCACGGCCAGGTGCATCTGCTTGCGCTGCCGCGCCCTGGGGTCGGTCATGCGGTCCTCCTCGCGGTGGTGTGGCGGTTGGCGGGGCGCGGCAGGCAGAGGTGCTCGCGGAGCGTGCCGCCGGGGTAGAAGGAGCGGAGCAGGCCCCGGTGCTGGAGTACGGGCACGGTGCCGTCGACCAGCAGCGCAAGGTCCCGGTCGGGGTCCCGGGGCCGGAAGTGGAAGCCGTCGACGACGCCGTCCGCCCACCAGGAGCCGGCCAGGTCGGCCAGGGCGACGGCGTCGGCGGCCGCGTACAGGGCGACGGGCAGGGAGGCGAGGACGACGACGCGTCCAGGGTCGCGGCCCAGTGCGCGCAGCCGGGCGTGCAGGTCGGCGCGGGCGGCGCGGACCGCGCCGGGCGCGGGTGTGGGGCCGGTGCGGAGGTAGACGACGTCGGCGTGGCGGGCGGCGGCCGCGCGCGCCGGCAGGTGGGTGCCGTCGACGGCGGTGACCGGACGGCCCTGCGGGGGGCGGGGCACGGCGGAGGGTCCGCGGACGGACCAGCCGGGGCCTTCGGCGTCGACGTGGTGCAGCTTGTCGCGGTCGATGAAGCGGCCGGTGGCGGCGTCGCGGATCTCGGCGTCGTCCTCCCAGCTGTCCCAGAGCCGGGCGGCGGCGCCGGCGACCGCGGCGGCCTCGTGCCACAGCGCGTCGGCGGGGGCCGGGGCGCGCCGGCCGAAGTGGCGGGCCTCGGCCTCGGTGGCGGACACCTCGGCGGTCCAGCCTGCGCGGCCGTTGCTCACCCGGTCGAGGGTGGAGACGGCGTCGGCGACGCGGAACGGCTCGGTATGGGTGGTGGTGACGGTGGGCACGAGGCCGATCCGGTCGGTGGCGGGGGCGACGCGGGCGAGGACGGCGAGGGCGTCGAGGCGGCTCGCGCCGCGCCGGGGCGGGCCGAGGGTGTCGCCGAGGGTGACGAAGTCCAGCCTGCCGCGCTCGGCGAGGCGCGCGGCCCGGACGTAGGACTCGGCGTCGCGGACGCCGGGGCGGTCGATGCTCACGGCCAGGTGCAGGGGCCGGATGGGTGCGGACATGGCATTCCCTGGGGGTGTGGGGAGCACGAACGGGCTGGCCGCCCGATCGGTTGCGCGAGGGCCGGCCGCCCGATCGGTTGCGCGAACGGGCACGGCCGGCTCGGGGTGCGGGCGGCTCGGAGGGGAGCCGGAGCCGGCGGCGGTCGGGGCACGGCGGGTCCTCGGCGGTGCCCGACGGCCTGATCCCGGCCTGGCACCGCCGGACACCACCGGCCCGGTTGCTCGCCGCTGCGGCAGAAGAATCGTGCCGGGCCCAGCGGCGTTGCCGAGCCGGCGCTCCCCCGCCGCCGCGACGGCGAGACACTCCCACGGCGGTGACCGGCGGTGCCCACGGGCGGGAGGGACCGCGCACGGAAGGCGCGCTCGGCAGGGCGGGCGAAGGACACGGCGGCGGCGTTGACGGCGATGCGTCCGAGGAGGCCGGCGCCGGTGACGGCGAAGGAGGGCATGCAAAGGCTCCGTGCATACGGGGGCGGCGCCTTCACAACGGACGCGGCGGCCGCGTCGGGCGCGGCGCATCCGGCCGCGCCCCTCAGCACGGCCGAACTCCGAGGCTATTCCGGTGCCTTGGCCAACTGTCAAGCCTGTCCGCCGACAGGTCCACATCCTGGACAAGCCATCTCAGGACGGTTGACGGAGAAACGGATGACTGTTCCACTTGGCCCATGCACTCAGGGCAACAGCTCGTCACCCGGAACCACATCGACTTCGGCCGGGTGTGGTCCACGTCGTGTCCCGGCTCCCCTGCACCCCTTCCGGGCGACTCCTGTTGCCAGGGCTGACCGCGCCGACCGCGAAGCCCCATCACATCGGTTAAGCCTTCACACAGTTACGCCTTCACATCAGCGGCACGCATGCGCCGCCCCTCCCCTCGCACACGTACACGCACACGTACACGTACACGCACACCCTCGCGCTACCGCGCACCCGCACGCCCACTCAACAGCCGCAGTCACAACCGCCGCAGTCGCAGCAATCACAGCTCTCGCAACAGTCACAGCAGTTGCAGCAATCGCCGCAGCCGCTGCAATCGCAGTCGCCACAGTCGCATTTGTGGCACCAGCCTTCCCGCTGCCTTCCGTCCCACGGGTCGAAGTACGGGTCCCGGCAGCAGACCTGGCACGTGCAGAAAAGCGTGGCCCACACGGCACAGCCGGCTATGAGCCCGCGCCGCCGGCCGCGCCGCGGCGGCTCGGGCGGCGCGCCGGGAGGCATGTGCCCAGGCGGCCTCTGGTCCGGCGGCATGACGGGCGGCGGCCCGAACGCGCCCTGCGGCGAACCGTCCTGGGGCCCGGCCGCCGCGGCCTGCCCGGCCCCTCCGGCCTGCCCGGCCGCTCCCGCATGCCCGGCGTGTCCGCAGCCCGCCGTACCGAACGCCCGGTCGACGGCGCGCTCCAGTTCGTGCGCGAGGAGCACGTGCGCCAGCCTGCTCTGGCTCTTGCTCGCGAAGTCGACTTCGCGCAGCGCCAGGCGGACGCCGTGCACCGCGTCGTCGCACAGCCTGCGCACCTCGGCGAGCTCGGTGCCCGTCGCGGCGACCGGGTTCCACGCGCCGCTCTCCGCGTCCTCCGCCAGGTCCTCGACGGCGTCCAGCAGGTGGGCCAGCCGCCCGAAGAGCCGGCCCGCCTCCTCCAAGGGCGCCTTGTTGCCGGGCCGTCCGGCGAGGACGGCGGTGTAGCCGAAGGCCGCGGCGGTGGCCGTCTCGGTGGGTTCGGTCACCGTCAGCAGCGACGTCCCCGTACCGGCCAGCGCCTCGATGCCGGCCTGCCGTTCGACCGCGTCGACCAGCACCGCGGTGTCGAACCCGAGGTCGGCTCCCGTACGGGCTCCGGCGCGGTCCCACTTGGCGGCCACGCGGCGCGCCGCCGCGGCGACCGGGCGGCGCGCCAACACGCCGTCGCCGTCGGCGACATGGTCGCGCATCTTCGCCGACGCCAGCACCAGCGAGACCGAAGCGGCGAGCCGCGCGCCCTCACCCTTGGCCACGGAAGCGGTGCGCATGCCGCGCAGCGGGCACGGGCCCGCCGTGCGCCGCCAGGAGTTGGCGCCCTCGTCCGCCGGCGACTGGGCCTCCACCAGGACCGAGATGACCAGACCGTCGTAGTTGGTGGCCGCGCGTGCGAACTGTCCGTGGTCGCCGCGCAGCGCGAGGCACAGTCCGCACAGATGCGCCATCCATTCCGTGCGCATGGCCTCTGACAACCTGTGCCGGCATGGCCTTATGATCCCGAACAAAACCCAGCCCCCGTGTGTGGCGTGAATGGACCCGGGCATCCTAATCACCTGACCACCCGACCCGACCGGGGCCCGCACCCCGCCCCCGAAACGCCCGCCGTAACCGCATATGCCCAGGTCCAGGGCGCAAGAGGGGGCCTACGGGGTTTCTGACGCACCGCCACCCGGTTTGCACCAGATGCGTCACGAAATGCTCGTCCGGCGGCCATCCGCTTGGCACACCATCCGCATCATGGACGACGATAGGGATGCGGGCGGAACACACCGCGTGTGAGAGGAGGCGTTCATGGGATCGGTGCGCAAGGCGAGTGCCTGGCTCGGCCTCGTCGACGACAGCGATGACGAGCGCTACTACGACGACGACTACGCCGAAGGACCCGAGCCCGGCGACGCCTGGGTCACCAACCCCAAGGTGCGCGTGGCGGACGAGGCCGCGCAGGAGCAGGGCACGCGCATCGCCACCGTCACCCCGGACGGCTTCCGCGACGCCCGGGGCATCGGCGAGCTCTTCCGCGAGGGGGTGCCCGTGATCGTCAACCTCACGGGCATGGAGCCCAACGACGCCAAGCGCGTCGTGGACTTCGCGGCCGGGCTGACGTTCGGGCTGCGCGGCTCCATCGAGCGCGTGGCCAACCGGGTCTTCCTGCTGACCCCCGCCGACTACAAGGTGGTCAGCGGGGAGCCGGTGGGGCGGGCGAACGGCGGCTTCTACAACCAGAGCTGAGGTGCGCGGCGCAGGCCGCGCACCCCGGGCGAGGGCTTACCGGAACGCGTCGAGACCGGTGAGCGCCTTGCCCAGCACCAACTGGTGCATCTCCACCGTCCCCTCGTACGTCAGCACGGACTCCAGGTTCGTGGCGTGCCTCATCACCGGGTACTCCAGCGAGATCCCGTTCGCGCCGAGGACCGTCCGCGCCGTCCGGCAGATCTCGATCGCCTCCCGCACGTTGTTGAGCTTGCCGAAGCTCACCTGTTCCGGCCGCAGCGTCCCCGCGTCCATCCGCCGCCCCAGGTGGTGGGCCAGCAGGATCCCCTTGTGCAGCTCCACCGCCATGTCGGCCAGCTTGGCCTGGGTGAGCTGGAAGGCGCCGATCGGCTTCCCGAACTGCTCGCGCGTCCGCGCGTAGTCGAGCGCGGTCTCGAAGCTCGTGCGCGCCGCGCCCATCGAGCCCCAGACGATGCCGTAGCGGGCGTGGCTCAGGCAGCTCAGCGGGCCGCGCAGGCCGGTGGCCTCCGGCAGCACGGCGTCCGCGGGCAGCCGCACCTCGTCCAGGACCAGCTCGCTGGTGACCGAGGCGCGCAGCGACCACTTGTGCCGGATCTCCGGCGCGGACAAGCCGGGGCGGTCGGTGGGCACGACGAAGCCCCGGATGCCGCCGTCGGTCTGCGCCCAGACCACGGCGACGCCGGCGACCGACCCGTTGGTGATCCACATCTTGCGGCCGGTCAGCACCCAGTCGCCGCCGGCGTCGCGCTTGGCGTACGTGCGCATGCCCGCGGGGTCCGAACCGTGGTCGGGCTCGGTCAGGCCGAAGCAGCCGATGGTCTCGCCCGCCGCCATCGCCGGCAGCCACTGCTGCTTCTGCTCCTCGGAGCCGAAGCGGTGGATCGCGTACATCGCGAGGGAGCCCTGCACGGAGACCAGGGAGCGGATGCCGGAGTCGGCGGCCTCCAGCTCCAGGCAGGCCAGGCCGTACTGCACGGCGCTCGCGCCCGCGCAGCCGTAGCCGCGGAGCTGCATGCCGAGGGCGCCGATCGCGCCGAGCTCGCGGGCGAGCTCCCGGACGACGGGGAGTTCGCCGGACTCGTACCACTGCGCGATGTGCGGGAGGACGCGGTCGGCGGCCCACTGCCTGACGGTGTCCCGGACGGCGCGGTCCTCGTCGGTGAGGAGGTCGTCGATGCCGAGGGGGTCATGCGGGTCGAACACGGGTGCCTCCGGCGGGGTGCGGGCGAATGAGTGATCGCTTTCGCTTCGCCAGCACGCTACGGCCGGGTAACCGGCCGAGTCCAGAGCGGGCCGGGGGTGGATCCGGCACCGCCGGACACCATCACGTCGGCTGATCGCCGGTTGCGGCGGGGCATTTCCTCCCGCCGCGACGGCGAGCAACCCTCCCCCTACCTCACCGGCGGTGCCGCACCCTCCTCGGCCACCGACGGGGACACGGCCGCCTCACAATCCATCGCCCGCGGCAACCGCAACGCCGCCACCGCCCCCACCAGCAGCAGACACACGCTCAGCGCCAGCGTCACATGCAACCCGTGCACGAACGCATCGCGCGCGGCGACCCGCAGCGCGGCCCCCGCCGGTCCCCCCAGCCGGGAGGCGACGTCGTAGGCCTCGCCGAGGGAGTGGCTCGCGGAGGCGCCGGCCGCGCTCGGGACGCCGGGGACGGAGGCGACGCCCGGCGCGTAGGCGGCGTTCATGACGCTGCCCAGCAGGGCGATGCCGATGCCCGCACCGAGCTGGTACGAGGTCTCGCCGATCGCCGCGGCGCCGCCCGCGGACTCCGCGGGCGCCTCGCTGAGCATCGACTCGTAGGCGCCGAAGAGCGTGGTCTCCAGGCCGAAGCCGAGCAGGACGAAGCAGCCGAAGAGCACTTCGGGCCGGTCGTGGAGGCCCATGGCGGTCAGCGAGGCGACGGCCGCGGCGGTCAGCAGGAAGCCGAGGGCGACCATCGCGCGGGGGCCGAGCCACTGCAGCACGCGCGAGCCGACGAGCCCCGCGGCCATCGCGGCGAGCGTGAGCGGCAGCAGCCGCAGCCCGGTCTCCAGCGGGGTGAGCCCGAGGACGAGCTGGAGGTACTGCGCGGCGATCAGTTCCAGGCCGACGAGCGCGAGCATGGCGAGCACGATGCACCCGACGGACGTCCCGAAGGCGGGCCGGGAGAACATCCGCAGGTCGACGAGCGGGTGGGTGCGCCGCCGCTGCCGGCGGACGAAGAGGACGAGCAGGGCCGCCCCGACCGCGCCGGGGACGACCGCGCCGAGCGAGAGCGCCTCGCCCGTGCCGGCCCGCTTCACGCCGAGGACGAGCCCGAACAGCCCGAACGCGGCCATCAGCGCGCCGGTCACGTCCCACGGCCCGTCGCGGGGCCCGGTCGACTCGGGCAGCAGCCACCGTCCCACCGGCAGGGCCGCGGCCATCAGCGGGATGTTGATGAGGAAGACCGATCCCCACCAGAAGTGTTCGAGGAGGAAGCCGCCGAGCAGCGGCCCGACGGCGGCGCCCACCGCCGCGACCGCGCTCCACACGCCGACGGCGAGGGCCCGCTCGCGCCGGTCGGGGAAGACCTGGCGGAGGATGGACAGCGTCGCCGGCATGATCATCGCGCCGCCGGCGCCGAGCAGCGCGCGGGCTCCGACGAGCACTTCCGGGGTGGGGGCGAAGGCGGCGAGCGCGGAGGCGGCGCCGAAGAGCCCGTAGCCGAGGAGCAGCACCCGGCGGCGGCCGACGCGGTCGCCGAGGGTGCCGAAGAGGATGAGCAGCGAGGCGCAGACGAGCGGGTAGACGTCGACGATCCAGAGCAGCTGGATCGCGCCGGGCCGCAGGTCCTCGGTGACGGCCGGGACGGCGACGTGCAGGACGGTCGCGTCGACGGCGACGAGGAGCAGGCTGACGCAGAGGACGACGAGGACGGTCCAGCGGCTCACCCCGGCTCCGGCTCCGGGCTCGTACGGCGGCCGCTGCCGCTGTCCGCGCCGGTACCGCTGCCGGGGGACGCCGTCAGCCCGCGGCGGGCCGGCCGTGGTCGTCCCGGACATTCACACCTCCGTGTCATGCGCTCGCCGCGCCCGCGGGTCCCGGGGACTGTGGACCGCGCGGCGTCGTCGGCGAGTGACTCGACAGCGTACGCGAGTCCCGGGCACGGATCCGTGTGCTCCGTCACCGTCCGGGCCGATCGTGGAGGCGCTCCGCTCATGCTGGACAATTGATCGGTGACTGATCTTGTTTCTCCCGCCGGTACGGGCGCCGGGGCTCCCCTGCCCCGGGCCGCCCTCCGGGCGTGCGGCGCGCTGCGCCGTGCGCTGCCCGCCCTGCTGGTCTACGCGGGGGTGCGGGCGCTGGGGATCGCGGTCCTCGCGGTGTGGGGGTACTGCGCGGGCAAGAGCCCGCACCAGCTGCTCTCGGCGCGCTGGGACTCCATCTGGTACGCGCGCATCGCCGACCAGGGCTACGGCTACACGCTGCACCTGCCGGGCGGGAAGGTCCATTCGGACCTGGCGTTCTTCCCGCTGCTGCCCTGGCTGGAGCGGGGTCTGTCGGCGGTCTTCCCGCTGTCCGCGGGGGACGCGGGCCTGGTGGTCAGCGCGGTGTCGTCGCTGCTGGCCGCATGGGCGGTCTTCCTGATCGGGGAGCGGCTGTACGGGCGCCGGGCGGGCGTGGCCCTGGTGGCGCTGTGGGCGGCGCTGCCGGTCGGCATCGTGCAGTCGATGGCGTATTCGGAGTCGCTGTTCACGGCACTGGCGGCGTGGAGCCTGTACGCGGTGCTGACGGGCCGCTGGGTGTGGGCGGGCGCGTTCGCGGCGCTGGCCGGGCTGACGCGCCCGGTGGGTGCGGCGGTGGTGCTGGCCGTGTGGCTCGGGGTGCTGGTCGCGCTGCGGCGCGGGGGGCGCCCGGAGCCGCGGAAGACGGCCCGGATGCTGCTGGGCGCGGTGCTCGCGCCGCTGGGCTGGCTCGCGTACTTCGTGTGGGTGGGCGTGCGGACGGGCAGCCCGACGGGTTATCTGGACGTGCAGGGCGGCTGGGGCAACGGCTTCGACGGCGGGCTGGCCTTCGGTTCGTTCATCGCGCAGCGGCTCTTCGGCCCGGCGTTCGCCGCGGGGCTGGGGCTGCTGGTGGGCGTGGGTCTGGTGCTGTGGCTGTATACGGCGTGCGTGCGGCAGCGCCAGCCGCTGCCGCTGCTCGGTTACGCGGGGGCCGTGCTGCTGCTGGCCTTGACGGCGAAGGGGTACTTCGGTTCGAAGCCGCGCCTGATGATGCCGGCGTTCCCGCTGCTGCTGCCGCTCGCGGTGGCCGCCGCGCGGGCACGGCCGGTGCGGGCGGTACTGACGGTGAGCACGGTGGTGCTGGCGTCGGCGGTGTACGGGGCGTTCTGGCTGAACGGCTCGGGTCCCCCCTGATCCGACCGCCGCCGGCCCCGCGCCGCCCCGGCCCGCTGATCGTTTTCCGGGTGATCGTCCGTACCCGGCTCCCGGGTGCCCCGGAAAACGCCGTGGAACACCCGGGCCAATCCCCGATAAACGACGGCGCGGAATACGAAACAAAACGGCCCCGGCAGCCGCCCGGAGGGGTTCCGGAATTTCCGGTGCGATGGTTGTCCCGGGGAATCGAATGTGGCGCACGTCATGGCTGAGACGCATTCCACATCACATCGTCATCACAAACAGGCCCGATCGGCCGAAGCTTCCTGTCACTCAATGTAACGTCGATTGAGTGCGTACCAACGACGAGCTCGTCCAAGCGGAGGAGCGCCCGACCGAGCCCGTGCGGCCGCGGATGACCCGGACCCGCCTCGGGATCTTCGTGGCCACCTCCGTGGTGTACCTGGCGATCGTGGTCGGCGTGCTCACCACGTCCTGGCCGGTGCGGTTCGACTGGCAGGTCATGCTCTTCCGGCCGTACAAGCAGTGGCCGGAGATCCACACCTTCCTCGACTACTTCGTGGTCCTGGGCCAGCGCGGCCCGACCGCCGTCGCGGTGGCCGCCTGGCTGGGCTGGCGCACCTACAGGCAGGGGACGCTGCGCCCGCTGCTGGTCCTCGGCACGTCACTGCTGCTGCTCAACGCGACCGTGGGCGCGGCGAAGATCGGCATGGGCCGGCTCGGCCCGCACTACGCCACCTCGATCGGCTCGAACGAGATGTTCGCGGGCGGCGACATATTCCCCTCCGGGCACACCGCCAACGCCGTGGTGACCTGGGGCGTCCTGGCCTATCTGGCCACCACCAAGCGCACCCGCCGGGTGGCCTCGGTGATCGCCGCGCTCCTCGCACTGGGCGTCGGCATGACGACGGTCTATCTCGGTACGCACTGGATGAGCGACGTGACCCTCGGCTGGACCGCGGGCCTGCTGGTGCTCCTCGCCCTGCCCTGGTTCGAGGCGCCGATGGCCCGGGCCGAGGTGTGGCTGCTGGCCCTGTGGCGCCGGGTGCGCGAGCGCGGTGCGCTGGTGCCCGTCCCGGTGGCTCCGGTGTCCGTGGCCGCCCCGCGCGCCCCGGCCGACGACGAGCAGCCGGCCCGCGAGCCGGTGGGCGTCGGGAGCCGTACGGCGGGCGTCCGCGCCGGCGAGGGCCGGCCGTACCTGCCGGCCCGGCCGCACACGGCGCGCTCGGAGCGGACCCCGGTCACGCCGACCGGCAGCCGCCGCCCGCCGAACCCGGACCGGGTGCCGCGCACCCCGCTGGGCCCGGCCTCGGGCCGCGGCCGGACGGTGGGCGGCTGACGGACCGCAGCCCCGCTGCGTACGACGGCGGCCCCGGACCTCTGCGGAGGTTCCGGGGCCGCCGTCGTCCGTACGCCGCGGGTCATCCCTTCCAGCAGCGCTTCACGACGCCGTCCTGGGCCTCGAAGTTCAGCCGGCCCGCCATGTACTCCATGGTGACGATCGTGCCCGGCGCGAGGGCGCGCACGGTGGCCCAGCCGCGGGCGCGGGCCCGCTCGGCCGCGGCGGCGGTGCCAAGGCCCACGTAGGCGGTGAGGTCGTCGTCGGGGTCGGCGGGGAGGTTCGGTAGAGGTGCCATGCCCGTCACCGTAGGCCGCCCCCGCCGCCGGACGGAAGCGGAAGCGGGCGGGAAGCAGGAGGGGCCGGCAGCACGCCGCCACGGCGACACCGTCCCCCGGCGGTCACACTTCTGTCACAGAGAACCCGATGTGGTTTGCCGCGGAATGTTTCACCCCTACGGGGTTTTCGGCGCGGGACCGGGCGTCTTCACAAAGTGCGGGCGGGAAATACACGGATCCTTTTCCGCACCCTCCCGGAAAACCCTCGGACGAGGGCCCGAATGAGCACACAAGGGACCCGTCGGATATTGCGGGTCCGTGTTCACGGTCATGGGAATGCCGTGGTCCGGAAGTATCCGGAATAAATAATTCCGAATCTGAGGCACCCTCGCGCGCCGGGCGCGGGACGAGCATCATGGCGTGAGCCCGCAAGCCCGTCGAGGTGCACGACCGAGCGATCGAGGGAGCGCAGATGGGGACGGACACCGCGCAGGCGACCACCGGCCCGGCGCGGGAGCGCCGACCGGGCAGGCTCGTCATCGGCTGGCTCACGACCACCGACCACAAGACCATCGGCAACCTCTACCTGATCACCTCGTTCGCCTTCTTCCTGGCGGGCGGCCTGCTGGCGATGCTGATGCGCGCCGAGCTGGCCCGGCCGGGGCTGCAGTTCATGACCAACGAGTCGTTCAACGAGGCCTTCACGGCCCACGGCACGATCATGCTGCTGCTCTTCGCGACCCCGGCCTTCGCCGGCTTCGCCAACGCGATCATGCCCCTGCAGATCGGCTCGCCGGACGTGGCCTTCCCGCGGCTCAACATGTTCGCGTACTGGCTGTACCTCTTCGGCGGCCTGATCGTGGTGTCCAGCCTGCTGATGCCGCAGGGCGGCGCCACCTTCGGCTGGACCGGCTACGCCCCGCTCAACAGCATGGTCCGCTCCCCCGGCATCGGCACCGACATGTGGATCATGGGGCTGGCGCTCTCCGGCTTCGGCACGATCCTCGGCGCGGTGAACTTCCTGACCACGATCATCGGGATGCGCGCGCCCGGGATGACGATGTTCCGGATGCCCGTCTTCACCTGGAACGTGCTCTTCACCTCGGTCCTGATCCTGCTGGCCTTCCCCGTCCTGGCGGCGTCGCTGCTGGTGCTGGAGGCGGACCGGCGGTTCTCGTCCCTGGTCTTCGACTCCGCGAGCGGCGGGGCGCTGCTGTGGCAGCACCTCTTCTGGTTCTTCGGCCACCCCGAGGTCTACATCATCGCGCTGCCGTTCTTCGGCATCATCAGCGAGATCATCCCGGTGTTCTCCCGGAAGCCGATCTTCGGCTATCTGTCGCTCGTCGGCGCCACCATGACCATCACGGCCCTGTCGCTGGTGGTCTGGGCGCACCACATGTTCGCCACCGGAGCGGTGCTGCTGCCCTTCTTCTCCTTCATGTCGTTCCTCATCGCCGTGCCGACCGGCGTGAAGTTCTTCAACTGGATCGGCACGATGCTGCACGGCTCGCTGTCGTTCGAGGCGCCGATGCTGTGGGCCGCCGGGTTCCTGGTGAGCTTCCTCTTCGGCGGCCTGACCGGGGTGATCCTCGCGTCGCCGCCGCTGGACTTCCACGTGACGGACACCTACTTCGTCGTCGCGCACTTCCACTACGTGGTGTTCGGGACGGTGGTGTTCGCGACGTTCGCGGGCTTCTACTTCTGGTGGCCGAAGCTCACGGGCAAGATGCTGGAGGAGCGGCTGGGGAAGATCCACTTCTGGACGCTGTTCCTGGGCTTCCACCTCACCTTCCTCGTCCAGCACTGGCTGGGCGCCGAGGGCATGCCCCGCCGCTACGCCGACTACCTCGCGGCCGACGGCTTCACGGCCCTCAACACGGTGTCCTCGATCGGCGCGTTCCTGCTGGGCCTGTCCAACCTGCCGTTCTTCTACAACGTCTGGAAGACCGCCAGGTACGGCAAGCCCGTCGGCGTCGACGACCCGTGGGGCTACGGCCGCTCGCTGGAGTGGGCGACGTCCTGCCCGCCGCCCCGGCACAACTTCGTCGCCCTCCCCCGGATCCGTTCGGAGTCGCCCGCGTTCGACCTGCACCACCCGGAGGTGGCCCGGGCCGCCGCCCCGCAGACGGCGGAAGCGCCCGGGGCGACCGCTCCCTGACCGTCGTGGGCCTTCGTGAGCGGAGCCCGGGGCGGGGCCGGCGGTCTCCTCGGGGTCAGCCCGCTACGGGCGGGCGCTCCTCGATCCGGACCGCCAGGTCGTTGTCGGCCGTGTAGTACGGGCCGGCCTGGGCGGGCGCGTACTCCGCGTCGACGGGCAGCGCGGGGTAGACGAAGATCTGCTGCTTGTCGACGATGTCGTCGAGGAGGCGGGCGAGACGGGCGGGAGCCGAGCCGTCCGCCGGGCACAGCCACAGGTCCCAGACGTCCAGGCCGCCCCGCCACTCCGCGGCGAGCCGGGCGTAGTCCAGGGTGAAGGAGAAGTCCTGGCCGCCCTCCTCGGCGGGGGCGTCGTCCGCCGGCTTCTCCTGCGTCACCGGGGCCGTGACGACGAGGTCGGGCGCGCGGCGGCAGCGGGCCTCCACGACGGCGCCCGCGAGCCAGGCGGCCGGGTCCGCGACGCGGTGCAGGCTGCCGTGGGCGGTCAGCCCCGAGGCGTCCGGGTGCAGGGCGCCGGCCTCGGCGTGCGGGGCCCGCAGCCAGCTGCGCAGCGAGAGGTTGCCGTGCTTGGTCGCGTACGGGATGCGGACCGCGAGCGGCGAGGTGCTCGGCCCGGGTCTGCGGTCGACCAGCGATCTGAGGTCGGCGAGGCCCGGCACGAGGCGGCGCGGCTCGGCGTCGGCGAAGGCGGCGTAGACGTCCCAGCGGCCTTCGGGCAGCGCGACGGTGCTGGGCAGCACGGCGCGCAGCCGTCCCCCGCCGTCGGGCGCGAGCGGCAGGCGGACCTCCTCGGCCTCGTCGTCGCCGCGGCGGCGCAGGACCAGCGCGGCGGTCCAGTGGCCCGGTTCGCTGAGGTCGGCGCCGGAGCCGGGGGCGTCGAGGTCGAAGGTGAGCCCGCCCGCGGAGTCCGCGATGCAGTCGGCGCGCGGCGGTGCCGGGGCAGACACGATGGTGCTCTCCTCGGGGGTGGTGGGGCCGCCGGAACCGGCGGAGTTCGCGGGCACGGAGGGTTTGCGGCGCTCGGGCGTCATGCGGCACGCACCCGGCGCAGGGCGGAGCGGCTCGCGTCCGTGGTCCTGAACGCGTTGCTGAGCAGCGCACCACGGGTGCGGTGCAGCGAGCCGCGCAGGGCGCCGCGGGCCACCAGGTCGCCGAAGAGCTGCTCGTAGCGGCCGGCGACCTCGGCCGGGTCGAACCGGGCGGAGCTCGCGAGCGCCGCCCGGCCCATCCGCTGCCGCAGCTCGTCGTCGTTGATCAGCTTCAGCAGGCCGGCGGCGATCTTGTCGGTCTTGCCGACCGGTACCAGCAGGCCGTCCACGCCGTCGTCGATGATCTCGCCGGGGCCGTGCGGGCAGTCGGTGGAGACCACCGGCAGGCCGCAGCGCATCGCCTCGACGATCGTCATGCCGAACGACTCCAGGCTGGAGGTGACGGCGCCGATGGAGCCCTTGACCCACTCGGGGTCCAGGGGATTGGCGGGGCCCATGAGGAAGACGTGGTTGTAGAGGCCGCGCTTGTCGATGAGGGCGCGCAGCTTGGCGCGCTCGGCGCCCGCGCCGTAGATCCGCAGCTTCCAGTCGGGACGCTCGGCCACGACCTTCTCGAAGGCGCGGATCAGCACGTCGTAGCGCTTGGCGGGGGCGAGCCGGCCGGCGGCGACCACCCACTTGCCGGTGCCGTCGGCCGGGGCCACGGCCGGTGCGGGGATGCTGTTGGGCACGGCCTCCACCCGCACGCCGGGCAGCCGCATCAGCTTGCGGTACGTCGCGGCGTCGGCCTCGGTCACGGTGGTGACGGCGTCCAGCCGCGGGTAGTGCGTGCGCAGCGTCAGCTTGAGCGGCTGGGAGTGGGTGCTCAGCGTCAGGTGCTCCTGGCCGACCCGGACCGGGCCGCGGCGGGCCTGCTGGGCGATGTGCACGTTGAGGCCGGGGCGGGTGCCCACGACCACGTCGCTGTCCAGGGTGCGCAGGTGCTCGGCGATCCGCCGGTCGGTCAGGGCGCTGTACTGCTTGTAGCGGCCCTCCGTGGCGGGGAAGACCGCGGCGGGGCGCTCGTACTCCGGGTCGTCGCCCTCGTAGCCCGGCGTGCCCTTGCGCAGGTCGACCAGGTGGCGCAGGCGCACCTTCCCGCCGGGCGAGAAGACCGGCTCCTCGCGGTGGCGGAAGACGGAGACGACCTCCACGTCGTGCTGCTCGGCGAGGGTGCTCGCGAGGTTGAACGTGGTCCGGATCGTCCCGCCGATGCCGTACGCATTGTGAATAAGGAATGAGATGTGCATTCGTCCCCAGCCGGTTGCCGCGGACATTCCTTCCAGCCCGCCTACCGGAAGACTAGACCGTGGTACGGGCCGGGAGGTTGGCCCCGATCCCCAACTCGTTACGCGTGACCCCCGCCGCGGATCGCCCGTTGTGCTCTTACGAACCGGGAACCCCCGTGTGATACGCACCGATATCTAGGAGCCACCCGTGCCGCGCATGCTCGACGTCAGTGAGGACGTCCGCGCCGAGATCGGCGACGAAGAGGCCGAACGACTGCTGGGCGGCGTCACCGCCCCGGGCAGCTACGACTGCACGTCCTGCCGCACACCGGGCGACACGGACCGGGAGCGGACCAGCACCGTGCTCTTCGTCGGCGAGGAGACGGCCGTGCTCGCCTTCGCGCACGCCGCCTGCATCCCCTCCCAGGTCGTCGCGGTCCCCGAGGAACAGCTGCAGGGCGCCGTGCGCTCCATCCAGGGCGAGGGTGAGCAGGCCGGTGCGCCGCAGCTGCCGGCGCCCGCCGCCATGCCCACGCTGACCGCCGCGCCCGACGGGCCCGTGCAGGCCGAGCTGGGCGTCACCAGCGGCCTGGTGCTGATCAAGGGCGACCAGCACCCGGCGCTCGTCGTCGAGCCGCTCGGGCCGATCGCCCGCCCGGGCACGACCGGGCCGGTCGACGTCTTCCTGCCGCTCCTGATCGAGCAGGGCTTCGCGCCCGTCGCCACCGTGGAGCAGGTGCCGCCGCCCACCCCGGGCTGGTCGGTGCTGCTGGCCATGGGGCAGCTGCACGCGATCCTGATGCCGGGCGTCGCGGGTGGCCAGCCCAGTGCGTGGTGGCAGGCCCACCAGGCGATGCAGGTGGCCCCCGAGTGGCGCTCGGCGGTGAACAAGACCAAGCGGGTGCTGGTCTTCGCGGCGCCCGTCGGCACGATCGGCTCGCAGCCGCGGGAGGACCTGCTGCGCGAGGCCCTCGACCGGGCGGCGGCGGCCGGGCGGCTCGTCGCCGCGTCCATGCCGCTCGCGGGTACGTGACGAGCGTCGTGCACCCCGTGGACCCCGCCGGCCACGCTCCGGCGGCCCATTACGGGCCGGGCCCGCATCCCCCGGGCCACGGGCTCGTTGGCTCGTATGTGCACTCATACGAGCCTGCCCCGCGGATTCCGTACCCGAACCACATCCCCGGTATGCGCCCACCCCGCGACACCACCCCGCAGAGCCATCCCGTCTCGGTCACCCCGATCTACGATGCGCTCTACTCCGAGTACCGCCGCTCGTTCCGGGCCCTCCCCTTCGACCGTTCCGGCGAGGAGGAGCTGAAGTTCGTGGGCTTCGGTCCGCATCCGCAGCTCGGCTACGGCCAGTACGGCGGGCAGCAGGGCTATGCCGGCCAGCTGGGCTACCACGTTCCGTCGGGCTACCAGACCGCCTGGGACACGCACTACGGGCGGCAGCGCGGGCACATGCCCGCGCTGCCGCCCGCACCACGTGACGGCCGCATGCGCGGCTATTAGCGACAGAGGGGCTGCGGGGCCCTACGGCCCCCAGCCCCTCACGTCTTACTTCTTGCGCCCGCGCTTCTCGCGCACCCGCACCGGCTGCAATTCCCGGGGGATAACCCCCGGACCCCCAGCCGGGGGTCCGGCAGAGCTCGCCCTGCCTACTTCTTGCGCCCGCGCTTCTCGCGCACCCGCACCGAGATGTGGATCGGCGTCCCCTCGAAGCCGAACTCCTCGCGCAGGCGGCGCTCCACGAAGCGCCGGTAGCCCGCCTCGATGAAGCCGGAGGCGAAGAGGACGAACCGCGGGGGCTTCGTGCCCGCCTGCGTGCCGAAGAGGATGCGCGGCTGCTTGCCGCCCCGGATCGGGTGCGGGTGGGCCGCGACGAGCTCGCCGAGGAAGGCGTTCAGCCGCCCGGTCGGCACGCGCGTCTCCCAGCCCGCGAGGGCCGTCTCGATCGCCGGGACGAGCTTCTCCATGTGCCGGCCGGTCTGCGCCGAGACATTGACCCGCGGCGCCCACGCGACCTGCTGGAACTCGGTCTCGATCTCGCGCTCGAGGTAGTAGCGGCGCTCCTCGTCGAGCGTGTCCCACTTGTTGTACGCGATGACGATCGCACGGCCGGCCTCGACGGCCATGGTGACGATGCGCTGGTCCTGGACGGAGATGCTCTCGCTCGCGTCGATCAGGATCACCGCGACCTCGGCCTTCTCGACCGCGGCGGCGGTGCGCAGGGAGGCGTAGTAGTCGGCGCCCTCCTGGAGGTGGACGCGCTTGCGGATGCCCGCGGTGTCCACGAACTTCCAGGTCACGCCGCCGAGCTCGATCAGCTCGTCGACCGGGTCGCGGGTGGTGCCCGCGAGCTCGTTGACGACGACGCGCTCCTCGCCCGCCACCTTGTTGAGCAGGGAGGACTTGCCGACGTTCGGGCGGCCGATCAGGGCGATGCGGCGCGGGCCGCCGACCGCGGTGCCGAAGCGCTGGGCCGGGGCCTCGGGCAGGGCCTTGAGGACCTCGTCCAGCATGTCGCCGGTGCCGCGGCCGTGCAGCGCGGAGACCGGCATCGGCTCGCCGAGGCCCAGCGACCACAGCATGGCGGCGTCGGCCTCGGCGGAGGGGCCGTCGACCTTGTTGGCGCACAGCACGACGGGCTTGCCGGCCCGGCGCAGCAGCTTGACGACGGCCTCGTCGGTGTCGGTCGCGCCGACCGTGGCGTCCACGACGAAGACGACCGCGTCGGCGGCCTCGATCGCGTACTCGGCCTGGGCGGCGACGGACGCGTCGATGCCGAGGACGTCCTGCTCCCAGCCGCCGGTGTCGACGACCTTGAAGCGGCGGCCGGCCCACTCGGCCTCGTAGGTGACGCGGTCGCGGGTGACGCCCGGGCGGTCCTCGACGACCGCCTCGCGGCGGCCGATGATGCGGTTCACGAGCGTCGACTTGCCGACGTTCGGGCGGCCGACGACGGCGAGCACGGGCAGCGGGCCGTGACCGGCCTCGCCGAGGGCGCCCTCGACCTCGTCGGCCTCGAAGCCCTCCTGCGCCGCGAGCTCCATGAACTCCGCGTACTCGGCGTCGCCAAGCTCACCGTGCTCGTCGCCGTGGATCTGGTCGTTCATGAAGTCCGTTCCTCGTTCGTATGGTCGGCGGACCCGCGGGTCCGCTACTAAGTCTCGTTCAGCGGCCGGTCAGCCGCTTGGCGTCCGCCAAGTGCGCGCCCAGCCGCTGCTGGATCCGGACGGTCGCCTCGTCCAGCGCCTTGCGCGTGCGCCGGCCGCTGCCGTCGCCCGCCTCGAAGGCGTCCCCGAAGACGACGTCGACCCGGCTGCGCAGCGGCGGCAGGCCGCGCACGAGGCGGCCCCTGCGCTCGGTACTTCCGAGCACCGCAACGGGCACGATCGGCGCCCCCGAGCGCACCGCGAAGTAGGCGAGGCCGGCGCGCAGCGAGGCGAAGTCACCCTCGCCCCGGGTGCCCTCGGGGAAGATCCCCAGGACCCCGCCGTGCTCCAGGACGCCCAGCGCCTCCGTGATCGCGGCGCGGTCGGCGCTCTCCCGGTCCACCTTCAGCTGGCCGATCCCTTCCAGGAACCGGCCGAGGGGGCCGACGAACGCCTCCTTCTTGATCAGGAAGTGCACCGGCCGGGGCGCGGTGCCCATGAGCATCGGGCCGTCGACGTTGTGGGAGTGGTTCACGGCCAGGATGACCGGCCCCGCGGCGGGCACCCGCCAGGCGCCCAGCACACGCGGCTTCCACAGCCCGTACATCAGGCCTATGCCGATCCGCCGCCCGACGGCGGCACCCCCGGGGGAAGCGGTCACGCGCTGCGCCGCTCCTCGACCAGGGTCACCACGCACTCGATGACCTGCTCCAGCGTGAGCTCCGTGGTGTCCACCTCGACCGCGTCGCCCGCCTTGGCCAGCGGCGAGGTCTTGCGGCCGGAGTCGGCGGCGTCCCGCTTGATCAGGGCGGCCTGGGTCGCGGCCAGGTCGGCGGCCTCCTTGCCCTTCAGCTCGCCGCTGCGGCGGGCGGCCCGGGCCTCGGCGGACGCCGTCAGGAAGATCTTGAGGTCGGCGTCGGGCAGCACCGTCGTGCCGATGTCGCGGCCCTCGACGACGATGCCGGCCGGAGCCTCGGCGGCGATCGCCCGCTGCAGCTCGGTCAGGCGCGTACGGATCTCCGGGACGGCGCTGACGGCGCTGACCGCGGAGGTGACCTCCTGGGTGCGGATCGGGCCCGCGGCGTCGGCACCGTCGACCGTGATGGTCGGCGCGGACGGGTCGGTGCCGGAGACGATCTCGGGCTTGCCCGCGGCATCGGCGACCGCGGCGGCGTCGTTCACGTCGATGCCGTTGCTCAGCATCCACCAGGTGATCGCGCGGTACTGCGCGCCGGTGTCCAGGTAGCGCAGGCCGAGCTTGGCGGCGACGGCCTTGGACGTGCTGGACTTGCCCGTGCCGGAGGGGCCGTCGATGCCGACGATGACTGCTGCCGGAGCGGTCCGGGCGGCGGTTTCCACGGTGTCAGACACCTTCCTTGTGCACGGGGTGGGGAACGGGCGGTTCATACCAGCCTCCGACAAGGTTACTGGCTCGCGGGAGCGGCATCGGCCCCGCGGGCCCGCACCCCTCGCTACTGCCGCAGTGACCAGCCCTGGTCGCGGAGGGTTGCCGTCAGGGACGTCACCGCGCCCGGTTCGACCATGAGCTGGATCAGGCCCGCCTGCTGCCCCGTCGCGTGCTCGATGCGGACGTCCTCGATGTTCACGCCCGCCCGGCCCGCGTCGGCGAAAATGCGGGCGAGCTCGCCCGGCTGGTCGCCGATGAGGACGGTGACCGTCTCGTACGCGGCCGGAGCCGCCCCGTGCTTGCCCGGCACCCGGCTGCGGCCCGCGTTGCCGCGCCGCAGGACGTCCTCCAGGCCGGCCGCGCCCTCCTCCCGCTTGTCGTCGTCCGCGGCCTCCAGCGCGCGCAGGGCCCGTACCGTCTCGTCCAGGTCGGCGGCGACGGCGGCGAGGATCTCGGCGACGGGGCCCGGGTTGGCGGAGAGGATCTCCACCCACAGCTTGGGGTCGGACGCGGCGATCCGGGTCACGTCGCGGATGCCCTGGCCGCACAGCCGCACGGCCGTCTCGTCCGCGTCCTGCAGGCGGGCGGCGACCATGCTGGAGAGCAGGTGCGGGGTGTGCGAGACGAGGGCGACGGCCCGGTCGTGGTCGTCGGCGTCCATGACGACGGGCACCGCGCGGCACAGGGCGACGAGTTCGAGGGCCAGGTTGAGGACCTCGGTGTCGCTGTCCCGGGTGGGCGTGAGCACCCACGGGCGGCCCTCGAAGAGGTCGGCCGTGGCGGCCATGGGGCCGGAGCGCTCGCGGCCCGCCATCGGGTGCGTCCCGAGGTAGCCGGAGAGGTCGGCGCCGAGCGCCTCCAGCTCGCGGCGCGGGCCGCCCTTGACGCTCGCGACGTCGATGTAGCCGCGGCCGAGGCCGTCCCGGATCGCCGCGGCGAGCGTGGCCGCGACGTGCGCCGGCGGCACGGAGACGATCACCAGGTCCACCGGGCCCCCGGGCGCCCCGTCGGTGCCGGCGCCCCGGGCCGCGGCCGTCCGCGCCGCGTCCGGATCGTGGTCCCTGAGGTGGACGTGGACCCCGCGGCCCGCGAGGGCGAGCGCGGCGGAGGTGCCGATCAGTCCGGTGCCGATGACGAGGGCGGTTCTCACTGGGAGTCCTTGCGGGTGCGTGGAGCGTGACGGAGAGCGGGCCCGGCCAGCCTATCCAGCCGCTCCTCCGGCCGGGCGGGGCGGGCGCCCTGCGGGACTGCCGGGCCCGCGTCCGGTACAACCATGCACATGATCTACCACGTGGTGCCCCTGGACGACTGGCTGGCCGTGCCCGACCGCCCGTACTCCCCCGCCTCCCTCTCCGAGGACGGCTTCGTCCACTGCTCGCCCGACGAGGAGACGACGCTCGCCGTGGCCACGGCGTTCTACAGGGACGTGCGCGGCCCGCTGATGGTCCTCCTGATCGACGAGCACAAGCTGGACGTCCTGGTCCGCTGGGAGGCCGCCGACCCGGCCCCGCCGCCGGGCGTCGACCCCGCCACGCGGTTCCCGCACGTCTTCGGCCGCATCAACCGCGACGCGGTCGAGGGAATGATGGAGATCCAGCGCGACGAGGACGGCCGGGCGACGGGCCTGGCGGTGTGGTCGTGACGGTGTCCGTGGCCCCGGTCGCGCTGGTCACCGAGCACACCGTCTACGCGTGCGTGATGGGCTCGCGCGCCTTCGGGCTGGCCACGGAGGGCAGCGATACGGACCGGCGGGGCGTGTACGTGGCGCCCACGCCGCTGTTCTGGGGCTTCGTAAAGCCGCCGCCGCACGTGGAGGGGCCGGCCGAGGAGCAGTTCTCCTGGGAGCTGGAACGGTTCTGTGAGCTGGCGCTGCGGGGCAACCCGAACATCCTGGAGTGCCTGCACTCCCCGCTGGTCGAGCACGTCGACGCCACCGGTCGCGAGCTGCTGGCCCTGCGGGAGGCGTTCCTCTCCCGCAAGGTCCGGCAGACGTACGCGGGCTACGCGGCGGACCAGCGCAGGAAGTTCACGGCGGACGTCCGGGCGCACGGCACGCCGCGGCGGTGGAAGCCCGTCATGCACGCGCTGCGGCTGCTGATCAGCGGCCGCGACCTGCTGCGCACGGGGTCGCTCGCGCTCGACGTCGGCGACCTGCGCGAACCGCTGCTCGCCGTGCGGCGGGGCGAGGTGCCCTGGCCCGAGGCGGAGGCGTGGCTGAACCGCCTCGGCGAGGAGGCCGACGAGGCGGCCCGTACGAGCCCGCTCCCCGAGGAACCGGACCGGGCGCGCGTCGAGGACTTCCTGATACGCGTACGCCGGGCCTCGGCGGGCTAGGGCCCTGCGGGCGGCGCGGCGTGCCCTGCGGGCGGCGCGGTCCGGCGCCCCGGTCCGTGTGCGGGGTGGTGTCCGCACCCTGCAGACCGCCGCGGCCGGGGGCACCTCCCAGCGGTAGCCGGGGGAGATCAGCCGACGCGGCGGTCTCGGCCGCGCCGGACCGCCTGAGCCCGTAAGGCACCGCCGGGCCGCGCCACGGAGGCCTATCGCCGTTGCGGCGGGGGATGTCGCGGCCGGCGCCGGACGGACCGGTCAGCCGGCCTCGGCGCCGCTGCGGCGGAACTCGGACCTTCCGCAGAAGGTCGTCTCCGCCGCAACGGCGACCGGCCACGCCATACGTGACCGGCGGTACCGGACCGGGGCGGCCCCCCAAGGGGCCGGAGCCCCGACCGGTTAGAGGTCGACCTCGCCCATCAGCATGCCGACCTCGGTGTTCGTCAGGCGGCGCAGCCAGCCCGACTTCTGGTCGCCCAGGGCGATCGGGCCGAACGACGTGCGGACCAGCTTCTCGACCGGGAAGCCCGCCTCGGCGAGCATGCGCCGCACGATGTGCTTGCGGCCCTCGTGGAGGGTGACCTCGACGAGGTAGTTCTTGCCGGTCTGCTGGATGACGCGGAAGTTGTCCGCGCGGGCGTACCCGTCCTCCAGCTCGATGCCGTTCTTGAGCTGCTTGCCGATGTCGCGCGGCAGCGGCCCCGTGATGGCGGCGAGGTACGTCTTCTGCACGCCGTACCGCGGGTGCGTCAGCCGGTGGGCCAGCTCGCCGTGGTTGGTGAGCAGGATGATGCCCTCGGTCTCCGTGTCGAGGCGGCCGACGTGGAAGAGCCGGGTCTCGCGGTTGGTGACGTAGTCGCCGAGGCACTGGCGGCCGTCGGGGTCCTCCATGGTGGAGACGACGCCGGCCGGCTTGTTGAGGGCGAAGAACAGGTAGGACTGGGTGGCGACGGTCAGGCCGTCGACCTTGATCTCGTCCTTCTCCGGGTCGACCCGCAGGCCCTGCTCGGTGACGATCCGGCCGTTGACCTCGACGCGGGCCTGCTCGACCAGCTCCTCGCAGGCGCGGCGGGAGCCCATGCCGGCACGGGCCAGCACCTTCTGCAGGCGCTCGCCTTCCTGTTCGGCGCCGGGGAAGGTCTTGGGGGTCTTCACCTGCGGCTTGTTGTGCCGCTCCCGGTTGCGCTCCTCGATCTTGGCATCGAGCTCGCGCGAGCGGGCGGGGGCGCCGTGGCCACGGGCGGGCCCGCTGCTGCGGCCGCCGGAGCCGGCCGTGGAGCTCTTGCGGGGGCCGCCCTTGGCGCCGCCGCGAGCCGCCGCACCGCGGCCGCTCGTGGGTCCGCTGGTGCGGCCGCTGGTGGGGCCGCTGCGGGTGCGCTCGGCGTCGGGGCCCACGTCGTAGCGGCGCTCCTCGGGGCGCGGACGGCGCGGACGCTCCTGCGGCCTGTCGTCGCGCCGGTCCCCGGAGCGGCCGCCGTCGTAACGCCCGCCCTCGGAACGACCGCCACCGGAGCGCCCGCCCTCGGAACGACCGCCGCCGTAGCCACCGCCACCGGAGCGCCCGCCCTCGGAACGACCGCCGCCGTAGCTCCCGCCGCCGGACCGACCGCCGCTCTCGGGGCGCCCGCCGCCGGAACGGCCGCCGCCCGCGCGCCCGCCCCCGGACGCCGGACGTCCTCGACCGCCCCGGTCGTCCCGGTTGCCGCTTCCGCTGTTCCTGCCGCTGCTTCGCATCAAAGTTCCGTCTTGTCGTCCGCTTCGGTGTCCGGTGCGTCCGGATCGAACGACGGCACACCTTCCTGAGTGTCGCCCTCGATCGCCTCCGCCTCGGGGAGGAAGGGCGCGAGCTCCGGGAGCTCGTCCAGGCCGCGCAGGCCCATGCGCTCCAGAAAGTAGTTCGTCGTCCTGTACAGGATCGCACCTGTTTCGGGTTCCGTCCCCGCCTCCTCCACCAGACCCCGCTGGAGGAGGGTGCGCATGACCCCGTCACAGTTCACGCCGCGCACCGCGGAGACCTTCGACCGGCTGACCGGCTGACGGTACGCGACGACGGCCAGGGTCTCCAGGGCGGCCTGGGTGAGCCGGGCCTGCTGGCCGTCCAGGACGAAGGCCTCGACGGCGTCGGCGTAGGCCGGGCGGGTGGAGAAGCGCCAGCCCCCGGCGACCTGCCGCAGCTCGAAGCCGCGCCCCTGGGCGTCGTACTCCGCGGCCAGCCCGGCGAGGGCCTCGGCGATCTCGCGGCGGGGGCGCTGAAGGACCCTGGCGAGGTGCTCCTCGGTGGCCGGTTCGTCGACGACCATGAGGACGGCTTCCAGCGCGGGCCCGAGGTCGGGCCGGGAGACACCGGAGGCCCCTGCGGCGGTCTCTTCGCCCTCGTACGTCTCTGCGCTCACTGTGCACTCTCCTCCGGCTCGGTCTCCGGCGCGCGGTCGAACTCGTCCGTCACCAGCGGTTCCGCCCCGTCCTCGCCCGTCCAGCGCACCGACAGCTCTCCGAGGGCCTCGTCCTGGTCGAGGGCGACCGCGCGCTCGCGGTAGAGCTCCAGCAGGGCCAGGAAGCGGGCGACGACGGTCAGGGTGTCGGGGGCGTCGCCGGCCAGCTCCCCGAAGCTGACCCGGCCCGCCACCCGCAGCCGGGCCACCACGACCTCGGCCTGCTCGCGGACGCTGACGAGGGGCGCGTGGATGTGGTCGACGTACACCTGCGGCACCGGCTTGGGCCGCATGGCCTTGACCGCCAGCTCGGCGAGGCGCTCGGGCCCGATGCCGAGGACGACCTCGGGGAGCAGCTCGGCGTGGTGCGGCTCCAGGCCGACCGTGCGGGGGAAGCGGCGGGCCTCGTCGTCCAGGCGGGCGCTGAAGATCTCCGCGACCCGCTTGTAGGCCCGGTACTGCAGCAGCCGGGCGAACAGCAGGTCGCGGGCTTCCAGGAGGGCGAGGTCGGCCTCGTCCTCGACCTCGGCGGCGGGCAGCAGCCGGGCCGTCTTGAGGTCGAGGAGGGTCGCGGCGACGACGAGGAACTCGGTCGTCTGGTCGAGGTCGAAGTCGGGACCCATGGCGCGGAGGTGCGCCATGAACTCGTCGGTGACCTTGGAGAGGGCGACCTCGGTGACGTCCAGCTTGTGCTTGGCGATCAGCTGCAGGAGGAGGTCGAAGGGGCCTTCGAAGTTCTCCAGGCGGACGGTGAACCGCGAGTCGCCTCCCGCAGGGGTCTCCGACGCGGCGGCGCCCGGCCCGGGCGCCGGCTCAGCGGCCGCGGCTCCGGCCCCGGAGGGCTCCGCCGCAGCGGCCCCGGCCGTAGCGGTTTCCGCCGCGGGAGCCGAGGTCCCACGGGCCGCGCTCCCGGCGGCCCCGGCCTCGCCGCCGGCGGGCGGCTGCGGGTGCGGCCGGCCGCCCGGGCCACGGCCGAGGGGACGGCGGGCCGGAGAGGAGGCGGCTGCGGGCATCGGTGATCCAGGGTGGGGGCGGAACGGGCCGTACGACGGCGCACGGGGGCGCGGTCACGGCAGAGGCTAGCGAGGCTAGCGCAGCGGAACCGCTCAGCGGCCGCGCAGGCGCCGTACGAGGATGCTCGCGTCGCCCCGCGACTCCAGGTCGGCGAGGACGACGGCGACGGCCTCCCGCACGATCCTGCCGCGGTCGACCGCGAGGCCGTGCTCGCCGCGCAGCACCAGCCGGGCGTGTTCGAGGTCCATGAGCTCCTCGGCGGAGACATAGACGGTGATCTTCTCGTCGTGGCGCTCCCGGCCGCTGGGCCGGCGCCCCGCACCGCGCCCGCGGCGGCGGCCCTGTGCGGGCGGAGCGGCCTCGCCCTGGCCCGCGGCCCGGCCGGCGCCCGCGGGGCGCTCCTGCGCGCCCGCGGGGCGGCGCTCGGGGGCGTTCTCCCGGTCGGCCGCGGCGGCACCGCGGCCGCTGTGCTCGGTGCCCGCGCCGGCGGCGGCGCCTTCGGACGTCGTGTCGGAGTCACCGGCCGGGCCGGGCACCCGCGGGCCGCCCTCCCCGTTCGCCTGCCGGCGGGGGGAGGAGGACTGCAGCCCGGACCCCCCGGTCGTACGGAACAGTTCGTCGGCGCCGGGCAGACTCACTCGGCGTGACACCGGGCGAGCACCTCCCTGGCGAGCTGTCGGTAGGCGGCGGCACCCACGGAGTTGGACGCGTACGTGGTGATCGGCTCGCCCGCGACCGTGGTCTCGGGGAAGCGGACCGTACGGCCGATGACGGTGTGGTAGACGTGGTCGTCGAAGGCCTCGACCACGCGGGCAAGGACCTCGCGGCTGTGCACGGTCCGCGAGTCGTACATGGTGGCGAGGATGCCGTCGAGCTCCAGGTCGGGGTTGAGCCGCTCCTGGACCTTCTCGATCGTCTCGGTGAGCAGCGCCACACCGCGCAGCGCGAAGAACTCGCACTCCAGCGGGACGATCACCTTGTGGGCGGCCGTCAGGGCGTTGACGGTGAGCAGGCCGAGCGAGGGCTGGCAGTCGATGACGATGTAGTCGTAGTCGGCGAGCAGCGGCTTGAGGGCGCGCTGGAGCGTCGACTCGCGGGCCACCTCGCTGACGAGCTGGACCTCCGCGGCTGACAAATCGATATTGCTGGGCAGCAGGTCCATGTTGGGCACGGCCGTCTTGAGGAGGACCTCGTCGGCCGACATGCCCCGCTCCATGAGGAGGTTGTAGACCGTCAGGTCCAGCTCCATCGGGTTGACGCCGAGGCCGACGGAGAGCGCGCCCTGCGGGTCGAAGTCGACGAGCAGCACCCGGCGTCCGTACTCGGCCAGGGCGGCACCCAGGTTGATGGTCGAGGTGGTCTTGCCGACCCCGCCCTTCTGGTTGCACATCGCGATGATCTTCGCGGGGCCGTGGTCGGTCAGCGGTCCGGGGATGGGGAAGTACGGCAGGGGACGCCCGGTGGGGCCGATGCGCTCGCGGCGCTGCCGGGCAGCGTCGGGCGCGAGGGTGGCCGCGTACTCGGGGTCGGGCTCGTACTCCGCGTCAGGGTCGTAGAAGTGCCCGTCGGGCACGTCCTCGTAGTCGGCGAGCCGCGCGGGATCGACCCCGCCGCGGTCGCCGGCCATGGCGTTCACGTGATGGCCGTCCATGCTCTGGTGGGCTGTCGGTGTGCTCTGGATGTTCTGGTGTGCCGCGAAGGTGTGGACAGCGACGGAGCCGACAGCTTCGAGTCCCGTGGGACTCTGGCCCTGCGCAGACATTCCTGGGTGACCACCCCCGGGAGCAAATGTCGACTCATTCACAAGTCGTCCTACCTCCTTGGTGACCAGGAAACATCTAGATAGGTCAGCGTTGCACCATGCCGACGGTTGGCGACTCTATGGCGTGTCG
Source organism: Streptomyces roseoverticillatus (assembly GCF_000719265.1). GTDB lineage: Bacteria > Actinomycetota > Actinomycetes > Streptomycetales > Streptomycetaceae > Streptomyces > Streptomyces roseoverticillatus. The sequence continues at coordinate 31,197 of NZ_JOFL01000033.1, read as the reverse complement.
GCGGTTCGCAGCAACACAATCCGCCGGAGACGGCACGATGTGTCGGCAATCGAACAGGCTTCTGTCAAGGGTCTGCGGCCCACAACCCGGAAGTTTCGCGGGTGGGTGACGGGGCGTGGAAAGCAGTCGCAAACCGGGTAGCAACCCGATCAAAACGCCCCCGGCCGGACCTTGCTCAACAAGGTCCGGCCGGGGGTGCGCTCTTGGCGTGTCGTGTTGACGACTCAGCCGAGCAGGGTGCTCAGTTCGACGAACGGCAGGCCGTGCGCCTCGGCGACGGGGCCGTAAACGACCTGTCCCTCGTGGGTGTTGAGACCCTTGGCGAGGGCGGCGTCACGGCTGAGCGCCTCCTGCCAGCCACGGTTGGCCAGCTCCACGATGTAGGGCAGCGTGGCGTTGGTCAGCGCGTAGGTGGAGGTGTTCGGCACCGCGCCCGGCATGTTGGCGACGCAGTAGAAGACCGAGTTGTGGACCTGGAAGGTCGGCTCGGCGTGGGTGGTCGGACGCGAGTCCTCGAAGCAGCCGCCCTGGTCGATCGCAATGTCGACAAGTACACTTCCGGGCTTCATCTTGGCGACGAGCTCGTTGGTGACCAGCTTCGGGGCCTTGGCGCCCGGGATGAGGACGGCGCCGATGACGAGGTCGGCCTCGACGACGGCCTTCTCCAGCTCGAAGGCGTTGGAGACGATCGTCTGCACCTTGGTGCCGAAGACCTTGTCCGCCTCGCGGAGCTTGTTGATGTCACGGTCGAGCAGGGTCACGTGGAAGCCCATGCCGACGGCGATCTGCGCGGCGTTCCAGCCGGAGACGCCGCCGCCGATGACGACGGCCTTGCCGGCCGCCGTGCCCGGGACGCCGCCCGGCAGGACGCCGCGGCCGCCGGCCGAGCGCATCAGGTGGTAGGCGCCGACCTGCGGGGCCAGCCGGCCCGCGACCTCGGACATCGGGGCGAGCAGCGGCAGCGCGCGGCCCGCGAGCTCGACCGTCTCGTACGCGATCGCCGTGGTGCCGGACTGCAGCAGGGCGTCGGTGCACTCGCGGGAGGCGGCGAGGTGCAGGTAGGTGAAGAGGGTCTGGCCCTTGCGCAGGCGGTGGTACTCCTCCGCGATGGGCTCCTTGACCTTCAGCAGCAGGTCGGCGGTGGCCCAGACCTCGTCGGCCGTGTCCAGGATCGCGGCGCCGGCCGCGACGTACTCGGCGTCGGTGATGGACGAGCCCACACCGGCGTTCTTCTCGACGAAGACCTGGTGGCCGTTGCGGACGAGCTCATGCACGCCGGCGGGCGTGATGGCAACGCGGAACTCGTTGTTCTTGACCTCGCGGGGGATGCCGACCTTCACGTCGATCACGGTCCTTGAATCAGAGAAATACAGGCTATTCCGGAAATGCGGGGGCACACCAGAGCAGACCGCGGCGACCGCGGCCCAACCAGTCTAATGAAGGATCCTTCGCTGTCTAGCCTTGCAAAGAGTCAATTTTTTGGAAGACCACTACCGGTTTCGCAGGTAACCCTCGGGGTGCGCCAGTCCGGGTCGGTCCGGAGTCAGTCAGGCGGCGCCATCCGGGTACCGGGCACCTCCGGCTCGGCCGGCGCGGGGAGGGGCACTATGGGGCCGCCCGGCAGCGCGGCGGAGGCCGCGGGCCCGGCGGGAGCGGAGGAGGCGCCCGTCAGCAGCTCGCCGGCCGCGGACCGGTGCACGGCCGCGGCCGCGGGGTCGCCGAGCCGCTCCAGGGTGTCCGCGAGGCGCAGCAGCATCGCCGCCCGCAGCCGGTCGTCGCCCGCCTGCCGCGCGCACTCCACGGCCTCCCGGCAGGTCCGCACGGCGTCTTGCGGCCGGCCCGCGTGCTCGTGCACCCGGGCGATCTCGCCGAGGGCCCGGGCGTGCCCGGGCAGGTCCCGCAGCCGGCGGCACACGGCGGCCGCCGCCCGCCAGTCGCGGAGGGCCTCGTTCCACTGCCCGGCGTAGCTGCGCACGGCGCCCAGCCGGCCGTACAGCCGCGCCTCGTCGGCGAGCTCACCGCGCGTCAGGCGCAGCTCCAGGGCGCGCCCGTACCAGTCGACGGCCCGCTGCCAGTCGCCGAGCTCGTGGTACGAGGCGGCGATGGACTCCAGGGAGCGGCTGATCGCGTACGGGTCGCCCGCCTGGCGCGCCGCGTCCAACGCCTCCCGGTAGCGGCCGAGGGCGGTGGAGGTGCGGCCGGCCCGGGCGTCCAGGTCTCCGATGTTGAGCAGGGCCGCGGCCTTCTCCAGGGGCATCTCGCAGCGCCGGGCGACGTCCAGGACGAGCTGGTGGAGCCCGTAGAGCTCGGGGCCCGCCTCCTCGGCGCCGAAGTGTGCCGTCAGGGCGCGGGTCAGCGCGGACACCAGGCGCCGGGCCAGGGTGTCCAGCCGGCCGTCCTGCACGGCCAGCCGGGCGGCCGCCAGGAGCGCCGGGAGCCGGCAGGTCAGCCACTCCCCCGCCGCCTGCGACGAGGCGAACCTCAGGGGCCGGGGCAGCTCGGCGAGGCGCTTGCGGGTCAGCGGGTCGTCGGTGCGGGTGGCGGCGCGGCACGAGTGCAGCTGGCGGACGGTGCGCTCCAGCATCCGCGCCCGCGCGAGCTCGACCTCGGCCGGCCGCTCCTGGGTCCGCATCAGCTCCCGCAGCATGTCCAGGAGACAGCCCGGGACCAGGTACTGCGGCGGCAGCGAGCCCACGGCGGGCTCGGCCCGCAGCAGGCCGCGGGCCTCGAAGTCCTCCAGGGCGGTCTGCGCCGCGGGCACCGAGCAGCCGGCCAGCGCGGACGTGGTGTGGGCGTCCGCGGCGCCGGCCGGGGCCAGCGCGAGCAGCCGCAGGATGCGGGCGGAAGGCGCCGGCAGCGCCTCGTAGGCGAGCCGGAAGGCACGGGCCAGCGGGCGGGCCGCAATGTCGTGGCCGTCGCCGGTCGGCAGCTCCCGCAGCCGCGTGACCGCGTCGACCACGGACAGCTTGGACAGGGCCGCGAGCCAGCCGCCGACCAGGACCAGCGCCGCGGGCTGGCCGCCGCACTCCTCCACCACGGCGTTCGCGGCGGCCGGGTCGCACGTGATGCGGGTGGGGCCGGCGTAGCGCTCCAGGAGCTCGACGCCGGAGGCCGTGTCGAGACCGCCCAGGGTGCAGGGCCGCACGTCGGGCACGCCGGTCAGCGGGCCCCGCGAGACGGCCACGATCAGGCACTCGGACTTGTCCGGAAGCAGCGGGTCCACCTGCTCGGCGCCCGCCGCGTCATCCAGCAGCAGCAGCGCGCGGCGGCCCTTGAGGGCGCCACGCACCGCCTGCGTCAGCTCGTCCTCCTCGGCCCCCGCGGGGACGGGCTCGCCGAGCGCGGTGAGCAGCGCGCGGGCCGTCCGCTCGGTGGGGACGGGGGCGCCGCCGGCCTCGGTGAGCCGGGCGCGCAGCACGCCGTCGGGGTACTGGCCGGCGAGCTGCCCGGCGAGTTCCTCGGCCAGGGCGGTGCGGCCGGATCCGGGCCGCCCGGCGATGAGCAGGACCCGGCCGCGCGGGCTCTTGCGGCCGGCGAGGGTGTCGAGGCCGGCGCGCACGATGTCGGCGCGCAGCTCCTCCAGCTCCCGGCGGCGGCCGACGAAGCCGGGCAGCACGGGGGCCGCCGTACGGGCCGGACCGCCGGCCGCCGGGACGGAAGACCGCCGCCCCGGCGGCACCGCCGCCATCCCGTCGCCGGTCTCCACCGCCTGCTCCGCCACGGGGCACACTCCGTCCACCTGCCACGCACGAGCCCGCCGCGGCCGCGGTCAGGCACGCGACGAGCCTAGTTCACGGCCCGGCGCGCCCCGGGGAGTCCCGGCCGCCGCTGCAGAAGATCACCTATTCGGTTCTGATGATCGTCGGACGGAACCCGCCCGACGGAAGGCGGCTACGCCTCGAAGGGCCGGGCGGGCCACTCCGCGTTCGCCGGCCGCAGGGCCTCCACGCCCTCGCCCGACAGTGCCGCGGCGAGCGAGAGGACGCCGACGACCAGGCAGTTGTTGTGCAGCTCGCCCGCGAGGACGCCCCGCACCAGCTCCTGGAGCGGCACCCGGGAGAGCTCCATGTCGAGCTCCTCGTGCTCCACCTCGAAGCGCTCGCCCTCGACGTCGGAGATCTCGCGGGCCAGGAAGATCCGGACGGCCTCGTCGCAGCCGCCGGGCGTGGTGTAGACGTCGGTCAGCACCCGCCAGTCCTCGGCCTTGACGTGGGCCTCCTCGTACAGCTCGCGCTGCGCGGCGTGCAGCGGGTTCTCGCCGGGCACGTCGAGGAGGCCGGCGGGGATCTCCCAGAGCCGCTGCCGGATGGGGTGGCGGTACTGGTTGAGGACCAGCACGCGGCCCTCCTCGTCCAGGGCGAGGACGGCGACCGAGCCCGGGTGGACCTGGTAGTCGCGCGTGACGACCGTTCCGTCGGGCATCACCACCTCGTCCGTGCGGACGCTGGTCTTGTTGCCGACGAACGGGGTCGTGGTCGCGTTGACCTGCCACTCGGCGGCGGTGTCCTTGATGCCCATCTACGTCCTCCAGAAAAGCGGAAACCGGGGTGGAGGCCTCCGTGCGGAAACCTTCACCCCGGTCAACCGTATAGGTCAGCCCTGCTGGCGCTCGACGGCAGCCTTGACCAGGCCCGCGAAGAGCGGGTGCGGGCGGGTCGGGCGCGAGCGCAGCTCCGGGTGGGCCTGGGTGGCCACCAGGTAGGGGTGCACCTCGCGCGGGTACTCCACGTACTCCACGAGCTTGTTGTCCGGGGAGGTGCCCGAGAAGAGCAGGCCGGCCTTCTCCAGCTCGGCGCGGTAGGAGTTGTTCACCTCGTAGCGGTGACGGTGGCGCTCCTCCACGTACTGCTCGTTGCCGTAGACCTCGCGGACGATGGAGCCCTCGGCGAGCTTGGCCGGGTACATGCCCAGGCGCATGGTGCCGCCCATGTCGCCCTCGCCGGCGACGATGTCGAGCTGCTCGGCCATGGTGGAGATGACCGGGTTGGCGGTGGCGGGGTCGAACTCGGTGGAGTTGGCGCCCTCGATGCCGGCCAGGTTGCGGGCGGCCTCGATGACCACGCACTGCAGGCCCAGGCACAGGCCCAGCAGCGGCACCTTGTTCTCACGGGCGTAGGTGATCGCGCCGACCTTGCCGTTCACGCCACGGTCGCCGAAGCCGCCGGGGACGCAGATGGCGTCGACGTCGCCGAGCTGGGCGGCGGCACCGGCCGGGGTCTTGCAGTCGTCGGAGGCGACCCACTTGACCTTGACCTTGGCGCGGTTGGCGAAGCCGCCGGCGCGGATGGCCTCGGTGACCGACAGGTAGGCGTCGGGCAGGTCGATGTACTTGCCGACCAGGGCGACCGTGACCTCGTGCGAGGGGTTGTGGACGCGGTCCAGCAGGTCCTCCCACTGGGTCCAGTTCACGTCGCGGAAGGGCAGGTCGAGCTTGCGGACGACGTAGGCGTCCAGGCCCTCGGTGTGCAGCACCTTCGGGATGTCGTAGATCGACGGGGCGTCGATCGCGGCGACGACCGCGGCCTCGTCGACGTCGCACATCAGCGAGATCTTGCGCTTGATGGCGGTGGGGACCTCGCGGTCGGCGCGCAGCACGATCGCGTCGGGCTGGATGCCGATGTTGCGCAGGGCGGCCACCGAGTGCTGGGTGGGCTTGGTCTTCAGCTCGCCCGAGGGGCCGATGTAGGGCAGCAGCGAGATGTGCACGACGAAGACGTTGTCGCGGCCGACCTCGTGGCGGACCTGACGGACGGTCTCCAGGAACGGCAGCGACTCGATGTCGCCGACCGTGCCGCCGACCTCGGTGATGACGACGTCGACGTCGTCGGTGGCCATGCGGCGGATGCGGTGCTTGATCTCATTGGTGATGTGCGGGATGACCTGCACGGTGTCGCCCAGGTACTCGCCGCGCCGCTCCTTGGCGATCACGGAGGAGTACACCTGGCCGGTGGTGACGTTCGCGCTGCCGTCGAGGTCGACGTCCAGGAAGCGCTCGTAGTGGCCGATGTCCAGGTCGGTCTCGGCGCCGTCGTTGGTGACAAACACCTCACCGTGCTGGAACGGGTTCATCGTGCCCGGGTCTACGTTGAGGTAGGGGTCGAGCTTCTGCATCGTGACCCGCAGACCCCGCGCCTTGAGCAGCGCGCCCAGGCTGGAGGCCGTCAGTCCCTTGCCGAGCGAGGAGGCGACACCCCCCGTGACGAAGAGGTGCTTGGTCGTCGTGGGCTTTGCGGCAATGGCCAAAGGGGGGCTCCCGTGGTCGCGAGTGGAGGGTGCGTACCGGCGTTCACCCGGAGTTTTCGGGGGTGCCGTCGCTGCGGTTGGGGGGTCTTGCGCCCACCGGTCCACGGGGTACCAGGGTATCAGCGCCCCGGCCCGGCCGCTTCCGCCGACGCGTCCCGGCCCCCTGTGTGGCGGTGCGTGGCGGCTGCGTCACAGGCCACCCATTCGGCTCAGATTCGTCCTCCAACCGTCGCGCGTCGCACCAACTCCGCGTCGTATCCTGCTCGGACACATGCAGCGAGCCGGCCGGCACGGCATCATCCCGCCCTCCCCCAGCCACCTCCCCCGGCCACCGCCGGGAGCAGTCGGTATCCGCAGGGAGACGCACCTTCCGGAACAGAGCTCGTCTAAAGATCGCTTGACCGCAAGAGGGACCCCCACGGGGTCATGTGGCGCCGTTCGACTGGAGATAACCGTGGCCGGGCGTATCGAGGATTACGCACTCATCGGCGATATGCAGACCGCCGCCCTTGTCTGCCGGGACGGCACGGCCGACTGGCTGTGCCTGCCCCGTTTCGATTCTCATGCCGCGTTCGCCGGTCTGCTCGGCACGGAGGAACACGGCTTCTGGCGGGTCGGCCCCGCGCACCCGTCGGGAGCGGCCCCGCCGCCCGCCGACCGCCGCCGGTACCGGGGGGACTCCCTCGTGCTCGAATCCGAGTGGGACACCCCGCGCGGCACCGTCCGCGTCATCGACTTCATGCCGCCGCGCGAGGGCGCGCCCCAGCTGATCCGGATCGTGGAGGGCGTCAGCGGGCGGGTGCCGATGCGCTCCGCGCTGCGGATGCGCTTCTCCTACGGCCGGGTCGTGCCCTGGGTGCACAAGGTCGGCGACCGCACGGTGGCCGTGGCCGGCCCGGACTCGGTGTGGTTCGACACCACCGCCGACACCTTCGGCAAGGACCTCACCACCTACTGCGACTTCACCGTCTCCCCCGGCGAGCGCGTCGCCTTCACCATCAGCTGGCAGCCCTCGCACCGCGAGCCGCCCGCCCTGCCGGACCCGGAGGGCTCGCTGGCGGCCACGGAGGAGTTCTGGCGCGAGTGGGTCGAGCACTGTACGTACCACGGGCCCTACCGGGGCGCCGTGATCCGCTCGCTGATCACGCTCAAGGCGCTCACGTACGCCCCGACCGGCGGCATCGTCGCCGCCCCCACGACCTCCCTGCCGGAGGAGATCGGCGGCGTCCGCAACTGGGACTACCGCTACACCTGGCTGCGCGACGCGGCCATCACCCTCTCCTCGCTGCTGCGCACCGGCTACCGCGAGGAGGCCCGCGCCTGGCGCGAGTGGCTGCTGCGCGCGGTCGCCGGCGACCCCGAGAACCTGCAGATCATGTACGGCATCGCCGGCGAGCGCGAGCTGGGCGAGGCCGAACTGCCGTGGCTGCCCGGCTACGAGAACTCCACGCCCGTCCGGGTCGGCAACGGCGCCGCCGACCAGCTCCAGCTGGACGTCTACGGCGAGGTCACCGAGGCCCTGCACCTGGCCCACATGACGGGCCTCGCCCGCAACGACTACGCCTCCGTGCTGCAGCTGCGCCTGATCGGCTACCTCGAGGACCACTGGAACGAACCCGACGAGGGCATCTGGGAGGTGCGCGGCCCGCGCCGCCACTTCGTGCACTCCAAGGTGATGGCCTGGGTGGCCGTCGACCGCACCATCAAGCTCATCGAGTCCGGTGACGTGGACGGGCCCCTGGAGCGGTGGCGCGAGCTGCGCGACGACATCCACCGGGACGTGTGCGAGAAGGGCTACGACAAGGAACGCAACACCTTCACCCAGTCCTACGGGTCGAAGGAGCTGGACGCCTCCCTGCTGCTCATCCCGCAGATGGGCTTCCTGCCGCCCGACGACAAGCGCGTCATCGGCACGATCGAGGCCATCCAGCGGGAGCTGTCCACGCCCGACGGCTTCGTGCTGCGCTACCCCACCGCGGGCGAGGAGGCCGGGGTCGACGGCCTGGCGGGCGACGAGGGCGCCTTCCTCGCCTGTTCCTTCTGGCTCGCGGACGACCTGGCCATGATCGGCCGGGTCGACGAGGCGCGCCAGCTGTTCGAAAAGCTGCTGGGGCTGCGGAACGACCTGGGGCTGCTGGCGGAGGAGTGGGACCCCCGGCTGCAACGGCAGGTCGGGAACTTCCCGCAGGCGTTCAGCCACGTCCCGCTGATCGACACGGCGCTGCGATTGACTGCGTCCTCCGCGTTCGGGGGGTAGCGGTACGTACGGGTTACGGTGCGTGACGATTCCGCCGGACCCGCGCTGTGGGGGTTGCTCGCCGCGGCGGCGGGATCAGATTGTGCTGCGCCGCAGCGGGCCGGTCTTCCGCCGCAGCGGCGAACAGCCACGTACGACCGTACGAGGGGGTCGAAAGGGGCGCCTGCCCGTCCCTTTCTTTCCGCTTCTTTCCGCTTCTTTCCGCCGCAGCGGCGAGGAACCACGACGTCGCAGCCCGGCGGTGCCGAACCCCGCGGTGGCCGGGCCGCTAACGACGCCGCAAGGCGAAGTAGAGCGCGCACGCGCTGACCGGTACGACCAGGACGGCCGCGGCGGCGTTGAGGCCGCCGTAGCCGCTCAGCGCGACGAACGCGCCCGAGAGCGCACCCCCCGCCGCCCCCACCAGGTTCATCAGCGTGTCCGAGGCGCCCTGCACCTCGGACCGGTGCTCCGCGTCCACCGACTCGCTCAGCAGTGTGGAGCCCGCGACGGTCGCGCACGACCACGCGACACCCAGCAGGAAAAGGCCGGCCGCGATCGCCCACTGCCGGCTGCCCGCCGTGCCCGCGAGCAGCGTCGCCGCCACGAAGACCACCTGTCCGGCCAGGATCACCGGTACCCGCCCGAACCGGTCCGCGGCCTTGCCCACCAGGGGCGAGAGCGCGTACATGCCTGCGATGTGCAGGCTGATGGTGAAGCCGACGACGCTGAGCGAGGCTCCGTGGTGGGCGAGGTGGACTGGTGTCATCGTCATCACCGACACCATCACGGCATGCCCGAGGACCAGCGCGGTCAGCCCCGTCAGCGCAGAGGGTGATGCGGCCACGTGCCGCAGGGCGCCGCTCATTCGGGTAAGGAAGCGGGCCTGCCGGGCGGGCGCCGCGGCCGCGTCCAGGCGGGCCGCCAGCAGCAGCGGGTCGGGGCGCAGCCGGGCGCGGATCACGGCCGCGCCGGCGAGGAACGCCGCGCAGGAGAAGACGAAGGTGCCCGACGCCTCGGGGAGCCCGAGGGCGCGGGCGACGGCGGCTCCGGGCCCGGTGAGGTTGGGCCCGAGGACGGCGCCGACAGTCGCCGACCAGACGACGAGGGAGAGCGCACGGGCCCGGCCGTCCTTCTCGGCGAGGTCGGTGGCGGCGTAGCGCGACTGGAGGTTGGCGGCGGTGCCGGCGCCGAGGAGGAGCAGGCCGAAGAGGGCGAGCGGGGCCCGGCCGAGCGCGGCGCCGGCGAGTACGGTCAGCGCTCCCGCGGAGGCGATCAGCCAGCCTGCGCTGAGGCCGGCGCGGCGGCCGCGGGCCCGGGAGAGGGCGGCGAGCGGTACGGACACCAGCGCGGCGCCGAGCGTGACGAGGGTGGTGGCGAGGCCGGCGGCGGCCTCGGAGCCGGTGAGGTGCTCGATGAGCAGGCCCCCGGAGGAGATCACCGCGCCCATGCCGATGCCGATGACGACCTGGGCGGCCATGAGGACGTTGACCGTACGGCGCTGGACGGCGGCGCGGTCTGGCAGGACAGAGCCCAGGTCAGGGGATATGCCAGGGGGGACGGACTCGGGGGCTGCAGTCATGGGGGCCAGGGTAGGGGCGGTGGCGGGCCGCGCATAAGGCGATTTCCAGGGCCCCCCGGGCCCTGGCGCGGGGAGCCTGCCCCGGCAAAGGTTCCCCGGCGCGACGGCGGGCAACCGCCACGGCCTGACGGACAGTTCCGGTCCGCCGCAAGGCCGTGTCTGACAACCGGGCCGGACGGCCGTACGGTTCGGCCCATGGAACCGCACGACCCGCAGGGCACCATCACCGTGGCGCGGGCCCTCGCCCTGCCTGCCCTGCGCAAGGGCCTCCCCGAGGTGCTCGCCGGAGACGACGGGCTCGGCCGGTCCGTCCGGTGGGTGCACGCGGGCGAGGCCCCGAACATCGCGGCCCTGCTGAAGGGCGGCGAGCTCCTGCTGACGACGGGCCTGGGGGTGGGCAGCCGCCCCGCCGAGCAGCGCGCCTTCGTGCGGGGGCTGGCCGAGCGGGGCATCGCGGCGCTGGTCGTGGAGCTGGGCGCGCGGTTCGCGACGCTGCCGGCCGCGGTGGTGGACGCGGCGCGCTCGTGCGGGCTGCCGCTGGTGCAGCTGCACCGGGAGGTGCCGTTCGTCGCGGTGACGGAGGAGATCCACACCGAGCTCGTCAACGAGCACTACGCCCTGCTGCGGCGCGCCGAGGAGGTGCACCGGCGCTGCACGGAGGTGCTGCTGGGCGGCGGCGGGGTGCCGGAGGTGCTGCGGCTGTTCGCGGGCTTCGCGGGCAATCCCGTGTTCCTGGAGACCCCGGACGGGCGGCTGCTGTACGCGGCGGGGCCGGAGGGCGCGGCGGACGGCACGGATCCGCTGCAGGTGTGGGAGAGGCTGCGGCCGCCGGCGGGCCGGCCGGCCGGGGCCGTGGTCACGGACGTCCCGGGGCACGGGCCGGGGCCGGGTGCCGTGCGGGCCCGGCTGGCCGTCCTGCCGGTGGACGCGCCGCTGGCGCCCGTGCACCGGATCGCGGCGGAGCGGACGGCGGGGCTGCTGGCGGTGGTGCTGCTGCAGGCCCGGCAGGAGGAGGAGCTGGCGGCGCGCGGGCGCGGCGACTTCCTGGCCGATCTGGCCGAGGGCCGGGTGGCGGCGGCCGAGGCGCCGGCGCAGGCGCGGGTGCTGGGCTTCCGGCCCGGTTCCGGTCCGCTGCTGCCGCTGGTGATGCGGCCGGCCACGGATCTGGCGCCGGCGGAGGGCCGGGCGGCGCTGGCCTGCGCGGTGCAGGAGGAGCTGGCCGGGGTGGGGGCGCCGGTACTGCTGGGCGTCCGGCTGCCGGAGGGCCGGGTCCCGCTGCTGGTGGGCCTGCGGGACGCGGCGGAGCGGGCCGCGGTGGCCGGCCGGGTGGCGGTGGCGCTGCGGGCGGGTGCGGAGCGGGCGGGGTTCCCGCCGCCGGTCGTGGTGGCCGGGGCGCCCGCGACGTGGGAGACGGCGGGTGCGGAGCTGCGGCACGCGGCCGAGGCGGCGACCGCGGCCCAGGGGCTGCCGGACCGGCCCTGGCACGACGTGCGGCGGCTCGACGTCGACGTCCTGCTGTGGCGGCTGCGCTCCCAGGGCGATCTGGCCGCGTTCGTCGACCGGGTGCTGGGCCCGCTGATCGCGCACGACGCCGCCGCGCGGCCGGCACTGCTGCCCACGCTCACCGCGTACCTCGCGCACGCGGGCCGCAAGGCGGAGACCGCGCGCGAGCTCCACCTCAACCGGCAGACGCTCTACGACCGGCTGGCGCGGATCGGGCGGCTGCTGGGCGTGGATCTGGAGGATCCCGAGACGGTCCTGTCGCTGGGCCTGGCACTGCGCGCCCGACGTCACACAGAATGGATTTGACCTGCGCAGATGCACCGGGCTCTACTCGAACGGTGACCGGGATGAAGAAGAACGAAGCTGCGGGCGGCGCCGCCGTGGCGGACCGCGAGGACCTGCGGGCGGACTGCGGCAGCTGCTTCGCGCTGTGCTGCGTCGCGCTGCCCTTCGTGGCCTCGGCGGACTTCGCCGCGAGCAAGAACGCCGGGAAGCCGTGCGGCAACCTGCGGCAGGACTTCCGCTGCGGCATCCACACCTCGCTGCGGAAGAAGGGCTACTCCGGCTGCACCGTCTACGACTGCCAGGGCGCGGGACAGAAGGTCTCCCAGGTCACCTTCGGCGGGCGGGACTGGCGGCAGGACCCGGGGACGGCCCGGCAGATGTTCGCCGTCTACCCCGTCATGCGGCAGCTGCACGAGCTGCTCTGGTACCTGGCCGAGGCCCTCGCCCTGCCGGCCGCCCGGCAGCTGCACGCCGAGATCCGCCGTGTCCATGACGCCGTCGAGCGCCAGACCCACGAGAGCCCCGAGGCGATCCTCGAAGTGAACGTGGCGGTGCGCCGGCAGGAGGTCGGCGAACTCCTGCAGCGCGCCAGCGAGCTCGTACGGGCGCAGGTCCCGGGCAAGAAGAAGAACCGGCGCGGGGCCGACCTCATGGGGGCCCGGCTGCGCGGCGCGAACCTCCGGGGCGCCCAGCTGCGCGGGGCCTACCTGATCGCCGCCGACCTGAGCGGCGCGGACCTGCGGACGGCCGACCTCCTCGGGGCCGACCTGCGCGACGCGGACCTGAGCGGCGCCGACCTCACCGGGAGCATCTTCCTCACCCAGGCGCAGCTCAACGCGGCGCGGGGCGACGCGCGCACGCAGCTGCCGGCGGGGCTGAGCCGCCCGGCGCACTGGGGTTAGCAGCCCCTAGCGGCTCGTGACCAGCTCGTCGTAGACGCTCAGGACGTGGGCGACCGTGTCGTCCTCCGTGGGCCAGGTGGCCGCCTGGGCGCGGCCAGCCGCGGTGAGCTCGGCGCGGCGGGCGGGATCGGCCAGCAGGCGGCTCACCGCCCCGGCGAGGGCGGCGGAATCCCCGTACGGGACGAGCTCGGCGGCGGCGCCGACGAGATCCGGGACGCCGCCGACCGCCGTCGCGACCAGCGGGACGCCCGCGTGCAGCGCCTCCTGGGCGAGCAGGGAACGGGCCTCCCAGCGGCTCGGCATGATCGCGACGTCGGCCGTGGCGAGCAGCGCGGGCACGTCGTCGCGCCGGCCGATCAGGCGGACCGGCAGGCCCTCGTCCTCGATGCGGCGCTGCAGCAGCGGGCGCTCGGATCCCTCGCCCGCGACGATCAGCAGCGGCTCGGGATCCAGCTCGCGCCACGCGCGGGCCGCGTCCAGCAGCGGGCCGTGACCCTGGCCCGGCTCCAGGCGGCCGGCGGTGACCAGCAACGGGCGGGCCACCGCGCCCAGTTCGGCGCGGGTCTTGTCCTTCGGCTCGTCCTCGTCGTCGTCCGCGGCCCGGCGCGGGGCGGGCACGGCCGCGGGGGCCAGCCGGGCGTCCCGCGCGCCGCGCGTCCGGGCCCGGTCGACCAGCTCCGACGTCACCCCGAGGACGACGGCCGCGGCACGGGCCGCGCGCCGTTCCATCAGCCGTACGAACCTGCCGCGGGCGCCTTCCGCGGGCCGCGTCGTGTGCCAGGTGACCACCAGAGGGGTGCTGCGGCCGCGCAGCGCCAGGGCCGCGAGGACGGCGGAGCGCAGGCCGTGCGCGTGCACGACGTCGGCGCCGGCGCCGGCCGCGCGGATGCCCGCCACGGCCAGGGCGTCCGGCCGGGACCACAGCGGAGCGAAGGCCGCGCCCGCGGCCGTGAACCCGTACCCCTCGCCCGTCGACCGCGGGGCGCACACCGTGACCCGCACGCCGCGCGCCACCAGGCCGGCCGCCAGCGACCGCACGTGCGCGCCGCTGCCGGCTCCCCCGCTGCCCAGCACTTGCACCGCGTGCAGGGGCGGTCGCCCTTGGGGTGCGGGTGTGCTGCTCACGCGGGGAGGGCTCCTGATTCGGCGTCGGCAACGGCATCGGCAATCGGCATCGGAGAGGGCGTACGGCGCAGTGCTGCCGCCCAGGATGCCAGCGCCCGCCGACATCACGGGACCACCGTCTCGCGGGTTGAGCGCCCTGCCTCGCCCGCGCATCCGCGGATTCACTCACATAGGTGATTTCTCGCGTCCATGGCGAGGGCCGTGCCCACCAGCGCGGCGGCGTGCAGGGCGAGCCCGGTACGGCCGTTGCCGACCGCGACGGCGAGCCCGAGGCCCGCGCCGAGCGCGTGGGCGCCGGTGTCGCCGAGCATGGTCCGCCCGGCGAGATCGTCCGCGATCAGCGCGGCCGCGGCGCCCATCGGGGCGGCCGCGAGGGGTGCGGAGCCGCGGCGGGCGAGCCCCGGCGCGGCCAGCGCGAGCACGGCCCCGGCCGCCCGTCCCGGCCTGACGTCCAGCAGGTTGACGAGGTGCGCGGACCCGGCGATCACCACCGCGGCCAGCGCCTTGTCGAGCGGCCGCTCCTTGACGACCGCCCCCGCGGCGCAGGCGGCCGCGCCGATGCCGATGAGCTTCACGGCACCACTGGTGACCTCGCCCCGCCGCAGGGCGCCCAAGTGCGCCCGGAACCCCCGCCGGGGGTCCCCGGCCCCCGCGAAGTCGTCGTAGGCCCCGCATGCCGCGGCGGCGACCACGGTCAGGGCTCCTGCCGTCCGGACGCGCGGCGGCCCGGCGGCCGCGGCCAGGGCGAGGGCGGTGCCGGCGGCCGCGGCGGGGCCGGCGTGGAGGTGAACGGTGCGGCCGGCGTGGTTGGTGCGCTCCCATGCGGCTGCGCTGCGGCTCCTTCGCCGCCGCGCGCCCTCGTAAACCCCGCGCGCCGCGACGGCTCCGCAGAGCGCCGCCTTCCCGACCGCCCTCATCGTGATCATGCCTCGACCCTACGGCCGGCCATCGAGAGGCCTCACCGACCCCCGCGCCCGGTCAGCCCGGCACCGCCGGACCGCGCGCATGGGGTTGCGCGCCGCGGCGGCGGAACACAGATGCCGACACCGTCAGCAACAGGCCCGGCCCCACCGGCGCTCGGCCGAACCACCCGGCCACCCTCACCCCGCCGCAACGGCGATCAGCCACGGCACAGCAGTCCGGCGGTGCCGAACCGGCCCGCGGTGCGGAGCGCGCGCCCACGCCGGTGCTGAACCAGGCCGCGTCAGGCCCGGAACAGCGCCGCCGGTCGCCACCGTCGTGGCCGGTCGCCGTTGCGGCGGGATGAGAGGTGACCGGCACCTCTCATCCGGCAGCAACGGCGGGAAACCGGCGCGGCGGAACTCCGGCGGAATGCGCAGCCACCCGCACCGGCACGTGCGAAGCGAACCCCGCGCGGAGCGCTCACGCACCCCCGCCGGAGGCGCCCCGCGCCGCGGCGAGGAGTTCTTCCGCGTGGGCGCGGGCCAGTTCGGAGTCTTCCTGGCCCGCCAGCATGCGGGAGAGCTCGCGGATGCGGTCCTCGCCCTCCATGGCCTGGACGCCGCTGCGCGTCACCGACCCCTCGTGGGTCTTCTCCACCACCAGGTGCCGGTCGGCGAAGGCCGCCACCTGCGGCAGGTGGGTGACCACCACGACCTGGGCCGTGCGCGCGAGCCGCGCGAGGCGGCGGCCCACCTCGACGGCCGCCTTGCCGCCGACGCCCGCGTCGACCTCGTCGAAGAGGTACGTCGGGACGGGGGCGGAGCCCGCGAAGACGACCTCGACGGCGAGCATGACGCGCGAGAGCTCACCGCCGGACGCGCCCTTGGCGATGGGCCGGGGGACCGCCCCGGGGTGGGGGGCGAGGAGGAGCTCGACCTCGTCCGCGCCGTGCGGCCCGTAGGCGACCGCCCGCCCGCCGACGTCGATGCCGCTGTCCGCGTCCGCGACCTCGGTCTGCCGGATGGCGAAGGTGACGCGGGCGTGCGGCATGGCCAGCTCGGCGAGTTCGGCGGTGACCGCTTCGGCGAACCGTTCCGCGGCCTCGGCCCGCGCGTCGCTCACCGCCTGGGCGAGCCCGCCCAGCTCGGCGCGGAGCGCGTCCCGTTCGGCGGTGAGTTCCCCGATCCGCTCGTCGTCGCCGTCGAGCTCGCCGAGCCGCTCGGCGCCCCGCTCGGCCCACGCGAGCACTTCGGCGATGTCCTGCCCGTACTTGCGCGTGAGCTGGGTGAGCGCGGCGCGCCGCTCCTCCACGGCGGCGAGCCGCAGCGGGTCGGAGTCGAGGCCGGAGGCGTACCCGGCGAGTTCCCCGGCGACGTCGGACACCAGGATGCCGATCTCGCCGATGCGGTCGGCGAGGGCGGCGAGCGCCGGGTCGTGGGAGCGTACGGCCTCCACGGCCCGGTGCGCGCCGGCGACGAGCGTGGCGGCGTCGATGCCCTCGGGGTCCTCGGGGTTGCCCGCGAGCGCGGCGTGCGCGGCGGTGGCGGCGGAGGCGAGGGCCTCCGCGTGCCCGAGGCGCTCCGCCTCGGCGGCGAGCTCGGCGTCCTCGCCGGGGAGCGGCTCGACGGCGGCGACCTCGTCCAGCCCGAACCGCAGCAGGTCGGCTTCCTGGGCGCGCTCGCGGGCCCGCGTGGTCAGCTCGGCGAGCTCGGTGGTGACGGCGCGCAGCCGGCGGTAGGCGTCGGCGTACTTGGCGAGGGGCGCGGCCACGGCGTCGCCCGCGTACCGGTCGAGGGCCTGCCGCTGCCGCGCGGGCCGCAGGAGCCCCTGCTGGTCGGTCTGCCCGTGGACGGCGACGAGGTCGTCCGCGAGCTCGCCGAGGAGCCCGACGGGCACGCTGCGCCCGCCCAGGTGCGCCCGGGAGCGCCCCTCGGCGGAGAGGGTACGGCTGACGAGCAGGGTGCCGTCGTCCAGTTCGGCGCCCGCCTCCTCGGCCCGCAGCGCCACGGGCGACGCGGGGTCGACGGCGAGCCGCCCCTCGACGACCGCGGACCGGGCCCCCATCCGCACCAGCGCGGGGTCTGCCCGCCCGCCGAGCAGCAGGCCGAGGCTGGTCACGACCATGGTCTTGCCCGCGCCGGTCTCGCCGGTCACCGCGGTGAAACCGGGCGACAGCTCGACGACGGCGTCGTCAATGACGCCCAAGGACCGGATCCGCATCTCCTCCAACACGGATACGACCATACGAGGTTCCGGGGCCCCCTCGCGACGGCCACCCCCACCGACCCCCCTGGGGGAATCCCCACCACCGTTCCGGGTGATCTCCCCATGGCCCCGGGGAACCCCGGGAGAGGAGCCTGATGGCGACCGCAAAGCCCCTCCCTGCCCCATGAGGTCGGTATGCCCGTTCGTCCCCGTTCATCCCGTGCCGCCGCGCTCCTCCTCGCCGCCGCGGTGGCCGTGACCACCGCCGCCGGCACGGCCGGCGCGCTCGACCACGGCCCCCGCCCGGCAGCGCCCGCGGCGCTCGACGGCGTGTGGCGCATGGACGGCTACGGCACGGTCGCCGTCGTCGAGGACGGCGGCCGCAAGCTGCGCACGTACGAGACCACGGGGGTCAGCTGCCTGCCCGGAGCCCTCACCGCCGCCCGTACGGACCCCTCCGGCCCCTTCCGGCAGGACGGCGAGGCCGCCCTCACGGTGACCCCGCAGGGGCGCGGCACGGCGCGGCTGGCGTTCGGCGACAACGTGGGCCACCGCACACTGCACCGCATCCCCGCGCTGCCGTCCGGCTGCCGGAACGCCCCCGCCCCGGACGCGGACCCGCGGGCGGTCTTCGACACGTTCTGGCAGACCTACGCCGAGAACTATCCGTTCTTCGCCGCCCGGCACATCGACTGGAACGCCGTCCGCGACCGCTACCGCCCCCGAATCACCGCCGCCACGGGCAAGCCCGAGCTGTTCCGCATCCTGTCGCAGATGATCGAGCCGCTGCACGACGGGCACACCGGCCTGGTCGACCCGGACGACCCCGCCGGCTTCTTCAGCGGGCACCGCCAGGACACCGTCATCCCCGACGCTACGGCGCGGGCCCGCATCGACAAGGCGGTCGCCGAGAGCGTCGCCAAGGCGGGCGCGGGGAGCACCGGCGTGCAGCGCTCCTGGGCCGGCGGGCAGATCACGTACGCCGAACTCCCCGGCCGGACGGGCTTCCTCCGCATCACGTCGTTCCTGCACTACGGCCAGGGCAACGACTACGACGCCGACAAGGCCGCGCTGCACACAGCCCTCGACGAGGTCTTCACCGCCGCCCGCACGACCGGCCCGGACGCCCTGCGCGGCCTCGTCCTCGACCTGCGCCTCAACGGCGGCGGCTCGGACCGCCTCGCCCTGGACGTGGCCGAGCGGCTGACCGCCCGGCCGTACACGGCGTACCTCAAGCACGCGCGCAACGACGCCCGCGACCCGCGCCGGTTCACCCCGGCCGAGCCGGTCCGGGTCGCCCCGCACGACGGCCCGGTCTACACCGGCCCGCTGACGGTCCTCACCGGCCGGCTCACCATGAGCGCGGGCGAGACGCTCACGCAGGCGCTGCTGCAGCGCGGCCCGAAGCTCACTCTCATCGGCGAGAACACGCAGGGCCTGTTCTCGGACCGGCTCATGCGCACCCTGCCCAACGGTTGGCAGTTCTGGCTCCCGAACGAGGAGTTCCTGAGCGCGAAGGACGGCCGGACGACGTACGACGGCACGGGCATCGCCCCGGACGTCCGCGCCCCCGTCTTCGCCGAGGAGGACCTCACGACCGGGAAGGACCCGGCCCTGACGAAGGCGCTGGAGCTCCTGCGGGCCGGGAAGCGCTGAGCCCGCGGTCCCTCGCCGTTGCAGCGGATCGTTGTTTCCGCCGCAACGGCGAGCAACCCCCACCGGCGTAACCGGCGGCGCCGAGCAGCCCTCAGCCGAAACGGCCGCGCATCAGTGGGGCGCGCCCCGCCACCCCGCCACCGGCAGCGCGAACTTCGCCACCAGCCGGTCCGTGAAGGACGCGTGGTGCAGGCGGGCCAGCCGCACGGGGACCGCCCCCCGCCGCACCTCGACCCGCGCTCCCGCGGGCAGTTCCACCGTCCGGCGGCCGTCGCACCACAGGACCCCGTTCGGGGTCTGCGGCTGGACCTCGACCGCGAGGACCGAGTCCGGCGCGGTCACCAGCGGCTTGGCGAACAGCGCGTGGGCGCTGATCGGCACCATCAGCAGGGCCTCGACCTCGGGCCACACCACCGGCCCGCCCGCCGAGAAGGCGTAGGCCGTGGAACCGGTCGGGGTCGCGCACACGACGCCGTCGCCGCCGAAGCGGGAGACGGGGCGCCCGTCGACCTCGGTGACGACCTCCAGGAGCCGTTCCCGCGCGGCCTTCTCCACGGACGCCTCGTTCAGCGCCCAGTCGGTGTGCACGACGTGCCCGTCGGTCAGGACGGCGACGTCGAGCGTCATGCGCTCCTCGACCTCGTAGGCCCGGGTCACGACCCGGTCCACGACCTTGTCGAGGTCGTCCCGCTCGGCCTCGGCGAGGAAGCCGACACGGCCGAGGTTGACGCCGAGCATGGGCACGCCGGAGCTGCGCGCGAACTCGGCGCCGCGCAGCAGCGTGCCGTCGCCGCCGAGGACGACGAGGAGCTCGCAACCCTCCAGGACGGCCGGCCGGCCCGGGCCGGCCTCGACCAGCTCGACCTCGGACGGCAGCGGCAGGTCGGCCGCCTCCTCGGCGAGGACCCGTACGCCGATCCCGCACCGCAGCAGTCCCTGGACCACGAGTTCGGCGCTGCGGATGGCCGCCGGGCGGCCCGTGTGCGCGAGCAGGAAGACGGTGCGCCTGCCTTCGGCAGCCGCCTCCCGCTCCCCCGCCCCTGTTGCTGTTGTTGCCTGTGATGCTGCTTCTGAAGTCGTCAACGCGGCCCCTCCGCCACTGCACGGTCAACGTCCGCCGGGTCCAGTTCTGGTGCTCCGGCTCGCAGCCACAGAAAGTACTCGACGTTGCCCGAGGGGCCGGGCAGCGGGCTGGCGGTCACGCCGAGCACGCCCAGCCCCAGTTCGGCGGCGCGGGCGGCGACGCCGCGCACGGCCTCGGCCCGCAGCTGGGTGCTGCGCACGACGCCGCCGCTGCCGAGCCGCTCCTTGCCGACCTCGAACTGCGGCTTGACCATGAGCACCAGGTCGGCGTCGGGGGCGGCGCAGCGCACGAGGGCGGGCAGCACCAGGCCGAGCGGGATGAAGGACAGGTCGCCGACGATCAGGTCGACGGGGATGTCGTCGATCTGCTCCAGCGTGAGTTCGCGGACGTTGGTGCGGTCCTTCACGGTGACCCGCTCGTCGCTCTGCAGCGACCACGCGAGCTGCCCGTAGCCGACGTCGGCGGCGACGACGTGCGCGGCGCCGGAGCGCAGCAGGACGTCGGTGAACCCGCCGGTGGACGCCCCCGCGTCGAGGGCGCGGCGGCCCTCGACCTTCAGCCCGCGCGGCACGAAGGCGGCGAGCGCGCCGGCGAGCTTGTGGCCGCCGCGGGAGACGTAGTCGGGGTCGTTCTCGTCCTGGGTGACGACGATCGCGGCGCTGAGCTCGACCTGGGTGGCCGCCTTGGTCGCGACGGTGCCGCCGACGGTCACCCGGCCCGCCGCGATGAGCTGGCTCGCGTGCTCGCGGGAGCGGGCGAGTTTACGGCGCACGAGCTCGGCGTCGAGTCGGCTGCGTCGCGGGCGGGTCACTGCCACGGGTGGTTCAGCTCCTGTTGTCGTACGAAGCGGGGGCGCCCGGGGCGGCGGGTGCCCCGGACGGGCCGGGGCCACGGTCGAGCGCGCTCAGTGCGTCCCGCAGGCCCCGGTGTACATCCTCGTACACCTCCAGGTGGCCGCTCACGGCGAGGTGGTCGGCGTCCGCCAGCCGGACGAGCTGCGCGTCGACGGCGGGGTCGCCGGCCGCGGTGCGGGCGACGCCGAGCGGCTGCGGTCCGGGCCCGTCCGCCCCCTCGGCCTCGCCGGGCTCCGGATCCGCGGGAGTCATCGCATCGCTCATGGCCCCGACGCTACCCCGGAACGGCGCCTGTGCGGCGTACGCGGCCCGCTGCGGTACCGTCCCTGGTGATGGCGACGATCGAGGAGTGCCGCGCCGCACTCGACAGACTGGCGGAGAACCTCGCGGGGGCGAAGGGCGAGCTCCGTGACGCGGCCGCGCCCGACCGCTCGCTCAGCTGCCACATCACCGATCTCGACGTGACGTTCACCGGCCACCTCGTGGGCGGGCACATCCAGGACGTGGAGACGCGGCCGGGCACGCCCGAGCGGCGGGAGGAGATCGCGCTGACGATGTCGGGCGACGACCTGGTGGCCCTGGTGGACGGGCGGCTGAACTTCGCGAAGGCGTGGGCCGCCGGCCGGGTCAGGGTCCAGGCGAGCCTGCGCGACGTCCTGCGGCTGCGGTCGCTCCTGTAGCCGTCGCTACGGCTGCGCGGTGACGGCCGCCGCACGCGCCTTCCGGGCGGCCGGCACCACCAGCGGCGTCCCCGTCTCCGGGTCGTCGATGACCTGGCACCGCAGCCCGAACACCCGCTCCACGAGCCCGGCGGTGACGACGTCCCCCGGCGCGCCCTCCGCGACGACCTTGCCGTCGCGCATGGCGATCAGGTGGGTGGCGTAGCGCGCGGCGTGGTTGAGGTCGTGGAGTACGGCGACGAGGGTGCGGCCCTGCTCCTCATGGAGCCGGGCGCACAGGTCGAGGACCTCGATCTGGTGCTGGATGTCCAGGTACGTGGTGGGCTCGTCCAGCAGGAGCAGCGGGGTCTGCTGGGCGAGGGCCATGGCGATCCAGACCCGCTGGCGCTGGCCGCCGGAGAGTTCGTCGACGTGCCGGTCGGCGAGGGCGTCGACGCCGGTGGCGGCCATGGACTCGGTGACGATCCGCTCGTCCTCGCGCGACCACTGGCGCAGCAGGCCCTGGTGGGGGTAGCGGCCGCGGGCGACGAGGTCGCCGACGGTGATGCCGTCGGGCGCTATGGACGACTGCGGGAGCAGCCCGAGCGTGCGGGCCACCTGCTTCGCCGGGTACGAGCCGATGGCGGCGCCGTCCAGCAGGACGGAGCCGGCGGCCGGCTTGAGCATGCGGGCGAGGGCGCGCAGCAGGGTGGACTTTCCGCAGGCGTTGGGGCCGACGATGACGGTGAACGACCGGTCGGGGATCGCGACCGAGAGGTTCTCGGCGATGACGCGCTGGTCGTAGGCGAGCGTGACGGATTCGGCCGTCAGTCGGCTCATGGTGCGGTCTCCTTGCTGAGGGTTCGTATCCGTCGTGCCGGTCGTGCCGGTTGCATCCGCTCTGCCCGCCGTATCCGCCGCGCGGCTCATACGCGCCCCGCCTTCCGCTCCGTGAACAGCAGCCACAGCAGATAGCAGCCGCCGAACATCCCGGTGAGCGCCCCGACGGGCAGTTTGTCGGCTCCGAAGAGCCGCTGCGAGGCCCAGTCGGCGCCGACGAGCAGGGCCGCGCCCATCGCCGCGGCGGCGAAGAGGCCCGGGCCGGCGGCGCGGGTCAGCCGGCGGGCGAGCTGCGGCGCGGCGAGCGCCACGAAGCCGATGGGCCCGGCGGCGGCCGTGGCCGCGGCGGTGAGCAGCACGGCGGAGGCCATGACCACGAGCCGGGTCCGCTCGGCCCGTACGCCGAGGGCGTACGCGGCGTCGTCGCCCATCTCCAGCATCCGCAGCGCCCGCCCGTGCCCGAGGACGAGAGGGAAGAGGACGGCGGCCGCGATGAGCAGGGGCCGCACCTGCTCCCAGTCGCGGCCGTTGAGGGAGCCGACCATCCAGATCATGGAGCGGGTGGCGTCCACGAGGTCGGCCTTGGTCATCAGGTAGTCGCGCAGGCCGGTGAGGACGGCGGCGGCGCCGATGCCGACGAGGACGAGCCGGTAGCCGTTGATGCCCTTCTTCCAGGCCAGGAGGTAGACGGCGAGGCCGGTGACGACGCCGCCCACGACCGCTCCGGCGGCCACGGCGAACGGGTCGCCGTGGAAGAGGACGATGACGACGAGCGCGCCGGCCGCGGAGCCCTGGCCGAAGCCGATGACGTCCGGGCTGCCCAGGGGGTTGCGGGAGACGGACTGGAAGACGGCGCCGGCCAGGCCGAGGCAGCCGCCGGCGAGGAGGCCGACGAGGACGCGCGGCAGCCGCAGGTCGTAAACGATCACGTCCTGGGCGGGGGTGCCGCCGCCGGTGAGCGTGCGGACGACGTCGGCGGGCGGGATGGGGAAGTCGCCGGTGCCGATGAGGGCCACGGACGCGGCTGCGGCGAGGGCCAGGAGCAGCAGGACGACGAGGGCGGCGCGCGGGGCGAAGCGCAGGGAGAGCCCGCCGCGGGTACGGACGGTTCGTGCGGACGGGCTCACTGCTGGGCCACCCTCCGGCGCCGTACGAGGTGGATGAAGACGGGTCCGCCGATGACGGCGGTCACGATGCCGGCCTGGAGTTCTCCGGGCCGGGTGACGACCCGTCCGAGGACGTCCGCGCCGAGCAGCAGCACGGGCGACAGGACGGCCGCGTACGGCAGGATCCAGCGCTGGTCGGGGCCGGTGAGGGCGCGCACGAGGTGCGGCACTATCAGGCCGATGAAGACGATGGGCCCGCAGGCGGCGGTCGCGGCGCCGCACAGCAGGGTGACGGCGGTCAGCGCGAGGACGCGGGTGCGGGCGGGCCGGGTGCCGAGGGCGCGGGCGCTGTCGTCGCCGAGGGCCATGGCGTTCAGCGGCCGGGCGAGCGCGAGGGCGAGCAGGGTGCCGGCGGCGATGAAGGGCAGGACCTGCCGGATGACGTCCGCGTCGGCGGAGGCGAGCGAGCCGACGGTCCAGAAGCGCATCCGGTCGAGCGCGGCGGAGTCCATCAGCTGGACGGAGTTGACGTAGCCGTAGAGCGCGTACGTCACGGCGGTGCCGGCGAGCGCGAGCCGGACGGGCGTGGCGCCCCGGCTGCCGCCGAGCACGTGGACGACGACGGCGACGACGGCCGCGCCCAGAAGCGCGAACCACACGTAGTCGCCGGTCGAGCTGACGCCGAGGAAGGTGATGGCGGATACGACGGCCGCCGCGGCGCCCGCGTTGACGCCGAGGATGCCGGGTTCGGCGAGCGGGTTGCGGGTGAGGGCCTGCATCACGGCGCCGGAGAGCCCGAGGGCGGCGCCGGCGAGCAGGCCGAGCAGGGTGCGGGGCAGGCGGACGTCGCGCACGATGACGCCGGCCTCGCCGTGCGAGGTGTGGAACAGCCCGTTCCAGACCGCCTCCAGCGGCAGCGGTTTGGCGCCGATGGCGATGCTCGCGACCGCGACGAGCAGCAGCAGCCCGGTCGCCGCGAGCAGACCGGCGGCCCGGGCGGCATTCCGCTTACGGCTTGCCGGGGGTATCTGCGGCGGCAGCGGAGCGGTGTCCGCCGGGGGCTCGGGGGGACTGTCAACCAACACAAGCCTTAGGTTAGCCTACCCTTAACTCCCCTCGTTCTTGCCTCATTCTTGAGAGAAGCGCACCACCATGAGCACCCCCCGCACCCTCCGCAACTCCCGCGCCTCCTTCTTGTCCCGCCGCGGCCTGCTGGCTGCAGGCGGCGCCCTCGGGGCCGGCGCCCTCCTGACGGCCTGCGGCGGCGGCTCGAAGGGCTCCGCGGACGGGGACTCAGGTTCCGCTTCCGGCCCGTGGACGTTCAAGGACGACCGCGGCGAGACCGCCAAGGCCGCCCGCACCCCCAAGAAGGTCGTCGCCTTCACCGGCACCGCCGCCGCCCTCCACGACTTCGGCGCCGAGTGCACCGCCGTCTTCGGCCCGACGGTCCTCAAGGACGGCAAGCCCGACCCCCAGGCCGGCGACCTCGACGTCGGCAAGCTGACCGTCCTCGGCAACGCCTGGGGCGAGTTCAACGTCGAGAAGTACGCCGCCCTCTCCCCCGAGCTGCTCGTCACCAACATGATCCAGGGCACGGAGCTCTGGTACGTGCCGGACGAGAGCAAGAAGAAGATCCTCAGCTTCGCCCCCGGGGTCGGCATCAACGTCTCCAAGGTGTCCCTCACCCAGGTCATCGGGCGCTACGCCGAACTCGCCGCCTCCCTCGGCGCCGACCTCGGGGCGAAGCGGGTCACCGACGCCAAGGCCCGCTTCGAGAAGGCCTCCGAGACCCTCCGCAAGGCCGCCCGGGCCAACAAGGGCCTCAAGGTCCTCGCCGCCTCCGGCTCCGCGGACCTGCTCTACGTCTCCGACCCCGCCGTCTACGCCGACCTCACCTACTTCAAGTCCCTCGGCGTCGACTTCGTCGTCCCCGGCAAGGTCACCGGCGGCTTCTTCGAGAGCCTCAGCTGGGAGAACGCCGGCAAGTACCCCGCGGACCTCATCCTCCTCGACAACCGCACCTCCGCCCTCCAGCCCAAGGACCTCGCCGCCAAGCCCACCTGGGCCGGGCTGCCCGCCGTCAAGGCCGGCCAGGTCAGCCCCTGGCTCAGCGAGCCGCGCTACTCCTACGCCGGGTGCGCACCGCTCGTCGAGGCCCTCGCCGAAGCCGTCCAGAAGGCCAAGAAGGTCGCCTGACAAGCGAAGCCGCCCGACGAACGAAAGGGAAACACCCCGTATGGCCAGCCCCGCCCTTCCGTACCGCTTCTTCGACCTGGAGGTCCGCCGCACCGAGCGGATCAGCCCCGCCATGATGCGGGTCACCTTCGGCGGCGAGGAACTCCGCGACG
Source organism: Streptomyces roseoverticillatus (assembly GCF_000719265.1). Classification (GTDB taxonomy): domain Bacteria; phylum Actinomycetota; class Actinomycetes; order Streptomycetales; family Streptomycetaceae; genus Streptomyces; species Streptomyces roseoverticillatus. The sequence goes on along the minus strand of NZ_JOFL01000033.1, from coordinate 5,666 downwards.
TCGTCGCCGGCGGCCGCGACCAGCGCTTCAAGCTGTTCCTGCCGCAGCCCGGCCAGGACGCTCCCCTGCTGCCCGCGGCCCGCGACGAGACCTGGTTCACCGAGTGGCGGGCCCAGGACCCGGCCGTACGGGCCTTCATGCGCACCTACACCGTGCGGGACCTGCGCCAGGGCCCGGCCGAGATGGACGTCGACTTCGCCGTCCACGGCGACGCGAACGGGCACGGCGGCCCCGCCACGAACTGGGCCCAGGCCGCCCGCCCCGGTGACCGCGTCACCGTCCTCGCCCCCGTCGTCGAGGACAACGGCGGCGTCGACTTCCAGCCGCCCGCGGACACGGACTGGGTCCTGGTCACCGCCGACGAGACCGCGCTGCCGGCCGTGGCCGGCATCCTCGCCTGGCTCCCGGCCGGCACCCCCGCCAGGATCTGGATCGAGGTACCCCACGCCGAGGACGTCCAGGACCTGCCCACCGAGGCCGACGCCGAGATCACCTGGCTCGTACGGGGCGCGGCCGAGCCGGTCCTGAGCGCCGTCCGGGCCGCGGACCTCCCGGCCGGCAAGCCCTACGCCTGGCTCGCCGGCGAATCCGGCACGGTCCGCGGCCTCCGCCGCCACCTGGTCAACGACCGCGGCCTGGACCGCCGCACGGTCACGTTCACGGGCTACTGGCGCCGGGGAGCGACGGAGGAGGACTTGCTGGCGGAGCTCAGCTGAGAAACAAGCCCGTCCTGCGTTTGAGGACGAGCGCGTTCAGCGCGATAGGGGGTCTGGGGCGCAGCCCCAGTTACGGGAAGTGGGGGTGCCCCCTCTGGGAGAGGGTCAGGGGAGAACCCCACCCGCCCCAGCCACGTCACAGCCCCAGCAAGGCCACCGCCTTGGCAGCATCCAGCTCACAAACCCCCGGCCCCGCCTGCGTCCACGCGGCAGCGCACAAGGCCCGGAGCCCGTCCAGCGGATCACCCTCGCCCTCAAGGGCGAGCTCGTCACCACTGACGGAGGCCGTCCACCCCCCGCACCGGAACCCGCCCTCGACCGCCACAACCTCCGGCTGAGGGACCAGCAGCCCTCGCAGGTCCGCCGCCACGAACGTCGGCCGGTGCTCCGGCCGCGCCGCGACCAGCTGCGCGGCCGTCGTCACGCCGGTCAGCACCAGCAGCGAGTCCACCCCGCCCACGTACGCGCCCTCGATGTCCGTGTCGAGCCGGTCGCCGACGACCAGCGGCCGCTCGGCCCCCGTCCGCAGCACCGTCTCCCGGTGCATCGGCGGCTGCGGCTTGCCCGCCACCTGCGGCGTGGCGCCCGTGGCTATCCGGACGACCTCCACGGCCGAGCCGTTGCCGGGGGCGATCCCGCGCCCGCTCGGAATCGTCAGGTCCGTGTTGGAGGCGAACCACGGCACGCCCGCCGCCACCGCGTAGGACGCCTCCATGAGCCGCGACCACGGCATGTCCGGCCCGCCGTAGCCCTGCGCGACGGCAGCGGGGTCGTCGTCAGCCGAGTCCACCGGCACCAGCCCGCGCTCCTCCAGCGCCACCCGCAGCCCCTCGGCGCCGATCACCAGCACCCGGGACCCGGCGGGCACCTGCTCGGAGATCAGCCGCGCCACGGCCTGGGCCGAGTTGATCACGTCGGAGGGCTCGGCCGGTACGCCCAGGCGGGTCAGGTGGGCGGCCACCGTCTCCGGGGTGCGCGCGGCGTTGTTCGTCACGTAGGCGAGGTGCATCCCGCCCGCGCGGGCCGTCTCCAGCGACTCGACGGCGTGCGCGATGGCCTCGCCGCCCGCGTACACCACGCCGTCGAGGTCGAGCAGCGCCGTGTCGTAGGCCTCGCCGAGGGGCCGCTCACTGCCGTCGGGCCGCGTCCGGACGGTCTGATTCATCCTGTACTCGCTCCTTGTGCTGTACGTCTCTTCCACGATCATTGCTCACGGGGCCGTGCGACATAACATTTCCCAATGAGTACTCCAGGCCGAGCAGGGAAAGCAGGGCAAGGACTTCAACTCGCCCCCTTCCGAGGGCTGCGCTATGTCCCGGAGCGGGTCGGCAGCCTCGCCGCCGTCACCTCGCCACCGTACGACGTCGTCGTACGGCCCGACGGGTTGCGTCACCTGGAGACCGCCGACCCGCACAACATCGTCCGCCTGATCCTCCCCCAGGCCGCGAGCGCCGCCGACCGGCACCGGCTGGCCGCGGAGACGCTCCGCCGCTGGCAGGACGAGCAGGTCCTCGCCCCCGACCCGGAGCCCGCGCTGTACGTGTACGAGCAGCGGGGCGGCGGCATCCTGCAGCGGGGCCTCATCGGCGCACTGCGCCTCAGCCCCCGTGAGGAGGGCGTCGTCCTCCCCCACGAGGACGTCATGCCGCACATCGTCGAGGACCGCGCGGCCCTCATGCGCGGCATGGGAGCCAACCTCGAACCGCTGCTGTTCTCCTACCGGGGCAACGGCAGCACGACGGGCGCGGCGGCCGTCATCGACCGCGTCACCGCCACCCCGCCGCTGCTGTCCACCACGACCGACGACGGCTACGCGCACCGCCTGTGGTCCATCACCGACCCGGACGACCTCGAACAGATCGGCAAGGACCTCTCGCAGCAGCACGCCCTCATCGCCGACGGCCACCACCGCTGGGCGACGTACCTGCGGCTGCGCGCCGAGCAGCCCGCCCCCGGCCCCTGGGACTTCGGCCTCGTGCTGCTGGTGGACACCGCCCGCTACCCGCTGCGCGTACGGGCCATCCACCGGCTGCTGCACCGGCTGCCGGTCGCCGAGGCGCTGGCCGCGGTCGAGGGCGTCTTCCGCGTCCGCACCGTCGACGGCCCGCTGCCCGCGGCGCTCGACGCGCTGGCGGAAGCGTCGGAGCGGCCGGGCAACTCCTTCGTCCTGGCGGGCGACGGCCGCTTCCACCTCCTCGACCGCCCGGACCCGGCCCTGCTGGCCCGCCTGGTCCCGGCGGACCGCCCGGAGGCGTGGCGCACCCTGGACGCGACGGTCCTGCACTCGGTCCTGCTGGAGCACGTGTGGCGGGTGCCGGACGACCCGGAGCACATCGGCTACATCCACGAGACGGCCGCGGCCGTGAAGCAGGCCGAGCGGCACGGCGGCACGGCGGTGCTGATGCATCCGGTCATGGAAGACGTGGTCCGGGAGCTGGCGGAACAGGGTGTGACCATGCCGCGCAAGTCCACCTCGTTCGGGCCCAAGCCGGCGACGGGGCTGGTCCTGCGGAGCCTGGCCCTGAACTGACGAACCACGAAGACGAAGAGGGCGCCATCCCGGTACGGGGATGGCGCCCTCTTCGGCGTTACGTCAGCGGTCAGCTCTTGTCGTCGTCCGCCTTGGGGGCCTCAGCGGGCTCCTCGGCGGGCTTCTCAGCGGGCTCGGTGACCTCAGCCTCGGCCTCGGCCTTGACCTCGACCTCAGTCTCCGTCTCGGTCTCGACCGCGGTCTCCTCGGCCGCCTCATCGTCGTCGGACTCCACCAGGGCGTCCGTGAACTCGACGCCGTCGAGCTCCGCGAGGCGGTCGGAGGCGTCCGTCTGGCCGCCCTGGTCCGCTTCGAGGGCCTTGGCGAACCACTCGCGGGCCTCGGACTCGCGGCCGACGTCCAGCAGCGCGTCGGCATACGCGTAGCGCAGGCGCGCGGTCCACGGCTGGACCGAGTTGGAGGCGAGCTCGGGGCTCTGCAGCGTCACGACGGCGGCGTCGGCCTGGCCCATGTCCTTGCGGGCACCGGCGGCGACCAGGCGCATCTCGACCTGGCCGGCCTTGTCGAGCTTGTTGACCTCGGGCTCGCCGGCCATGGCCAGCGCGCGCTCGGGGCGGCCCATGCCGCGCTCGCAGTCGGCCATCACGGGCCAGAGCTCGACGGAGCCGGTCATGCGGCGGGCGGCACGGAACTCGGCGAGCGCCTCGGAGTACTTGGCCGTCGCGTACGAGGCGAAGCCGGCGGCCTCGCGGACGGCGGCGACGCGCGAGGCGAGACGCAGCGCGATCCGGGAGTAGGCGTAGGCCTGCTCCGGGTCCTCGTCGAGCAGGTTGGCGACCATGACGAGGTTGCGGGCGACCTCCTCGGCGAGGCCCTTCGGCAGGCTCATGAGCTCCTGCCGCACGTCCGCGTCGATCTCGTCGCCGGTGACGTCGTCGGGGATCGGCAGGCGCTTCACCGGCTCGCGGTCGCCGCGGTCCCGGTCGCGGTCGTCACGGCGCCCGTAGCCGCCGGAACGGTCGTCACGGCCGCCGCGGTAGCCGCCGCCCTGGCGGTCGTCACGGAACGAACGGCGGGGACCGCGGTCATCGCGGCCGCCGCGGTAACCACCGCGGTCGTCGTCGCGGCGCGGGCCGCGGTCATCGCGACGGTCGTCACGGCGGAAGCCGCCACGGTCGTCGTCACGACGCGGGCCGCGGTCGTCACGACGGTCATCACGGCGGAAGGACGGGCGGTCGTCGCGACGCTCGTCACGGCCACCGCGGAAGCCACCACGGTCGTCATCGCGACGGGGGCCACGGTCGTGGCCGCCACGGTCGTCGCGGCGCGGGCCGCGGTCATCGCGACGGTCGTCGCGACGGAAACCGCCACGGTCGTCGTCACGACGCGGGCCGCGGTCGTCGTCACGGCGGGGGCCGCGGTCGTCACGACGGTCATCACGGCGGTCGTCACGGCGGAAAGAGGGACGGTCGTCGCGACGGAAGCCACCGCGGTCGTCGTCACGGCGCGGGGCGCGGTCGTCACGGCGGAAGCCGCCACGGTCGTCCTCGCGACGGAAGGAGGGGCGGTCGTCGCGACGTTCATCGCGACCGCCGCGGAAGCCACCGCGCTCGTCATCACGACGCGGGGCGCGGTCGTCACGGGGGAAGGACGGGCGCTCGTCACGGCCGCCACGGAAGCCGCCGCCACGGGGACGGTCCTGGCCGCCGCGGTCGTCGCGGCGCGGGCCGCGGTCATCGCGACGGTCGTCGCGACGGAAACCGCCACGGTCGTCGTCACGACGCGGGGCGCGGTCGTCACGGCGGAAGGACGGGCGGTCGTCGCGACGCTCGTCACGGCCGCCGCGGAAACCACCGCGCTCGTCATCACGACGCGGGGCGCGGTCGTCACGGCGGTCGTCGCGACGGAAGGACGGACGGTCGTCACGGCGGCCGAAGCCACCGCCGGCCGGGCGTCCGCCACGGTCGTCGTCGCGGCGCGGGCCACGGTCGTCGTCACGACGGGGGGCACGGTCGTCGCGACGGTCGTCACGGCGGAAGCCACCGCGGTCGTCGTCACGGCGGAAAGAGGGGCGGTCGTCGCGACGGCCGAAGCCACCGCCGGCCGGGCGTCCACCGCGGTCGTCGTCGCGGCGCGGGCCACGGTCGTCACGGCGCGGGCCACCGCGTCGGTCGTCGCGGCGGAAACCGCCGCGGTCGCCACCCGAACGATCGTCGGGAGAGTTGGTGGGCATCGACGTGACTCCTGTCTTCAGGTACCGCAGTCATTCTCGCGCAGCCGGACGGCCGGCGCGCTTCGGCAGAAAATAAAAAAGGACCCTTGGTCCCAGCGTGAACGCTGGGACCAAGGGTCCTTGAAGTATTGTTCGGCGGCGTCCTACTCTCCCACACGGTCCCCCATGCAGTACCATCGGCGCTGAAAGGCTTAGCTTCCGGGTTCGGAATGTAACCGGGCGTTTC
>NZ_JOFL01000032.1 GCF_000719265.1 Streptomyces roseoverticillatus | reverse complement strand
GGCCGGGGGGAGGGGCGGGCGGGCCGGGGGCAGCGGGTCGGCGAGCGGGCGGCCGGCCGCGGCGACGTCCCCGGCGGTGGGGGTGACGGAGGGCCCGTGCCCTTCGGTGATCTCGCGTCCCCACAGCCACAGGCCGACCAGCAGGGCGACCCACACCACGCCCGTCAGGAGCCGGCCGCGGCCGCCGGCGCGGGAGGGCGGTCCGGGTGGTGCGCAGGAGTCGGGTGGGACGGGCTCGGACATGGCCTGGAGTCGCTTTCCCTCACTGCTGCCCGGAGGACTGCTGGGCCGCCTCGGTCCGGCGCCGGTGCCAGATCAGGCCGGTGGCGATGAGCGCCGTGACGCCCGCCAGGACGAGGCCGGGGGTGCCGGGGGCGTTCTCGGCCGCGGTGCCGCCCCCGCCCGCGGGGACGGGCGCCACGGGGGCCGGCGGCTCGTGCGGCGCACGGGGCGGCTGCGGGTGGACGGCGGGCCTGCTGTCCATCGCGCGCTCCCGGTCGTGCTGCGGCGACGGGGAGGGCGGCGGCGCCTGATCGTGGCCGTGCGTGGACGGCAGGGGCTTGCCGTGCGGGACGACGGTCAGCTTGCCCTCGGCCACCGCGTCCTCGCCGTCGCACGCGACCCGTACGGGATAGACGCCGGGGTCCACGGACGAGCGGACGGCCGCCGCGGCGAACAGGCCGGCCGAGTCCCTGGCGAGCCGGGCGTCGGCCACGAACGCCTCGGAGGCGGCGGTGGCCCTGTCGCCCGAGCAGCCGGCGACGCGCAGCTGCACCTGGCCGCCGGGGTGGGCGCTGACGGGGGTGAGTTCGATCGTTCCGGACATGGTGGCGGGCTCGTCGTTGGCGTGCGCGAGGGGCGCGCAGACGGCGACGGCCGCGAGAGCACCGCACAGGGCAAGACGGACAGAGTCCATGGTGAACCTCCTGACAGTCAGAGATTCACCTGCCGTTCCCGGCGGGCGCATCCGCTCCGTGGGCGGGTTGCTCCGTTCGGTGCCGGACGGGGCCCGTTCAGATCAGGGCCCGCACCGGGCGGCCGGGCCGGGCGGCCGGGCCCGGCGATCCGACCCGGCGTCAGACGAGGTCGACCAGATCCGCGATCGAGTCGACGACGCGGGAGGGCCGGAAGGGGTGGCGGTCGATGTCCTCGGGCCCGGTCAGCCCGGTGAGGACGAGGAAGGTCTGCATGCCGGCCTCCAGGCCGGCGAGGATGTCGGTGTCCATCCGGTCGCCGATCATGGCGCTGCCCTCGGAGTGGGCGCCGATGGCGTTGAGGCCGGCCCGCATCATCAGGGGGTTGGGCTTGCCGACGAAGTACGGCTCGCGGCCGGTCGCCTTGGTGATCAGGGCGGCCACGGAGCCGGTGGCGGGCAGGGCGCCCTCGGCGGACGGGCCGGTCTCGTCGGGGTTGGTCGCGATGAAGCGCGCACCGGCGTTGATGAGCCGGATGGCCTTGGTGAGCGCCTCGAAGGAGTACGTCCGGGTCTCGCCCAGGACGACGTAGTCGGGCTCGGCGTCGGTGAGGACGTAGCCGATGTCGTGCAGGGCGGTGGTCAGCCCGGCCTCGCCGATGACGTACGCGGTGCCGCCGGGCCGCTGGTCGTCCAGGAACTGGGCGGTGGCCAGCGCGGACGTCCAGATGTTCGCGACCGGCACGTCCAGCCCGATGCGGGCGAGGCGGGCGTGCAGGTCACGCGGGGTGTAGATGGAGTTGTTGGTCAGCACGAGGAAGGGCTTGCCGGATTCTCTGAGCCGCTTGATGAAGGCGTCGGCACCGGGGACGGGAATGCCCTCGTGCATCAGGACGCCGTCCATGTCGGTCAGCCAGGACTCGATCGGCTTGCGCTCTGCCATACGGGGACTCCTGCCGTACGCGCCCGCTTGACGGGGCTCGGGGACGCCGGGTCGCACCTCTTCGTGCCACGGCCTGCCCCTCAAGCGTAAACAGGTCACGGTGGAGTCCTTGCCGCCTGTGGATAACCTCAGCGCCCCGAGCGCCGGGCCCCCACGATCAGGGACGCTCCCGCGAGGAGCAGCGCGCCGGCCGCCGCCGCGATGGCGAGGAGGGGGCGCTGGGAGCCCGTGTCGGCCAGCAGGGGCTGTTCGCCGTCGTCGGCGCCGCGTTTGGCGGGGGCTCCCGCGCGGTCCGGGATCCTGCCGATGCCGAACGTGTAGTCGTTGGACTCCCCCACCCACTCGCCGTCGTCGCCGCGCCGCTGCACGGCGGTGATGTTGGCGGTCACGGACCCTTCCGGGGCGCCCTTGGCGAAGGCCAGGCGGACGCGTACGGGCACGCTGCCGTGCGCGGGGACGGAGAAGCCGCCGAACCCGGGGACGGCCGCGGTGCGTGCCGTGCGGTCCGCGCGGCCGGCGGCCGGGGCCGTGCCGTCGAAGACGCCGACGTTCTCGGCCTCGTCGGTCCGCTCGAAGCGGACGGGGCGCCAGCGGGCGGTCCCGGCGTCGTAGAAGTCGAGCCGGATGTCGCCCGGCCGCAGCGCGCGGCCGCGGTCGGCGAGGACCGCGACGGGGTGCACGGCGCGGCACTCGGCGGCGGACTCGTTGCGCAGTTCCAGCCGCCAGGTGCGGGGCGCGGCGCCGCGCTCGTACGTCTCGGGGCCGCCGCTCAGCTGCGCGGCGATGGGGAAGTCGGGGGCGCCGGGGGCGGCGCAGCGGGCGCGGGCGGGGTCCGGGCCGGCCGCCTGGTGCGCGGGGGCGGGGGCCGCCGTCGAGAAGATCGCGAGCGCGGTGGCGCCGAGGACGAGCGCACGGGGCTTGGGCATCGCGGGACCTTTGCGGTGGGGGTCGGTGGGGTCCGGTTGCTGCCTCGAACCTCCCACCGCCCGCCCGCGGGTCCCGGCCCGGCGCGGCCGCGTACCCCGACCAGCCGTCACATACCGCCCGATGAGCCTATTTTCGTGTCATCCGAGTGGAGCCGGTGCGCCTGGCCGTGCCGGCCGGGCGCCGCTCGGTCAGGATCGGGGCATGGCCACTGCTGATGCTGAGAAGTGCGTCCTCCAGGGCGGGCCGGAGGGCCTCCCGGAGCACATCGTCCCGGTCCCGGCGCCGGGCGAGGAAGTGAAGGTGCCCTTCCGGGGCGGTTACGAACATTTCCGGGCCACCTCACGGCAGTGGGACACGCCCGGGGGCCGGCTGCCGGTCTACGAGTGGACGGGCCGCACGGAGGTGGCGGAGTAGCGGTGACGGAGGAGCACGGCGGGCTCGGGGCGCAGGGCCCGCGGAGCGGCGACGACGCCGAGACGTACCGGAGGAACCCTCTCAAGGGCCTGGCCGGCCTGCCCCTGATCGGTGACCTGCTGGAGCCCTTCCTCGGGCACTATCCCGGCAAGGACCTGCCCGCGGTCTTCTCGGCGCCGCACTTCCGCGGCCGGTGGGAGGAGCTGGGCCCCGGCACGTACGAGCGCGGCGGGCCCGTCCGGTCGGTGCTGGTGCCCTCGCGGCGCGGCCGGCCGGGCAAGGGGCCGCGGCCGCGATGGGCGGTCACGCTGTACACCGGGCCGGACGGGACGGGGACGAGCATGCGGTTCGAGGAGGGCGACGACGCCTCGGAGTTGGAGGAGTCGTTCGCCGTGCGGGTCGCGTCGGTCAAGGTCGAGAGGTTCCTGGGAACGGGTGCGTGAGGCCGCCCCGGCTTTCCCGGCCGAACAGCGACGCCAGGACGAGCTCCGCGGCCCCTTCGACGACGGTGCGGTCCCCGGCCGGGGTGACGGCCACCGGGACACCACCGCCCGTGTCTCCGAGCACGTCCCGCACGCCGCCCGCGTAGGCGGCGGCGTCCCGCAGGAGCGTGCCGCCGCCGAGCAGCACGAGGTCGACGTCCAGGAGGCGTACGAGGTTGGCGGCGCCGGTGCCGAGCAGGCGGGCCGCCTCCGCGATGTCGCCGCGGGCGACGGCGTCCAGGCACAGCACCTCGATGCAGCCGCGGTTGCCGCAGGGGCACGGCGGGCCGTCCAGCAGGAGGACCTGGTGGCCGAACTCCCCCGCGCCGGTCCGCGCGCCCCGGTGCACCGCGCCGCCCAGCACGAGCCCGGCGCCCAGGCCCGTGCCGAGGTGGAGGTACGCGAAGGAGCCGGCCGGGCCGACGCAGCGGCGGAGCACGAGGCCGAGGGCGGCGGCGTTGGTGTCCTTGTCGACGACGACGGGCAGGCCGAGCCGTCCGGCGAGGGCGTCGCGCAGCGGGAAGCCGTCCCACTGGGGGAAGCCGGTGACGCGGTGCAGGACGCCGGTGCGGTGGTCGAGGGGGCCGGGGAGGGCGACGCCCGCGCCGAGGAGGGCGCTGCCCGCCGCGGCGCGCACCTGCGCGACCTCCGCCGTCACCGCGTCCAGGACCGTCTCCGCGCCCGCCCCGAGGTCGAGGGGGGACGTGCGGGTCGCGGTCTCGGCGCCGGAGAGGTCGACGAGCGTGACCGTCAGGGCGTCGCGGTCGAGGTGCACGCCGACGGCGTGCGCGGCGTCCGGGACGAGGCGCAGGACGGTGGGCGGCTTGCCGCCCGTGGACGCGCGGCGGCCCGCCTCGGCGGCCAGGCCGGCGGCCCGCAGCCGTGCGGTGATCTTGCTGACGGCCTGCGGGGTGAGGCCCGTGCGGGCGGCCAGCTCGGCCCGGCTCGCGCCCTCCGGCCCGGCGTCGCGCAGCAGGCCGAGGACGAGGGCGGTGTTGTGGTCGCGGAGGGCGGTGAGGTTGGCGCCGGGGGTGGCGGGCGACGTGCGGTTCACGGGAGCCATTGTCACTGCTGTCCCTGCCGCTCGCTTGCAGTTTCGCAACAGCGTTGCCAAAGTGGAGGGCATGGACGGCATGGATCGCATGGACGGCACGAACAGCGGCGACGGGACCGGTGGACCCGGCGGAACCAGCGGGACCGCCCGGCAGGACGGCTTCCGGGTGGGCCTGATCGGCTACGGGCTGGCGGGCTCCGTCTTCCACGCCCCGCTCATCGCCGCCACGGACGGCCTCGTCCTCGACACCGTCGTCACCGGCGACCCGGACCGGCAGCAGCGGGCCGTGGCCGAGCACCCCGGGGTGCGGACGGTCGCCGGCAGCGACGCGCTCTTCGAGCGCGCCGGGGAGCTCGACCTGATCGTCATCGCCTCCCCGAACCGGACCCACGTGCCGCTGGCCTACGCCGCCCTCGAAGCGGGCGTCCCCGTCGTCGTCGACAAGCCGCTCGCCGCGACGGCCGCCGAGGCGGAGGCGCTGGCCGGCCTCGCGGAGGAGCGCGGCCTGCTGCTGAGCCCGTTCCAGAACCGCCGCTGGGACAACGACTTCCGCACCGTGCGGCGGCTCCTGGCCGACGGCGCGCTCGGCAGCGTCCTGCGCTTCGAGTCCCGCTTCGAGCGCTGGCGCCCGCAGCCGAAGGGCGGCTGGCGCGAGTCCGGCGACCCGGCGGAGATCGGCGGCCTCCTCTACGACCTGGGCAGCCACGTCGTGGACCAGGCCCTCGCCCTCTTCGGCCCCGCCGCGGCCGTCTACGCCGAGGCGGACGTACGCCGCCCGGGCGCGGAGGCCGACGACGACACGTTCATCGCCGTGACGCACGAGAACGGCGTCCGCTCCCACCTGTGGGTCAGCGCCACCACGGCCCAGCTCGGCCCCCGCTTCCGGGTGCTGGGCAGCGCGGCGGGCTACGTGAAGTACGGCCTGGACCCGCAGGAGGCCGCCCTCCGCGAGGGCCTGCGCCCCGGCGCCGACCGCTCCGGCTGGGGCGTCGAACCCGAGTCCCTCTGGGGCCGCCTCGGCGCGGGCGAGTCCCCTCAGACGGGCGGCGGCGACCCCGTACCCACGCTCCCGGGCGACTACCCCGCCTACTACGCGGCCATCGAGACGTCCCTGCGCACGGGCGCCGAACCGCCGGTGACGGCGCGGGAAGCGGTGGCGGCGCTGCAGGTGCTGGAGGCGGCGAAGGTGTCGGCGGACGAGGGGCGCACGGTGCGGATCGGGGAGCCCCGGTGAGCGCGGAGGCGGCGGCCCAGGAAGAGGTAGCGGCGCTGGAAGAGGTAGCGGCGCTGGAAGAGGTGACGGCCCAGGAAGAGGCGGCGGTCCAAGATGAGGTGACGGCCATGGAAGAGGCCGAGCGCCGGCTGACCCTGGACCGCTTCGGCAACGACGACGCCTGGCGGCTGGGCAGCCTGCTCGTGGGCCTGGCCCGGGAGCGGGACGCGGCCGTCACGATCGGCATCCGCCGGGGCGCGCAGCGGCTCTTCCACTGCGCGCTCCCCGGCACGTCCGCGGACAACGACGCGTGGATCGCGCGCAAGTGCCGTGTGGTGGAGCGGTACGGGGAGTCGTCGTTCCTGGTCGGGGCCCGCTTCCGCGCCAAGGGCCGCACGTTCGAGGAGTCGTCCCGGCTGGATCCGGACCGCTACGCGGCCCACGGCGGCGCCTTCCCGCTGCGTGTACGGGGCACGGGCGTGGTGGGTGCGGTCGCCGTCTCGGGCCTGCCTCAGGCGGAGGACCACGCCCTGGTGGTGGCGGGCCTGGAGCGCTTCCTGGCGGACTCCTGACGGGGTGACGGAAGCCGGGCCTCCTGCGGGCATCCCACCCGTACGCGCGAAGGCCCGTACCCCCAAGGGTTCCCTCAGGGTGGCGTCGGGGAGATCACCGATGATCTCCGCCGTGCCGCGGCGCAGGATCGAAGCATGACCCCTCACGCGCCGGGACGGCCCGTCCTCACCCCGCTGACCCGCTTCTGCCTCATCGCCGGCCCGGCGCTCCTCGCCGTCTACGGAATCATCCGGCTGCTGTCCGACTCCGGCGTGCCCGGCCCGGGTTGGACCGCGGGTCACCTGGCCCTCTTCTGCGGCCTGGCCCTGTTCGGGCCGGTCTTCCTCGGCCTGCGCCGCCTCGCGCCCGCCGGCTCCCCGGCGCGGCGCCGCGTGGCCGCCGTCAGCACCGTCGTCGCGCTCGCGGGCCTCGCCGCCTCCCTCGCGCAGGCGGCCATCGACCTCGTCGTGGGCTTCCGGGCCGCGGACGGCGCGGAGATGAGCGACCTCTTCGAGCAGGTCCAGTCGCACGCCGCCGTCCACCTCGTCGTCTACTCCGCCGGCCCCCTCCTCTTCTACGTGGGTCTGGTCGCCCTTGTCGGGGCGCTCGTCTCCCGCCGGGGCCCCGTCACCGGCTGGACGCTGACCGCGATAGTGCTCGGCATCGTCGTCATGGGCATAAGCCTCGACCTGATGCCCGCCGGGGGCGTGCTCTTCATGCAGGCGCTCGCCTTCGTGGGAAGGGCCGACCGCGACGGCGCGGGTTCGTGACGGTGGCGCGGGTTCGTGACGACGGCGACTGGCTCGCGACGACGGCACCGGCTCGTGACGACGGCCCCAGCTCGCGATGGCTGCACCAGCTCCTGGAGATCGCACCAGCTCCTAGCGGTCACACCGGCTCCCAGTGATCGCACCGGCTCCTGACGGCCGAAATGGCTTCGACAGCCACGCACTTCGCCGGGCAGGATCGCCGATATGACCGATCCTGGCATCATGACCGCGGACCAGCGCGCCGAGTACGCCCTCGCCCTCGCCACCAGGGCCGGTCGCGGACTGGGACTGCAGGCGGAGGAGCCGCGCGTCCTGCACAACGTCTTCAACGTGCTGGTCCACCTCGCCCCGCATCCCGTCGTCGTACGCGTGCCCGCCCTGGCCGTCGCCCCGGTCGAGGAGCAGGCCGCGAAGCAGCGCCGCGAGCTCGCCGTCGCGGGCTGGCTGGCGGACCGGGGCGCGCCCGTCGTGGCGCCGAGCCCCCTGGTCCCCCGCGAGCCCGTCGAGCTGGACGGAAGGTCGCTGACCTTCTGGGAGTTCGTCACCGAGACGGACCCCCTCTCCGGCGTGACGGACCCGGCGGCCCTGGAGAAGCGCTTCGTCGAGCAGACGGGCTGGGCGGCGCAGCTGCACGCGCTGCTCGCCGGCTACCCCGGCGACGACCTGCCCGTCCTGTCGCCCCTCGTCCCCGCCGTGGGCCTCACCCTGGCCGAGCTGGCCAGGAACCCGCACCCGATGCTCACCGCGGCCGAACTCGACCGGGCCCACGCGGAGTACGCCGTCCTGGAGACCCTCGTCCAGGACTTCTCCGCGTACTTCCCCGGCGCCCGCCTGCAGACGCTGCACGGCGACTCCCCCGCGTACAACGCCCTGCGCACCGCTACGGGCCACCTCTTCAGCGACTTCGAGGACGTCACCCGCGGCCCCGTGGAGTGGGACCTCACGCTCGTGGGCCCGCCCGGGGTCGAGGAGTACGAACGCGTGAGCGGCACGGCGGTGGACCGCGCCCTGCTGGACGTCATGGAGGGCGCGCGGCTCCTGCAGGTGGTCGGCGCGCTGGCCTTCGCCACCCTGAAGCCGGACCTGGCCCCGACGCTGGAGCCGGTCGTCGGCCTCTGGCGCTCCCGCGCCCCGCTGAGCCTGCCGGCCGCCGCCTCCTAGCCCGTACGCTCCCGGCCCGTACGGGCGTCATGGCCCGTACGGCCGCACGGCTCGTACGGGCTGCGGCTCATACGGATCGCACGGCTCGTACGGGTGGCACGGCTCGTACGGCTGACACGGGTGGTCAGCGCTTGGGCCAGTGCCAGAGGGGCTCGTCCAGCATGCTCTCGCGGCCCCCGACGTCCGTCTGCCCGCCGGCGTCCTTGACGAGGGCGATGGAGTTGACGTCGATGCGGTGGCGGCCGGCGCCGCGGCCGAGGGCCGCGGCCAGGTCAGGGGCGTGCGTCACCACCACGATCTGGGTGTCCCGCGCCGCCGTCAGGATCAGGTCGGCCAGCGGGGCCAGCAGGTCCGGGTGCAGGCTGGACTCCGGCTCGTTGAGGACGAGCAGCGCGGGCGGGCGCGGGGTGAGCAGCGCGGCCGTCCACAGCAGATAGCGCAGGGTGCCGTCGGAGAGCTCGGCCGCGCCGAGCGGGCGCAGCAGCCCGCGCTGGTGCAGCTTGAGCTCGAACCGGCCGCCCTCGCTGACGATCTCCACCCGGCTGCCGGGGAACGCCGCGTCCACGGCGGCGTCCAGCGCGTCCCGGTCGCCGATCTCGCGGATCGTCTGCAGCGCCGCCGCGACGTCGGCGCCGTCGTGGCCGAGGACCGGGGTGCGGGTGCCGGTCTGCGCGCTGCGGGCGGGCGCGTGGGCGTCGGTCCGCACGTGGTCGTAGAACCGCCAGGACCGCATGTGCTCGCGCAGCCGCAGCAGGTCGGGGGCGAGCTGCGGGTCGGCGAGCTCGCTGAGCATGCTGTCGTAGGGGCGGACGGCGTTGACCGAGCTGTGCCAAGTGCCCTGCGCGGTGCGGGTGCGGACGGCGGGGCCGGAGCGGTCCGAGAGCAGGGCGGCGGGGCGCAGTACGGGCCCGGCCCAGGTGCACTCCCGCTTGATCTCGGGGTCCTGGTTGAACATGGACGGCGCGCCGCCGCTGCCCGAGGTCGGTATCGGGTGCCCGAAGTCGACCGCGTACCCGAACTCGTCCCCCGCGAAGCCGAGCCGCAGGCTCGCCGCCGGTGAGCGGCCCGAGCCCTTCCGCTCCCCCGCCCACAGCGTGGACGCCAGCCCGCCCTCCCGCGCCAGCGCCGCGACCGCACCGCCCCGCGCCGAGTCGGCCAGCAGCCGCAGGGCCCGGTAGAGGCTGGACTTCCCGGTGGCGTTGGCTCCGGTGATCACGTTCAGCCGTCCGAGGGGGACGATCAGGCGGCGCAGGGAGCGGTAGTTCTCGACGGCGACGGTGGTGAGCATGGGACCTCTCGGGGCATAGCGGTACCTAGCGGTGCATCGTTCTCACCAGTGTGCCAAGAGGCACTGACAACGCCCCCGGACATCGCCGACCGGCGGCTCGGGCGCCCCTCCTCCGCCACGAGGCCGCCGCGGCGTCGGCGTGCTCCGGCCCTGCGCCTAGTACGTGAGCACCGGGCTCTTCACGAACTCGGCGAACTCGTAGTTCTTCCCGTTGGGAAGGATCTGCAGTTCGGCCCGGTACCGGTGCCCGGCGGTCGGGTTGGGCAGGTTGTAGTGGTAGTCCAGCGGCCGGTCGCACCGGCGCAGCTCGCGCTCCCACCGCCACTCTGTGGTGTCGTCGAAGGCCACCAGCCGCATGCGGCAGTCGCCCCCGGCGTCGGGCCAGTCACTGCGGGCCTCGAAGAGGATGTCGCCGCCGCGGCCGCCGTCGTCTATGAGGGTGGCGCAGGCCTGCTTCGTCACGGGGCCGGTGCAGCCGCCCCCCGTGGCGGCCGCCGCCGAACCGGCGCTGCCGGCCAGTGCGGCACCGGCGAGGGAAGTGGCGGCCAGCGCCCAGGCCGCGGCACGCGGTAACGCACGAAGAATCATCGTTCCACCTCACATGTCTCGAATCTCCGGAAGATCACCGGAAGGGAGTGAGGTGAGCATATGAGGACGGAGAGGCTTCGCGCCGTTGGTTTTTGACGCGGGGTCAGAGGTGGGGCAGGGGGCTCGGCCCGTAGCCCTTAGGCATCGGCACGCCCTAACAGCTGCCCGGGCGGGCGGCCCGGTGCGCGGCGAGCGCGCGGTGGCAGCCCTCGCAGGCGCTCTCCCTCGTCTGCGCCCAGAACTCCTTAGCCACCAGCAGCGTCGTCCCATACAGTGCCGAAGGCATGACGGCACTTGCATCCTTCACCTTCGTGCGCCACATCGACGGGCTCCGCTACCTCTTCGAACGCGACGGCGAGCACAACGGCCGCCCCGCCTACCGCCGAACGGACGGGGCCGTGTGGTGCGTCTGGTCGCCGACCGACGGCTGGCACTGCGAGATCGCTGACGGCCTCGTCACCGCCCATCCCCTCAACAGTCACGCTGACGAACCCGAACCCCCCGCCACCGTCTGGCGCAGCTTCAAGAACGACCGCTCCTACCTCTACGACCTCAGGCCCCTCGGCTCCGAAGCCTGATCCGGCGGACAGTTCCTAGTCGTCGCCCCCATCGCCCCCGCCGGAACTCCTGCTTCGTCCGCCCGACTTCAGCAGGGTGAGCAGCACGTCGGCCACCGCCGACACCACGAGCATCCAGCGCGGTACGTCGTCGGTGGGCTCGTCCGGTGAATCGGTCATTCTTCCGAGCCTACCGACCGTGCGGACCGGACGGGCCGCCTGCCGGGTGCGGCAGACGGCCCTGGAATCACCGGAGGTCACAACGGCAGGATCACGAGGCTGGCGGTGCCGTCGTTGTGGTCGATCCGGCCGCCCGCCAGGCAGAGGTTCTTGTCGGCCAGCGAGGTGTACCCGCCGATGCCGTTGAAGTGGTGGCCCTTGAACCAGGTGCCGTCGGTGACCGTGCCGGTCCACTCGTAGACGCGGGTGCCGTCCTGCCGCGGCAGCGTCGAGACCATCCCGCTCAGGGTGCTGCTGCCGGCCTTCTCGTGGGTGCCGGGAGCGAACCACTTGTCGTTCTCTTCGAGGCCCTGGGCGAGAACCTGCTTCACGCCCGTCTGGAGACACCCCGTCGTGGCCTGAGTCGATCCGTCGAACGTGCCGCCCCAGGCGCGCAGGCTCGGCAGGACCGGAGAGACACAGGAATAGGTGCCGGACCACTTGATGGTCGTGGCCCGGGGGGTCAGTTGCAGGGGTGGGTCGAACGTGTAGTGAATGCCGCCGAGGCAGACCCCGTCGGGAGGGGGCGGGGCGCCGCCCCCTCCGGCATGGGCGGGTTCGACCAGGCCGAGGGCAAGGAAGAGAGCCGTGGTGACGGCCGTCACCACGGCGAGAGCACGGGATCTCATGTGTCGGACGCCCTTCCACTCTGCGAGCCCCGAGTATGCGCAGGAACGGGCCGGGCGCCGCCAGGCGTGGACGCGGCGCCCGGGAGCGGCCCCCGGCGCGCCGACGCGCAGTGGAGCGCCCCCTACGGGAGGCGCCGCCCGGTCAGACTCCGTGGCCCAGCGCGGCGCGCAGCGTGATCCCGTGGCGGATGCGCAGGCGCCGCACTTCCCAGACCGAGAGCGCGGTCACCGACAGCGGGCCGCCGAGCATGAACGTGTACAGCACTTCCGGAGGCGCGGCGACATCGGGACCGTTGAACATCTGGAACGCGAAGAGCGACCAGACCAGCAGTGGCGAGATGAGCGCCGGGAGCAGTTGGTGCACGTCCCGGGCCATGAAGCAGGTGAAGACACAGAGATAGGTGGCCAGGAGCGTGTAGACGCTCGACCCGAGCAGCACGGCGATAGCCGCGAGCCAGCCGATGGCCAGGGCCAGGAAGGCCAGCACGGTGCAGATGACTCCGGGGCCGGTGAAACCGGAGAAGAAGTCCTTCAGGTCCTGGCCGTCGATGAGGTCGCCCTTGAGGGTCTCGACGGACAACCAGATGCAGAGGGGTCCCGCGGCCAGCAGGAGGGCGGCCGAGATCGGCCCGCGCAGACGCGCGGCGAAGTCACGGCGCCTGTCCGGGGTACTCGCGATGAGGAAGGCGGTAATGCCGATGATGCTTCCCGCCGCCAGGATGCCGCAGGAAAAGGCCAGTTCGAGGAGCTTGCCGAGGACGAACTCCTGCCCGCCGCCGCTCAGCGGATAGGCCGCGACCAGCCAGACGGCGGCGACCAGGCCGAGAACCGTACGCGCAAGCTGCATCCCGGAGATGAGCTTGTCCTCCACGCGCTCGGCCGAGGGAGCGAGGCCCCCGGCCCAGGAGCGGAAGAACGCCCTCAGCGCACCGCCCGGGGCCGCACGGTTGCCATATCTCGCACTGGACCCGCTCACTTACTGTCTCCCCGTAACGCGTGCACTCCCAGTGTTCCGTGGGTCACGCGTGCACCGCCACGAACTCGAACACTTTATCGGGACACGCCCGGGGCTCCCCGCCACCCGGCTACGAAGCGAGGCGCCGCCCCCGGCCCCGGCACCTCGTCCAGACGGCCGGAAGGCCGGACCTTCAGCCCACTTCTACGCCGTGACCCGCACCTATGCCACGGACCCCAGCCCCCACCACGCCCTCCTACGGGGTGAGTTCGCGATCCACGCTGCTGCGGCCCGGTCCGCCTTGCGGGCGTCCCTCGGCTTCGGCGTGAGCGCGCTCGGCAGACCCGGGGGCCGGACGGCCCCGTAGTCCGTGAAGCGGACGGTTCCGCAGGTCCTGCAGCGCGCCTCCCCGGGTACGGGGTAGTTCCAGCCCTCCCTGTGGTTGCAGCGGATCCTCACGCCTGCGCCCCTTCCGCCATGTGCGACCTCCAGTGCCGCCGCATCGCGACGAGCGCGTCCCCGGCCTTCGCCGCGTCCCCGCCGTTCTCCGCCTCCCACCAGGCCGCCTTTAGCGCCGGGCATGTCGGACAGTCCGCGATTCCGGGGCGCCGGGCCGTTTCCGGGTTCCGCCGCACCGCGGCGCGCTCCTCGCTGGTCGCCAATCGCAGCGCGACGAACGGTACTTCCCATTCCGTACCACCTCCGGGTGGACGTACGTGAACCCGCCCACCTGTGCCGCCGATGACTTGTACGATCCGGCCATCCCGGGTGTCCACGACGAACGCGCCGTTCCTGTATGTCATCCCCCAACGCTCCTTCGCGAGTTCCGGACGCCCTGCCAACAATGCACCTATTTCCAGAGAGATTTCAAACCCCAATTTGTAGAGCTACAAATTGCAGCTCTACAAATTGCAGGTCAGGAGGTCACGGTGGGACAGCAGGCACAGCGCACCGCCAGACGGCGGAAGCTGGGCGCAGCACTGAAGGACGCACGGGTGTCAGCAGGCGTGACGGTCGCACAGGCGGCGAAGGCGATCGACGGCGACAACTCCAAGGTCAGCCGAGTCGAGACCGGATGTCAGCGCATCACCCGGCTGCAGCTGAATGCACTGATGGATCTCTACGGAGTAAAGCGGCAGAAGACTCGCGACTGGCTGACTGCGCTGGCATCCGAGGAGCGAAAGAGGAACTGGTGGACCCAGTACCACGAGATGCTGCCCGGAGGATTCAAGGAGACTCTGCTCCTTGAGAATGATGCGGCCAGGATCGAGGTGTACCAGGCCGAGGTCATCCCAGGTCTATTGCAGACCCCGGATTACGCCAGGACGGTCATGGCAGGAGCTCCCGATCCGCCGACCGACGAGCAGCTCGACTTCTACGTCAAATTCCGCATGGAGCGTCAGCGCGTCTTCGAGCGGGAAGACCCTCCGCAGTACGTCTGCCTCATGCCGGAGGGTGTGGTCCGTCAGCACATGGGCAGCACCGAGGCCATGGCTACCCAGCTCCGACGCCTAGTGGCTGCAAGCCGGTCGCCGCACATCACGATCCAGATCATCCCGTACACCCGGAACGCCTACGCATGCACCGGTGGTTCGTTCAACCTCTACTCGTACCCGGGCCCGACGAACCTTGAGGTCGTCCATATCCCGCAGCTCGACGGCGAGTTGTACCTGGAGGATGATGGGCCAGTGGCGAAATACCGCAAGGCTTTCAGGAACATTCAAGCCTCGGCTCTGTCGGCACAGCACTCCATCGAGCTGATCACCTCGATCGCAAACGACCTCGACCAGGAAGCGACGCACACGTGATACGCCACAGCCTGCCCACCCACCGGTGGCATAAGTCGTCCTACAGTGAGGCCCAGAACGCGGGCTGCATCGAGATGCAGGCCACCGAAGACAGACTCGTCGCCATAGGCGACAGCAAAGCCCGCCCCCGAGGGGCATTCGTCTTCGCACCCCGCGCCTGGGCGACCTTCGTCCACTCCATACGCATCGGCGAGGACACTCTTCAACCTGCCCGCTGACGCGGCCGGTTGCAAACCAGCCCCAGAAGCCCCAGCGCCGCGCCCCCGGCAACCATCCCCGCCCCCGCCAGCAGCGTCTCGCCGCCCGGGGGCGTGCCGTCGTGCATCAGCGCGCGGCCGTCGGGCGCGGTCCGCCCCTCCCGGGGCGCCGGCCCACGCCCCGCCCCCGGCAGGGTGAACGCGCACACCAGCACCACACCCACCGTCACCACGAGCGCGGCCAGTACCGCAGCCTTCATTCTGCGCATATCTCAAAATATGCCCGGAACCCCGGCAAAATCCCCGGAGCACACGCCGAGCGCAGCGATCCCGGACGCCCTACACGTCCTTGAACACCTGCCGCTGCCGCCCCAAGCCCTCGATCTCCAGCTCCACCACGTCCCCCGCCCGCAGGTACGGCTTCGGCTCCGGGCGGCTCAGGGCCACGCCCGCGGGGGTTCCCGTGAGGATCACGTCCCCCGGGTACAAGGTCATGAAGGAGCTGACGTACCGGATCAGCTCGGCCACCGGGAAGATCTGGTCCGCCGTGCTGCCGTCCTGCCGCAGGACTCCGTTCACCCACAGCCGTAGCCGCAGGTCCTGCGGGTCAAAGACCTCGTCGGCCGTGGCGAGCCACGGGCCCAGCGGGGTGAACGTCTCGTAGTTCTTGCCCTTGACCCACGCGCCGCCACGGTCGAACTGGTACTCGCGTTCGGAGACGTCGTGGGCGAGCAGGTATCCCCCCACCACACTCATCGCCGCCTTCTCGGACTCCAGGCGGCGGGCCGTGCGGCCGATGACCACGCCCAGCTCCACCTCCCAGTCGGTCTTCTCGCTCCCCCAGGGGATGAGCACCGAGTCGTCCGGGCCGGCGACCGTGTCCGCGGCCTTCAAGAACAGCACGGGCTCGGACGGGATGACCGACCGGGTCTCGGCCGCCAGGCCGCGGTAGTTCAGGCCCACGCCGACGATCTTGCCGATGCGGTTGAGCGGCGGCCCGGACCGTAGCCCCGTGGGGTCGAGGGCGGGGAGGATGCGCGCGCCGACCGCGGCGCGGATCCGCGCCAGGGCGGCTCCGTCGGCCAGCAGGGCGCCGTCGATGTCCGGCACCAGCGCCGACAGGTCGCGGAGTGTGCCGTCCTCGTCCAGCAGCGCCGGGCGTTCGCCCCCTGCGGGCCCCACACGCAGCAGTTTCATCGCTTGATCGTCCAAGAGCGGAGGCGCTCTCCGCAAGGGACGTTTCGGACTGCGAACAGGGAATTGTGGGCCACGCCCCAGAGGTTATCCGGGCCGTGGCCCACGCCGCGTCACGTGCGGTAGGCGTAGTAGACCGCTCCCGGGTAGGACGCGATGATGCTCGCGACCGACTTCCGGTAGGTGTTGGTCGAGTGGTACGTCACGTACGGGACGCCCATCCTGCTCCGGTAGGTGACGATCATGGAGTGGTCCTTGGACCCGTCACCGTCGAAGTCCATCTGCAGGATGTCGCCGACGTCCATCTGGTAGACGTTCGGCAGGTTGGTCGCCCGCTTGGTGGACAGCGTGTGCCACGCCCACTCGTTGGCGCCGACCCAGGAGTCGGACTGGTTCGACTTGTTGTACCACCACTTGTGGTAGTCGGAGGTGTCCGAACCCGGCACGTCCTTCCAGCCGCCCGCCTTCAGGGACTGGCTGATGAAGTTGGTGCAGTCGCCGCCCGCGACGTTGTAGCTGCGGTAGGCGGGGTTGTAGTTACGCCAGTACTTCTCGGCGTAGGCCGCCATCGCCTTGTAGTCCAGACCGCCCTTGGCGGGGGTCAGGTTCTTCGGCTTGGCGTTCCTGCTGCCGGGGTACCGGGTCGAGGCCGGGCTGCCGTTGAGGTCGATGCTGCCGGTCGCGGCCACCGCGGTGCGGGGCTCGTTGATGGCGCCGGGGCCGTCGTCCTGCGGGCGGATGCCCGTGAGCTCCCAGTTCCCGCCCTTGCCGAGGGAGAAGCTGAGCTCGTGGTGAGCGGTGAAGCCGGTGGTCGACGGCTCGTCACCGCGGATCTTCTTGTACGTGAGCTCCGTGGTCTCGGTGACCCGGACCGTGGCGCGGTTGCCCTTGACGGTGGTCTTGTCGACCGACGTCTTGGTCTCCGCGGCCGTGTACGCCTCGCCGAGGGCGGCGAGCCACGCCTTGCGCGTCTTGAGCGAGGACAGTCCGGTGTCCTCGGCCCGCGAAAGGCCGGAGGAGAGACGGACCTTCCCGTCGAGACTGGTCGCCTTGCGGTCGGCCGTCGAGCGGGTGTCCAGCAGGACGGAGGTGCGGTCCTTCAGGACGGCGTCGGCTATTCGGCCGAAGGCCTCGACCGTTGCGCTGTCCGCCGTGCGGGAGTCCGGCTTGCCGGCCGCGAACGCGGCCGACGTGGGCAGGAGAGCGGCCGTGGCGGCCACCGTCACAGCCGCCCCAACAGCGGCTCTGAATCTCGTTATGTGCACGATGTTTCCCCTTGTCGCCCGGCCCGATCGGACCGGGGACGGAATCTTCGCACAAACCTCGGATTACCGGTGGTACGGGTGATCATTGCATGGATCTACGCCATCTCCCGAACACGTACGGTCAAAATTGGTCCAGACCGACGAGTCGGGTTCGTCGGCCTGGTCGCAATTCGTCAGCCCTGTGCACGCCATTCGCTTTTGCTCATAGCAAGTGCCTTAACCGGCCGAGCTGTCGATCCATTCGCCCCTTATGCCGGAACCGACTCCTCCGCTCGCGTGTCCGCCGGCCGCGGGTCCGTCGCCAGCACCTCCTCGTCCGGACGGTCGTCAACCGGCCGCGGCCCGAGCCACGAAACAACCAGGGCCACCACCAGGTTCACGCCCAGCGCGAGCGCGCCCGCGTTCACGCCCCACAGCGGGTCGTGCTCGGTGAAGACCAGGGCGCACACGAGCGCCCCGCCCGCCACGAGCCCGCTCACGGCGCCCCACAGCGTCAGCCGACGCCACATCAGCCCCAGCAGGACCATGGGCACGAGCTGGGCCATCCCCTCGTACGAGATGAGGGAGAGGCGTACCAGGGTGTTCGGTGTCAGGTAGGTCAGGACGAGCGCGAGCCCGCCCGCCACGACCACCACGACCTGGGCCGCGAGCCGCTGCCGCCGCGGGCGGCCGGCGAGGGCGGGGACCGTCCCGAGGACGCTCTTCCCCCACATCGTGCCGATGACCAGCATGAAGACGGCCATGGGGACGATGGAGGAGAGGGCCGCGGCGACGCCGATGACCCCGACCGCCCACGCGGGCAGCGAGTCCACGACGAGCTTGAACATCGCGAGGTTCGACCCGGCGCCGGTCAGGCCCGGCACCACGAAGAGGGCCGCCATCCCCAGCAGCATCGGCACGAACAGCAGCACGTTGTAGAACGGCAGGAGCATCGCGTTGCGGCGCAGCGCGTCGGCGTTGCGGGCGCCGAGGTAGCCCGCGACGGTGGTCGGGAAGATGACGACCGTCAGCGAGTTGAGGAAGCTCGTGGTCGCGAACCAGGTCGCGTCCAGGCCGCTGCCGCCGTGGCCGGAGAGGGTCAGCCACGCGGGCTTCTCCGCGACGAGGCGGTCGAGGAAGGGCCCGTAGCCATCGAAGTAGTGGTTCGGGACGTAGATCGCGAGGAAGCCGAGCGTGGCGATGACGAGCACGTCCTTGAGCACCGACACCCAGGCGCTCCCCCGCAGTCCGCTCACCACCACGAATCCGGTCGTCACGGCGAAGGCGATGAAGTAGGCCCAGTTCAGGCTGATGGCGCCGTAGGAGATCGTCGAGACGACGACGCCCATGCCCGTGATCTGGAGCTGGATGTACGGCAGCAGGCACACCGTCGCCAGGATCGCCACGGCCGTGCCGAGCCAGGGGCGGCCGTAGCGGTGGGCGACCATGTCGGTGATGGTGACGAGGCCGTGGCGGCGGGCGTACGACCAGAGGGTCGGGCCGACGACGTAGCCGATCGCGTAGCCGCAGGACATGTAGGCGATGACGTAGAGGACCGGGGCGCCGTGGTTGTATCCCCACCCGGCGGCCCCGAGGTAGCTGAAGCTGGTGTAGCCCTCACCGGCCATCAGCACCCAGATGAAGACGGTGCCGAGGCTGCGGCCGCCCACGGACCACTCGGCGATGCCGGTGGTGCGGCCCCGGCCGCGGACGGCGAGGAGGCCGAGGGCCACGGTGAGCACCATGAAGACGCCGAAGACGGTCGTCGCGACCGCCGCGTTGCCGTTCACACGCGCCCTCGCTTGCGGTCGCCGCGCCAGGCGAGGAAGACGGCGGCGGGGGTGAGGAGGGTGGCGGCGAGCAGCCAGAAGAAGAGGAAGGGCAGGCCCATGACCGTCGGCCGCACCCGGTCGGCGAGCGGGAGCGTGCCGAGGAAGAGGACGTACGGGGCGAGCAGCCACAACAAGTGAGGACGTTTCAACACGGGGTGACCCTAACCGGGCCGGGGTCGGCGGCGGGCACCCGGAGAGGGCCCGGCGCCGGCCCGGACGAACGGCCCTAGCCCCCCAGCCACCTCGTCAGCCCGTAGATGCACGATCCCGCCAGCGCGCCCACCACCGTGCCGTTGATGCGGATGAACTGGAGGTCCCGGCCGATGTGGGCCTCGATCTTGCGGGACGTGTGCTCCGCGTCCCAGCTCGCGATCGTGTCCGTGATGAGGGACGTGATCTCGTCGCGGTAGGTCGTGACGACGTACACCGCCGCGTCCTCCAGCCAGCCGTCGACCTTCTGCCGCAGCCGGTCGTCGCCCGCCATCCGCGAGCCGAGCGACAGGATCCCCGCGCGCACGCGCAGCCGCAGCTCGCTCCGCTCGTCCTCCGCCGCCGCGACGATCATGGCGCGGACCGACGCCCACACGGACGCGATGACGTCCTGGACCTCGCCCCGGCCGAGCATCTCGGACTTCAGCCGCTCGACCCGGGCCCGGGTGTCCGTGTCGGACTGCAGGTCGCGGGCGAAGTCCGCGAGGAAGCGGTCCACGGCGCCCCGCGCCGGGTGGCCGGGCATGTCGCGCATCTCGGCGGCGAAGCGCAGCAGTTCCTTGTACACCCGCTCCCCGACCTTGCGGTCGACGAACCGCGGCGTCCACCCGGGCGCGCCCCCGGTGACGGCCTCCATCACGGAGTCGCCGTGCGCGACGAGCCAGTCGTGGGCGCGGACGCACACGAGGTCGACGACGCGCCGGTGCCCGCCGTCCGCGACGACCTTCTCCAGCATGGCGCCGATGCCGGGCGCGACCTCGGCGGCGTCGGCGCGCCGGGTGATGGCCTCGCCGACGACGGCCTGGACGTCGGAGTCCCGCAGGACGGTGAGGGCGCCGCGCACGGCCGTGGCCAGTTCGGCGGTGACGCGGTCGGCGTGCTCGGGGCGGGACAGCCAGGTGCCGAGGCGGGAGGCGATGCCGACGGTGCGCAGCCGGAGGCGGACGACGTCGCCGGAGAGGAAGTTCTCGCCGACGAAGTCGCCGAGGCTGCGGCCGAGCTGGTCCTTCTTGGTGGGGATGATGGCGGTGTGCGGGATGGGGAGGCCCATCGGGCGCCGGAAGAGGGCGGTGACGGCGAACCAGTCGGCGAGGGCGCCGACCATGCCGGCCTCGGCCGCGGCGGCCACGTAGCCGGCCCAGGCCCCCGCGCCCGCCGACTGGCCCCACTTCGCCAATCCGTACACCAGTGCGACCGCGAGCAGGAGGCCCGTGGCCAGCGTCTTCATCCGGCGGACGCCGCGGCGCTTCTCCTCGTCGGCGGCGCTGTAGGTGAGAGCGCCCAGCGGAGCGGGCATCACCCGTTCGGCGGTATCCGTTCCGCCGTCCCTCCCGCCGTCCGGCCCCTCGCCGCGTTCGCCATCAGGCGACCGTTTCATCCGCACCACCCGTTCCAGCCGACTTCCGTGCGTTGTCCTTACCCGGCCTACTCCTGGAACGGACCGGGAGTTCCCCGCGTCTGACAAGTCGCATGTGACACGTTGCCTGACCCCCCGGACCGACGGGCGCTCCCCACGGGCGCACCCCGAGACCACCGTGGGATCATGGAACGGCGATCGGACCGCGAGGGCGCTGTTGCTGATCAGTCGCTGTTTCCGTCCCCGGTTCCGCACCCGGAGCTGCCCGCTCCGCCTCTTCCAGGAGACATCCGCAATGAACAGGCCACCCCTGCCCCGCGGTACGGCCTACGCCGTACTCGCCGCGCTGGCGGCCGTCGTGATCATCATCTCGACCGCGATATTCCTCGGGACCGGCGGCCGGGACGGGCGGGCCGCGACCGGCTCGCACGAGAACCACGGCTCCGCCGAGCCCGCCGCCTCCGGGCAGTGGGTGGGCTCCTGGGCCACCGCGCCGGCGGCCGCCGAGCCGAACACCGCCAACGGCTTCGCGGGCATGTCCATCCGCAACGTGCTCCACACCAGCATCGGCGGCACGGGGGCCCGCATCCAGCTCTCCAACCTGTACGGCACCGTGCCGCTCGCCGTCACCCACGCCTCGCTCGCCGTCGCCGCGGCCCCCGGCTCCCCCGCCGCCGCGCCCGGCAGCATGCAGCGGCTGACCTTCGCCGGGCAGCCCACGGCCACCGTGCCGGTCGGCGGGTCCCTGATCAGCGACCCGGTCCGGCTGGCCGTGCCCGCCGCGGCCGACCTGCTCGTCACGACATACTCGCCGACCCCGTCCGGCCCGGTCACCTACCACGCGAGCGCCCGGCAGACCTCCTTCATGGCCCGCGGCGACCACGCCGAGGAGCCGCTCGGCACGGCGTACACGACGAAGACGCCGTACTGGCGCTATGTCTCGGGCGTCGACGTGTGGACGCAGGAGGCGCACGGCGCCGTCGTCGCGCTCGGCGACTCCATCACCGACGGCGTGACGTCCTCCGCCGGCCTCAACCGCCGCTGGACGGACTTCCTGGCCGCCCGGCTGCGCACGGAGCCGGGCGCTCCGCGCTACGGCGTCCTCAACGAGGGCATCAGCGGCAACCGCATACTGCTGAGCAACTCCCCCTCGCCGACCGCGAACAACCTCAGCGGCCTCTCGCGCTTCGAGCGGGACGTGCTGGGCCGTACGGGCGCCCGCGTCGTCGTCATCGCGCTCGGCGTCAACGACATCCTGCGCAAGCCGCAGGTCGACAATCCGCAGCAGATCATCGACGGGCTGCGGTCGATGGTGCGGCGCGCGCACGAGCGCGGACTGCGGGTGGTCGGCTCCACGCTGATGCCGTTCCACGGGCACAAGGGTGCCGTGCAGCGGCAGGAGGTCACGCGGCAGGGGGTCAACCAGATCATCCGCTCGGGCGGCGTCTTCGACTCCGTCGTGGACTTCGACCGCACGCTGCGTGACCCGGCCGCCCCGGAGCGGCTGCTTCCGGCATACGACTCGGGGGACCACCTGCACCCGAGCGACGCGGGGTACGAGGCGATGGCGCGGGCGCTGGACCTGGAGAGTCTCAAGGGGCAGGCCGCGGCGGCGCTCTGATTTTCCGGGGTACGTACGACTCCGGCGGACCTCGCATTCCGCCGGACCCTCCCCGCGGAGGTTTCTCGCCGTAGCGGCGGGCATGTCTTTGCCGCCGCCACGGCGAGCAGCCACCGGACACCTGTCCGGCGGTGCCGGGCCGCGCCCGAACCCGTACGTGCTACTGGAGCGACTTCCGCCGCTCCTCGCGGAGCCGCCTCCGTTCCGCCTTCGTCTCCTTGCGGTCCACGCCCACCCCGCCCCAGAAGGCGAAGCCAGTGATGCGGACGCGCGGGGAGCCCGGCGTGCCCGGGCCGGAGGCCTTGTCGTCGAAGCCGCCCATGATGCCGACGCCGCCGACGTGGACGTCGAGGTCCGGCGGCACGGTGACCTGCATGCCGCCCATGATCGCGATGCAGCGGATGACGACCTCGCCGTCCTCGAAGCGCGCGTCGCGCAGGTCGATCTCGCCGCCGCCCCAGAAGGCGAAGGCGGTGAACCGGCGCGGCACGGTCCACGTGCCCTTGCGCTGGAAGCCGCCCATGACGCCGATGGCGACCGGGCCGCTGACGGGGCCGCCGCCGATGCGCTCGGCCCAGTCCTGCCCGCCCGGCGCGACCGCGCCCGCCCGCTTGGTGAGGGAGACGGCGGCCGTGCCGCCGCCGGGCGCCGGCAGGTCCCGTACGAGCGGCTCCAGCTCGCCGTGCGTCCTGGCCTTGTACGCCGCTTCCAGGCGCTCCTCGAACTCCTCCATCGTCAGCCGGCCCTCGGCGACGGCCTCGCGCAGGGCCTCAGCGATCCGCTCCCGCTCCGCGTCCGAGGCGCGCATTTCTGGAAGTTCGCTCATCATACGAACAGCGTAGCGAGCGGAAGAATCGATTCAGGGCCGTGCACCTGAAGGGACATTCACCGCAACGGCCCCGCCAGGGCGCATCTCGTACCGCATCCGGTCGTTGAACCTCGGCAGCGTCGGCCCCGGTTTTCACCCCCCGGAGTGGCCGGCACCTGACCCGGACGGCCGAGCCGGGTCTGCCCGGTGTGCCGAACGTGCCATTGGCGCGGAACGCATGATGCGACAGTGTTCGACGGGATGTACGACGTGTACGAAGCACAGCGGACCGCCCGACACGAGACCGCGCCGCCGTGACCGAACCAACGGCGGCGGCCGAGGAGTCCCTACAGACATGAGCGACGAGCACGCACAGCGGGCCGCCGGGGGCGGCCGTGGCGCACCGGCGGGCTGGGCGCCCAGGGAGACCAACGGCCCGGGCCGCGGCAACGGGCACGGCGGCCGGCCCGGGACACCGGAACGGCCCGGCGGCGGCAACGGCAACGGCCGCCGCCCGCGCCGCACCGGCTGGCGCCGCTTCCTGCCCACCTGGCGCATGGTGGTCGGCGCCATCCTGTTCGTCGTCCTGCTCATCGCCACCGGCCTCATCGCCGGCTACATGCTCGTGCAGATCCCCGCCGCCAACCAGGCCGCGGTCGCCGAGAGCAACGTCTACCTCTACGCCGACGGAAGCCAGCTGGCCCGCGACGGCGAGGTCAACCGCGAGAGCGTGCCGCTCAGCAAGGTGCCCCGGGACGTGCAGCACGCCGTGCTCGCCGCCGAGGACCGCGACTTCTACTCCGAGTCCGCCGTGAACCCCGAGGCGATGCTGCGCGCCGCCTGGAACACCGTCACCGGCAAGGGCAAGCAGTCCGGCTCCACCATCACCCAGCAGTACGTCAAGAACTACTACCTGGGCCAGGAGCAGACGATCAGCCGCAAGGTGAAGGAGTTCTTCATCGCCATCAAGCTGGACCGCGAGGAGAGCAAGGACGACATCCTCGAAGGCTATTTGAACACCAGCTACTTCGGCCGCAACGCCTACGGGATCCAGGCCGCCTCGCAGGCCTACTACGGCAAGGACTCCGACAAGCTGAACACCGCCGAGGGCGCCTACCTGGCCACGCTCCTCAACGCCCCCAGCCTCTACGACGTCGGCGCCCACCCCGAGAACCAGGCGCGCGCCACCGCCCGCTGGAACTACGTCCTCGACGGCATGGTCAAGAAGAAGTGGCTCACGCAGGCCGAGCGCGGCGCCATGAAGTTCCCCGCGCCCGGCAAGGCGAGGGCCCGGCTCGGCATGTCCGGCCAGCGCGGCTACCTGGTCGAGGCGGTCAAGGACTACCTCACCAGCAACAAGATCGTCGACGAGCAGACGCTCGCCCGCGGCGGCTACCGCATCACCACCACCGTCGAGAAGAAGAAGCAGGAAGCCTTCGTCAGCGCCG
Source organism: Streptomyces roseoverticillatus (assembly GCF_000719265.1). Classification (GTDB taxonomy): domain Bacteria; phylum Actinomycetota; class Actinomycetes; order Streptomycetales; family Streptomycetaceae; genus Streptomyces; species Streptomyces roseoverticillatus. The sequence goes on along the minus strand of NZ_JOFL01000032.1, from coordinate 69,808 downwards.
TGCAGAAACAGCTGATGGACGAGCTCAGCGACGACCGCGCCGTCGACCGGTACGTACGGGCCGGCGGGGCCTCCATCGACCCGCGGACCGGCCGGGTCGTCGCCCTCTACGGCGGCATCGACTACACCAAGCAGTTCGTCAACAACGCGACCCGCCGCGACTTCCAGGTCGGCTCCACCTTCAAGCCGTTCGTGTTCACCTCGGCCGTCGCGGGCGACGCCTCCACCCAGGACGGGCGCACCATCACCCCGTTCACGCTCTACGACGGCACGAACAAGCGTCCCGTGCAGGGGCCGAACGGGCCCGTCGGCTACGCCCCCGCCAACGAGGACGACATCTCGTACGGGCAGATCACCGTCACCAAGGCCACCGACCTGTCCGTCAACGCCGTCTACGCGCAGATGGCCCAGGACGTCGGCCCCGCCAAGGTCAAGGACACCGCCGTCGCCCTCGGCATCCCGTCGAACACCCCCGACCTCAACGCCAACCCGTCCATCGCGCTCGGCGTCGCCAACGCCAGCGTCCTGGACATGACCCAGGCGTACGCGACGCTCGCCAACCACGGGCGGCACGGCGCGTACACCCTCGTCGACAAGGTCACCAAGGGCGCCGAGCTCGTCCCGCTGCCGAACCAGGACGTCAAGCAGGCCGTCACGCGCACGGCCGCCGACACCACCACCTCCATCCTGGAGAGCGTCGTCGACAACGGCACCGGGCGGGGCGCGCAGGCCGCGGGACGGCCCGCGGCCGGCAAGACGGGCACCGCGGAGGACGACAAGGCGGCGTGGTTCGCGGGCTACACCCCCGACCTCGCGACCGTCGTCGCCGTGATGGGCCAGGACTCCGAGACCGGCGAGCACAAGTCGCTCTACGGCGCGGCCGGGCAGGCCCGGATCAACGGCGGCGGATTCCCCGCCGACATCTGGGCCGCGTACACGGGCGCCGCGCTCTCCGGCACGTCGGTCAAGGACTTCGACCTGGAGCTGGAGAGCGGGGCCCGGATGCCCACCATGGAGCCGACGATCCCGGCGCCGCCGACGACCTCCGCGCCGCCGTCGATCCCGGCGCCGCCGACGCCGCCCACGCCGTCGTTCCCGCCGCTGCCGCCGACCGGACCGCCCACGGGCTTCCCGACCCGGCCGCCGACGGGGCCGCCGTCGATCCCGGGGCTGCCCACGTTCATCCCGAACGAGCCGAAGGGCGGGGGCGGGCTGGACGGGGGGCTGTTCGGGGACTACTGACGGACCACTAACAGGCCGCTGAGGGATCAGTGGCCCGAGGTCGCCTTCAAGCCCACGACCGCCACCAGCAACAACACGATGCTGCAATCCCCGGGGGCAACCCCCGGACCCCCGGCCGGTCAGTGACCCGAGGTCGCCTTCAGACCCACGACCGCCACCAGCAGCAGCACAATGAAGAAGATCCGCGCCGCCGTGGCGGGCTCGCCCAGGACCAGCATGCCCAGGACCGCCGCGCCGGCCGCGCCGATGCCCACCCACACCCCGTAGGCCGTACCGATGGGCAGGGATTTCGCCGCCTGTGACAGCAGCAGCATGCTGGCGGCGATACCCGCGATGGTGAACACGCTCGGCCACAGCCGCGTGAACCCGTCGGTGAACTTCATGCCGATCGACCAGCCGACCTCGAGCAGGCCGGCGACGGCGAGCAGGACCCATGCCATGACGGCACCTCCGTGGAGAAGAGCTTCCAGGGGTGCGTCGTCTTGTCCTGACCCGGTACGGCGCGTCTCGTCGGGTACCTACGACCGTAGCAAACTCAGAGGTACAGCCCCGTGGAGTCCTCGGCCCCCTCCAGCCGCTCCGCCGCCACCGCGTGCAGGTCACGCTCCCGCATCAGCACGTACGCCACGCCCCGGACCTCCACCTCCGCGCGGTCCTCGGGGTCGTACAGCACCCGGTCGCCCGGCTCCACCGTCCGTACGCTCTGCCCGACCGCCACGACCTCGGCCCAGGCCAGCCGGCGGCCCACCGCCGCCGTCGCGGGAATGACGATGCCACCGGAGGACCGGCGCTCGCCCTCCGGGATATCGGTCCGGACCAGCACGCGATCGTGCAGCATCCGGATGGGCAGCTTGTCGTGGGTGGTGTTCGTGCTCACGCAGACGACCGTACCTGCCCGCACGCGGCCCCGCGGCCACAGATCGCGGATCCGCGGATATGACCTACGCCCCGGCCACGCCCGGCTACGCCCCGCCTACGCTCCGCCCGGGCCCCTGCTCTACTTCTCGCGCTTGCGCGAGGACACCGCGATCAGGCCGATCACGCCCACCGCGACCATCGCCACCGGCACGATCCGCTCCAGCCGCGGCGCGCCGTCCTCCGTCGTGAGGCGGGCCTTCACGTCCGAAACCAGCCGGTGCGCCGTGGCGCAGGCGCGGCCCGCGGTGTGGTCCACCTTCGCGGCGACCTTCGCCTTCGCGTCGCCCATGATCGTGGCCGGGTGCATGCGCACGCCGATCTCGTCGAGCGTCACGGCGAGCTCGCTCCGCCTGCGGGCGATGTCCGCCTCGATCTGCGCAGGGGTCCTGGCATCCGACACCGCGCTGCCTCCGTCGTCTCGATAAGAGTGATGATGAGTGATGACGACAGTCTGTCAGCTCACCGGACGCCGTGCCCCGCGGCACCCCCGATCGGGCCGGTGGCTACGCTCGGGACGCAGGCCCACGACCCGAGGAGAGCCATGAGCGAGCGACTGCAGCCCGGCGACACCGCCCCCGCCTTCACCCTTCCCGACGCCGACGGCAACCCGGTCTCGCTCGCGGACCGCAAGGGCCGCAAGGTGATCGTCTACTTCTACCCCGCCGCGCTCACCCCCGGCTGCACCAAGCAGGCCTGCGACTTCACCGACAACCTCGACTTCCTCACCGGCCACGGCTACGACGTGATCGGCGTCTCCCCCGACAAGCCGGAGAAGCTCGCGAAGTTCCGCGAGAAGGAGAGCCTGAAGGTCACGCTCGTCGGCGACCCGGAGAAGAAGGTGCTGGAGGCCTACGGGGCGTTCGGCGAGAAGAAGCTGTACGGGAAGACGGTCACCGGGGTGATCCGGTCGACGGTGATCGTCGACGAGGACGGCCGGGTCGAGCGGGCGCTCTACAACGTGAAGGCCACGGGGCACGTCGCGAAGATCATCAAGGACCTGGGCCTGTAGGGATCGATCGCCGGACGGGCTCCAGGCAAAAATCCAGCCCGTCCGGCGTTCGAGGACGCCCGCCGCAGGCGCAACGGGCCCGCACGGCAAGCGCCGTCACCCGCCCTCCGCAGGAGCCTCCGCCTCGGGCAGGTCCAGAATCGCCCGCGCGCCCCCGCCCTCCGCCGTGCCGAACTCCAGACGCGCCCCGAGCACCACCGCCTGGCCCACGGCGATCGTCAGCCCCAGGCCGTGCCCCGTGCCCCGCTCCGGCGCCGCCGTGCGGAAGCGGCGCGGGCCCTGGTCCACCAGGTCCGGCGGATAGCCGTCGCCGTGGTCGCGCACGACGATCCGGGTGCCCCGCACCGTGACCTCGATCGGCGGCTTCCCGTGCTTGGCCGCGTTGGCCAGGATGTTCACGAGGATGCGCTCCACACGGCGGGCGTCCGTCGCCACGATCCGGCCCTCGCCGACCACCTCGACCGCCACGTCGTCCACGCCGCGCTGGCCCTGCGCCCGCTTGACGATCCCCCGCACCAGCGACGGCAGCTCCACCTCGTCGAGCTGGGCCCGCTCCCGGCCGGCGTCCAGCCGGGACACCTCCAGCAAGTCCTCCACCAGCACCCGCATCGTCTGCGCGCGCTCGCGCACCATCTCCACGGCGCGCGGGTGCGGCAGCAGCTCCGCCGAAGCCACGAGCCCGGCCACCGGCGTGCGCAGCTCGTGCGCCACGTCGGCCGTGAACTCGCGCTCCGCCTCCACCCGCGCCGCCAGCGACGTCGCCATGTGGTGAACCGAGCGGCCCAGCTCCGCGACCTCGTCCCGGCCGCCGGCCGCCAGCGCCTCCGCGTCCGGCGGCTCGCCCGCCGCAATCCGCCGGGCCGCGGCCGCACTGTGCCGCAACCGCCGCGACAGGCTCTGCGCCACGAACCAGGCGACCACCGCCATCAGCGCCACCGTCGCCGCGCCCGCCACCAGCAGCGCCTTGTCCAGCGCCGTCATCAAGGGGTCGCGGTCCGGGTACGGGGCCGACACCGACAGCACCTTGTCGCCGCCGACGGCCGTGGCCGCCCACACCCGCGGGTCCTCACCACCGCTGATGTACGTACCCGAGCGGCCCCGCGCCACGGCCCGGGCCAGCGGGAACGGCAGTGCCGCGTCGTCCAGTTGAGCGCCCAGGGCGAGGGTGCTGTCGCGCTGGTAGATCTGCAGGGCCGAGCTCAGCAAGTCGTCCTGGTACGCCTGGGCCTGCCGGTCGCGCTCCGCCGCGGAAATGTGGTGCACGGCCAGTCCCAGCACCACGACGGCGAGCGCGGTGACGAAGGAGATCGCGAGGGCGATCCGGCCACGGATACCCATCACGCGATCGTGTACACCTCTTTCGCCTTCGCATGAGGGGTGGCACCCGTATAGCTGACCTCGATGCCCGTGAAGGCCATCATGCCGTCGACCTTCGTGACGTCGTAGAGCCGCAGCCGCGCCGGGAAGGAGGCCGGCGCACCGCCGCCGGCCGCGCCCGAGACCAGCACGACGCCGGAGCCGTCCGCGCCGTCGGCGCCGAACGAGTCCCACTTGATGTCACTGGCCACAACGCCCGCGTTGGAGCAGTTCAGCGTGATGATCTTCGGCTCGACGACCGGCTTGCCGACCCCGCACTCACGCACGCCCGGCAGCTCCTGCGGCGCCGGCGTGTCCTGCGCCGTCGCCGCCTCCGGACCGCGCGGCAGGTGCGACTTCTGCGCCGCCGCCGTCTTGGGGGCGTCGGCCACCGCGTCCGACCGGTCCCCGGCCGCGCTCACCCACAGGCCGCCGATGGCCGGCACCGTCACCACCGCGAAGATCGCCAGGGCGGTGCGCATGCCGGGCCGGCGGAGCGCCACACGGTCGGCCATCGGCCTCTCTCTCTGGTGTCTTGCAGGTCTTCCGGGATACGGCTGTGCGTCCCCGCTGTGAGGGACGGTGAAATCGGGCCGCGCGTTCCCTTCATGCCTATATCAGCTTCCGCAGCCCCCTGCCCGGCGGGCCGCCCGCCGGGCGTGACCTATCTCCCTCTCGGGGGGCGCACCGGTTTGAGCGGCGGCGCAGCGTGCAGACGCAGGCGCGTACGTACGTCACCGCCGAAGCGTGAGGGGGCCGAGCCGTGCCCAACGGCAGCAGCACGGAAGCCGAGACCGGAAACGGGAACGGCAACGGGCATACGAACGGACATGGCAACGGCCACGACCCGGCCGCGGTCAGACGCCACCCGGCCCTCTTCCGGGCCGTCGCCCGCCGCCGCAACCCCCGGCTGCGGCGCACGGACATCACCGTCACGGACGAACGGACCGTGAGACGGGCCGTCAAGGCGGCCGCGCTCGGCAACGCCATGGAGTGGTTCGACTTCGGCATCTACAGCTACCTCGCCGTCACCCTCGGGGACGTCTTCTTCCCCTCGGGCAACGACACGGTGCGGCTGCTGTCGTCGCTGGCGACGTTCGCCGTGGCCTTCCTCGTCCGGCCGCTGGGCGGCATGTTCTTCGGCCCGCTCGGCGACCGGGTGGGGCGCAAGCGCGTCCTGGCCCTGACGATGGTGCTGATGGCCTCCGGCACCTTCGCCATCGGCCTGATCCCCTCGTACGCGGCGATCGGCTTCTGGTCGCCGGTGCTGCTGATCTGCTTCCGGATGCTGCAGGGCTTCTCGACGGGCGGCGAGTACGGGGGCGCGGCGACGTTCATCGCCGAGTACGCGCCCGACAAGCGCCGCGGCTACTTCGGCAGCTTCCTCGAATGCGGCACCCTCGCGGGCTACATCGGCGCGGCGGGCCTCGTCACGGCCATGACGTCGGCGCTCGGCGGCGCGGCGATGACGGACTGGGGCTGGCGGATCCCCTTCCTCGTCGCCGGGCCGCTCGGGCTCGTGGGCCTGTACCTGCGGCTGCGGCTGGAGGACACCCCGGCGTTCCAGAAGCTGGCGGAGGAGGAGGCGGGAGGCGGCGGCACCGAGCTGAAGCAGATCTTCACCACCCAGTGGGCGAGGCTGCTGCTCTGCGTGGTCCTGGCCGGGGCGTACGGCATCACCGACTACATGCTGCTGTCGTACATGCCGACGTACCTGACCGACCAGCTCGGCTACGACGACACGCACGGCCTGCTGATCCTCATCGCGACGATGGCCCTGCTGATGACGGTCATCACGTGTGTGGGGCGCCTGAGCGACCGCGTCGGGCGCAAACCGCTGCTGATGGCGGGCATGGGCGGCTTCGTGGTCCTGTCGGCCCCGGCGTTCCTGCTGCTGAAACAGGGCAGCCTGCCCGCGGTCCTGGGCGGCATGCTGATGCTGGGCCTCCCCCTGGTGTGCCTCCTGGGCACCATGTCCGCGGCCCTCCCCGCCCTCTTCCCCACCCCGGTCCGCTACGGCTCCCTCGCCATCGGCTACAACCTCTCCACGTCCCTCTTCGGCGGCACGACCCCACTGGTGATCACGGCCCTGATCCACGCCACGGGCAGCGACATGACGCCCGCGGTCTACACGGCGGGCGCGGCCCTCGTCGGCATGGTCGCCGTCGCCTTCATGCGGGAGACGGCGCGCCGGCCGCTGGAGGGGTCGCCGCCGGCGGTGGCGACGCGGGAGGAAGCGGAGGAGATGGTGACGTCCCGGGCGCCCGAACCGAAGTTCTGACAGGTCAGATGGTTCGCACATTTGGCGTAACTGTCGGGCAGGCGCGTCGTTGATGAGTTCGAGATCGCGAACGGATACGCGGTCGCATCACATCGACGTCGGGGAGGGGCGCCATGCCTGTCAGTCCGTACACGCGAGAGGTTCTGGCGGAGGCGGCGGAATCGTCGCGGACGTTATCGGAGGCGCTGGAGAAGCTGGGGGTGGACCCGAAGAGTTCGCGCCGCCGGTATCTTCACGACCGCATGCGGAAGCTGGGCGTGGACACGTCCCACTTCGAACGCGAAGGGGCTCGCTGGACCAAGGAGATCCTCGAAGACGCGGTGGCGGCGTCGTCCAACATGTGCGAAGTCCTACGCCACCTCGGCATCGAGGTAGTGGGCGGCCACCACACCCACATCAGCCGCCGGGTCCGGGCGTTCGGCATCGATACCTCACACTTCGCCACTCCCGCCTCGGGAGTGGCGAAACGGAAGCGCTCCCCGGAGGAACTGCTGACCGTGCAGACCTCGCCCAAGGCTCGCCGCGAGCAGAGCTGTCGCCTCAGGGGAGCATTGCTGGCATTCGGCGTGACCGACCGCTGCGTACTGTGCGGCATCGAGGCCACGTGGCAGGGGTATCCACTGCCGCTGGAGGTCGACCACATCGACGGAGACTGGCGCAACAATCGCATCGAGAATCTGCGGCTGCTCTGCCCCAACTGCCACTCGACAACGGACACGTACCGTGGCCGTGGGAAGGCCCGTCACGCAGTTGCCCGCCGCGCATCACGTAGTAGCGGTGAGGGCCGGTGAGCAGCGGCACGCCGTACACGCGTGAGCGGCTGGCCGAGGCTGCTCGAACGTGCGCCGACATCAATGAGGTCATAGCCTTCTTCGGTACCCGGCCCTATCGCCACCTGCCCCAGTACCTCTATCGGCGATTCGCACACTACGGAATCGACGTCTCGCACTTTCCTCGTCGCCCGTACCGCAGAGGCAGGCCGTGCCCCGACACCCTGCGCGACGCAGTGTCCCGGTCCACGTCCATGGCTGAGGCGCTGAGACGGCTCGGCCGGCGGAGCACCGCCGGTCAGCGCTCCCGATTGCGCAAGTGGATGGACGAGGACGGCCTCACTACTTCTCACTTTCTCGGGCAGGCGCACCAACGTGGAAGGCCCGGCACAACCCCCAGAAAGACCCCGGAGGAACTGCTCGTCAAACACAGCGGCAAACGCCGAACCAAGACAGCGCTGCTCCGCCGAGCCTTGGGCGAGATCGGCGTGCCACAAGAGTGTGCCCGCTGTGGAACCGGCCCTGTGTGGCACGGCGGGCCCATGACTCTGGAGATCGATCACATCAACGGTGACTGGAGCGACGATCGCCGAGAGAACCTCCGGATGCTCTGCCCCAACTGTCACTCGATCACAAGCACCTGGTGCCGTGGCGGGCGGCAACGCCGTCCAGTCCCTCCCGCTGGCACTGACAGCAGCAGGACCAGTAATCTAGTCGTGGGGCCGTAGCCCAACTGGCCAGGAGGCGCCACTTTTAGGTAGTGGACAGTGCGAGTTCGAATCTCGTCGGCCCTACATTCGGCGTGTGGCACCCGCAGTGCGGGTGCCACACGCCGTTGTCTCAGCCCAGCAGCTCCCGCACCACCGGCACCAGCGCCCGGAACGCCTTCCCCCGGTGGCTGATCGCGTTCTTCTCGTCCGCCGTCAGCTCCGCGCAGGTGCGGGTCTCGCCCAGGGGCTGCAGGACCGGGTCGTAGCCGAAGCCGCCGCCGCCCGCGGGCTCGTGGCGCAGGGTGCCCTCCAGGCGGCCTTCGACGACGCGCTCCGTGCCGTCCGGGAGGGCCAGGGCCGCGGCGCAGGCGAAGTGGGCGCCGCGGTGTTCGTCGGCGATGTCGCCGAGCTGGGCCAGGAGGAGGTCCAGGTTGGCCTTGTCGTTGCCGTGGGCGCCGGCCCAGCGGGCGGAGAAGATGCCGGGGGCGCCGCCGAGGACGTCGACGCACAGGCCGGAGTCGTCGGCGACGGCCGGGTGGCCGGTGGCGCGGGCGAGGGCGTGGGCCTTGAGGAGGGCGTTCTCGGCGAAGGTGACGCCGGTCTCCTTGACGTCCGGGACCTCGGGGTAGGCGTCGGCGCCGACCAGTTCGACGCCGAGGCCGGCGGCCTCCAGGATGGCGCGGAGCTCGGTGACCTTGTTGGCGTTGCGGGTGGCGAGGATCAGGCGCTTCATGGGGCGATTATCCCGGCCCGCCCCGGTCTACTTCGACGTGCACACCTTCGAGAGTTCTCCGGCCGCGTCCGTGACCGGCGTCAGGTCCGGGGTCTTGTCGTTCCGCAGGGCGTCGCGGACGTTCCCGATGGCCTTCTCCAGGTGGTCGAGGGCCTTGCCGACGTCGACGTTGCTGCTCTTGTCCTTGAGCTTCTTCGTGTCCTTCTCGAGGTTGTCGAGGATCCTGCCCGCGTTGTCGGTGTCGGTCGCCGTGTCGGTGACGCTGCGCTGGAGGTCGTCGACGTCGTTGGATATCTCGATGCCGAGGCGGGCGCAGTCGACAGCCTTCTGGGCGGTGGAGCAGCCGGCGGCGAGCGGTACGGCGAGCGCGGCGGCGGCGAGCGCGAGAGACGTCCTGCGGGCGGAGATGGCGGACATGAGGGTTTCCCTCCCCTTGATGCGGCTACGGGCGTACGGGCGGGGCTGTCCCGTCCGTACGCCCGTAGGAACGCTGGTGATCCTCCGGCGGTTGCCTGCGCGGTCGCCTGCGCCGCTGCCCGCGCGGCTGCTTACAGCGTCGCCGCGAGTGCCTCGCGCTGGGCCGCGTCGAGCGCGGTGCAGCCGGTGACGGCGAGGTCGAGGAGGGCGTTGAGCTCGTCGCGGGCGAAGGGCTCGGCCTCGGCGGTGCCCTGGACCTCGACGAAGCGGCCGTCGCCGGTGCAGACGACGTTCATGTCGGTCTCGGCGCGGACGTCCTCCTCGTAGCAGAGGTCGAGGAGGGGGACGCCGTCGACGATGCCGACGCTGACGGCGCTGACGGTGCCGGTGAGCGGCTGGCGGCCGTGCTTGATGAGCTTCTTGCCCTGGGCCCAGGTGATGGCGTCGGCGAGGGCGACGTAGGCGCCGGTGATGGCGGCGGTGCGGGTGCCGCCGTCGGCCTGGAGGACGTCGCAGTCGAGGACGATGGTGTTCTCGCCGAGGGCCTTGAAGTCGATCACGGCGCGCAGGGAGCGGCCGATGAGGCGGGAGATCTCGTGGGTGCGGCCGCCGATCTTGCCGCGGACGGATTCGCGGTCGCCGCGGGTGTTGGTGGAGCGGGGCAGCATCGAGTACTCGGCGGTGACCCAGCCCTCGCCGCTGCCCTTGCGCCAGCGCGGGACGCCCTCGGTGACGCTGGCGGTGCAGAAGACCTTGGTGTCTCCGAAGGAGATGAGGACGGAGCCCTCGGCGTGCTTGCTCCAGCCGCGCTGGATGGTCACGGGGCGGAGCTGGTCGGGCGTGCGGCCGTCGATGCGAGACATGGTGATGAGCCTACTGGTATCGGGGCAAGGCGAAGGGCCCCGTTCCGGATCGCGGTACGTATGTTACGTATGCGCGCATTCCGGGCGGGGCCCCGGCCGTGAGCCTCAGCGGCTCACGGCTCACGGCTCACATCATGTCTTCGATCTCACCGGCGATCGGGTCGGCGTCGGTGCCGATGACAACCTGGATGGCGGTGCCCATCTTCACGACGCCGTGGGCGCCGGCGGCCTTGAGGGCGGCCTCGTCGACGAGCTCCGGGTCGGCGACCTCGGTGCGGAGACGGGTGATGCAGCCCTCGATCTCCTCGATGTTGTCGATGCCGCCGAGGCCGGCGACGATCTTCTCAGCCTTGCTGGCCATGTGCACTCCTGGTTGTCTTCGGCCCTTCGGCGGTACCACCGACCGGCTTCCCCACGGTAAACCACGTTCAGCCCAACTATGTGGGCATATGTCCGCCGTCTGGCAAATGATGGCGACACCCACAAGCGCGCGCATAAGTGGTCTACACCAGTATGCGGCAAGCACCGAGTGGACCGTCGCCGGGGCGGCGGCCGGGAGGACGCAGATGAGCACGGACGCCGCGGCCGCGCCGCGTCAGAACCGGTGGCGGGAGCGCTGGCAGACCCTCTTCTCGAACCTGCAGAAGATGGGCCGCAGCCTCCAGCTCCCCATCGCGGTGCTCCCGGCCGCGGGCATCCTGAACCGGCTCGGCCAGCCGGACGTCTTCGGCACGGACGGGCTGGGCTGGACGGACGTGGCGAAGGTCTTCGCGGGCGCGGGCGGCGCGCTGCTGGACTCGGCGCTCGGCCTGCCGCTGCTGTTCTGCGTGGGCGTGGCCATCGGCATGGCGAAGAAGGCGGACGGCTCGACGGCGCTGGCGGCCGTGGTGGCCTTCCTCGTCTACTTCTCCGTGCTGCACCAGTTCCCGGAGGACTGCCCGCACGAGTCGACGTTCGGCGGGGCGGGGCTGTGGAGCGGGGTGTGCGTCTCCATGGGCGGGCAGGCGTCCCCCGCGAGCTTCCAGAACCCGGGGGTCTTCGGCGGCATCGTGATCGGCCTGCTGAGCGCGTGGTTCTGGATGCGCTACCACCGGGTGCGGCTGGTGGACTGGCTGGGCTTCTTCAACGGGCGCCGGCTCGTGCCGATCCTGATGTCGTTCGTCGCGCTGGGCTTCGCGGTGATCTGCCTGTTCGTCTGGCCGCCGGTCGGCGACGCGCTGACGAGCTTCAGCAAGTGGCTGTCGGACCTGGGCTCGGGGGGATCGGGCGTCTTCGGCGTGGCGAACCGGGCGCTGCTGGTGGTGGGGCTCCACCAGTTCCTCAACACCTTCATGTGGTTCCAGTTCGGCGACTACACGAAGCCGGACGGCACGGTGGTGCACGGCGACATCAACCGCTTCCTGGCCGGCGACCCGCACGCGGGCCAGTTCACCACCGGCTTCTTCCCCATCATGATGTTCGCGCTGCCCGCCGCGGCGCTGGCCATCGCGCACTGCGCGAAGCCGCACCGGCGCAAGGAGATCGCGGGCATGATGCTCTCGGTGGGCCTGACCTCGTTCGTCACGGGGATCACCGAGCCCATCGAGTACTCGTTCCTCTTCATCGCGCCGGTGCTGTACGTGGTGCACGCGCTGCTCACGGGCGTGTCGATGGCGGTGAGCTGGGGCCTGGGGGTGCACGACGGCTTCAGCTTCTCGGCCGGCCTGATCGACTACGTGATCAACTGGGGGCTGGCGACCAGGCCGTGGCTGATCATTCCGATCGGGCTGTGCTTCGCGGTCGTCTACTACGCGATTTTCCGGTTCGCGATTACGAAGTTCGACCTGCCGACTCCGGGGCGTGAACCGGAAGAGCTCGCGGAGGAGATCGAGCGCGGGAACGTCAAGGACTAGCGGGAACGTCAAGGACTAGCTGCACCGTGCAGGGGTAATCGCTCCCTGTCACGAGCCCCCGGAGTGCCCGGCCGGGGGCTTTCCGCTGTGTCGGAAGCCACCGGGAAGCACGGATTCCTTTATCCCGGACTCACGTGCTACAACATGGTCTAAACCACTCAGTGGTGTAGACCAAAAGCGGGCCACCCCCCTTCCCCCGAGCGCCCGCCTCACCTGGAGGAATCCGATGAGTAAGAGCGCCAAGGCGGCAAAGGCGGCGCCTGACGACGCCGCTTCGCCGGAGAAGAAGGCCGCGGAGAAGAAGGCCGCGGCGGAGAAGCCCGCGGACAAGAAGCCCGCGAAGAAGAAGGACGCGGCTGAGGCTCCGAAGAAGAAGTTCGGCGCCGGCGCCATGGCGGTCGCCCAGCGCATCGGCCGCAGCCTGATGCTGCCCGTCGCCGTGCTCCCCGCCGCGGCGCTCATGGTCCGCCTCGGCCAGGGCGACATGCTGGGGAAGGACTCCCTCCCGGCCTTCCTCAACAAGATCGCCGAGTTTATGTCCGCGGGCGGCGGCGCGATCCTCGACAACATGGCGCTGCTGTTCGCCGTGGGTGTCGCGATCGGCTACGCCAAGAAGTCCGACGGCTCCACGGCCCTGGCCGCCGTGGCCGGTTACCTGGTCTTCTCCAAGGTGCTCGGCACCTTCACCGACGGCAGCCTCCCCAAGAAGGAGGCCGTGGTCGACCACAAGGTCGCCATGGTGGAGCAGGCCGTCGACGCCAAGGTCCTGGGCGGCGTCGTGATGGGCCTCGTGGTCGCGCTCATATACCAGCGCTTCTACCGCACCAAGCTGCCGGACTGGGCGGGCTTCTTCGGCGGCCGCCGCCTGGTGCCGATCCTCTCCTCCTTCGCGGGTCTGCTCATCGGCGTCGTCTTCGGCTACATCTGGCCGGTGCTCGGCACGGGTCTGCACAACTTCGGTGAGTGGCTGGTCGGCTCGGGCGCGGTCGGCGCGGGCATCTTCGGCGTCGCCAACCGCGGTCTGATCCCGGTCGGCATGCACCACCTGCTGAACTCCTTCCCGTGGTTCCAGGCCGGCTCGTACGACGGCCCCAAGGGTGCCGTCAACGGCGACATCGCCCGCTTCCTCGCCGGCGACCCGAACGCCGGCCAGTTCATGACCGGCTTCTTCCCGATCATGATGTTCGCGCTGCCGGCCGCCTGCCTCGCGATCGTGCACTGTGCCCGCCCCGAGAACCGCAAGGTCGTCGGCGGCATGATGTTCTCCCTCGCGCTCACCGCGTTCGTCACCGGTGTGACCGAGCCGATCGAGTTCACGTTCATGTTCGTCGCGCCGGTGCTCTACGCGATCCACGCGGTGCTGACCGGTGTCTCGATGGCCCTGACCTGGGCGCTCGGCATGAAGGACGGCTTCGGCTTCTCGGCCGGCGTCATCGACTTCCTGCTGAACCTGGGCATCGCCTCGAAGCCGTGGCTGCTGGTCCTCGTGGGCCTGTGCTTCGCCGCGATCTACTATGTGGTCTTCCGCTTCGCCATCGTGAAGTTCGACCTCAAGACGCCCGGCCGTGAATCCGAGGAGGAGTCGGCCGAATTGAAGGCCTGACGCCTCACCTGAACACCGCAGGTAAATGCCCCCGAAATCCCATGGATTTCGGGGGCATTCGCATAAACATTTATGGAAACCAAAAGAACAGGACGGGTCAGACCTCGTACACCGCGCCCGCGCGGGCGAGTTCGACCGGCCCGTCGTAGACGGCGCGCGCGTCGCGGAGGTTGGTCAGCGGGTCCGTCCACGGCGGGATGTGGGTGAGGACCAGCCGGCCCGCGCCGGCCCGCGCGGCGTGCTCGCCGGCCTCGCGGCCGTTGAGGTGGAGGTCCGGGATGTCCTCCTTGCCATGGGTGAACGACGCCTCGCAGAGCAGCAGGTCGGCGCCGGCGGCCAGCTCGTGCAGCTCCTCGCAGGGGCCGGTGTCGCCGGAGTAGACGAGGGCGCTGCCGTCGTGCTCGACGCGGAAGGCGAAGGCCTCCACGGGGTGGCGCACCCGGTCCGTGCGGACGGTGAGCGGGCCCACCGAGAAGGTGCCCGGGGCGAGGGTGCGGAAGTCGAACACCTCGCGCATGCAGGACTCATCGGGCACGTCCCCGTACGCGGTGGACAGCCGGTGCTCGGTGTCGCTCGGCCCGTAGACGGGGATGGCCTCGGCCCGGCCGCCCTCGTGCCGGTAGTAGCGGGCCACGAAATAGCCGCACATGTCGATGCAGTGGTCGGGGTGCAGGTGCGAGAGCAGGATGGCGTCGAGGTCGTAGAGACCGATGTGGCGCTGCAGCTCGCCGAGGGCTCCGTTGCCCATGTCGAGGAGCAGCCGGAAGCCGTCGGCCTCGACGAGGTAGCTCGAACAGGCCGATTCCGTGGACGGGAACGACCCCGAGCATCCGACGACGGTGAGCTTCATGCGGGCCTGAACCTCCGTTGACTCGTGACGGGGGGCCATGCGGTCCGTCGAGCGTAAGGCGCGAAGGGGACGCCCGCTCCTCCACGAGGTGGGGTTGTGGCTGAAGTCACCGGTACGGACGCGTGGCCGCCGCGCGTCGTTCGGAGGCTGCCGCGCGCCGCCGGATGCCGGAAGGGAGCCGTCGGGCGCCGTCAGGCCCAGAGCTGGCCCTGCAGCGCTTCGACGGCCGCTTCCGTCGTGGGGGCCGTGTAGATGCCCGTCGAGAGGTATTTCCAGCCGCCGTCCGCCACGACGAAGGCGATGTCGGCGCTCTCCCCCGCCCGTTCGGCCTTGCGGGCCACGCCCAGGGCGGCGTGGAGGACGGCGCCGGTGGAGACGCCCGCGAAGATGCCCTCCTCGCTCAGCAGCTCGCGGGTGCGGCGGACCGCGTCCTCCGAGCCGACGGAGAAGCGGGTGGTGAGGACGGAGGCGTCGTAGAGCTCGGGGACGAAGCCCTCGTCGAGGTTGCGCAGGCCGTAGACGAGGTCGTCGTAGCGCGGCTCGGCGGCGACGATGCTCACGCCGGGCTTGTGCTCGCGCAGGTAGCGGCCGACGCCCATGAGCGTGCCGGTGGTGCCGAGCCCGGCGACGAAGTGGGTGATCTCGGGGAGGTCGGCGAGGATCTCCGGGCCGGTGGTGGCGTAGTGCGCGCCCGCGTTGTCGGGGTTGCCGTACTGGTAGAGCATCACCCAGTCGGTGTGCTCGGCGGCGAGCTCCTTGGCGACGCGGACGGCGGTGTTGGAGCCGCCCGCCGCGGGCGAGGAGATGATCTCCGCGCCCCACATGGCGAGCAGCTGCCGCCGCTCCTCGCTGGTGTTCTCGGGCATGACGCACACGATGCGGTAGCCCTTGAGCCGGGCGGCCATGGCGAGCGAGATGCCGGTGTTGCCGGAGGTGGGCTCCAGGATGGTGCAGCCCGGGGTCAGCCGCCCGGCCCGCTCCGCCTGCTCGATCATGTGCAGGGCGGGGCGGTCCTTGACCGAGCCGGTGGGGTTGCGGTCCTCCAGCTTGGCCCAGATCCGGACCGACCCGGACGGGGAGAGCCTGGGGAGCCGCACCAGCGGGGTGTTGCCGACCGAGGCCAGGTGGCTGTCGTAGCGCATGCTCTACGCCGCGCCTCAGACCATTCCACCGGCGACGGCCGGGAGGATGGTGACGCTGTCGCCGTCGGTGAGCTCGGTGGTGATGCCGGCGAGGAAGCGGACGTCCTCGTCGTTGAGGTAGACGTTGACGAAGCGGCGCAGCTCGCCGGACTCGTCGACGAGGCGCTCGCGGATGCCCGCGTGGCGGGTGTCGAGGTCCTTGAAGAGCTCGTCGATGGTGGCGCCGCTGCCTTCGACGGCCTTCTTGCCGTCGGTGTAGGTGCGGAGGATGGTCGGAATGCGGACCTCGATGGCCATGATGCGGCTCCTGTCGGCGTGCGGGTGGGGCACCTGGGGCAGATCGTATCGATTCCGTGTGCGGCCGCCGGACGTTCGTACCGGCATGCGGACAGCCGCGGCCCGCCGGAGGGCGGGAGCTCAGTAGGCAGGCACTACGGTGACGTCCTCTTCGGTCACCTGGCCGTCCACTATGCGGAACGAGCGGAACTGGAAGGGGCCCTCGCCGTCGGTGTCGGCGGTGGACACGAGCACGTAGTGGGCGCCGGGCTCGCCCGCGTACGAGATGTCCGTGCGGGAGGGGTAGGCCTCGGTGGCCGTGTGCGAGTGGTAGATGACCACGGGCTCCTCGTCGCGGTCGTCGAGCTCGCGGTAGAGCTTCAGCAGGTCCGCCGAGTCGAACTCGTAGAACGTGGGCGACCGGGCGGCGTTGAGCATGGGGACGAACCGCTCGGGGCGGCCGCTGCCGGCCGGTCCGGCGACCACGCCGCAGGCCTCGTCGGGGTGGTCCGCGCGGGCGTGCGCGACGATCCGGTCGTACAGGTCCTGCGTGATGGTCAGCATGCGCCCCAGGATAGGCACGCGGACAAGGCGAAGGGCCCGCCCGTACCAGTCAGTGGTACGGGCGGGCCCGGATGCCGGACGGCCGGGGAGGCCTTCCGTCAGGCCTTACGCGGCCTGGTCGACCTTGACGGCCTCGACGGCGGCCTGCGTGTAGTCCTTGCGCTCGAAGGCCTGCGGGTTGCGGCGCTTCAGCACGAGGTAGGACACCCACATGATCGCGGCCCAGACCGGGGCGCAGTACAGCGAGACCCGGGCGTCCGCGTCGATGCCCATCATCACGATCACCATGAAGATGAAGGCGAGCGCGAAGAGGCTGGTCCACGGGGCGCCGGGGGCGCGGAACGCGGACTGCGGGAGCTCGCCGCGGTTCGCCTTGCGGCGGTAGCGCAGCTGGGCGACGAGGATCACGATCCACGCCCACATGCCGGAGATGGTCGCGAAGGAGACGACGTAATCGAACGCCTTGCCCGGCCACTGGTAGTTGATCCAGACGCCGACGAGCATCAGCGCGGCGGAGAAGGTGGTGCCGCGCAGCGGCAGGCCGCGCTTGGTCAGCTCGCCGAAGAACTTCGGGCCCTGGCCGTTGAGCGACAGGTCGCGCAGCATGCGGCCGGTGGAGTACATGCCCGAGTTGCAGGACGACAGCGCCGCGGTGAGGACGACGAAGTTGACGATGCCCGCACCGGCCGGCAGGCCGATCTTCTGGAAGGCGGCGACGAACGGGCTCACGCCCGGCATGAACTCGCCCCACGGGACCACGGCCAGGATGATGATCAGCGCGCCGATGTAGAAGACGGCGATGCGCCACGGCACGGTGTTGATCGCCTTGGGGAGCGTCTTCTCCGGGTCCTTGGCCTCGCCCGCGGTGACGCCGACCAGCTCGACGGCGAGGAAGGCGAACATCACGATCTGCAGGGTCATCAGGGTGTTGCCGATGCCGTGCGGGAAGAAGCCGCCGTCGTTCCAGAGGTTGGTGACGGTGGCGGTGTCACCGGCGTCGGAGAAGCCGATGGTCAGCACGCCGACACCGATCAGGATCATGCCGATGATGGCGGTGACCTTGACCATGGAGAACCAGAACTCCAGCTCACCGAAGAGCTTCACGGAGATCAGGTTGGCGAAGTAGAGGATGACGGTGAAGACCAGCGCGGAGACCCATTGCGGAATGGAATGGTTCCAGTACTGCACATAGGAGGCCGCTGCGGTCACCTCGACGATTCCGGTGACGACCCAGAAGAGCCAGTACGTCCATCCGGTGACATAACCCCAGAAGGGGCCGAGGAACTCCCGGGCGTAGTCCGAGAAGGAGCCCGACACCGGGCGGTACATGAGCAGCTCGCCGAGCGCTCGCATGATGAAGAAGATGACCAGACCGGCTATGGCATAAGCCAGGATCAGGCTGGGTCCGGCCTTGGAAATGGCCTTCCCCGCGCCGAGGAAGAGGCCGGTGCCGATGGCGCCACCAATGGCGATCATCTGAATCTGGCGGTTACCGAGTCCCCGCTCGTAACCCTCGGAAGCCGTCTTACCGCTTCCCTTGTGACCCGGTTCCGCGACTGCGTCCGCGGTACGGGCCGCGACCTGCTCAGAGGTCATGGTGGTGCGCCTTTCTCCATACCGATCCGGTTGCTCCGGATCGGGTTCCGATCCCCCCGGATGGAGTCCTGCGAGTGCCGACGGTCGGCCGGCTCAGCGCTCCCGCCGTGAACATGGGTGGCGTCACGGAGGCAGGTCGCAAAGATGTACCACGAGTGGCCGGTAGATCGTCTGAATGCCGATCATGGACGAGTGACGCAGACCACAAAGAAATGCGGACAATAAGGAAAAAGAGCGTTAATAGGCACCGTTACGGTGATCCGATCGTTATCCGGACCTGATTGTTCCCTGAGCGGATGTCCGGATGCTTTTGATCGATCATCCCATCAGTGCATCTACCAGCGTTTCCTGTAGTCCGCCGAGCCAGAGATGGGCCATCACCATCGGCTTGCGCGCATCGTCGTCCGGCAGCCGGAGCAGCGCCTCGCTGTCGTCCTCATGGGTGATTTCCAGCCGCGCGCCGATGGTCAGCCGGAGATCGTTGAGGGTGCCCAGCCAGCGGCGGCAGTCCTCGGGCGTGAGGCGCAGGACGGCCACGTCATCCCCGGCGGCTCCGGCCACCGTGAGCGCGTCCAGCGAGCGGACGACCGCGAGGGCGTCCTCGCGCTTGCGGTCGCGCAGGTCGTTCTCGGTGTAGCGGCGGAATTCGGCGGCGTACGCGCGCTGCTGCGGGTCCTGCCCGGCACCCGGGTCGCCGTAGGCGTCGGGGAAGAGCCGGGCGAGCGCGGGGTCGGACGGCGGCTCG
Organism: Streptomyces roseoverticillatus; assembly: GCF_000719265.1. Lineage (GTDB taxonomy): Bacteria > Actinomycetota > Actinomycetes > Streptomycetales > Streptomycetaceae > Streptomyces > Streptomyces roseoverticillatus. The sequence continues at coordinate 50,842 of NZ_JOFL01000032.1, read as the reverse complement.
CTGGGGCCCTCGGCGAAGAGCCGGGCGAGCGGATCGGCGCCTTCGGGGCCCGCGGCGTCGCCCGGGCCGATCAGCTCCAGCAGCTGGACCGTCAGGCTGCGCAGGATGGAGACCTCGACCTCGTCCAGGGCCACGGCGGCCCCGCCGCCGGACAGCGGCTCGAAGTGGCCGGCCATCAACGGTCCTGCGACAGCGTCGCCCACAGCCCGTAGCCGTGCATCGCCTGCACGTCGCGCTCCATCTCCTCGCGGCTGCCGCTGGAAACGGTGGCGCGCCCCTTGTGGTGGACGTCGAGCATCAGCTTGTGGGCCTTGTCCTTGGAGTAGCCGAAGTACGCCTGAAAGACATACGTCACATAACTCATGAGGTTGATGGGGTCGTTGTGAACCAGCGTGACCCAGGGAACGTCGGGCTCGGTCACCGCGTACGGGGACTCGCTCGACTCGGTGCGTTCGATCTCGACCGGTGCAACACTCACGTTTCCCATGCTGCCACTCGGGGGCTTGCGATGCACAAACGGGGGTACCCCGAGCCGCGCGTCGACCGGACGCGGGGTGCGCGCCGGCCGGGTCGCGGGCGAGGGCCGGGCGGGTGCCGGGCGTCACTCCGTAGAAATCGTCAGACTGACGAGTATTGGGGGTAGCATCTCGTTCCATGAACGCTGCGGACTTGAGGCTGCCGGTGGACGTTCCGTCGACGGCCCTCTTCACCGACCGGTACGAACTCACGATGCTGCAGGCCGCGCTGCGCTCCGGCACCGCCGACCGCCGCTCGGTCTTCGAGGTCTTCACCCGCCGGCTGCCCGAGGGGCGCCGCTACGGCGTCGTGGCGGGCACCGGCCGCGTCCTGGACGCCGTGGAGAACTTCCGCTTCGACAGCGGAGTCCTGGACTTCCTCACCGCCCAGCGGATCGTCGACGAGCCGACGCTGGCCTGGCTCGCGGACTACCGCTTCCGCGGCGACATCTCGGGCTACCCCGAGGGCGAGGTCTACTTCCCCGGCTCGCCGATCCTGCGCGTCGAGGGCACCTTCGCCGAGGCGGTCCTGCTGGAGACCGTGATCCTGTCGATCCTCAACCACGACTCGGCCGTCGCCGCCGCGGCCTCCCGGATGTCCGTGGCCGCCGGAGACCGCCCGCTGATCGAGATGGGCGCCCGGCGCACCCACGAGCTCGCGGCCGTCGCCGCCTCCCGCGCCGCGTACGTGGGCGGCTTCACCTCCACCTCCGACCTCGCGGCCGGCTTCCGCTACAGCATTCCGACCGTCGGCACCAGTGCGCACGCCTTCACGCTGCTGCACGACAGCGAGCGCGACGCCTTCACCGCCCAGGTCGACTCGCTCGGCGGGGGCACGACCCTGCTCGTCGACACCTACGACGTGACCGAGGCCGTCCGCACGGCCGTGGAGATCGCGGGCCCCGGGCTCGGCGCCGTCCGCATCGACTCCGGCGACCTGCTGCTGCTCGCGCACCGCGTGCGGCAGCAGCTGGACGACCTGGGCGCCACCAAGACGAAGATCGTCGTCACCAGCGACCTCGACGAGTACGCCATCGCCTCGCTCGCCGCGGCCCCCGTCGACGCGTACGGGGTCGGCACCCAGCTCGTCACCGGCAGCGGGCACCCCACCTGCTCGATGGTCTACAAGCTCGTGGCCCGCGCGGACGAGGCCGGCGCGGACGCGCCGCTGCGGCCCGTCGCCAAGAAGTCCATGGGCGGCAAGACCTCCATCGGCGGCCGCAAGTGGGCCGCGCGCCGGCCCGACGCGGCCGGGGTCGCCGAGGCCGAGGTCGTCGGCACCGGGCCGGTGCCGCCGGAGCTCGCGGACCACCAGCTGATCGTGGAGCTCGTCCGCGGCGGCGAGGTCGTCGCCCGCGAGCCCCTGGACACCGTGCGGGAGCGGCACGCCGCCGCCCGGGCCGGGCTCCCCCTCTCCGCGACCCAGCTCTCGCGCGGTGAGCCGGTACTCCCCACCGAGTACCTCTGACGCTCCCGGTGCGCCCGGTGGGGCTCCCCCGCTCGGGGCCCCTCTCCCATTGCGCAACGGAAGTCACTACCCTCGGTCACAGAGAGGCGATCCGTACAGTCGTGATCCGCACTGTCGGCCGAGGGCCCTTCCACAAAGGATCCGCACTATGCAGCGTGCACTGATCATCGTCGACGTGCAGAACGACTTCTGCGAGGGCGGCAGCCTCGCGGTCGCGGGCGGGGCGGACGTGGCCGCGGCCATCACCGACCTCGTCGGCGAGGCCACCGCCGGGTACCGGCACATCGTCGCCACGCGCGACCACCACATAGACCCCGGCGCGCACTTCTCCGCCGAGCCGGACTACGAAACCACCTGGCCGCCGCACTGCGTCGCCGGCACGGAGGGGTCCGGGTTCCACCCGAACTTCGCTCCGGTCGTCGCCTCCGGGGCGATAGACGCCGTCTTCGACAAGGGGGCGTACGCGGCCGCGTACAGCGGGTTCGAGGGCACCGACGAGAACGGGGTGTCCCTGGCGGACTGGCTGCGGGAGCGGGGCGTCACGGAGGTCGACGTCGTCGGCATCGCCACGGACCACTGCGTCCGCGCTACCGCGCTGGACGCGGCGCGGGAGGGGTTCTCGACGCAGGTTCTGCTCGACCTCACGGCGGGGGTCGCTTCGCGGACGACGGATCGGGCGCTGGAGGAGCTCCGCGGGGCGGGCGTCGAGCTCACCGGCAAGCCGGTGGTTGCGACGGGGTGAGCTCCGGCTGAGCGGGGCTCGGCACCGCCGGGTGCGTGGACGGTGGCTGATCGCCGCTGCGGCGGAGGTTAGGCCCCGGTCCCGCCCTTTCTCCCCCGGCTACCGCTGGGAGGTGCCCCCAGTTTCCTGGGGGCGAGCCCCCAGCCCGGGGCGAAGCCCCGGAAAATCTCCCGCCGCGACGGCGCGCAACCACCGTCGACGTATCCGGCGGTGCCGCACCGGCCGCAAGCCGTCCGTGCAGGCAAAAACCTACGCCGCAGGCGCCCTCCGCAGCAGCGTCCGTATCGGATGCCACGACTCCGTGTCGTCGTCCGGCGCCGCGCGCCAGACCAGCCCGTCCGGATGGTGGAGGACCGCCGTTATCTCGTCCGGCGTCGGCGGCTCCGTATTGCCCCGCAGGTAGACCGCCCGCAGGCCCAGGTTCCGCAGGCGCGTGAGCGCGCGCGCCCGGTTCGCGGCGTGCACCAGCACCCGCACCCGGGCTCCGGGCGACGCGCCCCCGCCGGGCGGCCCGGGAAGGTAGAGGGCCACCACCACACTGCCGCCCGGCAGCTTGCAGAAACCACCGCCTGCCATGCCCGCGTCACCTCTCCCCGGGCCGGGGTGTCAATAACAGCGTCACGCCAGTCATCTAAACGCGATCGGCCGCCGCCCGCTAGAGGGCGACGGCCGACACTGCGCTGACCTGCATAAACGCAGATCCTGCGGGGATTACTTGCCCGACGGGCTCACCTGGACGGTCATCGAGGAGCCGCTCGGCGCCTGCCAGAGGATCTTGATCCGGGTGTTGGTGTCAGTAACCTGCACACCGCCGGTCGGATTGTCCTTGCTCCAGTACGTGCCCTTGCGGTCGTCGAAGAGCGGCGCGCCGAGCTTGGCCTTCACGCGGGCCGCGACGCCGTCCTGGTGGACGGTGTAGCCCTCGCTCGGGAACCAGCTGAAGGGCGAGTCGTACGCCTGGAAGCGGTTGCGCATGACCGAACCGTCGGCCCACTTCTCGATCTGCGGGTGCGCGTCGACCGGCAGGATGCGGCCGGTGCCGGGGTGCACGCCGACGTTGTTGTCGGCCTGCGAGGTGTCCCACTTCCAGATCAGCAGACCGTTCTGGTACGGGTAGTGCTCGACCCAGCCCGGACGGTCCTTCTTCCAGCCGAAGTTGTACGGGCCGGTCTTCAGGGTCGTGTCGTACGAGACGTACTGCCGGTTCTCGGCGATGTAGTACTGCGCGTACTCCTTGGTGAAGGACTCGCCGATGCGCGAGAAGCCCTTCGCCGTCCAGCCGTTGTCGTCGCCCTCGGCGCCGTCGGCGAAGAGGGTGGCGCCGTCGGCGGTGAGGCTGATGGCGTCGGCGGTGAAGCCCTTGCCGGTGGTGCCGCCGTCCGTGGAGTAGCGGAAGCGCAGGTCGATCTTCTTGCCGGCGTACGCGTCGAGCGGGTACGCCAGCTTCTTGTACGCGCCGGACTGGCCGGTCAGCGCGGGCTTGTCGCCGCCGTCGCGCGGGACGGACTTGCCGTCGGCCGTGCCGTCGACCGGGGTCCAGTTCTTGCCGCCGTCCGTGGAGACCTCGACGTAGGCGTAGTCGTAGCCCGCCTCGATGTCCCACCAGCCCGAGAAGTCCAGGCTCGCCTTGGACTTGCCGGTGAGGTCGACCGGGCGGGAGAGGGTGTTCTTCAGGTCGTCGGCCTGACCGCCCCACCACTGCTTGCCGCCCTCGGCAGGCTTGACGACGTCGGTCTTGACCGCCTTGTTGGGCAGGTCGACGACGACCGCCTGCTTGTCCTTGGTGTTGTACTCGGCCACGCCCAGCTTGTGCGTCGACTTCGTCGCCGCCTTCGCCTTGTCGTAGTTGAGCCAGCCGAGCTGCAGCTTGTCCCAGGCGCTCATGTCGCCGGGCAGGTCACCGATGGTGTCCTTGCCGCGGCCCAGCCAGGAACCGGAGGACATCAGCGACCAGTAGGCGACGGAGGACTCACCGGTGCCGGTGGTGTCGTACTCGTCGGGCAGGCCCAGGTCGTGGCCGTACTCGTGGGCGAAGACGCCGAGGCCGCCGTTCTCGGGCTGCATCGTGTAGTCGCCGACCCAGATGCCGGTGTCACCGATCTGCGTGCCGCCGGCCTTGTTGTTCCCGGGGCCGGTCTTGCCGGCGTCCGAGCCGTAGGCGTACCAGCGGTGGGCCCAGATGGCGTCGGTCTTCTGCGCGCCGCCGCCGGCGGACTCGTCCTCGCCGGCGTGCACGATCTGGAAGTGGTCGATGTAGCCGTCGGGCTCGTTGAAGTTGCCGTTGCCGTTGTAGTCGTTGCGGTCCCACTGGTCGTAGGTGGCCAGCTGCGCCTTGACGTCGGCGTCGCTGCGGCCGGCCGCCTTCTGGTCCTTCACCCACTGGTTGACGCCGTCGCGCACCAGGTCCCAGGCGGAGGGGCAGTTGGTGGAGCCGCAGTAGTTGGCGCCGTAACGGGCCTCGTTCCAGGGGACCCTGACCCAGTCGGTGACCGTGCCGTCGACCGTGTAGCGGCCCGAGGACTGCTTCTCGTAGTACTTCGCCAGGGACTCCTTGTCCTTGTCGTGCGAGAAGTACAGGTCCTGGAAGTGCTCCCGGTTGTAGTCCTTCTGCCAGGCCGTGCTGTTGTCGTTCTTGCGGTCCGGCTGCTTGATCTGGTTGTGCGCCGGGCCCGGCTGCCCGCCGTACTTCTTCACGGGCGGCTTGGGCCCGTCCGGCCCGTCCGGGTCGTACATCGTGGTGTCGTCGACCTTGTCGCCGAAGTCCACGAGGATCGTGAAGATGCGGTCGGTCTTCTCCCGGGCGAGCTCGACGTACTTCCCCTTGCCGAGCTGGACGACCTTCGACGCGCCGCGCTGCTCCACGCGGGCGTCGCCGGATATGACCTTGTCGAGGGCAGCCTTGCGCTGCGCCTCCTGCTTCTTCGCGTACGGGCCCTTGAGGTCGTGCTCGACGCCCTTCCCGGCCTGCTCCGGGTCGTGGCGCTCGATGCTCGACGGCGTGCCGGCAGTGGTGGCCGCCTGTGCGATCCCGGCCGTGGTCCCCGTGGCCAGGGCCGTCGCGGCGAGCGCGACGGTCGTGGCCACGGCGGCGGATCTGGCGAGCCTCCGTTGGCTGCTCTTCACTTGTGAATGTCCTCCCCAGTGACAACTGTGGAGGTATTTGACCGGAGTGACGCAAGAAAAGACAGACCTTGACTACAACTGGAAGAGCAAGTACGTTATCCGACCTTTATGTTGCGGATTTCGGACAGCAACGGGCGCGCTCATCTCACCACTTGGACCGGCGGATGACTCCGTGCGCCCCCCGTGCTCCGGCACCGTGTGTTAGGTCACGCTTACCGGCAGTTCCGCTCGGGCAGACAGGACCGTAGAGTCGTTTTGGTGTACACCATTGCTGTACGCACGCTCTTCGCACCAGCCGGCTCCGCACCCACACCTTTGCTCCGAGGACGGATCCCGCCATGCCGCGTCCGACCCCCGCACAGATAACCTACGGATCGGCCACCGTCGTCTTCTCGACCCTCGCCATGCTGCTGCTCTCGCAGACGAGTTCGGGGTTCGGGATCGCGGTCATAGCCGTCGCAGCGCTCGCGCTCGGCCTGTTCGTCGCCGTCGCCTTCCCGGTGCCGCGCGTCGGCTCCCGCAGGCCCCGGGTGCCCCGGCAGCGCGCTCCCCTGCCCACCGAATCGAGACTGAGCGAGCACTCACTGCACTGAGCACTCACTGCACGGTTGAGACCACCACCGTTTTGGCCGCCTTGTCGTGGATGCACTGGTGGTACGGCATGTCCCACGTACACCAGAGCACGTTGACCAGCCAGAAGAGGAAGCCGCAGCAGGGCACCACCTGCGGCAGGTTGTACACGGCGGCGCGCGTCCAGCCCGGGCTTCCCTGGGGGATCGCTCCGTTCTCCAGCATCGCCACCCGGATGCTCATCGCCATCTTGCCGACGGTCTGCCCCCGCTTGGTGAGCATCAGCCCCTCGTAGAGGAAGTAGACGACGGCGATGATGATGCCGAGGCTCGTGGCCCGGCCGTCGTTCCAGTTCGCCGGATCCCAGTCCCACATCGCGGCCTTGAAGACCGCGGTGACCGGGATGGACACGAGCAGCGCGTCGATGATGCGGGCGACGAGCCGCTTGAACCGGTTCGCGAGCGGGGGCATGCCCGCGAGCGGGTCGGCGGCGCCGAACTGATCGCCGTAGGGATTGCCGGGGCCGCCGCCCGGGCCGGGCGGCGGCCCCCCGTACGGATCACCGCCGTAGGGCACCTCCGAGCCGGGCGGCCGGCCGCCGCCTGCGTACGCGCCACCCTCCGGGGACGCGCCGGGGCCCGGCGGGGGCGGGGCTCCCGGCGGGGGCGACCCGTACGGCGGCAGGCGCGGTTCCGTCGGCCGTTTCTTGAAGGGGTCGTCCTCGGGCGGCGGCTCGGTGCTCATGGCCCGAGTAGAACCCGGGGGGCGGCGCCCCGCATCCGGCGCTGTGCCGTTCGGGTCAGCGCTTGCCCACCGCCACGAACGTACGGGCCGCCTTGTCGTGCCAGCACTGCCGCCACGGGCGGTCGAACACGCACCACAGGGCGCCGATCACGCCGATCCCCAGCGCGCCGAGCCCCCCGTACACCAGCCAGCGGCGCAGCGCCGCCCCGAAGCGCGGGCTGTCGTGCGACTCGATGTCCAGGACGCGCGTGCCGCACAGCCGCTTGCCCAGGGTGCGGCCCCACTTGGCGGTGGGGAGCGCCTCCAGGACCACGCCGGCGACGAGCAGGACGCCCAGCACGACGGCCAGGTACGTGCCGGTCGTGCCGTCGAGCAGCCAGACCGTGACCGTCTCGCCGGACTGCTTGGCCTGCGCGACCTTGTCGTCGATGTGAGTGACGGCCTTGGCCCACAGCGGCACGGCCACGGCGCCGACGACGGCGCCCAGCACGACGGAGTCGATCAGGCGGGCGGCGAGCCGCCGCGCCAGCGGCGCGGGGCGGCCCTGCTCCTGCGCGGCCCGCAGGAAGGGGTCGTCCTTCGGGGGCTTCCACGGCGCGGCCACCTCGGAGGAGGCGGCGGCCGGGGGCTGCTGCTGGGCCAGCTGCTGCACCTGCTGGGCCCAGCCGCCGGCCGCGGGCCGGGCCTGCTCCGCGGTGCGGGGGCGGGGCTGCTCCTGCGGACGGGGCTCGGGCAGGGCGGCGGGCGCGGACCGCGCGGGAGCGGGCAGCGCGGCCGCCGGGGCCGCGGCGGGCAGGGCCCGGCGCTCCGGCGGCATGGACTGCGGCCCGGCGGGGGGCTGGGCCTGCGCCTCCTCCACGCGGGCATCCGGCCGGCTCGCGGCGGCGCCCGGCGGAACGGGCCGGCCGGAGGTGCGCAGCTGCATCGTGCCGCCGGGCCGGACGGCGGGGACGCCGCTCTCCGCCCGGGCCGCGGGCTCCTCGGCGCGCTGCGGCTCGGGGCGGTGAGGCTCGGGGCGGTGAGGCTCGGGGCGGTGAGGCTCGGGGCGGTGAGGCTCGGGGCGGTGAGGCTCGGGGCGGGCCGGGCCGGAGGCGGCGGGAGAGGCGACGCGCGGATCACGGGGCCCGGGCATCCCGCTGCCGGAGCCGGGCCCGGAGGCCTCGCCCCAGGAGACGCGCCGGTCCTGATCGCCGCCGAAGCCTTCCTGCCGGGCGGGCTCCGCTCGCCAGGCGGGGGCCGGCTCCGAGCGGGCCTCGCGCAGGGCCGGCTCCTCGTCGAGGAACATCGGCCCCGTCTCGTCGGGCTGCTGCGCGGCCGGCTGCCGGTCGGGGCCGGAGCGGCGCGGGGTCGGCGGCACGGGCGAGGCGAGCGCGGGCGCCGCGGGCCTGGCGAGCCCGGCGGGCGGCGCGGGCATCGGCTCGCCCTCGGCGGGCGCCGGCCGGCTCGTACCGGGCACCCAGGCGGTGCCGCTCCAGTAACGGATATAGCCAGGAATGGAAGGGTCCGGATAAAACCCTTGCGCGGGGCTATTGTCGGCGGATCCTGAGGAAGGGGCGCTCATGGTCTCCGGTGTCCCGTATCTGCTCGGCCGTACTGCGGTGTCGGTGCTCGGTGGGGCGGGCGACGACAAGCAGTCTGCCGCACTCGAGCGACGTGGGTCGCGCTGCTCCCCTGCCTCATGACCTCTATGCACAAAAGGCAACCGGGCGCGCTGCACACAGGTCTACCAGACGGCTCTCCACTCTGCGGCCGTCCCGCGGGCGGGACCACTCACACGTGCGACCGGCGCACCGGTTCGGCGAAGTCGCGTAATGGTGTGGGGGTCGTTGCGCTCTCTGTCGGTGCGGGTCCGTTCGCGAGGGGCCACGGACCGAGAGAAGCAGAGCAGAGAGGGCGCACTTCATGCACACCGTGGTGGAAAGAGAGCTGGAGATCGACCTGGTGCTGTCGCCCGAGCGCAGCATCCCCGTGCCGTCGCGGCTGAGCTACCGGACGGCCGACCCGTACGCGGTGCACATCGCCTTCCACGTCACCTCGGAGGCCCCGGTGTACTGGACGTTCGCGCGCGAGCTGCTGGTCGAGGGGGTGTTCCGGCCGTGCGGCAGCGGTGACGTGCGGGTGTGGCCGACGCGGACGGACGGGCGCAGCGTGGTGTGCATGGCGCTGTCGTCGCCGGACGGCGCCGCGCTGCTGGAGGCCCCGGCGCCGGCGGTGTCGGCGTGGCTGGAGCGGACGCTGCGGGTGGTGGCGCCGGGGTCGGAGCGGGAGCGGCTGGAGCTGGATGCCGCGCTGCGGGAGATCCTGGGCGCGTGACGTAACGCCGCCGGTGCCGGTGCCGGAGCCCGCGCGTCAAGTGCCTTACGCGTCCAGCACTTTGCCCGGGTTCAGGAGGTTCAGGGGGTCGAAGGTCTTTTTGATCCCCCGCTGGATCTCCAGGCCCACGGGGCCCAGCTCCCTCGCGAGCCACTCCTTCTTCAGGACGCCCACGCCGTGTTCGCCGGTGATCGTGCCGCCCAGCTCCAGGCCGAGGGCCATGATCGCGTCGAAGGACTCGCGGGCGCGGCGCGACTCGTCGGCGTCGGCGGGGTCGAAGCAGACGACGGGGTGGGTGTTGCCGTCGCCGGCGTGGGCGCAGACGCCGATGGTGAGGCCGTACTTGCGGGCGATCTCCGCGGTGCCCTCCAGCATGCCGGCGAGGCGGGAGCGGGGCACGCAGACGTCGTCGATCATGGTGGCGGGCCGGAGGGTCTCCAGGGCGGTGAGGGCGAGCCGGCGGGCCTGCAGGAGCAGGTCGGACTCGGCGGCGTCCTCGGCCGGGACGACCTGGTCGGCGCCCGCGGCCGTGCACAGCTCGGCGACGGCGGCGAGGTCCGCGGCCGGGTCGGGGGTGTCGAAGGCGGCGAGGAGCAGCGCTTCGGTGGTCTCCGGGAGGCCCATCTTCGCCATGGCGTTGACGGCGTGGACGGTCGTGCGGTCCATGAGCTCCAGCAGCGAGGGGGCGTGGCCGCGGGCCATGATCTGCCGGACGGCCTCGCCGGCCGCGGCGACCGAGGGGAACTCGGCGGCGAGCGCGAGCTGTTGGGGCGGTGCGGGCCGCAGCGCGAGGACGGCGCGGACGACGACGCCGAGGCTGCCCTCGGAGCCGGTGAACAGGCGGGTGAGGTCGTAGCCCGCGACGCCCTTGGCCGTGCGGCGGCCCGTCCTGAGCAGCCGGCCGTCGGCGAGGACGACGTCGAGGCCGAGGACGTACTCGGCGGTGACGCCGTACTTCACGCAGCACAGGCCGCCGGAGGCGGTGCCGATGTTGCCGCCGATGGTGCACTGTTCCCAGCTGGACGGGTCGGGCGGGTAGTAGAGGCCCTGTTCGGCGACGGCGCGGGAGAGGACGGCGTTGACGACGCCCGGTTCGACGACGGCGACGCGGTCGACGGGGTCGATCTCCAGGATGCGGTCCATCTTGACGAGGGAGAGCACGATGCAGCCGTCGGCGGCGTTGGCCGCGCCGGACAGGCCGGTGCGGGCGCCCTGCGGGACGACGGGGACCCGCAGGGCGGTGGCGGTGCGCATGACGTGCTGTACCTGCTCCACGGTGCGGGGCAGCGTGACGACCGCCGGCCGGCCCGCGGTGCAGAAGCTCGCCATGTCGTTGGCGTACGACGCGGTGACGTCGGGGTCGGTGAGGATCGCTTCGGCGGGGAGTCCTTCGCGCAGGTGCTCGATCAGATCGGCCATACGATCTCTCTCCCCGCCGCAGCGGAATTCAAGCCCGGGCCCGCCCGGCATCCGGGGAGCCCGCCCGGGGGCCGGGGGCCGGGGGCCGGGGGCCGGGGGCCGTCAGAGATTGCCCCGCTTCTCCTGCTCCCGCTCGATGGCCTCGAAGAGCGCCTTGAAGTTGCCCTTGCCGAAGCCCATCGACCCGTGCCGCTCGATCATTTCGAAGAAGACGGTGGGCCGGTCCTGCACCGGCTTGGTGAAGATCTGGAGCAGGTAGCCGTCCTCGTCGCGGTCGGCGAGGATCTTCAGTTCGCGCAGGGTGTCGACGGGAACGCGGGTCTCGCCGACCCACTCCCCCAGCGTGTCGTAGTACGAGTCGGGGGTGTCGAGGAACTGCACGCCGGCGGCGCGCATGGCACGCACGGTAGCGACGATGTCGTTCGTCGCGAGGGCGATGTGCTGGACGCCGGGGCCGTTGTAGAACTCCAGGTACTCGTCGATCTGCGACTTCTTCTTGGCGATGGCCGGCTCGTTGAGCGGGAACTTCACCTTGCGGGTGCCGTCCGCGACGACCTTCGACATGAGGGCGGAGTACTCGGTGGCGATGTCGTCGCCGACGAACTCCTTCATGTTCGTGAAGTGCATGACGTTGTTGTAGAACGCCACCCACTCGTTCATCTTGCCGAGCTCGACGTTGCCCACGCAGTGGTCGATCGCCTGGAAGCGGCGGTCCCCGGGCTCGACGAGGGGCTTGGCGGCGACGTAGCCGGGCAGGTACGGGCCGGTGTACGCGGACCGGTCGACGAGGGTGTGGCGGGTCTTTCCGTACGTGGCGATGGCGGCGAGGACGACGGTGCCGTGCTCGTCCGTGACCTCGTGCGGGGCCTCCAGGCCGGTCGCGCCGTGCTCAAGGGCGTAGGCGTAGGCGGCGCGGGCGTCCGGCACCTCGATGGCGAGGTCGACGACGCCGTCGCCGTGCTCGGCGACGTGCTCCGCGAGGAAGCGGCCGTGGTCGGTTGCGGCCTTGATGACCGTGGTGAGGACAAAGCGCGCGCCGCCGGACTCCAGGACGTAGGAGGCGGTCTCGCGGCTGCCGTTCTCCGGGCCGCGGTAGGCGACGAGCTTCATGCCGAAGGCGGTGGAGTAGTAGTGGGCGGCCTGCTTGGCGTTGCCGACGGCGAAGACGACCGCGTCCATCCCCTTGACCGGGAAGGGGTCGGCCTGCCGTGCGGTGTGCGGGGTGTGATCGGTGGTCTGTGTCATGGCCGCAGCGTCCCGCCGATCCACAAGGTGCGCAATACTTTGTGTGTTCACTGGGCAGACTGCATAGCAGACCGCGGGTTACATCGGACGTTCTGTACATGCTGACTACTGGGAGGGCCGCGTGGCGATCGATCGTTTGGACGGCCGGCTGATCGAGCTGCTGGCCGAGGAGCCGCGGATCGGCGTCCTGGAGGCCTCGCGCCGGCTGGGCGTGGCGCGCGGGACCGTGCAGGCGCGGCTGGACCGGCTGCAGGCGCAGGGCGTCATCCGCGGCTTCGGCCCGGACGTGGACCCCGCGGCGCTGGGCTATCCGGTGACGGCCTTCGCGACGCTGGAGATCAAGCAGGGGCAGGGCGGCGACGTCCGGGCGCACCTCGCGACCGTGCCCGAGGTGCTGGAGCTGCACACCACGACCGGGCGCGGCGACATGCTCTGCCGCCTGGTCGCACGCTCGAACGCCGACCTCCAGCGTGTGATCGACCGCGTTGTGGGTTTTGATGGCATCGTGCGGGCCTCCACGGCGATCGTCATGGAGAACGCCGTGCCGCTGCGGATCATCCCGCTGGTGCAGCAGGCGTCGTCGCAGACCCCGTACCGGCCCTGAGGTCCCGAGGCCTTGCGTCCGCTTCAACGGCCCCGGGATCCCCGACGCGCGAGAGGGAGGCGAGCGGGTGAGCTTCTGGGAGTACGTCGCGGGCCGCCGCGCCCAGCTGCTGGCGGACAGCTACCAGCACGCCAGCGCCGTCTTCCAGTGCATGGTCGTCGCCACCCTGATCGGCGTGGTGATCGGCGTGCTCACGTACCGCAGCGAGTGGGCCGGGAACCTGGCGGTGACCACGACGGCGACCCTGCTGACCGTGCCCTCGCTGGCCCTGCTCGGCCTGCTCGTCCCGCTCACCGGCCTGGGCGTGGCGCCGACGGTCACGGCGCTCGTGCTCTACGGGCTGCTGCCGATCGTCCGCAACGCGGTCGTGGGGCTGCGGGGCGTGGACCCCTCGCTCGTGGACGCCGCGAAGGGGATCGGGATGTCCCGGGCGGCCCGGCTCCTGCGCGTCGAGCTGCCGCTGGCCTGGCCGCCGATCCTCACCGGTATCCGGGTGGCCACCCAGATGCTGATGGGCATCGCGGCGGTCGCCGCGTACGCCTCGGGGCCCGGCCTCGGCAACGAGATCTTCCGCGGCGTCTCGTCGCTGGGCAGCGCCAACGCCCTCAACCAGGTGCTCGCCGGAACGCTCGGGATCATCGTGCTCGCCCTGCTCTTCGACGCGGCGTACGTGCTGATCGGGCGGCTGACGATCCCGGGCGGGATCCGTGGCTGAGGCCGCGCCGCACCCCCCGGAGGACCGGGCGCGGACCTCCGGCGCCACGATCCGGCGGAGCTCCGGCGCCACCGTCCGGCGGACCTCCGGCGCCACCATCCAGCTGGAGAACCTCACCAAGCGCTACCCCGGCAACCCCGCCCCCGCCGTGGACTGCGTGAACATGGACATCAAGGCCGGGGAGCTGGTGGTCTTCGTCGGTCCGTCCGGCTGCGGCAAGACCACCACCATGAAGATGATCAACCGGCTGATCGAGCCGACGTCGGGCCGGATCCGCATCGACGGCGAGGACGTCACCGGCATCGACCCGGTCCGGCTGCGCCGCAAGATCGGCTACGCGATCCAGGCCTCCGGGCTCTTCCCCCACATGACCGTCGCGCAGAACATCGCGCTCGTCCCGCGCATGACCGGCTGGTCCAAGCGGCGGATCGCCGAGCGGGTGGAGGAGATGCTCGACCTGGTGGGGCTCGACCCCGGCGAGTTCCAGGGCCGCTATCCGCGCCAGCTCTCGGGCGGGCAGCAGCAGCGCGTCGGCGTGGCCCGCGCCCTGGCCGCCGACCCGCCGGTGCTGCTGATGGACGAGCCGTTCGGCGCGGTCGACCCGATCACCCGCGACCACCTCCAGGACGAGCTGATCCGGCTGCAGCACGAGCTGCACAAGACGATCGTCTTCGTCACCCACGACTTCGACGAGGCCATCAAGCTCGGCGACCGGATCGCGGTGCTCCGCGAGCGCTCGCACATCGCCCAGTTCGACACCCCGGAGGCCATCCTCACCAACCCCGCCGACGACTTCGTCTCGGGCTTCGTGGGCGCGGGCGCGGCCCTCAAACGGCTCAACCTCACGCGCGTGCGGGACGTGGGCGTCGTCGACTTCCCCACCGCCACCATCGACGACCCCCTCCAGACGATCATCGACCGGCTGCGCCGGGGCACCACCAACGAGGTGCTGCTGCTGGACCGGCACCACCGCCCGTACAAATGGCTGCGGCGCGGCGACCTGATGCGGGCCCAGGGCTCCCTCGTCCGCGCCGGCACCCTCGTGCACGACACCGTCACCCGCGACGCGACGCTGCGCGACGCGCTGGAGGCCGTCCTCATCGACAACGCGGGCCGGGTGCCGGTCACCGGGCGGCGCGGCCGCTACGAGGGCGTCGTCGACATGCAGACGCTCATGAACTCCGTGCACGAACTGCTGGAGGAGGACCGGCTGGACGCCGTAGAGCACCAGCACCTGCTGGAGGAGCAGCGCGCCCAGCAGGTGCTGGAGGAGCAGGAGGGCACGACGGACGCGCCGGAGGAGCTGGCGTGAGGCCCCCGTCCCCGGAGCGGCCGGGCCGGCAGGAAGCCGAGGGGGCCGAAGACAGTGCCGCGCCCGTGCCCGCCCCGCGCCCCCGGCGCCGCGTCACCTGGCAGAAGCTGACGATCCTGCCCTGCTTCCTGCTGGCCCTGCTGCTGGCGACCTGGCTGTGGTTCCGCGGCGCCGACCTCGACTCCGTCGCCCGGAACTCCATCGCCGACGGCAACGTCTGGCTGCGCCTGCGGCAGCACGTCGTCCTCACCGTCGTCTCCACCTTCTTCGTGCTGATCATCGCCATCCCGCTGGGCATCCTGCTCACCCGCCCCCGGCTGCGCCCCGCCGCGCCCCCCGTCGTCGCCGTCGCGAACGTCGGCCAGGCCACGCCCGCGATCGGTCTGCTGGCGCTGCTGGTGATCTGGCTGGGCATCGGCATGCAG
This sequence comes from Streptomyces roseoverticillatus, assembly GCF_000719265.1. GTDB lineage: Bacteria > Actinomycetota > Actinomycetes > Streptomycetales > Streptomycetaceae > Streptomyces > Streptomyces roseoverticillatus. The sequence goes on along the minus strand of NZ_JOFL01000032.1, from coordinate 35,647 downwards.
GCCGCGCTCGTCGGCATGGTGGTCTACGCGGTGCTGCCCGTGCTCGCCAACACGGTCGCGGGGCTGCGCGCCATCGACCCGACGCTGGTGGAGGCCGCGCGCGGCATCGGCATGTCGGCCCTGGGCGTGCTGCGCCGGGTCGAACTGCCCCTGGCCGTACCGCTGATCCTCGCGGGCGTGCGGACGGCCCTCGTCCTCAACGTGGGCACGGCGACGCTCGCCTACTTCGGCGGGGGCGGCGGGCTCGGCGACCTGATCGCGTCGGGCATCACCAACCAGCGGATGCCGGTGCTCGTGCTGGGGTCGGTCCTGACCGTGGCGCTCGCCCTGCTGGTGGACTGGATGGCGTCCCTGGCCGAGCTGCTGCTGCGGCCGCGCGGGCTGGGGTCGTCCTGAGCCGCCGGGGGCGTCCCGGCCCGGGCGGGCGGAGGGTGCCGGCGACGGCCCTCGCCCTCGTCCTCGCGCTCCTCCTGCCCCTGGCCGGCGGCTGCGGCCTGACCAGCGGCTCCCCGCTGGCCGACGGCGTCCGGCCCGGCTCGGTCGGCCGGGGCCTGCCGCTCAAGGGCGCCTCCCTGACCGTCACCTCCAAGAGCTTCAGCGAGAACATCGTGCTCGGCCAGATCATGGGCCTCGCCTTCAAGGCCGCGGGCGCGAGCGTGCTGGACCGCACCAACATCCAGGGCTCGATCGGGGCGCGCGAGGCCGTCCGGTCCGGCGGTGCGGACGCCATGTACGAGTACACGGGCACCGCCTGGATCACCTACCTCGGCCACGACCAGCCGATCCCCGACCCGCAGCGGCAGTGGCGGGCCGTCCGTGACGCCGACGCCCGCAACGGCCTCACCTGGCTCGCGCCCGCCGCGCTCGACAACACGTACGCCCTGGCCATGAGCCGCGCCGGCGCCCACAGGTACGGCACCCGCACGCTCTCGGAGGTGGCCGCCCTGTCGAGGCGCGACCCGAACGCCGTGACCCTGTGCGTGGAGACCGAGTTCGCGGCGCGCGACGACGGGCTGCAGGGCATGGCGAAGGCGTACGGCATGAACGTGCCCGCCTCCCGCGTCCAGAAGATGGACGGCGGCATCATCTACACCCAGGTCTCCGGCGGGCGCTCCTGCACCTTCGGCGAGGTGTTCACCACCGACGGCCGCATCGCGGCCATGCACCTCGTCGTCATGCGCGACGACCAGCACTTCTTCCCCAACTACAACGCCGCGCCGGAGATCAACAGCGCGACCCTGCGCAGGTATCCGGCGATCAAGGACGTCCTGGACCCCATCACGGCGCGGCTCGACAACGACGTGGCGCGGGAGCTCAACGCCGAGGTGGACGTGGCGGGGAAGGACCCGCGGGAGGTCGCGGAGGAGTGGCTGGTGAGGGAGGGGTTCATCACCCGCTGAGCGCTCAGCGGGCAGGGGGGTCAGCAGGTGGGAACGTTGTTCTCGTCGCCCGCCGCGAGGGCCCGCAGCGACTTGACCGCGTCCTGCAGCTTCTCCACCGGGACCAGCTGCAGCCCCTTGGGCAGGTTGGCCTTCGCCGCCGAGCACTCGGCCTTCGGGACGAGGAAGACCGTCGCGCCGTCGCGCCGGGCCGCCTGCGTCTTCAGCGGGACGCCGCCGACCTCGCCGACGGTCCCGTCGGCGTCGATGGTGCCCGTGCCGGAGATGATGCGCCCGCCCGTGAGCTCGCCGCCGCGGCCGTCGCCGTCGACCTTGTCGATGATGCCGAGGGTGAAGAGCAGCCCCGCGCTCGGCCCGCCCACGTCGCCGAGGCTGAGGCCGGTCTTCAGCTCGCCGGGCGAGCGGTGCAGGTAGCGGCGGGCGGCGTCGGTGGCCGCGTCCTGCGACTTCTTCATCTCCTCCTGGTTGTGCGCGTCGACCTCCTCGTCGGAGTCGCCGACGGGGTAGACGGCGTCGTGCGGCATCACGGCCCGGTCCGTACGGGACCAGCCGCTGATCACGTCGCCCAGGTCCACGTCGACGCGCGGGCCCGTCACCACGATCGTGGTCATGCGCAGCTGGCCGGTGGTCTTCCGCGCGGAGGCGCCCTCGATCCGGATCACCTGCTTGCCCTCGTGGGAGCCGAGCACGTCCACCGTCGAGCCGGGCTGCGCCACGGAGAACGGCAGCGGCACGAAGGGCACGGAGGCGAGCAGGGCGACGACGGGCACGGCACAGACGGCGAGGGTCCGGGCGCGGCGGGACCGGGCGGGCTTGGCCGGGGAAGGCGTGGCCGGAGCGGGCGTGGTCGGAGCGGGCATGCAGCGAATCTAGTTCACCGGCGTCCCTTCCGTGACATGCGCCCTCGCCGGGCGAGGCGCGGCGAGGGCGGGGGAACACCCGGGCCGGAGGCGCCCGCCCGGGTCACCTCAGGCTCACCTCAGGGCGTCCGCAACCTCCTTCGCCGCTTCCATCACGCGCGGGCCCACGCGGTCGGGGATCGTGTCCGTGAGCATCACCACGCCCACGCTGCCCTCGATCCCCAGGACGCCGAGCAGCGGCGCCGCCGCGCCGCTCGCGCCGGCCTCCAGCTCGCCGTGGGTGAGGGCGTAGCCGGGGCTGTCGGTCTCGCCGCGGCGGGCGGCGAGTATGGCGCGGCCGGCCGCGCCCCGGTCCAGGGGGTGGCGGAAGCCCGCGCGGTAGGCCACGTGGTAATCCGTCCACGTCGGCTCGACGACGGCCACCGCGAGCGCCTCGGTGCCGTCGACGAGCGTGAGGTGGGCGGTGGCCCCGATGTCCTCGGCCAGGGAGCGCAGGGCGGGCAGGGCCGCCTCGCGCACCAGCGGGTGCACCTGGCGGCCGAGCCGCAGCACCCCGAGGCCCACCCGGGCGCGGCCGCCGATGTCCCGGCGGACCAGTGCGTGCTGCTCCAACGTGGCGAGCAGGCGGTAGACGACCGTCCGGTTGACCCCGAGCCGGGTGGACAGCTCGGTGACGGTCAGGCCGTGGTCGGTGTCGGCGAGCAGTTTGAGGACGCGCAGTCCCCGGTCGAGCGTCTGCGAGGTCTCCGCTGTCACGACGCCCCTCCTCCGATGTATGGCGGCTCTCGGGGTGGGGTGCGCCGCCGGTCCGCAGCCGGCAGCGCGCAAGGAGAGGCCGCCGGCGGCTTGTCGCTTCTTGCAGCTCTTCTGTACCGGCTGCGCTCCGCGGCGGCGCTGCCACGGGGCGTGTGCGTGACCGGCACCGTAGCGCCGCCGGTCCGCTCAGCGGAAGAGTCTGCCCGCGATCCGGTCAGGCCAGGACCGAATTACGGATATCGGGGCGGCCGCCGCAGACGCGGCGGAGTTCGGTGTGGATGACGCCGTGGGGCTTGCCGCTCTGGTGGACGTAGGCGCCGACGAGCGTGTTGAGCTGCTTGCGCAGCTCCAGGAGCTCCTTGTGGGTGACCACGGGGCGCCGCTCGGCGGGCAGTTCGAGGAGGTCCGCCTCCTCGTCCGGCCGCTTGCGGCTGTGCGCGATCTGGCGCGCCTGCCGCTTCTGCAGCAGCAACTGCACCTGCTCGGGCTCCAGCAGGCCGGGAATGCCGAGGTAGTCCTGCTCCTCCTCGCTGCCCGCGTGCGCCTGCATGCCGAACTCGGCGTTGTTGTAGAGCACCCGGTCGAAGACCGCGTCCGACTCCAGCGCCTCGAAGGAGAGTTGGTCGTCGGTGCCGGTGTCCTCGTCCTGCTGGCGCTCCGCCTCGGCGAGGAGCTTGTCCTCCTCCGCGTACGGATCCTCCTCGCCGTCGCCCTTCTTGGGCTTGTCGAGGACGTGGTCGCGCTCGACCTCCATCTCATTGGCGAAGGTCAGCAGGTCCGGGACCGTCGGCAGAAAGACGGACGCCGTCTCGCCGCGGCGCCGGGAGCGCACGAAGCGGCCGACGGCCTGGGCGAAGAACAACGGCGTGGAGATCGTCGTCGCGTAGACGCCGACCGCGAGCCGGGGCACGTCGACGCCCTCGGACACCATGCGGACGGCGACCATCCAGCGGTCGGTGCCGTGCGAGAAGTCGTCGATGCGCTGGGAGGCGCCGCCGTCGTCGGACAGCACGAGCGTGGCGCCCTCGCCGGTGATCTCGCGGATCAGCTTGGCGTAGGCGCGGGCGGACTCCTGGTCGGAGGCGATCACGAGGGCGCCCGCGTCCGGGATGGACTTGCGCACCTCGGTCAGCCGGCGGTCGGCCGCGCGCAGCACGTTCGGCATCCACTCGCCGCGCGGGTCGAGCGCGGTGCGCCAGGCCTGGGAGACGGCGTCCTTGGTCATGGGCTCGCCGAGGCGGGCCGCGATCTCGTCGCCCGCCTTGGTGCGCCAGCGCATGTTGCCGCTGTAGGAGAGGAAGATGACCGGGCGGACGACGCCGTCGCCGAGGGCGTTGCCGTACCCGTACGTGTAGTCGGCGGAGGAGCGTCGGATGCCGTCGTTGCCCTCCTCGTACGTCACGAACGGGATGGGGTTGGTGTCCGAGCGGAAGGGCGTGCCGGTCAGGGCGAGCCGGCGGGTGGCGGGCTCGAAGGCCTCCAGGCACGCCTCGCCCCAGGACTTGGAGTCGCCGGCGTGGTGGATCTCGTCGAGGATGACAAGGGTCTTGCGCTGCTCGCAGCGGTTGCGGTGCAGCATCGGGCGCACGCCCACGCCGGCGTAGGTCACGGCGACGCCGTGGTACTCGCGGCCGAGGGGGCCGGCGCTGTACTCCGGGTCGAGCTTGATGCCTATCCGGGCCGCCGCTTCCGCCCACTGCTTCTTCAGGTGCTCGGTCGGGGCGACGACGGTCACCTGCTGGACGACGTGGTGGTGCAGCAGCCAGGAGGCCAGGGTGAGGGCGAAGGTCGTCTTGCCGGCGCCCGGGGTGGCGACGGCGAGGAAGTCGCGCGGCTGCTCCTGGACGTACTTCTCCATGGCGCCCTGCTGCCAGGCGCGGAGCTTGTTCGCGGTACCCCAAGGGGCCCGGCCGGGGAAAGCAGGGGAGAGATGGTGGTGGGTTGTGGTGGTAGTCACGGTCTCCGTCGGCTGGTTCGGCGGTCGGCAACCGCGTCAGCCTACCGGGGCCGCGGTTCACGCTCCGGGGTTACGCCCCGGGGTCACCCGAGGGTGGGACCGAGGTCACACCGCGGCCGGCGGCCTCCCGCGGCGCGAGCCGGGTGGCCACGTACGCGCCCACCAGCGCGAACGCCGCCGCGGCCGCGAAGACCGCCGCGAAGGCGTGCGACGGGGCCGCCGAGGCGCCCTCCGCGGCGGCCGTCGAACCGCCCCCGGACGAGACGAAGAGCACTCCGGCCAGCCCGACCAGGAGGATGCTGCCGAGCGCGTCCGACGTCTGCAGGGAGGCCGCGTTCGTGCCCTCCTCGCCCGGCCGGGACAGCTTCAGCAGGAGCACCGCGCCGCTGGAGATCGTCAGGCCCATGCCGTAGCCGCCGAACACCCAGGACGCCCCGGCCACCCACACCGGCACGCCGTGCACCAGCACCGTCGCCATCAGCACGACGGCGAGCGCCACCAGCCCCATGCCGAGGCTCATCAGCCGCTCGCGGTACGGCTCGGCCCGGCGTCGGCTCTGGGTGTACGAACCGAGCGCCCAGCTCAGCCCGCCGCCCGTGAGGGAGAAGCCCGCGAGCGTCGCGGACAGGCCGCGCTCCGTGACCAGCATCAGCGGGATGAAGCTCTCCGCGGCCACGAAGGAGCCCTGCGCGATGCCGCGCAGCAGCACCACCGAGGGCAGCCCGCGGCGGGCGCGGAAGGTGCCGGGCGGCAGCAGGCGCCGTACGCACGGCACCAGCAGGGCGAGCCCGGCGGCGGCCGGCAGCAGGGCCCAGGGCGTGAGGTCCTGCCCCGCGTACTGCAGCAGCCCGGCGCCCGCCGCGACGGCCAGCGCCAGCAGGATGCGGCGCCGGTCGGGCGTCCCGGCCGGCGGGCCCGGCGGCAGGGCGCGCAGGGCCGGGAGCATCACCGCCAGCGGCAGCAGGACCAGCACCGGGATGGCCAGGAACACCCAGCGCCAGCCGAGCTGCTCGGTGACCGCGCCCGCCACCAGCGGGCCGACGATCACCGGCACCACCCAGGCGGCCGAGAACGAGGCCATGACCGAGGCGCGCAGCCGCTCCGGATACGCCCGGCCGACCACCACGTACAGCGCGACGATCACCAGCCCGCCGCCGATGCCCTGCACCCCGCGCCCCGCGACGAACATCCACATCCGCTGCGCCGAGCCCGCGATCACCAGGCCGGTGCCGAAGGCGGCGATGCCGGTGAAGAGGGGGACGAGCGGGCCCGAACGGTCGCACCACTCCCCCGACAGCGTCATCGCGAAGAGGCTCGCGGTGAAGAAGGCGGAGAAGGCGAAGGCGTAGAGGCCGATGCCGTCGAGGGCGCGGGCGGCGACGGGCATCGCGGTGTTGACCGCGCTCGCCTCGAAGGCGATGAGGGAGACGACCGAGATGATGCCCAGGGTGAGCGCCCGGTGACGGCGCCCGAGTATGCCGCCGGCCGGGTCGTCGTGCGGGGCGGTGTCCTGGGCTGGGGTCATGGATTCGGCGGCGGTCATACCGCTTGAGCGTACGGGGGGGATCACGTTCGGGCACGTGCCGCGGGGAGGAGATCGGGTGGGACTTGGGTCCTAGGTGCGGGTACGGGCGCGCGGCGCACGAAGCCCCCGACAAGCCATCCCGGACATGCCATCCCGAGCACGCCATTCCGAACATGCTCATGTCATAAGCTGCGCGCATCGTCCCGGCCTTCGGAGCCGGGCATCACCATCACCACCACGGGGAATCCACGATGTCTGTTGTGTCCGTCCGGCATGCCGTCGCATCCGCGCTCGTCCTCGCGAGCGCACTCGTCCTGACCGCCTGCGGGCCCGAGGAGGACAACAGCGCGGGCGGTTCGCCGTCGGCGTCGCAGAGCGCGGCCGCGCAGCCGTCGGCCAAGGCGTCGCCCGCCGGCGGCGAGGGCGGCGTCGACAGGGGCAGGAGCGACTGCCCGACCCCGAAGCCGGGCCACAAGGTCATCTGGGTCAACAACGTCGAGGGCGCGATGAACAACGTCATCGCGAAGGACACCGAGATGAAGTGCAACCCGTCGATGAACCAGGGCGCCGCCTACCACCCCGTCGGGGAGCTCAAGACGTACTCCCTCGACCCCGCCGCCAAGTTCGTCCTCATCACCAAGGGGGGCGGCGGGAAGATCCCCGGGCCCACGGCGGGCCCGGGGAGCGGCGTCGCCCACGTGAAGACGTGCGCGGACCCGGACGGCAAGCAGTACGACGGCGGGCAGCAGAAGACCAAGAACGGGGAGTTCTGCTGGGGCCTGAACTTCTACGACGTCGCGGTCGGCTCGGACAACAAGATCACCGAGATGACCGAGGTGTTCTCCTCGTAGGGCCCTCCGGCGCCGCCGGTCCCTGAAGGGCCCGGCGGATTCCAGGGCCGCCCTGGACGCCTTCGGCGCCGCGCGGGCGCGCCTTCAGGTGGTGCCGCGCGGCCGGGCCTCAGGCGGTACCGCGCAGGCGGGCCTCAGATGGTGCCGCGCGGCCAGGCCTCAGGTGGTCAGCAGCACACCCCCGTACGAGGCCCCCGCGATCACCACCCACGAGCACAGGCCCAGCGCCGCGACGCGCCCACCGGTGCGGGCCAGCGACGGCAGGTGGACGGCGCTGCCGAGCCCGAAGAGGGCGGCGGCGAGGAGCAGCTCCTGGGCGTGCGCGGCGAGGTCCAGCCCGGCGGCCGGGATCCAGCCGGTGGTGCGCACGGCGACCATCGCGAGGAAGCCGAGCGCGAAGAGGGGGACGAGCGGAGGCCGCTTCCCGGACGGCTTGGCGGGGCTCGCGGCGCTCCGCCTGCGCTTACGCACCGACACGGCCACCGCCGCGACGAGCGGGGCGAGCAGCGCCACGCGCATCAGCTTGACGAGGACGGCGTCGGTGAGCGCCACGGGCCCGGCGGTCTGCGCCGTGGCCACGACCTGGCCGACGTCGTGGACACCGGCGCCGACCCAGCGGCCGAACTGCGCGTCGTCCAGCCCGAGCGGGTGGTGCAGGAGCGGCAGGACGGCGATGGCGAGGGTGCCGCAGAGGGTGACCAGGGCGACGGAGGTCGCCACGTCCTCCTCGTCGCTGCCGGAGACCTCGCTGACCGCGCCGATCGCCGAGGCGCCGCAGATCGAGTAGCCGGTGGCGATGAGGAGCGGCTGGTCGCCGCGGAGACCGAGCCGGCGCCCGAGCCAGAGCGTGCCGGCGAAGGTGGCCGCCACGACGGCGACCACCATGGCGACGGTCGCCCAGCCGAGGCCGAGGACGTCGTCGAGGCTGAGCTTGAGCCCGAGCAGGACGACGCCGATCCGCATCAGCCGCTTGCCGGCCAGGGTGAGGCCGGGCCGGGCGCCGCCGCGCACCCAGGCCCGTACGCCGGGCGCGTGGGCCGCGGCTATGCCGAGGACGACGGCGGCGGTGAGCATGGGGACGGCGGGGACGAGCAGGTGCACGGCCCAGGCGATGGCCACGCCGGCGGCGGCGGTGGCGAGGCCGGGGACCTTGCCAGGTGCCTTGGGCGTGAGCCGCGCGGGCGCGCTGCCCGTACGCGTAGTGGTGAGTGCCATCAGTTGTCGTCGGCCGGGAGGTCGTAGACGCGCCGGACGCTGGAGCCCAGGCGGGAGATGTCGGCGCCGTAGATGTGGAGGGAGATCGCCTTGGCCGTACAGGCGTTGCGGACGCGGTGGATGTCGCCGGGCGGGGCGAAGCCGCACACGTCGCCCTGGCGGTTGACGACGTCCTCGGTGGCGACGAGGCGGGCGGTGGTGCCGTCGGGCACGAGGCGGTAGCGGCGCTCGCTCTCGGTGCCTTCGTGGACGCCGGTGACGCACCACGAGACGTGATCGTGGATGGCGGTCCGCTGGCCGGGCAGCCACACGAGGGCGACGACGGAGAAGCTGCCGTCGTGCTCGGCGTGCAGGATGTGCTGCCGGTAGCGGTCGGGGTCGCCCTCCTGCTGTTCGGCGGTGAGCAGGTCGCCGGCGCCGAGGTGGGCGGCGAGCCGCTCGCCGACGAGGTAGGCCGTCGTGTCGGGCGGCAGGCCACGGCCTACGGCTTCCCGGACGTCGTCGACGAGCTGGGCGAGGCGCGCGGTCGTCGGGGCTGCGGTGGGAGTGGTCATGAGTGCAGGGTCGGGGCGGGCGGTACGACGGGTCCAACGACAGTCTGTTGACGGGAACCCAACGAGCGCTTATGAATCGGCTGACCGGTTCGCGGATCCGGTCAGCAGCCGACGCGCCGGGCGGCGACCGCCTTGAGCTCGTCCAGGACGAGCGCGGTCGCCGGGATCCGCAGGTGGTCGCGCAGCACGTACGCCGAGACCTGGCGGCGCGAGGCCGGGTCGAGGGCGCGTCCGGTGATCCGGTCGTGGCGCATGAAGGACAGGACGAGGCCGGGCATCATCGCGATGCCGAGGCCCTCGGCGACCAGGGACTGGACGACGAGGTTGTCGTCGGTGGTGAAGGCTATGTCGGGCGCGAAGCCGACCTCGGCGCACTCGTGGAGGAAGTTGGTGCGGCAGCGCAGGCAGCCGGCGATCCAGCGCTCCCCGGCCAGGTCGGCGAGTTTGACGGCGCGGCGGCGGGCGAGAGGGTGCCCTATGGGCATCAGGACGGTGAGCTGGTCCTCCATGAGCGGTATCTCCACCAGCTCCTCGGGGACCTGTTCGTGCAGGCCGGGGTAGGTGAAGGCGAGGGTGATGTCGCACTCGCCGCGCACGAGGCGGCGGATCGAGTCGGGCGGCTCGCCCTCCAGGAGCTCGACGCGGATGCCCGGGTGGTCGGCGGCGAGGCGGGCGAGCGCCTCGGGTATCAGCGTGGCGCTCGCGCTGGGGAAGGCGCAGACCCTGACGCGTCCGGCGCGCAGGCGGGTCAGCGAACTCATCTGCTGCTGGGCGGCGGTGAGGCTGTCGAGGATGGTCTCGGCGTGCCGGGCGAGCGCCTCGCCGGCCTCGGTGAGCCGCATGCGGCGGCCGACGCGGGTGAACAGCGGCGTGCCGACGGAGCGCTCCAGCGCCTTCATCTGCTGGGTGATCGCGGGCTGGGTATAGCCGAGCACGCGGGCGGCCGCGGAGTACGAACCGGCCGTGACCACCGCGTGGAACGTCTTGATGTGCCGCGAGTCGAACACGCCGGGGCCGGGGAACGGGGCGGGGTGGCCGCGGCGGGCGGGCCCGGGGGACGGGCCGCGGCGGGCGGCTCCGTGGGCGGGCCGGATGAGCGGGTCGGGCCGGGCGGACCGGAGGAACCAGACGAGCCGGATGAGCGGGGCCGGCCAGGCGAGCCGGAGGAACCAGACGAGCCGGATGGCCGGGGCCGGCCGGGCGGACCGCTGGTGTGCCTGGCGGGCGGCCCGGGCCGGGACGCCGCGTACCTGGGCGACCTGGGCGGCCTCGACACCCACCGCACCCTGATCATCCCGGACAGCCGCGGCACGGGGGCCTCGCCGCCCTCCCCCGAGCCGTGGGGGTACGCGTTCCCGGCGCTCGCCGAGGACCTGGAGTCCCTCCGCGCGCACCTGGGCCTGGAGTCCTTCGCCCTGCTGGCCCACGACGCGGCCTGCGCGACGGCCCAGGCGTACGCGGCGCAGTACGGCCACCGCCTCACCCGGCTGGTGCTGGTCACCCCCGGCTCGCGGCTCCAGGGCGAACTACCCGACGACGCCGAGGAGATCTTCGAGTCCCGCGCGGCGGAGGACTGGTGGACGGACGCGTACGTGGCCGTGCACACCCTCCCCACCACGGCCGACATGGCCGAGGTCCGCAGCCTCCTACTGCGCGCCGCCCCCATGGGCTACGGCCGCTGGGACGCCCCGCAGCGCGCCCACGCCGCCACCGAGCCGGACCAGCTCGGCCCCGTCCCCCGCGCCGGCTTCTGGCAGGGCGTCGACGACCCGGCCCGCCACGCCCTCCTCTCCCGCCTCCCCGAGGTCGGCTGCCCGGTCCTGGTCATCACGGGCGACCGCGACGCGCTGACGGGCATGCGCGCGGGGGAGTTGGTGGCTTCCTCCTTCCGTACGGCGGCGATCCGCACGCTGCACGGCGTGGGGCACTACCCGTGGGTGGACGAGCCGGACCTGTTCCGGCCGGTGGTGGAGTCGTTCTTGCAGAGGGGGCACGACCCGGAGGCGCGCGGGGGCGCGTGAACGGGGAATGGCAGTCGTGTTGCGACGCGGCGATGACCATTGAACACCGAGGGGCGCGCCCCTAGTGTCAATGCCAAGAGCACAACTTGGCCGTGTGCCCGAGTGGTTGAGGGACTCGCCTGCAAAGCGAGTTACGCCGGTTCGATTCCGGTCACGGCCTCTGGATTCCGAGTCTGAGTAGGGCTACTCAGGCCGGATTGAGTGAGCGCGCGCTCCCGGGAAAGGCACGCCCCGGGGTGTGATCACCTCATGAAGACGAAGCCACTGCCGGACCTCCCCGACCTCATGCCGAAGCGCCCCAATGGTGCCGGCATGACGGCACTGGCGCTGGCCGTGATGGCGGTGCTGACCGCCAGCTCCCTCTGGGGCATTCCGCTGGCCATTCCGCTCGGCCTGGCCGCGACGGTGTGCGGCGTGGTCGGCCGGCGGCGGGTGAAGCAGGACAAGGCGGATGAACGCGCCCCGGCACTCATCGGTATCGCTTTGGGCGCCACGGTTACGGCTGTCTGCCTGGGCGTGACGATCTGGTTCATCAATGGCCTGTCCCACCTCGACGAAAGGCCGGAGGACCTGGTCTCCAGGGGCGGCAAGTACGAGACGCCGCTGAACCCCGGCGGAACGGCGCGCTACCGGGACGGTGTGCGGGTGACGGTGAGCAAGGCCCGGCGTGTCCCGAACCTCCCGGGTGATGTCGCCCTGGTGAGGGGCGACCTGACCTACGAGTTCACGGTGACCTACGTCAACGATCAGGGGAAGCCCGTCGAGCTGGCGTGGAACGGAATCAGGAGCGAAGAGAAACTCCTGCCGGGCAGCCTCACCCCCACCGGCCCCATGAGCCCGAAGTGGGACAGCCAGCACCCCTGGTTCCCGAAGAAACTCGCACCCCACGAGAAGGTGACGGTGAAGATGCACGTCAACACCCCACCGGACACAACCACCCTGGACTTCACCTGCGCCCCGACGGACTACCGAGACGAGGCCCACTGGCTACTGCCGCTGCACTGAACTCTGTAAGGTGCACGCCAAGGCTTGAGCTGCGCCGCTCGGCGCTGAACGGACGGGGCGGAGGGGTGGTTTAGGGATGGGCCGTCTTCTGGACAAATGGCTCGGCACCAAGTACCCCGACAGCGACGTCGTACCGCTTTCCGCCGCGGAGGTCCGGGAAGCAATGCTCGCGATCAGCGGCCTGCGCGTGCCTTTCCTCATACGCGACGCAGGCGCCGCGGAGAACGCCGACGTGGTGGCGGAGTGGTGGTTCCGGACAAGTGGCTTTGAAAACTCCAAGCAGCAGGAGGAGCACAGACTCAGGCTCCGGATGTACCTGGACCCGTCAAGCCGGGAAGTGCGGGTTATCCAGGAACAGTGGTCCTCCGCCGGAGGCGGGCTGTCGATGCGGCACGGGTACCGCTCCGGGGGAACATTCACAGTGGAGTGGAAGTACGAGCGGGGACCCGACGGCCGTCGCCACCGAGTCACAACGCTGGACACACGCGACGTGAAGAAGGCCCTCCAGGCAGCGGTCCTCAGCTCAGGATGGACCTGGCACAGACTCCGCGGCGTGTGACCGGCCCACTCGAGAGTCCCCAACACACCGTCCGGGCCATTACTGCGGCCCCACGCGGAGGCAGACCAGGCGTACTCATTGAAACCCTGCGGACTTCAGTCGCCGCCTCACACGCGCCTGCCCGGCGTGCGCGGCGGACCGGGAAGTGACTGTCGTTTCAAAGCCAAGCGCGAAGCTGTGCACGTCGTGGCGGCTTGGGCCGATGTGACCGAAAGCCTGCAGACTGCGGTAGTCGCACGCCCCACCCCGGACGCTGTCGGAGACCACCTCGCTGCGGAGCGTAAAAGGCAGCGCCCGTAGGGCGCGTGAGCTCGGAAACTCACATCGGGATGGGCATCAAAACCGCCGTACCGACAGCCGCAGTTCGCCCCGTGATCCGGTCCGGGCTGCGCCCAGCACACCACCCTTGCTAGTTTCGAACATCTGAATGCCCTGGTGCGGTTGAGTTGATGTGACAGGGCACGAGCTGACGAGACTTCCGGGGGGACCGTGGGGTTCGAAGACGAGTGGAGCAAACTGCAGGCCGAGTCGGCAGCGCGGCTGGGAAGCCCAGGCCAAGCCGGCCCCCACAGGGCCGATGAGTCACACACGCGGCTCAACGGGACGTCGCCGGGCAGGGGCGGTGACGGCCAAGGGCTCGCTTCCTCCGCCGACAAGAAGAAGGCGGCCGTCGGGGCCCTTGAGCAACACATCCAGCCCGACCTTAGCGCGGCCGGCAGACACATGGACGCGGCCATGGAAGCCGCGGGCAAGGGCTTCAAGGACTGGGCCACCGGGGCGGGCATCAACGAGGCACTGAAGGGCTGGCGCGCCTCCGTGAAGGAGCTGCAGAACCGCCTCTCCGCCGAAAAATCCGCACTGAGCGGCACCAATGTGCTGTTCCAGGGCGCCGACAAGGGCCTGGGCGGCGAATTCGACCGCCGCTTCCCCGCCCCGCCCCCGGTCCTACCCGGCCCCGTCCCGGCGGATGGTAAACCGCCGTTCCTCTCCGGCCTGGCGGACTACTGAAAGGGCACTTCCGTAACATGCTCACGTACCACCAGGTCATGACCAGCGACCTCGCCTTGCTGACGACGGCGGCCGAAGAGTGGGACAAGGCGGCGAAGGACTTCGAGAAAGTGCAGAAGGCCTACAACAGCCAGGTGCGGAACGTCGCCATCGACGGCTCGTGGACCGGCGTCGCCCGCACGTTCGCCGAGATGGCCAACAAGCAGACGTACGAGCAGTTCACCGCGGCCGCCAAGGAGGCCCGTGCGCTTGCCTCTCTCCTACGGGACGCACACGCCCAGTTCACGGATCTGCGCGGCAAGCTCAAAGCGCAGGTCGCAAAGGCCGAAGCGGCGGGCATGAAGATGTCCGACGACGGCACCGCCCGCTTCGACTTCGAGAAAGCGGACAAGGCCCTCGCGAACGCCGCGCGCCACGACCCCGACCTCCACACCACGGAAAGCAGCTGGACCAAGTCCATCGGCGACCTCGTCCAGGCCTTCGACGACGCTGACCAGGGCGTGAAACTTGCCCTCTCCGCTGCTGTACAAGACACCGACAAGAACGACAACATCGACCACAGCTTCAACGCCAAGGCCGAGGGCGACATCGAGAAGGTCGAAGGACGCCGCCAGGCCGAACTGGCCCGACTCACGCACTGGGACGACAAACAGCTCGCCGAGATGCAGCGACTGTTTCGCGACAATGCAAAGAACAAGGAGTTCAGCCAGACACTCCTCGACTCACTCGGACCAAGAGAAACCCTCTTTCTCTCCAATCGTCTCAACGAGGCCATGGACGCGGCCGGCGAATCCTCCAAGCCCAGCCTCGGCAATATCGAGAAAGGCCTGGCAACATCACTGGCGACAGCTACCAGATCGCCGGATCCAGCCTTCTACGACAAGTGGCGAGAAGGAATACGCAAGGTCGGCACAGAGGTTGCGGGAAGTCGGCAGAAGGTGCAAGTGAGGGGCTACCAGTCCCTCCTGACATTGATGTCCCAGGGGAGCGGTTTCTCTACGAGGTTCGTCACCGATCTGGGTGATGACATCATTGCCGCCGAGAAGGGGCATCACGGCATCTGGGACATGCCCAGCGGAAAGAATCTTGCGCATCCGCCGCGATGGCTGGCAACCGACCCGCTCGACAGCCTGCTCGGCATCGCCGCCCGCGACCCCAAGACAGCCGAAGCTTTCCTTGACCCGGGTCCCGATGGGAAGAACGACCGCCTGAAGTATCTCGTGCACGACAGGGACTGGAAGAACCGCTACGAACTCACGGGAAATTACTCACACCCGGACGCGGACCAGTTCAGGAAGGTCGAGGACCCGAACGCACGGAAGGGTCTCGCCTCGGCCATAGAGGCCGCCGCGACAGGGCAAAGGGCCGAAGATACGCCAAAGATGGGAGCCGTCCACACCGAGGGCCAGGCACGGGTCATGCAGGGCGCCGTCGAAGCCCTCAATGGAAAATTCGGCGACAAGTTGCCGGAGAATCTTCGCAGCCCGATAGCCCGGGCAATCGTTGATTACGCACCCGATACTCACGAGATCCTGACAGGCCAGAACCCCAGGTATGGATACGAAGGCGGCCTCAAGAATCCTTGGACCAAGGATGGCGATTCACACTTGGCGGTGGACCAGCAGAGTCTCGTCCGGGTGATCCGCGGAGTGTCCGACGACCCGAAGAACTTCTCCCTGATCTACAACACAGAGCGCGCATACTCGGCTGACGTGCTCGCCAAGATGCCGGATAGGCCGAGTGGCGCCAACACCGATTGGAACGTCCCCAGCAGGGATGTCGGAATGGCTTTCGGCGCGCTCAACGCCGTCGGCGCAGACGCCATCATGGACACGCAGGACGCACGCAAGGCCTGGGCTGATGATGTGGCCAGGTACGGCTACCACCTCGGGGGAGCTCCTGTGACCGGTTTGCCGCTCATTGGCGATGTGGCTCAGCGAACCATTGATGCCGCCGCCTACGACTGGTCCAAGGACATCAAGAACCTTGCCGACGAGAAGGCGCGTGGCGAACTCGCCAAGGATTGGACCAAGGACACCGCTTCGGTAAAGGACCTCATCGACGCCTCCGCGAAGGTACGGCACCTCGATCCGACAGAACCTCAAGATCCTTACTACAACGATGTGAAACAGATGCGACAGGAAGCCGAACAGAGTTACGCAGCCGGCCGCAACAAGGCACTCGCATACCTTCGACCGAACTAGCGAGCCGCAAGCCGTCAGAAAGAGGAAAGAATGCCGCACGAAGTACAGCAAGACATCGAACCTCCGAGCCCGACGGGTGCCTCTGGCACGAACCGCGGGAATGTGGCACACCAGGTTCGGCTAGTCCTGCTCGGCCTCCTGGCAGCCTGTGCCGTCCTCGCTCTCCTCATACCGATCAATTTCGAGAAGAGCTACGGCATCTTCGACAAGGAGACCAGGACATTGGAGTGCGGCTCGGTCATCTTCCCGCAGGAAAAGACGGGGGCCACGGCGTACAACGCCGACTGCGCCGTTGCCCGGAGCCGGCACCTGGGCTACGCGGGGCTGTGCTTGGCAGGAGCCGTGGTCGTGACGGCGATCGCACTCGCGAAACGGGGAAGCCAGCAGAGCGGCAGCCCCTCGACGACCTGACCGAGAGGGACCACTGCCGTGCCTCGTACCCGTCCTCGTCGACTGATCACCGTATTCGCCGTTCTCGTCTGCCTGCTGCTCGTCGGGGGAGGGGCCTTCTACTTTACGGGTGCCTACGGGAGTTGGCGCGACGAGCGATCCTTGAGTGCTGCCTGCAAAGGTCTGCTCTCCAAGGAGGACGCTCGCTCGGTTACGCGAGGAAGCCGAATCTACGCGAAACAGGATCACCAGTTCGACTTCCTCTTCTCTGAGGATGACAGTTCTGGTCGTATTACTAACTGTGCCCTGAAGGACCGAGACGCCCGCAGCATTGTCGCTGTCGATATCCACTGGACCTCAAAGGCCAGGGTCACGACGCAGACATTGCAGTTTCAGCTGCAACAGAACATCCGCACCGGCACCGTCCCGATCGGAGCCGGATGGCCCGGGTCGATCGCCAGTGACGACGGCCAGCTCTTCGGAATCGTCGAGCTCACATGCCGCAACAAGCAGGAAGAAAGCCTGCTGGTCACCTCTCGCGTCCTCTACCTGAAAGCTGACGATGAGAACCGCGCGGGCCTCGCCCGTTTCACGACCAGCACAGCGAAGCGAGCAGCCGAAAGGTTCGGCTGCGACGCCCCCATGGGCAAGGTCACCGGCAGTGTCGCACCGGACCCGGTCCGGAACCAGGTCCCGCTCGGCAAGGCAGCAGGGACATGCGCCCCGGTCGTCGCCCTCACCGAAGGGGTTAAGCAAGCCGGAACGGTCTCCGCGGGGGACGCCCCTTCGGATCCCCACACGCTGGCGGAAGGCTGCTACCTGACCGACGCCCACGGCTACCAGCTCTATCGGCTGACGGCTTCCTACGGAACCCTCGCCGAAAACGTGCGCCGTGAGGCCGGAGAGTTCGCTGTGACCGGCGACTCCGGATTCGACGACAAGAACCACCACGGATATGGCAGCGCCCAATGCACCGATAGCCCCAGCGCTCGCTCTACACTCTGAAACCCATCATGCGCGGCACCAATATGGGTCTCACCGTCAAGGATCCGGATCCGCGGTTCGAGCGCGCGGCCCTCAAGGCATTCGCCGAGCAGTCAGCGAAGACGCACGGCTGCCGTGACCTGAAGATCCCGTGAACCAGGGATATCTCAGAGAGCGGCGCTGCCTCGGTCGGCGTTGCGACGACGGTTAAGGACGATGGGGGTGGCGATGGCCGCCCCCATCAGGACTGCGGCGCCGGCGCCGAGGGCGATCCATTTGGTGGCGCCGCCACTCTTCGCCGAGGCTTCGTTTCCTGAAGGCTTCGAGAGTCTGTCGGCGGTGTCCGTGCCGTCGTCACTCTTCGGCTCCTGCGAAGGTGCCGGCCCCGGGAGGGGGTTCACGTCGGCGGGTCCGGGGTCGCCCGGGTCCTTGAGGGCGATTCGGGGGCGGACGGCGCCGTACCCGACGTAGTCGTTGCGCTTCTCGCCGGTGTCAGATCCCCCTGCGGTGTTGATGAGGACGCGGGTGACCTGGTTGGCGGTCCAGTTGGGGTGGACGGACCAGATTAGGGCGGCGGAGGCGGAGGCGAGGGCGGAAGCATCACTTGTGCCCCTGCTCCGACATATACCGGTGCCACCCGGGCAGGCTGCGACCATATCTACCCCTGGGGCAGCGAGGTCGACTTGGGGCCCGTGCTGCGACCACTTGGCGGAAGCGCCCTCCTGATCGAGCGCAGCCACACCAATAACACCGGGAGTGGAGGATGGATACTCCGCCGAGTTTCCCTTATCGCCTGTGTTGCCAACCGATGCAAAGATCATCTTTCCCTTGCTCAAGGCATAGGCGGTGGCCTCCTCCTCTTCCTTGCTCCGCCCCGGGCCACCCTGAGAGATATTGATAATCTTGGCATCTGAGTCCGCTGCATACCGGAGCGCGGCGACCATGATCTCAGAGCCGTCCTTGAAGTTCTTCCCTCCGATACGGATGGGCAGGATCTTCGCCCCGGGAGCGAGGCCGTACGCTCCCGTATCACTACCGCGCTTCCCAGTTCCAGCGATCAGGGCGGCCATACCTGTGCCGTGACCTTGGGGGTCCGTATGGGCGTCACCCGGCTCACCCGAGAAGTTCTTCCCGTCGAGGACCTGTCCCTGCAGGTCGGGCAGACTCGCATCAACTCCGGTGTCGATCACCGCCACTGTGACGCCAGCACCGGTACTCGTCTCCCACATCTCCTCCGCGTGCATGGCGTCCAGATGCCATTGGCTGGAGCGGATGGTGTCGGCATGAGCTGGCAAGACCGCGCCTCCGGCCACGGTCAGACCGACCAAAAGAGAAACAACGGCACGAGCACTGCGCATGTAGATGTCCTCTACTCGATCACTGGCGGCACAATACGCTTGCCATCCTGGTTCCAGGTCTCCTCGTCCTCGACAAGGTAGTCGGGGCGTCGACCGCCAGACCGCCGCTCCGGAGAAGCACCACCCACGCCTGCCGCAGGCATGAAACCGCCCATCATCCCTGGTCTTCCAGAGGCGTTGTTGCGGTTCTCCCCTGTGCCCGCGCCGCGAACCAGGCCCGAGCCGCCTGGCGTGAAGGCTGCACCGCCGCCCCCGGGGCGCCCCCCGACGACTCCGCCGGGCTCCGTCGCCCTGGCCCTCCCGGCTCCGGTTCCTGGGCTGCCAGTCACAGGCCCCGGCATTCCGCCAAAGCCCGTACCGGGGGCCATGGGCGGCCGCGTCTGGCCCCGCTGCGGGGAGGGTTCTGTGCCGAACGCCGGAACACGTCCGGGGTTCTGTGTCGGCACGGACGGCCCGCGCGGCGTGGGACGACCACCGACGATGCCATCGCGGGGCACGTTCGGCAGCCAGCTGTCCGGACGGCGGCTGGTACCGGGACCAATCCCAGGCGTCGGAATCCTAGGTGTTGGCCGTCCGCCCCGATCAGGAATCGGCCCTTCTGGGCGGCGACCCGCATCAGGGCGTCGCTCAGGCCTCGGCCAACTGGGCACAGGAACATGCGGCACGGGGATCTGCGGCTTCCCGGCGTCCGGCGGAGTGACCGAAGGTCGGTCCGGCTGCGGTACTGGCACGCGATGCGGTGCCTCAACGCCGCCGGAGAGGTCAAGGTCCGGACGCCTACTAATCCGTTCCACAGGTTGAGACGGTGTCGGCACGCCCCCGGAACTCCGTGCAAGCGCCTCACGACCTGAATAGCCGACTGACGAGACTCCAGCAGCTCCGCCAGATGATTGCGCGCCGGAAACATCACCGGCCAAGCCGACGTGCTCAAGGCCGTCCTGTTCAGGACCCCGGGCTGGCGGCATCACATTGTCCGGCATAGGCCGAAAATTAGGCCTGACCGCCCGCAGAAGCTGCGTCCCCGAGTGGTCGTACGACTCCGACAGCGCCTTCATCAGCGCAGCCGCCGCCTTATGGTTCGTGTCGAGTCGCTGCTGGGCGTCGTAGGCCTCTTTCTGCGTCGGGCCGCCGCTCACCAGGTTGTTACCGCCGACAGGTTCCAGGCCGGGCATGGGGACCTTGCCCAGGGCCAGGGGGTGGTGCTTCAGCCAGGCGTCGACCGTGGCCTTGTCCTCACGGGAGTACTTGGGCATCTTTTTCGCGTTGCCCAGGCTCGTGGACGCATGGCCCAGCCACTCGTCGGCCTTCTTGGCGTATTCGCCCAGCCGGATCGTCTCGTTGGCCATGGAGTGGCCCCACTTGCGGAAGGCTTCGCCGGCCGGGCCCGACCAGATGACGCCGTCCATGTGCTCCTTGAGGTCGCCTCCGAGCTTCTTGATGGCCTCGGCGGCACCGTTGAGGGTGTGGGCAACGGCGGTGACCCGATCCTGGTTCGCGTGCTCGACCATCGCCTGCAACTTCTCGTGCGGCATGGTGTAGAAGTCTTCGGCAGGCGTGCACATCGGCGGGAAGCGAGGGTCTTTATCGCTTCTGGGCGGGGTTCGGTCAGTCATGAGTGCTTGCTTGCTTCCTTCCCTGTCTAGAAGTGGGCTCGTCCACCTGATCCGTTATTGCCGCCGCTGCCGCCGTCGGCGCGCAGTTCCGTGCGGGGCCCCGTTCTCGACGTGTGCGGCTGTGCCGCCTCCGCGTCCGGGTCGAGTTTCGGGTCGTACTGGCGCTGCATCCGCTCGTGGATCGCCCAGAGCTTCTCCCGCTCCTCCGCGTCCGTGCTGGCGTAGCCTCCGTGGGCTTCCAGCATGGCGTCGCCGAGTGCCCCGATCTGGTCGTTCAGCAGCTTGGACAGCGTCACCAGGTCCGTGTGGACGGAGTGGTAGACCCCGTAGAGCGCCGCCGCGGCGTTGAAGTTCTCGCCCAAGTGGGCCTGCGTCAACCCCGTGTCGGCCACCTTGCTCGGTGCCCCGTCCGATTCGTCCAGCGTCCGCAGCAGCTCGTCCACCCGGCCCTTGAACTGCCTCAGCGAGGCCAGCTCGGCTGCGAAGCCCCCCTTGGGCGTTGCGTGCTCAGTCACGTGCGCCTCTTCACTGCCTTCCCCACCCACCGGCCCCCGGTCAACCACCGGCCGTCACATGTAACTTCACGCTACACACTACTGCCGTGCAGTGACACTCACATAAGTACGGGTACTCAGGAGTTGACGGACGCCGCCACCGCCGCCTGCGGCCTGATCGGCAGCCGGTTGACCGGGCGGCCCGTTGCCGCTCGTACCGCTGCTGCCACCGCCGCCGGGGACGTCACGACCGGCACCGCGCTGATCGCCTTGGCGCCGAACGGGGCGACCACGTCCCGTTCCTCGACCAGCTTCACGATGTGGACGTCCGGGATGTCCAGGGATGTCGGCAACGCATAGCCCGTGAAGTCCGGGCGGCGGACCATTCCTCCTGCCGTGCGGAGGTTTTCCGTCAGGGCCGCGCCCACGCCCTGGGTGATGCCCGCTTCGATGCGGGCCCTCGCCTGCGCGGGGTTCAGGACTCGGCCGACGTCCTGGGCGACGGCCATTTCGACCACCCGCACGGAACCCAGTTCCACGTCCACGTCCACCACTGCCCGGACCGCGCAGAAGGCGATGCCCACGAACGCGTCGCCCTGGCCCGACTCGTCCAGCGGCTCCGTCGGGTGGGGGCGGCACTGGGCCGTGGCCCAGAGTTCCTTGCCGTCCAGGGCCTCGGCGACCGTCGTGCTCAGGACGCCGTCGTACGACGTGATCTTTCCGTCGGTGATCGTCAGCAGTTCCGCGGACATGCCGAACTGCGCGGCCAGCGGCTGCAGCAGTTGCGTCCGCACCATCCGCGCCGCCCGCTCGACCGCGCCGCCCGAGACCCACGTGTGGCGGCTGTGCGCGCCCGGGCCGGAGGGGGGCTGGTCGGTGTCGACGGGGGCGACGTAGACCTGGTCCAGGCCCAGGACCTCCTGGACGATCTGGCGGGCCAGGGTCGAGAAGCCCTGGCCGGTTTCCACGGCCGCGCAGATGACCGTGGCCGTCGGGCCGGTCACCTTGACCGTGGCCGTCGAGACCTCGTCCGCGCCCTC
This sequence comes from Streptomyces roseoverticillatus, assembly GCF_000719265.1. Classification (GTDB taxonomy): domain Bacteria; phylum Actinomycetota; class Actinomycetes; order Streptomycetales; family Streptomycetaceae; genus Streptomyces; species Streptomyces roseoverticillatus. Next base: position 13,853 of record NZ_JOFL01000032.1, on the reverse strand, counting down.
CGCGCCGAGCATGTGGACCATGCCCAGGCCGTAGCCGACTCCGCGCCGCACCGCGCCGGCCTCGCCCGCGCCGTCGGGGCCGCCGGGCAGCACCCACTCCTCCTCGGAGTCGTCGGAGGGGAGGGCGGGCAGCGGGTAGTCGCGGACGGCGCGCAGGAGTTCGGCGACGGGCGCGGGGCAGGTGACGGTCTGGCCGGTGGGCAGCAGGTCGCCCGTGGCCATCACGTTGCGCAGACGCAGCTCCGCCGGGTCGAGGCCCAGGCGCGCCGCGAGCTTGTCCATCTGACCCTCGTACGCGGCGCACACCTGCATGGCGCCCTCGCCGCGCACGTGGCCGGACGGCGGATTGTTCGTACGGACGGCCCAGCCCTCGACGAAGGCGTGCGGGACCACGTACGGGCCGCAGGCGAAGGCCACGGCGGCGGCCAGGGCGTCGGACGAGGAGTCGGCGTAGGCGCCCGCGTCCAGCAGGATCTGCGCCTCCACCTTCACCAGCTTGCCGTCGGCGTCCGCGTGGTGGCGGTAGCGCAGCAGGGTGGGGTGGCGGTGCGGGTGGCCGAGGAAGGACTCCTCGCGGGTGGCGACGAGCTTGACGGGGTGGCCGGTGCGCAGCGCGAGCAGGCCGAGCGGCAGCTGCATGCCGGGGTCCTCGCGGTCGCCCGTCGCCCCGGGGACGCCGGTGACGACGATCTTCACGCGCTCCGGTGCCAGGCCGAAGCAGGCGGCGGCGAGGTCGCGGTCGGCGTGCGGGTCCGTCGAGGCGGTGTAGATCTCGACGCCGCCGTCGGGGCGGGGGACGGCCAGGCCGGCCTCGGCACCGATGGGCGCGGGGTCCTGGCGGCCGATCCGGTACAGCCCCTCGACGATCACCTCGCCGACGGCCTCCGGGTCGCCGAAGCGCAGCGGGATGTGGCGGATCAGATTGCCGTCGGGGTGCAGCGGCTCGGCGGAGAACGCCTGCTCGGGGTCGGTGACCGGCTCCAGCATCTCGTACTCGACGGCGATGGCCGCCGCGGCCAGCCGCGCCGTGTCGGGGTGGTCGGCCGCGACGGCGGCGATCGGCTCGCCGTGGTGGCGCACGATGTCGGACGCGAAGACCGGCCGGTCGGCGACCTTGCGGCCGTGGGCGGCGTCGCCCGGCACGTCCGCGTGCGTGACGACGGCGCGGACGCCGGGCATCCGGGCGGCCTCGGAGGTGTCGATCGACAGGATGCGGGCATGCGGGTGCGGGGAGCGCAGGAGCGCGGCCCACAGCAGGCCTTCCGCCCACAGGTCGGCCGCGTACGGGTAGATGCCCTGGGTCTTGGCCTCCGCGTCGGCCGGGGGGAGGGAGGCGCCGATGCCTTGCGTCGGTTCGGCGTGGCCGCCGGGCGAGGCGAGCGTGGGGACGGTGATGGCCGTGGCGCCGCCGTCGGTCATGCCGGCCGTTCCCGTCATGCCGCCCATTCCGCCGCTTCCCGTCATGCCGTCGCCCTTCCGCTGCCCCCGCCGTGCGGGCCCGCCTGGTGCGGGATGCGGGCCTGGTCCGCATCCGGCTGCCCGGCCTCGTACTGCTGCTGCGCGTCCTGAGGCCCCTGCTCAAGCCCTTGCTGAAGCCCCTGCTCAAGCCCGTGCTGAAGCCCCGGCTCAAGTCCCTGTTCGAGACCCTGCTGGAGCTCCTGCTCGTGCGCCGCGGCCGCCTCGCGCTCGCCGACGACCTGGCGGACCGCGTCGAGCACGCCCCGGTAGCCCGAGCAGCGGCAGAGGTTGCCGCAGATGGCCTGGCGGGTCTCCAGCTCGGTCGGGGCGTGGTTGCCCTCCAGCAGGTCGTGCATGGTCATCGCCATGCCCGGCACGCAGAAGCCGCACTGCACGGCGCCGCACTCGGCGAGCGCCCGCTGCACGTCGGACGGCCGCCCGTCGGCGGCCAGGCCCTCGACCGTACGGACCTCCGAGCCTGCGGTCGTGGCCGCCGGGACGAGGCAGGACGCGACGAGCCGCCCGTCGACCTGCACGGAGCAGGCCCCGCACTCGCCCTGCGAGCAGCCGTCCTTGGCCCCGGCCAGGCCGAGGCGCTCGCGCAGCACGTACAGCAGCGACTCGCCGATCCAGGCGTCGGTCACGGGCCGGTCGGTGCCGTTGACGCGCAGGACGTACGAGGCGCAGGGGTGCTCGGTGTGGGGCGCGAGGGGGTGGGCCCCGAGGGGGTCCGGGCCGAGCGTGTCGTGGCCGAGGGCGTCGTGCCCGAGGGGGGCGTACGCGGGCGGCGCGGGGTCCTCGTGCGCGGGCCCGTCGGCCGCCGTTGCTGCTGCCGCTACGGCACCGGCAGCAGCCGCGACATCCGTTGCCTCCGGCCCGCTCTGCTGCGGTACGAACGGCTCCGGCAGCGTGGGCTGCGCAGGCTGCTGCTCCGGCTGGGCCGGCGGCTCCGCCTCCGCGGAATGTCCCGGCTCCTGGGCCGGCGTCGGCAGGCCGGGCTGCTCGGCCGGCAGGCCAGGATGTTCAGTCGGCAGGCCGGGACGCTCGGGCGGCCCGGCCTGCTCGGTCATCCCGGTATGCCCGGTCTGCTCCGCGTGGCCGAACGACTCCGCGTGCATCGCCTGCTGCGGTTGCGTGGGCTGCGCAGGCTGCTGCTCCGGCTCACCGGCCGGGCTCTCCACCTGCTCCGGCAGCTGCTCCGACGACACCGGGTGCACCGAGTCCATCGAGCCCATCGAGTGCACCGAGTCCATCGAGTGCACCGGCTGCTCCGGCTCCTCCGAAGCACCGGCCGCCCCAGCGTTCCCAGCCGCCGCAGCCGTCTCCGCCCCGCCCGGAACATCGCCCGTACCGGTGACATCCGTGACGTACTGCGGCACGGTGAACGCGCCCGTCACGTCCACGGCCGGCGGCTCGCCGGAAGCGGAATTCTCGGCGGCCGAGCCCGTAAAGCCGTCCAGCGCGTACTCACCGGACGTGTCGGCCGTGTCCGTCGCGTCCTCGGGCACAACCGGAACCGACCACTGGCCGGTGCCGCCCACAATGGGCGTACCGGCGGCAGGCGTGGCCGCGGCCAGCGACTGGCGCCAGGAGTCGTCCACGGGCTGCGCGGACCACGGAGCGGGGGCCGGAGCCGCACCCGCGGGCTCCTGCGCCGAGCCGCCCCGGACCAGGTACTCGCCGGACTCGTCGACGGGGTCGTCACCCGCGGCCGGAACGGACCACTGGCCGGTCGAACCCGTCGAGGCGTCACCCGGCATCGGCCACTCCGCGGTGGCCTGCGGATCGGCACCATGCACGTCGTGCGCACCATGCGCGTCATGCACCTCGCGCACACCATGCGCGTCGTGCACGCCGCCGTCGTGACCGACATGAACCTCAGCCTGAGGCGCATGCGCCCCCTGAGGCACGTGCGGCTCCTGAGCTGCATGAGGCATCTGAGACGCATGAGGCCCCTGCGGCACCCCCCACTGCCCGTGCGCCCCCGAGGCCGCCGGAGCCTGCTGCCACGAGTCCGCGGACGGCGGTACATATCCACCCGAACCGGCCGCGGCCAGCGGGTCCCAGGCGCCCGTGCCGGACATGGCCACGCCCGGGTGGGCGAGGAGCTCCGGGGGCAGCTGCAGGAACGTAGTGCCCTCGTCGTACTCCCCGCCGCGCGGGATCGGCTCCCAGCCGGCGGCGTGGGCCTGTCGCTGTTCGTCACTCACGCGAGTGCCCTCCCCAGTGCTCGGCGGGCCAGAGTCGCCACCGTACGACGCAGGTGCAGCGCGGCGGGCGGCAGGGTGCCCGGCTCCCCGCCGTCGGGAGCGGGCGCGGGGTCCGGGATGCACGCCGCGGCGACGTACTCGCCGAAGGCGGCGCACGCCTCGGGGGCGAGCGTGCGCTCGCCGTCCCAGTCGATGAGCGAGGCGACCCAGCGCTCGGCGTCGAGCGGGCGCAGCGGCATGGGCGCGACGGCGCCCACCGCGCAGCGCACGCCCCGCCGGGCGGGGTCGAGGACGACGGCCACGGAGGCGGTGGCGCGGCCGGGGCCGGTGCGGCCGGTGGCCTTGAGGAAGGTCTGCGGGGCGTGCAGCAGCGGCACGCGGACGTAGCCGATGAGCTCGCCGGGGCCGAGCATCTCGTAGCCGGCGAGGAGGTGGCCGACGGGGATCTCGCGGCGGCCGCCGCCGGGTCCGGCGATGACGAGGGAGGCTTCGAGGGCGGCGAGGACGGGCAGGGCGTCACCGGTGGGGGCGGCGGAGGCGATGTTGCCCCCGAGCGTGCCGGCGTTGCGGATCTGGGGCGGGCCGGCGGCGCGCGCGGCGGCCGCGAGCGCCGGGATGAGGGCCGCGAAGTCGGGGCGGCCCATCCGGGCGTGGGTGAGGCCGGCGCCGAGCAGGGCGTGGCCGTCCTGGTACTGCCAGCCGCGGATCTCGCTGATGCGGCCGAGGCCGACGAGCCCGGCGGGCCGCAGCAGCCCGGAGTTGACGGCGGCCATCAGATCGGTGCCACCCGCGACGGGCACGGCCGCGGGCATGGCGGCCAGCGCCGCCACGGCCTCGTCGAGCGAGCCCGGCAGCGTCACCGTGTGCGCTGCCTGCGGTGCGTGCGTGGTCAACCCAGCTGCCCCTTCCCCGGTGGTCCCGGCTGTCCGGCCTGATCCCGCCGTACGATCCCGCCGTACGGTACGTCCTCACGGCCCGGACGTGGCAACTCTGGCACATCTTCGGACTCCGCCGTCGCGAGGGTCCACGAACCGCCGATCCGTCCCCGGCAATATGAATGGTCCGATTTTCGGGGGTGTCCCCGTTGTGTACGGATTGCCATTATCAGGGGGCCTTTTTACGACTTACGGCAGTGTGTGAAGGACCACCGTGCCAGCCGTCCGCCGCCGGGACGCGCAGCTTGGCCGTGGCTCACACGATCGGGGGCGCGCCCTCGATCGGGCGTCCGAGGACGCCGGGGCGGCGCTGCCAGGGCCTGGGGCCGCCCGGAGGCCGGTAGTCCACGCCGAGGGCGTCGAGCCGGGCGTAATGGGCGGTCATACGGCGTTCGAACGCCGGGTAGTCGCGCTCGGCGGGGGCGGGCAGGTGCGACCAGACGGTCTCGGCGAAGGCGGCGAGGCGCGGGAAGGCCTGGTAGTCGAGGCGCTGCTGGTTCTCCGTCACCTCGCTCCACAGGTTGGCCTGGGCCCCCAGGATGCGGGCCGTCGCCGCCTCGCCGAGCGCCGGCGGCACGGGGTCGAAGCGGTAGACGTCCTCCAAGGTGCGGACGTAGCCGATGGGTACGGGCTCGTCGGTACCGGCCGCCTGCCGGTGGTCGAGGTACACCTGCTGTTCGGGGCACATGACGACGTCGTGCCCGGCGCGCGCCGCCGCGATCCCGCCCGCGTAGCCCCGCCAGGAGGACACCACGGCGCCTTCCGTCAGGCCCCGCCCGGTCGCACCGCCGTCCAGGATCTCGTCCCAGCCGGTCAGGCGGCGGCCGCGCTCGGCGAGCCAGCGGTCGAAGTGCCGGACGAACCAGCCGTGCAGCTCGCCCGCGCCGGCCAGGCCCAGCCCGCGGACGCGCTCCTGCGCGGCCGGCGAAGCCCGCCACTGGTCCTCCGGGCACTCGTCGCCGCCGATGTGCACGAAGGGGGACGGGAAGAGCTCCAGGACCTCGGTGAGCACGTCCTCGTAGAAGGCGAGGGTCCGCCCGGACGGGGCGAGGACGTTCGGGCTGATGCCCCACGTGTCCCACACCCCGAGGGCGGCGGTGTCGACGACGTCGGTGTTGCCCAGCCAGGGGTAGGCGGCGATGGCGGCCTGCGAGTGCCCGGGGACGTCGATCTCGGGGACGACGGTGATGTGGCGGTCGGCGGCGTACGCGACGATCTCGCGGATGTCGTCCTGCGTGTAGTAGCCGCCGTGCGGCCGCTCGTCCCACAGCGGCGAGGCCCGGTGCCCGAGCTTGGTGCGCGCCCGCCAGGCGCCGGTCCCGGTGAGCCGGGGGTGGCGCAGGATCTCGATCCGCCAGCCCTGGTCGTCCGTCAGGTGCAGGTGCAGGACGTTGAGCTTGTGCGCGGCGAGCAGGTCCAGGTACCGCAGCACGCCGTCCTTGGGCAGGAAGTGACGGGCGACGTCGAGGAGGACGCCGCGCCACCGGAACCGCGGGGCGTCTTCGACGACGCCCGCGGGTACGGCCCACTCGCGCTTCCCCGTGACCGGCGCCCGCCGGAAGGCCTCGGGACCGAGCAGCTGACGGAAGGTCTGGGCGCCCCAGAAGACGCCGGCCGGGCCGGCGCCGTGGATGGTGACCCCGTATCCGGTGTTGACGAGCTGGTAGCCCTCCGGCCCGAGCTCGGGCTCCAGACCGGCGTCGATACGCAGGCTGATGCGGTTGCCGCCGCTCCCGCCGGCCTCGCCGTCCGGCAGCGGAAGCCCGGTGGCCGCGCCGACCGCGGCGCGCAGCCAGCGGGCGACGCCCTCGGTGCCCGGCCGGGCCTCGATGCACGTCGCCCCGTCGAGGACGGCGAGCCGCCTGCTGCCGGGACCGGTCACCGGGGCGGATTTCCGGGCGGCGGGAATCAGCTCCCCGAGGGACGATGCGGAATGACTCATCGGATTCAGTCCTTCACCGCTCCGCCGAGGCCCGACACGAGCCTCCGCTGGACGAGTACGAAGAAGACGAGCACCGGCACGGTCATGACGGTGGACGCCGCCATGATGCCGCCCCAGTCGTTGCCCTCGTCCTTGAAGAAGACGAGGAGCGCCATCGGGAGAGTGGAGTTCTCGGTGGCGCTGACGATGAAGGACTTCGCGAAGAGGAAGTCGTTCCACGTGGAGATGAACGAGAAGACGCTCGTCGCGACGAGCCCGGGGAAGACCAGCGGGAAGAGGATCCGCCACAGGAAGCGGGCGCGGGTGGCGCCGTCGAGGTACGCGGCCTCCTCCAGCGCCTCCGGCACCGCCCGGACGAACCCGCGCAGCATCCAGACCGCGAAGGGCAGCGAGAAGGCGATGTGCGGCAGGATCAGCGAGCCGAGCGTGTTGAGGCCGATGCCGGGCACGTACGCGCCCGCGTCGCGCAGGAGGAAGAACAGCGGGATGGTGAGCGCCTCGACCGGCACCATCTGGGCGACGAGGAACATCACGAGCAGCGTCGTCCGGAACCGGAAGCGGAAGCGGGTGACGGCGGTCGCGGCGAGGAAGGCCACGAGCGCGGAGACGACGACCACGGTGCCCGCGACGAGCAGGCTGTTGAGGAAGTAGCGCGCGAAGTCCTGCTGTCCGAAGACGCGGCGGAAGGCGTCCAGGGAAGGCGCGGACGTCCAGGGGCGGGGCCGGTCGCTCAGCACCTCCCCCTCCGGCTTGAGGGCCGAGAGCACCATCCAGTACAGGGGAAAGGCGACCACGGCCGCCGTCAGCAGCGCCGCCGCCTCCGCGACGAGCCGGCCGTACCGCCCGTACCGCCTGCCCGGTCCGCGCCGCCGTCTCATGTCTCCTCCCCCTGTCTTCATATCTCCTCCCCCTGTCTCCGCAGCAGCCGCAGGTACGCGAGCGTGACGGCCAGCAGGATCAGCAGCATCACCACGCCGATCGCCGAGCCGAGGCTGTACTGCGAGGACGCGAACGCCTTCTGGTAGGCGTAGACGTTCAGGGTCAGGTTCTGCCCGGCGATCCCGCCGCCGTTGGTCATGACGTAGATCTGCGTGAACACCTTGAAGTCCCAGATGACCGACTGGATGGTGACGACGACCAGGATCGGCCGCAGCATCGGCGCCGTGACCGCGCGCCAGGTGCGCCACTGCGAGGCGCCGTCCAGGGCGGCGGCCTCCAGGACCTCCGCGGGGATCGACCGGATGCCGGCGTAGACGGTCACCATGACGAAGGGGAACGAGCACCAGACGACTTCGAGGAGGACGAGCGCGAAGGCGCTGTAGCGGTCGTACGTCCACGAGTAGCCGTCGAAGCCGCTCATGCCGAGCCGGGTGAGCACCTTGTCCACAGGCCCGAAGTCGGGGTCGAAGAGGAAGAGCCAGACCGTCGAGCCGGTCACGGCGGGCGTGGCCCAGGCGCCGAGCGCCGCGGTCATCAGGGCGAGGCGGGGCAGGGCGCGGACGCGGGTGAGGAGCACGGCGAGCGCGCAGCCGGTGGCCAGGGTGGCGAGCACGCAGGCGGCCGCGAAGAGGACGGTGGTGACGAGCACCTCCCGGAACTGGCCGTCGCGGAAGAGTGCGGCGTAGTTGCCGAAGCCCTGGAAGGAGGTCGGGCGGCCGCCGCTGACCTGGGCCTGGGTGTACTCCAGGAAGGAGATGAGCCCGAGCTGGTAGACGGGGTAGAGCAGCAGGCCGCCGAGGAGGACGAGGGCGGGGGCGAGGTAGAGCCAGGGCGTCCGGCGGCTGTGGGGTCGCGTGGGCGTGCGCGGCGTACGGCTGCGGGTGCGGGTGCGGGTGCGGCTACGGGTGCGCATCGTGCCGGCCCCCGCCCTCAGCCCGCGGCCCTGAAGGCGCTGTTCATCTTCTTCGCCGCGGCCGAGGCCGCCGCGTCCACGCTCCTGCGGCCGCTCACGATCTCCTGGAACATGACCGGCAGCACCTGCCCCGCGTCGATGGCGCCCCACGCGGGCGTCACGGGCACGAAGGCCGCGCCCGCGGCGAGCGTCCTCACGAAGGGTTCGACGTAGGGCTGCTTGCGGGCCGCCTCGCGGCGTACGTCCGTATAGGTGGGCAGGAAGCCCATGGCGTCGAAGAGCTCGGACTGGGTGCGCTTGCCGGTGAGGGCCCGCATCAGCTCGACGGCGAGCGTGCGGTGGGAACTGCTCTTGAGGACCCCGACGTTGTTCCCGCCCGCGAACGCCGGGGCGATGCTGCCCTCCTCGGCGCCGGGCAGCGGGACGACCGCGTACCTGCCCCCGGCCTTGCCGTTCTCGACGGCCCGGTGGCTGAAGTCCCCGCCGATCGCCATGGCCGCCTTGCCGGAGGCGAACGCCTCGACGGTGGCGTTGCCACCCAGTTGCGCGCACTTGGCGGGCGGGCAGTTGTGCTCGCCGAAGAGGGCGGTGTACGCGGTGATGCCCCGCTTCGCCGCCTCGCCGTCGATGGCCGCGGTGTACTTCCTGCCCTTCTTCTCCGCTATCGCACCGCCGTTGGCCCACAGGAAGGGCAGGGCGCCGTACGTGTACGAGCCGCCGACCACGAGCCCGTAGAGCTCCGGCCGCTCCCGGTGGATGCGGCGGGCGGTCTCCGCGAGCTCGGCCTGGGTGCGCGGCGGGCGCAGGCCGAGCTCGCGGAAGACGTCCGTGCGGTAGTAGAGGGCGCGGACGCCGACGAACAGCGGGGCGCCGTAGACCTTCCCGTCCACGGTGACGGAGCGGCGGGCGGCGGGATCGGTGTCCCGCGCCTCGGGCCAGGCGGCGAAGTCGGCGGTGACGTCGGCCAGTCCGCCGTCCCGGACGTAGCCGGCGGTGTCGGTGTTGCCGTACTCGATGACGTCGGGGGCGCTGCGGGGGTCGTTGAAGGCGGCCTTGATCCGCTGGGCGCGCGTCTCGACGGGGATGTAGGTGACGTCGACGCGGGCGCCTCGGTGCTCCCGGGCGAAGGCGGCGACGGCCTTGCCGACGACGGCCGCCTTGGGCCCGTTGTCGACCTCCCGGAAGAGCCAGACCCGCAGGCGCCCCGTCCGCTCGTCGCCCCCGGCGCTACCTGCGGAGGTGGCGGGGGCGCAGGCGGTCAGGGCGGCGGCCGTCACCAGGGCCACTAAAACCGGAGCCACCACACCGGACGAGCGGCCGGACGGCTTCATGGGGATCCCTCCCGCGTGGCGTTGCAACATACGCAATGGGCGTTTCGCTCAGCACAACTGGCAGGAGACTAGGGGCGTGCCATGGCCCCGACAAGAGGTCTCCACCACTCTGTGATCAGCGAAAGCGCTCCGTGCAACGGCTCGCGCAACGGGGCGTGCGACGCACGCGGCCCCCGGGACGCGCCGGAGCGCGTCCCGGGGGCCGGGAAGAATGGTGTGGCCTGCAGCGAGGAGGCCCGGGGGGCTACTTCTTGTCGCCGCCCTTGCCGCCCTTGTCCTTGTCCCCGCCGGCGCCCATGCCGTCGAAGATCTCCTTGCACATCGGACAGACCGGGTACTTCTTCGGGTCGCGCCCCGGGACCCAGACCTTGCCGCACAGGGCGACGACCGGGGAACCGGAGAGCGCGCTCTCCATGATCTTGTCCTTCTGGACGTAGTGGGCGTAGCGCTCGTGGTCGCCGTCGCCGTGCGACACCTGCGGCGTCGGCTCTACGAGGGTGCCGGTCCCTGCCCCGCGCTCGGGCTCAAGAGTGCTCATGGTCTCCAAGGGTACTGGGGCGCACCGCTGACTTCCGATCCCCGGTCCGGTCGTTTCGCGCGCGGGCCGCGCCCCTTTGCGGGGCGGATCCCCCGGACGGCGGCCCCCGGGACCCCCGGGAGGCTTCCGGGTCAGTTCAGACCGGGGTCGTCCAGGTCAGTTCAGGCTGAGGTCGTCCAGGTCAGTTCGGGCTGGGGGCGTACGGGTCAGTTCAGCTGAAGTCGTCCGGGTCAGTTCAGGCTGGGGTCGTCCGGATACGTGGCCACCATCGCCAGCTCGTTGCGCTGGCGCCGCAGCACCGCGCGCCACAGCTGCGACGGATCGGGCGAGGAGACGTCGCCCGGCTCGGACTCCACCACGTACCACGCGCCCTCGACCAGCTCGTCCTCCAGCTGGCCCGGGCCCCAGCCCGCATAGCCGGCGAAGATCCGCAGCGAGCCGAGGGCGGCCGCGAGCAGCTCCGGCGGGGCCTCCAGGTCGACGAGGCCGATCGCGCCGTGGACGCGGCGCCAGCCGAGCGGGCCGTCGCCGACGACGGCCGCGGAGCCTGTCGCGCCGTGCCCCTCCCCCGGCACCACGGCCACGCCCAGCGCCGAGTCCAGCGAGACGGGACCGCCCTGGAAGACCACACCCGGCTCCCCGGTCAGCGCGGCCCAGGACTCCAGGATGTCGGCCACCCCGACGGGGGTCGGGCGGTTCAGGATCACTCCGAGGGAACCCTCCTCGTCGTGATCGAGCAGCAACACCACAGCGCGGTCGAAATTCGGGTCGGCGAGCGCCGGTGTCGCGACAAGCAGCCGTCCTGTGAGCGAGGACACCTCGGACATGGGCACATGATCCCGCATTTCGGGCCCGCGCGGGGGGTGGACGCCCACTCCGGCAAGAAAGGGGCGGCCCGCGGCGCGCCGCCGATAACCGGTAGCGACCATTCCATTAACAGAGCGTGTTGTTGCAAAGCCATGACGTGCCCGGAGCCCCCTCAGGCATGCAGGACGGCCCCCTCGTCGCATTACCCTTTCTTCTTGCCCCCTGCCCAACTCCAGGAACGCGAGATCCATGACCGGCCCTGACGATGTCCTGCTTGTCCACGGCGGTACCCCGCTCGAGGGCGAGATCCGTGTCCGCGGCGCGAAGAACCTCGTGCCCAAGGCCATGGTCGCCGCCCTGCTCGGGCACGGCCCCAGCCGGCTGCGCAACGTCCCCGACATCCGCGACGTGCGCGTCGTGCGCGGACTGCTGCAGCTGCACGGCGTGACCGTCCGCCCCGGCGACGAGCCCGGCGAGCTGGTCCTCGATCCCACGTACGTGGAGAGCGCCAACGTCGCGGACATCGACGCGCACGCCGGCTCCTCGCGCATCCCGATCCTGCTGTGCGGCCCGCTGCTGCACCGGCTGGGCCACGCCTTCATCCCGGGCCTGGGCGGCTGCGACATCGGCGGCCGGCCGATCGACTTCCACTTCGAGGTGCTGCGCCAGTTCGGCGCGACCATCGAGAAGCGCGAGGGCGGCCAGTACCTGGAGGCCCCGCAGCGGCTGCGCGGCTGCAAGATCCGCCTGCCCTACCCCTCGGTCGGCGCGACCGAGCAGGTCCTGCTGACCGCCGTGCTGGCGGAGGGCGTCACGGAGCTGTCCAACGCCGCCGTGGAGCCGGAGATCGAGGACCTCATCTGCGTGCTGCAGAAGATGGGCGCGATCATCGCCATGGACACCGACCGGACCATCCGGATCACCGGTGTCGACAAGCTCGGCGGCTACAACCACCGCGCGCTGTCCGACCGTCTGGAGGCGGCCTCCTGGGCGTCCGCGGCGCTGGCCACCAAGGGCAACATCTACGTGCGCGGCGCGCAGCAGCGCTCGATGATGACCTTCCTCAACACCTACCGCAAGGTCGGCGGCGCCTTCGAGATCGACGACGAGGGCATCCGCTTCTGGCACCCGGGCGGCGCGCTCAACGCCATCGCGCTGGAGACGGACGTGCACCCCGGCTTCCAGACCGACTGGCAGCAGCCGCTGGTCGTGGCGCTGACGCAGGCGGCGGGCCTGTCCATCGTCCACGAGACGGTGTACGAGTCGCGGCTCGGTTTCACCTCGGCGCTGAACCAGATGGGTGCTCACATCCAGCTGTACCGCGAGTGCCTGGGCGGTTCCGCCTGCCGCTTCGGCCAGCGCAACTTCCTGCACTCGGCGGTCGTCTCCGGCCCGACGAAGCTGCAGGGCTCCGACATGGTCGTCCCGGACCTCCGCGGCGGCTTCTCGTACCTGATCGCGGCCCTGGCGGCCGAGGGCACCTCGCGGGTCCACGGCATCGACCTGATCAACCGCGGCTACGAGAACTTCATGCAGAAGCTGAAGGACCTGGGTGCGAACGTGGAGCTGCCCGGCGGCACCACGGCCTGACGCTTCCCGTCACCACGACACGGCCCCCGGCTGGGGGCCCGGGGGTCATCCCCCGGGAAAGCACAGCATGCAGAAGCTGAAGGACCTGGGTGCGAACGTGGAGCTGCCCGGCGGCACCACGGCCTGACGCTTCCCGTCACCACGACGCGGCCCCCGGCTGGGGGTCCGGGGGTCATCCCCCGGGAAAGCACAGCATGCAGAAGCTGAAGGACCTGGCCGGCGCGAACGTGGAGCTGCCCGGCGGCACCGCCGCCTGAGCGCCGTCCTTCTGACGGGGCGTAAGCGCCTGTACGAGCCATTCAAGGCCCGTACAGGCGCTTTCGTGCATCCGGGTGACCCAGGGGCCCGTACGGGCCTCCGAGGGGCCGTTACGGGCCCTGGAAAGCCCAAAGGGCGGGCACCCCGGCCGGGGTGCCCGCCCTCTCAGCGCTGAGCGCAGCGCTAAAGGCTTACTTGCCCTTGGCGGCTTCCTTGAGCTTGGAGCCCGCGGAGACCTTCACGCTGTAACCGGCAGCGATCTGGATCGGCTCACCCGTCTGCGGGTTGCGAGCGGTCCGAGCGGCACGGTGGGTGCGCTCGAAGGTCAGGAAGCCGGGGATGGTGACCTTCTCGTCGCCCTTGGCGACGACCTCGCCGACGGTCTCGGCGAGCGCGGCCAGAACGGCGTCGGCGTCCTTGCGGGTCACCTCGGCGCGGTCGGCCAGCGCGGCCACCAGCTCACTGCGGTTCATGTTGTACTCCCGTGTTCTTCTTGCCAATGAGGCGTGAGATCGAAGCCGATGCTGCCAGGGCCCTCGGACAGTCCCCGGACCCGGGTCCGTTGCCAGACCCTCGCGCCCGGTTACGCATCCTGCCCCCACCAGTGGCGGGAAAGCCAATCCGGCACCCTGGAGAGTCACACGGAAAGCGGCACAGCCTCGGATACAGCCGCATTTCTGCGGCCTGATTTCTGCCCGACACCTTAGGGGCAGGTCGCGGGCCCGAAGGCCCGCGACGCGCCGTCATCAGACGGTCGTGGTGCCCGTCACAGCCGCACCGGCGGCTTTCGCGGCCTCGCGCACGGCGCCCGCGACCGTCCCCGCGACCTTCTCGTTGAAGACGCTGGGGATGATGTAGTTGGCGTTGAGTTCGTCCTCGGTGACGACGTCGGCGAGGGCGCCGGCGGCCGCGAGCATCATGCCGGTGTCGAC
>NZ_JOFL01000031.1 GCF_000719265.1 Streptomyces roseoverticillatus | reverse complement strand
GCCGGCCAGCTGGCCGCCGGCGTCCTGCGCGTCGGCGAGCGGGTAACGGTCCTCCCCTCGGGGCGGACGAGCACGATCGACGGCATCGACGCCCTCGGCTCGCCGGTGGACGTGGCGTGGGCGCCGCAGTCGGTGACGGTGCGGCTCGCCGACGACGTGGACGTCTCGCGCGGCGATCTCATCGTCCCGACGGCGGACGCGCCCGGCACGACCCGGGACGTCGAGGCGACCGTCTGCCACGTGGCGGACCGGCCGCTGCGCGTGGGGGACCGGGTGCTGCTCAAGCACACGACCCGGACGGTCAAGGCCCTGGTGAAGGCGGTGCCGTCCCGGCTGGCGCTCGACGACCTCTCCCAGCACCCGGACCCCGGCGAGCTGGCCGCCAACGACATCGGGCGGGTGGTGCTGCGCACGGCCGAGCCGCTGGCGCTCGACCCGTACACCGACTCCCGGCGCACCGGCTCGTTCCTGCTGATCGACCCGGCCGACGGGACGACGCTGACGGCGGGCATGGCGGGCGAGGCGTTCGCGGACGGCACCGCCGCGGCGGCCGGCGACGAGGGCTGGGACTTCTGACCATGAGCACCTCCCCCAGGGACTTCTTCACGGGCTTCGGCAAGGAGGGCGGCCGCGTCGGCGGCGGCGACCTCGGCAGCGGGCGGGGCGGCACCGGACGATGTGCGCGCTGAGCACCGTACCGGCGCCGCCCGCCGGTCCTGAAGTTCCCCCCGCCCTCCCGCACTCCTTACGCCCGCTGCAAGCGCCGGGCGTCCCCTAGTCGCATCCCGGCCCGTTCGAGAGGACCCCTTGTGTCCAGTGCCGCCCGCCCTCCCCGCCGCCGTGCCCTCACCGCCCTGGCAGCCCTCCCCCTGCTGGCCCTCGCCCTCGGCGCGTGCGGCTACGGCTCGCAGAAGGACTCCGCAGCCGAGCCCGCGGGCGGGACGGGGAACGCGAAGAAGCTCTCGGCCGACACGGTCCGGATCGGCTACTTCCCGAACATCACCCACGCCACGCCGTTGGTCGGCGAGCAGGAGGGCCTGATCCAGAAGGAGCTGGGCGGCACGAAGCTCCGCTCGGCCACGTTCAACGCGGGCCCCTCCGAGATCGAGGCGCTCAACGCCGGCTCCATCGACATCGGCTGGATCGGCCCGTCGCCCGCGATCAACGGCTACGTGAAGTCCAAGGGGAAGGGCCTGCGCATCGTCTCGGGCTCGGCCTCGGGCGGGGTGAAGCTCGTCGTCGACCCCAAGAAGATCTCGTCCGTGGAGGACGTGAAGGGCAAGCGGATCGCCACCCCGCAGAAGGGCAACACGCAGGACGTGGCGTTCCTGCACTGGATCGCGCAGCAGGGCTGGAAGGCCGACCCGCAGAGCGGCAAGGGCGACGTCTCGGTGGTCCGTACGGACAACAAGGTGACGCCCGACGCCTTCAAGTCCGGTTCGGTGGACGGCGCGTGGGTGCCCGAGCCGACCGCGTCGAAGCTGGTCTCCGAGGGCGGAAAGGTGCTCCTCGACGAGGCGGCGCTCTGGCCGGACAAGAAGTTCGTCATCACCAACGTGGTCGTGTCGCAGAAGTTCCTGGACGCCCACCCCGATGTCGTCGAGGCCGTGCTGCGCGGCTCGGTGAGGACCAACGCCTGGATCAAGGCGAACCCCGGCAAGGCCGAGGCCTCGGCGAACGCCGCGCTGAAGAAGCTCTCCGGCAAGGAGCTGCCCGCCCAGATCCTCGACCCGGCCTGGAAGTCCATCGAGGTCCTCGACGACCCGCTGGCCGCGACGCTGCGGACCGAGGCCGCGAACGCCGTCACGGCGGGGCTCCTGGAAGAGCCGGACCTCTCCGGCATCTACGACCTGACGCTGCTCAACAAGGTTCTCAAGGCCGAGGGCAGGCCCGCGGTGGACGCCGCGAAGCTCGGCAAGCAGTAGCCGCCCGCCCGTCGTATCCGCCCCACTCCCCAGGAGGTGACCGGATGGCCCCGGCACTGACGACCGACAAGACCGGTGCGACCGCGCTCGCGGACCGCGAGTCCGCGGCGGTCAGGATCGACCACGTCCACAAGTCCTTCGGCCGGCCCGGCGCGGCCCAGCCGGTGCTGGACGACGTCTCGCTGGAGGTGCGCCCCGGCGAGTTCGTGTGCCTCCTGGGGGCCTCGGGCTGCGGGAAGTCGACGCTGCTCAACCTGGTGGCCGGCCTGGACCGGCCGACCGCGGGCAGCATCGAGGTGCCCGGCGGGCGCCCGGCCCTGATGTTCCAGGAGCACGCGCTGTTCCCGTGGCTCACCGCGGGCCGCAACATCGAGCTGGCGCTGCGGCTGCGCGGCGTGCCGCGCGCGGAGCGGCGGCCGGAGGCGGAGCGGCTCCTGGAGCTCGTACGGCTCTCCGGGGCGTACGGCAAGCGGGTGCACGAGCTGTCGGGCGGCATGCGGCAGCGCGTCGCGCTCGCCCGCGCGCTGGCGCAGGACAGCCAGGTCCTGCTGATGGACGAGCCGTTCGCGGCGCTGGACGCCATCACCCGGGACGTGCTGCACCACGAGCTGACCCGCATCTGGTCCGAGACGTCGCTGTCGGTGCTGTTCGTGACCCACAACGTCCGCGAGGCCGTGCGGCTCGCGGAGCGCGTCGTGCTGCTGTCCTCGCGGCCGGGGCGAGTGGCCCGGCAGTGGGCCGTGGACATACCCCAGCCCCGCCGCATCGAGGACGCGGCGGTGGCGGACCTGTCCGTCGAGATCACCGAAGAACTGCGTGGGGAGATCCGCCGCCATGGCCAGCACTGAGACCGGCACCCGGAACTCCTCCGGCGGCAGCCACGACCTCGCCGGCCTGGAAGCCGGGCTCGACGCGCTGGACGCGGTGCGCGTCGAGCGCACCTCCTTCGGGAAGGTGCTGCTCCACAAGGTCCTGCCGCCGGTCACGGCTGTCGTCCTGGTCCTCGTGGTGTGGAAGGTGCTGGTCGTCGCGGAGGTCACCGACGACTACAAGCTGCCCGACCCGGCCGCGGTCTGGCACAGCCTCAGGGAGCTGTGGCTGCGGGGCACCCTCCTGGACATCGTCTGGACGTCCGTCTCGCGCGGCCTGCTGGGCTTCGCCGCCGCCCTCGCCCTCGGCACGCCGCTCGGCCTGCTCGTCGCGCGCGTGAAGTTCGTACGGGCCGCGCTGGGCCCCGTCCTGTCCGGGCTGCAGTCGCTGCCGTCGGTCGCCTGGGTGCCCGCGGCGGTGATCTGGCTGGGCATCACCGACGGGGCGATGTACGCGGTGATCCTGCTCGGCGCGGTGCCGTCCATCGCCAACGGCCTGGTGTCCGGCATCGACCAGGTGCCGCCGCTGTACCTGCGGGCGGGCCGCACCCTGGGCGCCACGGGGCTGCGCGGCGCCCGGCACGTCCTGCTGCCCGCCGCGCTCCCCGGCTACATCGCCGGGCTGAAGCAGGGCTGGGCGTTCTCCTGGCGGTCGCTCATGGCCGCCGAGCTGATCGCCTCCTCGCCCGACCTGGGGCTGGGGCTCGGCCAGTACCTGGAGAACGCGCGCACCGACTCCGACATGCCGGGCGTCCTCCTCGGGATCATCCTCATCCTGTTCGTCGGCATCGCCATCGACCTGGCCGTCTTCAGCCCGCTGGAGCGCCGGGTGCTGCGGACGCGCGGACTGGCCGCGGCGGCCCGTTGACCCCCGCTCCCCTGCTCCTCGTCGCCCACGGCAGCCGCGACCCGCGCCACGCGGCCACCGTCCTCGCCCTGCGCGAGAAGGTGGCGGCGGCGCTGCCCGGCGTACGGGTCGAGGCCGGGTTCCTCGACTTCTGCGTGCCGGGCGTGCCGCAGGTGCTGGAGCGGCTGGCGGCGGAGGGCGTACGGGACGTGGTGGCCCTGCCGCTGCTGCTGACCCGCGCCTTCCACGCCAAGGCCGACATTCCGGCCGTGCTGCGGGCGGCGACGGCGGGGCTGCCGCACCTGCGGGTGCGGCGGGCGCGGGTGCTGGGGCCGTCGCCCCTGCTGACCGCCGCCCTGGAGCGGCGGCTGCACGAAGCCGGGCTGGCGCCCGGTGACCGGAGCCCGACCGGGGTCGTCCTGGCCTCGGCGGGCTCCTCCGACCCGGAGGCGAGCGCGGTGATCGCAGCAATCGCGCGGGAGTGGCGGCGTACCGGCTGGTGCGCCGTGCGGCCCGCGTTCGCCTCCGCTTCCCTGCCGCGCGTCGCGGACGCCGTGCGCGCGCTGCGCGCCGAGGGGGCCCGCCGGGTGGCGGTCGCCCCGTACGTCCTCGCGCCCGGCCGCCTGCCGGACCGCATCGCGCGGGGCGCCGCGGAGGGCGGCGCGGACGTCCTCGCGGGCGTGCTGGGTGCGGCGCCCGAGGTGGTGGCGCTGGTGGTGCGGCGATACCTAGAAGAAGGGGCAGAGGGGGCCGCGGCGGGGGCGGCCGCCTCCCCGGAGCTGCGCGCGGCTCTCGGCCGCTCGGCCTGATCCCGCCCCGGCGACCGGCCTGGCTGGAAAGGCGACCTGCCGGGCCGGGAAAGGGCACGGCCGCCGCGCCCCGTGGGGGTGGGGCGCGGCGGCCGGCCGATGGGCTGTCCTGCTGTCCGGACTACTCGGTGACCTTCAGCAGCTTGTTGGGCGTGCCCGCGCTCGGCTTGGAGATCTTGTCCGACGTGGCGCCCTTGACGAGGGCGGCCGCGACCTGGTCCGGGGTGGCGTCCTTGTGGGCCGACAGGTAGACCGCGGCGGCGCCCACCACGTGCGGGGTGGCCATCGACGTACCGGAGATGGTCTTGGTGCCGGAGTCGCTGTCGTTCCAGTCGGAGGTGATGTCCGAGCCGGGGGCGTAGAGGTCGACCACGCTGCCGAAGTTGGAGAAGTCGGACTGCTGATCGTCCTTGGTGGAGGAGGCGACCGTGATGGCCTCCTTCACCCGGGCCGGGGAGCTGTTGCCCGCGTCCGTGGACTCGTTGCCCGCCGCGACGGCGAAGGTGACGCCGGAGGCGATCGCCTTCTGCACGGCCGCGTCGAGCGCCTCGTCCGCGCCGCCGCCGAGGCTCATGTTGGCGACCGAGGGGCCCTTGTGGTTCTTGGTGACCCAGTCGATGCCGGCCACGACCTGCTCGGTGGAGCCGGAGCCCTGGCCGTCCAGCACCTTGACGGCCACGATCTTGGCCTTCTTGGCGACGCCGTGCGCCGTGCCGGCGATGGTGCCCGCCACGTGGGTGCCGTGGCCGTTGTCGTCCTCGGCCTTGTCGCTCTTGTCGACGGCGTTGAAGCCGAAGGAGGCGCGACCGCCGAAGTCCTTGTGGCTGATGTGGACCCCGGTATCGATGACGTACGCGGTCACGCCGTCACCGGCGCCGTCGGGGTAGGCGTACTTGCCGTCGCCCTTGGTCTCGGTCTGGTCGATGCGGTCCAGCCCCCAGGAGGGTGGGGCCTCCTGGGTGGCGGTGGCCTTGAAGCGGTGGTTCTGCACGACCTTGGCGACGGCCGGGTCGGCCGCGAGCCGCTTGGCCTCGGTCTTGTCGAGGCCACTGGCCGAGAAGCCGTGGATGGCCGAGTCGTAGGTGCGGCCGAGCTTGCCGCCGTACCGCTGGGCGAGGTCGCCGCCCTGCGCGGACACGGACTTCGCGCCCACGCCCGCCTTGGCTTCCTTGCCGTCCTTCAGCAGGACGATGTAGCTGCCTTCGACGGCGTCCTTGGACTCGGTGCCGTAGACGGTGCCTTCGGGGGCGGGGGCGGCGCCGGCCGGCAGAGCCATGAGCGTGGCTCCGGCGGTGACGGCGGTCGCGGCGGATATCGCAAGGATCAGCCGTCGCCGGCCGGCGCGCTTGTGTGCTGCCATGACGAGGTTTCCTCCTCGTGCTGTTGTGGGGGGAATTGAGCATGAGTCAGTGCACACCCGGAGTGACGGAAGGGGTCGCTCCGGGTGCTTCGAAACCCTGTCGGATTTGACGCGGGCAGTTCAACCCCCTCGGGGTTTTGTGACATAGGCAACGTCGTTGCGTAATGCCAAAAGCCTTTGAAGGAAGGCAATTTGGGCACTGACGCCGCATCAACTGAGCGCGGGGGCAGCCCTGATGAGAGCGGAAGGTGAACAACCCCGCTCCGGGCCCGGCGAGACGATACGTACCGCCCGGCGATTACTTTCGGCCATCACCGGCCGAGCCGGTAGCGTGGCAGGTCGAGCAGGGCGAACACAGGAAGCAGGGACACGGTGACGGACGCGGTGGAAGGCAGCACGGCATTCACGGAGCAGCGGGCGCGCGCCCTGCTCGCGGCGGCGGTGCCGGAGATGCCGGCGGACGCGGCCCTGCTCTCCCTCGGCGAGAACGCGGTCTTCGCCGGCGGCGGGCTCGTCGCCAAGGTCGGCCGCGACGCCTCACTGCTCGACCGGGCGCGGCACGAGCTGCGCGTCGCCGCCTGGCTGGCCGGGCACGGCGTCCCGGCGGTGCGCGCCGCCGAGGCCGCGCCGCGCGTGGCCGAGGGCCGGCCGGTGACCCTCTGGCACCGGCTCCCCGACGCCGTGCGCCCGGCCGGGCCCGCCGACCTCGCCGCGCTGCTGCGCGTCATCCACGCCCTGCCGGAGCCGGACTTCGCCCTGCCGCCGCGGGAGCTCCTCGGCGGCGTCGAGCGGTGGCTGCGGCTGGCGGGCGACGCGATCGACCCCGCCGACGCGGCCTACCTGCGGCAGCGCCGGGACGCGTTCGCGGCGGAGGCCGCCGCGCTGACCCCGCACCTGCCGCGCGGCCCGATCCACGGGGACGCCCTCCCCCGCAACGTGCACCTGGGGCCGTCCGGCCCCGTCCTCGTGGACCTGGAGACCTTCTCCGGCGACCTGCGCGAGCACGACCTCGTCGTCCTCGCCCTCAGCAAGGACCGTTACGGCCTGCCCGCCGACGCCTACGACACCTTCGTACGCGCGTACGGCTGGGACGTCCGGGAGTGGGAGGGCTGCGGGGTCCTGCGGGGCGCCCGCGAGACGGCGAGCTGCGCGTGGGTGGCCCAGCACGCGCCGGCCGGCGCGGCGGCGCGGGCGGAGTTCGCTCGCCGGGTGGCGTCCCTGCGGGAGGGGGATGCGGGGGTGCGGTGGTATCCGTTCTGAGGGGGATCTCCCTGCGGGAGGGCTGGGAACGATGCGGTGGGCTGCTGCAGGAGGACGGCTGCGGGCGGTGTGTGGCTGGTCGCGCAGTTCCCCGCGCCCCTGATGGGGCGGAGGCCTGCCCTCTCAGTGCCAGCCGGATGGCCCGTCGGCCGGCTGCGGGCCGTACGTGGCTGATCGCGCCCACGCGGCGGAGCCGCAAATCGACACCGCCCCGCGCCCCTATCGGGGTGCGAACCCGCTGCACGTTCAGCCACGCTGAATCCTCCCGCCGCAACGGCGAGAATCCACCGCGGCGAGGGTCCGGCGGAATGCGCGGCGGTCGGAACCACCGCGTACGCCGCTGTCGACCGCCTCGCGGTCAGCGCAATGGCCAGCGGGTGTCCACTGTCGCCGTCGCGTCCCCGCGGCCGCGCAGCCATGCCTCATACCCCCGTGCCCATTCCGCGTACCAGCGGACCTGGTCCCGGTGGAGGTCCCACGGGGCCGACCCGGCCACCTCCGGGTAGCGGTCGGCGAGGGCGCAAGCCACCCGGACCGCGGCGAGGGCGTCCGCGCCCGCCTCGTGGGCGTCGTCCAGGGTGACGCCGTAGACGCCGCAGACGGTCTCCAGATTGCGCTTGCCCCGGCGGTAGCGGTCGAGGGCGCGGTCCATGGTGAGCGGGTCCACGACCGGGCCCGTCTCCGCCGCCGTACCGGCGGCCTCCGCGGCGAGCCGCTCGCCGAGCGACGGCAGCCCGTGCCGCTGGAGCTCCGCCGCGAGGATCGTCAGGTCGAAGGCGGCGTTGTAGGCGACGACGGGGGCGCCCGCCGACCAGTGGGCGACGAGGATGCCGGCTATCTCGTCGGCCACCTCACGCGCCGGCCGCCCGAGCGCCGCGCGCTCGCTGGTGATGCCGTGGATGGCCGCGGCCTCGTCCGGGATGGGGACGCCGGGGTCGGCGAGCCACTCCCGGCGCCCGATCGGCTCACCGCCCTTGGTCTCGACGACGGCCGCCGTGACGATCCTCGCCTCCGCCGGGTCCGTGCCCGTCGTCTCCAGGTCGAAGCCGATCAGCAGCTCCTGATGCCACCCCATCGCGGTCCCCCTTCGTGGTGCTTCCCCCGACTGGTTCCCCAGCGTCGCACGCCCCACTGACATCGCCCCTCGTCAGGCCGTCGCCGCAGGCGAGCGTCACGACACCGGCCGCGAGTCCGCCCACACGCTCTCGAACTCCTCGCGGTACGTCTCGAAGAGCCCGTGCTCGGGCTCGCGCCCGTCGCGGACGACGGTGCCGCCGCCGCGCAGCACCAGCACGGGCGCCTCCATGCCGCGGGCCTTGCGCAGGTAGGACTGGACGACGGCGAGGCCGTCCGAGCCGTCGCCGTTGACGAGGTAGGCGGTGAAGCGGGGCGTCTCGTCGAAGACGCGGATCTCGAAGGCGGCGGTGTCCCGCAGCCGGTCGCGCACGCGCCGCATGTGCATGATGTTCATCTCGACGGACCGGCTCATCTCGCCCTTCTTGATGCCCAGCTCCCGCTCCCGGCGCCGCACGGCGCTGCTGGCGGGGTTGAGGAAGAGCAGGCGGGCCCGGCAGCCCGCCTCGGCGAGCCGGACGAGCCGGCGACCCGAGTAGTTCTGGACGAGCAGGTTCAGGCCTATGCCGACGGCGTCGAGGCGCCGGGCGCTGCCGAAGAGGTCCTCGACGGGCAGCTGGCGCTGCAGCCGGACCCGGTCGGGGTGGACGCCGACGACGTCGGCGTAGCGGTCGCCCACGATGTCCTCGACGGCGTCGACGGGCAGCCGGTCGGCGGACGCGGCGCCGGAGCCGCTGCCGCCGCCGAGGATGGCGAGGAGGCGGCCGGAGGCCCGCTCGGCCTGGGCGAGGACGGTCTCGGACAGGGCGCGGTTGCGGGAGACGACGTTGCGCGTGACCTCGAGCTCGTCCAGCGCCAGCTCCAGCTCGCGCCGGTCGTCGAGGTAGGGCTCGAAGCAGGGCCAGTGCTGGACGAGGAGCTCACGCAGCTGGGGCAGGGTGAGGAAGCTGAGGACGTTGTCGTCGGCGGGGTCCAGCAGGTAGCCCTTGCGGCGGCTGACCTCGCGCACGGCCACGGCCCGCTGCACCCACTCCTGCCCGGCGGGGCCGGCCGCGGCGACGACCCATTCGTCCTCGCCGTGCACGGGCTCGTAGACGGGCCGCAGCACGGCGGCCACGACGGCGCGCAGCCGCTGCTCCACGAGGTTGAGCCAGATGTAGGCCCGGCCGGCGCGCCGGGCGCGGGTGCGCACCTCGCTCCACGCGTCGGCGTCCCAGTCCAGCGCGGCGCCGATCTCCACGGGGCGCGCCAAGGACACGGCGCCGGGAGGTGTGTCGGCCGAGCCGTCACCCCCGGGACCTCCGTCTCCAGGGGGCAGCTCCAGCCCGCCCGAGCTCACAGTGCACCGCCCTTCCGCCCCCGTCCAACGATCAAGGCAGACTACTGTGCGGGCGGGAGGCCCTGCACCCGGACGCGGCCGGTCCCCCGTCAACTCTGGGTTTCCGTGTGCCTGTTGTCCGGCGCCCCGGGGCGGGGAGTGAGCCGTTTCATAGCGGCGGGGGCGCAAAAGGCGCGGTGAGGGCCGTGCGGGCGCGCGTACGGGCGCGGTGGCGGCGGTGCCCCGGGGCCCGTGCGGGCGGGGGCCGCAACCGGCCGGGCCCCGCCGGGTCACCCGGTCGGACGAGCCGAAGAAGGCGGTGGCGGCGCTCCTTTTGGGGAAGATCTGGCGAAAGGGCGGCCCGTCGGCTCCGATTGGGCGAGGATGCCGCTTCGGCCCGTACGCGCGCGTGACCACCGGTACAGAAGAACCGGGGACGACGGAAGAACGGAAGAGTCGATGCAGGTCTGGCCGGGACAGGCGTATCCCCTCGGCGCGACGTACGACGGCGCCGGCACCAACTTCGCGGTCTTCGCGGAGGTCGCCGAGCGGGTCGAGCTGTGCCTGCTGCACGACGACGGCTCGGAGACGGCGGTCGAGCTGCGCGAGAGCGACGCCTTCGTACGGCACGCCTATCTGCCGGGGGTGATGCCGGGTCAGCGGTACGGCTTCCGGGTGCACGGGCCGTACGAGCCGGAGCGCGGCCACCGCTGCAACTCCGCCAAGCTGCTGCTGGACCCCTACGCCCGGGCCGTGAGCGGGGCCGTCGACTGGAGCGAAGCGGTGTACGGCTACCACTTCGGGCGGCCTGAGAAGCGCAACGACATGGACTCGGCGCCGCACATGATGACGTCGGTCGTCGTCAACCCGTACTTCGACTGGGGGGACGACCGCCCGCCGCGCACCGACTATCACCGCACGGTCATCTATGAGGCCCATGTGAAGGGCCTGACGATGCGCCACCCCGCGCTGCCGGAGGAGATCCGGGGCACGTACGCGGCGCTGGCCCATCCGGCGGTGCTGGAGCACCTGACGGAGCTGGGGGTGACGGCCATCGAGCTGATGCCGGTCCATCAGTTCGTCAACGACCACCGGCTGGTGGACGCGGGGCTGGCCAACTACTGGGGCTACAACACCATCGGCTTCTTCGCCCCGCACAACGCCTACGCCTCCTGGGGCGACCGGGGCCAGCAGGTGCTGGAGTTCAAGTCTGCGGTGCGGGCACTGCACGCGGCGGGCATCGAGGTCATTCTGGATGTGGTCTACAACCACACGGCCGAGGGCAGTCACCTGGGGCCGACGCTGTCCTTCCGCGGCCTGGACAACGCCTCGTACTACCGGCTCGCGGACGACCCGCAGTACTACATGGACACCACCGGCACCGGCAATTCCCTGCTGATGCGCAGCCCGCACGTCCTGCAGCTCATCATGGACTCGCTGCGGTACTGGGTGACCGAGATGCGGGTGGACGGTTTCCGCTTCGATCTGGCGGCGACGCTCGCGCGCCAGTTCCACGAGGTGGACCGGCTGTCGTCGTTCTTCGACCTGGTGCAGCAGGATCCGGTGGTCAGCCGGGTGAAGCTGATCGCCGAGCCGTGGGACGTCGGCGAGGGGGGCTACCAGGTGGGGAACTTCCCCCCGCTCTGGGCCGAGTGGAACGGAAAATTCCGGGATACGGCGCGGGACCTGTGGCGCGGCGAACCGGCCACCCTCGCGGAGTTCGGCTCACGCCTGACCGGCTCCTCCGACCTCTACCAGGGCGACGGCCGCCGCCCGCTGGCCTCCATCAACTTCGTCACCTGTCACGACGGCTTCACCCTGCACGACCTCGTCGCGTACAACGACAAGCACAACGAGGCCAACGGCGAGGACAACCGCGACGGCGAGAACCACAACCGGTCCTGGAACTGCGGGGCCGAGGGAGAGACCGGCGACCCCGGGGTGCTCGCCCTGCGCGAGCGCCAGATGCGCAACTTCATCGCCACCCTGCTGGTGTCCCAGGGCGTGCCCATGCTCAGCCACGGCGACGAGTTCGCGCGCAGCCAGCGCGGCAACAACAACGCCTACTGCCAGGACAACGACGTCTCCTGGGTGCACTGGCCGCACCCCGGCGACGCGTCCTCCACGCGCGCCCGCCGGATGCTCGCCTTCACCCGCGCGATGGTGTGGCTGCGCCGCGACCACCCGGTCTTCCGGCGCCGCCGCTTCTTCCACGGCCGCCCCGTGCAGGGCACGCACGACGAGCTGTCCGACATCGCCTGGTTCACCCACGAGGGTGAAGAGATGCGGGACAGCGACTGGCAGGCCGCCCAGGCCAAGTCCCTGACCGTCTTCCTCAACGGCGGGGCGATCTCCGAGCCCGGGCCGCGCGGCGAGCCGGTCGTCGACGACTCCTTCCTGCTGATGTTCAACGCGCACGACAAGCCGCTCGACTTCGTCGTCCCCGCCGACCACGGCAGGCAGTGGCAGATCGTGGTCGACACCGCGAGCGCGGAGGGCGTCGAGACGGATGGGCCGAAGGTCCGTGCGGGAGACCGTCTGACGCTGGCCGACCGCAGCCTGACGGTGCTGCAGCGGCCGGCGTAGGGCGGCCCGCCCGGCCCCACTCCCGGGTGACAGCACGGTCCGGCACCGCCGGTCCACGCCGTCGTGGCATCCCGCCGCTGCGGCGGAAGAAGGTTTGTCCGCCGCAACGGCGCAGCACCACGACGGCGGAATCCGGCGGTGCCGAGCCGTGCCCAACCCTCCGTACTGGTGGCCCCCGCGGCAAAGCCGCGCCAAGTGGGTACGTACGTTCCCATGAGGCCCCCGCACCGCACCGCGCCGACCGCCACCTACCGGCTCCAGCTCCAGCCCTCCTTCCCGTTCCGGGCGGCCGAGGAGGCCGTGCCCTACCTGGCCTCCCTCGGGGTGTCGCACCTGCACCTGTCGCCCGTCCTGGAGGCCGTCCCCGGCTCCACCCACGGCTACGACGTGACCGACCACTCGGCCGTACGGGCGGAGCTCGGCGGCGAGGAGGGCCTGCGGTCGCTCTCGCGCACCGCCCGGGAGCACGGGCTCGGCCTCGTCGTCGACATCGTGCCCAACCACATGGCCGTGCCCGCGCCCGCGACGCTCAACGGCCCGCTGTGGGAGGTCCTGCGGGACGGCCCGGCCTCGCGCTACGCCCGCTGGTTCGACATCGACTGGGCCGAGCACGGCGGGAAGGTGCTGCTCCCCGTCCTGGCCGGCCCGCTCGGCGCGGAGCTGCGGCGCTTCACGGTCGCGGGCCGCGCGGGCGGTGCTGAGCGCGTCCTGCGCTACGGCGACCACGCGTTCCCGCTGCGGCCCGGCACCGAGCGGCTGCCGCTGCCCGAGCTGCTCGACGCCCAGTGGTACCGGCCCGCCTGGTGGCGCCTGGCCCGCACCGAGCTCAACTACCGGCGCTTCTTCACCGTCTCCGAGCTGATCGCCGTTCGCGTCGAGGACCCCGAGGTCTTCGCCGCCACCCACGGCAAGGTCGTCCAGTTGCTGCGCGAGGGGGTGATCGACGGGCTGCGCGTCGACCACCCCGACGGCCTCGCCGACCCCGCGGGCTACCTGCGCCGGCTCGCCGAGGCCACGGACGGCCGGTGGACGGTCGTCGAGAAGATCCTCAGCGCCGACGAGCGGCTGCCCGCCGACTGGGCCGTCGCCGGCACCACGGGCTACGACGCCCTGCGCCGCCTCGACGGCCTCTTCCTCGACCCCGAGGGCGTGGGCGCGCTCGGCGCCCGCTACCGCGACTTCACCGGCCTGCCGCCCGACCGCGGCGGCGACTGGCCCGCGACGGTGCGGCGCGCCGCGTACAAGGTGATCAGCCACGAGCTCGCCGCGGAGTCCGAACGGCTCGTCCGGACCGCCGGCCGGATCTGCGAGGGCTCCCACCGGCTGCGCGACACCGCGCCCTGGGCCCTGCGCACGGCCCTGCACGAGATCCTCGTCCGGCTGCCCGTCTACCGCCCCTACGCCGTGCCCGGCCGGCCGGTCGCCCCCGTCGACGCCGCCCTCCTCGACCAGGCCGCCCAGGACGCGCGCGGCGCCTTCGCCGTCCCCGAGGAGGCGGCCGCGGCCGAGGTGGTCCGCGACGCGGCGCTCGGCCGCCTGGGGCAGGGCCCCGACCACCGGGACTTCTGCGCGCGGTTCGCGCAGACCGCGTCCGCGCTGCGCGCCAAGTCCGTCGAGGACACCGCCTTCTACCGGCACGCGCCCCTGCTGTCGGCCACGGAGGTCGGCGGCGACCCCGGCCGGCCCGCGGTCTCCCCCGAGGACTTCCACTCCTACTGCGCCCTGCTCCAGCGCGACTGGCCCGCGACCGGCACCGTGCTCTCCACGCACGACACCAAACGCAGCGCCGACGTACGGGCCCGCATCGCCGCGCTCAGCGAATGCCCCGAGGAGTGGGGCGACCTGATGGAGCGGCTGGCGGCCACGGAGCCCGGCGCGCCCGACCCGCACGCGGCGTGGCTGGCCTGGCAGACCGCCTTCGGGCTCGGCCCGGCCGGCGGGTCCGACGGGCCCGCCGACGCGTCCCGGCTCGTCGCCGCCGTGCTGAAGAGCGTGCGCGAGGCGGGGCTCCGTACGACGTGGACCGAGCCGGACGCGCCGTACGAGGCGGCGGTGGAGGCGTTCGTCGCGGGAGGCCCGTGCGGTGCGGCCCGCGCCGCGCTCGCGCCCCTGGAAGAGGCGCTGCGGCCGTCCGTGCGGGCCAACACGCTCGGCGCGGCCCTGCTGCACCTGACCATGCCGGGCGTCCCGGACCTCTACATGGGCACGGAGCGCGCGTACGCCGCGCTGGTCGACCCCGACAACCGGCGGCCGCCGGTCTTCTCCGAAGCGGGAGCCGAAGCCGGTGTCTGTGCCGCTGCCGGTGCCGCGGGCAACCTGACCGCCGAGAAGCTGCACCTGACCCGCACCGTGTTGCGGCTGCGCCGCGAGCGCCCCGAGTGGTTCGGCGTGGGCGCCTCGTACGAGCCGCTGGCCGCCGACGGCCCGGCCGCGGAGCACTGCGTGGCGTTCGCCCGCTCCGGCGAGGCGGTGACCGTCGTCTCACGGCTGCAGCGCCGGCTCGCCCGGAGCGGGGGGCTGCGGGAGACGGTGCTGGCCTTGCCGGGGGGCGGGCCGTGGCGCGAGGTGTTGACGGGGGCGTCCTTCGAAGGGCGTGCCATGCTGGCCGAGCTACTGGAACACCAGCCGGTGGCGCTTCTCGTACGGAGCTGAGTGCTCGGCCGGGTGCGTTGTCGACTGCGGGTCGTATGTGGCTGGTCGCGCCCACGCGGCGGAGCCGCAGATTGGCACCGCCCCGCGCCCCTAACGGGGCGCGGTGCTTACGGAGCCCGGTGACCCGACAGCACCGGTCCCGGAAACGCCATCTCCCCGCACAGTTCCACGAACGCCGCCGTGATCCCCGTCAGGCCGACCCGCGTGAAGGCGGTCTGCTCGCGGCGCCACGGGCGGTCGACCGGGACGGCCACCGCGCCGGGCACGTCGCGCGCCATGTGCACGGGGGCGGCGACCAGGCCCAGCCCGGCCACAGCCATCCGTACGGCGGTCGAGGAGTGTTCCGTCCAGATTGCCGTACGGGGGCTGAAGCCGCCCTGTTCGCAGACCCAGTCCAGCCAGCGTTTGCCCTGCACGAGCGGTTCGAGGGCGCAGCGCACCCAGTCGCGGTCGGCCAGCTCGGGCAGCGTGACCGGGTCCGTACGGGCGGCGAGCGGGTCGGCGGCCGAGGTGATCACCATGATCTCCTCGTCGCCGAGGGAGACGACGGGGCCGTGCCAGCCCTCCGGGCGTGGGCCGACGGCGATGTCGGCGACGCCGCGTTCCATGTGGTCGCGCAGCTCCTCCGTGGTCGCGTACTCGTGGAGGTGGAGGCGGACGGCGGGGAAGGCGCGGCGCCAGCGCGCGAAGACGGGTGGCAGCACGCCGACCGCGAGGGCGTGCAGCGAGGCGATGTGCAGTTCGCCGCCGGCCGCCCCGGCCGCGGCCTTCGCCGCCCGGCGGGCCTGTTCGGCGCTGCGGACGGCGAGTTCGGCGTGGGGGAGGAACGCGCGGCCCATGGGGGTCAGGCCGATGCCGCGGGGGCGGCGTTCCAGCAGCGGGCCGCCGACGTCCCGTTCCAGGGCCTTGATCTGGTGGGAGAGCGCGGACTGGGTGACGTTGAGGAGCTCGGCGGCGCGGGTGAAGGACTCCTCCTCGACGACGGTGACGAGGTACTCCATCTGCCGCAGGCTCATGCCGGCCCCCCTGAGCACTCATGAACCCAGATCATGGGTTCCATCGAAACATTGCGTTGGACTCATGATCCCTGACAGCGCAGGGTGAAGACATGCGCGAAACAGGCTTGCTGGAAACAGATGTGATCGTGATCGGCGGCGGCACGGGCGGCTACAGCACCGCCCTGCGCGCCGCGGCGCTCGGCCTCGACGTAGTCCTCGCGGAGCGCGACCTGGTGGGCGGGACCTGTCTGCACCGCGGCTGCATACCCAGCAAGGCGATGCTGCACGCGGCGGAGCTCGTGGACGGCATCGCGGAGGCGCGCGAGCGGTGGGGAGTGAAGGCGACGCTGGAGTCGGTCGACTGGTCCGCGCTGACCGCGACCCGTGATGACATCGTCTCCCGCAACCACCGGGGCGTGGAGGGCCATCTGGCCCAGGCCGGCGTACGCGTGGTGCACGGCTCCGCATCGCTGACGGACGCACGCAGCGTACGGATCGACTCGGGTGCGGACGCGGGCGCGCGGTGGACGGCCCGGCGGGGCGTCGTCCTCGCGACCGGCTCCAGGCCGCGCACGCTGCCCGGCCTGGAGCCGTCCGGGGCGCGCGTGGTGACCAGCGACGACGCGCTGTTCGTGCCCGGGCTGCCGGGCTCGGTGCTGGTGCTGGGCGGGGGTGCCATCGGCGTCGAGTACGCGTCCCTGCACCGCTCCATGGGCGCCGAGGTGACGCTCGTGGAGGCGGCGGACCGGTTGCTGCCGCTGGAGGACGCCGACGTGAGCCGGTACCTGACGCGGGGTCTGAAGAAGCGCGGCATCGACGTGCAGGCGGGGGCGCGGCTGGAGGAGGCCGCCGTCCACGAGGGCGGGGTGCGGGCCACGCTGCGCACCGCCAAGGGGGACGTGCGCACCGTCACGGCGGAGCGGCTGCTGGTGGCCGTGGGCCGGGTCCCGGTCACCGACGGCCTCGGCCTCGCGGCGGCCGGTCTCGCCGTCGACGCCCGCGGCTTCGTACAGCCGGCCGACTGGTCGCGCCTGGAGACGGCGATGCCGGGCATCCACGTCGTCGGCGACCTGCTGCCTCCGCCGTCCCTCGGCCTGGCCCACGCCTCCTTCGCGGAGGGTCTGCTGGTCGCCGAGACCCTGGCCGGGCGGGCTCCGCGGCCGGTCGACTACGCCGCCGTGCCGCGCGTCACGTACTCCAGCCCGCAGACGGCCTCGGTCGGTCTGACGGAGGCGGGTGCGCGCGAGCGCGGGTTCGATGTCGAGGTCAACTCCATGCCGCTGACGGCCATCGCCAAGGGCATGGTGCACGGGCAGGCCGGTGTGGTGAAGGCCGTCGCCGAGAAGGGCGGCGGCCGGCTGCTCGGCGTCCACCTGGTGGGCCCGCACGTCTCGGAGATGATCGCGGAGAGCCAGCTGGCCGTCGGCTGGGACGCGGAGGCCACGGACATCGCCCAGCACATCCACCCGCACCCGACGCTGTCGGAGGCGGTGGGCGAGGTGATGCTGTCGCTGGCGGGGCGGGGGCTGCACCAGGCGTGAGGAACGGGTGTGCGGCGAACGAGCGGGTGAAGAAATCAGTGGACGGCCGGCACCGGGTGCGCGCACCCTCTGCGCAGAGATTCCCTTCCGGAAGGAACCCATGACCGGCTTGGTCGTCCGCGCGCTCACCGAGCACGACACCCACCTGTTCACCTCCTTCGACGCCTCTTCCGCCCCCGCCCTCGTCGGCAAGGGCGCCTTCGGCCACGCCTACGTGCCCGTCCACGAGGGCGGGGAGTACCGGCCCGACTGGACCTGGGTGGCGCTGCGCGACGGCAGGGTCGTGGCCCGCGCCGCCTGGTGGGGAGGGCCGGGCGACGAGACGCCCAAGGCCCTCGACTGGTTCGACTTCGCCGACGGCGAGGCGGAGGCGGCGGCCCAGGTGCTGCGCGCCGCGCCCCTGCGGTCCGAGTACTGCCTCATCGCCCCGCCCGGCTGGCGCGACCTGCCGGACGTGCGCGCCGCCGTCGAGGCCCGCGTCGCGGCCGCCGAGGCCGCCGGGATGCGGATCCTCGTCGAGCGCTTCCGCTACGAGTGGACGACCGATTGCCCGCTGCCGGAGCGCACGGGCAGGCTGGTGTGCCGCCCCGAGCCCGACGACGCCGTCATCCGCGACGTGCTCGGCCGCACCATGCACGGCACGCTCGACGCCCACGACTGCCGGAACGTCGCCGAACTCGGCCTGGAGGCGGCCGTCGACGACTCGATGGAGTTCCTCGACTGGCTGCCGTCGCCCCGCGCGTGGTGGAAGCTCGCCTACACGCCCGGCGGCGAGCTCGTCGGCATCCACATCCCCGCGCACAACCCGGCCGGGCCGTGCGTGGGCTACATCGGCGTCGTTCCCGGGCAGCGCGGCCGCGGCTACGCCTACAACCTGCTCGTGGAGTGCACGCACGACCTGGTGGACGAGGGCGCCACCCGCATCGCGGCCGCCACCGACCAGGGCAACTTCCCCATGGCGGCGAACTTCGCGAAGGCCGGCTACCCCGTCAGCCAGGAGCGTATCGACCTGATTCCGCCGCCGCAGGGCTGACCGGTTATGCCCCGGGCGGGCTGACCGGTTCCGCGCCCCGGAAGGGGTGGCCGCAGGGCACCATGGACAGCACTGCGGTCACCACGGCCGGAAGGAGCCGCCAGTGCTGTTCGAGGTGTGGGCGCCGCGGGCCGGGCGGGTGACGCTGCACGCCGGCGGCGGAGCGTACGCGATGGAGCCGGATCCGGCGCGGGCCGGCTGGTGGCGGCGGGAGGCTCCGGGCGGGGACGGCACCCGCTACGGCTTCGCCCTCGACGTCGGCCCCGTACGGCCCGATCCGCGCTCGCGCCGCCAGCCGGACGGGCCCGACGGACTGAGCGCGGTCACCGCTCCGGAGAGCTTCGCGTGGCGGCACGGGTGGGCGGGCCGGGGGCTGCCCGGGGCCGTCCTCTACGAGCTGCACGTGGGCACGTTCACCCGCGAGGGCACCTTCGACGCCGCGGCCGCGCGCCTGCCGCACCTCGCCGGACTGGGCGTCACCCATGTGGAGCTGATGCCCGTGTGCCCGTTCCCGGGCACGCACGGCTGGGGGTACGAGGGCGTGTCGCTGTGGGCCGTGCACGAGCCCTACGGCGGGCCCGCGGGCCTCGCCCGCTTCGTGGACGCGGCCCACGCGCTCGGCCTCGGCGTCGTCCTGGACGTGGTGCACAACCACCTCGGCCCCTCCGGCAACCACCTGCCCGCCTTCGGGCCGTACTTCACCGACACCCACCACACTCCGTGGGGCGCGGCCGTCAACCTCGACGCCCCCGGCTCCGACGAGGTGCGCGCGTATCTGACGGGCAGTGCGCTGGCCTGGCTGCGGGACTACCGGCTGGACGGGCTGCGGCTCGACGCGGTCCACGCCCTCGCCGACAACCGGCCCAAGCATTTCCTCGCCGAGCTGTCCGGCGCCGTCGACGCCCTGGCCGCGCGGCTGGGCAGGCCGCTGTTCCTCGTCGCCGAGTCCGACCGGAACGACCCCGCCACGGTGACGCCGCGCCGCGCCGGCGGCCTGGGCCTGCACGCCCAGTGGAACGACGACTTCCACCACGCCCTGCACACCGTCCTCACCGGCGAGTCCCAGGGCTACTACGCCGACTTCGCCGCCGACCCGGCCGCGGCGCTCGCCAAGACGCTGCGGGGCGGCTTCTTCCACGACGGCACGCGCTCCTCGTTCCGCGGCCGCCCGTGGGGCCGCCCCCTCGACCCGGCGGCCACCCCCGCGCACCGCCTCGTCGGCTACGCCCAGAACCACGACCAGATCGGCAACCGCGCCCAGGGCGACCGGCTCGCGGCCCGCCTCTCCCCCGGCCTGCTCGCCTGCGCCGCCGCGCTCGTCCTGGGCGGGCCCTTCACCCCCATGCTGTTCATGGGCGAGGAGTGGGGCGCCCGCACCCCCTGGCAGTTCTTCACCGACCACACGGACCCGCAGCTGGCCGAGGCGGTCCGCACCGGCCGCCGGCGCGAGTTCGCCGCGCACGGCTGGTCCGCCGAGGAGATCCCCGACCCGCAGGACCCGGCCACCCGCGACCGCTCCTGCCTGGACTGGAGCGAGCCCGAGCGCGAGCCGCACCGCGCCCTGCTGGACTGGCACCGCCGCCTGATCGCCCTCCGCCACGCCGAACCGGACCCGGGCCCGCTCTCCTCCACGACCGCCGCCGTGGGCCCCGGCGGCACGGCCGTCCTGCGCCGCGGCACCCTGTGCACGGCCGTCAACCCCACGGCCGCACCGGCCGCCCTGCCCCTGGGCACCCCCCACCCGACCGGGATCCTGGCCGCCTGGCACCCGGTGCACCTCCCCGGCCCGGATGGTGTCCTCCACCTGCCGCCCGCGTCGGCGGCCGTGCTGCGTTGCGACGGCTCCGCCCCGGAGAGACGCTGAAGACGGGCACATCCGCGCCTCAGTGAGCGCGGAGCCGGAGCGCCGGGTGCGGTGGGCCGCCCCGAGGGGACGATGAGCCATGCGCATGATGCTCAGGGCCCGGCTGGACACCCACGCTTCGAACGAGGTCTACAAGCGCGGCGAGCTGCCGAAGTTCGTGCAGGACCTGATGGACCGGACCAAGCCGGAAGCGGCCTACTTCGGCCCCATGGACGGCGGCCGCACCTGCACGCTCGTCTTCGACCTGGCGGACGCGTCGCAGATACCCGCCACGCTGGAGTCGCTCCTGCTGGAGATGGAAGCCGACGTCGAGCTGATCCCCGTCATGAACTACGACGACCTGAAGAAGGGCCTGTCCGCCACCCCCCGGAGCTGAGCCCCGCCTCGGGGCCGCGTCACGGGCGCTTGCAGTGCCCGCCTGACGGGGCGGGGGTGAGGATGACGTCCTCCAGGCGGACGCTCATGGACGCCCACCGTGCTTCGCGGGAACCCGGTGCCTGGAGGCCCCACAGCCAGACGCGGTCCCCAGTACTGCCGAAGGTCAGCACAGCCCGGTCCTCGGGCACCGGGCCGCCGTACGTTGCTATGTCCTTTTCACGCGGCCGGACACACATGAGCTTGCCCTGCAAACCATGGAAGGAGGCAGGGGGACGCCCTGCCCGGACGGAATTTACGGATTCACTCCATGCCGATTCGACGTTCAGAATACCGTAGGAGAGGGCGGTCACCACGTACACCAAAGCCACGACAGGGAGAGTAAACGTAGAAATTCCGCCCGCCGCCGAGCTCCCCCAGTAGAAGTGGCGCGCCCAGCCACCCACAGAAAGAAAGAAGAGCGCACATGCCGCCGCCAAGGCAACCGGCTTCAGAGCAGCGGAAATGAATGAATACGTCGTCACAGGGACTGCATCGACAGGTATATCAAAGCCGAAGGACAGATAGACGGTGTACATCAGCCTTCCGAACCACAGCGGGACGAAATAGAGCGGCGCCATAAGCGCCGGAAGCGCCCAGCTCAGATTCCGACTAAACCAAGACGCCGTCCCTGCCAGCCAAAGGCCGTAGAAAACCGCGAGGATAAACCCTCCGGCAAGGACATACAGTGGCACATAGATGACTCCACCCGGCCCACCAGGCTTCGAATCGGCAATGAAGTACCCCAAGTAGATCATTACGGAAACAAAACCCAGCCCCATCGCCAGCTTCCCGTATCGAGACCAGGAAGCAGGCATAACAAAAGCCCCCAGCACTGCCCCCAGAACCAATGCGAGAGGCAGCACGGACCAGCGCCACGGCGAATCAACCACATAGAGAACCCCGGCACCGAGCAAGCACCCGAGCATGCTCGCCAGGAAGAGAAGTACCTGGAGACAGAGCTTCAGGAACCGGTCTGGATTCGACGGATCAGGGAATGGGGCAGTTGCCTGACCATCCAGTACCGACGGGCCGCGTACCACCTGCGTCGCCGGCTCGTACAGATGTCCGCCCAAGCGGCTGCCGGACAATTCATCGACAGCAGTGGGCATGTCCCGCGGCCCGGGCAGCACAACAACACGCTGATCATGCGAGCCATCCAGCCGCCGCGCGACACGAAGGGCCCACCGTGCCGGCCTTGTCCCCTGAGCGGGTCGAGCCAAGCGGATCCAGTACGGCGTGCGCGGTTCCCGGGGCGGGGTCAGCAGCACCGATTCGCGTACCCACAGGCCGAGACGTGCCCGCTCAGCCAAACGCTCGACGCGTCTGACAGCCTCCTTCACGGCTCCGCGCCGCGCCCCTCGCAAACGAACCTCGAACTTCAGAGCGCGTCGGGGCGCGACGCGTGCTGTCTCGCCCTCGGTCGGCTCGTGAATGATCCAGCCTTCGGCAGCCACCAGTTCTTCGGCGGCTGCCACCTCAACGGGGTCGTCGATGACCTCCGTCAGCAGAAGGATACGGCGGTTGAACGGCTGGGCAGTGCTTGCGCGGTCCACGTCTTCCTCGCTGTCCGGGCGGTAACTCAGGCCCCAGCAGGTTGACATGGACCACTGACATCAGCCCCGGCGAGGCTGAGCTCAGCCCCCCGCGGACTCCAGGCGCAGGGCGATGGAGTTGATGCAGTAGCGCTGGTCCGTGGGGGTGGGGTAGCCCTCGCCCTCGAAGACGTGGCCCAGGTGCGAGCCGCAGCGGGCGCAGCGGACCTCGGTGCGGACCATGCCGTGGGAGCGGTCCTCGATCAGCTCGACGGCGGCGGAGTCCTTCGGGTCGTAGAAGCTCGGCCAGCCGCAGTGGCTCTCGAACTTCTCCGTGGAGCGGAAGAGCTCCGCGCCGCACGCGCGGCAGGAGTAGACGCCCGCCGTCTTCGTGTCGGTGTACTCGCCCCGGAAGGCGGGCTCGGTGCCGGCCCTGCGGAGCACCTGGTACTCCGCAGGGGAGAGCTCAGCGCGCCACTGCTCGTCCGTCTTCTCGACCTCGTACGCCATGTCGCTCGCCTTTCGGGGATACGGCTTTTCCGGTTCAGCTCTCCAGGCGGGCCAGGATCTTCGGACCGAGGTCCGTGACGTCTCCCGCCCCCATGGTCAGAACGAGGTCACCGGGGCGGGCCATTCCCGCGACGACGTCCGGGATGGCGGCCATGTCGGGCTCGGCGCGGACGTCGGCGCCCGCGGCGACCGCGGCGTCGATGATCAGGGCGCTGGTGACGCCGGGGACCGGGTCTTCGCGGGCCGGGTAGATGTCCAGGACCACCGAGGCGTCGGCCAGCGCGAGGGACTGACCCATCTCGGTGCCGAGCTCCTGGGTGCGGGAGAACAGGTGCGGCTGGAAGACGACCAGGACGCGGGAGCCGGCCGCGGCGCCGCGGATGGCCTCCAGGTCGGCGGTCATCTCGGTGGGGTGGTGGGCGTAGGAGTCGATGACCTGCACGCCGGCCGCCTCGCCCTTGAGCTGCAGACGGCGCTTGACGCCGGTGTACTTGCCGATCGCGGAGGCCAGGTTGTGCGCGGGGATGCCCAGCGCGATGCCCGCGGCGAGGGCGGCGACGGCGTTGTGCGCGTAGTGGCGGCCGGGGACGGAGACCGTGAAGGTCAGCATCTTGCCGCCCAGGAGGACGGTGACCTCGCTGGTCAGGCCGCGCGGGGTGACCTTCAGGACGCGCACGTCGGCGTCCTCGGCCTCGCCGTACGTGACGACCTCGATGTCGTGACGCCCCGAGATGCGCTCGGTCAGCTCGCGGGCGCCCGACTGGTCCGCGGCCACGACGAGCGTGCCGCCCGGGCGGATCCGGCCCACGAACGTCTCGAACGACTCGTAGATCTCGTCCATCGACGCGTAGTTCGCGTGGTGGTCCAGCTCCACGTTGAGGATGATCGCGACCTCGGGCGCGTACTTGTGGAAGCTGCGGTCGCTCTCGTCCGCCTCCGCCACGAAGATCTCGCCGGCGCCGTGCCGGGCGTTGGAGCCCGGGGCGTCCAGGTCACCGCCGATGGCGTACGACGGGTCCAGGCCCAGCGCGTCCAGGGCGACCGCGAGCATCGACGTCGTGGTCGTCTTGCCGTGGGTGCCGGCGACCGCGATCGGGCGCAGGCCGTCCATCAGGCGGGCGAGGGCGTCCGAGCGGTGCACGACGGGGATGCCGCGCTCGGCGGCCGCGGCCAGCTCGGGGTTGTCCGCGCGGATGGCGCTGGAGACGACGACGCAGGTGGCGTCCTCGGCCAGGTGCCCGGCGGCGTGCCCGATGTGCACCGTGGCGCCCAGGGCGCGCAGCGCCTCGGCGGTCGCGGACTCCTTCGCGTCGCTGCCCGCGACCTGCGCGCCGCGCTGGGCGAGGATCTTCGCGATGCCCGACATGCCGGCGCCGCCGATGCCGATGAAGTGCGGTCGGTCCATCGTCGTGGGGACGGCCGGTGCCATGTGCGGTGCTCCCTGTCGCAGCTTGCTGGGTGTCAGGGACCGATTCTTGCACCCCGCGGTGACAGCCCCGTCCTCCCCCGTCACACCGCCCGGATCAGCCCCGCCGCCAGGCCCGCCGCGATGGCCGCCGTGCGGCTGTCGACACCGAGCTTTCCGTAGATGTGGACGAGGTGGGTCTTGACCGTCGCCTCGCTGATGAAGAGGCGGCGGGAGATCTGCTTGTTGGCCAGGCCCTCGGCCACCAGTCCGAGGATCTCGGTCTCGCGCTGGGTGAGGGCGGGCCTGCCCCCGGCGCGGACGCGGCCGAGCAGGCGGGCGGCGACGGGCGGGGCGAGGACGGTCTCGCCGCGGGCGGCCGCGTGGACGGCGGCGGCGACCTCTTCGGGCGGGGCGTCCTTGAGGAGGTAGCCGGTGGCG
This sequence comes from Streptomyces roseoverticillatus, assembly GCF_000719265.1. GTDB lineage: Bacteria > Actinomycetota > Actinomycetes > Streptomycetales > Streptomycetaceae > Streptomyces > Streptomyces roseoverticillatus. The sequence goes on along the minus strand of NZ_JOFL01000031.1, from coordinate 39,656 downwards.
CCGGCCTCGACGGCGGCGAGGATGTCGGCGTCGGTGCTGTAGGTGGTGAGGATGAGGACGGCGGGCGGGGAGGGCAGCGCGGTGATGCGGCGGGTGGCCTCGACGCCGTGCATGCCGTCGCCCATCTGGAGGTCCATGAGGACGACGTCCGGGCGGGTTCCGGCGTCGAGCAGCCGCAGGGCCGCGGCGCCGTCGGCGGCCTCGCCGACGGCCTCCACGCCGGGGAGGTCGTCGACCATGGCGCGCAGGCCGCGGCGCACGACGGGGTGGTCGTCGACGATCAGCACGCGGATGGCCTCGCGGCCGGCGCCTTCGGAGTGTGCCGGCTCGCTCATGCCGCGACCCCCTTCGAGCCGGTGTCCGGTCCGGCACCGCCGGACACCGCCGTCGTGGCCGGTCGCCGTTGCGGCGGAGAGGACGCCCCGGGGCCGCCCTCGGACGGAACACCCTCGCTTCCCTCATCCCGGGGCCGGGCTCCCGCACCCACCGGCACCACCGCCGCGATCGCCGTGCCCTCCCCCGGGGCCGACTCGACCGTGAGGGTGCCGCCGAGGGCGGCGATGCGCTCGCGCATGCCGTGCAGGCCGAAGGTCCGGCGGCCGTCGGCGGGGCCGTCGCCGGGGGTGAAGCCGACGCCGTCGTCGTAGATGTCGAGGGCGACCTGGCCGTCGAGGAAGGCGAGGGTGACGGCGGTGCGGTCGGCGTGCGCGTGGCGGGCGACGTTGGCGAGGGCCTCCTGCGTGAGGCGCAGCAGGGCGACCTCGGTCTCCATGGGGAGCGTGCGCGGGTCGCCGTCGAGGCGGAAGACGGCCCCGGGGACGGTGCGCGCGGTGACCCGGCGCAGCGCCTCGGGCAGGGGCGCGTCCTCCAGGGCGGGCGGGGTGAGGGCCTGGACGAAGCGGCGGGCCTCGGCGAGGTTGTCGGAGGCGGTCAGCCCGATCTCGCGGACGCGCTCGCGGGCGGTGTCCGGGGCGGCGGTCTCGGCGGCGCGGGCGAGCAGGACGATGCTGGACAGGCCCTGGGCGAGGGTGTCGTGGATCTCGCGGGCGAGCCGCTGGCGCTCGGCGAGCCGGCCGGCCTCGCGCTGGGCGGCGGCGAGCTCGTCGCGGGTGCGCAGCAGGTCGTCGATGAGCTGCTGGCGCTTGCGGCTCTCACGGTAGAGCGCGGCGTAGCCGTAGCCGGTGAGGATGGCGACGGCGGCGCCGGCGGCGGGGCCGATCACCTTGGCGGCGGTGAGCCCGCCGGGCGCGGCGGCCTGGGCGGCCACGACGGCGGCGGTGGCCGCGGCGATGGCGGGGTGCGCCCAGCGGACGGGCAGGGTGCCCAGGAAGAGGAAGAACAGCGGGAAGGCGACGTAGCTGTAGCCGTGGTCCATGGCGAGCAGCAGGAGCCACAGGGCGGTGACGGCGGTGAGCCAGAGCCCGCGGCGGGCGGTGGACCGGATCACGCCGAGGCCGTAGACGGCGGCGAGCACGGCGGCGGGCAGCAGGGTTGCCGGGGGTTTGCTGCCTGCGACGGCCGGGGCGGCGGCGACGGCGAGGAGCACGTAGAAGGAGCCGTGCAGCGCGAGGCGGACCAGGCGCAGGGAGGGCATGTCGGAGCCGGGCGGGGGCACTGCGACGGCGTCCGGCGCGGGCCGCGCCGCGCGCCGGGCGCGGAGGGCGGAAGGGGTCGTTCGGCTCACCCCATCGAGCGTACGGGCCCGCGCCCGGGAGCCTGCCCGCCCCTGCCCTCAACCGTTCGATTGATTTTCGGGTGCACCGTACGGACGGGCCGCGGACCAGTCCTTGCCCTGATGGCGGCAAGGCGTCCGCGCGGGAGTGTGGAGGGGTCCTGTTCAGAGCCCGGAGGTAGAGGGTCCTTGTTCGTCGCACTTCGTGACATCCGTTTCGCCCGGGGGCGGTTCGCCCTGATGGGTGCCGTGGTCACGCTCATCACGACCCTCGTGGTCTTTCTCTACGGCCTGACCGGCGGCCTGGCGCGGGAGGCGTCGTCCGCCGTGGCGGGCCTGCCGGCCGGGCGGATCGTCTTCGGTGCGCCCGCCGGGGCCGGGCCGGAGGTGTCCTTCTCGAACAGCTCGGTGGACGCCGGGCAGCAGCGGGCCTGGCGGGAGGCGGCGGGCGTGCGGTCCGCCGAACCGTTCGGCGTGGCGATGACGCGGCTGACGGCGGGCGGCCGGGCGTCGTCGGTGAGCGTCTTCGGGACGCCGGACGGGCTGCGGCCCGCGCTCGTCACCGGCGCGGCGCCGGGCAGCGGCCAGGTGGCCGTGAGCGAGCGCGTGGCGCGCGACGCCGGGCTGCGCACCGGCGACCGGGTCACCCTCGGCACAGAGGAGCTGACCGTCTCGGGCATCACCGAGGACCGCAGCCACGGCCACGCCCCGAGCGTGTGGACGACGCTCGCGGCGTGGCAGCGGGTGAGCCACCAGGCGCAGCCGACAGCGCTCGCCGTTGACGGCGGCGGGCACCCGGCCGGGGACGCCGCGCGCTCCACGAAAGCGGTCTCCGTCGGCGAAGCCCTGGACGGGATCGACGGCTACGCGGCCGAGCACGGCACCCTGCAGATGATCCAGGGCTTCCTGTTCGTGGTGAGCGCCCTGGTCGTGGGCGCCTTCTTCACGGTGTGGACGGTGCAGCGCAAGCCCGACGTCGCGGTGCTCAAGGCGGTGGGCGCGAGCAGCGCCTACCTCGTGCGGGACGCGCTCGGGCAGGCCGCGGTCGTGCTGGCCGCCGGGTCCGTGCTCGGCGCGGCGGCGGGCGCGGCCGGCGGGGCGCTCGCGTCGGCGTCGGTGCCGTTCGAGCTGGGCGCGGCGACCGTGGCCGTACCCGTCGCGGCCATGGTGCTGCTGGGCCTGGCCGGCTCCGCCCTCGCCGTGCGCCGCATCACGTCCGTCGACCCCCTGACCGCCCTGGGAGCCTCCCGGTGAACACCGCCCCCGCCCTGCCGCTGGATCCTGCTCTGCCGCTGGAACCCGCTCTGTCGCTGAAATCCGTCACTCTCACCTATCCGGACGGCGACCGCCGGCTGACCGCCCTCGACGCGGTGTCCCTGGACGTGGCGCCCGGCGAGCTCGTCGCCGTCGCCGGACCCTCCGGCTCCGGGAAGTCGAGCCTGCTCGCGGTGGCGGCCACGCTGCTGAGCCCCGACGAGGGGCGCGTGACCGTGGCCGGGCAGGACACCGGGCCGATGAGCGCCCGGGCCCGCACAGCGCTGCGCCGGGACCGGATCGGCATCGTCTTCCAGCAGGCGAACCTGCTGCCGTCGCTCACCGCCGAGGAGCAGCTGCTGGCGGTGGAGCACGTGCGGGGCGGGGCCGTACGCGGCGGCAGCGGGCGGGCCGCCCGGGCGCGGGCCGCGGAGCTGCTGGAGTCGGTGGGCCTGGACGCGGCGAAGCGGCGCCGCCGCCCGCACCAGCTGTCCGGGGGCGAGCGGCAGCGGGTGAACATCGCCCGCGCGCTGTGCGGCGGCCCGTCCGTCCTGCTGGTGGACGAGCCGACGTCGGCGCTGGATCACGAGCGCGGCGAGCGGGTCGTGGAGCTGCTCGCCGCGGTGACCCGGGAGCACGGGACGGCCACGGTGCTGGTGACGCACGACCGGGCGCTGCTCGGCCGTGCGGACCGGGTCCTGACGATGGCCGACGGGCGGCTGCGCTGAGGACGGCGCCCTTCTCCGGGGGCCGCCCCCGCTTCTCACCCCTCTCCCACGTCGCCCAGGGCGTAGTCCTCCTCGTCGTTGTGGGCGTAGAGCTTGAGGACGGGCACGCCGACCTTGTGCCGGGCCCGGGAGGCCCAGTCGCGGTGGAAGAACTCCTCCACCAGGTGCGGTGCGGTCAGCACGATCACCTCGTCGGCGTGGGTCTGCTCGACCACGGACCGCAGCAGGTCCAGCGGGTGGCCCTCGACGAGCTGGCCCACGGCCTCGCAGCCCGCGTCCCGGAGGCTGCGGAGCGAGTGCTCCAGGGCGACGGCGGCCGGGCGGAGGGCCTGCTCGCCCTCCGGTTCGTCGGCCTCGTGCATCGCCCGTTCCAGCTCGCCGAGGGCGACGTCGTCGATGGCGCGCAGGAGCCGGTCCTCGGCGCCTCGGGGCTGCATGAGCACCACGAAGGACATCTCGTCGTCGTGGAGGGTGGTGACGAAGTCGACGTCGGTGGCGGACAGCGGCTGCTCGATCATCAATACGCTCGTGAACACGGTGGGAGCCCTTCTCCTTCGTGGGCCACCGGCCCAACGGCCAACAGAAACCATCCTGCGCGTGCCCCCCTGGGCCCGCCTGTTCTGGTCACGTGCCCCCTCGGGCGCGTCCGACTCAATTCTGCCCACGGACGGGTAACCGGAACGGAATATTCCGCCGATTGTCAGATCCTGTGGTACCTGCTGAACAGAAAACCTCCCTCTTCGAGGAGCGAGGCGAGGACGAATCGTTTTGGCACGGGCATGCCGGGACCGCTCACGATCCGGTCCGCCGTACCGCCCGCGACCAGCGGCGCGAGCGTCAGGCACAGCTCGTCGAGCACGCCCGCCGCCGCGAACTGCCCCAGCAGCCGCGGGCCGCCCTCGGTGAGCAGCCTGGTCAGACCGCGTGCGGCCAGCACCTCCGGCACCCGCGCGGGGTCCACCCGGCGCCCCTCGCCCGCCACGAGCACGTCGGCCCCGGCCGCGCGGGCCGCGGCGACCCGGTCCGCGGGGGCGTCCGCACCCGTCAGCACGATGGTCGGCACCAGCGGCTCCCTGAACAAGGGCAGAGTGAAGTCCAGGTCGAGCCCCGCGCTCACGATCGCGATCACCGGCGCGGGCCCCTGGCCGAGCGCCGCCCGGCGCGCCGCGAAGGCCTCGCGGGCGCGGGCGGGCCGGTAGCCCTCCTGGCGTACGGTCTCCGCGCCGACGACGACCGCGTCCGCGAGGCCGCGCAGCGTACCGAAGACGCGCATGTCGGCGGCGGAGGACAGCGGCTGCGAGCGCCCGTCGTGGTGGGCCGCGCCGTCCAGCGAGGAGACCATGTTGGCGCGCAGCCACGCGCGACCACCGCTTCCCGCCGCCTCCGGATAGGCGTACGCCTCGGCGAGCTCCGCCAGCTCCCAGGTGCGGTCCTCTGAGGCACAGGGGGACGAGGGGGAAGCAGAGGCGGAGGGAGACGGCAGGGGCACGGGGAACAGGCGTCGCATAGGCCGCAGTGTGACATGCCTCGCTCTTCCGGCGGCCGGCAGCCGGTGTTCAGCGGCTAGGCTGGAGAGCTGTGTCACCCACCACCGCCTCCGCTTCCGGCGCAGCCGCCTCACCGGCCCCGTCGGCCCCTTCCGACGCCTCGGGCCCGATACCCGGCGCCGGTACCGGCTCCCCGATCGCGCTGACCTCCCGCGCCCCGCACGTCCCGGCCGACCGCCTGGTCGCCGAGATGGTGCCGCCGCCCCGCTTCGGCACGGTCCGCTTCGACAACTACATACCGGCGGCCGACCAGCCCAGCCAGACCGAGGCCGTCAAGGTCCTCAGCGGCTTCGCGGGCGGCCTCGGCGGCGCGAGCGCCGCCGGCGGGGGCCGCAAGCGCTGGTTCCGGCGCGAGGCGAAGCCGGCCGCGGCGGCCGGCCCGCGCGGCGTCTACCTCGACGGCGGGTACGGCGTCGGCAAGACCCACCTGCTGGCCTCCCTGTGGCACGCCACCCCGGCCGCCCCGGAGCTGAAGGCGTTCGGCACCTTCGTGGAGCTGACCAACCTCGTCGGCGCGCTGGGCTTCCAGCAGACCGTCAAGACCCTCAGCGGCCACCGCCTCCTGTGCATCGACGAGTTCGAGCTCGACGACCCGGGCGACACCGTCCTCGTCTCCAGCCTGCTGGGCAAGCTGGTGGAGGCGGGCGTCGCGCTCGCCGCGACCTCCAACACGCTGCCGGGCAAGCTCGGCGAGGGCCGGTTCGCCGCGGCGGACTTCCTGCGCGAGATACAGGGGCTGTCGGCCCACTTCCGCCCCCTGCGCATCGACGGCGAGGACTACCGCCACCGCGGCCTGCCGGAGGCGCCCGCCCCGTTCGGCGAAGCGACCGTCACCCGTACGGCTGAAACCACCGAGGGCGCCTCGCTCGACGCCTTCCCCGCGCTGCTGGAGCACCTCTCCAAGGTCCACCCCAGCCGCTACGGCGCGATGTGCGACTCCGTGCGGGCCGTGTGCCTGACCGGCGTCGAGCCGGTGCCGGACCAGTCCACGGCGCTGCGGCTGGTCGTCCTGGCCGACCGCCTGTACGACCGCGAGATACCAGTCCTGGCCTCCGGGCGGCCGTTCGACGAGCTGTTCAGCGCGGAGATGCTGGCCGGCGGCTACCGCAAGAAGTACTTCCGGGCGATATCCCGGCTCACGGCGCTCGCGCGCGACGCGAAGCGGTTGACCGAGGCGTAACCCACGGGCTGCGGGCGGTTCGGCACCGCCGGGCCGCCACGTCGTGGTTGCGCGCCGTTGCGGCGGAAGAACGTGCCGCGCCACCGCAGCCGCGGCGGCCGGCCGCAGCGGAGCAGGTCCGGCGGCATGCAGGCGGCCGGGCGGCGCAGCCGACCCGGCCGGAACGTTTCCGAAGCGAAGCCACCCGCTCCTCGCGCGCCCTCGCGCCAGCGCCTACGGGCCCCCGTCCAACGCGCCCGCGAGCCGCCGCCGCGGGGCTGCCCCGCGGCGGCCGGAGCGGAAGGCTGGGGACGGGCCCGGCACCGGGCTCTCCGCCACCGCCAGGAGCACACCATGGCCATTGTCGTCACCTTCGACGTCCCCGAAGGGGGACAGGACCTCTACGAGGCCGTCATCGCCCGCGTCACCGACGGGATGGGATTCACCCGCCTCGCCGACATCCCCGCCGCCGGGCTCATCGCCCACATCGCCGGTCCCCGGGAGGGCGGCGGCTGGCGGGTGACGGACGTGTGGGAGTCCACCGAGGCGCTGGAGAACTGGGCCAAGACCCTCGGCCCCGTCCTCGCCGACCTCGGCTTCGCCGACCTGCGGCCCAGCGTCACCCCGGCGCACAACGTCGTCGTCGCCTGACAGCGCCGGCGGGCGCGAGGGCGCGGCGGGGCAGGGCATACAGTGCCGTGGTGACCCCCACCCCCTTCCTCCGTCGCCGACCGGCCCGTCACACCCTCGCGCCCGCCCTCGCCGCGCTGCTCTGCCTGCCCCTCGCCGCGTGCGGCGGCGGCAGCTCCGGCGCGGCCGAGCGCCCCAAGGCCCTTCCGTCCGGGGCCGCTTCACCGGCCGGGACGCCGCCGGCGCCCTCCGTCCGGCCCCTGGCCGCGCCCACGCTGCCCCCGGGCCCCGGCGGGGCCGCCCCCGTCTTCTCGCACGGCCGGCGCGACGGCGCCAAGCGCGTCGCGCTCACCTTCGACGCCGACATGACGGCGGATCAGGACAGGCGCGCCGCGCGCGGAGAGCGGTTCGACAACCCGGAGCTCATCGCGACGCTGCGGCGGCTGAAGGTGCCCGCCACCGTCTTCATGACGGGCAAGTGGGCCGAGCAGTACCCGGATCAGGCGAAGTCCATCGGCGCCGACCCGCTCTTCGAGGTCGCCAACCACTCGTACAGCCACCACGCGTTCTCCACGCCCTGCTACGGCCTCCCGGCCGTTGCGCCCGGCTCCGCCCGGCAGGACGTGGAGCGGGCCTCCGCCGCGTTCGGGAAGGCCGGCGTGGAACACACCGTGCCGTACTTCCGCTTCCCCGGCGGCTGTCACAACGACGCGGTCCTGCGCGAGATAGCCCCGGCGAAGGTCACCGCCGTGCAGTGGGACGTGATCAGCGGCGACGCCTTCGCCAAGAAGTCCGGGCCGGTCGCCGACCAGGTCCTGGCACAGGTCAAGCCCGGCTCGGTCGTGGTCATGCACTGCACGCACAGCGCGGCACCGGCCACCGAGGAGGCGATCCGGCGCATCGTGCCGGAACTGCGGGCCCGCGGCTACGAATTGGTCCGGGTCTCGGACCTGATCGCCGCCCGCTGACGGACGCGCCCGCGCCGGGCGCGTCAGCCGGAGCAGGCGGTGCGCTGCGCCTCCTGCCATTCGCACACGGGGCACAGCGTGATGCCGGGCCGGCCGGCGGGGTACTCGGTGGGCTTCGCGCACTGCACGCAGTCCGCGAACGCCTCGTCGTTGCGGTCGCTCATGCCCCCATCCTCGCCTACGTCCGCCGGGCGGCGAGCGCGCAGGCCGTCGCGACGGCTCCCGCCGCCAGGGCGCCCGCGGCGGCGAGCGGCAGCAGCGGGACGTGCACGACGCCCGTACGGGACCCCGTGACCAGGCCGGTCACCGCGGCGTTCGCGGGCGACGCCCCGGCGAACAGCACGACGACCGTGGCGAGCAGCGTCGACGGCACGGCCCACGCGGTGCTGCGCAGCAGCGGCCGGTTGCACAGCGCCCCGACCGCCGTCCCGAGCAGCGCGCAGGCCACCGCGCACACCAGCCCCGCGGCGGTGGCGGACCCCATGGGAACCACCGCCCGCCGGTCGGCGGTGTGCGGGTCGCCGACCGCCGCGACGATCCCGCTCCCGGCCACGGCCAGCAGCAGCGCCGCGCCCAGGGCGACGGCGACCGCGGCCAGGTGCACGCGCCACGGGCCGGCAGCGGCGGCGGTGCAGTCCCGCGCGGCGGGCGGCTCGTTGGTCACGCAGACCCGGACCAGCCACGCGGTGACGGGCAGCAGCGTGGCCGCCGCCCACCCGGCGCAGTCCAGGACCGGCTGGCCGCTCTGCACGCCGACGGCCATGGAGCCGCCGTAGAGCAGCAGCGGCGGCAGCCAGCGGTGCGAGCGCAGGAAGAGAGCGGCCTGGTAGCGGAGCAGGGCGATCACGGGTGCGGGGCCTCCGTTACGGAGCGGATGTGCCACGGGGGGCGGGCGGTGAGGAGGGTGCGGAGCGTGTCGTCTGTTTGCGGCCCGGCCACGGTCAGTCTGACGGCGCCGTCGCCGAGCGGCTCGGCCGCGCCGGGGAGGCCGTGGGGGAGCTCGGCTCCGGCCGGGCCTTCGGCGACGATGTGCACCGTGGTGTTCCGCGCTGAACGCGCGGTGTCCTCAAACGCCGGAGGGGCTGAGTGGTTGCGGGGACTGGCCGGGTAGTTGCCAGGACCGCCCGGCAGGTCGCCGGAGCCACCCGAGTGGGCGCCGTGACCGGCCGAGAGGCCGCCGGAACCGCCCGAGTGGTTGCCGGAACCGGCCGAGTCGATACCGGCACTGGCCGAGAGGCCGCCAGAACCACCCGAGTCGTTGCCGGAACCGGCCGAGAGGCCGCCGAAGCCACCCGAGTCGTTGCCGGAACCGGCCGAGTGGTCGCCAGGACCCGCCGAGTGGTCACCGGAACCGGCCGAGCGGCTACCAGGACCCGCCGAGTGGTCACCGGCACCAGCCGAGCGGTCGCGGCCGCCAAGTCTCAGTACCGCATACGCCTCCCCCGCCAGCCGCCCCGGATCGTGGTCCACGAATACCACCCGCGTCCCGCCCGCCACCCGCTCCCGTACCGCCTCGTCGAGGACGCCCCGCGACGCCCGGTCCAGGCCCGTCCACGCCTCGTCCAGGACGAGGAGGCCGGGCGCGCCCATCAGCCCTTGTGCGACGGCGACCTTCTGGCTGGTGCCCTTGGACAGTTCGGACAGCGGCGTGCCGGCGTACGCACCGGCGCCGAACCGCTCCAGCCACTCCTGCGCCCCGCGGGCCGCGCCCGCGCGACTGAGGCCGTGGATGCGGCCGAGGCGCGTGAGGTAGGCGCCCGCCGTCATCGGCAGTGCGGCGGGGAAGCGTTCGGGGACGTAGGCGGTGCGGGGGCGGCCGGTGATCCGGCCGGCGCTCGGGGCGTCGATGCCCGCGAGCAGCCGCAGCAGCGTGGACTTGCCGCTCCCGTTGGTGCCCTCGACCCGCAGCAGGCTGCCCTCCGGGATTTCGAGGTCGAGGTCGCGCAGTATCCACGGCCCGCCGAACCCGTAGCGGCGGCCCACCCCCGTGAGTCTCATCCCCTCACATTAAAGGCGCTGCCTGGCGGCTGGCAGACTGGGGGCCGTGACCAGCCCTGACGCACCCCAGTTCGTCCTGCCCCTCGTCGTGCGGATCGAGAAGGACGCCCCGCCCGCCCGGACCGACGCCCTGGAGACCGCGGCGCGCGCCGTACTGACGCTGCTGTCGGACGAGCGGGCCGCCGCCGGGACCGGGCCCGGCGGCGAGGACGGCGAGGACGGCGAGTGGGCACAGGCCGTACGGGACTGGCAGGACTCCCGGATCCGCAAGGTGGTCCGCAGGGCGCGCGGCGCGGAGTGGCGCAAGGCGTCGGCGCTGCCGGGCATCACGGTGACCGGTGAGCGGGCGGAGGTGCGCGTCTTCCCGCCGGTGCCCCTGGACGGCTGGCCCAAGGAGCTCGTGAAGCTGCAGGTGTCGGGGACGGACCTGGACGATGCGGAACCCCCGGCGGAGCCGGACCCCGCGCTGCCGGTGCTGTGGATGAGCCCGGAGCTGGAGATGTCGGCGGGCAAGGCGATGGCGCAGGCCGGGCACGGCGCCCAGCTGGCGTGGTGGGGGCTGGACGACGCCGCCCGTGCGGCCTGGCGCGCGGCCGGTTTCGCGCTGGCGGTGCGGACGGCGGACCCGGCCCGCTGGCCGGAGCTCTCGGCGAGCGGCCTGCCGGTGGTGCGGGACGCGGGCTTCACGGAGATCGCGCCGGGCTCGTGCACGGTGGTCGCGGACCATCCTGCGCTCCGTCACGGAAGCGTCCAGAGGGGCTGAAGGGACTCACAGGGAGACCTGTGATACTGGCGGAGAACATCTGTTTTGGCGCCAGGGGGTAAGAAGTTGTCGAAAAGGACCGTGCGCGGCACGACGGCTCTCGTCACCGCGGGCGCCGTCGCCGCGCTCGCGATGGGCCTGACCGCCTGCGATGCCGACGAGAAGAAGGACGGCGGCAAGAGCTCCGCGTCGGCGGCCTCCCCGGGCTCCGCGCAGAGCCCGGGCGGCGGTGAGGACGAGGCCGGGGACGGGAAGAAGCCCGAGGAGAAGTGGGACGGCAAGGTCAAGGTGCTCGGGGACGGCTCGACGTCCTACACGGGCCCGCAGCCGAACCAGCCCAAGGCGGAGAAGCTGAAGCCGGGCGAGAAGCCGCCGCAGTTCGTCGTCTTCTCCTGGGACGGCGCGCTGGAAGGCGACGACCACCAGTTCTCGCACTTCCGCGAAGTGGCCAAAGAGAACAACGCGAAGATGACGTTCTTCCTCACCAGCATGTACCTGCTGCCGAAGTCGAAGGCGTCGATGTACAAACCGCCGCAGCACAAGCCGGGCGACGCGGCGATATCCTTCGCGACCGACCCGCACATCAAGGACACCCTGGTCCAGCTGCGGGGCGCGTGGCTGGACGGCAACGAGATCGGCACGCACTTCAACGGCCACTTCTGCGGGGGCAAGGGCGGCGGCGACTGGAGCGTCGCCGAGTGGAAGAGCGAGATCGAGCAGTCGTACTCCTTCGTCGAGAACTGGAAGACGAACACGGGCCTGACGAGCCTGCCGCCGCTGCCCTTCGACTTCAAGAAGGAGCTGGTGGGCGGCCGCGCCCCGTGCCTGGAGGGGCAGAAGAACATGCTGGCGGCGGCCCAGTCGTTCGGCTGGCGCTACGACGCGAGCTCGCCCGGTGACTTCCAGATCTGGCCGTCGAAGATCAACAGCATGTGGAACTTCCCGCTGCAGCTGCTGCCGTACCCCAAGAGCGAGAAGCAGGTCCTGTCGATGGACTTCAACTTCCTCTACAACCAGTCCGGCGACAACACCAAGGGCGACCCGGCCAAGTACGCGGAATGGCGGAAGCTGACCCGGGACGGCTACCTCAACGGCTTCGAGCGCGTCTACAACGGCAGCCGGGCGCCGATGTTCGTCGGCAACCACTTCGAGGACTGGAACGGCGGCATCTACATGAAGGCCGTCGAGGACGTCGTGAAGGCGGTCTGCAAGCGGGACGGGGTGCGCTGCGTGTCCTTCAAGCAGCTCTCCGACTGGCTGGACGCCCAGGACCCGAAGGTCCTGGCGAAGCTCCGCGGCCTGGACCCGGCGCAGTCGCCGGACTGGGCCACGCTCGTCAAGTAGGCCGCGGGCCGGGGGCGCACCCCCGGCCCCCTTCGTCACTTCTGCTTCACAGCCGCCATGTACTTCGTCCAGATGTCGATCGGGTACGTGCTGCCCGTCGCGTCCTTCGGGGCGCCGCCCAGGCCGTCCAGCGGGAGCAGCTCCTGCGTCTTGGGGTCGATGCGGGAGAGCGAGACCGCGGTCGAGACCTTGCCGCGGTAGCCGGCGAACCACGCGGACTTGTTGCCCTGTCCCGTGCCGGTCTTGCCGGCCACGTCGCCGGCCGCCTTGGCGGTGGTCGCCGTGCCGCGCCGGACCGCCTCCCGCAGGGCGTCGTCCACCGCGGCCGCCACAAGCTGCGGCAGGGTCCGCTCGGCCTTGGGCTTCTCGACGGGCACCTCGTTGCCGTTGCGGCTCAGCCGGTCGACGGAGTACGGCTCGCTGTGCAGGCCCTGGGCGGCGAAGGTGCCGTAGGCGCCGGCCATGCGGATGGCGCTGGGGGTCGCGGTGCCCAGCGAGAAGGCGGGCAGCTTCGTGCCGAGGCTGCTCTCCAGCAGGCCCGCGTCAACGGCGGCCTTGCCCGCCCGGTCCAGGCCCACGTCCATGCCGAGCTGCATCATCGGGGTGTTCACGGACTGCGCGACGGCCTCCTTGAGGGTCACCTTCCCCCAGGACTTGCCGCCGTCGTTCACCGCCTTGACGATCTTCCCGGAGCGGTCCCAGTACGGGCCCTCGGGGGTGCGCAGGCTCACCTTGTTGTCGCCGTTGTAGACGGTGGACGGGGAGACGGGCGTACGGGGCTTGCCGCGTTCCAGCTGCACGCCGTCGCGCAGGGCGGCCGCGTAGACGAACGGCGTGAACGCGGTGCCCGCCGGGACGGCGGACGAGTTCGCGTCGTTGAACCCCTGCTGGAGGTAGCCGGGGCCGCCGTAGAGGGCGACGATGCGGCCGTCGGTGGTGACCGATGCCGCGCCGATGCGCACGTCCTTGTCGGCGTCCCGCTTCTCGGGGTCGAGGCGGCCCTTCACCTCGTCGGCGGCCTTCGTCAGCGCCGCCATCGACGGCTTCTCGAACGTCGTGCGGATCTGGTAGCCGCCCAGGTCGAAGTCCTTCTCGGTGACGGGCGTGTGCGCGCTCACGTACTGCCGCGCCGTCTCCACGAGGTAGCCCGTCTGCCCGGTCAGGCCGGCCGGCTTGGGCGGGGCCTTGGGCTCCGGGAAGGTGGTGTAGCGGGCCCGCTCCTCCTTCGGCAGCTTGCCGATGGCCACCATCCGGTCGAGGATCCAGTTCCAGCGCTCCACCGCCCGCTCGTGGTTCTTCGCGCCCAGCGACGGGTCGTAGAGGCCGGCGCCCTTGAGCAGCGAGGCCAGGAAGGCGCCCTCGCTCGCGTTCAGCTGCGAGACGTCCTTGCCGTAGTAGGCGTGGGAGGCGCGCTGGATGCCGTACGTGCCGCGGCCGAACCAGCTGGTGTTGAGGTAGCCCTCCAGGATGTCGTCCTTGCTCATCCGGTTGTCCAGCTTGATCGCGATGAACATCTCGGTGAGCTTGCGCGTGAAGGTCTGCTCCTGGTTGAGGTAGGCGTTCTTCACGTACTGCTGGGTGATCGTGGAGCCGCCCTGGGTGCTGCCGCCGGTGATCATCTTGGAGACGGCGCGGACCATGCCGCTCGGCGAGACCCCGCTGTCGGAGTAGAAGGTCTCGTTCTCGGCGGCGAGGGCGGCCCAGCGCACCTGCTCGGGGACCTTGCCCAGGTCGGTGTCCTGCCGGTTGACCTCGCCGGTGCGGGCCATTTCCGTGCCGTCGGCCCAGTAGTAGACGTTGTCCTGCTGGGTCGCGAAGGCGTTGAGGTCGGCGGGTATGTCCGTGCGGGCGTACATGACCGCCACGAGGACGGCGACGGCGCCCACGACGGAGGAGCAGAGGCCGAGCACCTGGCGCCACGACGGTATCCAGCGCCGCCAGCCCTGCCGGCCCGGGCGCGGGTACACGGGGCGCAGGCGGCGCGGCCAGCTCAGCCGGTTCAGGCCCGCGAGCCCGCGCTTGCGGGGGGCGGCGCGTCTACGGCGGGCAGGGCCGGAGGACCGGCGGCCGGCCGGAGCGAATGGTTTCCGGGCATGCGTGGCACGCGCCCCTCTTCGTCGCCCTTGTCGTCGTTCGAACACCGCTCGACCCTATGGGGTGCGCTCCCATAGCGTAATGTCTTACTTCCTTGTAAAAGCATTAAATCTTGGGTCATACCCCGCGAAACAAGCGAAGGACCGCCGGAACGCCATGGAAACAGCCACACCGCCCGTCGTGGTGCGCCTCCCCCGCCGCCGCGCGAACGGGGCGCTGGAGGGTGAGGTCCTCGCCGCCCTGCAGCGGGCCGAGGGGCCGCTGACCCCGCGCGAGGTGCAGGCGCAGCTGTCCGGCGAGCTCACGTACAGCACGGTGGTGACGATCCTCTCCCGGCTCCTCAGCAAGGAGGTCCTCACCCGGACCCCGCGCGGGCGCGCGTACGCGTACGCGCCGGTCACGGACGAGGCGGGCCTGGCCGCGCGGCGCATGTGCCGCATTCTCGACGGCGTCCCGGACCGGGAGGTCGTCCTGGCCCGCTTCGCGGCGGAGCTCCCTCCGGGGGACGCGTTGCTCCTCCGGGCGGTACTGTCGGACGGCCTGGGCATCCCGGCCCAGAGGTAGGGTCGGCGGCTCCCTTGCCGCCGGGCGACTTCCCTCCGCGCGGACGACGATCAGCCACAGCGGCGCATCCCGGCGGTGCCGGAACCGCCTCGGGCCCGCCCGGCACCGCCGGACGCCACCGCGGTGGTTGCTCGCCGCGGCGGCGGAGGGATGTCACCCGGGCGGCCGAAGCCGGGCCCATCCTTGCCGCCGGGCGAGAAACATCCGCCGCGACGGCGATCAGCCACAGCGGCGCATCCCGGCGGTGCCGGAACCGCCTCGGGCCCGCCCGGCACCGCCGGACACCACCGCGGTGATTGCTCGCCGCGGCGGCGGAAGGTTCGTCGCGAGGACACCCCGCGCCGGGGGCGCTAGCCCCGGCGTGCGCGGCGGCGCAGCAAGAGCACCGCCGCGCCCCCGCACGTCACCGCCCCGCCCGCCGCCAAGGCGACCGGTTCCGGCCCGGAGGGCACACCGTGCGGCGCGTCGCCGTCGACGATCTCCGTCGCGACCGGTTCGACCCTCCGGATGTTCGCGACCGACCGCACGGAGCCGTCCGCGTTCAGCAGCACCCGCTTCCCGTTCGGGTGCGCGAAGTCGAACATGCCCAGCAGCGAGCCCGCGCGGGTGTCGAAGGACGAGCCGCCGACCGGGTCGGTGCCCCAGTTCCACTCGATGAACTTGAGGACGGACGTCTGCTCGGTCGGCGTGTGGTCGATCGCGTTGACCTTGCTGTAGGGGGAGATCACGAGCAGCGGCTGCCGCGGCCCCGGCCCGCACCGCCCCGCGTGCCCGCCGGCGGCCGCGGGCGCGGCCCGGCAGGCGGGCCCGTCGAGGGGCTTGCCGTGGGGGCCCTTGCCGGCGAGCCGGGAGCCGTTGCGGGGCGCCGCGTAGGCGTGGTCGTACCAGCCGTCGGAGTCGTCGTAGGCGATGACGACGGCGGTGTCCTTCCACTGCGGCGCGTTCTGGATCTTGTTGATCCACTCCACGAGGAACCGCTGTTCGTCGAGGGGCCCGGAGTAGCCCGCGTGCCCGTCCTGCGCGGCGGGGGCCTTGAGGAAGCTGACGGCGGGCAGCCGCCCCGCGCGCAGGGCGGCGTCGAAGTCGGTCAGGTCGTACTGGTGGTTCGCCCGCCCGGCGTGGCCGATCTCGGCGACGGAGCGCGGCGGGAGGTGGTGCGGGTTGGCCGTCGACCGGTAGTACTGGAACGGCTCGTGGTGCGGGAGGTAGTCGATGACGCGCGCGCCGCCGGCGTTGGTGTGCGTGCGGCCGGCGCAGCGCGCGTGGTGGCCGGGCGTGCCGTCCCAGGGGGTGCTCGGGCGGAAGCCGCCCTGGAACCAGCCCCACGAGATGTCGTCGTCGGTGAGCACGTCCCCGATGGTGCGGCCGGTCATCTCGGCGAGGGGGCTGTGCCCGGTGCGGTCCTTGTTGGAGCAGTCGTCGTAGGCGGGCTCGGGGTCGGTGACGACCGTGCCGACGCCGTCGGCGTCCGGCGCGGTCACGACGCGGCGGTCGGGTTCGGCGGTCCGCTCGGGGCGCTCCGTGCCGGAGGCGGGGTCGGTCGAGACGACGCCGTGGGTCTGCCCGGAGACGAGGTTGAGCGCTCCGGGCGTGGACGGCCCGTACGTGGTGCTGAAGGAGCGGTCGTTCAGGGCGTAGTGCTGGGCGTAGTTCCAGAGGGCGGTGACGGTGTTGCCGTCGTAGTAGTCCATGACGAGGCCGGGCTCGCCGAACAGCCGGCCGGAGCACTTCCCGGAGTCGGTGTTCTGCACGTACCTGTCGGCCTTCCCGCCGTTGGCGGCGTACTGCTCCGGCCCGTAGGAATGGTTCTGGTCGCAGGTGAGGGCCTGCCGGGCGGACAGCCGGCGCGGGGGGTACTGGTTGGGGTTGCGGCGCAGGAGGCCGGCCGTGCGCAGGTTGTCGATCTTGGCGGGGGTGTCGCGGGCGGGGGTGAAGCGCGTGCCGTCGGTGCCGACGGCGCGCGGGTAGGTGGCGAAGTAGTGGTCGAAGGAGACGTTCTCGTCGAAGACGACGACGAGGTGCTCGACCGGGGACTCGGTCGTGGTCCAGTCGCCGGGGAGCGGGGAGCGGGCCGTGGCGGGGGACGCGCCGAGGATGGCGGTGGTGGCGAAGGCCGCGGCGAGGGCGACGCCGCGTCTCGTACGGGTACGGGCACGGGTGGTCATGTCGTGTTCCTCCGGTTCAGGCCAGCAGGGCGCGGCCGTACCAGTCGGCGCGGTCCCGCACGCCGGGCAGGGCGAAGAAGTACCCGCCGCCGAACGGCGTGACGTAGTCGGTCAGCGGCTCCCCGGCGAGTCGTTTCTGCACGGCCGTGAACTGGCGCACCGGGTCGCGCTGGTAGCAGCAGAAGAGCAGGCCCTGGTCGAGGGTGCCGTTGCTGTCGGTGCCGCGGTCGTAGGTGTACGAGCGGCGCAACAGCCGGTGCGCCTCGCTGCCGGGGGTGCGGGGGTGGGCCAGGCGGATGTGGCTGTCGAGGGGGGTCACCTCGCCGGTGGGGTCGTGGGCGTAGCGGGGTGCGTCGGTCTCGCGGGCGCCGTCGAGGGGCGCGCCGGTGTCGCGGCTGCGGCCGATGACGCGTTCCTGCTCGGAGAGCGGGACGCGGTCCCAGAACTCGGTCAGCATGCGGATGAGCCGGACGACCTGGTAGCTGCCGCCCGCGGCCCACGGCGGCTCGCCGGAGTCCGGGCCGGTCCACACGAGGCGGTCCATGAGGCGGGCGTCGCGGGGGTCGGGACCGGAGGTGCCGTCCTTGAAGCCGAACAGGTTGCGGGGGGCGCCGGAGGGGCGGGGCGGGGCGGTGTGGCCGTTGATCCGCCAGCGGATCTGCAGGGCGCCGCGGGTGTGGCGGGTGAGGTCGCGCAGGGCGTGCAGCACGGTGTCGGGGCTGTCTGCGCACAGCTGGACGGCGAGGTCGCCGTGGCACCAGGCCGGGTCGGGGTCGTCGTCGGGGAAGACGGGCATGGTGCGCAGCAGGCGGGGGGCGCGGCCGGCGAGTCCGTAGCGGTCGTCGAAGAGCGAGGCGCCGACGGAGAGGGTGACGGCGAGTCCGCCGTCGGCGGGGACGTCCGGGCCGAGGAGGCCGGAGTCGGGGGGCGGGGCGGTGATGCCGGTGGGGTCGGGGGTGCCGCCGGTGGTCAGGAAGCGGGCGCGGTCGGTGAGGGTGCGCAGGAGGCCGGCGAGTTCGCGGCGGTCGGCGGCGGTGACGTCGAAGGAGGTGAAGGCGGTGGCGCGGGCGGGCGGGGTGAGGACGGCCGCCTGGTGGGGGCCGTGGAAGCGGGGCGCTGACGGGCGGTGGGGGCCGGGGCCGTGGGGACCGGTGGCGGCGGCCGGGCCCGCGAGGGCGCCGGCGGTGCCCGCGGCCAGTGCGCCGCGGAGGAGGCCGCGGCGGGGGACGGGCCTCACGGCGTCCTCCGTACGTCGCAGAGCGCGGCGACGGACGCGAGGCGCTCGGTGAGGTCCCCGACGGCGGCGTCGATACGGGCCCGCTCCGTACGGCCGAGGCGGGCCGGGGGCGTCCAGCCGCCGTGGTGGGCGCGGGCGTGGGCGTCGAGGGTGCGGGCGAGGCGGCCGAGGCGGCGGTCGAGGGCCGGGAGGCCCGGGTACCGGGTGCGCAGGAACGGGCGGAGGCGGTCCAGGACGGCGCGCGTGGCGTCGACGTGGGCGCGGGTCGTGGCGAGGCCGGAGCCGCTGCCGTAGTCGGTGCGGCCGGTCAGTTCGGCCCGCAGGGTGTCCTCCAGGATCTCGTGCGCGCGGCGGCCGAGGTCGGCGGGGTCCATCCGGGTGCCGGCCCAGGCGGTGCGCAGGGCGCGCACGTCCCGGGCCAGGCGGTCGGCGGCGGGGAGGAGGGTGGTGGGGCGCTCGTGGTGCCAGAGGCCGTACTCGACGCGGTGGAAGCCGGTGAAACCCGAATCGCGCGGGCCGCGGGGCAGGCCGGCGGTGGTGCGGTCGACGGCTTCGCCCGCGTCGCCGAACGCGTCGTAGGCGGCGCCGAGGCGGGCGTAGGCGAGGTGGGCGGTGAGCCAGCGGGTACGGGCGGCGGGGATGTCGCCGGCGCGGACGGCCGCGCGCAGGGCGTCGGTCGCCGACGCGAGGCGGGTCATGCGGGTGGTGACCCACTGCTGGTAGTCCAGGGTGGGCGGGATGAGGTCGTGCGCGGTCAGGGGGACGGCGGCGGGGCCGGTGCCTCCGGCGGCGGTGCGGCCGGGGATGCGGACGGCGGGGCCGGTGACGGGGTCGGCGTCCTCGCCGAAGCACACGAACGCGTAACGGCCGGCGCCGAGCCGCGCCCGCATCGTCCGGACGGCCCCGGGCGCGATCCCCTCGGCCTCGCCGAGCACGGCGCCGGTACGGGGGTCGGTGAGCTGGATCTCGGTCACGGTGCCGGAGGTGTTGTGCAGGGCGAAGGTGTGCGTGCCGGGGCGGGGGTGACGCCAGCCGTGGCCGCAGCGGTGGGGCGACGCGTCGACGCTGTCGCCCGCGGCGGGCGTACGGGGCGCGGCGGCGCCGCAGCCGGCGAGGGCGAGCAGGGCGCCGCCGACGGCTGCCGCCGTGGCGGTGACGGCGGCCGCGCGCCGGCGCGGCGGGCGAACGCCCCGGCTGCGCCTCATCGACCGCCTCCTCCTCCGTCCCGTCCGTCGGTCACGTCCGTCCGGCACCGCCGGACTGGTTGTGGGTGGTTGCGCGCCGCCGCGGCGGAGGGATGGTTGCCGCGGCGGGCAAAGCACCCGGCAGGCACGCGCCTGCCCTCCACCGCCGCGATTGCCCGCTGCCGCGGCGGACGATTCGTTGCCGCGGCGGCAAGCAAAAGAACCACTGTTGCCGCGGCAACAGGGGAGAGCGCCCGCACCTCTCCACCGTCGCCGCGGCGGGCGCCCGTTGCGCCGCACACGGCGAAGGAGCCGCCAGGCACCCGTGCCCGCAAAATCGAACGCGGTCGAGTTACAGGGTGGCAGCCGTGCGTGCCCGTGGCCCGGCGGCAGGGGTGCCCCGGAGGGAACCCTCATCCCCGAGCGTCCGCCGGACACGGCGCACCGCACCGCAGCCTCCCCGTGGTCCTCGACCGCATGATCAAGGTTAGGGGCCGCACCCCGCTCCGGTCGGGAAATACGCCCGCAGGTCACCCGTTTGACGGCCTGTCACGCCCAGAGCCACACCCGCCGGTTCCGCGCGACGGTGTGGATGCGCCGGGAGCGGTCGGGGTGCAGCACCCCGCCCGGGGCGACCAGCCCGGGCACGTCCCGCTCGCCCAGCACCTGGACGTCGTCCAGTTCCGGCGAGACGTCCACGCTCCGCGCGCCCACGAACACCAGCACCGGCCGCACCTGCACCAGGAACCCGCAACCGCGCGTGAGGACGAGCGACGCGCGGGCCGCGTCGTGCCGGGCCTCGCGGACGTACGGCCGCGGATGCCGCTCGCGGTCCATCCGCACCTCCGACACGCCGACCCGCACCCGCGCCCTCCGCCCGGGCCGGGAGGCGATGCCGAAGACGCCGCCGGGCCCGATCAGCAGGTGGGAGACGATCGCGTCGCCCGGAAGGACGATGGAGTGCACGACGTCCCAGCCGCCGCCGGCAAGTTCTTCGAGCGCCGCGCCGACGCACTGCTCGGCGGCCAGCGCCCGGCGCCAGGCGTCTTCCAGGGGCCGCCGCCCGAGCAGCCGGGCGAGCACGAGGCGGGCGCGGCCGGACGGCCCGGCCGTGCCGGAGCCGTCGAGCCGGGCGCGGAGCGTCTCGCCGGGCCGGTTGGGCGCGAGGTCGTCGTCGGGCGGCAGGAACAGCCGCTCGGGATCGAACGCCTTGCCGTTCGCGCTCCTCTTGCCGTCCGGCCGCTCCCGCACGCAGACCACCCCCCTCCGCCATACTGCCGCAGAAGCGCGGGAACCAACCCGTCCGGCGGGCCGTTCGCCTGACAGAGGCCCCGCGACATCCCCCCGATCGCGGGGTCTCGTCCATTCCCCGGCCGTCCGAGGCCGTTCCCGCCCGGCGCCCCCGCACCCCCGTCCGGCCCCATCGCGGCGACACCCGCCCCCGGTGCTTTACATCGTCAAAGACCCCACCAATTATCCCTTTTGTCAGATTAAATGCCGGGAAGGGATGGTCAGTGAGAGCACTCGCCTTGTACGGAGCCCTGGGATCACTCGTCCTCACCACGCTCACCGCCGCCCCGGCCGACGCCCTCGTCCCGCACCGCACCCACGCGCCCGGCGGCTACGCCGAAATGCTCGGCGCGGAGGAAGCCGCCCGGGAAGCCGCCTCGGAGGGCATCCGGTTCGGCACGTGCCCCGAGGCCGAGGGCCTGCCCGCCCCCTTCGAGTGCGGCACCGTCTCCGTGCCGCTGGACTACGCCCGCCCCCACGGCAAGCACATCAGCCTCACCGTCAGCCGCGGCCGCGCCACCGGCCAGGACTCCGGCCGCCAGGGCGCGCTCGTCTTCAACCCCGGCGGCCCGGGCGGCTCCGGCATGTTCTTCCCGCTGCTCGCCGCCGTCCCGCAGTGGCAGAACCTGGCGAAGGCGTACGACTTCATCGGCTACGCCCCCCGCGGCGTCGGCCGCTCCGCGCCCCTGTCGTGCGTCTCCCCCGCGAGCTTCGTGAAGGCCCCCACCGAGGCGCCGGAGCACCCCTCCGCCGCGTACAAGCGCAAGAAGGCCGCCGAGGCGCGCGCCTACGCGCAGAGCTGCGCGCGCCGCGCAGGCGCGGACCTGCAGCACTTCACCAGCCTCAACAACGCCCGCGACCTGGACGTCCTGCGCGCCGCGCTCGGCGAGCGGCGGCTCACCTACATGGGCGCGTCCTACGGCACCTACTTCGGCGCGCTCTACGCCACCCTGTTCCCGGGGCACGTGCGCCGCATGGTCTTCGACAGCGTGGTCGACCCCGACCCGAAGAAGATCTGGTACCGCAGCAACCTCAGCCAGTCCGCGGCCTTCGAGACCCGCTGGAGCGACTGGCGGCACTGGGTCGCCCGGCACGACGACGTCTACCACCTGGGCCGCACCGCGCAGCAGGTGCACGCCTCCTACGAGCACGCGAGCCGCCGGCTGGCGCGCAAGCCGGCCGGCAAGGTCGGTCCCGGGGAGCTCCAGGCCGCGTTCCTCCAGGTCGGCTACACCGACAGCTACTGGGCGCGCAGCGCGAACGCCCTCTCCTCGTACCTGCGCGGGGACGCCAAGTCCCTGCGCGCCATCGCCGAGCCGGACGCGGGCGGCGCGGTGGCCAGTGAGAACTCCAACGCCGTCTACACGGCCGTCGAGTGCAACGACGCGCGCTGGCCGCGCTCGTGGAAGAAGTGGGACCGCGACAACACGCGGCTCGCGCGGCGGGCGCCCTTCGAGACCTGGCAGAACGCGTGGATGAACCTGCCGTGCGCGTTCTGGAAGGCGCCGTCGCAGCGGCCGCTCGACGTCCGGGCGGCGCGCGGCGCGCTCCCGCCCACGCTGCTGCTGGCGGCGGAGCGGGACGCGGCGACGCCGTACCCGGGCGCGCTGGAGCTGCGGCGCCGGCTGCCGGGCTCGGCCCTGGTGACCGAGCGGGGCTCGGGCACGCACGGCATCGGCGGCGGCCCGAACCGCTGCGTCAACCGCCACCTGGACGCGTACCTGCTGACGGGCGCGGTCCCGGCACGCGGCGCGACGTGCGCTCCGCGCCGGGAGCCGGCGGCGACGAGGGGCAAGCAGGCCCAGCGGGCCGCGGGCTGACTACAGGCGGTGCCGAACCGGGCTGCGGCCCGGTTCGGCACCGCCGGGGTCGGGTGCTGTGGTGACCCGCCGTCGCGGCGGCAGAAGACGCCCGCCGCCACGGCGAGAAGCCACCGCGATTACGCTCCGCGCCGGGAGCCGGCAGCAACGAGAGACAAGCAGGCCGCGGGCTGACTCCCAGCGGTGCCGCGTCGGCCAACGGCCCGTCTCGGCACCGCCGGAATCCGGCACTGTGGTGACCCGCCGCCGCGGCGGCAGAAGACGCCCGCCGCCACGGCGAGAAGCCACCGCCATGAGGGCCCGGCGGAATGCGCGTGCCGCCTCCGCGCCGGAGGCGCTACGCGAGCCCCGCCACCAGCTCCGCGACCGCCTTGCGGCGACCGGTGTAGAACGGGACCTCCTCGCGGACGTGCATCCGCGCCTCGGACGCGCGCAGGTGCCGCATGAGGTCCACGATCCGGTACAGGTCGTTCGCCTCGAAGGCGAGGATCCACTCGTAGTCGCCCAGCGAGAACGACGCGACCGTGTTCGCCCGGACGTCCGGGTAGCCGCGGGCCATCTTGCCGTGGTCGGCGAGCATGCGGCGGCGGTCCTCGTCGGGCAGCAGGTACCAGTCGTAGGAGCGGACGAAGGGGTAGACGCTGACGTAGTCGCGCGGGGTCTCGTCGGCGAGGAACGCCGGGATGTGCGACTTGTTGAACTCGGCGGGGCGGTGCAGCGCCATGTTGGACCACACCGGCTCCAGCACGCGGCCGAGCTTGGTGCGGCGGAAGAGGTTGTACGCGTCCTGGAGGGCGTCCGAGGTCTCGGAGTGCCACCAGATCATGACGTCGGCGTCGGCGCGCAGGCCGGAGAGGTCGTACGTGCCGCGCACGGTGACGTCCTTCTCCGCGAGCTGGGCGAACAGCTCCTCGACCTCGTCGGCCCAGCCGGCGCGGTCCTGCGGGAGGACGTCGCGGAGCTTGAACACCGACCAGAGGGTGTAGCGGATGACCTCGTTGAGGTCCTTGGCCTTCTTGCCGGCGTTCGGGATCTTCTGCGCGTCTGTCATGGTTCCTATTCTCCCCTGCCGTCCCCGGCGCCCTCGGCCAGGGTGGCGAGTCCTTCGAGTACCTGGCCGGCCGCCCGGTGGGCGCTGGAGACGCAGGCGGGGACGCCCACGCCGTCGTAGACCGCGCCGCAGACGGCCAGGCCGGGCACGCGGCCGACGGCCTCGCGGATGCGGGCGACGCGGCCGAGGTGCCCCACGGGGTACTGCGGCAGGCCGCCGTCCCAGCGGGTGACGCGGGTCTCGACGGGGGCCGCCGCGAGGCCGACCGCGTCGCCGAGGTCCTTGAGCGACACGGACACCAGCTCGGCGTCCTCGCGCTGGAGATCGGCCTCGTCGCCGTACCGCCCGATGGACGTCCTCAGGACGAACAGGTCCGGGTCGGCGTCGGCGTTCCAGCGCCACTTGTTGCTGCTGAAGGTGGAGGCCTTGATCGTGCGGCCGTCGACGGGCGGCACGAGGAAGCCGCTGCCGTGCAGCAGCCCTTCCACGTCGGAGCGCCGGAAGGCCATGGTGACCAGGGCCATCGAGGCGTACTCGACGGCGGCGAGGCCGTCGGCGGCCGCGGGGGCGGCGGCGCGCAGGAGGCGTCCGGCCTCCCCGGCGGGCGCGGCGACGACGACGGCGTCGGCGGTCAGGGTCCGCTCGCCCGCGCGGACGGTCCACCGCGCGCCGTCCCGGCGGAGCTCGTCCGCGCGCGTGCGGGTGAGGATCTCGCCGCCGGCGGCCCGTACGGCGTCCGCGACGGCGAGCGGCAGCCGTCCGATGCCGCCCTCGATGCCCATGAAGACGGGCCCGGTCTGCTGCCGGGCGGCGGCGCGGGCCTGCAGGTCGCGGACGGCCTCGCCGAGCGAGGAGTGGGTGCGGGCGGCCTCGAAGAGCGGCGGGACGGCGGCGCGCATGGAGATGCGGTACGCGTCGCCCGCGTAGACGCCGCCGAGCAGCGGCTCGACCAGCCGGTCGACGACCTCGCGGCCCATGCGCTCGGCGATGTACGCGCCGATGGCGATGTCCTCGCCGGGGTCGGTGTGCGGCAGCTCGGCGTCCTGCGCGACGCGTGCGAGGCCGTCGGCGGACAGGATGCCGGCGGCGGCGAGCGGGGCGAGGTCGCCGGGGACGCCCATGGTGTGGCCGGTCGGGAGGGGGCGCAGCTCGCCGCGGGTCCAGAGCATGGCGGTGGCGGCGGGCGGCTGGAGGTGGTCGCCGAGCCCGGCGGCGCGGGCGAGCTCCACGGCCTCGGGGCGCCGGGCCAGCACCGACTCGGCTCCGAGGTCCACGGGCATGCCCGCGATCTCGCCGGCGTGCAGCTTGCCGCCGACGCGGTCGCTGCTCTCCAGGAGCGTGACGCGGACGCCCGCGCGGGCGAGCCGGAGGGCCGCGGCGAGGCCGGAGATCCCGCCGCCGACAACGACGACATGATGCCTGGAAGAGACCGCTGAACGGTCTGCTGCGCTCATGGGACCACTCTCTCAAACGGCCCCAAACGGCCTTCCGCCGCCCTCTGTCCCGCCTCCCGACCGACCGATCGGCCGGTTACCCATTGACAGCGGCCGGAGACAGCCCGAAGACTCGGCAGCGGCCGGCCAGGAACAGCAGGGTTGAACAGCAGTTCACACGGCGGCCCCGGTGGCGGGGCCCCGCGGGAGGAGTGCCATGAACGACCGCATCCGGGACGTCTACGTCGTCGACGCCGTGCGCACCCCGGTCGGCAAGTACGGCGGGGCCCTCGCCTCCGTGCGCCCGGACGACCTCGCCGCGCACGTCGTCCGCTCGGTCGTCGGCCGCAGCCCCGCGCTCGACCCGGCCCGGATCGACGACGTCGTCTTCGGCAACGCCAACGGCGCCGGCGAGGAGAACCGCAACGTGGGCCGGATGGCCGTGCTGCTGTCCGGGCTGCCGGTGACCGTGCCGGGCATGACGGTCAACCGGCTGTGCGCCTCGGGCCTGGAGGCCGTCGTCCACGCGTACCGGACGATCGCCCTCGGCGACGCGTCGGTGGTCGTGGCGGGCGGCGTGGAGTCCATGACCCGCGCGCCCTACGTCATGCCGAAGCCGGAGCGGGCCTTCCCCACGGCCCACCAGGAGCTGTACTCGACCACGCTCGGCTGGCGGATGACGAACCCGGCGATGCCGGAGCGGTGGACGACGTCGCTGGGCGAGGGCGCCGAGCTGATCGCGGACAAGTACGGCATCACGCGGGAGCAGCAGGACGCCTACGCGCTCGCCAGCCACCGGAAGGCGGCGCGGGCGTGGGCGGAGGGCGCGTTCGACGCCGAGGTCGTCCCGCTGCCGGGCGTGGCGCTGCCGCGGGACGAGACGATCCGCGACAACACCTCCATGGAGGCCCTCGCCCGCCTGAAACCGGCCTTCCGCAAGGACGGCGGCACGGTCACTGCGGGCAACGCCTCGCCGCTCAACGACGGCGCGGCGGCGCTGCTGCTGTGCGATGAGGAAGGGCTGCGCGAGACGGGCCGCGAGCCGCTCGCGCGGATCCGGGCGTCCGCGGTCACCGGCATCGAGCCGGACCTCTACGGGCTCGGGCCGGTGGAAGCCGTGCGGCGCGTCCTCGCCAAGGCCGGGCGCACCTTTGCGGACGTGACATATTTCGAGCTCAACGAGGCATACGCGGCACAGGTCCTGGGATGCTTCGAGGAGTGGCCGGAGCTCGACACGGGGATCGTCAACCCCCGTGGCGGCGCGATCGCCATCGGCCACCCGCTGGGCTGCTCCGGCGCGCGCCTCGCGGGGTCGGTCGCCCATCAGCTCGCCGCGGCGGGCTCGGGCACGGGGCTGGCCGCACTGTGCATCGGCGTGGGGCAGGGGCAGGCGCTGGTCCTCGAACGCTGAGGACCGCCCGCCCGGGACGCGCGCACGCCGAGGACGCGTACGGCGCTCGCTCTCCGGGGAGGTTGCCCGCACATGCGTACCACCGTCGGCATCATCGGGGCCGGCCCGGCCGGCCTGCTGCTCGCCCGGCTGCTGCACCGGGCGGGCGTGGACTGCGTCGTCCTGGAGACCCGCGACCGCGCGTACGTCGAGCGGCGGCAGCGCGCCGGGATCCTGGAGCAGGGTTCGGTGGACATCCTGCGGGAGTGCGGCGCGGGGGACCGGCTGGACCGCGAGGGGCTGACCCACCGCGGCTTCGAGCTGCGCTTCGAGGGCGAGGCGCACCGGGTGGACCTGCCGTCCCGGACCGGCGGCCGGACGGTGACGATCTATCCGCAGACCGAGGTGGTCAAGGACCTGATCGCCCTTCAGCTGGCCGGCGGGCCGCCGCTGCTGTTCGACACGCGGGTGGTCGCCGTCGAGAAGGCCGACGGCGAGCAGCCGCTCGTCCGCTTCGTCCGGGGAGGACAAGGGGGGCGGGGCGGCCAGGAAGGCACGCTGGAGTGCG
The DNA here is from genome assembly GCF_000719265.1 of Streptomyces roseoverticillatus. Lineage (GTDB taxonomy): Bacteria > Actinomycetota > Actinomycetes > Streptomycetales > Streptomycetaceae > Streptomyces > Streptomyces roseoverticillatus. The sequence continues at coordinate 12,797 of NZ_JOFL01000031.1, read as the reverse complement.
AGTTCGTGGCGGGCTGCGACGGCTCGTACGGCGCTTCCCGGCGTGCCCTGCCCGCGGGCGCGGTGTCGATGCACGCGCGCACGTACCCGTACTCGTGGCTCGGCATCCTCGCGGACGTGCCGCCCTCCAGCGACGAGCTGCTGCTCGCCGGCCACGAGCGGGGCTTCGCGCTGCACAGCATGCGCTCCCCCGCCGTCTCACGGCTCTACCTGCAGGTGCCCAACGGCACCGATCCCCGCGACTGGCCGGACGACCGCGTCTGGGACGAGCTGGACGTCCGGCTGGCCGCCGGGAACTGGCGGCTGCGGCGCGGGCCCGTCCTCGCCAAATCGGTGAGCGGCCTGCGCAGCCAGGTGATCGAGCCGATGCGGTACGGGCGGCTGCTGCTCGCGGGGGACGCGGCGCACATCGTGCCGCCGAGCGCCGCCAAGGGCCTCAACCTGGCCTTCGGGGACGTCGTCACCATGGCCCGGGCGTTCGCGCACTGGCACCGCACCGGCTCGGCCGCGCTCCTCGACCGGTATTCGGACAACTGCCTGCGCCGCGTGTGGCAGGCGCAGTTCTTCTCGCACGAGCTGACGACGATGCTGCACGCGGCGCCGGGCGCCGACGCGTACGACCGCGCCATGCAGCTGACGTGGCTGCGCCGGGTCACGGGCCCCACGGCGGCCGCGGCCGAACTGGCCGAGAACTATGCGGGCGCACCGCTGGTCTGACCTGACGGCAGGCCGGGCGGGATCACCGGGGGCGCCCCGGGGTAGATCAGGTCCATGGCCCTCTCTGAACCCGCACCGCGTCCCGCGCAGGAACAGATACGCCCAACGGACTCCGGGGACAGCGCCTTCGCCGCCGCAGCGCGGGCCGTCGCCCTCCGGGCTCCCCTCCGGCCGGCCGTGCCCGTGCCCATGCCCGTCGCTCCCGGAACCGCCGAGCTGAGCGGTCCCGTCTTCGGGACGGCCGACGTCGGGCCCCTCGACCACGACCTCACCCGGCAGCACCGCGGCGAGCCGGTCGGCGAGCGCATCGTCGTCGCCGGGCGGGTCACGGACCGCCGGGGCCGTCCCGTGCGCGGCCAGCTCGTGGAGCTGTGGCAGGCCAACGCCGCGGGCCGCTACGCCCACCCCCTCGACCGCCACCCCGCCCCGCTCGACCCCCACTTCACCGGCGCGGGCCGCTGCCTCACCGACGGCGACGGCCGCTACCGCTTCGTCACCATCCGGCCCGGCGCCTACCCGCTGGGCGGTGCGAACGACGCCTGGCGCGCCGCCCACCTGCACTTCTCGCTCTTCGGCACGGCGTTCACGCAGCGGCTCGTGACCCAGATGTACTTCCCCGGCGACCCGCTCCTGCCCGACGACATCATCCGGAACGCCGTCAGCGACGCGGCGGCCCGCGCCCGGCTGGTCAGCGCCCTGGACCGCGCGCTGGGCGAGCCCGGCCGCTCCCTCGGCTATCGCTGGGACATCGTCCTGGACGGCCCGTCCGCGACCTGGACCGAAGGGGCCCGCTGATGCTGCTGCCCCCCACCCCGTCCCAGACCATCGGCCCCTACTACGGCACCGCCCTGCCCTTCCCGGGCGGCGGCGACGCGGCCCCGGCCGGGCACCCGGCCGCCGTGACCCTGCACGGCCATGTCCGCGACGGGGAGGGCGCGCCCGTGCCCGACGCGCTCCTGGAGTTCTGGCAGGCCGCCCCCGACGGCTCGCTCGCCGGCGCGCCGGGCAGCCTGCACCGCGACGGGGAGACGTTCACCGGCTGGGCCCGCGTGCCCACCGACCGGGACGGGCACTACGTCCTGCGCACGCTGCTGCCGGGCGGCGCGCCGTACCTGGCCCTGTGCGTCCACGCCCGGGGCCTGGACCGGCACCTGTTCACCCGGGTGTACGTCACCGAGCCGCCCGGAGACGCGCTGCTGGCGGCGCTGCCGGCGGACCGGCGGGCCACGCTGCTGGCGCGGCCCGAGGCCGGGCGGCGGACCGCGTACCGCTTCGACGTGCAGCTGCAGGGGGACGGCGAGACGGTCTTCCTGGACTGGAGTGCCGGAGACTGAGCGGAGACCGGGCGACCGGGACCGGGGAACGGGAGGAGCGGACATGGCCGCACAGCGACTGGTGGTCGTCGGAGGCGACGCGGCGGGCATGTCCGCCGCGTCCCGGGCGCGCCGGCTCAGGAAGCCGGACGAGCTGGAGATCGTCGCGTTCGAGCGCGGCCGGCACACGTCATACTCGGCGTGCGGCATCCCGTACTGGGCGGGCGGCGTGGTCGGCGGCCCGGACGCGCTCGTCGCCCGGACGCCGGAGGAGCACCGCGCCCGCGGCATCGACGTACGGATGCGCACGGAAGTGACCGGGCTCGACCTCGACCGGCAGCGCATTCTCGCACGCGACCTGGAGTCCGGTACGGAGCGCTGGCACGGCTTCGACCACCTCGTCCTCGCGACCGGCGCCCGCCCCGTCCGGCCGCCCCTGGAGGGCATCGACGCCCCGGGCGTGCACGGGGTGCAGACCCTGGACGACGGCCGGGCGCTCGTCGCCGCGCTCGACGGCGGCGCGGCGGACCGCAGGGCGGTGGTGGTCGGCGCGGGGTACATCGGCGTGGAGGCCGCGGAGGCGCTCGTCCGGCGCGGCTGGACGGTGACGGTGATCGAGCGTTCCGCGCAGCCGATGTCGACCCTCGACCCCGACATGGGCGCGCTCGTGCGCGAGGCCATGACCGGCATGGGCATCGAGGTCGTGACGGACACCGAGGTCACGGCCGTACGGACCGGCCCGGACGGCCGGGTCCGCGCCATCGTCACCGCCGCCCGCGAACACCCCGCCGACGTGGTCGTCCTCGGCCTCGGCGTGCGCCCCGGGACGGCGCTCGCCCGTGAAGCGGGCCTGCCGCTGGGCACCTCGGGCGGACTGCTCACGGACCTGGCCATGCGGGTGCGCGGCCACGAGAACGTCTGGGCGGGCGGCGACTGCGTGGAGGTCCTCGACCTCGTCTCCGGCCGCACCCGCCACATCGCCCTCGGCACGCACGCCAACAAGCACGGGCAGGTCATCGGCACCAACGTGGGCGGCGGCTACGCGACGTTCCCCGGCGTGGTGGGCACGGCCGTCAGCAAGGTCTGCGACCTGGAGATCGCCCGGACCGGCCTGCTGGAGGCCCAGGCGCGGGCGGAGGGCCTGCGCTGCGTGACGGCCACCATCGAGTCCACGAGCCGCGCCGGCTACTACCCCGGGGCGCGCCCGATGACGGTGAAGATGCTCGCCGAGCACGGCACGGGGCGGCTGCTGGGCGTGCAGATCGTGGGACGCGAGGGCGCGGCGAAGCGGGTGGACGTCGCGGCGGTGGCCCTCACGGCCCGCATGACGGTGGATCAGATGACGGCTCTGGACCTGGGCTACGCCCCGCCGTTCTCACCGGTGTGGGACCCGGTGCTGGTGGCGGCCCGCAGGGCGGCGGCGGCCGTCAAGGACGCTCGGGGACAATCGAGTTGACGGGCGTGAGATTCAGGTGGATGCCCGCCTGCGGGCTGATGACGCGGGCGGGTCGTGGTGCGTATGCGCAATTCCGCGCCACGCGAAGGTCGGGCAAACTCACCCGATCGTGCGTAAGGCCGGATACTTGCGCATCACGGAATTACGGCGCGATGCTGGCAATAGTCCCCCAAAGGGAAGCCTGAATACCGGTCAGGACCGAGGTGGATCCCGTGGACGAGAAGAAGACCGTGGACGAGAAGAAGACCTGCGAATCGCCCGGGCTCGTCGAGACCGGCACCTTCGAAGAGGACACGCAGGGCCGGCGGGGGGACTTCCGGGACGGCCCCTCCGGCCGGCGCGACCGGTAAGGACAGCGGGGTGTCCGGCTGCGGTGCGCGCTGGTTCGCGGTGCTGCCCGACAGCGAAGCCGGCAGCCTCGCGGCCGGGCTCCTGCGCCCCCTCGCCGCCCGGTCCGTCCCCCATGCGTCGGGACGGCCGTGGCTGATGGGCCACTGGAGCACGGACGAGATCGTGGTCGGCGCGGCGGGCGGCGCGAGGCTCGCGGTGATCGGCCAGTGCCCGGTCACCGCGGGCCGGCTGAACCGGCTGGCCGCGGGGCTCGGCGAGAGCGTGGCGCGCCTGGACCGGATCGGCGCGGCCCTGCCGGGGAGCTTCCACGCGGTGGCCGTGGCGGGCGGCATGCTCCGGGTCCAGGGCAGCGCGTCGGGGCTGCGGAGGGTCTTCTTCGCGCCGTTGGCAGGCACCGTCGTGGCCGCCGACCGGTGCGACGTCCTGGCCCGCCTGACCGGAAACGGTCTGGACCGGCAGTGGCTCGCGGCCCGGCTGCTGAACCCGCCGCTGCCGCATCCCGTGGCCGACATGCCGCCGTGGCAAGGGGTCCGGGCGGTGCCGCCGGGAGACTGCCTGCTGATCGGGGCCGGCGGGCGGAGCCGCACCGCACGCTGGTGGACTCCCCCCGAGCCGGAACTGCCCCTGTCCCGGGGCGCCCCGCTCCTGCGCGACGCGCTGGCCACGGCCGTGGCGTTCCGCATCGAGGCCGCAGGGGCCACGGGGACGGCAGGGGCTGCCGGGGCGGCGAGGACTGCCGGATCCGCGGGGGCCGGAGGGGCTGCAAGGGCCGGAGGGGCCGAGGGGCCGCCCGGCACCGGCATCGGCATCGGCATCGGCATCGGCATCGGCATCGGCATCGGCATCGGCATCGGCTGCGACCTGTCCGGTGACCTGGACTCGATGTCGCTGTGTTTCCTCGCCCACCGGCACCGGCCCGGCCTGACCACGGTGACCTGCACGGGAACCGACCAGAGCGACGACGACGCGGCATGGGCCGGCCTCGCCACCCGCGACCTGCCCGGCGCCCGGCGGCTCGTCGTGACGCCCGGGCAGCGCCCCCCGCAGTTCGCGGACCTCCTGCGCCCCGCCGGCACGGACGAACCCAACCCGGGCCTGCGCAGCCAGGCCCAAGTCCTCGCGCTCTCCGGGCTCCTGGCGGCCGAAGGCTGCCGCGTACGGCTCAGCGGGCACGGCGGCGACGAGGCAGTGCGGGCACGGCGCGCCTACCTCCACGACCTGGCGCGCAGCCACCCGCGCACGTGCTGGCGCCACGCACGCGCCCACCGGATCCTGCGCCGCCGGCCCACCCGCTCCGTCCTGGACCTGCTGCTGGACCGCCGGGACTACCGCACGTGGCTCGGCGACCAGGCCGGCGCCCTCCTCTCCCCGCCCGGCCCGGACGGCCCGGCCGGCTGGGGGCCGGACCTGCGCATGGTGCCGTGGGCCACGGCGGAAGCCGCCGAGGCGGCCCGCGCCCTGCTCGGCGCGGCCGCGGCGGACGCGCGCCCGCTCGCCGGCTCACGCGGCCGGCACGAGGCCGTCATGCTGGCGCAGACCGCCGGCCGCCGCTCCCGGATCGACGGACAGGTCGTGGCGGGCGCCGGCCTGACCGCGGCCTACCCCTTCCTCGACGACCGCGTGCTGGAGGCGTGCCTGGCGGTGCGCCTGCACGAGCGCGCCACCCCCTGGCGCTGCGACCCCCTGCTGGCGGAGGCGATGCGCGGCCTCGTCCCCGATGCCGTACTGCGCCGCACGACGGAGCCGGATTCCGGCGCGGAGGTCTCCGAGGGGTTCCGCCGCCACCGCACGGAACTGCTCGCCCTGTGCGACGACCTGCTACTCGCCCGGTACGGCATGGCCGACGCCGGCCGTCTGCGGGCCGCCGTCGCCGAGGCGTGCACGGAAGGCGCCGTACGCCCCGCGCTCGTGCACACCCTCTCCACCGAGGCGTGGCTGCGCTCGGCGGCGGGGGTCCGCGCCCTCCCCGTGCGGTCCGCCGCCGAGCGCGGGCGCTGACCGCTCACACAGCGGTGCGCCGCGAGCGGAAGAACCGCTCACGGCGCACCGGTGTCAGATTGTCACTGCCACTGCTTGATACAGGCCGTGGGCACCCAGCCCTCGTGCCCCGCGTAGCCCAGGAGGACCCAGCTGTTGTCCTTCTTCCCGCAGAGGTTGTAGGACTGGCCGCTCAGGCCGGTGCCGGTGGAGTCGCAGCCGCGGCCGGACTTGCCCTTGGGGAGCAGGCCGACGGCGGTGGCGTTCAGCTTCCTGTCCGTGCGAATCTTCACGCTCTCCAGCGCGGTGAGCTTGCCGTAGGTGCAGTACGAGGCGTCGGCGGTCCGCACGTCGGCCGCGGTGGCGACGCCGCCGGTCAGGGCTGTGGTGCCGGCGAGAACGGCGGCGGTGACGGCAGCGGCCGCCAACTTCCTTATGTGCATGATGATTCCCCGTCGTGGTCGGTAACGGTGATCACCACGCTATCCAGGCATGAGCATGACATGCAAAGCGAGCGGTGACGCCCGGACGATCTCCGGCTTTGACGCGGGCCGGGCCCTGCGGTTGTAATGGGCGACGTGGCGCGTGGCGCCGGCCAAAGAGAAGTGGGCCGGCCGGCAGCCGGGCGACCACCCGTTGTTGCAGGGGTACTTCCCATGAACTCGCGTTCCGCAGGCTGAGCCTGACGCGGGCGGCGTGCTCGTACGCGTACGCCCCGGCGCTCCGCGCGCCCTGTCTCCTCACCCCCTCCGCCTCGCGCGGATCCCCGACTTCAGGCATTCCCGCGCACGTTGACGCGGTCCTGCATTTTCCGGAGAGCCCACACACATGTCTTCCTTCAATCAATCCGTCATCGATGAGTTCCGCGCCAACGGCGGAAAGGTCGGCGGCCCGTTCGAGGGCGGCGACCTGCTGCTGCTCACCACCACGGGCGCGAAGTCCGGCACGGAGCACACCACCCCGCTCGGCTACGTACGCCATGACGGACTGGTCCTGGTCGTCGGATCCAGCATGGGAGCGCACCGGCACCCCGCCTGGTACCACAACTTGCTGGCCCACCCGCTCGTCCAGGTGGAGATCGGGACCGAGCGGTACGGGGCGGTGGCGGTGCCCGCCGAAGGGGAGCGGCGCGACCGGCTGTTCGCCCACGCGGTGCGCGCGGCGCCGGGGTACGGCGATTACCAGGCGAACACCCCGCGCGTCCTGCCGGTCGTGATCCTGGAGCGCGCCGGGGAGGACGCGCCGGCCCCGGTCAGGACGCTCGCCGACAAGGTCATGGAGGTCCACACCTGGCTGCGCGCGCAGTTGGAGCACGTACGCGACGAGGTCGACGCGCACTTCGCGGCGCCGGGAGGCGAGACGGCGGCGCCGGGACCGGGGCTGGGGCTCCAGATCCGACAGCACTGCCTGGCGTTCTGCCAGTCGCTGGAGTTCCACCACACCAGCGAGGACCGGCATCTGTTCCCCGTGATGGAAGCCCATCACCCGGAACTCGGCGCGGCCTTCGAGCGGCTCCGGGCGGAGCACCGGACCGTGGCGCGGCTGCAGCAGGAGCTGGGCGCGCTGCTGGCGGACATCGCCGTCGCCGATCCCGTACGGTTCCGCGCCGAACTGGAGCGGATGTCGGAGAAGCTGACGGCGCACCTCGCCTACGAGGAGGAGGTCCTGCTGCCGCCGCTCGCCGGGATTCCGTTCCCGCCGCAGGCCCCGAAGCCGTAGCGGCGCGCCGAGAGCGCAGTCAGCACCCGGTGAGGTTGTCCTCCAGGTGTGCCAGGAGCCTGGCCAGCTCGCTCCGGTCGTCGTCGCCGAGGCCGGCGAGCGTGCGCTCCTCCAGCTCCTGCCACACCTGCCCCACCTCCTTGCGCAGGGCCTCGCCCGCCTCGGTGGTCGCGACGATGACGGCGCGGCGGTCGGCGGCGCACGGTTCCCGGGTGACGAGGCCGGCCTGCTCCAGCCGCTGGACCATGCGGGTCACGGTGGAGGGGTCCAGGCCCAGCAGCTTGATCAGTTCGGACTGGCGCTGGGGGCCGGCCTCCCACAGCCGCATCATCAGCAGCTCCTGTCCCGCGTAGAGACCGAGGCGGCGCAGCAGGTTGCCCGCGGTGATGCGGTGGGCGCGGGCGACGCGGGCGATGGCGTGACTGACCTGCCCCTCGCCTCCGGGGCACAGCCGGGCGCCGGCGGCTCCGTCGGCGCAGGGAGCATCGGCGGCTTCGGCCACTCCGGTCGTTTCGGCGGCACAGGGGCCGGGGGCGTCGTCCGGGGCGTCGGTCATGAGCGGGCTTCTTCCATGGGCGGTCCGGGGTCTCTTCCCTCTCATTATGTTGGCCAGCCAAGCAATGCGCTACAGTGCCTCTCGAGCCGATTGCTTGGTCGGCCAATGATTTGTGGAGGGGACCGTCATGACCACCGCTTTCGACCCCATCGACCTCGCCGGCACCCGGCTCGCCAACCGCATCGCCATGGCGCCGATGACCCGCAGCCGCGCCGGCGAGGGCGGCACCGCCACCGAGCTGACCGCCGAGTACTACGCGCAGCGCGCCTCGGCCGGCCTGATCATCACCGAGGGCGTCCAGCCCTCCGCCGTCGGGCAGGGCTACCCCTGGACCCCGGGCCTGCACAGCGCCGAGCAGGTCGCCTCCTGGCGCAAGGTCACCGACGCCGTGCACGCCGCGGGCGGCCGGATCTTCGCGCAGCTCATGCACACCGGCCGCATCGGCCACCCGGTCCTGCTGCCGGACGGTCTGGTTCCGGTGGGCCCGTCAGCGATCGCCGCCGAAGGCGCCCACTTCACCCCCGAGGGCATGAAGGACCTCGTCACTCCCCGGGAGCTGACCGGCCCGGAGGTACTCGCCACCATCGCCGACCACGCCGCAGCCGCGCGCAACGCGATCGAGGCCGGCTTCGACGGCGTCGAGGTGCACGGCGCCAACGGCTACCTGGTCCAGCAGTTCCTCGCCTCCAACGCCAACCGGCGCACCGACGAGTGGGGCGGCAGCGTCGAGAACCGCATCCGCTTCGCCGTCGAGGTCGTCAAGGCCGTCGCCGCCGAGATCGGCGCGGAGCGGACCGGTCTGCGGATCTCGCCCGCGAACACGCTCGGCTCGATCGCGGAGACCGATACCGAGGCGACGTACACCGCCCTGGTCGACGCGATCGAGCCGCTGGGCCCGGCCTACCTGCACGTCATGGAAGTCTCCGGCATGCGCGAGCTCACCCTCGACCTGCGCAAGCGGTTCTCCGGCACCCTGGTCCTCAACGCCTTCACCGACGGCCCGACCGGCCCGGACGCCCTCGCGCTCATCGAGGACGGCACCGCCGACGTCATCAGCTACGGCACACTGTTCCTCGCCAACCCGGACCTGCCAGCCCGCCTGAAGGCCGGCGGCCCGTTCAACGCCGCCGACCGCGCCACGTTCTACGGCGGCGGCGCGAAGGGCTACACCGACTACCCGGCGCTGACGGACTGACGGCTGACGCGTCGGCAGCCGGCGAGCCCGCACAGCGCTGACGGGGCGTCGTACACCTCGCGGGCGGCCGCCTCCGGCCGCCCGCTCGTCGCGCCGCCGCTTCCTTCGGGCGCGGTCACCACGGCCGAACCCTGCGCGATGTGCGCGGGCACCCTGTGTGACCTGATGCGAGCGCCGGGCCGGTGGCTGACAGGCGCGGTCAGCGGGCCGTGCGCTCGTGCACGTACTCCACCAGGCGCGTCAGGGCCTCCGGGTCCGTGTTCGGCAGGACGCCGTGGCCCAGGTTGAAGACGTGGCCCTCCAGGCCGGACGCCGCGTCCAGCACCTCCTGCGCCTTCGCCTCGACCGCGGCGCGCCCGGCGAAGAGCACGGCCGGGTCGAGGTTGCCCTGGAGGGCCTTGCCCGGGCCGACGCGGCGGACGGCCTCGTCCAGCGGGACGCGCCAGTCGACGCCGACGACGTCCGCGCCGGCCTCGCCCATGAGGCCGAGGAGCTCGCCCGTGCCGACGCCGAAGTGGATGCGGGGCACGCCGTGGTGGGCGACCGCGTCGAAGACCTTGGCGGAGGCCGGCATGACGAAGTTGCGGTACTCGGCCGGGGCGAGGGCGCCGGCCCACGAGTCGAAGAGCTGGACGGCGGAGGCGCCGGCCCGGATCTGGACGTCGAGGAAGGCGGCCGTGATGCCCGCGAGGCGGTCGACGAGGTCGGCCCAGAGCTCCGGGTCGCCGTACATCATGGCCTTGGTGTTCTCGTACGTGCGCGAGGGGCCGCCCTCGATGAGGTAGCTGGCGAGCGTGAACGGCGCGCCCGCGAAGCCGATCAGCGGCGTCGCGCCGAGCTCGCCGATGAGCTGGCCGACGGCCTCCGTGACGTAGGGGACGTCGGAGGCGTCGAGCGGACGGAGGCGCTCCAGGTCCGCGCGGGTACGGACGGGCTCCGCGACGACCGGGCCGACGCCCGGCTTGATGTCCAGGTCGATGCCGATGGCCTTCAGCGGCACCACGATGTCGCTGAAGAAGATCGCGGCGTCGACGTTGTGCCGCCGGACCGGCTGCAGGGTGATCTCGGTGACCAGGTCGGGCCGCATGCAGGAGTCGAGCATCGGGATGCCCTCGCGCACCTTGCGGTACTCGGGGAGCGAGCGGCCCGCCTGCCGCATGAACCAGACCGGAGTGTGGGGCACCGGCTCGCGCCGGCACGCCCTCAGGAACGCCGAGTCGTGTGCGGCGGTACGGCCTGTCTGCTGCTGGCTGCGCTCACTCATGCCCCAAATCTTCGCACGGGCCGAACGAGTGACCCGCCCGTGTGGGTGTCCTACCCGGAACCGCGCGTCGTTCCGCCTAGTCTTCCGGGCATGGCTGCGGCGCAGGGACACCTCTCGGACGGTCCGGACGACGCGGATGGGGAGGACTCCCCGTCCGTCTTCCGGCAGGCGGTCGCCGGGCTGCAAGGAGTGCGCCTGCGGCCGGAGATCGAGCTCGACGCGACGCCGCCGCCCCAGCGGCTCGCCCCCTTCTCGTACGCGCTGGAGGCCGCGGTCGTCGTCGACGACCAGGAATTGGCCGACGGCCGGCTGATCCTGCTGCACGACCCCGCCGGGCACGAGGCCTGGGGCGGCACGTTCCGGCTCGTGACGCTCGTGCACGCGGACCTGGAGCCGGAGATGGCGGCGGACCCGCTGCTTCCCGAGGTCTGCTGGTCCTGGCTCACCGGCGCGCTCGAAGCGCGGCGCGTGCCGTACGCGGCGCCGAGCGGCACGGTCACGCGGGCCGGGTCGCACTACTTCGGGGGCCTCGCCGAACGGGAACCGTCGACGCGCATCGAGATCCGGGCCTCCTGGTCGCCGGTCCCGCCGGCGGCCGCGAAGCCCGTCCGGGCGGTGCGGGGCGGCAAGGGCGGCGGCCCGGCCGCGGAGCCGCCGGAGGAGCCCGGGGTGCCGGACACGGCGGCGCACCTCGCGGCGTGGTGCGACCTGCTGTGCCAGATCGCGGGCCTGCCGCCGGGCGGCGCCCCCGATGCCGGGGTAGTCACGCTCCCCCAGCGCAGGGACCCCCAGAGCCGCCGCTAGCGCTGCGCGCGCTTTCGCCGTACGGGGGCGAGGCGAGTCCGGCACCGCCGGATACGTCCGCTGTGGCTGATCACCGCTGCGGCGGATTCAAAGGGGCCGGCCCCTTCACCGCCGAACCGGCGGCGCGGCCGGTCCCAGTCGGTCAAGGATGCCCCGCATCCTTGAAACCGCCGCGAGGGCGCTCAGCCGAAGCGGCGCTGTCCGGCGGTGCCGTACGGGCTCAGGAAGCTCGGCGCCGCCGAAGACATCCGCTGTGGCTGATCACCGCTGCGGCGGGATTGAAGGGGCCCGTCCCCTTCACCACCGAGCGCGGCCGGGACCGGCCGGTCCCGGATGCCCCGCATCCTTGAAACCGCCGCCGCGGCGCTCAGCCGCAACGGCGCACCCCGGCGGTGCCGGACCCACCCGAACCCCTACGGCACCGCCGAGCCCGCGCAGCGGACGCGGCGGCGGAACGGTCACCCGGATGCCGTATCCATGACCGATTCCGCCCGATCCCCCGCACCGTTTCGGTCGGCAACCTGATCGGTTGCCGACCGTTCGCATCCGAATTGCCCGAATTGTTACTCACCAATTCGTGATCATTCCCTAAAGCCGGGACGCTTCGGTGCCGAAGAGGCTTGTGACCCTTCCCATACGGATTACCCCGGCTTACCCCCAAAGCCGGACCCGTCCCCCCGCCACTCCCCCCTGGAGGCTTGGTGTCCGTTCTCCTCGAGCAACCTGCGAGCCTCGCCTACCGCCCCAACAAACCGACGGCCATGGTCGTCGTCGCCGACCCCCGTGTCCGCTCCACCGTCACCCGGCACCTGTGGGCGCTGGGCGTGCGGGACGTGATCGAGGCGTCGTCCATCGCGGAGGCCCGCCCCCGCGTCGGCAACCCGCGCGACATCTGCGTGGCCGACGTCCACCTCCCCGACGGCTCCGGGCTCACGCTCCTGTCCGAGACCCGTGCCGCGGGCTGGCCGAACGGCCTGGCCCTGTCCGCCGCCGACGACATCGGCGCCGTGCGCAACGCCCTCGCGGGCGGTGTGAAGGGCTACGTCGTCACCGGCACCCGCACCAACCTCGGCGTCCCGGGCCGCCCCGGCGCCGCCCCGATCGGCTCCGCGGCCGCTGCCCGGCTGCACCGCCGTCCGCCCGGCGCCCCCGGCCACCCCGGCGGCTACCGCGAGCTGTCCGGCCGCGAGGTCGAGGTGCTGCGGCTGGTCGCGGAGGGCCAGTCCAACAAGGCCATCGGCGTGTCCATGGGGCTGTCGGCGCTCACCGTCAAGAGCCACCTCGCCCGGATCGCCCGCAAGCTCGGCACCGGCGACCGGGCCGGCATGGTCGCCGTCGCGCTGCGCACCGGCATCATCCACTGACGCCCGCGCCCCCGGCCGCACCACACCACCCCCTTTCCCCCTCACAACCCCCTCTCCCCCTCCCCTCCCGCCCCCTCTCCCC
>NZ_JOFL01000030.1 GCF_000719265.1 Streptomyces roseoverticillatus | reverse complement strand
CACAGCTGTTGCACTGACTACGCTCTTCCACACCGGCGTTGAGCTGCACCGATGCCTAACTGGCTGTCAGGGCAACAGGACGCAGCCCCAGAGAAGCGGGGATGACGCGGTTGCGCAGGACGAAGCGGCTGCGGGTGGGGTGGCCGCCCGGGGGCAACTCGGCCAGCACGAGACCCCGTTCCACGATCCGGTCGAGCAGATCCGCGTGGCCGCGCGGGTAGGGCACGTCGACCCCGCAGGCCAGCACGGCCACGGTCACCCCGCCCGCGGCGAGCGCCCCTCTGTGCGCGGCGCCGTCGACGCCGTACGCCGCGCCGGACACGACCACCCAGCCACGCCGGGCTAGCCCGGCGCCGAGGAGGGACGCGACGTGCGAGCCATAATCGGTGCAGGCGCGGGCGCCGACCACGGCGACGGAGCGCAGGGCCCACAGCCGCAGGTCGGCGCCGCCGCGCACCCACAGGCCGAGCGGACGGGCGTCGCCGAGGTCGTCCAGCTGCCCGGGCCATTCCGGGTCGCCGGGGCAGACGAAACGGCCGCCCAGCCGAGCGACGGCGTCAAGGTCGCCCTGGGGATCGAGGGCGGCGGCGCGCTGCCGACAGCCCGCGAGCCGCTCACGGCCGGCGCCCTTCGGTGCCGGTCCCGTGCCCGTGAGGCCCCGCACCAGCCCCACGGTCCCCATCTCCCGCACCCAGCGGCCCACGCGCTCGTCACCGGGCTCGGTCAACCGGGTCAGCGCGGCACGGGCCAACCGGTCCTCGGCGGAGGCAGTCACGGGCGGTCCCCCGGCAGAACGGTGCCGCGATGGACGCCCGTACGCAGCTCCAGCGCGCAGTTGACGTCCGCGGCGCCGGGGCGGTCGTGCCCGGCGAGGTCGGCCACGGTCCAGGCGACCCGCAGCACGCGGTCAAGGCCACGCGCCGTCAGCAGGCCCCGCTCCATGTCGCGTTCGGCTTCGACGAGTGCTCCCGGGGCGACGCGCCAGCGGGTCCGCAGTTCGTGGCCGGGGACCTCGCTGTTGGTCGCCCAGGGCGTGTCCGTAAGGCGGGCGGCGGCCCGCTCCCGGGCGGCACGGACCCTCTCGGCCACCTCGGCCGTCGTCTCCGCTCCTGTCCCGGCTCCCGTGAGCTCGGAGCGGGCCACCGGTTCGACCGTCACCCTCAGGTCGACCCGGTCCAGGAGGGGGCCGGAGAGACGGGCGCGGTAACGCCTGACGGCCTGCGGGGCGCAGTCGCAGCCCTCGGCCAGCATCCCGTGCCTGCCGCAGGGGCAGGGATTCGCGGCCAGGACGAGCAGGAACCGGGCGGGGAGCCGCAGCACGCCGGCGGAGCGGGCCACGATCACATGCCCTGATTCGAGCGGCTGCCTAAGTGCATCGAGCACGCGTCCGGAGAACTCCGGTGCCTCATCCATGAAAAGCACTCCACGGTGCGCGAGGGACACCGCGCCGGGGCGCGGCAGCCCCGAGCCGCCGCCGACCAGGGAGGGCATGGACGCAGAGTGGTGCGGGGCGCAGTAGGGGGCTCTGCCGACGAGGGGCTGCCCGGCGGGGAGCGTCCCCGCTACGGAGTGGACCGCCGTGACCTCGAGCGACTCCTGCGGGGTGAGCGGCGGCAGCAGGCCTGGCAGCCGCTCGGCGAGCATGGTCTTGCCCGCTCCGGGCGGTCCCTGGAGGAGCAGGTGGTGCCGCCCGGCGGCGGCGACTTCCAGGGCCGTCCGGGCCTTGGCCTGCCCGGCGACCTCGGAGAGGTCGGGCTGCCGCTCGCCGAGCAGGACGCCCGTTCCCAGCCCTGCCCCCGGGACCGAGAGTCCCGCGAGCATCGGATCCGGGCGGCCCTCCTGCAGCGGCTCCTCCTCCGGCACCGGCTCGTCCGTCAGGACCGCGATCAGCTGGCGCAGGCTGTGGATGCCGAGGACCGAGACCCCTGGCACGAGTGATGCCTCAGCGGCGGTGCGCTCGGGGACGACGACCTGCCGGTAGCCGGCGTCGGCGGCAGCCAGGACGGCCGGCAGGATGCCCGGCACCGGCCGGACGCGGCCGTCGAGGCCGAGCTCGCCGATCAGCACCAGATCAGCGAGCTCGCGCGGGTCGAGACGCTCCGAGGCAGCCAGGACGGCACAGGCGACGGCGAGGTCGAAGCCGCTGCCGCTCTTGGGGACCGCCGCGGGGCTCAAGCCGACGGTCAGCTTCTTCTGCGGCCACTCGGCGCCGGAGTTCACCACGGCGGCGCGGACGCGGTCCTTGCTCTCGACGAGGCTCTTGTCGGGGAGGCCGACGAGGGTGAAGGCGGCGACTCCGGGCTCCAGGTCGGCCTGGACCTCGACCACCACTCCCTCGACGCCGACCAGCGCCACCGAGCACGTACGGGCGAAGCCCATCACGCCACCCCCTTGGCGTGCTCGACGGCGGGGGCGCCACGACCGGGGACGATCACGCCCACCAGGTCGATCCGGACACCGCCCGGAGGCGGGCCGCCGTGGCGCTCCAGCCAGCGCTCGGCGAGCCGGCGCAGCCGCTCCGCCTTCGCCGGGGTGACGGCGGCCATCGGATGCTCGTACACACCGGTGCTGCGGGTCTTGACCTCGCAGACCACCAGGGTGTCGGCCTCCATGGCCACGATGTCGATCTCGCCCTCGCGGCATCTCCAGTTCCGTTCGAGGACGACGATGCCGGCCTGGGCCAGCAGGCGGACGGCAAGATTCTCGCCGTAGCGGCCGAGTGCTTCTCGGGCGTTCACGGGCACCACCTCCGGCGCCCACCCTGCCGCCGCGGCCCGTAACTATTGGATCTTGGTGGATAACCCGTCGGTTGTGGAGAACTCAGCCACCCGGAAGGTCGAGGTCGGTCTTGTTGAGCTCCTCGATGTTCACGTCCTTGAACGTGAGCACCCGCACCTGTTTCACGAAGCGAGCGGGGCGGTACATGTCCCAGACCCAGGCGTCGGCCATCGAGACCTCGAAGAAGACCTCGCCCTGGACGGAGTGCACCTGCATCTCGTAGTCGTTGGTGAGGTAGAAGCGGCGCTCGGTCTCGATCACGTATTTGAACAGACCGACGACATCGCGGTACTCCCGGTAGAGCTTCAGCTCCATCTCGGTCTCGTACTTCTCGAGGTCCTCGGCGCTCATGGCATGTTCCCCTTCAGCCGTGCGTCTCCCCATTGTGCGTCAGGCACGCTCCGTCTCCAGGAGCACCGGCGTACGCGGGGGTCCCTCGTCGAGCAGCGTACGCAGCAGCCCGGCGAGCCTGGTCGGATACACCGTCTCACGGGTCGCGAGGAGTTCCCCGCAGGTCCACCAGCGCAGCCCCGTGACGCTGCGCCGCTCCAGTTCCGTCCCGCCGCCGGTCCACTGGCCGGGCTGCGCCGTACGGGCCAGGAAGTAGCGCTCGTCCTGGTTCCAGAGGCGGCCGTCGAAGGGGAAGGAGCAGGTGCGGCGCCACAGCACGGGGCCCAGTTCGATCTCTGTGATCCCGGTCTCCTCGGCCAGCTCCCGGCGCGCCGCCTGCTCCCACGTCTCGGTGCCCTCCAGGCCGCCGCCCGGGGTGAACCACCAGGTGGTCCAGGGATCGTCCGGTTCGTAGCCGTGCATCAGCAGGATGCGGTCGGACGGGTCGAGCAGGACGACCCGCGACGCCTTGCGCGGCTCGCCGGCGCTGCCGGACGCTTCACCGGCCATGGGCGGGCACCTCCTCCCTGCGCCTCGGTGTGACGAGACGCGCCACAGGGCCGTACGCCGCGCCGCCCAGGATGAGCACCGCTCCGGCGATCACGGCGGCAAGCACCAGCGGCAGCGGGCCGGGCTGCGAGGTGCCGCCGGGAAGGGCGGCGAAGGACTCGGGTCTGTCCATCATGCCCCAGCCCGCCACGGGCCAGGCAGTGGCGTCCACGCGTGCCCGGACGGCGCCGCGCGGCACGGTGCCGTGGGAGGCGTCGGAGAGGTGGCCGCGGGAGTCAACGGAGTCGCTGCGGTGGTCGCCGAGCAGGAAGAGCTGTCCCTCGGGGACAGTCGCGGAGAAGCGGGTGGGCGACGCCGTGCCCGTGTCCTGCAGATACGGTTCCTCGATCGGTTCGCCGTCGACCGTGAGGCGCCCCTTGCTGTCGCAGCAGGCCACGGTGTCGCCGCCGGTGCCGACGACCCGTTTGACCATCGGCGTGTCGCCCCAGATCTTGTCCTTGAAGACGACGATGTCCCCGCGGCGGACGTCGCCGCCGCCTATGCGCTCGGCGAGGACCCGGTCACCCATCCCGATCGTGGGCGCCATGGAGTCGGTGGGGACGGTGTACGGCTGGTAGAGCAGGGCGCCCCAGACGAAGCCGCCGAGGAAGAGCACACAGCCGACGGCCACGGCCAGCCCGGACAGCATCCTGCCCGCGCGGCCGTGGCCGTCGTCCGTACGTCCTGCTCCGCTCATCCCAGTGCTCCCGCCCCGCGTAGAAGATCGGAATCCGCATGCCCAGGGGCACGGGAACCGCACACTACCGGGCGGTATGCAGGCGAGTCAGCCCTTCGGGAGGCTCTGCCGGTCAGTCCCTGAGGGCGCTCCGGTGGGTGAGCTCCTCGGTGCCGCCCCGTGCGGCCGACCGGCGCCGGCGCCACAGGACGAGCGGCACCGCTCCGGCGAGCCCGAGCGCGGACGGCGCGGCCGCGGCGGCCGCGTTGATCCCCGGCTGGTCGAAGGTGCCGGGGACACCGAGGAAGGACCAGCGGTTGATCGGCCAGGCGACCACGAAGGCGCGGCCCACGACGTCGGACACCGGGACGAAGCCGTGATCCTGGTTCGGGTGGTAGCGCGAGTCCAGGGAGTTCTGGCGGTGGTCACCCATCACCCAGAGCTTGCCCTTGGGGACCTCGATCGGGCCGAAGGGCTGGTCGTCGCACGGGGTGTTGTCGGGGAAGAGGTAGTCCTTCTCCGACAGCGCCTTGCTGTTGACCTTGACCGGGCCGCCCTTCTGGCACTCCACGGTGTCCCCGCCGACCGCGATGACCCGCTTGATGAGGTCCTTCTCCTCGGCCGAGGGCATGAGGCCGATGAAGCTGAGGACCTTCTGCATGCCGCTGCCCAGCGGGCCGGACTGCGGGGTCTGGGTCTCGTCGCCCAGCCAGTTGTCGGGGTCGTGGAAGACCACAACCTCGCCGCGCTCGGGCTCGGCGCCGAACCACGGGGTGAGCTTGTCCACCAGCACGCGGTCACCGCGCTGGAGGGTGTTCTGCATCGAGTCCGACGGGATCGAGAACGCCTGCACCAGGAACGTCTTGATCAGCAGCGCGAGGACCAGGGCGATGCCGATCAGGATCGGCAGTTCCTTCCAGAACGACCGCTGCTTCTTGGGCCTCTCCCCGCGCGGGCCCTCACCATCGGTGTCCGCGTCCGGGCTCACGTCTTCGCCGTCCCTCCGCGCCGGCCCGCCCATAGCCTCCTGGGACGCCTGGGACATGGCCTCCTCCGGCACACCGGCCCCTGGCGACCCGTCAGCCTCCCCGGGCCGCTTCTCGGGCTCTTCGTGACCGGACCGTGCGCCGACCGCCAAGTCCCCCACATCCACTCCTCTCGCTCCGCTCTCCACGCTGCGGCCTGCCGTACGCATGAGGCAGGCCCACCACTCCCATAACGAGCGGGAGTTCCGCAGGGGTCGGGAGCTGGATCAATCCTTGCTGATCCATGGGGGACACACTATGCGGCGAACCGCTTGCTTGGGTCTCCGCGGGCGGCGCGTCACCGACCGATGCGAAAGTGTCTCTTTCGGACAGCTGCCGCCAGTGGCCCAGGGGCCATGCGATCACCACCGCACGGCCGATCACCAGCTCCTGCGGCACGGTGCCCTGCCCGGGGTCGTCCAGGTGGAAGCGGGAATCAGCCGAGTTGGAGCGGTGGTCGCCCATCACGAAGTAGCGCCCCGCGGGGACCCGTACCGTGAATTCAATTTTGGAGGGCGGGTTGTCCGGGTGCAGATACGGCTCGTCGAGCGGCGTTGCGTTGACCGTGATTTTGCCGTTCTCGTCACAGCACTTGACCGTGTCACCGCCGACGCCGATCACTCTCTTGATCAGGTCGTGCTCGTTCGCCGCCGGCAGCAGACCGATGAAGGTCAGGAACTGCTTGACCTGTCTGACCCCCACCGGGTCGGGCCCGGCGCCCGTCTCCTGCCCGTCCTGCCAGCCGCCGGGGTCCCGGAAGACGATGACGTCACCGCGCTGCGGCCTGGAGCCGAACCAGGGGGTCAGCTTGTCCACGAGCACACGGTCGCCGATCCGGATGGTCTGCTCCATGGAGCCGGAGGGGATCACGAACGCCTGCACCAGGAACGTCTTGAGCACGAGGGCGATCAGCAGCGCGACCGCTATGAGGATCGGCACCTCTTTGACCGCGGAGCGGCGCCGGCGCCGCTTGACCCGCCGGGCGGCCTTGCGCCGCGCCGCACGGCCGCCTGAGGCCGGAACGCCCGTACCCGCCACTCCTACGTCTGCGGGGCCTGCCGGACCCGGCAGCGTACGTCCCCGGCTACCCACCCGGACTCCCTGCGTGTCCGGCGGGCTCCACGGGGCGCCCGGCGTGTCCGGCGGGCTGTCCGGCCGGCCCTGCGGACTGACCGGCCCGGTCCTGGCCTCGGGCGGGCTGCTCCCCGCCCCATGCGGCGCCCCGTGCGGCCGGCTTTCCTACGTGTCCGGCCGACTCGTCGGGCTCCGGAACGCGCGCGTAGGCGTCGGGGCGCTCCAGGGTGTTCATCCTCCCGAAGGGCCAGCCGATCCAGTCGGCCCGTCCGATGACCCTGCTCACCGGCACCATGCCCCCGCCGGGCTCCCCCAGGTGATCACGTGAGTCGCGGGAGTCGCCCCGGTGGTCGCCCATCACCCACAGCTTCCCCGCGGGCACCACGACGTCGAAGGGCACGCGGGACGGGTCGTCGCCCGGGTAGAGGAAGCGCTCGTCCACCGGGTGGCCGTTGATCTGCAGCCGGCCCCGCGCGTCGCAACAGGTGACCCGGTCACCCCCGACACCGACCACGCGCTTGATGTAGACCGTTGCCGCCGGCCCCATGAGGCCGACGGACGAGGCGCCCTTACGGATCAGCGCCGCCACGGGGTTCTCCGCCGGCGCGTCCTGGACGAAGGACCCGGTGCCGTCGAAGACGATCACGTCACCGCGCTCCGGCTCGTCCCCGAAGGCGTAGGCGAGCTTGTTGACCAGGACGCGGTCCCCCACGTGGAGCGTGTTCTCCATCGAGCCGCTGGGGATCAGGAAGGGCTGCACCACGTAGCTGCTCAGCAGCAGCATGAAGACGAGGCAGAGCGTCAGCAGCACGCCTGCACGGCGCATGGGGCCGCCGCCCCGCAGCCACGCCCGGGCGGCCCTGACCGAGGCCGCCGGAGAGGCGGGAAAACGCGAGGAGCGCGACCCCTGCTCCTCCCCCTCTACGGGGCGGGGAGAGCGGTCGCGCTCCGAAAGCTGTACGTCGGTGTCCATCGAGCCGAAAGCCTATCCGGCCGGGCGCGGACTCCGGACGGAAGCTCAGTTGTCGCGCTTCTCCTTGATCTTCGCGGCCTTGCCACGGAGCTCACGGAGGTAGTACAGCTTGGCGCGACGGACGTCACCGCGGGTGACGAGCTCGACCTTCTCGAAGATCGGGCTGTGCACCGGGAAGGTGCGCTCGACGCCGACGGAGAACGAGACCTTGCGGACCGTGAAGGTCTCGCTGATGCCCGCGCCCTGGCGGCGGATGACGACACCCTTGAACTGCTGGATACGGGAGCGGTTGCCCTCGATGACGCGGACGTGGACGTTCACGGTGTCGCCGGGGCGGAAGGCCGGGACGTCGGTGCGCAGCGACGCGGCGTTGACGTTGTCGAGCAGGGAGGACATGTTCGTCTGCTTCCTCGCCGATGCCACAGGTCATCAGCGGAATTCGTACTGAAGTGGGGATGGTGCCGGAACACCGGGCGGACGTCATTCCCCCTGTGGCAGGGGCGCACGCCGGGCGCAAGGCAACGGCTTATTCTTCCACGTCCGGGGCCACTCGCCCAAATCGGCCGTCGGGGCCGGGGCCCCAGCCCAGGATCGAGAGGATCTCGCGGTCCTTCTTGTCGAAGGCCGCGGGGTCGGCGCGCTCGATCAGATCGGGGCGGTTGCGCACGGTGCGGCGGATCGCCTCGTCGCGGCGCCAGCGGGCGATCTTGCCGTGATGGCCGCTCAGCAGGACGTCGGGGATACCGCGGTCGCGCCACTCCGGGGGCTTGGTGTAGACGGGGCCCTCGAGGAGGTCCGCCATGGCGCCCGGGGCGAAGGAGTCGTCGCGGTGGGACTCGGCGTTGCCGAGGACGCCGGGGAGCAGGCGCGCGACGGCCTCGACCATCACGAGGACGGGGGCCTCTCCGCCGGCCAGGACGTAGTCGCCGATGGACACCTCGCGGACGTCGAGGCGGTCGCCGTACTCCTCGATGACCCGGCGGTCGATGCCCTCGTAGCGGGCGGGGGTGAAGACCAGCCACGACTTCTCGGAGAGCTCGACCGCGAGCTCCTGGGTGAAGGGCCGGCCGCTGGGCGTCGGGACGACGAGCACGGGCAGCTCCTCCCCCTGCGCCCCCGACTCGATGACCGCGTCCAGGGCCTCTCCCCAGGGCTCCGGCTTCATGACCATGCCGGGGCCGCCGCCGTAGGGCGTGTCGTCGACGGTGTTGTGCTTGTCGTGCGTCCACTCGCGCAGGTCGTGCACGCGGACATCCAGCTGACCTCGTGCGCGCGCTTTGCCGACGAGCGAGACGCTCAGCGGCTCGAGGTACTCGGGGAAGATCGTGACGACGTCGATGCGCATCAGGCGTCGCCTCGCTCGGAGTCCTGCTCGGAGTCCTGCTCGGAGCTGCGCTCGGGGCCGTGCCCGGCGTCCTGGGCGGTCCCGGCTCCGGAGTCCTGGCCGGACCCCGTCTCGGGGCCCTGTCCGGCCTCATGCCCCGCCTCATGCCCGGCCTCACGCACGGACGCGATCTCCGCCTCGTCTGCGTCGATCAGGCCGCGCGGCGGGTCGATGACGGCACGCTGCTCGTCCAGGTCGATCTCCGTGACGATCTCGGAGACGAAGGGGATCATGACCTCGGACCCGTCGGGCCGCTCCACGATGAACAGGTCCTGCGACGGCAGGTGGGAGATCTCGCTGATCCGGCCGACGGCGGTGCCGTCGACGGTGACGACCTCCAGGTCCATCAGCTGGTGGTCGTAGAACTCCTCCGGGTCCTCCGGGGTCTCCTCCGGGTCGACCTCGGCGATGAGGAGGATGTTGCGAAGCGCCTCCGCGGCCGTGCGGTCGCCCACGCCCGTGAAGCGCAGCAGCAGCCGACCGCTGTGCACGCGGCCGGATTCGATGGTCAGCGGCCCCGCGGAGGCGGGGTCCGTGGCCAGGACGGCGCCGGGTCCGAGCCGCAGCTCGGGCTCGTCCGTGCGCACCTCAACCGTGACCTCACCCCTGATGCCGTGGGCGCGGCCGATCCTGCCGACTACGAGCTGCATGTTTCCTTCTCTGCTCTCCGTACGCGACAACGGGCCGGGAAGGGCCCAAGCCCTTCCCGGCCCGTGCCGGTGCTCAACCGCTTCTCAGCGGACCTGATCCACGTCGACGAGGTCGACGCGGATGCCACGACCGCCGATGGCGCCCACGACGGTGCGCAAGGCACGCGCGGTGCGGCCGTTGCGGCCGATCACCTTGCCGAGGTCGTCGGGGTGGACCCGGACCTCCAGCACGCGCCCACGGCGCAGGTTGCGCGAAGCGACCTGCACCTCGTCGGGGTTGTCGACGATGCCCTTCACGAGGTGCTCAAGGGCCTCCTCGAGCATCCTCAGGCCTCGGTCGACTCAGCGGACTCGGCCTCGGCGGCCTCGTCCTTCTTCTCCGACTTCTTCGCCTTCGGGGTGATGGCCTCACCCTTCGCCTCGCCCGCGGCGCTCACGACGGCGTCGAAGAGACCGCTGTGGTCCTTCTTCGGCTCGGCGACGAGCATCGGGGCCGGGGCCGGCAGGCCCTTGAACTTCTGCCAGTCACCGGTGACCTTGAGGATGGCCATGACCGGCTCGGTCGGCTGCGCGCCGACACCCAGCCAGTACTGGACACGCTCGGAGTCGACCTCGATGCGCGAGGGGTTCTGCACCGGGTGGTACAGACCGATCTCCTCGATGGCCCGGCCGTCACGGCGGGTACGGGAGTCGGCGATGACGATGCGGTAGTGAGGCGAACGGATCTTGCCCAGACGCTTCAGCTTGATCTTGACTGCCACGGGAGTGGTGTCTCCTGGTCTTGACGTGGTTGGGCACAACGAGATGCCACGTGGGGTTGCGGTACTCGGATGCCCGACGGACGCGCCAGCCGGAGGAGAGAGGGGTCCTATGCGACTGTCGAGTACAGCGTCCCATTGTGCCACACCACTCCAGGTCAGCCGACCGTGACCGCCTCGGGAATCCGGAAGGGCTGGCCGCAGCCGCCGCACATGATGGGCGCCTGGGCGAGCACGGAGGGCACGACCCGCACGTTCCGGCCGCAGTCGCACACCGCCTTGACCCGTACCCCGCCGCCCGACGAGCCGTGCCGCGCCGCCGGCCCGCGGAAGGTGCGGGAGGTGTCGGCGGTGGTCGCGACCGTGTGCGCCTTGAGGGCGCGCTGCAGTCTGTCGATGGTGGGGCGGTAGCGCTTGCGCGCCTCCGGGTTGAGCACGACCAGAGAGAAGCCGCTGCTGGGATGCGGATCGTCGCTGTGGTCGAGCCCGAGCTCCTCGGCGATCGCCAGGAACCGGCGATTGTGGTAGCGGCCTGCGCGTGACGTGTCACGTACACCGCGGGCGGCCGCGATGCCGTGCACTGCCTCGTGCAGCAGCCGTTCGAAGGAGAGCTCGGCGCCGCAGGCGGACGACGACTCCCCGATCAGCGATTCGGGCGCGGCAAGATCCGGCAGCTCGGGGTGGTGCCGCTGAATATCGGCCCACGCCTGCGCCAGCTCTGCGGCGAGAACAGGTGGTGTCGTGCTCACGTCGTGACAACGAGCAGGGGCGGCCCGGTGTTCCGATACCGGGCCATCCCAAATAATTTGCACGTACCAGTCAGTTTCACGCTCATGCGTCGCGACGAGGGCGGGTGCGCAGATCTATGGAGAAGCCGTGCACCTGTTCGCAACCCGGGACGTACTGACTCATCAGTAAGCGCGCACCGGGGGGCGTGCGCCCCCTTGGACGGGCCGACGCCCCCGGGCGCCCCACGGAGCGTGGAGGGCGGCGCTCCGATCGAGGCCGCCCCGCCCTGTCACCGCCTCATGCGGGCGCCTCACGCCGGTGCCGCTCCGGCCACGGTCGCCCCGTGCCGGTACAGACACCCGCGCGGGAACGGCCTCACGCGCCTCATGCCGTCGCTCCACAGGACGCCGCATGGGGCGCCGCCTCATGCGCCGCCCCATGCCGTCGCTTCTAGTAAGCGCGCGCCACGATCGCGATCGCACCCGGCGCGTCGTCCGATTCCGGCACGGAGCCGTCCTCGCCGACCAGGCAGCGGACGGTCACGGCCTGCTCGGCCAGCTTGGCCTCGCCCTCCGGACCCAGGTCCGCCCAGGGGATCCGCGCCCAGCCGCCGGCCACGGCGGCCTCGGCGGCCTCCTCGATGGTCTTCACGTCGGTCGTACGGGACTCGCGGCGCTCACGCGACTCGGCCAGCAGCAGCGCCTGGTCCTCCTCCAGGACCTTCGGCAGCATCCCGACGAGCTCGTCGATGCGGACCGGCTCCTTGCCGCCGGGGATGCGGCGGGCCAGCATCGCGGTGCCGTTCTCCAGGTCGCGCGGGCCGACCTCGATGCGTACCGGTACGCCCTTGAGCTCCCAGTCCACGGCGCGGCGGCCGAACGGCGTGTCCGTGCGGTCGTCGACCTGCACCCGGACTCCGGCGGCCTTCAGCTGGTCACCGATCTCGCGGACCTTGGCGATGACGGCGTCGTCACCCTTGATCGCGAGGACGACGGCCTGGACCGGCGCCAGGCGCGGCGGGACGCGCAGGCCGTTGTCGTCGCCGTGCGACATGATCAGCCCGCCGACCATCCGGGTGGAGGAGCCCCAGGAGGTCTGCCAGACCAGCTCCTGCCGGCCGTCCTTGGACAGGTAGGAGGTGTTGAAGGCCTTGGCGAAGTTCTGGCCCAGCTCGTGGCTGGTGCCCATCTGCAGCGCCTTGCCGTCGCCCATCATTCCCTCGAGCGTGAGGGTGTTGATCGCGCCCGCGAAGCGCTCCTTGGGCGTCTTGCGGCCGAGGACCACGTCGATGCCCAGGACGTTGATCATGAAGTCCGCGTAGACCTCCTTGTGGATGTACGCGGCGTAGTCCCGGGCGTCCTCGTAGGTGGCGTGGGCGGTGTGGCCCTCCTGCCAGAGGAACTCGGTGGTGCGCAGGAAGACGCGCGGGCGCATCTCCCAACGGACCACGTTCGCCCACTGGTTGATCAGCAGGGGCAGGTCGCGGTAGCTCTGCACCCACTTCGAGAAGTAGTCGTTGATGATCGTCTCGGAGGTGGGGCGGACGACGACCGGCTCCTCCAGCTCCTTGCCGCCGCCGTGCGTGACGACCGCGAGCTCGGGGGCGAAGCCCTCGACGTGCTCGGCCTCGCGCGTCAGGTACGACTGCGGGATGAAGAGGGGGAAGTACGCGTTGGAAGCGCCCGCGTCCTTGATGCGCGCGTCCATCTCCTGCTGCATGCGCTCCCAGAGCCCGTACCCGTACGGCCGGATGACCATGGTGCCGCGCACGGGGCCGTTGTCGGCCAGCTCGGCCTTGTTGATCAAGTCCTGGTACCAGCGGGGGAAGTCGTCCGCCTGAGGGGTGAGAATGGGAGCCTTTGCCATGATGCGAATGGTACGGGCCCGATCCGTCCGAGCGTGAATCCGCGGTTCCGGCCCCTCCCCCCGCGCCGCTCGTGCGCCGCCCCCGGCTGTGTGCGCGCCTTTGTGCGCCTCTCGTGCGGATGCGCCCGGCACATGCCATCGTGGGCGTACGGGAACGCGCCCGCGCCACCCCCTGGACTCGGGAACGGATGCGGAGTTCCCTGGCATCAGGGGGTGTTTTCCGGCAACGCGCACGGCAGTACACGGGGGCGGTGGATCGGGCATGCACACGTCTCTCGGCGGATTGGGGCGCTTTCCATGACACCTACGCTCGTCCGGCGGCACCAGCCGTCCTCTTCGTCGCCCGAGTCTCGGGCCCGCGACTGGGCGGAAATCCAGGAACGGATGCTGGTGCCGCTCTACGAAGCGGTGTACGAGCGCCTCGAGGTCGGATCGGGCACCCGGCTGCTCAGCCTGGGCTGCGGCTCCGGCCTGGCCCTGCTCATGGCGGCCGCCCGCGGTGCCACGATCTCGGGAGTGGACCCGGACGGGCGCCGGCTCGCGCTCGCCCGCGAGCGGCTGCTGCCCGAGGGCGGCGGCGCCGCGCGCCTGGGGCACGGGGCCCCCGAGAGCCTCATGGAGCGCGGCACCCCGGCCTTCAACCTCGTCACCGCCTTCGACCCGCTGTACTGCGCGGGCGGGAGCGCGTACGGCATGGCCACGGCACTCGCCCGGGCCGCCTCATGCGCCGAGCGGGGCGCCCCCGTGGTGCTGGCGGGCTGGGGCCCCCAGGAGCGCTGCGCGGCGTCGGGGGCGCTTCGGGTCGCGGCCCGGCTCGCGGACCCCATGTGCGCGCCGGCGCGCTGGCGGCCGAGCGGCCGCGACGACCTGGAGAACCTGGCGCATGAGGCCGGTCTCCGGCCGGACGGCTCGGGCCGGGTCGCGTGCCCGTACGGCTATGCCGACATGGGCAGTGCGGTGCGCGGCATGCTCTCCACCGGCGCCTTCGACGCGGCTGCCCGCGCTACGGACGAGGAACAGGTCACCAAGGAGCTCGTCGAGGCGCTGCACCCGTATCTGCGCCGCGACGGCACGGTGTGGATGCCCAACGTCTTCCGCTACCTGATAGCGCGCGCCTAGCGAAGATCCGCGTCCAGCGCACACGGCGGCGCGTACGTCACAGCCCCCGCGGCCTCTCGGCTGCGGGGGCTGTGACGTTTATTTGCGACGCGGCCGCCTACGGGACGTCGTCCGCGCAGGCGCTCAGGGCGGAGCGCTGCGGACCGCGTCCTCCCGGCGGGGCCGGTCAGCCCATGAACTTCTTGAACTCCTCCGGGAGTTCAAAGTTCTTCGCGTCCTGCCCCGCGGGCAGGCCCAGGGCGTCGCCGGCCTGCTGCTCGCGGCGGGCGGCCGCGGCCTGCTCCTCGGCCTTGCGCTTCATGGGGTTGCCGCTCTGGCGCTTGCCCTTGGCCTGCTTCTGCTGCTTCTTCTTGCGGCCGGCGCCGCCGCCCATGCCCGGCATGCCGGGCATCCCCGGCATGCCGCCGCCCTGCGCCATGCGGGACATCATCTTGCGGGCGTCGAAGAACCGCTCCACCAGGTTCTTGACGGCGCTGACGTCCACGCCCGAACCCTTGGCGATGCGGGCCCGGCGCGAGCCGTTGATGATCGTCGGGTCCTGGCGCTCGGCCGGGGTCATGGACTTGATGATCGCGGCGGTGCGGTCGACGTCGCGCTCGTCCAGGTTGTTGATCTGGTCCTTGATCTGCCCCATGCCCGGCAGCATGCCGAGGAGCTTGCTGATGGAGCCCATCTTGCGGACCTGCTCCATCTGCGACAGGAAGTCGTCGAGCGTGAACTCCTTGGGGCCCTTCGCCAGCTTGGCCGCCATCTTCTCGGCCTCGTCCTGGCTGAAGGTCTGCTCGGCCTTCTCGATCAGGCTGAGCATGTCGCCCATGCCCAGGATGCGGGACGCCATGCGGTCCGGGTGGAACGCGTCGAAGTCGTCCAGCTTCTCGCCGTTGGAGGCGAACATGATCTGCTTGCCGGTCACGTGCGCGACCGACAGGGCGGCACCGCCGCGGGCGTCGCCGTCGAGCTTGGAGAGCACCACGCCGTCGAAGCCGACGCCGTCGCGGAAGGCCTCGGCGGTGTTGACCGCGTCCTGGCCGATCATGGCGTCGAGGACGAAGAGGATCTCGTCCGGGGAGACCGCGTCGCGGATGTCCGCGGCCTGCTGCATCATCTCGGCGTCGATGCCGAGGCGGCCGGCGGTGTCGACGATGACGATGTCGTACTGCTTGGTGCGGGCGAACTCGATCGAGTCCTTGGCGACCTGGACCGGGTCGCCGACGCCGTTGCCCGGCTGGGGCGCGTAGACGCCGACGCCGGCGCGCTCGGCGACGACGGCGAGCTGGTTGACGGCGTTGGGGCGCTGGAGGTCGCAGGCGACGAGCAGCGGGGCGTGGCCCTGGGCCTTCAGCCAGCGGCCGAGCTTTCCGGCGAGGGTCGTCTTACCGGCACCCTGGAGGCCGGCGAGCATGATGACGGTCGGCGCGGTCTTGGCGAAGCGCAGGCGGCGGGTCTCGCCGCCGAGGATGCCGATGAGCTCCTCGTTGACGATCTTGATGACCTGCTGGGCGGGGTTGAGGGCCTGCGAGACCTCGGCGCCGAGCGCCCGCTCCTTGACCTGCTTGATGAACGCGCGGACGGCGGGCAGGGCCACGTCCGCCTCGAGCAGGGCGATACGGATCTCGCGCGCGGTGGCGTCGATGTCCGCCTCGGAGAGGCGGCCCTTGCCCCGGAGGTTCTTGAAAGTCGCTGCGAGGCGGTCGGAGAGGGTATCGAACACGGTGGTCGCGGATCCTTCTTGTTGAGTGTCAAGTCGGCGGCTGACCCCCAAGGGTATCCGCACCCTCCCGGTCCGGTCAGCCGCCCAGCGCCTCCTCCGTCGCGCGAGCGATCGCGGAGGCGGCACGGGGCGTGAGCGCGGCCCCGTCCGGGCCGGTCACGTAGAACGCGTCCACCGCACTGGCCCCGAGCGTGCTCACGCGGGCGCTGCGCACCCAGACCCCCGCCTCGTCCAGGGCCCGGCCGATGCGGTGGAGGAGGCCGGGCTCGTCCTGGGCGCGGACCTCCAGGACCGTGGCCCCGTGCGAGGCCGCCGCGGCGACCGTCACGCTCGGCGGGGCGTGCACCACGCCCCGCCGGCGCCTGCTGTACGCGGCCTCGCGCTCGGCCAGGCGGGCCGGGATATCGAGGGAGCCGTCCAGGGCGCGCACGAGGTCGTTGCGCAGCCGGGCGGCTCCGGGCGGGGAGCCGTACTCGGCCGCCACCCGCCAGTTCAGCAGGAGCGCTCCGTCCACCGCGAGCAGGTCCGCGGCCCGTACGGTCAGCCGGTGCAGCGCCAGGACGCCGGCCGCCGCGGGCAGGACGCCGGGCTGGTCGGGGACGGCGATCCGCAGCTCCACGCCGACGGGGGCAGAGCCGCCTTCCCCGGCGGGCCCCGTGCCCTCCGGGCGGGACTCGAGCGTCACGGCCGGGGCGCCCGTACGGACGGCCTCGGCGGCCAGGCGGAGCGCCTCAGGCCCGGGAGGGGCGGGCACATGGGGCGCCGGGGCCCCGTCCCCCGCGAGGGCCGCCGCGGCCCGGCGGACCAGTTCGGCGACGAGCGACGCGCGCCAGCCGCTCCATGCGGCGGGCCCCGTGGCAAGGGCGTCGGCCTCGGTGAGGGCGTGCAGGAGCTCCAGCGTGACCGTGTCCGGTACGGCGTCGGTGACGGTGCGGACGGTCGCCGGGTCGGCGAGGTCGCGCCGGGTGGCGGTGTCGATCAGCAGGAGGTGGTGGCGGACGAGCGTGGCGAGGACCTCGGTGTCGGCGGCGTCGAAGCCGGTCCTGCGGGCGATGTCGCGTGCGAGGGCCTCGCCCGTGACGGAGTGGTCGCCGGGCAGCCCCTTGCCGATGTCGTGCAGCAGGGCGGCGACGAGCAGGAGGTCCGGGCGGCCGACCCGGCGCGTGAGGGCGGCGGCGCGGACGGCCGTCTCGACGAGGTGCCGGTCGACCGTCCACCGGTGGACGGCGTTGCGCTGGGGACGGCAGCGCACGTGCTCCCACTCGGGCAGCAGCGAGGAGATGATCCCCTCGGCTTCGAGGGCCTCCCAGACGGGCACGGTGGGCGGCCCCGCGCCGAGGAGGGTCACGAGCTGTTCTCGGGCCTCGGCGGGCCAGGGCTGCGGCATGGGGCCCGCCGAGGCGGCGAGGCGACGCACCGCATGAGGCGACAGCGGCAGGCCGGCCTGGGCCGCCGCCGCGGCCGCGCGGAGCGCCAGGACGGGGTCGCGCTCGGGCCGCGCGGTGCGGGCGAGCCCGGCCTCGCCGTCCTGCTCGACGACCCCGTCGGCGAGGGAGAGCCGCTCGACCTCGGCAAACCCGCCGCGGCCCCCGCGCCCGCCCAGGATGCGGCGCAGCCGTGGCCGCACGGAGCGGGCGCGCAGGACCCGGCCGACCTCGCGCCAGGTGATGTCCGCGGCGTAGGAGACCGTACGGGCGGCCTCGTACACGCCGTGCAGGAGGGCGTCGGCGTCGGCGAGGCCGAGGGCCTCGGCGACCTGGTCCTGCTCCTGGAGGGCGAGCCGGTCGGTGGCGCGCCCGGTGGTGAGGTGGAGGGCGTCGCGGACGTCGAGGAGGTGGGTGCGGGCGCGTTCGAGCCCGGCGCGGGGGGCGTCGGCGAGCCATGAGGCGGCGACGGCGCGCAGGGCGGTGGCGTCG
The DNA here is from genome assembly GCF_000719265.1 of Streptomyces roseoverticillatus. GTDB lineage: Bacteria > Actinomycetota > Actinomycetes > Streptomycetales > Streptomycetaceae > Streptomyces > Streptomyces roseoverticillatus. The sequence goes on along the minus strand of NZ_JOFL01000030.1, from coordinate 50,192 downwards.
CGGAGGCCGCCCCGTGCCTCTTTGAGGTCGGGTTCGAGGAGGAAGCGGAGCTCGCCCTGGTGCCGGGTGCGGTCCTCGCCGAGTTCGCGGAGTTCGGGGAGGCGGGTGGGGGCCTGGGCGCGCCAGTCCTCGTAGGCGGTGGCGCGCAGGGCCGCGGTGAGCTGTTCGTCGCCGCCGAGGTGGCGGGCGTCGAGGAGGCCGAGGTGGACCTTGAGGTCTCCGGCGGCGGTGCGGCGGGCCTCGGCGGGGGTGCGTACGGAGTGGTCGAGGGCGAGGCCCATGTCCCAGACGGGATACCAGACGCGGTCGGCGATGGCGGCGATCTTGGAGATGTCCGCGGTGCCGTCGTGGAGGAGGAGGACGTCGAGGTCGCTGCGGGGGGACAGTTCGCCGCGCCCGTAGCCGCCGACGGCGACGAGGGCGACTCCCCGGGTCTCGCCCAGCAGGGCGCCGAGCCACTGGTCGGTGAGCCGGGCGAGGGCGGCGCGGCGCGGCGGTCCGGTGAGCGCCCCCTGGTGCAGGAGGTGCAGCCGGGCCGCCGCGTAGCCGCCGGGCTCGGTGTCGGCGGGGCGGGTCTGCGGGCCGGTCAACTCGGCTCCCTTCGCGGCGTGCTGGCGGGTCGCGTCCAGCGGGGCGGATCTAGCGGGCCGGGTCCGGCGGACGGGCCCGCCGGACCCGGCCCCGGCCGTGGGGCCCGGTGGATCAGGTCCGGCCGGTGGGCGGGGTTGGTCGGGCCCGGGCAGATCAGGCCCGCCCTGTGGGGCCCGACGCGCCGGGCCCCCGGGTCAGATGGCGTCCGGGCCGCGCTCGCCGGTGCGTACGCGGACGACGGTCTCGACGGGGACGACCCAGACCTTGCCGTCACCGATCTTGCCGGTGTGGGCCTTCTTGACGATGACGTCGATGACGTCCTCGGCGTCGCTGTCCTCGACGAGGACCTCTATGCGGACCTTGGGGACGAGGTCGACCTGGTACTCGGCGCCGCGGTAGACCTCCGTGTGGCCGCGCTGGCGGCCGTAGCCACTTGCCTCGGTGACGGTCAGGCCCTGGATGCCGAAGGTGCGGAGGGCTTCCTTGATGTCGTCGACGCGGAAGGGCTTGACGACTGCGGTGATGAGCTTCATACGTCCACCTTCTTGTTCTGCGGCGTGCCCGCCTGGTCCGGCCCGGCCTGGTCCGGGGGGCCGGCCGGGCGCTGCGGGGCGGGCGCTGCGCTGCGGGCGACGGAGAAGGCCCCGGTGAGGTCGTAGGCGGTCTCGGCGTGGAAGGCCTGGTCGAGGCCGCCGACCTCGTCGTCCTCGGTGGCCCGGAAACCGATGGTCTTGTCCACGAGTTTGGCGAGGAGCCAGGAGACGGCGAACGAGTAGGCCATGACGGAGAAGGCCCCGGCGGCCTGCCGGCCGAGTTGCGTGGCGCCGCCGACTCCGTCGGTGGCGAGGAGGCCGACGAGGAGGGTGCCGATGACGCCGCCCACGAGGTGGACGCCGACGACATCGAGGGAGTCGTCGAAGCCGAACCTGAACTTCAGGCTGACGGCCCAGGAGCACACGGCACCGGCGACGACGCCGATGAGGAGGGCGCCGAAGGCGTTGACGGCGGCGCCCGAGGGGGTGATGGCCACGAGGCCCGCGACGGCGCCCGAGGCGGCGCCCAGGGTGGTGAAGGCCCCGTGCCGGATGCGCTCGTAGGCGAGCCATCCGAGCATGGCGGCGCCGGTGGCGACCTGGGTGTTCATGGCCATGTTGGCGGCGGTGCCGTTGGCGGCGAGCGCGGAGCCCGCGTTGAAGCCGAACCAGCCGAACCACAGCAGCCCCGTGCCGAGCACCACCAGCGGCAGGCTGTGCGGGCGCATGGGGTCCTTCTTGAAGCCGATGCGCTTGCCGACGACGAGGACTGCGGCGAGCGCGCCGATGCCCGCGTTGATGTGGACGGCGGTGCCGCCCGCGAAGTCGATCACCTTGAGCTTGAACAGCCAGCCGTCGGCCTGCCAGACCCAGTGGGCGACGGGGAAGTAGACGACGCTGACCCAGAGGGTGATGAACAGGGCCCAGGCGCTGAACTTCACGCGGTCGGCGAGCGCCCCGCTCATCAACGCGGGGGTGATCACGGCGAACATCAGCTGGAAGAGGGCGAAGGCGAAGACGGGAATGCCTTCCTTGCCTCCGGTCAGGGTCTCGGGGCCGATGCCCCTGAAGCCGATGTGGCCGAGGTCGCCGAGCAGTCCTGCGCCAACGTCATCGCCGAAGGCGAGCGAGTAGCCGAAGAGCACCCAGAGGACGGTGACGATGCCGAGCGAGACGAACGACATCATCAGCATGTTCAAGGCGCTCTTGACCCGCACCATGCCGCCGTAGAAGAAGGCCAGTCCCGGTGTCATCAGCATCACGAGTGCGGCACTGATCAATACGAATGCGGTATCCGCGCCATTCATGGTCGGTGTCTCCTCGAAGCAGCGGCCCGAGCGGGCCGGTTTTCGCCATGAGGTTGGCGCAGCGGGATTTCAGCCGATGAAGCTGCTTGTTTCGCCGCAGTGACGAAGGCGGCGGGAGTGTTACGCCCGGGTGAAGCGGACACGGCAGGTGCGTGATCGCCGCTACGCTCCGCCGCCTCCCCCGGGGTTACGGGGCCGGTGCTCCGGCGTGCGGAGCCGGTGCTCCCGGGGCATGGGGCCGGGCATGAGGCCAGGCACGGACCCAGGCATGAGGCGGGGCGCAGAGCAGGGCATGAGGCCAGGGACAGGGCCGGGCATGAGGCCGGATACAGGCCGGCCGCGGCGTCCGCCCGGGGTGACCTGGCATGGGGGAGCCGAGTCGGGTTGTTCGGGAGGATCACCGCGGCCGGGTAGAGGGGCCGGCAGGGGTCAGACCGCCTGGACGGCTTCCGCCGATTCCGGCAGGTGGACGGAGATCTGCTCGGTGAGGGCGAGGACTTCCGCGACATCCCCGTAATCGCGCACGGCGTTGCCGACGGTCTTGCGCAGGCGGTTGTTGACCCGCTCGGAGCGCACCTGCCTGGCGAGCTTGAGGGCCTTGCCGGCGAGGACGGTGGACTGCTCGGGCTCGCCCTCCATGAGGTGGACGGTGGCCATGCCGATGAGATTGAGCGCATACGACCGGTGGTGCTCGGTGTCCTGCGAGAAGAGCTCTACGGCGCGCTCCATCTTGGGCCGGGCGAGGGAGGCGTACGTGGGGCTGCGGCCGGCCACGTAGGCGAGATCGCGGTAGGAGTGGGCGTTCTCCGCGTTGAGCTCGGCCTCGGAGAAGAAGCGGATCCAGTCGGGGTCGCCTTCGCCGGAGGTGCAGTCGGAGAAGCAGTCCTCCGCCATGGTGACCGCGCGCTTGCACTTGGCGGGCTGGCCCATGTTGGCGTACGCACGGGCCTCCACGGCGTACAGCATCGCATGGGTGCGCGAGGTGGCCGTTTCGCGGGCTCCGTACTGGCCGAGGTGGATGAGCTCCAGGGCATCCTCGGGGCGGCCCAGGTGGATCATCTGGCGGCCCATGCTGGAGAGGATGTACGCGCCGAGGGAGCGGTCTCCGGCCTCCTTGGCGGCGTGGAGCGCAAGGACGAAGTACTTCTGCGCGGTGGGGTGCAGGCCGATGTCGTAGCTCATCCAGCCGGCGAGCTCGGCCAGCTCTGCGGCGGCCTTGAACAGCCGCTTGGAGGTGGCCTCGGGCTGGGGCTCCTGGAGCAGGTCGGTGACCTCGTGGAGCTGGCCGACGACGGCCTTGCGGCGCAGGCCGCCGCCGCACTGGGCGTCCCACTGGCGGAACATCATCGTCGTCGACTCGAGGAGGTCGAGCTCGGGGCCGGAGAGGCGGCCCGGCCGCGAGCGCTCCTGCGACAGCGGGCCGGAGCCGTCCTTGCCGCCGGAGCCGGGGGCCAGCCAGCGCTGCATGGGCTCGATGAGCGAGGGGCCCGCGGAGAGGGCGAGCGAGGCGCCGAGGAAGCCGCGCCGTGCGAGCATCAGGTCGCTGCGGGAGAACTCGCTGATCAGCTCGACGGTCTGCGGGCCCGCCCAGGGCAGGTCGACGCCGGAGACGGACGGGGACTGGTGGGCCGCCCGCAGGCCGATGTCTTCGATGCCGACGACGCAACCGAAGCGCTCGGAGAACAGCTCGGAGAGGATCTTCGGGATGGGCTCGCGCGGCTGCTCGCCGTCCAGCCAGCGGCGCACGCGCGAGGTGTCCGTGCTGATGTGATGGGCGCCCAACTGCCGCGCCCTGCGGTTGACCTGGCGCGCCAGCTCGCCCTTGGACCATCCGCTGCGCAGGAACCAGGAGCCCAACTGCTCGTTGGGGCGCTTGTCAGCCTTCTCGGCACCGCCAGCGCCGCTGCCGTTGCTGCCCACCTGGAAGCCCCCATCCCGAACTCTGCTGTCTGTGCGTGAACCGTGTGAACCACCCACAGCTTGCCGCTTCTTGCGGCTCTCCGTGTGGCGATGCGCCCCCGGCCGCAAGGAATTCCGGCCGGGCGACGAGACGGTCCATGCCTCCGGCATACCCACCGGTGGGGCACATCTCCCATGGGTTCGTGCACCGAAAGTAATCCTACGATCACTGCTGAGGCGAGGGCAGTCCAGTAAACGCCACCATTCGCCACCCCAAGGAATGAACTCGGCCGCGCCGCCACGCGATTGACTTGACACCGGACGATCAGGGAGGGCCCGGAGAGGAGGTGGATCGGTGCACGCTCCGGCGCACGTCCGGCCCCGCACCACCGGCCGCACACCATCACACCGCCCCCTGAAGGGATTCGGCAACGGTCCGTGTTCGAGACACTCCGACTCGTAACCATCCGCGAGCACGACCCGTTGGAGGGGGCATGGGCTTCACAATCGGCGGCATCCGGGACCTGCGCTCCGCCTCTCGGCGCCGCGGACGCGCGTCCGAGTGCGTGACGACGGTGGCGGAGTACACCGGCCTGTGGGGGTGGGATGTGGTGCCCGGCGCCCGCGCCTCCCGGGCGGGGCGTCCGTCGGGCGCGGTCTGCTCGTGCGGTGCCGGCGACTGCCCCTCTCCCGGCGCCCACCCGCTCTCCTTCGCCCCGCCGGTGCCCGCGGGCGCCACGCTGGATGCCGCCGCGGCCGCATGGGCCGAGGTGCCGGGCGCCGCCGTGCTGCTGCCCGTGGGGCGCTCCTTCGACGTCCTGGAGGTCGCCGAGGCGGCCGGGCGGCACGCTCTGGTCCGGCTGGAGCGCATGGGACTGCCGCTCGGGCCCGTGGCGCTCACGCCGGACAGTCGGGCGCTGTTCTTCGTCGCCCCGGGCGCCGCGCAGGAGCTCCCCCAGCTGCTCTACCGGATGGGGTGGGACGACGCCCGGCTCGACCTGCGCTGCATGGGGCCCGGCGAGCACGTCACCGCGCCCCCCTCGGACCACGCCGGCCTGGGCCCCATGCGCTGGCTCCGCCCGCCCACTCTGGACACCGCGGGGCGCCCCCCGCAGGCCCGGCTGCTCCTCGGCACCCTCGCCTATGTGTGCCACCGGTCGGCGGCGTCCTGAGCCCTGGCGGCCGCGCCCCCGGCCCGCCCCGTACGAAAGGGCCCCTTTCGCAGCTGCACCTGCGAAAGGGGCCCTTTCTCGGCTTGGCCGGCACCGGGGCCGGGAACGCGGCGCACGCGCCTGTCGAACCGCCGGCCCGGCGCCCGGCCGGAACCCCGGCTGATCGCCGTCCGGCGCGCGACGCGGCGCGTCAGTCGCCGATGAGCGCGTCGACGAAGGCCTCGGGCTCGAACGGCGCGAGGTCGTCCGCGCCCTCGCCGAGACCGACGAGCTTCACGGGCACGCCCAGCTCGCGCTGGACGGCCACGACGATGCCGCCCTTGGCGGTGCCGTCGAGCTTCGTGAGGACGATGCCGGTGATGTTGACGACCTCGCCGAAGACACGCGCCTGCACGAGGCCGTTCTGACCGGTGGTGGCGTCCAGGACGAGCAGCACCTCGTCGACCGAGCCGTGCTTCTCGACGACCCGCTTGACCTTGCCGAGCTCGTCCATGAGGCCGGTCTTGGTGTGGAGCCGGCCGGCGGTGTCGATCAGGACGACGTCGGCGTTCTCGGCGATGCCCTCCTTGACCGCGTCGAAGGCGATCGACGCCGGGTCGCCGCCCTCAGGTCCGCGGACCGTGCGGGCGCCGACGCGCTCGCCCCAGGTCTGCAGCTGGTCGGCCGCGGCGGCACGGAAGGTGTCGGCCGCACCCAGGACGACGGACTTGCCGTCGGCGACGAGCACGCGGGCGAGCTTGCCCGTGGTGGTGGTCTTGCCGGTGCCGTTGACGCCGACGACCATGACGACGCCGGGCTTCTCCTCGCCGTTCACGCCCACGCCGGGCTCGGTGTGGACGGAGCGGTCGGCGTCGGTGCCGATGAGGGTGAGCAGCTCCTCGCGGAGCAGGGCGCGCAGTTCCTCGGGGGTGCGGGTGCCGAGCACCTTGACGCGCTCACGGAGGCGCTCGACGAGCTCCTGCGTGGGGGCGACGCCGACGTCGGCGGTCAGCAGGGTGTCCTCGATCTCCTCCCACGTGTCCTCGTCGAGGTGCTCGCGGGACAGCAGGGTCAGCAGACCCTTGCCGAGGGAGTTCTGGGAACGGGACAGCCTCGTGCGCAGCCGCACGAGGCGGCCGGCGGTGGGCTCGGGCACCTCGATCGCGGGCGCGGCGGGCGCCTCGGGCTCGGCCGGGGCGGCGGGCGCCTCGGGGGCCGCTTCGGCGGCCGGTGCCTCGGCGGCCGGGAGCTCGACCTCCTCCACGGTCCGGCGCGGCTCGGCGCTCGGGGGCTCGGCCTCCTCGCCTACGTGGGGCTCGGCGGGCGGCGCGGTGACGGACGGGCTGCTCGGCGGGGCCGGGGGCAGCTGCTTCTTCTTACGGCTGCTGACCACGAGCCCGCTGATCGCGCCGAGCGCGACCACAGCGATGACTACAGCAAGGATGACGATTTCCATAACGCCCCCAGTATCGGACACCGCGCCGTCGGTCGGCGGTCTCCACGAGTGACGTGCGCGTTTATGGATTCCTCCAAGGACTAATCGCCCCAATGGGCTAAAGTTGGAGCAAAGTACGATGGCGTGGGGCTGCGCGACGCGCGTAGAGTCCCCCAAGACCTTTTCTGCCCCGGCCTCCCGCCCCGCTTCACCCGCACGGAGCCCCCCACATGGACAACGCGTCCAACCTGTCCACCGCCGAATCCGGCGGCGCGATAGAGACCCGCGGTATCGAGCCCGTTCCGGATCACGAGCGTCACGGCCGGGTCCGTGAGCTCTTCCCGACCTGGGTCGCCGCCAACATCAGCGTGCTGCTGCTCACCATGGGCGCGGCCCTGGTGGTCTTCAACAAACTGAACTTCTGGCAGGTCCTGATCGTCGCCGCATGCGCCGCGCTCGCGTCGTTCGGCATGGTCGGCGTCCTGTCGGTCTCCGGCAAGTGGGGCGGCGCGCCGGGCGCGATGCTCTCCCGCGCGACGTTCGGCGTCCGCGGAAACCTCTTCCCGGGCGCGATCCTGTGGGTCGCGCGCTTCGGGTGGGAGACGATCAACGCGGTCACCGGCGCCTACGCCGTGCTGACCGTTCTCGACCTGGTCTTCGGGATCAAGAGCAACACCCCGCTGATCGTCGTCACGCTCTTCGCGTTCGTCGCGTGCACGTTCCTGGTGAGCGGCATGGGGCGCAAGGCGCTCAACGTGTGCAACAAGTGGTCGACGTACCTCTTCGGCATCTTCAGCGTCCTGGTGCTCGTCTACCTGATCGCCAACATCAAGTGGGACGACGTCTTCTCCAAGCCGGCCGGCACCACGGCGATGATGATCGCCGGTATCGGCACCATCGCCGCCGGCGGTATCAGCTGGGTGCCCACCGGCCCCGACTTCGCGCGCTACCTGCCGCACGCGGCATCCGGCAAGAAGATCGTCGGTGCGACCCTCTCCGGTGCGGGCATCGTGATGGTCCCCATGGTCCTCATGGGCGGGGTCATGGCCGTCGCCACCCCCGACCTGGCCGAGGCCCCCGACCCGGTCTCCTTCCTCGGCGACATCCTGCCGACCTGGCTGGCCGTCCCGTACCTGATCACCGCCATCGTGGGCATGCTGCTGATCAACAGCCTCTCGATGTACTCGGCCGGCTTCACCGCCCAGACGATGGGCGTCAAGCTGCCCCGCGCCATGGCCGTCAGCATCAACGCCGTCATCTCGCTGGTCGGCGGTCTGCTGCTGATGCTGGTCGCGAAGAGCTTCCTCAGCTCCTTCATCACCTTCCTGATCCTGCTCGCGGTCTCCTTCTCCGCCTGGATCGGCGTCTACGCGGTCGACATGGCGCGCCGCAAGTCCCGCGCCGTGCGGTACGACGCGGAGGCCCTCATGGACACCGGCCGCACCAGCCGCTACTGGTACGTGGGCGGCTTCTGCTGGCAGGCGATGACCGCCTGGGCGGTCGCGCTGGCCGCGGGCATCTGCTTCACCCAGTGCGACTGGTTCACCGGCCCGCTGGCGTCGACGTTCATCGGCAAGTACGGGCTGGGCTGGGCCGCCACGATCGCCATCTCGGCACTGATCATGGCTGTGCTGCCGGCGCCGCGTGAGGTTCCCGCGGCGGACGCGGCGGGTGCCACCGCCGACGACTCGGAGCGGGTGAAGGTCGGCGCCTGACGCGCCACTGTTCCCTGCACGAGGGCGCCCCCACTGCTGCGGCGGTGGGGGCGCCCTCGTTTTGTGCCGGTGCCGGTGCCGGTGCCGGTGGCTCCATGCGGTGCCAGGGGCTCCATGCGGTGCGACTGTGCGCCGCGGCAGCCGGACGGGCCGGCGGCGCCTCATGCCGGCGCCTGTGGCGGGCCGCCGGGCGGCGTGTACGACGGAGCGGTGGGGGTTACGGCGCTGCCGTTGCACGAGCTTGTACGCGTTGCAGCCGGCGCCACGGTGCCGGAAGGCATGCGGCGGAGCCGCTTCGTACGAGCGCCGGGCATGAGGCCTGCTGCTCGCCGCCCGTGCCGAGCTGCGCGCGGCGGCGGGCGGTGCATGAGGCGGGCAGTGCATGCAGGGCTGCATGGGGCGGCCCCATGCAGCGCTTCGTGCGGCGCCTCATGCCCCGGCCCCATGCTCCGCCTCGTGCGGACAGGTCCGTCCCCGTCGGGCCCCTCAGGCCGCGGCCTGTCGTCCGCGGCGGCGTCAGCTCTTCCGGACGGTTCTCGCCCGCCTTGGGGCGCCGGACCGCCGCATGAGGCGGCGCCTGAGGCGGCCACCCGCCCCCGCCTCAGGCGGCATCCCCGTACGCAAACAGGACGCTGCCCCGGCTCGTCGGTGAGCCGGGGCAGCGTCCTGTTGAGGAGTGGGCGGCGGGGGGGTTAGCCCATCTCCTCCAACGCCTTGCCCTTCGTCTCCTTCACGTACTTGAGCACGAAGGGGATGGAGAGCACGGCGAAGACCGCGTAGATGACGTACGTACCGGAGAGGTTCCAGTCCGAGAGGCTCGGGAAGCTCGCGGTGATGGCCCAGTTGGCGATCCACTGCGCGGAGGCGGCGACGCCGAGTGCCGCGGCGCGGATGCGGTTGGGGAACATCTCGCCGAGGAAGACCCAGACCACGACGCCCCACGAGAGGGCGAAGAAGAGCACGAAGGCGTGCGCCGCGATCAGGGCGACCGTGCCCTGCGCGGTGGGCAGGGAGCCGTCGCCGGCCTGTGCGGAGAAGGCCCAGGCCTCGAGGGCGAGGGAGATGGCCATACCGGCGGAGCCGACGAGGGCGAGCGGCTTGCGGCCGACGCGGTCGACGAAGATCATCGCGATCACGGTGCCGACGATGTTGATGATCGACGTGGTGAACGAGTAGAGGAACGAGTCGCTCGGGTCGATGCCGACGGACTGCCACAGGGTGGCCGAGTAGTAGAAGGCCACGTTGATGCCGACGAGCTGCTGGAAGACCGACAGGCCGATGCCGACCCAGACGATGGGCAGGAAGCCCGCCTTGCCGCCGATGAGGTCCTTGAAGGTGGACTTCTCCTCGCTGTGCATCGCGAGTTCGATCTCGGCGACGCGCTTGTCGAGGTCGACGCTGTGGCCCTCGACGTCGGCGAGGACGGCCTTCGCCTTGTCGATCTTGCCGACGGAGATCAGGAAGCGGGGCGACTCGGGGATCGCGAAGGAGAGCAGACCGTAGAGGACGGCCGGGACGACCATGACGCCGAGCATCAGCTGCCAGGCCTCGATGCCCATGACGTGACCGCGCTGGTCGCCGTCGGCGAGGTTGAGGACGCCCCAGTTGACGAGCTGGGAGATGGCGATGCCGACGACGATCGCGGCCTGCTGGAAGGAGCCGAGGCGGCCGCGGTAGGCGGGCGGGGAGACCTCGGCGATGTAGGCCGGGCCGATGACGGAGGCCATGCCGATGGCGATGCCGCCGAGGACGCGCCAGAAGGCGAGGTCCCACAGGGCGAACGGCAGGGCGGAGCCGACGGCGCTGATCGTGAAGAGCGTCGCGGAGATCTGCATGACGCGGATGCGGCCTATGCGGTCCGCGAGCCGGCCCGCGGTGGCGGCGCCGATCGCGCAGCCGATGAGGGCGATGGCGATGACCTGGGCCAGGGCTGCGGAGCCGATGTCGTACTTCCCGCGAATGCCCTCGACGGCACCGTTGATCACGGAGCTGTCGTAGCCGAAGAGAAAGCCACCCATGGCCGCGGCCGCGGTGATGAAGATGACATGCCCGAGGTGGTCCGGCTGGGCCTTGCGGCCCTCGGACCCCTGCGCCGTCGCAGTGCTGGTCAACGTGTACTCCTGAGGCCCGGCGGCACTGCCGGGCGTGGGGGGGGGCTGGCCCTTCAAGTGGGGCACAGGACTTGGGGCCCCACCACTTGAAGGTATTAGCAACGCTGCAGACCCTATGTCTTCATTTTCTTAAGTCAATAGGTCGTAACCAAGAAGTTTCCTGCAGGCATCTCACAGGTTGAGTTCAACACTTGAAGAAGTGAAGTAGCCGACAGGGATAACAAGATCAACGCAGTCGCTGGCTGATCACCTTGGACACGCCGTCGCCCTGCATCGAGACGCCGTACAGGGCGTCGGCGACCTCCATCGTCCGCTTCTGGTGCGTGATCACGATCAGCTGCGAGCTCTCCTGCAGCTCCTTCATGATCCCGATCAGCCGCTGGAGGTTGGTGTCGTCCAGCGCCGCCTCGACCTCGTCCATCACGTAGAACGGGCTCGGCCGCGCCTTGAAGATCGCGACCAGCAGCGCCACGGCGGTCAGGGAGCGCTCGCCGCCCGACAGCAGCGACAGGCGCTTGACCTTCTTGCCCGGCGGGCGCGCCTCGACGTCCACGCCGGTGGCCAGCATGTCGTCCGGGTCGGTCAGGACGAGCCGCCCCTCGCCCCCGGGGAAGAGGCGGGAGAAGACGCCCTCGAACTCGCGGGCCGTGTCCCGGTACGCCTCGGTGAAGACCTCCTCGACGCGCTTGTCGACGTCCTTGACAACCTGGAGCAGGTCGCTGCGGGTCTTCTTGAGGTCCTCCAGCTGCTCGGAGAGGAACTGGTGGCGCTCCTCCAGCGCCGCGAACTCCTCCAGGGCGAGCGGGTTGACCTTGCCCAGCTGCTGGTAGGCGCGCTCGGCGGACCGCAGCCGCTTCTCCTGCTCTTCGCGGACGTACGGGGCGGGCCGGTTCCTGGGGTGGTCCGGGTCCTCCGGCAGTTCCTCGCCCTCGGCCGGCGGGGACGGCGGTACGGGCTGGTCCGGCCCGTACTCCGCGACCAGGCCCGCGGGTTCGACGCCGAGTTCCTCCAGGGCCCTTGCCTCCAGCTGCTCGATGCGCAGCCGCTTCTCCGCGCCGAGCACTTCGCCCTTGTGCACCGAGTCGGTGAGCTTGTCCAGCTCGCCCTTCAGCTCGCGGCCCCGGTTGCGCTCGGCGACGAGCTCCCGCTCCCGGACGGACTTCGCCTCCTCCGCGTGGCGCCTCTCCTCGTCGGCGCGCACGAGGGAGACCTCGACGTGCGCGAGGAGCTGCCGGGCGCCGGACGCGACGGCCGCGGCGACCCGGGCCTCATGCTGCAGCCTGAGGCGGCGCTGCTCCGCTCGGGCGCGGGCCTCGCGCTCGGCGCGGGCCGCGCGGTCCAGGCCGTCCGCCCGGCCCGCGAGGGCCTTGACGCGCTCCTCGTGCGTACGGACCTGGAGCCGCGCCTCCATCTCGGTCTGCCGGGCGTTGGCGCCGTCGGCGGCGAGCCGGTCCCGTACGGAGGTGTCGGGCTCGCCGGCTCCCTCCCCCGGGGCGGCCTCCTCGGCCACGGCCAGCCGTTCGGCGAGCTCCTCGGCTTCTTCACCGGCCCGCGCGAGGGCCTCCTCGGCGCGGGTCACGGCCGCGGCGGTCCGGCCGGCCTCGTCGGCCGCGGCGCGCGCCTGCCCGCCGAGCCGACCGAGGGCCTGAGCGACCTGGGACTTCTCCCGGTCGGCGGCGCTGCGCAGGGCGGCCAGCTCCTCCACGCGTGCGGCGCACTCGGCGCGCCGTGCGGCGGCGTCGCGCTGGGCGGTCTGCAGGACGGCGCACCGTGCGTCCAGGTCGGCCAGTTCGGCGGTGGCCTCGTCGACGGCCGCCTGGACCTCCAGGAGGCTCGGTGCGCCGCCGGAGCCGCCCTGGGCGAAGTGGGCCCCGAGAAGGTCGCCTTCGGCGGTCACGGCGACCGCCCCGGGACGCTCGGCGACCAGTTCTTCGGCGTCTTCCAGCGTCGCGACGACCATGACGTCGCGCAGCAGGGCACGGACGGCGCCGACGACGGGGGCGGGGCCGTCGACGAGTTCGAGGGCGGGGCGGGGCCCGCATGGGGCGGCGCCCTGCGGGCCCCGTGCGGGCGACGGCACGGGGCCGTCACTCTGCGCCGCGCCACGTTCCAGGCCCGGTGCCACCACGAGCGCCGCCCGCCCCGCGTCCTGTTTACGGAGCAGCCTCAGCGCCTCGGCAGCCGTGGCGGTGTCCGTGACCGCGAGTGCGTCGGCGGCGGCTCCGAGAGCGGCGGCGACCGGCAGTTCGTATCCGGGCGCGACGGTCAGCAGTGCGGCTGCCGGGCCCAGCAGTCCGGACAAACGATCCTGCGCGGCCAGCAACGCCCCCGTGCCGTCCTTGCGGCGCAGCCCCAGGGCGAGCGCGTCGCGGCGTGCGCCGGTGGCCGCACGGCGGCGTTCGATGGCGGTGGCCTCCTCGCGGGCCTCGGTCAGTGCGGCTTCCGCTGCCGTGAGTTCCGCCTTGGCGGCCTCGTGCCTGCTCGCCAGTTCGGCGTCCCCGGCGTCGAGCCCCGCGACTTCCGCCTGCTGCCGCTCGTACTCCTCCTGAGCGGCGGCCGCGCGCTCCCGGGCTTCGTCGCGCGCGGTGACCAGCCGGTCGATCTCGGACTGTGCGGAGGCGGCGCGGCTACGGGCGGCGGTGACGCGTCCCTGGAGCCGGGCGAGCTCCTCGCGGTGATCGGCGATGGCCCGGGCGGCGTCCCTGAGGCGGCGTTCCTCGTCCGCCAGCTGCCGCTCCAGGGCGGCACGGTGCTCGCTGGTGTCCTCCAGGGCGCGGCTCGCCGCCTCCAGGGCGGCCTCCAGTTCGGCCTCCTGCTCGCGGATGCGGGCCGCCTCGCGCTCCAGGTCCTCCGGGTCGCGGCCGCGCCGTTCCTCGGCAGGGGCGGACGTCGCGCTGGTGACGCGCGCGTCGGCGAGGCCGATCGTGCCCCGTACCCGCTCTGCGAGGCGGGAGAGCTCGTACCAGGTCTGCTGGGCGCCGGCCAGGCGCGGGGTGAGCGCCCGCACCTGCTCCTCCAGGGCCGCCTCACGCTGGAGCGCGGTCTGCATCTCGGCCTCGGCGGCGTCCTTGCGGGCCTTGAGCGCGGCCTCGTCCGCGAGTTCGGTGCGCAGCGCCTCCCGGAGGGTCACGAGGTCGTCGGCGAGGAGCCTCAGACGGGCGTCGCGCAGGTCGGCTTGGATGACGGCGGCGCGGCGGGCGACCGCGGCCTGCCGGCCGAGCGGCTTGAGCTGCCGCCGCAGTTCGTCGGTGAGGTCCTGGACGCGGGCGAGGTTGGCGCGCATCGCGTCGAGCTTGCGGAGCGCCTTCTCCTTGCGCTTGCGGTGCTTGAGGACGCCCGCCGCCTCTTCGATGAAGGCCCGGCGGCCGGCCGGGTCGGCGTGCAGGACGGAGTCGAGCTGTCCCTGGCCGACGATGACGTGCATCTCGCGGCCGATGCCGGAGTCCGAGAGGAGCTCCTGGATGTCGAGGAGCCGGCAGGTGTCGCCGTTGAGCTGGTACTCGCTGCCCCCGTTGCGGAACATGATCCGCGTGATGGTGACCTCGGCGTAGTCGATCGGCAGGGCGCCGTCGGAGTTGTCGATCGTGAGGGAGACCTCGGCGCGGCCCAGCGGCGGGCGGCCGGTCGTCCCGGCGAAGATCACGTCTTCCATCTTGCCGCCGCGCAGGGACTTGGCCCCCTGCTCGCCCATGACCCAGGAGAGGGCGTCGACGACATTGGACTTGCCGGAGCCGTTGGGCCCCACGACGCAGGTGATCCCGGGCTCGAAGCGCAGGGTCGTCGCGGAGGCGAAGGATTTGAACCCCCGCAGGGTCAGGCTCTTGAGGTGCACGCGGAAGGACTCTACCGCCCGGCCCTCTCCGGGCACCGTCCCGGACGGGGTGCTGGCGCGCCGTGCCGCCGCAAAGGGTTTCACCCGGGAAGGGGCAGGGCACATCAGTCGTTAAGAGCGCACCGAAAAGTGGGAAAAAATAGCCGCAATCACTGGAAATACCGCGACCATATGATGATCGGAAATGACGAAGGGACGCCGAAGCGTCCCTTGCAACTCTCAAGCGGCTGACAGTGCAGCCCGACCGGCCCCCGGGGCAGGGCCTCCGGTCAGGCGAGCGCAGGCTCCGCCTTGGAAACGTCGATGCTGTCGAGCAGCGAGTCGCCGTGGTGAGCGGCGGCAGACAGCGCGTCATTCTCGGCCTGCATCCGGATGAGCTCGGATTCGAGGTCCTGGACACGCTGCTGAAGCCGTCGCATCTCGGCGAGGACTCGGGGGTCGGAGCCGCCGACGTAACCGAGAAGCGCCTTTGCCATGATGGATGGTCCTCCACACTGAGTGACCGACCGAAGCGGTGTGGGTCGTGAGGGATTCGCACCCGCGGTGTCTGCCATCGCTACTGCAGTCTTCAATGCCAAACAGCTAAGGTGCGCGGGGCTTCCAGAGTCTCACCAAAAGGTTTGACGGTCAACACGATCACACCCCGTATCCGCGGGCGTCCCAGGGGGTGCGGCGGTAGGTGCGCGGCGCCGAACTCTGCCGGGGCCCGAAGGGGCATGGAGATCATCCGTTGCCTCGCAGCCTTCCACGCTGGGACCGTCTTGGCAACCATCAGGGAATTTCTGCCCTTCGCATATGCCAGCGGCATATCACTAAGGTCATCGCGGCCCTTCACACCCGTTCTTCACGGCCCCCGCGCGCCCCTCCCGGTCCCCTCCTGATCCCCTCCCGATCCCGTCCTGGACGGTTTTCCGTTTTCCGAACCGTTATACCGGCGGACCCATCAGCGGATCTCGAACCCGTCATATCCGCCCCGCGGGTCACCCCAGATCTCGGTGACCCCGTCCACCCGCCCGGGCGTGTCGCCCGTCCGCAACCAATCGAGCAGAAGTTCGCATCCCTCGCGCGAGCCTTCCGCGACGATCTGGACCCGGCCGTCGGAGAGATTCGACGCGAAGCCGGCCAGCGCTCCGATCCGCAAAGCGTTCTCCCGCGCGAACCACCGGAAGCCGACACCTTGCACATGTCCACGGACCCACGCCGTGAGACGGACATTCTCGTTCATGTCTGCACGCTAACCGGCCAATTGCATAATCAGCACTTCGACCCCTCATCTATTGCCGTACAGTCGCCGGTCGACAGGTCGCCCCGTACGAGTGACGCACACCGAGCCGAACACGTAAGGAAGGCAGCGGATGGGTCGCCACCGACGCTCTGGCCCGCGGACCGCAGGCAGCCCCGTCCCCGCTCCCCCGGCAGCCGGGGGGACGCACGGCGCCCCGGAGTCCGGCCCCCCTGACGAACCCGGCGGCCCGGCGGCCGGGTCACGGCCCCCGGGCTCCCGTCGGCCAGCCCGCAGCCGGGTGAGGACACCGGTACGGACGGGCCTGCTGGGCGCGTCCGCCGCGATGGCCATGGGCGTGGTCGCCATGACCTCCGGTCTCTTCTCCGGCGGCGGCACCCTCCAGCTCGGCAGTGACGGCAGCGGGGACCGGCAGGTGCGCACGGACGAGCCGCCCGTCGAGTTCGCTCTGCCGGACGGCGCCGGGCCCGGCCGGGGGCAACCGCACGTGAGCCGCAATGCCGAGCGGCCCCATGCGCCCCGGGCGGACACCGCGGCGCCCGTGGCCGCCTCGGCGCCGGCCGCACCGTCCGCGCCTGCCACGCCCTCGGCAGCGCCTTCCGCCACCGCTCCCGGCCCCGGGGAGCCGCATGAGGCGGGCACCGGCTCCGAGGACCCGCGTGGGGCGCCCCCCGCCGACGCCCCGGACGACAACGGCACGGACCCTTCGGCCCGCGCACAGGCACAGGCACAGGCCCAAGACCAGGCCCAGGCCGCCGGTCATGCGCAGCTGACGGGCCGGGAGAGCGCGGCCGAACAGGCCAGCATGTACCCGGCGATGGCACAGCAGTTGCTCGCCCTGGTCAATCAGGAGCGCGCCAAGGCGGGCTGCCGGCCTCTGCGGGCAAGCGCCCAACTGACGAGGCTCGCCCAGTCGTTCAGTGACGACATGGCGCAACGGGGATTCTTCAGCCACACGGACCCGGACGGCCGCACCCCCTGGGACCGGGCGGCCAAGCACGGCATCCGGAACCTGGGCGGGGAGAACATCGCCCGGGGCCATCCCGACGCCCGCGCCGTCATGGAGGCCTGGATGCACAGCGCAGGGCACCGCGCGAACATCCTCAACGGCGAGTACCGGACGCTCGGCATCGGGCTGAACACCAGCGGGAGCGGCCCCTGGTGGACGCAGGACTTCGGCTACTGACGGGGCTTCCCGCCACCGGCCGGCCACCGAAGTCTCGCGCGCCCCGGCACCCGGGGGTGCGCGCCGCGGCCCTTCCGGCCTGGCGCTGCTAGGCGGCGTGCGGGCGCGGGGGGCGCTGGCAGCGGGGGCAGAAGTAGCTGGAGCGGTTCATCCAGGGGCAGCGGCGCATGGCGGTACCGCAGCGGCGGCACGGCTCGTCCTCGCGCCCGTACGCGTCCAGCGAGCGGTCGAAGTAGCCGGACTCTCCGTTCACATTGACGTAGAGGCTGTCGAAGCTGGTGCCGCCGACGGCGAGGGCCTCGTTCATGACCTCGCGGATGTGCGTGAGCAGCTCGGCGCTGCGCGGCCGGGTCAGGGTCGCGGTGGGGCGGTCGTAGTGCAGCCTGGAGCGCCACAGCGCCTCGTCGGCGTAAATGTTGCCGACCCCGCTGATCAGTGACTGGTCGAGCAGGGCGCGCTTGATGGTCGTACGGCGCCGGCGCAGGGCCGCGTGGAAGGCCGCCTCGTCGAAGGCGGGGTCCAGGGGGTCGCGGGCGATGTGCGCGATGACGTCGGGGAGCCCCTCGGGGTCCCCGGGCACCGTGTCGTGCAGGGAGAGCCCGCCGAAAGTGCGTTGGTCGACGAAGCGCAGCTCCGTGCCGGCGTCGTCGGCGAAGCGGATACGGATGCGCAGGTGCTTCTCGTCGGGGGCCTCATGCGGCTGGACGAGGAGCTGGCCGCTCATCCCGAGGTGGGCGAGGATCGCACGGTCGGGCCCCGTAGGGCCCTGCGTCTCCAGAGGCAGCCACAAGTACTTGCCGCGCCGACTGGCCGTGCCGAGGCGGCGGCCGGTGAGCTGGGCGGCGAAGTCGCCGGGACCGGCGAGGTGCCGGCGGATGGCGCGGGGGTGGAGTACGTCGACGGCGGCCACGGTGCGGCCGCAGACCCAGCGCTCCAGGCCGCGGCGTACGACCTCGACCTCGGGCAGTTCGGGCACGGTGCTCCTCCAGCGCATGGGGCGGCCGCGCATGAGGCGGCCGGTACTCCGGATGCCGGTACTTACGTACGGGCGGCTGCTCGCGTACGGCGGCACATTCGCCGAACGCCGGGCGGGCCTGGAGTCAGGCCCGCCCGGCGTTCGGGGACGTGTGCGTCAGGATGCGGTGCCGGCCTCGGGGGCCTCGGCCCCGGCCTGCTCCACGGCTTCGGCCTTGGCGGCCTCGGCCTTCCCGGCGTCGGCCGGCTGTGCGGCCTCGGCCTTCTTGGCGGCAGCAGCGCGAGCTTCGGCCGCCTCGTGGATGGCGCGCCAGGCGGCCTCGGCCGCCTGCTGCTCCGCTTCCTTCTTGCTGCGGCCGGTGCCGGTGCCGTACGCGACACCACCGACGCGGGCAGCAGCCGTGAAGGTCTTCTCGTGGTCGGGACCGGTCTCGGAGACCAGGTACTCGGGCACGCCGAGTCCCTCCGTCGCGGTCAGCTCCTGGAGGCTGGTCTTCCAGTCCAGGCCGGCGCCGAGATTCGAGGACTTTTCGATCAGGGGATCGAAGAGCCGGTGGACGAGCTCGGCAGCGGCCTCCAGGCCCTGGTCGAGGTAGACCGCACCGATCACCGCTTCAAGGGTGTCCGCGAGGATGGACGCCTTGTTGCGGCCGCCCGTGCCCTCTTCACCGCGGCCGAGCCGGATGAAGGAGCCGAGGTCGAGCCCGCGGCCGACCTCCGCCAGTGCACGGGAGTTGACCACCGCGGCCCGCAGCTTGGCCAGCTGACCCTCGGGCAGGTCGGGGTGGATGCGGTAGAGCGTGTCCGTGACCACGAGGCCCAGCACGGAGTCCCCGAGGAACTCCAGGCGCTCGTTGGTCGGCAGACCGCCGTTCTCGTACGCGTAGGAACGGTGGGTCAGCGCACGCACCAGAAGGGCGGTCTCGAGTCTGTACCCGAGCCGCCCTTCCAGAAGCGTGTGAGACGAGGCCGTGTCCGCCGGCGCCCTCTTCGGCGTAGTGGCGTCTGACATGAAGCCTGTCACCCGCCGATCAGACCTCGAGGACCTGGCGCTTGTTGTAGGTGCCGCAGCTCGGGCACGCGATGTGCTGCTGCTTCGGCTCGTGGCAGCGCTCGCACGCCACCAGGGGGGTGACCGCAGCCTTCCACTGCGACCGGCGGTGGCGCGTGTTGCTGCGCGACATCTTCCGCTTCGGAACAGCCACGGCTACTTCTCCTGTGAGTCATCCCCGACGGAGCGGGGTGCGTTGTCCTTCTCGCCGTCCTGGTCGGAACCGGCGAGTCCCTGCAGTGCCGCCCAACGAATGTCGACGGTCTCGTGGTGGTGGTCCGGGTCGTCCGCCAGCCGTGCGCCGCATTCGGAGCACAGGCCGGGGCAGTCTTCCTGGCACACCGGCTGCAGCGGCAGTGCGAGCACCACCGCGTCACGCAGCACGGGTTCGAGGTCGAACAAGTCGGCCTCGAGAAAGAGCATGTCCTCTTCGTCTTCCTCGGCGTCGTCGCCGGTATCCGCGGGGCGGCTCCGGTCATCGGCGTCGGGGTAGGAGTACATCTCCTGGAAGTCCACTTCGAGCTCTCGCTCGAGCGGCTCCAGACACCTTACGCACTCCCCGGTGAGCGGTGCACGGGCGGTGCCTGTGACAAGCACCCCTTCCATGACCGACTCCAGTCGGAGGTCGAGCTCGACGGTCGCGCCCTCGGCCACGGAGATGACCTCGATACCGAGGTGATCGGGGGCCGGGACGGAGCGGGAGAGCCGCTTCAGCGCACCGGGACGCCGGCCCAGCTCACGTGTGTCGAACACGAGAGGGGAACGGTGATCGAGGCGGGCGTTCAGGGCTTCCTGCTTTCTACGCTGCGGTAACGGCGGCCCTGCGGCCGCAGGGGACGCGGGCAGCCGAGATCGCGAATGCACACGCGACCGAAGAGCCAGGATACTGGACGGGTCGCTGTAGACCCAATCGGCCTCCGGGCGCAGCCGATCAGGCACCGGTGGGCGCCCGTGGGGCGGCCCGCGGTCAGCGGCCCTGCTCGTACCGGCGGAGCTGCTCCAGATCGATCATCGACGTGTCGAAGAGGCTCGTCTCGTCCAGGGCTCCGCCCGCGTGGGGCGGACCCGCGGCGGGCTGGTGCTGCTGGGGCGCGTAGGCGCCCTGGGCGGCCCCGTAGCCGTCGTTCGGGGAGTGGGCGGGCCAGGCGTAGGGGTCGGCCTGCTGGTAGCCGCTCTGGACCGCGTACGGGTCCGGCTGGTGCCCGTGGGAGCCGCTGTCCGTCCCGTACTGCTGCTGGTAGGTGTACGGGTCCGGCTGGTAGGCCTGAGGCTCGTAGTAGCCCTCGTAGCCGCCCGCATGGGGCGCGGCATGAGGCGCCCCGTGCGCGGCTGCCGCCGGCTCCGGTGCGGCCGGCGCCTGGGGCGCGGCCAGTCCGGCGAGGAAGTCGGCGTCGCTGGTGGGGTGGGCGGTGCGGAGGCCGTCCTGGGCCGCCATGTGGGCGCCCAGCTCGTCGGCGGGGCGGGCGCCGAGGAGCTTCTCGCGACCGCGGCCGACGGCCTCCAGCGTCTTGCTCAGGACCGCCGAGACGGCGCCCAGCTTGGCGTCGACGTAGGCATCGGCCTGCTGCCGCTGGACCCGGGGGTCGGAGCTGGGCTCCGGGGCGTCCCCGCCGGGGTCGCCCTGGCCGCCGCCCTCCTCCGTGCGGCCGAGGAGCTTCTCGCGGCCCCGGTCGACGGATCCGATGGTCTTGGTGAGGACGACCTCGAAGTTGGCGAGCTTGCTGTCGACGTAGTCGTCGGCCTCGGTGCGGACCTCCTCGGCCTGCCGGCGGGCCTCGGCGAGGATGCGGTCGGCCTCCTCCTGGGACTGCCGGGCGACCTCGGTGTCGGAGATCAGCGAACCGCGGTGGGCCCGCGCGGACTCGATGATCCGCTCGGCCTCCTCGCGGGCCTCGGCGACCAGCTGCTCGCGGTCGCCGACGACCTCCTGCGCGCGGGCGAGCGCGCCGGGCAGCCCGGCACGGAGCTCCTCGAGGAGGGCGAGCAGCTCGGCGCGGTTGATGACGCATGAGGCGGACATCGGCATAGACCGTGCGGCGGTGACGGTCGCGACGATCTCGTCGAGCTTCTTCTGGACGTCCACCGGGCGCTCGCCACTTTCTTCTGCCGGACGACACGAACGGGGACGACTGTACGGGCAGTCGGGCCCCGCCCGACAGCCGCCGGCGGAGGGGTGGGCGTCAGCGCTCGCCGAGGCGTTCGGTGAGCGCCTCCAGCACCAGCGGGGGCACCAGGTGGGAGACGTCGCCGCCCCAGGCGGCGACCTCCTTGACCAGGCTGGACGACAAGAAGCTGTACGTCGGGTTGGTGGGGACGAACAGGGTCTCGACGCCCGAGAGCCCGTTGTTCATCTGGGCCATCTGCAGCTCGTAGTCGAAGTCGCTGACCGCCCGCAGCCCCTTGACGATGGCGGGGATGTCGCGTTGCTTGCAGAAGTCGACGAGCAGGCCGTGGAAGGCCTCCACCTTCACGTTCCCGTACTCGGCCGTGACCTGGCGGAGCAGGTCTATCCGCTCCTCGACCGTGAACAGGCCCTGCTTCGACTTGTTGATCATCACTGCGACGTGGACGACGTCGTACAGCCTGGAAGCGCGGGCGATGATGTCGAGGTGTCCATTGGTGACGGGGTCGAACGACCCCGGACAGACGGCGCGGCGCAACGGTGTCTCCTCGCTCTCCGGTCCATTCATGACGCGCGGGGAGATGTCTCTTCGGCGCACGTCGAGGCGGCGCGACCGTACCAAAGCGTTCCCTCGCCGTAACGGCGGGCCCTCAGTGCCTCGAAACCGTCCGGCCAGGGGAATTCCCCGCCTCTGGTGCTGCGCTCCACGGTGGCCAGCGCCTCGTCCGCAAGCCACCCTCCGGTACGGAGTGTGAGGAGAATCTCGCGGAGAGCCTCGTCGGTGACGGCGTAGGGCGGGTCCAGGAAGATCACGTCGTACGGGGCGGAGGGCGCGGGGCCGGCGACGATCTGCTCGGCCTTGCCGGCGCGGACCTCGGCGCCGGGGAGGCCGAGGGTGCGGACGTTCTCCCGGATGGTGCGCACCGCGCGGGTGTCGGACTCCACCAGCAGGACGTGCGCGGCGCCGCGGGAGAGCGCCTCCAGGCCGACCGCGCCCGAGCCGCCGTACAGGTCGAGGACGCGGGTGCCGTGGAGGGTGCCCAGGAGGGACTCCAGGGTGGAGAACAGGCCCTCGCGCGCCCGGTCGGAGGTCGGGCGGGTGCCGGTGCCGGGTGGCACGGCGAGGCGGCGTCCGCCGGCGGTGCCGGCGATCACGCGGGTCATGGGGTCCTCGGTCCTTCGCGACGGTGTGACGGAGCGGCGGCGGCCTGACAGTCGGCCGGTCGGGGCGCCGCCCCTTCAGCCTAGGGCGTCGGTGCCCGGCGGGCGCCTCCGCGGGGCCCTTGACGTGGGGCTCCGCGGAGGCTTGAGGCCACTGGTCCGCCGGTCCGCCGCGGCGAGCGGCCTCCGCGGGCCCCCAGTCGTGCCTCAGGCCGTGCCTCAGCCCTTGTCCAGGTACTGCTCGCGCTCCTCGTCCAGCAGGGCGTCCAAGGCTGTGCGCAGCTCGGGGAGCCCTGCCAGCTCCGGATCGGCGGCTACGACCGCAGCGGCCTCTTCGCGGGCTGCGGCGATGATCTCCTCGTCGTCGATGACGGTGAGCATGCGCAGGGACGAGCGCACGCCGGACTGGGCCTGGCCGAGGACATCACCCTCGCGGCGCTGTTCGAGGTCGATGCGGGACAGCTCGAAGCCGTCGAGCGTGCCCGCGACGGCGGCGAGCCGCGCGCGGGCGGGGCTCGCCTCGGGGGCGTCGGTGACGAGCAGGCACAGGCCCGGGGCGGATCCGCGCCCCACGCGGCCGCGCAGCTGGTGGAGCTGGGAGACCCCGAACCGGTCCGCGTCCATGATCACCATGACCGTGGAGTTGGGCACGTTCACACCGACCTCGATGACGGTCGTGGCGACCAGGACATCCACCTCCCCGGCGGCGAAGCGGCGCATCACGTCGTCCTTCGCGTCGGGCTGCATGCGGCCGTGCAGCACCTCCACGCGCAGCCCCTTCAGGGGCCCCTTGGTGAGCTGCTCGGTGACGTCCACGACGGCGAGGGGCGGGCGCCGCTCGCCGTCCGCCTCCGCGGCGGCCTTCTCCGGGTCGCTCTTGGAGCTGCCGGAGCGGCCCTTCGCGGCCGTCTTGGTGCCGTTCTCCTCCCCCAGGTCGTCGCCGATGCGGGGGCAGACCACGTACGCCTGGTGCCCGCCCTCGATCTCCTCGCGGACGCGCTCCCAGGTGCGCGCCAGGAAGTGGGGCTTGTCCTTAGCGGGCACCACGTGGGTGGCGATGGGCGAGCGGCCGGCCGGCAGCTGGTCCAGGACGGAGGTCTCCAGGTCGCCGAAGACGGTCATGGCGACGGTGCGCGGGATGGGGGTCGCCGTCATCACCAGGAGGTGCGGCGGTTGCTTGCCCTTGGAGCGGAGGGCGTCGCGCTGCTCGACGCCGAAGCGGTGCTGCTCGTCCACGACGACCAGGCCGAGGTCGTGGAACTGCACCTTGTCCTCGATGAGGGCGTGGGTGCCGATGACGATGCCGGCTTCGCCGGTGACGAGGTCGAGCAGCGCCTGCCGCCGGGCCGCCATCCCCATGGAGCCCGTGAGCAGCACGACCTTGGTGCCGCGCTCGGCGCCGCCGAGCATGCCGCCCTCGGCGAGCTCCCCCATCATCTCGACGACGGACCGGTGGTGCTGCTGGGCGAGCACTTCGGTGGGGGCGAGCATGGCGGCCTGGCCGCCCGCGTCGACGACGCCCAGCATGGCGCGCAGCGCCACCATGGTCTTGCCGGAGCCGACCTCTCCCTGGAGGAGGCGGTGCATGGGGTGCTCGGTGGCCAGGTCGTCGAAGATCTCCGCGGAGACGGTGCGCTGGCCCTCGGTGAGGGTGAAGGGCAGCTTGGCGTCGAAGGCGTCGAGGATGCCGCCGGCCACGGGTTTGCGGGCGACGGCGGGCAGCTGGGAGTCGGCGTGCCGGCGGCGGGCGAGGGCGACCTGGAGGACGAACGCCTCGTCCCACTTCAGGCGGGCCCTGGCGTCCTCGATGTCGGCCTTGGTGCGGGGCCGGTGGACCTTGCGGAAGGCGTCGGGGAGCTCGGCGAGGCCGCGGCCGTCGCGCAGCGACGGGGGCAGCGGGTCGGTGAGGCCCTGCCACTGCTCGGCCTCGAAGAGGTCCAGCAGGGTGTCGACGGCCTTGGTGAGCTTCCACGACTGGAACTGCTTGCAGGCGGGGTAGATCGGCAGCAGGCGGCCCGCGAAGGCCTCGGCGGCGCCGGCGCCGCTGTCGCGGTCCAGGAGCTCGTAGTCGGGGTGGAGGAGCTGGCGGGTGCGGTTGAAGACGGAGACCTTGCCGGCGAACATGCCGCGGCGGCCCGGGATCAGCTCCTTCTCCCGCGCGTAGGCGCCGCGGCCGAAGAAGACGAGCGTCAGGGAGCCGCTGCCGTCGGTGACCACGACCTCCAGGCGGACGCCCTTGCCGTGGTTGAAGGTCTTCATGGCGGCCTTGGCGACCTGGGCGACGACGGTGACGTGCTCGTCCAGCGGCAGGTCAGCGAGGCGGGTCAGCTCACCGCGCTCGGCGTAGCGGCGCGGGTAGTGGTGCAGCAGATCGCCGGCCGTGTGCAGGTCGAGGTGCTCGGCCATCACCTTCGCGGTGCTGCCGCCGAGGATCTTCTTCAGGGGTTCGTGAAGCGCGGGCACGGGTCCCATTGCACACCACGGCACTGACAGGCCGCGTCACGCGGCGCCGTCCGCCGCCGTCCGGGCCGGTGCCGGCGGGGTCATTCGATGCCGATGAGCAGCGGGGGCGCCTGCTGCCCGCCCCGGTAGACGACCGTGTCGACTGCGAGGTGCACGCCCCGTACGTGCCGCTCCAGGCGGTCGGCGACGGCGTTGGGGACGTCCGCGCCGAGGACAAGGGTGACCATCTCGCCGCCCGCGGCGAGCATGCGGTCGAGGACCGTGGCGGCGGTGACGGCGAGGTCGGAGCCGATGACGGCCACGTCGCCGTCGATGAGGCCGAGCACGTCTCCGGCCTGGCAGACGCCGGCCATGGTCCAGGCCTGTCGTTCGGCGACGGCGAGCTCGGCGTAGCGGGTGGCGCCCGCGGCGGAGGTCATCGCGACGACGTCCTCGTCGAAGCGGCGTGCGGGCTCGTGGACGGCGAGCGCCGCGATGCCCTGGACGGCGGCGCGGGTGGGGATGAGGGCGACGCGAATGCCCGCGGCCCGGGCCTGCTCGGCGGCTGCGGCCGCGGCGTGCTGGAGTTCGGGGTCGTTGGGCAGCAGGACGACTTCGCGCGCGTTGGCGCGCCGGATGGCGTCGACGAGCTCGCCGCTGGCGGGGGGCTCCCCGGGGCGGGCGGCGACGACGGTGGCGCCGGCGTCGGTGCACAGCATGGCGAGGCCTTCGCCGGGGACGACCGCCACGACGGCGCGCTGGGCGGGTTCGCGGGTACGGGCCGCGGCCGGTGCTCCGGTGGCTGCTGCGGTGTCGCCGGAGCCGGAGCCGGCGAAGTGCGTGATGCGGATGCGGTGGGGGCGGCCCGCGTCGATGCCCGCCTCGACGGCGGCTCCGGCGTCGTCCACGTGGACGTGGACGTTCCACAGGCCGTCGCCGCCGACGACGACGAGGGAGTCGCCCATGGCGTCGAGCCGGGTGCGGAGGCGGGGGATGGCGGCGTCGTCGGCGTCGAGGAGGTAGATGACCTCGAAGGCGGGGGCGGTGCTGCCCGGGGCGGTGGTGGGGCAGGGCACGGGGCCGTGGGCCGGGGCCTCGTGCCGGGCCTCATGCGGGACCTCGGCATGAGGCCGGGTGTGCTCGGCGGGCTGCCGGTACGGGGCGGCGGGGCGCGTCCACGCGCGCGTGCCGCGCGGGCCCCACGGGGCCGCTTCTCCCGACAGGGTTCGGGCGAGAGCACCGATCACCTCGACGAGGCCCAGGCCGCCGGAATCAACAACTCCGGCCCGGCCGAGGACGTCGAGCTGACCGGGGGTCATCGCGAGGGCGGAACGGGCGGCCTCGTCCGCGGCGCGGGCCACGGCGGCGCTGTCGCCCTGCGCGCCGGCGGCGGCGTCCGCCGCTGCTGCGGCGACGGTGAGGATGGTGCCTTCGACGGGGCGGGCGACGCCTTCGTAGGCGGACTCCACGGCTCGCCGCAGAGCGCGGCGCAGTCGTTCGGCGTCGGGGGTGGCGGGGTGCCCCGTGCAGGTGTCGGCGGGGGGCATGGGGCGGGCCTCGTGCGGGCCGGCTCCGTGCCCGGCGGCGGAGCCCTCTGCGGTTACGGCGCCGCTCCCCGCCTCATGGGGACGGCTCCCCCCTTCATGGGGACGGCCCGCGGGGGGCCCGCCGGCATGAGGCCCGCCCCCGGCCTCCGCGCTATCCGCGTCCCTCGCCTCTACCGCCAGGACCTCGGCCATGCCGCGCAGCAGCTGGGCCAGGATCGTGCCGGAGTTTCCGCGCGCGCCTATGAGGGCGCCGTGCGCCATGGCGCGGACGGCGTCGGGGAGCGTGGGGCGGGAGGCGGGGCCCGTGGTGGCGTGGCCGTCGAAGACCGCGTCGACGGCCCGGGCGGCGGATTCGACGGTCAGGTACAGGTTCGTGCCCGTGTCGCCGTCCGGGACGGGATAGACGTTGATGGCGTCGATCTCCTCGCGGGCCCGCCCCAGTGCGTCGAGGGCCAGCGCGCACCAGGTGCGTACCGCAGCGGCGTCGAGCGTGTGCGGCACGTGTGTCCTCCTCGGACTCCCTGGGGCTGTGGAACGGTGATCGCAGACTAGCCCCGGGGCGGGTCCCGGCGGGAAGGCGGGCGGCCGGGGGGCGGGACGACAGGTCACAGCCCGGGCAGCCATGGTAGTTTCGTTGAACGGGAGCAGTCGTTGTATGCTGCTCCGGTTGCCTGATGAAAATCAGGCCATCCCCCCTGGTAATGCCGGTCACTACAGATTTCGGCACGCAGGGATTTTCCGTACGTGCCTGTCGTCTCCGCGTGAGCGGGGGTGACCCGTCTTTGGAGTAACCCGTGGCTGCCAACTGCGACGTCTGCGGCAAGGGGCCGGGCTTCGGCAACGCTATTTCGCACTCGCACCGCCGTACCCCCCGTCGTTGGAACCCCAACATCCAGCGGGTGCGTGCTGTGGTCGGTGGGACGCCGAAGCGGCTCAACGTCTGCACCTCGTGCATCAAGGCCGACAAGGTCTCGCGCTAAGCGAGTGCTGTCCCCGCGCAAGCGGGGGAAGCCGGTCTCGCTGTGACGTTATGTCGTGGCGCAGCCCATCCGGTTGCCTTGAGAGCCGGTCCACCTTACGGTGGGCCGGCTTTTTGCCGTACCCGGATCCGGATCGCGCCTCATGCGGCGCCGCGTCCCCCGGCACGGCGCTTCATGCCCTCCCGCGCGGCGTGCCCTACGGGCGCCAGCGCCACCCGTGGTCGACGGGCCCGATGCCGCCCCCCAGTGGGAAGCCGGCCGCGATGGCGCCCGTCACGTAGTCCTTGGCCGCCGTCACCGCCTCCGGCACCGTGTGCCCCTTGGCGAGGCCACTGGCGATCGCGCTCGCCAGCGTGCAGCCCGTCCCGTGCGTGTGCCGGTTGTCGTGGCGCGGGGCCCGCAGCCAGTGCTCCTCCGTGCCGTCGGTGAGCAGATCGACTGCGTCGCCTTCCAGGTGGCCACCCTTGATCAGTGCCCACCGGGGCCCGTAGGAGAGCACCGCGTCCGCCGCGCGCCTCATGCCGTCCTCCGAGGTGACCCGCAGCCCCGTAAGCCAGGCGACCTCGTCGAGGTTGGGGGTGGCGACGGTGGCGGCCGGCAGCAGCTTCGTGCGGACCGCGTCCAGGGCGGAGTCGGCGAGGAGCGCGTCGCCGTGCTTGGAGATGCCCACCGGGTCGACGACGACGGGGGCGGCGGTGCCGGCGAGGAGTTCGGCGACGGTCCGCACGAGTCCGGCCGAGGCGAGCATGCCGGTCTTGACGGCCTGGACGCCGATGTCGTCGACGACGCTGCGGTACTGGGCCCGCACGGCCTCTGCGGGCAGCTCCCAGGCCCCTTGCACGCCGTGGGAGTTCTGCGCGGTCACGGCGGTGAGCACGCTCATGCCGTGCACGCCGAGGGCGAGCATGGTCTTGAGGTCGGCCTGGATGCCCGCGCCGCCGCCGGAGTCGGATCCGGCGACGGTCAACACGCGTGGGGGTATCGGCATGGGGCCGAATCTACAGCGCCGTCCCCGCCTCATGCGGCAGCCCGCCTGAGGCACGGGACGGGCCGCACGAGGCGGGCCGCATGAGGCGGGCCGTCTCAGACAGGCCGTCTCAGGCAGGCCGCATGAGGCAGGTCGCATGAGGCGCTCCCCCGGGCGCCGCCCCCTCTTCCGCGCTACTCCCCCGGCTCCAGGTCCCCGAAGTGGTCCCAGCCGCTGGTCTTGTCCCACGGGGCGCCGTCCACCGTCACCTGGGGCAGGGCCGAGGGGCTGACGACCTCGCCGATGACCTTCCAGCGGGCGGGCAGCTTCACGTCCGGCGGGAAGGTCGCCACGATCGCGTGGTCCTCTCCCCCGGTCAGCACCCACTGCAGCGGGTCGACGCCGACGGCCTGCCCGATGTCCGACATCTGCGTGGGCACGTCGATGGCCGCCGTGCGCAGGTCGATCCGGACCTTGCTGGCCTCGGCGATGTGCCCGAGGTCGGCGACGAGGCCGTCGCTGACGTCCGTCATCGCGGTGGCACCGAGGCTCGCCGCGGCCGGGCCCGCGTGGTACGGGGGCTCGGGACGCCGGTGTGCCTCCACGAAGGCGCGGGGCGAGCGGAAGCCGCGGGCGAGCACCGCGAGGCCGGCGGCGGACCAGCCGAGCCATCCGGTGACAGCGACGACGTCGCCGGGCTGGGCGCCGGAGCGGGTGACCGGCTCGTGGTTGCGCAGGTCGCCGAGGGCGGTGATGGCGACGGTGATGGTGTCGCCGCGTACCACGTCGCCGCCGACGACGGCCGCGCCCGCGACCTGGCACTCGTCGCGGATGCCGTCCATGAGCTCGGTCGGCCAGGTGGCGGGGAGTTCGGCGGGGACGACCAGGCCGAGCAGGATCGCGGTGGGCACGGCGCCCATGGCCGCGATGTCGGCGAGGTTCTGCGCGGCGGCCTTGCGCCCGACGTCGTAGGCGGTCGACCAGTCGCGGCGGAAGTGCCGCCCTTCCAGAAGCACATCCGTACTGGCCACGACCCTGCGGTCGGGCGCAGCCACCACCGCGGCGTCGTCACCCGGCCCGAGCCGGACCGCAGGGGTGGTGGTGAGCCGGGAAGTAAGCTCTCTGATGAGCCCGAACTCCCCCAACTCGCCCACGGTGCCTTTCACTGAGCTCCTCCTAGGAGTATCGGTTGTGACATACGCCGCGCCGCGCAGGCAGCGCGGGTCTCCCCGCGCCGTGCGGCGACGCGGTACCGTGGCGTCTCTTCTCCCCACATGATCCTCGTAGCCGCCCTGGAGGTTCCGTGGTACAGGCGTACATCCTGATCCAGACCGAGGTCGGCAAGGCGTCGACCGTGGCCGAAGTCATCTCGAAGATCTCGGGGGTGATCCAGGCCGAGGACGTGACCGGTCCGTACGACGTGATCGTGCGCGCCCAGGCCGAGACCGTGGACGAGCTCGGCCGCATGGTGGTGGCCAGGATCCAGGCCGTGGAGGGCATCACCCGCACACTGACCTGCCCGGTCGTCCATCTCTAGGTCCCCCGTATGCTCGGCCGGTGAAGTCTTTCCTCCGCCGGCCCTTCGGCCTGCCCGCTGTCGTCGTGCTGTGCGCGGCCGCCGGCTGCTCGCCGGCGGGAGGCACGGAGGGTCCCGCCGTGCCCACGCCGCCGGCGCGGGCCGCCGGGCTCTGCCGGGCGCTGCACAAGGAGCTGCCGAAGTCCGTGGACGGGAAGAAGCGGCGCACCGCCGATCCCGTCTCGGACTTCACCGCAGTGTGGGGTGATCCCGCGATCGCCCTGCGCTGCGGGGTGGAGCGTCCCGAGATCATCAAGCCCGGTTCCGAACACTACAACCCCGCCGCGGACTCGGTGGAGATCGACGGTGTGGACTGGCTGCCGGAGCGGCAGCCGGACGGCAGCGTCCGCTGCACGACCACCCTGCGGGAGGCGTTCGTGGAGGTGACGCTGCCGAGGCAGGTCGTCGGCGGGGCCGGCGATCTCAGTGCGCTCACCGATCTCGCCGGCGCCGTCGCGAAGACGATCCCGGTGGGGGTCGTCTAGCGCGGTCCGCGGGCTAGCGCAGGCCGGTCGGCCGGCGCAGCGCCGCCTGGATGAGGCGGTCGATCAGCTCGGTGTAGCCGACGCCGCTCTCCTGCCACATGCGCGGGTACATGGAGATGGGCGTGAAGCCCGGCAGGGTGTTGATCTCGTTGATGACGAACTCGCCGTCCTCGGTGAGGAAGAAGTCGGCCCGCACGAGGCCCTCGCACGAGGCGGCGTCGAAGGCCTGGATCGCGAGCTCCTGCACCCGTGCGGTCTCCTCCGGCGTCAGCGGCGCGGGGACGAGGCCGGCGGCGGAGTCGATGTACTTCGCCTCGAAGTCGTAGAAGTCGTGGGCGGTGACCGGGGGGATCTCGGCGGGGACGCTGGCGCGCGGCCCGTCCTCGAACTCCAGGACGCCGCACTCGATCTCCCGGCCGCGCAGCAGCGACTCGACGAGGATCTTCGGGTCGTGGCGGCGGGCCTCGGCGACGGCGTCGTCCAGGCCGGAGACGTCGTCGACCTTGGTGATGCCCATGGAGGAGCCGGCGCGGGCGGGCTTGATGAAGACGGGCCAGCCGTGCTCGCCGGCGAAGTCGGCGATCTTCTTGCGGGCGGCCGCCGGATCTGTGTCCCACTCTCGCGGGCGGATGACCTCGTACGGGCCGACGGGCAGGCCGAAGGAGATGAAGACGCGCTTCATGTACTCCTTGTCCTGGCCGACGGCCGAGGCGAGCACACCGGCGCCCACGTAGGGCATGCCGGAGAGCTCCAGCATGCCCTGGAGGGTGCCGTCCTCCCCGTAGGGGCCGTGCAGCACGGGGAAGACCACGTCGACCTCGCCCAGGGCCTTGGGCACGGCGCCCGGCTCCGTGTAGACGACCTCGCGGTCGGAGGGGTCTACCGGCAGGACGACGGTGCCGTCGGGCGACTGCGCGAGCTGCTCGACGCTCGGCAGCGTGCGGTCGGCGATGGCCATCCGCTCGGGGTCGTCCGCGGTGAGCGCCCAACGGCCGTCGGTGGTGATGCCGATCGGCAGCACGTCGTACTTCGTGCGGTCGATGGCGCGCAGCACGGCGCCGGCGGTGACCACGGAAATGGCGTGCTCGGAACTGCGGCCGCCGAAGACGACCGCCACACGCGGCTTCCGGCCAGGGCTCTGGGGGGTGATCTCGCTGCTCATATCGCGACGAGAGTACCTCGTGGTGGGAGCCGCGTCAGTGCCGCTCGGGCTTGGCGCTGCGCGACATCAGCTCCTTGAGGGCGACGAGCGGCGGCTTGCCCTCGTGCACGATCTCCACGACGGTCTCCGTGATCGGCATGTCGACGCCGTGGCGGCGCGCCAGATCGAGCACCGACTCGCAGGACTTGACGCCCTCGGCGGTCTGCTTGGTGACGGCGACGGTCTCGGCGAGGGTCATGCCGCGGCCGAGGCTCGCGCCGAAGGTGCGGTTGCGGGAGAGCGGCGAGGCGCAGGTGGCCACGAGGTCCCCCATGCCAGCGAGGCCGGCGAAGGTGTGCGCGTCGGCGCCCATGGCGAGGCCCAGGCGGGTGGTCTCGGCCAGGCCGCGGGTGATGAGGGAGGCCTTGGCGTTGTCGCCGAGCCCCATGCCGTCGGCGATGCCGACGGCGAGGGCGATGACGTTCTTGACGGCGCCGCCGAGTTCGCAGCCGACCACGTCGGTGTTGGTGTACGGGCGGAAGTAGGCGGTGTGGCAGGCGGCCTGGAGCCGCTTGGCCACGGACTCGTCGCGGCAGGCGACGACGGCGGCGGCGGGCTGCCGGGCGGCGATCTCCTTGGCGAGGTTGGGGCCGGTCAGGACGGCCACTTGGTCCGCGGAGACCTTGGCGACCTCCTCGACGACCTCGCTCATGCGCTTGGCGGTGCCGAGCTCGATGCCCTTCATGAGGGAGACGAGGACGGTGTCGGCGGGCAGCAGGGGCGCCCACTCGGTGAGGTTGCCGCGCAGGGTCTGGGAGGGGACGGCGAGGACGGTGAACGCGGCGCCCCGTGCGGCCTCGGCGGGGTCGGTGGTGGCCCGTACGGAGGGCGGGAGCTCGGTGCCGGGGAGGTAGTCGGGGTTGGTGCGGGTGGTGTTGATCGCCTCCACGACCGCGGCGCGCCGGCCCCACATGGTGACCTCGCAGCCGGCGTCCGCGAGGATCATGGCGAAGGCGGTTCCCCAGGAACCGGTGCCGTAGACGGCGCAGCGCGTCACTTGTCGTCCTCCTGGGCCTTGCGGCGGGCCGCGGCGCGGGCCTTTTTGGGGTTGTACGGCTCGGCGGGGGCCGGCTCGCCGCGCAGTTCGGCGAGGAGGGCGGTGATGGCGGTCATGATGTCGTCGGTCGCGGCGCGCAGGACGTCCGCGGTGGGCTCCTTGCCGTAGTACGCGGAGAGGTCCACGGGCGGGCCGGCGATGACCTTGAGGGTCTTGCGGGGGAAGAGCTGGAGCTTCTTCTCCTTGGCGTACGGCGGCATGGCCTCGTTGGCGCCCCACTGGGCGACGGGGATGACCGGGGCGCGGGTGAGCAGGGCGACGCGGGCGGCGCCGGTCTTGCCCTCCATGGGCCACATGTCGGGGTCGCGGGTGAGGGTGCCCTCGGGGTAGAAGGCCACGCACTCGCCCTTGTTGATGGCCTCGACGGCGGCCTTGAAGGCGGCTGCGGCGTCGGCCGACTCGCGGTAGACGGGGATCTGGCCCGTGCCGCGCAGGATGGCGCCGACGAAGCTGCCCTTGAACAGGGCGGCCTTGGCGAGGAAGCGCGGGACGCGCCCGGTGTTGTACTGGTAGTGGGCGTAGGAGAGCGGGTCGAGATACGAGTTGTGGTTGACGGCGGTAATAAAACCGCCGTCCGCCGGAATGTGCTCCATTCCTCGCCAGTCCCGCTTGAACAGAACCACGAGCGGCGGTTTCGCCAACACCGCCGTAAAGCGGTACCAGAAGCCGATTCTGTGGCGGGACACTCGGACACCCTTCTCTTGGGACCTGGACTCTGTGCTGAACCCGGAGGCCGCACAAGTGTCGCCCCAGGTCCCCGGTCTGTCGAGAACACCGTAACCCCGCGCTCCGCGGGCGGCTGCGGCAGCGGGTGACAATGAGGCTGTTGCGAAGAGAGGGGGCGGATGTGGTCTGGACGCTGGTGGTGCCGGTGAAGCCGCTGGCCCTGGCCAAGAGCCGTCTCGCCAGGGGGGCCGGGGAAGGGGCGCGGGCCGGCCTCGCGCTGGCGTTCGCGGTGGACACGGTGGCCGCGGCACTGGCCTGTGCGGCGGTACGGGATGTGGTGGTCGTCACGGGCGATCCGCTGGCGGGGGCCGAGCTGGCCGCTCTCGGGGCGCGCGTCGTGGCCGAACCCGAGGGGCCCGGCGGCCTGAACGGCGCCCTTGCGCACGGCGCCCGGAGCGTCCGGACCGGGCGGCCGGACGCCGCGGTGGCGACGCTCAACGCGGACCTTCCCGCGCTGCGACCGGCGGAACTGGCCCGTGTGCTCGATTCGGCCACGGAATTCCCCCGTGCATTTCTCGCGGACGCGGCGGGAATCGGAACGACGCTGCTGGCGGCGGCGCCGGGAATGGAATTGGCGCCGGCGTTCGAAGGACATTCGCGCGCCCGTCACAGTGGTTCGGGAGCCCGCGAGATCGGGCTGGCCGGGGTGGATTCCGTGCGCCGGGACGTGGACACGGAGGAGGATTTGCGGGCCGCCCTGGCGCTGGGCGTGGGGCCCCGTACGGCTGCCGCGGTGGAGGCGTCCGCGGGGGTGCCCGGCGCACGGGGCGGCCGCCCCGTGCGGCAGGGCCCCGTGCGCGGTCCGCGACCGCATGGGGCGGCTGCGGAACGCTCCGCCCCGTGCGCCGACTAGGCTGCTGGCATGCAGGCCACCGCGTACACCTTCGACCCTCAGACGCGCTCCGGGAGCGTGCTCCTGGACGACGGCACCCCGCTGCCCTTCGACGCCGCGGCGTTCGACGCGGGGGGCCTGCGCCTGCTGCGGCCGGGCCAGCGGGTGCGCATCGAGTGCACGGGGCCGGCCGCGGGCGCGGAGGGGGCCCCGGAGGGCCGCCGCGTGACGCTGGTGACGCTGCAGACGTTCTGAGGTCGCTGCGGGCGTTCTGAAGGGCGCCCCGGAACCGGCACCAGGAGGGGCCTCATGCGGACACCGGACAGGTCCTCATGCGGCCAGGCCTCCGGGCGCACCGGCACATTTCCGTACACACACCGCGGGCCGGGCTCCCCGAGGGGAGCCCGGCCCGGCGCGTGACGCCGTTCGCCGCCTTACTTCTTGGCAGCGGTCTTCTTGGCGGTGGTCTTGCGCGCGGTGGTCTTGCGCGTCGTGGCCTTGGTCGCCGTGGCCTTCTTGGCGGGCGCGGTCTTCTTCGCGGCGGCCTTCTTGGCGGTGGCGGCCGCGGTGGCCTTCTTCGCCGGAGCGGCCTTCTTGGCGACGGTCTTCTTGGCGGCGGCCGTCGTCTTCTTCGCCGGAGCGGCCTTCTTCGCCGTGGTCTTCTTGGCGGCGGCCGTGGTCTTCTTGGCCGTCGTGGTCTTCTTCGCGGCGGCCTTCTTGGCGGTGGCGGCCGCGGTGGCCTTCTTCGCCGTCGTCTTCTTGGCGGTGGCCTTCTTCGCCGCGGCCTTGGTGGTGGCCTTGCCGCCCGAAAGGCTGCCCTTGGGCGCCTTCTTGACGGAGACCTCGCCACCCTTCGGCAGCTTCTTCGAGCCGCTCACCAGGTCCTTGAAGCCCTGACCCGCGCGGAAGCGCGGCACCGAGGTCTTCTTGACCCGCACACGCTCACCCGTCTGCGGGTTGCGGGCGTAACGGGCCGGGCGGTCGACCTTCTCGAACGAGCCGAAGCCGGTGACCGAGACCCGGTCACCCGCGACGACCGCACGGACGATCGCGTCGAGCACCGCGTCAACGGCGTCTGCGGCCTGCTGACGGCCGCCGAGCTTGTCGGCAATCGCTTCAACGAGCTGCGCCTTGTTCACGTCTTCCCCTTCGGAGACATTGCTGGAACGAATGCGCTCCAGCCTTTTCGCACGTTAGGCAGATATATACCGCAAATCAAACACGAAACGGTCTAATCACCCTTGTGCCGCAACGAACTCGACCATCACGGAGTTCCGTCACGGTCGGGCTCTTCGGGGAAACGGCCCTCGTCGAGGTCGTTCATCAGCCGGTCCAGACGCATTGCGGCGCCTGAGAGATCGTGCTTCGCCGCGGCCGTGATGGCCAGCAGCTTCCGGGACAGCGCCATCCGTACGCCCTCCGGGACTTGCAGTGTGCGCACCCGGGAGTGCGCTTCCTTGAGACGGTCCGCAACGAGCCGGTATAGCTCGAGTTGGCTGTCGCGTTCCATGCACCGATTGTGCCATCTGAGGCGAGTTGTCGCTTCACAGGGCCTCAACAGAGCGATGCGCCCCCTGTCCGAAGACAGGGGGCGCATCATGCCAAACCCTTGGTGAGCAGCGAAAATCCGGGGTCCTCCAAGAGCCCTCCCGGGCGGCCGGAGGGACGTGAAATCCGTGTCAGATCCGGGCCGTGGAGGGCTTGAAAGAGGGCCTTCCGGCCTCGAAAGCGGCGACGTCGGCCTCGTGCCGGAGGGTCAGGCCGATGTCGTCCAGCCCCTCCAGCAGACGCCACCGGGCGTTCTCGTCAAGGTCGAAATCAGCCGTGATGCCCTCGGCCCGGACCTGGCGGGCGACGAGGTCGACGGTCACCTCGGCGTCGGGGTCGGCCTCGGTCAGCTCCCAGAGGGCGTCGACGGTCTCCTGCGGCAGGACGACGGTCAGCAGACCGTTCTTGAGCGAGTTACCGCGGAAGATGTCGGCGAAGCGCGCGGAGACGACCGCCTTGAAGCCGTAGTTCTGCAGGGCCCAGACCGCGTGCTCGCGGGACGAGCCGGTGCCGAAGTCCGGGCCGGCGACCAGAACGCTGGCCCCGCGGCGCTCGGGACGGTTCAGCACGAAATCGGGGTCCTTGCGCCAGGCCTCGAACAGACCGTCCTCGAACCCGTCGCGGGTGACCTTCTTGAGCCAGTGCGCGGGGATGATCTGGTCGGTGTCGACGTTGCCGCGGCGCAGCGGTACGGCGCGTCCGGTGTGCGTGGTGAAAGCTTCCATGACGGTTCAGGCCCCCAGGGGAGTGCGGACGTCGGACGCGGCGGCCGTGCCGGACGGGGCGGGCAGGTCGGCCGGGGAGGCCAGATGGCCCAGTACGGCGGTGGCGGCGGCCACCTGGGGCGAGACCAGGTGCGTACGGCCGCCCTTGCCCTGCCTGCCCTCGAAGTTGCGGTTGGAGGTCGATGCGGACCTCTCGCCCGGCGCGAGTTGGTCGGGGTTCATGCCGAGGCACATCGAACAGCCCGCGTGGCGCCACTCGGCACCGGCCGCGGTGAAGACCTTGTCCAGCCCCTCGCCGACGGCCTGCAGGGACACCCGTACGGAGCCGGGGACGACCAGCATCCGGATGCCGTCGGCGATCCGGCGGCCCTCCAGGACGGCCGCGGCGGCGCGCAGGTCCTCGATCCGGCCGTTGGTGCACGAGCCCACGAAGACGGTGTCGACGCGGATGTCGCGCAGCGGCTGACCAGCCGTCAACCCCATGTATTCCAGGGCCTTTTCGGCGGCCAGGCGGTCGGACGGGTCGGGATAGGCGGCGGGGTCGGGGACGGCCGCCGACAGGGGGGCGCCCTGCCCCGGGTTGGTGCCCCAGGTGACGAACGGGGAGAGCTCGGCGGCGTCGATGACGACCTCGTGGTCGAAGACGGCGTCGTCGTCGGTGCGCAGGGTGCGCCAGTAGTCGACGGCGGCGTCCCAGTCGTCACCCTGGGGCGCGTGGGGCC
This sequence comes from Streptomyces roseoverticillatus, assembly GCF_000719265.1. Classification (GTDB taxonomy): domain Bacteria; phylum Actinomycetota; class Actinomycetes; order Streptomycetales; family Streptomycetaceae; genus Streptomyces; species Streptomyces roseoverticillatus. Next base: position 13,072 of record NZ_JOFL01000030.1, on the reverse strand, counting down.
GGTCCTTCAGGTAGGCGAAGGTGGTGTCGTCGGGCGCGATCATGCCGGCGCGGGCGCCCGCCTCGATGGACATGTTGCACACGGTCATCCGCGCCTCCATCGAGAGCTTCTCGACGGCCGTTCCGCGGTACTCGATGACGTAGCCCTGGCCGCCGCCGGTGCCGATGCGGGCGATGACGGCGAGGATCAGGTCCTTGGCGGTGACGCCCTCGGGCAGTTCGCCGTCGACGGTGACGGCCATGGTGCGGAACGGGGCCAGCGGCAGCGTCTGGGTGGCGAGGACGTGTTCGACCTGGCTGGTGCCGATGCCGAACGCCAGCGCGCCGAAGGCGCCGTGGGTGGAGGTGTGGCTGTCGCCGCAGACGACGGTGGTGCCGGGCTGGGTCAGTCCCAGCTGCGGTCCCACTACGTGGACGACGCCCTGTTCGACGTCGCCCAGCGGGTGCAGGCGGACCCCGAACTCGGCGCAGTTCTTGCGCAGCGTCTCCAGCTGGGTGCGGGAGACCGGGTCCGCGATGGGCTTGTCGATGTCGAGGGTCGGGGTGTTGTGGTCCTCGGTGGCGATGGTGAGGTCCAGGCGCCGCACGGGGCGCCCGGCCTTGCGGAGGCCGTCGAAGGCCTGCGGGCTGGTGACCTCGTGGAGCAGGTGCAGGTCGATGTAGAGCAGGTCGGGCTCGCCCTCGGCGCGCCTGACGACATGGTCGTCCCAAACCTTCTCTGCGAGTGTGCGTCCCATCGCTGTCCCTCCGGCCGGCGTCGTCGCCGGTCACATTCCTGTGGCTGTGGGTGCTCTCCAACCAGGTTGAGGCTTCTCCGGGAAATTTGAACTTGCGTTTCACAGTGTGAGACGCAAGTATCGTTGCATGGACAACACTGGTGGCGCCTCGAGCGGCGTGGGAGTACTCGACAAGGCGGCTCTGGTGCTGAGTGCGCTGGAGTCCGGGCCGGCGACCCTGGCCGGGCTCGTCACGGCCACGGGCCTGGCGCGCCCGACGGCGCACCGGCTGGCGGTGGCGCTGGAGCACCACCGGATGGTGGCGCGGGACATGCAGGGCCGGTTCATCCTCGGCCCGCGGCTGAGCGAGCTGGCGGCCGCGGCGGGCGAGGACAGACTCCTGGCGACGGCGGGCCCCGTGCTCACCCACCTGCGGGACGTGACGGGCGAGAGCGCGCAGCTCTACCGCCGCCAGGGCGACATGCGCATCTGTGTGGCCGCGGCGGAGCGGCTGTCGGGCCTGCGGGACACGGTGCCGGTGGGCTCCACGCTGCCCATGAAGGCCGGCTCGGCCGCCCAGGTGCTGATGGCGTGGGAAGAGCCGGAGCGGCTGCACCGCGGCCTGCAGGGGGCCCGCTTCACGGCGACGGCGCTCTCGGGCGTGCGTCGCCGGGGCTGGGCGCAGTCGATCGGTGAGCGGGAGCCGGGCGTCGCCTCGGTGTCCGCCCCCGTGCGCGGGCCGTCCAACCGCGTGGTCGCCGCCGTCTCGGTCTCCGGACCGATCGAGCGCCTCACGCGGCACCCGGGGCGCATGCACGCCCAGGCGGTGCTGGACGCCGCGATGCGCCTCACGGAGGCGCTGCGCCGCAACGGCTGACCGGAGGGGCGCGCGGAGCGGGGCGCATGAGGCGGCTCGCACGAGGGCCTCATGCGGCCCGCTCCGCACGGCCCGCCTCACGCAGGCCGGCACCGGCGCCCCGTGCGGCCGGACGCCGCTGCTTCTACGCGCCCCATGCGGCCGGGCGCCGCTACTCCCACGTGCAGCCTGAGGCACCCGACCCGTACGCCCGACCCGTACGCCCGGCCTACGCGCCCGCTTCAGGCACTACCCCGCGCGCCCGGCCTCCCGCGCTCGCGAACCGTTCCGCCGCGCGTTCGCCGTGCTTGGCCACCGGCTCGACGCCGTAGGCCTTGCCGAGCCCCTGCTTCGGCATGCCGGAGTAGACCGACTCGTACGAACCGGCCGGCACGACGTACGTCTCGTGCCAGATGCCGACGCTCCCCTCGCCGCCCCGCGCGCGGCGGTTGAAGGCCGCCCACGCGGGGCGGTGCTCCTTGTTCCGGTCCGCGGCGTAGGCGAGCAGCTTTTCGCGGGATTCCCAGTACTGGACGACGCCGAAGTCCCTCGGGCCGCCGCCGAACGGCCGGTAGCCCAGCAGCCCGCTGTTCTCGTCGCGCGAGAGCTCCCTGAGCATGCGCGGCATCGCGCGGAGGGTCGGCAGCCAGTGGCGCACCGCCCGCCAGCGGTTGATCCGCATCCCGATCAGGAAGACGACCACGTCGCCTTCGGCTGCGGCGGTGACCCGTTCCGTTATCGGCTGTGCACCCATGAGAGCTCCCCCAGAAGTCATCGGATAGCGTCACTATCCATGCTTGGATAGTGCCACTCTCCGAGGAAGGGCGCAACAGGACATGCGATTGGCCGAACTCAGCGAACAAAGCGGCGTGTCCACCGCCACGATCAAGTACTACTTGCGCGAGGGGCTGCTGCAGCCCGGCCGCAGGGTCTCCGCCACCCAGGCCGAGTACGACGACACGCATGTCCGCCGGCTGCGCCTGGTGCGGGCTCTGATCCAGCTGGGCAAGGTGCCGGTGGCCACCGCGCGCGAGGTCATCGCCGCCGCCGAGGACGAGTCCCTGGACCACCATCTGAGACTCGGCGCGGCCACGTGGGCCCTGCCGACCGGACCGGAGCCCGACGAGGACGACCCCGAGGCCGCCGCGGCGGGCCGCACGGTGACGGCCCTGCTGGAGCACGTCGGCTGGCGCACCGACCAGGAGCTCGGTGAGCTGTCCCCCGCCTACCGCACGCTGGTCGCGGCAGTCGCCGCGCTCAGGCGCCTCGGCTACCCCTGCGGTGTCGCGCACCTGCTGCCCTACGCGCGGCTCGCCGCGCAGCTGGCGGTCACGGACCTGGATCTGATCGAGGAGCAGCCCACGGAGGCCGGGCAGATCGAGGCGGCCGTCGCGCTGACGGTGCTCTACGAGCCGGTGCTGCTGAGCCTGCGCCGCCTCGCGCACTCCGAGGAGTCCGCCCGGCGCTTCACGGACGCCGGCGGGGCGTGAGGCCGGGGAGCCGCCAAGGGCTCCACAGCACCCCAGGCGGACACCAGGCCCGGACGGGCCTCATGCGGGGGCCTCGTGCAGGGCCTCATGCGGGGCCTCATGCGGGGGGCCTCGTGCAGGGCCTCATGCGGATACCAGGCCCGGACAAGGGCTCACGCAAGACACCAAGCCCGGACAGGCCTCACGCGGAGCCTCACGCAGGCATCAAGCCCGGACAGGCCTCACCAGGGCCTCATGCCGGAACCTCAGGCGAGCCTCACGCCGTACACCCGCCCCACGCCCCACGTCCCACGGCCCCGCGCCCCACGGCCCGCGGCTCCGCGGCCCACCCCGCACCCCGCACCCAAACACCTCACAACCGCTCCGCGTCCCCCGGCCCCGCCATCCGCAGGGTGAGGACGGTCTCCGGGCCCCGTGCGCGCACCTCCAGGGAGTCGCCGAGGCTGCGGGCGAGCCACAGGCCGTCCTCGGCCCCGTGGGCGTCACCGGGCGGTGCGGGCGGCCGGTAGCCCGCGAAGGGCGGGACGGCGGCATACGGCACCGCACCACGCCCATCGCACGGCCCCCTGCGCCCGCTGTCCCGCTCCGTGCGCCGTAGCTCGTACACCACCGCGCCCGGCTCCTCCCAGGCCCGCAGCGTGACACGCGCGCCCTCCGGGGTCAGCAGGTAGGCGGCGGCCTCATGCGCGGCCAGTTCGGCGAGGGCGAGCCGGTCGCCGGTCAGGCCCGCGCCGGCGGCCCGTTCGCGGGCGAGACGGCGCAGCACGGCGGCATCGTCCGTGGGCCCCGTGCAGGCGGCGGACGGCGGCGCGCATGAGGCGGCCGGCCCCTCCACCGCTGCCGCATAAGCGGCAGGGTCCGTGTAGGACGCGCACGGGGCCTGCCGCTCGCCGTCCAGGCGGACGGGATGGGTGGCGACGGCCGCCTCCGCCACGTCTCCGGGGACGACGCGGGTGTCGTAGGGGCAGACCATCCACACGGGCAGTCCGGCGAGGAGCACGTTGAGCCCGGACTCCATGCGTTTCCACTCCGCGGTCTGGCGGGCGGAGCGGCCGGCCCACACGGGTTCGGCGATCATGCGCGTGCGCCGGCCGGGGCGGGCGCGCCGTTCGTGGTAGCGCAGGAAGGCGGAGACCCGGTCGACGGGGCGGCGGCCGAAGTGGGCGGTCTCGGCGGTGTCGAGGTGGTGGGCGCTCTCCCCCAGGGCCTCCCGCAGCAGCTCGATGTTGGCGGGTGTCGTGGCGGCGAGGACGGGCTCCCCTGCCGCGAGTCCGTCCCGTACGAAGGGCACCGCCATCGCCAGGAACTCCGCATCGGAGCCGTACAGGCAGGCGTGGTGGACGAACCCGGTCGAACCGGTGCGGTCAGCAGCCATGCGCGGCCCCCAGCCGCAGGCCCGGCGTCGTGTCCCAGCCGATGAGGGTGATGACCTGCAGCAGGTGGGGCGGTACTCCGGCGAGCTCCACGGTGCAGTGGCGGGCGGCGCGGGCCCGGGCGAAGGTCATGAGCAGCCGCAGCCCGGCGAGGTCCAGGAACTCCACGCGGGACATCTCCAGGCGCAGGTCGCCGCGGACGGAGGCCACCGACTGCAGGGCCTCCCTGAGGTGGCGGTGGGAGCCGGCGTCGACCACCCCTTCGATCCGCAGTCCCGGCGGGCTGACGGTGGCGACGACGGTCAGTACGGCCGTGCGGACGAGAGGATCCACTTCGACGCTCCTGGAATGGGCCGCTGCGGAGGCGTCCTGCGCGGCGGGCTCTCGGCGGCGGATGTCGTGGTGACGCAGCTCCTGCGTCCCGCCGGCGCCCGAACTCCGCGGCGGGCAGGGCTTCGTGGCGCGGCGGGGCCGGCAGCGGCCGCCGCTGGGATGGGCCATGGGGGGATTATCGGGCGGGGCCGGGGTGCGCGGAAGGCCGCATGAAAAAATGCCCCCCGCGTATGCGGGAGGCATTCTCTCCTGTGGTACCCCCGACCGGATTCGAACCGGCGCTACCGCCTTGAGAGGGCGGCGTGCTAGGCCGCTACACAACGGGGGCTTGCTTTTTATTTTGCTCTGCAGACTCAAAAAGCAATCTGCGCTGGGCTACCAGGACTCGAACCTAGACTAAATGAACCAGAATCACTCGTGCTGCCAATTACACCATAGCCCATGGTGGTTTTATAACCAGTACCCCCGACCGGATTCGAACCGGCGCTACCGCCTTGAGAGGGCGGCGTGCTAGGCCGCTACACAACGGGGGCCCTAGCGATCTCCTTCAGGTCCCCCTGATTGGAAATCTGTACCCCCGACCGGATTCGAACCGGCGCTACCGCCTTGAGAGGGCGGCGTGCTAGGCCGCTACACAACGGGGGCTTGCACTTCGCTTTTGCGCTTTCGCGCGCTTTCTACTTTATCAGTAGATTTGCGAGAGAATTTCCGCGAAGAATTTCTCTTGCTGGGGTACCAGGACTCGAACCTAGACTAAGGGAACCAGAAACCCTCGTGCTGCCAATTACACCATACCCCACCGTAACTCCACCCCCCTCAGGGGGGCTTGTCCGGCTTGCGCCCTCCGCTCCGGCCTCTCGGCCCTCTCGGGCGGCGCAGGAAGAACATTACCCGAAGGAGGACGGGGCGCCAAAATCGATAGATGCCCCCGCGCAAACGCGACGGGGCCCGGCAGCCTCGGGTGAGGCTGCCGGGCCCCGTGGGGCGCCCTGCGACGGGCGCGTCAGGCGCGTCAGGCGGTGAGCTTGGCCAGCGCGGCGTCGACGCGGGTGAGCGTGCGCTCGCGTCCCAGGATCTCCAGGGACTCGAACAGCGGCAGGCCGACCGTACGGCCGGTGACGGCGACGCGGACGGGCGCCTGGGCCTTGCCGAGCTTCAGGCCGTGCTCCTCGCCGGCGGCGACGACGGCGGCCTTGATGGCGTCGGCGGTCCACGCAGCACCCTGGAGGTCCCCGAGCTTTTCGCGGGCCGTGCGCAGCAGGGCGTCCGAGCCCTCCTTCATCGCCTTGGCCCAGGACGCCTCGTCCTCGGCCGGCTCCTCCAGGAAGAGGAAGTCGACGTTGGCGGTGATGTCGGAGAGGACCGTGAGGCGGGTCTGCGCGTGGGGCGCGATGGCCTCCCAGGCGGCCCGGTCGAAGGCCTCGGGCGCCCAGGGCGCGTGGGGCGCCCGCAGCCAGGGCTCGCAGGCCTCGGCGAACGCCTTCACGTCCAGCTGCCGGATGTGGTCGGCGTTGATCGCCTCGGCCTTCTTGAGGTCGAAGCGGGCCGGGTTGGCGTTGACGTCCTTGATGTCGAAGGCCGCGACCATCTCGTCCATCGAGAAGATGTCCTGGTCGGCGGAGAGCGACCAGCCCAGGAGCGAGAGGTAGTTCAGCAGGCCGGCCGGGAGGAAGCCGCGCTCCCGGTAGAGGTTGAGGGAGGCCTGCGGGTCGCGCTTGGAGAGCTTCTTGTTGCCCTCGCCCATCACGTACGGCAGGTGGCCGAACTCCGGGACGGTCTTGGCGACGCCCAGCTCGATCAGCGCCTTGTAGAGGGCGATCTGCCGGGGCGTGGAGGAGAGCAGGTCCTCGCCGCGCAGGACGTGGGTGATCTCCATCAGCGCGTCGTCGACGGGGTTGACCAGCGTGTAGAGCGGCGCGCCGTTGGCCCGGACGATGCCGTAGTCCGGCACGTTCTCCGGGGTGAAGGTCAGCTCGCCGCGGACGAGGTCGGTGAAGGTGACGGCCTCGTCGGGCATCCGGAAGCGCACGATGGAGGGGCGGCCCTCGGCCTCGTACGCCGCCTGCTGCTCGGGCGTGACGACGCGGCACTTGCCGTCGTAGCCGGAGGGCCTGCCGGCGGCGCGGGCGGCCTCGCGGCGCTCGTCGAGCTCCTCGGCGGTGCAGTAGCAGCGGTAGGCGTAGCCGCCGTCCAGGAGCTTCTGCGCGACGTCCTTGTAGATGTCCATGCGCTGCGACTGGCGGTACGGCGCGTGGGGGCCGCCGATCTCGGGGCCCTCGTCCCAGTCGAAGCCCAGCCAGCGCATCGAGTCCAGGAGCTGCTCGTACGACTCCTCGGAGTCGCGCGCCGCGTCGGTGTCCTCGATGCGGAAGACCAGGGTGCCGCCGTGGTGGCGGGCGAACGCCCAGTTGAAGAGGGCGGTGCGGACCAGGCCCACGTGGGGGTTGCCGGTCGGGGAGGGACAGAACCGTACGCGGGGGGGTACCCCCTGCTCGAGCGAAGTCGAGAGCTTGGGGGAGTTCGCGTTAGCCACGCTTGATCACCTTGTTGGTGAGAGTGCCGATGCCTTCGATGGTGACGGCGACCTCGTCGCCGACGTTGAGCGGTCCGACTCCGGCCGGGGTGCCCGTGAGGACGACGTCGCCGGGGAGCAGCGTCATCGCCTCGGTGATGTGGACGATCAGGTCCTCGATGGAGCGCACCATGTCGCCCGTGCGGCCCAGCTGGCGCTGTTCGCCGTTGACCGTGCACATGATCCCGAGGTCGCCCGGGTCGAGCTCGGTCTCGATCCAGGGGCCGAGCGGGCAGGAGGTGTCGAAGCCCTTGGCGCGGGCCCACTGCTTCTCGCGCTGCTGGGCGTCGCGCGCGGTGACGTCGTTGGCGCAGGTGTAGCCGAGGATGACGTCCTTGACGCGCTCGCGCGGGACCTCGCGGCACATGCGGCCGATGACGACGGCCAGCTCGGCCTCGTGGTGCAGCTCGCTGGAGAAGGAGGGGTACTCGATGGCGCCGCCGGGGCCGATCACCGAGGTGGAGGGCTTGAGGAAGGCCACGGGGAGGTCGCCGACCTCGTTGCCGAGCTCGGCGGCGTGCTCCGCGTAGTTGCGGCCGATGGCCACGACCTTGCTGGGCAGGACGGGCGAGAGCAGCCGGACCTTGTCCAGCGGGACCTTGGTGCCGGAGCGCTCGAAGTCGCCGTAGGGGATGCCCTTGATGATGTCGAGGACGGGGCCGCCTTCTGTGGCGGCGTCCCCCTCCACGACGCCGTAGCCGACGTTGCCGTCGATGGAGAACCTGGCGATGCGCACGGGAAGCTTTTGCCCCTATCTGATCCGGCCGGAGTCTGACACCCCAGGCTATCGCGGGGGCCGCGGGCCGCCGGGCGGCTCCACCGGGGCAGGGCGGGCCCTACGGGCAGGCCGAGTCTCTACGGGACGCTCGGATCCGCCGCGGGCCGGATTGTGCGCGGCTTTCACGGGGAGCCCCTTTTGTGGTCCTGGTGTGGGGAGCCCCTTTTGTGGTCCTGGTGTGTAGTCCCGGCCGGGACTACACAAGGGGCTCCTCAACGGGACCGCACAAGGGGCTCCTCAAGAGGAAGAGCCCGGTGAGATCAGTCCTGGGGAAGGACGATGACCGGAGCCGTCATGAGGACGGTGCGGCGCGGGTTCGCGGTGACCGGGGGGAGCTCGGTGGCGTGGGCGACGGCCTCGGCGATCCGCAGGGAGGCGCTGTCGTCGAGGTGGACGAGCGTGGTGCGGCGCGGGTTGGCGGTCTTCCGGTTCGCCTTCGGGGTCGCATTCCGGGACGTCAGCTTCGTCGTCGTGGTCATCACTTACTGCCTCGCGGTGTCGTGGTGCGCTGGTCGTTCTCGCGGCCTGTGTAAAGGACCAGGCTAGGCGCGCCTATCCCCACGCGTCCGCGGGAGAAGTCCTGACTCGCTTGTGAGTTTGCTCACGAGTGCGACGAAATATGCCGCAAACCGGGCGGCCGTTCGGCGCTCACGAAACGGACATTGCAGGGCTGAACCTGACGTTCCGCTCCTGATCATGGAATCTGGGACACCCGGTCGACCTCCTCGCCGACCCAGAGGTCTGTCCCCATACGCCCCTTATAAAGGCCCTGGTCCTCTACGCCCCGTGACGAATTCCGGCACTGAGCGTGATGCCGGAGCGGGTGGGGTGCACCGGCCTTGTTGGAGATCTGGCACTGTGCTGGAATTCCACGGACCGCCAGGGGGCAACCGCGGTCCCCCCACGACTCGACACCGTCCCGTCTTCTACCGGCGGGGCGCCTGGTCCAGAGGTTGCGACGCTAGTGCAGGGACGTTTCAAGAGGGATGGCAGCGCTGCGGCGGAGCCGGAGCCGCGCGGTGCGACCGACCGCGGCCCGTCCGCCGATGGGCAGGCCGGCGAAGGATCCGCCGACCGGCCGCAGGCCACGTCAAAGGCGAAGGCCAAGGCGAACAAGGCCAAGCTGCCGAGCGGGCCGGGCTCACGAATAGCCCTGCGCAACTGGCGAATCAGTACGCGCCTCGTCTCCCTGCTGGCCCTGCCCGTCGTCGCCGCGACGACCCTGGGTGGCCTGCGCATCAACGACGCGCTCACCAACGTCGACCAGCTCGACCACATGAAGCTCCTCACGGACATGACCGGCAAGGCGACCCAGCTCGCCAACGCGCTCCAGGAGGAGCGCGACCGGTCCGCGGGTCCGAAGACGGACGGCAACCCCGGCGACGACGCCGTGGTCGCGTCGCAGGAGAAGACCAACCAGGCGATCGACGCCTTCAACGGGGCCACCCGGGGCGTGAAGCCGACCGACCCCACGATGGTCGGCGTGCAGACCACCCTGGTCGACATCACCCGGCAGCTGAACAAGATCAAGCAGGTCCGGCAGGACTCGTTCGACCCGAAGCAGAGCGACTACATCGCCCGTTCGGTCAACAACTACGACGGCCTGATCAACGCCCTGCTGTCGCTGTCCCAGGACATGGCCCAGGCGACCAGCAACGCCGACATGATCACCAGCACGCGTGCGCTGGCGACGTTCTCCGCCGCCAAGGAGTACGCGTCGATCCAGCGCGCCGTGATCAGCGCCGCCCTCGCCAACAAGAAGGGCCCGTACCTCTCCCCGAACGACCAGCAGTACGGCCGCGAGGCGTACGACGCGGAGAACGAGGCGATCCGCCGCTTCACCGCCATCCGGGGCGCGGACTCCCAGCAGCTGCTGCAGGCGATCAACGGCGGCAACGCGGACATCACGACCGCCAAGACGTACACCGACCGCGTCTTCTCCAAGGACAACGGCATCAAGAACGAGCCGAAGTCCTACAAGGACTGGTACGACCAGGCCTCGGTGAAGCTCGGCGAGATGTCCAAGATCGAGCAGACCCTGCTCTCCCAGATGGAGCAGAAGGCCCTCGAGCTGCGTGACGACGCGCAGCAGGACGCCATCATCAACGGTGTCCTGATCATCCTCGTCCTCGGCATCTCGCTCGTCGGCGCCTTCGTCGTGGCCCGCTCCATGGTGCGCTCGCTGCGCCGCCTGCAGGACACCGCCCAGCGGGTCGCCCAGGACCGTCTGCCCGAGCTCGTCAAGCAGCTCTCCGAGACCGACCCGCAGGACGTCGACACGTCCGTGGAGTCCGTCGGCGTGCACAGCCTCGACGAGATCGGCAAGGTGGCCGCGGCCTTCGACGACGTGCACCGCGAGGCCGTCCGCCTCGCCGCCGAGCAGGCCCTTCTGCGGGGCAACGTCAACGCGATGTTCACCAACCTCTCGCGCCGGAGCCAGGGCCTCATCCAGCGTCAGCTCTCGCTCATCTCCGAGCTCGAGAGCCGCGAGGCCGACCCGGACCAGCTGTCCTCGCTGTTCAAGCTCGACCACCTCGCGACCCGTATGCGCCGTAACGGCGAGAACCTCCTCGTCCTCGCGGGTGAGGAGCCGGGCCGCCGGTGGACCCGCCCCGTCCCGCTCGTCGACGTGCTCCGTGCCGCCGCGTCCGAGGTGGAGCAGTACGAGCGCATCGAGCTGAGCGGCGTGCCGCCGACCGAGGTCGCCGGCCGCGTCGTCAACGACCTCGTGCACCTCCTCGCCGAGCTGCTGGAGAACGCGACCTCGTTCTCCTCCCCGCAGACCAAGGTCAAGGTCACCGGCCACGCCCTGCCCGACGGGCGGGTGCTGGTCGAGATCCACGACACCGGCATCGGTCTCTCCCAGGAGGACCTCGCCTCCATCAACGAGCGGCTCGCCAGCCCGCCGACCGTGGACGTCTCGGTCTCGCGGCGCATGGGTCTGTTCGTGGTCGGCCGCCTGTCCCTGCGACACGGCATCCGCATCCAGCTCCGGCCGTCCGACTCGGGCGGTACGACCGCGCTCGTCATGCTGCCGGTCGACGTCGCCCAGGGCGGCAAGAAGCCGATGCCCGGCGCCGTGCCCCCGGCCGGCGGCAACGGTCTGCCCGGCGGGAACGCCGGCCCCGCGGGTTCCGCCCCGCGCCGGCAGGTGCCGGCCGCCGGTGGCCAGCAGCGCCCCGCGCTGCCCCCGCGTCAGGGTGCGCCCGACGGCGGCCTGCCGGCGCGTCCCGTCCCGGCGCCCGGCGGCGGTGCCAACCCCGCCGCGGGCAGCCTCTTCGACGCCTCGCCGCGCGGCGGTGCGGACCGGACGCCTCCGCAGGGTGGCGGTGGCCGCCCCGCGCTGCCGACCCGTGGCAACGGCGGCCCCGCCGCGGTGCCGCCCCAGGCTCCCCAGGCGGGCAAGCCCGGCCGCAAGCAGCAGCCGAACCAGCAGGGCCGGCCCGGTCAGCCCGGTCAGCCCGTTCGTGGCAACGGCGCCGGCGAGCTCCCGGCCCGCCAGGCCCCGAGCTGGGGCAGCGAGCAGTCCGCCGGCGCGCCCAAGGCGCCCCAGGCCCCGACGCCGCCCGCCGCCCCCGTGGACGACTGGCCGGTCGCCGGCAACGCCTCCTCGCGCTCCGCGCAGGACACGCCGCGCGGTCACGAGGACATCGAGAGCACGGGACAGTTCCCCGGGCCCCAGGCCGCGCCCCGTGCGGCCCTGCCGAGCGCCGGTCCCGGCGACACCGCCGAGTTCCCGGCGATCGGTGCGGGTCCGGACGCGTCCGGCAGCACGGGCCAGTTCGAGCGCCCGCGCCCCGTCGACGCCCCGAACAGCACGTCGGGCCAGTACGCCCGCCCCATGCAGGGCGACACCCCCGGCAGCACCTCGGGCCAGTACGACCGCCCCGCCCTCGGCGAGGCACCCAACAGCACGTCCGGCCAGTACGCCCGCCCCGTGCAGGGCGACACGCCGAACAGCACGTCCGGTCAGCACGCCCAGCCGGAAGCCGACGACGACCCGCTGACCAGCACCACCGGTCAGTTCGCCCGGCCGGCGCTGCGTGAGGCCGGCCACAGCTCGCCGCTGTTCGAGGAGCTGGAGTCCAACTGGTTCCGGGGCGCCGCCGGCGAGGAGCAGGCCGCCGCGCCCGAGCAGGCCGCGCAGGCGCCCTCCTCGGAGAGCCTGCCGAAGCGTCAGCCGCGCCAGTCCCTCCAGGACGCGGAGCGCGGTCCGCTCGGCGACGTGCCCCGTGCCCCGCAGGCGAGCCGGCCGACCCGCCCCTCGCAGGCCCGCCCCGTGCCGCAGACCCGCCAGGCCCCTCAGGCCCAGCAGGCCCAGCAGCCCGCGGCCGACAACTGGCGCCAGTCCCCCAACGACGAGCGCTGGCGCCGGGCCGAGCAGGTCCGCGAGCCCGCCTCGAGCGGCACCACCGCTTCCGGCCTGCCGCGTCGCGTCCCGCGCGCGAACCTCGTCGACGGCACCGCGGAGACGCAGGCGGTCCCGCAGATCGGCCCGCAGGTCTCGCGTGCGCCCGACGACGTGCGCGGCCGTCTGACCAACCTCCGCCGGGGCATCCAGCAGGGTCGTCAGGCCGGCAACACCTCGTCCACGGGTAACCACACCGTTGACCCCACCTATCAGCAGGAGCGTTAGTTGAGTCCGATGAGCCAGGCGGCGCAGAACCTGAACTGGTTGATCACCAGTTTCGTGGAGAACACTCCAGGGGTGTCCCACACGGTCGTGGTCTCCGCCGACGGACTCCTTCTGGCGATGTCCGAAGGGTTCCCGAGGGACCGCGCCGACCAGCTGGCGGCCGTTGCCTCCGGCCTGACCTCACTGACCGCCGGAGCCTCCCGCATCTTCGAAGGCGGCCCCGTCAACCAGACCGTGGTCGAAATGGAGCGCGGCTTCCTCTTCATCATGTCCGTCTCCGACGGATCCTCGCTGGCCGTGCTGGCACACCCCGAGTGCG
>NZ_JOFL01000029.1 GCF_000719265.1 Streptomyces roseoverticillatus | reverse complement strand
ACCGAGGTGCATCAGGAACGTACGGTCCGAAACCTTGCCCAGCACCACGCCCTCGATGCCGCGGAGGTTCTCCACGATCTCATCGGCGTGCTCGGTGGAGGTCGCGGCGACGGTGACGTCGATCCGGAGCTTCTCGTGGCCCGAAGCAGTGACGTCGAGGCCGGTCACGGATCCGCCGGAGGACTCCACGGCCGTGGTGAGCTGGCTGACCGAGGTCCCGCTCGCGGGGACCTCCAGCCGGACCGTCATCGAGTACGAGACGCTTGGCGCCGTTGCCATGGCCGACTTCCTCTGCTTTCCCTGGTTTCGCTGATGCGCGGCTCGATCGTCCCACCTACCCACCAGTAGGGGGTAACCAGGTCCGGGTTCCGGAAATAAAGTTCCGCAAAAGCCGGCGGGCGCCCTTCCCGGAGGAAGGGCGCCCGTCAGAACGCTAGTGACACCGACCCGCCATGCTCGCCTCGCGGCAAGTGGTCGCTCGTAGCGACGAAGGTTGGGCCCGGGGGCTTGGATCGAGCCGGTGCCGTACCCAGGCTAACAAACCGTCCCCGGAAGTCATTCCGCCCCGGCGAATTCACCCCTGGGGACTCCCCCGGCCGCAGCCGGGGGAGGGTCACCTCGGGGACGGACGGCCTCAGTCCCGCAGCAGGTCCGGCACTCCGTCGGCGTCCGGGTCGTCGCGCTCGCCGGAGAGCACCGTCAGGCGCTGCGTGGCGCGGGTCAGCGCCACGTACAGCACGCGCAGGCCCGCCGGGGACTCGTCGGCGATCTCGGCCGGGGAGACGACGATCGTCGCGTCGTACTCCAGGCCCTTCGCCTCCAGGCTGCCCAGCACCACGACCCGGTCGCCGAGCCCGGCCACCCAGCCGCGGGCCTCGGCGCGCCGGCCCATGGGCACGACCACGCCGACCGTGCCCTCGACGTCCGCCAGCAGGTGCTCCGCCTCGGCCCGCACGGCCGGGCCGAGGGCGGCGCCCGCGACGGCGAAGCGCGGCACGACGCCCGTGGAGCGGACGGCCGCCGGCGACTCCATGCCCGGCATCGCGAGCGCGAGGATCTTGGCCGCGAGCTCGGCGATCTCCGCGGGGTTGCGGTAGTTCACGGTGAGCCGGAAGCGGGTGCGGCGGCGGGCGCCGAGGGCCTCGTCGCGGGCGGCGGCGGCCTCGTCCGGGTCGGACCACGAGGACTGCGCCGGGTCGCCGACGATCGTCCAGGTGGCCGTACGGCCGCGGCGGCCGACCATCCGCCACTGCATGGGCGTCAGGTCCTGGGCCTCGTCCACGATGACGTGGGCGTAGTCGCGGCGCTCCTCGGCCAGGCGCTCGGCGCGCTCGCGGCGCGACTCCGAGCGCTGCGGCATCAGCTCCTCCAGCCCGGTGAGCGCATCCAGCGGGTCGTACTCGCGCGGCTTCTTCGGGCGGGCCGGGGCGCCGAGGAGCGTCTCCAGCTCGTCCAGCAGGGCCACGTCGTGCACGGACAGCGGGCCGCGGCCGGCGGCGTCCAGGCGGCGCAGCGAGCGGGCCAGGAGCCGGGTCTCGCGCGGGCCCAGCACCCGGCGCGAGAAGCGGGCGAGGCGCTTCTCGTCGGCCATGCACGCGAGCACCTGACGCGGCGTCAACTCCGGCCACCAGGCGTCGAGGAAGGCGAGGAAGTCGTCCTCGGTGGTGATGTCCTCGTCGAAGGCGGAGCGGGCCTCGGCGGCGAGCTCGGGGTCGGTGTAGCGCTTGGGTCCGCCGGCCCTGGACCACAGGGCGTCGAGGATCAGCCGGCGGGCGCGCGGGCGCAGCAGGTTGACCGGCGCGGTGCCGCCGAGGGCGCTGTTGCGGATGCGCTTGAGGTCCTCGGCGCCGAGCTCGATGCGGGCGCCGAAGGCGACGACGCGGAGACGGCCGGGCGGGCCGGCCGGGCCGCCGCGGCGCCCGTCCCCGCTGCCGTTCCCCTCGGCGAGGGCGCCGTCCAGCGACAGCTGCCCGTCCTCGCCCGCCGGGGCGGCGGACGGGCGTACCGGCGCCGTCCCCGGGCCGGTGCCCTCCAGCGCGCCGCGGACCGCCTTGCGGAGCACCTTGAGCATGCGCGAGGAGCCCTTGATCCGCGCCACGGCCGGCTCGTCGTACGTGTCGGCCTCGGCGCCGTCGACCAGCGAGCCGACGGCCCGGATGGCGACCTGCCCCTCCTCGCCGAGGGAGGGCAGCACGCCCTCGGTGTAGGCGACGAGGAGCGGGGTCGGGGAGACGACGAGGATGCCGCCCGCATAGCGGCGGCGGTCCTGGTAGAGGAGGTAGGCGGCGCGGTGCAGGGCCACGGCGGTCTTGCCGGTGCCGGGGCCGCCCTCGACCTCGGTCACCGACGCGGCGGGCGCGCGGATGACCATGTCCTGCTCGGCCTGGATGGAGGAGACGATGTCGCGCATCGTGTGGCTGCGGGCCTGGCCGAGCGCGGCCATCAGCGCGCCGTCGCCGACGACCGGCAGGGTGCTCCCGCCGAGGGTGGCGGTCAGCTCCGGGCGCAGCAGGTCGTCCTCGACGCCGAGGACGCGGCGGCCCTTGGAGCGGATGACCCGGCGGCGGACGACGCGGCCGGGCGCCACGGGCGTGGCCCGGTAGAAGGGCGCGGCGGCGGGCGCCCGCCAGTCGATGACGAGCGGGGAGTAGTCGGCGTCGAGGACGCCGATGCGGCCGATGTGCAGGGTCTCGGCGATCTCGGCGCGGTCACCGCTGACGGCGTCGTCGGCGGGCTCGACGGAGGTGTAGGCGCCGTCGGGGCCCTTCTTGCCGTCCTTGCCGAGCAACAGGTCGATGCGGCCGAAGAGGAAGTCCTCGAACTCGCTGTTGAGCCGGTTGAGGTGCACCCCGGCCCGGAAGACCTGGGCGTCCCGCTCGGCGAGCGCGCCGGGCGTGCCGACCTGCCCGCGCTTGGCGGCGTCGTCCATGAGGAACTCGGCCTCGTGGATCTTCTCCTCCAGACGCTGGTACACCCGGTCCAGATGCTGTTGTTCCGTACCGATCTCGCGATCGCGGACCCCGTCGGGCTCGCTCTGCGGTCCGGTCGCCACCTGCGCGTGCGTGGCGTTCTGCGCGGCCACCCAAGCCCCCTTCTGCTGTGCCTAGGGCAGCCGTCAACCGTACGCGAACACAGGTGCTGAGCGCACCTGTCAGGACATGGTTGTTTTTATTCGGGCTGAATGCCTTTTGGTCACACCTTCACGCGGGTGGTCACGGTGGTGGTCACACCTTGACGGTGGCGAGGAGCTTGCCGTCGAGGGTGCGCACCTCGAACCGGGAGATGTCATTCCGGTTCAGTGCGGCGCCGCCGTGCGTGTACAGCGGCTCCTTGCTCCACTTGTCGCCCTTGTCAGCCCTATCGGGCTTGTCGCCCGTCCCGGCCGTGTCCGTCCCGTCCAGGCCGTAGCCGCCCGGCGGGACCGCCCACGTCGTCACCACCTGCCGCTCCCCGTTCTTCCCCACGGCCACGAGATCGCAGGTCAGCGGGCCTCTGACGTGAGCGAGCCGGAGGGCCACATGGGTGCCCCACGGCTTCTGCTGCAGCGAGACCGTCACGTCGGCCTTCGTCGCCGGATCCACCGCGCCGATCTTCTCGCCGTCCTCGTACATCTGCTTGGCCGCGCTCACGCCGCTGTGGTCCGGCGCCTCCTCGGAGAAGACCGCCGCGCCCACCAGCGGACCCGCGACGATCAGCGCGGCGGCGGCCGCGACCAGGCACAGGCGGCGGATGCGCTGCGCGCGGCGGCCGGCCGCGACCCGGTCCAGCAGCCGGTCGAGCAGCGCCGGGTCCGGGCGGGGCACGAGGGCCTCCGGCGCGGGCCCGGCCTCCTTCAGCTCGGCGAGGAGCGGCGTCAGACCCATCAGGCCGTCGAGCTCGGCGGCGCACTCCGGGCACCCGGCGAGGTGCTCCTCGAACCGGGCCGCGCCCGCCTCGTCGAGGACGCCGAGCGCGTAGGCGCCCACGGCGGTGTGCTGCTCGTGCCGCTCGTACTGCCCGTGGTCCGGTGCCGGCCGGTTCATGCCGTCACTCCTCGTTCTTCGAGCGAGAGCTTCATGGAGCGCAGTGCGTAGAAGACGCGGGACCGCACGGTCCCCGCCGGCACGCCCAGCACCTCGGCCGCCTCGCTCACGGTACGTCCCCTGAAATAGGTCTCGATCAGCGCCTCCCGGTGCGCCTCCGTCAGGTCGCCCAGCGCGTCGGAGATCGTCATCAGGCGCAGCGCCCGGTCGATCTCGTCCGCCGCCGGGATCAGCTCCAGCGGGCCGGGGTCGACCTCGCGCGGGCGCGCCTGCCGGCTGCGATGGTTGTCGATCACGATGCGCCGGGCGACGGTCACCAGCCAGGGCCGTACGGAGCCGGGCGCCCCGCGCAGCCGGTCGGCGTTGCGCCAGGCGCGCAGGAGCGTCTCCTGGACGACGTCCTCCGCCCGCTGGCGGTCCCCGTCCACCAGGCGCAGCACGAAGGCGAGGAGCGGGCCCGCGTGCTCTTCGTAGAGCGCCCGCATCAGTTCCTCGTCGGGGCTCGTCCTGTCAGCCACGGCGGCATCCTTGCGCAAGCCTTCTCCCCGGTCGATAGCGCGCGTCGGTGATCCGGCCGGTACCCGCCAGTAGCCGAAGCCGCCGGTTCCGCCCGTTCCGCCGCCGGTGCCGGGGCCCGGTGGACCCCTTCCCCCATGAGTACGGGCCGGGTGGGCGGCCTGTTCAGCGGGTGGCGGGGAATCTCGCAGCCCGCTGAAGGCCCTACGGATCGAATGGCGTCCCCACGGATCGAATGGCGTCCCCGTTCAGCCGTGGGCCCGTGACACAGGCCTCAATTCCCCGCTGAACGGGGGCCGGTGCCGGGCCCGTACGACAGCCCGGGAGACCGGTGCAGGGGGCACCGGCCCCGTACGGGGAGAACGGGGAGGTTCACCATGAACCGCATCGTGGGCAAGCGCCGGACGATCGTCGCCACCGCCACCGCGGCGGCCGTTGCCGCGGGGGTCGGCATCGCCTTCGCGGTGGTGCCGGGCGAGGAGGGCGGCGGGACGGCCGGGGCGCCGGCCTCGTCGTCGGCGCACTCGGGGCACGGCGGCGCGGACGGGAGCACGGCCGGCGGCTCGCTCGGGCCGGTCAGCAGCCCCGACCGCGAGGGCGCCGTCTTCTTCGCCGGCAGCCTCAGCGGCGCGAACGAGGTTCCCGCGGCGGACGGCAAGGCCACCGGCGACAAGGACGGGCAGGCCGTCGCCTTCCTGCGCGTCCAGGGCGACGAGGTGTCCTTCGCCTTCTCCTTCCGCGGCATCGCCACGCCCACCGCGGCCCACCTCCACCAGGGGGAACGCGGCAAGAACGGCGACGTGCGGATCCCGTTCTTCGCGCAGAAGCTGCCCGACGGCCGGACCAGCGCCACCGGCACCGTGAAGGTCACCGACCGGAAGCTCCTGGGCGACCTCGCGGCCGGGCCCGGCGGCTTCTACCTCAACCTGCACACCGGCGAGTTCCCCGGTGGCGCGGTACGGGGGCAGGTGCACCGGCTGAGCGCGCCGCTCGACATGAACAGCGCTGTGAACGCCGTCCAGGCGTCCGTCGTCGAAGGCCGCCAGATCTACGCGTGCCGCAAGCAGGACGGCGGCGGGTTCGCCTTCACCCAGGACAACGTCTCCGCCACGCTCAGCGGGAACATCGCCCACTCCTTCGTACGGCCCGGAGGCGACCCGCAGTGGGTCGCGCCCGACCGGTCCGCCGTCACCGGCAAGGTCGTCACCAGGACCCCGAACGGGGACGGGAACGTCCCCGAGCTCGACCTGCGCGCGGCCCGGTCCGGCGCGGGGACGGGCGTCCTCGCCTCCACCACGGAGATCCTGCGGCTCAACACGCGGGGAGGCGTCGCCCCGGCCGGGCCCTGCGACCCGCAGCGGCAGCCGACGGCGGCCGTGCCGTACCGGGCGGACTACGTCTTCATCGGGCGCTGACCGGGGCCTTCAGGCTGACGGCCGTCAGGCTGACGGTCTTCAGGCCGGCCGCCGTCAGCGGGTGCCGACCGCGCGGCGGCGGTGCCGGGCCACGCGCTCGCGGTTCCCGCAGACCTCGCTGGAACACCAGCGGCGCCGGCGGCCCCGGGACGTGTCCAGGTAGACCAGGGAACACGTCTCGCCCTCGCAGCGGCGCAACTGGCCGCGCGCGGCGGGGTCGGTGAGCAACTCCACCGCGTCGCGCGCGATCTGCCCCAGCAGGGCGCCGCAGTCGGGCGCCCCGACGAGGCTCCGCGACAGGACCCCGTCGGCGCCCCGGTCCGCCTTCAGCGCGGGCGGGGCCGTGACGG
Organism: Streptomyces roseoverticillatus; assembly: GCF_000719265.1. GTDB lineage: Bacteria > Actinomycetota > Actinomycetes > Streptomycetales > Streptomycetaceae > Streptomyces > Streptomyces roseoverticillatus. The sequence continues at coordinate 61,514 of NZ_JOFL01000029.1, read as the reverse complement.
CGAGGGCGTTCACCCGCTCCAGGTCGGGGCCGGCGGCGCGGCCGTCGACCTCGGCGTGGACCACGCGGTGCAGCAGGTCGCGGGCCGCGCGGAAACGGCCGAGCCAGGCGGCGTCCACGGCCGCCAGCGGCGTGCCGGGCGGGACCGCTCCGGAGCCGAGGAGCCAGTCGCGCAGGCGCTCGGGGCCGTCGAGCCGCTCGACCGGCTCCTCGCCGGGCCGGCCGCCGCCGGCCGTGGCCACCAGATCCAGACAGAGCCGCCCGGCGTCAAACCTCAACCCGTACGAAGCCGGCGTCACCACCCCACCAGAGTGCCTCGCGAGGGGGCGAGGTGTTAACCCCGCGACCCCGCGGACTGCCGGCACGGCACCGCCGGCCACCGGCTCCCCTCACCGCCCCGGCAACATCCGCCGCCGCAACGGCGATCAGCCCCCGCCGCGCGGACCCGGCAGTACCCAACCGACCGCCGGTTCGGCACCGCCGGCCACCACCGTCGGGGTCACTCGCCCCGCGGCGGAAGACAGACGGCGCCGGCTCTCATCACCGCCGCCACCGGCAACTTCCCCCGCCGCGCGGACCCGGCGGCGCCCGGCCGGCGCCGCCCGTCCAAGGGCCGCGTCACGCGCACATCACCGCCTCATCCCCCGGTGGGAGCCACGCCCCGGGCGGGCGGGTCAGCCACGCGCCGTCCGTCGCCAAAGACGTCGCCGCCGTCCGCAAGGACGCCAGCGCCGGGTGGCGCAGGCCTCGGCGCCAGACCATGGAGACCGGGGAGAGCGGCACCGGGTCGACGAGGGGGCGCAGGACCATCCCTGGAACGTCGATGAACTCCACGCTCGCCAGGACCGACCACCCCCGCCGCCGCACCACCCGCACGAACTCCTCCTTCCCCTCGAGCTCCGGGAAGGGCGCGGCGATCCCGATGCCCCGTCCCTCGAAGAGCCGCTCGGCGAGGTCCGTCCACTCGGCGGTGGCGGGGTTGCCGGCGGCGGCGTAGAGCGTCTCCCCCGCGAGGGAGTCCAGCGGCACCTCCGGCAGGGCCGCCAGCCGGTGTTCCCCGGGCAGGAGCACGGCCATCGGCTCGTACCGCACGGGGCAGTGCTCCAGCCTCCCCCGCACCGCCGGGTCGAGGCCGGCCACGCGCCCGAAGGAGACGTCCAGCCGCCCCGCGAGGATCTCGCCGGCCGCGCCGGTGAGCCCGCTGTGGAAGCGCGCCACCAGCTCGTGTTCCGGCGCCGCGCCGCGCGCGGCGGTCAGTACCCGCCACGCCGTGCCGACCGTGGCCGCGCAGTCCACGATCAGCGGCCGTTCCTCACGCGCCCAGGCCGCGTCCAGTTCCTCGTGCGCGGCGAGCACCCGCCGTGCGTACGGCAGGAGCCGTTCGCCCTCGGCGGTCAGCGTGACCTGACGCGTCATCCGGGTGAACAGCACGCTGCCCAGCCGCTGTTCGAGCCGCCGGACGTCCCGGCTCAGCGCCTGCTGGGCGGTGAACAGCCGGGCCGCGGCCCGGGTGAAGTGCAATTCCTCGGCGACCACGGTGAACGCCCGCAGCAACCGCGGTTCTATGTCGTACGGCACGGGCCGCAGTTAACAACAGATGCGCGTGAATGGCGACAGTTCAGGTGTTGGACCGCGTGCGCGGGCGACCGCGAAGCTCGGTCCATGTCCCCGCTCGCCCCGTACGCCCGTCTCTTCGCCGTCCCCGGCGCCCGCGCGTTCACCGCCTGGAACCTCCTCGCCCGCCTCCCCATGGGCATGTTCGGCGTCAGCGCCGTCCTGATGATCTCCGCCGCCCGCGGCTCGTACGCGCTCGCCGGCGCCGTCACCGCGACCGGTCTCGCCGCGACGGCGGTCGCCGGCCCGCTGACGGCCCGGCTCGTGGACCGCCACGGGCAGGCCCGCGTCACCGTCCCCGCCGCCGCCCTGGCCGCACTGGGCTCCCTGGCCCTGGTCGTGTGCGTGCACGCGGACGCCCCCGCCTGGACCCTGTTCGCCTGCTACGCGGCGACCGCGACCACCCCCAACACCGGCGGCATGTCCCGCGCCCGCTGGTCGCACCTCCTGCGCGCCGACCCGGCCGCCCTGCACACCGCCAACGCCTTCGAGCAGGCCGCGGACGAGGCGTGCTTCATGCTCGGCCCGGTCCTCGCGACGTTCCTGTGCACGTCCTTCTTCCCGGAGGCGGGCACGCTCACCGCCGCGCTGATGTTCCTCACCGGCGCCGTGCTCTTCGCGGCCCAGAAGCGCACCGAACCCCCCATAGCCGCCGGACCCGTACGCCCGCGCTCGCCGCTCCGCGGAAACCCCGGCCTGACCGCGGTCCTGGCCGCCTTCCTCTGCACGGGCGCGCTGTTCGGCTCGCTGGAGGTGGTGACAATCGGCTTCGCCGACGCCGAGGGCCACCGCCCGGCCGCGGGAGCCGTCCTGGCCCTGCAGGCCGCGGGCTCCTGCGCGGCGGGCCTGCTCTACGGGCTGACGCGCCCGGCGGCCCCCGCGGCCGCCCGCTTCCCCCGCTGCCTGGCGGCGATGGCCGCCCTCGCGCTGCTGCCGCTCGCGGCGACGACCGCGGGCGGCGGCCTGCCCGCCCTCGCCGTCGCGCTGCTCCTGGCGGGCATGGCCACGGCGCCCACCATGGTCACGGGCATGAACCTCGTCCAGGGCCTGACCCCGCCCGGCAGCCTCAACGAGGGCATGACCCTGGCCGTGACCGGCCTCCTCGCCGGCATCGCGGCCGGCTCGGCGGCCGGCGGCTACGCCGTGGAGCACGCGGGGGCGGCGGGCTACGCCGTACCGGCCGCCGCCGCGGCGACCGCGCTGCTCACGGCGACGGCGGGCCGCCGTGCCCTCGCCGCACGGCTCGCCGCTTGAGGAGCGCCCCGAGGCCCGCGGCCGCGAGGACCCCACCGGTCGTCCCGCCCGCCACGTAGGCCACGGTCATCCCGGAGCTCCCGCCGGCCTTGGAGGTGCCGGAGTCCTTGGCCGTCGCGGCGGCGGCCGTGATCTCCAGGTGGGCCACCTTCGTGACCCGCCCGTGGTGGCTGGCCACCGTGACCGCGTACGTCCCGGGCGCGAGCCCCTGCCGGATCCGGGCGGGCGCGTAGTACCGCGGATCGTCCCCGTCGCCCGCCTTGCTGTCGTCGCGCCGCAGCCGCACCGGCCGCTCGAACGCCGGCGACGTGGCCGTCAGCCGCTCCTCCTCGCCCGGGTCGGGCGCCCGGTCGCGCCACAGGACATTGACCGTGCCGCCGGCCGGGACCCGGTGGCCGCGGTCACGGGCGCCCCCCGGCCCGGACGCCGCCGAGGTGCCGAAGAAGGCGGGCCCGCGCGCCCTGCCGACGTAGTCGCGGTCGCCGGGCCGCGCCGCCCGCACCGTCAGCGGCTTCTCGTCGACGACGCGCCCGCCCGGCCCGTACAGCGTGACCTTGTACGTGCCGTCGCGGACGCCCTGCGGCAGCTCTGCCGCCCCGGAGAACAGCCGCGGATTGTTCCAGTCCGTGCTCTTCGGGTCGTGCGCCAGCCGCACCTCCTTGCGGAAGGCGGGCGAGCGCACGGCGAAGGACTGCCCGGTCTCGCCGGGGTACAGGTCGTCGTACGCCATCCACAGCCGCTCCCCCGGCCGCAGCACCTCGCCGGGCGAGGCCGCCGTGAAGCTCGGCCGCCGCGACGGCTTCACCTCGACGCGGTCCTTCGCGACGACCCGGCCGCCGGCCCGGACGGTGAGCGGGTACGTGCCGGGCCCGGTGGTCATCGCGATGGCCGGACGGCCGTGGTGGGCGTGCGCGCGCGGCGCGAGCCGGACGGCGTGCGGGAAGACGGGCGAGGAGACGGTGACGTCGCCCCGCTCGCGGACGCCCTGCACCTCTATGTCGACGAGCTCGCCGGGGCGGTTGTCGAAGGCGCTGTTGAGCAGCACGTGTACGGGGCCGCCGTCACCTGCGTGGCTGCTGTCGCCGGCGAACGCCGGGGCGGCGCCTCCGGCGAACCACAGGATTCCCGTGGCCAGCACTGCGGCCACCGCCGTACGCGTCCGGTTCACCGGGCCACCACCCCCTCGCCATGGAGCGTCACCAAGAAAGAGGGCCGGGGGAGCCGATCGGTTGCGCGGGCTCGGCATGACAAAAGCCCCTGGCCTGCGTTTCCGCAGATCAGGGGCTTTTGCCCACATGGGATGAGTGGAGATGGCGGGAATCGAACCCGCGTCCAACGGTGCAGAATCAGGGCTTCTCCGTGTGCAGTTCGCTGCGATTTTCTCAGCCCCGGAGATCACGCGAACAAGTCTCCGACGGGCTCAGTCACTGTTTGATTTCCCACCAGGCCCCGTGACCGGGCCTAGTGGTTTAGTTCCCTAGCTGATGCCAGGATCCGGGTCGGGAACAGCCCCGGGCTGACACTTCGCAAGTCGCTACTTAGGCAGCGAGGGCGAAGGAATCGCGCTTGGTGTTGGCGATTATTGGTTGCGACATATGGTTTACGAGATCATTGCCGCTTCCTCGACACGCTTCCCCTGCTTCGACATCCGCTGTCGAAACCGATCATCCCCATGTTGATTTTTCAATGTGCGCACCGGGTACCACCCCGTGTGCCGCTACGCCCATCGTACGTGACTGACGGGCGCCCGTGCCAGCGTATTACCGCTGCTAGCCCCGCGCAGCGGACGCCCGCTGCCGGCGGCGCGCCGCGGCGATCGCGCGGTTCGACTCGCGCGTGTCCTGCTTCTCGCGCAGGGTCTGCCGCTTGTCGTACTCCTTCTTGCCCTTGGCCAGGGCGATCTCGACCTTGGCGCGGCCCTCCTTGAAGTAGATGGCGAGGGGCACGATGGTGTGTCCCGTCTCCTGCGACTTGGAGTCGAGCTTGTCGATCTCGGCCCGGTGCATCAGGAGCTTGCGCTTGCGGCGCGCGCTGTGGTTGGTCCACGTGCCCTGGGTGTACTCGGGGATGTGGGCGTTGTGCAGCCACGCCTCACCGCCGTCGATCTGCACGAAGCCGTCCGCCAGCGAGGAGCGCCCCTGGCGCAGCGACTTCACCTCGGTGCCGGTCAGCACCATGCCGCACTCGTAGGTGTCCAGAATGTGGTAGTCGTACCGCGCCTTCTTGTTCTGCGCGACGAGCTTGCGCCCCGTCTCTTTCTTCTCTTTAGCCATAGCACCGCCATTCTCGCACTAGGACCCGCCCCCGAGGCCACTCAATACCGTGCGGGCCCGCTCCTCGGCATCGCCGCGGACCAGCAGGTCGGGGGCGATGCCCCGGCCGTCGACGACGCGCCCGGCGGGGGTGCGGTAGTGGCCGACGGTGAGCTCGGCGACGGAGCCGTCCGCGAGGCGGCTCGGCATCTGCACGGAGCCCTTGCCGAAGGTCCGCGAGCCGACGACGACCGCCCGGCCGCGGTCCTGCAGGGCGCCGGCCAGGAGCTCGGCGGCGCTCATCGTGCCGCCGTCGACCAGGACCACGAGCGGCAGGGCGGTGGCCGCGCCGGTGCGGGCCTCCAGGGCGCGCTGGCTGCCGTGCACGTCGTAGGTGGCGACGAGCCCGCCGTCGAGGAAGGCGGAGGCGGCCGTGACCGCCTCGTCGACCAGACCGCCCGAGTTCCCCCGCAGGTCGAGGAGGATGCCCTCGCCCGGCAGGGCCTCCGCGGCGGCCGCGCGCACCTGCTCGCCGGTGCCCCGCGTGAACGAGCCGACCTTGATCCGTACGGCCGCGGCCCCCGCGGCGCCGTCCCCGGCCAGGCGCTCGGCCGTCACGCTCTCGGTGGCCAGCCGCTCCCGGTACAGGGTGCGCTCCCAGCCGCGGCCTGCGCGCTCGACCCCGATGCGTACGGGCGTGCCCGGGCCCGGCCAGGCGGTGGTGTCGCCGCGGAGGCGGGCGACAACCTCGGTGACGGGCCGGCCGTCGACGGGCGTGCCGTCGATGCTGCGCAGCCGGTCGCCGGAGCGGAGGCCGGCCCGGTCGGCGGGGCTGCCGGGGCGCACGCTGTCGACCTCGGTACTGCCGCCGGCGGCGCGCCGCGCGGAGAGGCCGACGCCGATGTAGGTGCCGTTCAGGGCGCGCTCCAGGCCCTCGTACTCGCGGGCGCTGTAGACGGCGCTCCAGCGGTCGCCGCTGCGGCCGACGACCTCGGCGGCGGCCTCCGTGCCGGACTTGCCGTCCTCGACGGCGCGCGCCGCGGCGGCCTCGACCTCGGTTCGGTCGACGGGAGTGCCGGTGCCGTCGCCGGGGCGCTCGTCTCTCGCGACGGCGCGGTCCGCGGGTCTCGCCGCCGTGCGCGGGACGGCACGGGTCTCCGGTGCTTTCCGGCCGTCCCTGCCGTCCGGGCTCCAGGAGCCGGCCGCGGCGCCGGTGGCCAGCACGCCCGCGAAGACCAGTGTCAGCGCGGCGCCGCGGCGGGCGCGGCGCTGCGGGTGGAACATCGACGGGCCGGGCATGCGCGTGAGTCTAGGACACCAGGGCGCGCCGTACGGGGAGTTGACCGTACGGCGCCCTTGGCTCATGTCACACCTTGAGGTACTTGCGGAGCGCCGCGAACGCCGCCAACGCGGGCATCAGCAACCCGATGGCGAGCACCAGCGGCAGCTTGGCCAGGACCGCGTCCCAGCCGATGAACTGGATGAGGTCGATCTGGTCGACCAGCCAGTTGTTCACGAGGAAGTAGTGGCCGCTGACCAGCAGCACGCACGCCAGACCCGCGCCGAGCAGGCCCGCGAAGGCGGCCTCCATGATGAACGGGATCTGGATGTAGAAGCTGGACGCACCGACCAGCCGCATGATCCCGGTCTCCCGGCGGCGGCTGAACGCCGAGACGCGGACGGTGTTGACGATCAGCATCAGCGCGACGACGAGCATCAGCGCCATCACGCCGAGCGCCGCGTAGTTCATGCCGTTGACCAGGTTGAAGAGGTTGGACAGGACGTCCTTCTGGTCCTGGACCATCTGCACGCCGGGGCGCTGCGAGAACGCGGTCGAGATGACCTCGAACTTGGTGGGGTCCTTGAGCTTGACGCGGAAGGATTCCTGCATCTGGTCCGGCGTGACGAAGCCGGCGATCGGCGACTTCTTGTCGAACTGCTCCTTGTAGTGCTTGTACGCCTCGTCGGCCGTCTCGAACTGGACCTTCTGGACGACGCTCATCTTCTCCAGATCGGCGCGGATCTCCTTCTTCTGGTCCTCCGTCGCCGCTCCCTTGGCACAGGAGGGGAAGGACTCCGCGTCGGTCTTGTTGCAGAGGTAGATCGAGACGTTGACCTTGTCGTACCAGTAGCCCTTCATCGTGCTGGCCTGCTCGCGCATGAGCAGGGACCCGCCGAAGAGGGCGAGCGAGAGCGCCACGGAGACGATCACCGCGAAGGTCATCGTGAGATTGCGGCGGAGACCGACGCCGATCTCCGAGAGGACGAACTGGGCGCGCATGGCGTCCTTTCAGGCTTCAGTGCTGGTAGCCGTACACGCCGCGCGACTGGTCGCGTACGAGGCGTCCCTTTTCCAATTCGATGACGCGCTTGCGCATCTGGTCCACGATCTGCTGGTCGTGGGTGGCCATGATGACCGTGGTCCCGGTCCGGTTGATCCGGTCGAGCAGCTTCATGATGCCCACCGAGGTCTGCGGGTCGAGGTTGCCCGTCGGCTCGTCCGCGATCAGCAGCATCGGGCGGTTGACGAACGCCCGGGCGATCGCCACGCGCTGCTGCTCACCGCCCGAGAGCTCGCCCGGCCGGCGGTCCTCCTTGCCGCCCAGCCCCACCAGCTCCAGCACCTGCGGGACGGCCTTCCGGATCTCCCCGCGCGGCTTGCCGATCACCTCCAGCGCGAAGGCGACGTTCTCGCTGACGCTCTTGTTGGGCAGCAGCCGGAAGTCCTGGAAGACCGTGCCCAGCTGGCGGCGCATGTGGGGCACCTTCCAGTTGGACAGCCGGGCCAGGTCCTTGCCCAGGACGTGCACCTGGCCGGTGCTCGCGCGCTCCTCGCGGAGCAGCAGCCTCAGGAAGGTGGACTTGCCCGAACCCGAGGAACCGACGAGGAAGACGAACTCGCCTTTCTCGATCTCCAGCGAGACGTCGCGGAGCGCCGGACGGTTCTGCTTCGGGTAGGACTTGGAGACGTTGTCGAATCGGATCACGAGTGCACCACGCGTCGACCTGGATAGGGGGGACGGACCGCCGCGCAGGCGGCTCCCGTTCGGTGTGCGTGACCATACGCGAACGAGCCGTGCACGCGCAGGCAGCGACCGGGGTCGGCGCGTTTATTACCGTCATGTTCGGGGACAAAACGAGGACAATCGGCCCGCACGCGCCGTTCGCCGGGGAAGCTGGCAGAGTGGTAGGGGGAACCGCTCGGGTCTCCCGCGCGTTGGACGTACCGGAGGAGGAGATCGCATGACATGCGACCGACTGGTGTGCGCCAACTGCGCCGGCCCTGTCAGCGAGGGCCGCTGCCCGGTGTGCCGGGCCAGCAGGGAGCGGCTGCAGCAGCAGGAAGGCCTCTTCGCCGGCCTGACGCCGGCGACGCTGATCGCGCTGCTGGTGGCCCTGGTGGCGGTGGCCGTGCTCGCACACGGATTCGCCGGGTAGGCGCGCCGTCACGCGTGGTCATGCGCGTGCCCGCCGTAACGACGCACGAGGGCCCGGAGCGCTGAGCGCTCCGGGCCCCTTGCGTACGTGCGCGGTGTGTACGTGCGCGGTTGCGCACGTGTCCTAACCGGCGTTCACGCCTGCGGGCGGAGTCAGGCCGCCGCGCCCGCGCCGCGGGTCATGAGGCGGGGCAGGAGCCGGAAGCCGACACCGCCCGCGATCATCGTCGCGGCGCCGATCACCAGGAAGCCGGTCTGCGAAGCACCGGTCTCGGCCAGCTGCTCCTTGGGCTTGTCCTGCTGCACGGGCTTGGCGCCCGCACTGTCGGTGTCCGCGTTGTTGCCGCAGTTGCTGCTGGTGTCGACGGGGCAGACCTTGCCCTGGTCACCGGAGCCGCTGCCGCCGGTGGAGCCGGAGCCGCCGGTGGCACCCGTGCTGCCGGTGGAACCGGTGCCGCTCTGGTCGCCGCTGGTGGAGCCGTGGTCATCACCGGTGGAGCCGGTCGAACCGGTGCTGCCGGTGGAACCGGTCGAGCCGGTGGAGCCCGTGCTGCCGGTGGAACCGGTGGAGCCCGTGCTGCCGGTGGAGCCCGTCGAACCGGTGGAGCCGGTGCTGCCGGTGGAACCGGTCGAACCGGTCGAACCGGTCGAACCGGTGCTGCCCGTGGAACCAGTGCTGCCCGTCGAACCCGTGGAACCCGTGCTGCCGGTGGAACCGGTGCTGCCCGTGGAACCAGTCGAACCCGTGGAGCCCGTGGAGCCCGTGGAGCCCGTGCTGCCGGTCGAGCCGGTGGAACCGGTGCTACCCGTCTCGCCGTTGGCGCCGGTGGAGCCCGTGGAGCCGGTGCTACCCGTCTCGCCGGTGGAACCCGTGGAGCCGGTGGAGCCCGTGCTGCCGGTCTCGCCGGTCGAGCCCGTCGAACCCGTGCTGCCGGTGGAACCGGTGCTGCTGCCCGAGCTGCCGGTGGTCTCGCCCGAGCCGCCGATGCTGCCGGTGGAACCCGTCGAGCCGGTGGAACCAGTGGAACCGGTGGACCCGGTGGACCCGGTGGACCCGGTCTCGCCCGAGGAACCGGTCGAGCCGGTGGAGCCCGTCGAACCCGTGGAACCGGTGCTGCCGGTGGAGCCGGTGGAGCCCGTGCTGCCGGTCTCGCCGGTCGAGCCGGTGCTGCCCGTGGTGCCGCCCGAGGTGGGCGGCTGCGGGATCTGGTCCGGGTCGTCGGGCGAGCCGACGGCGTGGACGCCCGCCTTCACACCGACACCCGCGACCTGGACGTTGACGCCGGCGGCCGATGCCGCGCCGGCGGCGGTCAGCGAAGCGCCTGCGGCGACCACTGCGCCGGCGGCTATCCGCGCGACACGCAGTCGCGTCTTCTTCGTCATATGCCTGCTACCCCCAGTAGCTCACTCGTCAATGGAGCAGCTCCGCACGGGGCGGTGGCGCTACTGGAGGCCTGGCACGGCCGGACGGGCCGGCCGTGTGATGCGGCGGCACTGTCGTCCGGGCCGCGCGCCCCCGCCACACGCGCCCCAGTGCTACGCGTGCCGCCGTCAGCCTTGCCAGTTTTTGACGTAGCGTCAAGCCGGATACGAGGGGGTTGTCCTGCTATGGAGGCCCTTGGGGCTACTTCTCCTGCTGCTTGCGCCAGCGGATGCCGGCCTCCAGGAAGCCGTCGATCTCACCGTCGAGCACGGACTGGGGGTTGCCGACCTCGAACTCCGTACGGAGATCCTTGACCATCTGGTACGGGTGCAGGACGTACGAACGCATCTGGTTGCCCCAGGAGCTGCCGCCGTCGCCCTTGAGGGCGTCCATCTTGGCGCGCTCCTCCTGGCGCTGACGCTCAAGGAGCTTGGCCTGGAGGACGTTCATGGCGGTCGCCTTGTTCTGGATCTGCGAGCGCTCGTTCTGGCAGGAGACGACGATGCCGGTCGGGAGGTGGGTCAGGCGCACCGCGGAGTCCGTGGTGTTGACGCCCTGGCCGCCGGGGCCGGAGGAGCGGTAGACGTCGACGCGGAGGTCGGACTCGTCGATCTCGACGTGGTCGGTCTGCTCGACGACCGGGAGCACCTCGACGCCGGCGAAGGACGTCTGGCGGCGGCCCTGGTTGTCGAAGGGCGAGATGCGCACGAGGCGGTGCGTGCCCTGCTCGACGGAGAGGGTGCCGTAGGCGTACGGGACCTGCACGGCGAAGGTGGTCGACTTGATGCCGGCCTCTTCGGCGTAGGACGTCTCGTAGATCTCGGTCTTGTAGCCGTGGCGCTCGGCCCAGCGCAGGTACATGCGCTGCAGGCGCTCGGCGAAGTCGGAGGCGTCGACGCCGCCGGCCTCGGCGCGGATGTTGACGAGGGCCTCGCGGGAGTCGTACTCGCCGGAGAGGAGGGTGCGGACCTCCATCTCGTCCAGCGCCTTGCGGACGGAGATGAGCTCGGCCTCGGCCTCGGCGAGGGCGTCGGCGTCGTCCTCGGCCTCGGCGAGCTCGAAGAGCACCCCGAGGTCGTCGATGCGGCCGCGGAGGGCTTCGGTCTTGCGCAGCTCCGCCTGGAGGTGCGACAGCTGACTCGTGATCTTCTGCGCCGCCTCCGGGTCGTCCCACAGGGACGGGGCGGCCGCCTGCTCCTCGAGCACGGCGATGTCGGCCCTCATCCTGTCGAGGTCCAGGACGGCCTCGATCGACCCCATGGTCGAGGAGAGGGACTTCAGCTCTTCGGATACATCAACGACTGCCACGCACCCAGCCTAACGGCTGCGCCGCGCTTCCCGACCCCCAAGGCCCCGGAGGGGCCTCCGGCCCCGCGCCTCTACTCCCGCCGCGGCGGCGATCAGCCACCGCGTCGCAGACCGGCGATGCCCAGCCGGCACCAGGCCGGGGACAGTCCGGCACCGCCGAACACCACCACGGGAGCCGAGCGCCACGGCGGCGGATCCAAGGTGGGCCCGTCCACCTTGACCGACAGGGACGGCCCCGCACCTCGCAGACGGAGGCCTCCTCGCACCTCCACTCCCGCCGCGGCGGCGATCAGCCACCGCGTCGCAGACCGGCGGCGCCCAGCCGGCACCAGGCCGGGGACGATCCGGCACCGCCGAACACCACCACGGAAGCCGAGCGCCACGGCGGCGGATCCAAGGTGGGCCCGTCCACCTTGTCCGACGAGGGCGCCCCGCCGGGGGCCTCCCCCGTTCCTTCGGCGCCGAGCGCCGCCTCGCTCCCGCCGCGGCGGTCCAAAGGCCCTGGCCGGCAGAGGTGCCCCCGCAGTGCGCGGGCTGTCAGCGTTGGGGGTCCGGGTGGTGGATGCCCGGTTTGGCGTCGGCGGGGTCGTGGTCCGTCGTGGCGAACCAGCCGCCCACGCCCGCGGCGGCCGCCAGGGCGACCGCGGCCGCGCCGAGGCGGATGCGGCGGCGGCGCTGTTCGGCCGGGGAGCGGTGGCGGGCGGAGCCGGCGCGGCGCTGGCCGGCGGCGCGGGGCGCGCGGGCCGTGCCGTGGGCGCCGCCGGCGAGCTCGGCGGGCGTGGGCACGCGCATGCTGGTGTGGGTGTCCCGGCTGGAGTCCGGGACGGCGCCCGGCACGAGCGGGACGACGCCCCGCCGGCGCGCGGCGGCGGGCACGCCGGCCCCGTCCGCGGGGGCGGCGGGGCCGTCGTCGTCGGCGTCCGCGCCGTCGTCGGGCTCGTCGATGTCGAGGGGCGGTATCCCGGCGAGCCCGGGCAGCAGCTCCCGCAGGCGCGCGGCGAGCTCGGAGGCGCGCAGCCGGGAGGCGGGCCCCTTGGCCAGGCACTGGACGACGAGCTGCCACAGCTCGTCGGGGATGCCGGGCAGCGGCGCGACGGTCTCGGTGACGTGCCGCCGCAGCACGGCGCCGGGGTGCCCGCCGCCGAAGGGCGTGAAGCCGGCCAGCAGCTCGTAGAGGACGGTGGCGAGGGCGTAGACGTCGACGGAGGCCCGCGGCGGCAGCCCCTCGATGATCTCGGGGGCGAGGTAGTCGGGCGTGCCGATGACGCTGCGGGGGCCGGTCCCGCGGCCGCCTTCCCGGGCGGGCCGGGGGGCGTCCACGAGGCGGGCGATGCCGAAGTCGGAGAGCAGCGCGGGGTGCGCGCCGCCGGGGCCGAGCGGGCCCTGCATGTCGAGGAGGACGTTCTCGGGCTTCACGTCGCGGTGGACGATCCCGGCCGCGTGCGCGGCGGCGAGCCCGTCGGCGACATCGGCGACGATGGCGACCGCGGCCTCGGGCGCGAGCCGCCGCTCGCGGTCGAGGCGGGTGCGCAGGTCCGTGCCCCGGATCAGGTCCATGACCAGGGCGAGGTCGGCGCCGTCGACGACGAGGTCGCGGACCCCGACGACGTTCGGGTGGTCGAGACCGAGGAGCGCGGCGCGCTCCTGGACGAACCGGCCGACGAGCTCCTGGTCGGAGGCGAGATCCTCGCGCAGGAGCTTGATGGCGACCGGGCCCTCGGGCCCCTCGCCGAGCCACACCGTGCCGGCGCTGCCACGGCCGAGGACCTGGTGGGCGGTGTACCGGCTACCGATCTTCCGTGCCAAGACTGTTCCCCGACTCCTCGTCTCCGACAGGCGCGCTGGCGACCAAGCTACTGCCAACGCTCACCCCGGAGGCGTAAAACGCCCCCCGGGTGTCGACAAATCGATTACCTGGTCATTTGCCCGAGGAGGAGTTCGAGGCGAGGCCGGAGATCCAGTCCTTGACGTCCGTGATCCAGTCCCAGGCCGCGTCCCAGAAGCTCTTGCCGTCGGCGACCCAGTCCTTCAAGGGAGTGAACTCCCAGACGAGCCAGGCGCCGATGATCAGAATAACGATCATGAAGAGGCAGCCCTTGAGGCAGCCGAGCCCGGGGATCCGCATCGGGTTCGCGCTGCGCTGCCGCGGCGGCCGCGGCTCACGGCGCGGAGCCGGCGGCTCCGGAGCGTACGGCTGCGGCGCCGGAGGCTGCTGGTAGCGCGGCTCCTGGCGGCGCTGCTGTCTGCGGGACGGCGGCGCGGGCTGCGGCTGCTGCGGGGCGTACGACTGGGGCGGTGCCGTGTAGTGCTGCGGGGGCGGCGGCTGGTGCCCCTGGTGCTGCTGAGGCGCGTACTGCTGCCCGTAGCCCTGCTGCTGGTACCCCTGCTGACCGCCGTAGCCCTGCTGACCGCCATAGCCCTGCGGCGGCTGCTGCGGCTGAGGCTGCGGCTGCCCGGGCCGCCGCTGGGGGCGGCGGCGCAGCGGGTCCTCGCTCGGGTCGAGGTACTGGACCTGAGTCTGGTCGTTGCGGTCGCGCGCCGCGCGGAGCTGGGTCTGCCAGGGGTGCGCGCCGTCGCCCTCCGGAGGCAGCGGCGGTACGGGCGGCATGGCGCGGGTCGGGTCGGCGGAGCCGCCGGGGCCGGCCGGCATGACGCGCGTGGCGTCGGCATCGGGGCCCGCGCCGGGGCCATGGCCTCCGGCAGAGGCGTTCGGCAGGAGGCTGGTGGCGCCGTTCGGGTCGTAGGAGCCCGGCGAGCCGGCCGTCGACGGCAGCACCTGGGTGGGGTCGGCGTCGCCACCCCCGGAGCCGTGGCCGGGGCCGACGCCCTGGCCCGTGCCGGGCACGACGGCCGGCTCCGGGTCGGGCGCGAGCAGCCCGGCGACCCCGAGGGCGGCCTCGGCCTGCGCCGGGGAGGCGTGCACGCCGACGCCCGCGGCGACGACGCGCAGCGCCCGGGCGAGGTTCTCCGCGCTGGGACGCTCCTCGGGCCGCTTGCGCAGGCAGCGCTCGATGACCGTCCACAGGGGCTCCGGGACGGTGGTGGGGCGGCGCGGCTCGGAGCTGAGGTGCTGGTGGAGCACTTCGAGGGCGGTCGCACCGGCGAACGGCGGGCGGCCGGTGACCAGCTCGTAGAGCAGGATGCCGGCGCCGTAGATGTCGACGGCGGAGGTCTGCGGGCGGCCCTCGGCGGACTCGGGCGCGACGTAGGCGGGCGTGCCGACGAACTCGTGGGTACGGGTCAGGCCCGGGGAGTCCGCGAGGCGCGCGATGCCGAAGTCGGTGAGCATCGGGTGCATCTGGCCGCCGTCGCTCCGCAGGAGCACGTTGGCGGGCTTGAGGTCCCGGTGGACGATGCCGTCGGCGTGGCTGACGGCGAGCGCGTCGGCGATCTGGGCGGTGAGGAGGGCGGCGGCGACCGGCGTGAAGGGGCCGTTGTCGCGCAGGTAGTGGTGCAGGTCCGGGCCGTCGACGAGGTCCATGACCAGGGCGAGCAGGTCGCCTTCGACGACGAGGTCGCGGGTGCGCACGATGTTGGGGTGCGTGAGCCGGAGGAGGACGGAGCGCTCGCGCAGGAAGCGCATCACGACGTCCGCGTCGCTGGCCAGCTCCTCCTTGAGCACCTTGATCGCGACGGTCTCGCCGGGCCGGCCGGACACGGCCGCCTCGGCGCCCGCGGCCTCCCGCTGGCGCGCTCGCCAGACGGTGCCGGTCGCGCCGCGCCCGAGCACCTCTTCAAGCAGGTACTTGCTGCCTACCGGCCGCACGTCATGCGCTCCCTGGTCGTCATCGTCGTCATTCTTTGCGATGGCCTCTTTCGTGCCCGGCCTTCCGCCCACTGTAGTGCCGTCCTACGGACCTCCGGTTTGCCGAATCCGCGGGGCTGGAAGGAAGACGCGGGTCGCGGGCCGTTGGTTGCCGCGCGGCGCGCGGAAGGCGCGCGAGGGATGCGCACGCGGCGTCCGCGGAAGCCCGCGGCGGGGGCTCCGCGGCTGATGCGGAGCCGGTACGGGACCGGTCCGCGGCCGGTCCGCGGACCATTCCCGAGCGTGTCCCGAGCGTGTCCCGGGCGCGTTCCGAGCGAGTCCCGAGGCGAAAGAAAATCTGTACGACCTGTTCGAAAGCGGACCCGTTACGGATCGATGTCGAACGGATCATGAGGTGACCTCGGCACGATTCGATCACCTTCCGCTTTCTTCCCACCCTCCCGCGGTCGTTCAAGATCACGAATTGGCCGTCGCCGGGCGCGTCGTCCCCGGCAGGTGCGAGGATGCTCGCAGCACGATGCGGAGGGGCGGGGCCGGTGCTTCCGGTACGTTCCGCGCGCCGTGGTGACCTGTACGTGCACCGGGGCAGAAGGGACCGTTGACGGCGATGCAGATCAGGCTGACCGTCCTCGGGCCGCTCAGCGGCCACCACTCCACTGCGCCCGCCGTGCCCGCGGCGACCTGCGCCTGCGACGTGCTGGTGACCGCCCCCGCGGGGACGGCCCTGGCCGGGGTGACCAGCGGCCTCGCCGCCGCCGCGGCGGCGGCCGGCTGCGACCTCGGCACCGGGGCCGTCGTCGTCTACGCCGGGGCCGAGCGGCTCGACCCGCAGCGCAGCGCGCTGGGCGAGCCCCCGCTGATCGACGGCGCCGTCCTGTCCCTGTCCGCCCCGGCCGACCCCGAGCGGCACGCCGGCGTGCTCATGTCCGGCGTGCCGGAGGCCGCCGCGCGGCTCCACGTCGTCTCCGGTCCGGACGCGGGCGGCGTGCACCTGCTGCACGGCGGCGAGGTGCACGTGGGGCGCTCCGCGACGGCGGACATCCCGCTGGACGACCCCGACGTCTCCCGGCTGCACTGCGCGGTCGTCCTCCACGACGACGGCACGATCACCCTGCGGGACCTGGGCTCCACGAACGGGACCGTGCTCGCGGGCGAGCCGGTCGGCGCGGAGCCGGTGCGGCTTCCCGCCGGGGAGCTGCTGCGCGTGGGCGAGTCGGTGCTGAGCCTGCACGCCGCGGACGACTCCTCCCCGCGCGTCCTGCCGGCCGCGCCCGACGGCGAGGGCCACCTGCGCGTGGGCGGCAGCGTCCCCGGGGCGTCCCCGGCGGGCGCGGTCGCCCCGCCGGTGCGCGGCGCGTGGCTGGGCGCGCCGGCGGGTGTGACGGGCTCGGCGGGCCCGACGGCCGGCACGGGCTTCGGCGGAACGGGCGGCGGAACAGCCCGCTCCGGCTCCGGCTCCGGCTCCGGCTCCGGCTCCGGGGACACGGTGACGCACGGCGGCCGCGGCTTCCCCCTGCGGGACGCGGGCCCCGGCGCCCTGTCGGTCCGCGTACCGGCCCAGCCGGGCCCGGCCGGAACGCCGCCCCAGGACGGGGCCACGCCCCCGCGCGGGACAGCAAACGGAATGGGACCGGCGGGCCGTGCGGACCAGGCCGCCGGCTTCGGCGGACCCGTGAACCACGGACAGGCCCCGGACACCGGCGCGGACCCGTACGGGGCGGGCGCAGCGGGCCGTACGGGTCAGGCAGGCGGGTTCGGCGGCGACCGGTCCGGACAGGACTACGGCGCCGGTCCGTACGGGCCGGGGAACGGGGCCGCCGCGGCGGGGCAGCCCGGCGGCTTCAGCAGGACCCTGCCCGGACACGGCCACGGACCGGCCCAGGGCGACGGCCAGGACGCGCACGGTGCGGGCGGCGGAGCCGGTGCGGCAGGGCGTACGGGTCAGCCCGGCGCGCCCGGCTTCGGCGGGAGCCTGCCCGGACAGAACAACGGGCCCGCACGGAACAGCGGCGCGGACCCGTACGGGCCGGGGAACGGGGCCGACGCGGCGGGGCGGCCCGGCGGCTTCCGCGGCGGCCGGGCCGGACAGAACCACGGACCCGCACAGGACAGCAGCGCCGATCCGTACGGGCCCGAGAACGGGGCCGGCACGGCGACGCAGCCCAGCGGCTTCGGCAGCGGCCGGGCCGGACACGGCCACGGGCCCGCACAGGACAGCAGCGCCGATCCGTACGCCGGCGGCTTCGGGCAGCGCGCGTACCCGGGCGTACCGGGCGACGCCGGCCCGGACAGCCAGTACGGACACCCCGGGCGTCCCGGCGGCACCGGCCACGCCGGCCCGCCCGCCCAGCCGGGCGACGCCGCCGAGGCGAGCCACCACGCCCAGGGCGGGCACCTGCCGCCGCAGGGCGGAGACCGTACCGGCACCCCGTACGGAAACGGAAGCGGTCCCACCGGCAGACCCGGCGATACCTCTCACTCCAGACTGTCCGGCGACGCCGGCCGGCCCGGCCGAAGCGGGCAGCCGGGCGTCGCCGGCCAGGACGGCTACGGCAACAGCCCCCTCGGCACCGCCGGAACCGGACAGTCCGGCACTCCCGAGCCTCCCACCGGCGAAAACGGCAAGCGGACCCGGGGCCGGGGCATAGGCGCGTGGGCCCGGCGGCTCACCGGGGGGCGGGGCGGCCGGGGCGCCGACGGTGACGCGTGGGGCGGCCCGCAGGACGACGCGGGCGCCGAGGAGCAGGCCCGCGCCGAGGCCGCCGCGCTGCGCGAGCGCTGGCCCGACCCCGCGGAGACGCTGCTCACCGCGCTCGGCCCCGGCCCCCGGCTGTGGGAGCGCGGCCCGGGCCACCCGGACCTGCTGACCGTACGGCTGGGCACGGCGGACCGGCATGCGCCCGGGAGCGGCGCGCTGCTGCCGTCGGTGCCGGTGACGGTCGCGCTGCGCGAGGCCGGTTCGCTGGGGCTCGCGGGCCCGCGGGGGCGGCTGTCGGCCCTGGCGCGCTCCGTGCTGGCGCAGCTGGCGGCGCTGCACGCCCCGGCGTCCCTGGAGTTCGTGCTGATCAGTGCGGACCGGGCGCGCCCGATCGAGGAGCGCCTGGCGGAGTGGTCGTGGCTGGGCTGGCTGCCGCAGCTGCGTCCGGTGCGCGGGCAGGACTGCCGGCTGCTGGTCGCGTACGACCGCGAGCAGGCCGCGGCGCGCACGGCGGAGCTGGTGCGGCGGCTGGACGAGGGCCCGCTGGGCCCGCACTGGGCGGCGGCGGCCCCGGCGGCGGTGGCGGCAGCGGCGGAGCGCCACTCCGGTCCGTACACGGTGGTGATCGTGGACGGCGATCCCGGTTCGGCGGAGTTGCGGGAGACGGTGTCCCGGCTGACGGTGGGCGGCCCCGCGGCGGGCATCCACCTCGTGTGCCTGGCGGACGCGCCGGCGACCACGCCGGCGTCGCCGGTGGTGTCGACGCTGGCGACGGCCCGTGCGGCGGCTCCGGCGTTCCCGTACTGCGGCGCGGTGGCGCTGCTGAGCGGTGATGTGGCCACGGTGGTGCAGGTGATCCACCGCGCACCGGTGCAGCACGCCGCGGCGCAGCACGACGCCCGGGCCGAGGCCGAGGCGCCGTCCGGGCCTGCTGTGATCGCGGCCGTGGACGCGGTGTCGCGCGCGTGGGCCGAGCGGTTCGCGCGGGCGCTGGCGCCGCTGCGGATGGCCGACGGTGTGGCGGGCGGGGCGGCCGCGCGCGTGGCGGCGGCGCTGCCGCGCAGTGCGCGCCTGCTGGACGAGCTGGGTCTGGCCAGGGCCACTCCGGCGTCGCTGACGGCCCGCTGGGCGGCGGCCACGGACCGCGGTTCGCGCCCGGGCGGCCGGGCGGTGGCGGTGCTGGGCGCGGGCCCGCACGGGCCGCTGGCCGTGGACCTGGCGGCGGACGGCCCGCACCTGCTGGTGGAGGGCTGCGCGGGCAGCGGCAAGACGGAGCTGCTGCGCTCGCTCGCCGCGTCGCTGGCGGCGGCGGACCGGCCCGACCGGCTCTCGCTGGTGCTGGTGGACGGGGCGGGCGCGGAGCGCGGCGAGGGGCTGCGGCTGTGCACGGACCTGCCGCACGTGTCGACGTATCTGGCGGCCGCGGACCCGGTGCGGATGCGGGAGTTCGCCCAGGCGCTCACCTCGGAGCTGAAGCGGCGCGCGGAGCTGCTGGGCAGGCTGGACTTCACGGCGTGGCACACCCAGCGTGCGGCCGCGTCCGCCGCGCAGGTGGTCGCGCCGCGGCGGGCGGCGGACGGCTCGGGCGACCTGGAGTCCGTACCGACGGGGACGCTCAAGCTGCGGACGCAGAAGGACGGTCCGTCGCTCACGGCCCGGACGGCGCTGCCGCGCCTGGTGGTCCTGGTGGACGACTTCGACGCGCTGGTGGCCCCGGCGCTGGGCAGTACGGGCCGGCCGTCGGCGGGTTCGGTGGTCCGGGCGCTGGAGGCCGTGGCCCGCGACGGCGAGCGGCTCGGCGTGCACCTGGTGGCGGCGTCCGGCCGTCCGGACCGTACGGCCGACACGGCGGCGGTCGAGCGGGCCGGGCTGCGCGCGACGCTGGAGATCGCCCCGCCGTCGGCGGACGGCACGCCGGGCGACGGGAGCGGCGCGGGCGAGCCGGCTCCGGGCCGCGGCCGGCTGATGCGGCCGGACGACGACGCGACGACGCCGTTCCAGGCGGGCCGGGTGACGGGCCGCATCCCGCGGACGGCGACGCTGCGCCCGACGGTCGTGGCCATTGACTGGCAGCGCATGGGCGATCCGCCGACCCGGCGCCCGGTGCGCGAGCTGGGCAACGGTCCGACGGACCTGGCGCTGCTCGCGAGCGCCCTGCAGCGCGCCGCGCAGTCGGCGGGGGCGGAGGCCGCGCCACCGCTGCTCTGACGCGGTCCGCGGCCCGCAGGCTCCGCGTCCCGCGCAGGTGACGGCGCATCACAGCCCGGTCACGATCGGTGAATTGTGCCCGATGGCGGTATTGCGGCGGCTCCCGGGCGGGCGTAGGACTGTCGCACGGGAGGCGGGCGCGGATGCGGGGGCCGACGTGCGGCGGCCGCCGGCGGGGAGCTCGTACGGGAGGGGCGGCAATGCGGACTTCGCTTCGTTCGGTGCGCGGGGCGCGCAGCGCTCTGGCGCTCCTCGCGGCCGGGGCCCTGGCCTTATCGGCCGCGGGATGCGGTGACGGCGGGGACGACGGCGGCCCGCCGGGCGGCGGCAAGGGCGGGTCGGACACGATCCGGCAGACGGTGCGGCTCCCGAAGCTCGACGGGCAGAAGCTGAAGGTGACGGCGGTCTGGACGGGCGCCGAGCAGAAGGGCTTCACGAAGGTCCTGGAGGAGTTCTCGCGGCGGACGGGCGCCGAGGTGGCCTACGTGCCCAGCGGGGACGACATGTCCGCGTTCGTCGGCTCGAAGATCGCGGGCGGCGACCCCCCGGACGTGGCGATGCTGCAGCAGCCGGGAGCATTGCGGGAGTTCGCGCAGAAGGGCTGGCTCAAGCCGCTGGGCACCGAGGCGGCGGCCGAGCTGGACAAGAACTTCACCAAGGGCTGGCAGGACCTCGGCTCGTACGAGGGCAAGCGCTACGGCGTCTACTTCAAGGTCAGCAACAAGTCCCTGGTCTGGTACAACACCGGGGTCTTCGAGGGGGCCGGGGCGAAGGAGCCGAAGACCTGGCCGGAGTTCCTGAGCACCGCGCAGCTGATCACCGACTACGGCATCCCGGCGGTCTCGGTGGGCGGGGCGGACGGCTGGACGCTCACGGACTGGTTCGAGAACGTCTACCTCTCCCAGGCGGGCCCCGAGAAGTACGACCAGCTGGCGCAGCACCGGATCCCGTGGACGGACCCGTCCGTGAAGGACGCCCTGACGGCGCTCGGGCGGCTCTTCGGCGGGAAGGGCCTGCTGGCGGACGGCAACGGGGGCGCGCTGCAGACGCAGTTCCCCACCTCGGTCACTCAGACGTTCACCGGAGGGGAGGAGCCGAAGGCCGCCATGGTCTTCGAGGGCGACTTCGCGGCGGCCAACGTCATCGGGGCGGGGGCGCGGATCGGCAAGGAGGCCAAGGTCTTCCCCTTCCCCGCGGTGGGGGCGAAGGCGCCGGTGGTGACCGGCGGCGACGTGGGGGTGGCGCTGAAGGACGGCCCGGCGGCGCAGGCCCTGCTGGCCTTCCTCGCCTCGCCCGACGCGGCCCGGGTGTGGGCCGGGCAGGGCGGATTCCTGTCCGCGAACAAGAACCTGGACCTCGCCGCCTACCCCGACGAGGTGCTCCGGTCCATCGCCGGGGCCGTGGTGGCGGCGGGCGACGGCTTCCGCTTCGACATGTCGGACCTGGCGCCCGCCTCCTTCGGCGGCAAGCCGGGCCAGGGCGAGTGGAAGCACCTCCAGGATTTCCTGAAGAACCCCGGTGACGTGGCGGGCACCCAGCAGAAGCTGGAGTCCGACGCGGCCAAGGCGTTCAAGAGCTGACGGGAGGACCGCACGATGTCGACCGCGACCGCGGGCGGCGCTGCGGCCTCCGGGCCGCCCCGCCCCACCGCGAAGAAGTCCAAGAGCATGCAGGGCACCCGCCTGTGGGTGGCCGCCCTCTTCCTGCTGCCCGCGCTGGCGCTGCTCGGCGCGCTCGTCCTCTACCCCATCGGCTACTCCGTGTGGCGCAGCCTCTTCGACGCGAGCGGCAACGGGTTCGTGGGCGTGGACAACTACCACGAGGTGTTCACGGACGCCCGGATCCGTACGGCGCTGAAGAACAACGTCATCTGGGTGGTCGTGGCGCCGTCGGTGGCCACCGCCCTCGGCCTGGTCTTCGCGGTGCTCACCGAACGGGTGCGCTGGGGCACGGCGTTCAAGCTCGTCGTCTTCATGCCGATGGCGATCTCGATGCTGGCCTCGGGCATCATCTTCCGGCTGGTGTACGAGCAGAACCCCGACCGCGGCGTGGCGAACGCGGTGTGGGTGGGCGTCCACGACACGTTCTCGCCACCCGCACCCTTCCCCGGCGCGCACCCCAGGGGCGGCGAGCCGCTGACGGAGAGCCACGGCGCTTTCACGACCAGGGCGGTGGTGAGGGCCGGCAGCGCGACCGCCCTGCCGCTGGTGGGCGCCAAGCCCGCGGACATGAAGGGCGCCAAGGACGCCATTCCCGCGCGGGACGTCGCCGGGAAGGTCACCGGCACGGTGTGGCGGGACTTCACGCGCGGCGGCGCCGGCACTCCGGGGAAGATCGACCAGGGCGAGCAGGCCCTGGAGGGCGTGACGGTGGAGGCGGTCAAGGACGGCCGGACCGTCGCCTCGGCCACCTCGGCCGCCGACGGCACCTTCACCCTGCCCGGCGCGGCGGACGGCGCCCAGCTGCGCCTGCCCGCCTCGAACTTCGCCGCGCCCTACAACGGCATCGACTGGCTGGGCCCCTCGCTCGTCACCCCGGCCATCATCGCCGCGTACATCTGGATGTGGGCGGGCTTCGCGATGGTGCTGATCGCGGCGGGGCTCGCGAGCGTGCCGCGGGAGCTGCTGGAGGCGGCGCGGGTCGACGGTGCGAACGAGTGGCAGGTCTTCCGCAGGGTGACGGTGCCGCTGCTGGCGCCGGTGCTCGCCGTCGTGCTGATCACGCTGATGATCAACGTGCTGAAGATCTTCGACCTCGTCTACATCATCGCGCCGGGGGCGAGTCTGGACAAGGCGAACGTGCTGGCCCTGCAGCTGTACCAGTCATCCTTCGGCACGGACGTCAACCAGGGTGTGGGCAGCGCGATCGCGGTCTTCCTGCTGGTGCTCGTCCTGCCGGTGATGTACGTCAACCTCCGGCGGATCCGAAGGGAGCGGCGGCGATGACGGGGGCGGCCGCGGCGGGGACGGCTGCGGCTGCGGCGGGGGCGGCTGCGAGCGGTGATCCCGAGGGCCGCGACGACAGGGGCCGCAGCAGTGATCCCGAGGGGGCGGCGCCGATGACCACGAGGGGGCGGCAGGGATGACCACGCTGGACACGGCCGTACGGGCCAGGCAGTCGCTTCCCGCGCGGATCGCCGCGCGGCTGGGCGGCGGGGCGGTGCGGCTCTTCCTCGTCGCCGTCGGGCTGTTCTGGCTGACGCCGACGGTGGGGCTGCTGCTGTCGTCGCTGCGGGACAAGCGGGACATCGCGGCGTCGGGCTGGTGGCAGGTCTTCGCCCACCCGGCGCAGCTGACCACCGACAGCTACAGCAAGCTCTTCCACAACGACACGGTGATGGAGTCCCTCGGCACCACGGCCCTCATCACCGTGCCGGCGACGGTGCTGGTGATCCTCGTCGGCGCCCTCGCCGGCTACGCGTTCGCCTGGCTCGACTTCCCGGGCCGCGACTGGTGGTTCATGGCCGTGGTGGGGCTGCTGGTGGTGCCGGTGCAGGTGGCGCTGATCCCGGTGGCGAAGCTCTTCAACACCCTCGGCATCTTCGAGAGCACGCCCGGCGTGGTGCTCTTCCACACGGCCTTCGGCCTGCCCTTCGCGGTCTTCCTGCTGCGGAACTTCTTCGCGGAGATCCCCCGCGAGCTGCTGGAGGCCGCCCGGCTGGACGGCGCGGGCGAACTGCGGCTGTTCCTGCGGGTGGTGCTGCCGCTGGGCGGGCCGGCCATCGCCTCGCTGGGGATCTTCCAGTTTCTGTGGGTGTGGAACGACATGCTGATCGCGCTGATCTTCGCGGACAGCGGGCACCCGCCGGTCACGGTCGCCCTGCAGCAGCAGGTGCGGCAGTTCGGCGACAACATCGACATCCTCGCCTCGGGCGCGTTCCTGTCGATGGCCGTGCCGCTCGCGGTGTTCTTCGCCTTCCAGCGGCAGTTCGTGAGCGGGGTGATGGCGGGGGCGGTGAAGTGACGGTCCGCTGCGCGGGGCGGGGGAAGTCCCGCGCTTGCGCCCCGCGGTTCTTCAGCGGGGTGACGGCGCGGGCGGCCCGGCACCGCCGGGCGGCCGCGCTGCGGTGACCCCCGGCAAGGGGTCCGGCGGAATGCCGGGCCTCCGCGGCCGGCGGACCGCCGGTCCGCCGGCCATGTCTAACGCCGGACGTACAGCGAGACCGATCCGCCGCGGACGAACACCGCCGCCTCCCTCTCCTCCCGGCAGAACGCCTCCAAGGCGCCGGCCTTCGCGGACTCGGCCCGCTGGGCCCGGAACCACCGGGTGCCGACGGTGTTGGTGTCCCCCACGACCCACACCCGGCTCCCCGACGGCAGCCGGGCCAGCCGGTCGCGCAGCGCGGCGGTGGTGACCTCCTCGCCGAAGAGCGTGCCGGACGCGGCCGGTGACCTCTTGAGGGTGAGGTCGTGCAGGCCGGTGAAGTCGCGGGGATAGGCGAGGGCCACGCGCCGCTCGTACTGCGGCAGGAACAGCACCGCGTCCCCCGGTCTCGCCAGCCGGCCGGCCGCCGAGGCGACCGGGGCCAGCTCGTCACCGCGGCTGGTGGGCAGGCGCTCGCGCTCGTGCAGCGGCAGCTGCACGGCGAAGGCGGCCAGCACGGCCGCGGCACCGAGCGCCGTCACCGTCCGCCGCCACGGCACGAGGCCCAGGATCCGCTCCGCGCCGGCCGCGGCGAGCAGGGGCACCCCGGCCAGGCAGAACAGCAGATAGCGGTCGAGGAACAGCGGCTGGTACCGGGCAGCGGTGTAGAGCAGGACGGGCGGGACGAGCGCCCACGGCAGGGCGACCGCGGTGAGGCCGAGGGCGCCGCGGCGAGGCGGGGGCGATTGCGCCGCCCACCGTCGGCCGAGCGCCGGGGCGAGGACGGCGACCACCGCCAGGACGAGCACCACGCCCAGCACGGGTTGCTCCGGACCGGCGAACGCCTTCACCAGCGCCTCGGCCTCGGGGAGCCCCGGGGTGCGGATCCAGGAGACCTGCGCGCTCTGCCCGCGGGAGACGACGACCAGCGGTATCAGCAGCAGGCAGGCGGCCCCCGCGGCGCACCCCCAGCGCCGCCAGGTCCGCCACGGCGCCCGGGAGAGCAGCAGGGTCACGGCGTGCGCCGCGAGGAGCAGGACCGCGAACTCGTGCAGGAGCGCCGTGCCGGCCATCACCGCGCCGTAGCCGGCCCACCGCCCGTACGAGCCGTGCTCGGCGGCGCGGACCAGCAGCCAGGTGCCGAGCGCGGCGCCCGCCGCGACGAGGGCGTACGAGCGGCCCTCCTGCGCGTAGTGGCCGGCGAACGGGGTGGCGGCGTAGAGGAGCCCGGCCCACAGGCCGACGCGGGGCCGGGCGAGCCGGCAGCCCAGGGCGCCGACGAGCGCGGCGGTGGCGGCGGACGCGGCGACGGACGGCAGCCGCAGCGCTATTTCGTCGGGGCGCACGGCGAGGACGGCGTGCATCAGCAGGTAGTACAGGCCGTGCACGGCGTCGATCGTGCCCAGCACGTGCCACATCTCCGGCAGGGACCGGCGCGCCACCTGGAACGTGGCGCTCTCGTCCCGCCACATCGTCCCCCGGTCCAGCCCCCACAGCCCGAGGACGAGCATGACGGCGGCGGGGACGGCCACGGCGAGGACGGCGCCGCGCGTGGGGCGGGCGCGGACCGGAGGGGGCTGCGCCGCGGTCTCCGGCACGGCGGCCCCGGGCGGCTCCAGCTCTGTCAGCCCCATCGCTCCGTCCCCTCCCCGGCCCTGACGGACCCGGACACCCGGCCACACCCGGACTTCCCAATGCACCGCTTTATACGCATTCATCGGTAAAACTGTCTTTCGTGACAGTGAACGGGAGCGGAACCCTGCCCGCCGCGCAGGTCGGCGTCATCGTCATCGGATTCAACGACGCCGCCCACATCCGCGACGCCGTCCGCTCCGCGCTCGCCCAGGGACCCGCCGTCGCCGAGGTCATCGCCGTCGACGACGCCTCCACGGACGGCACCGCAGCGATCCTCGACGAGCTGGCCGACACCGACCCGCGCCTGCGGGTCGTCCACCGGGCGGCCAACAGCGGCGGCTGCGGGACCCCCCGCAACGACGGCGTACGGGCCGCCACCGCGCCGTACGTGATGTTCCTCGACAGCGACGACACACTGCCCGAGGGTGCTGTCGACGCCCTCCTCGGCGCGGCCCTGCGCCACCGCGCCCCCGTGGCGGCCGGCCTGTGCGTGCGCCGCGAACTCCCCCGGCGGCGCGACACCGGCTGGCAGCCCGCCCTCTACCGGCGGCCCGCCGTGTACTCCGGCCCCGAGGCCCGGCCGGCGCTCCTGCGCGACACCCTGTGCGTCAACAAGCTCTACGCGCGGGACTTCCTCACCGAGCACGGCATCGCCTTCCCCGAAGGGCGCTTCATCTACGAGGACTTCGTCTTCGCCGCCCGGGTGATGGCGGCCGCGCCGCGCGTGGCGACGGTGCCCGACACCGTCTACATCTGGCACGTGCGGCGCGACGCCGCCGCGCCCTCGATCTCCCTGGACCGCGAGCGCATCGCCAACTGGCAGGCGCGCGTGGCCGCGCACCGGAGCAGCGTCGAGGTCTTCCTCGACGCGGGCAGCAAGCCGCTGGCCCGCGCCGCACGGGTGAAGTTCCTCGACCACGACCTGCGGATGTACGTCCGCGAACTGCCCGCCCGCAGCGCGGGCTACCGGCACGCCTGGTGGCGCGTCACCCGCGGCTACCTCGCCGGCTTCGACGAGGCCGAGCTGAGCGCGGCCCGGCCGCCGGCCCGCTGGATCGCCCGCGTCGTCCTGACCGCGGAGGCCCCGCGCGACCTGGAGCGGCTGGCCCAGCTCGCCGCCCGGCCCGCCCGGCTCCTGCCGCCCTACGCGCAGGACGCGGCCGCCGCGCCCGTCTGGTCCGCGGACCTGCCCCGGGCGGCCCTGGACGGCGTCCTCGGGCCGGGGGCCGTGCCACCGCACCACCTTCCGGTGACCGTGGACGCCGAACTGCGCCTCACGGCCCGCGCCCGCGCCCGGCTGCGCCTGCGCGTCCACGACCTCTACGGGCGCCTCGCCACGATCCGGCCGGAGGCCGCGGAGGTCGAACTCCGGCACCGGGACGGCGGGCCCGTGCTGCGGCGGGCCGTGCCGCTGACGGACGAGGGCGCGGCGTGGACCGCGCGCGTCGTCCTGCCGCTGTCCGTGCTCGCAGGACGGGACCGGCGCGACGGCGCCGCTCCGTCGCAGACGTGGGACGTGCGCGTACGAGTGCAGTGCGCGGGCGGGGCATTCCGCACGACCGTGCGGGCCGTGGGACGCGGCCTGCACCGCGCGGCCCTGCCGAGCCTGCGCCACGGCCTGCTGCTGGCCCGCCCCTACGCCACGGTGAACGGCTCGCTGGCCCTCCGATTGGCGTCGGGCGCACGGGGGGCGTGGGCGGTGGCGAGACGCGGATAACCCCTGACACCGCGCCCCGACACCGAAAGGGGCGCGGGGAACTGCGAGCTCGGCCACACACGACCCGCAGCCGCCGGACCACGCTCCCTGCAGAGCCCCGGACGCCCCGTCAAAGGCGCGAGGAACTGCGCGCTCAGCCGCACACGGCCCGCAGCCGCCCGACCGCATGCGCGGCAGACCGCTCGGCGCCCCGACAGGGGCGCGGGGAACTGCGCGCTCAGCCACGGACAACCCGCAGCCGCACTCCATGCTCACGCTCCCCCTCCTCATCTCGCTTCGCCGAGCCGCAGGCGCAGCCGCAGCCGCCCCGTCAGCGATCGATCTCCTCGAACAGCGCCTCCCACCGATCCAGCACCGCAGGCAACCGCAACGGCGCAACATGCTCCCGCGCAGCGGCCCCGTACCGCTCACGGAGCGCCCCGTCCTCCATGAGCTCACCGAGCGCCGCGGCAAAGGCCCCGACCTCGCCGGGAGGCACGAGCGTGCCTGTCCGTCCGTGGCGGACAAGCTCGCGCACGCCGCCCGACAGGTCGAAGCTCACACAAGGCACCCCGGCCGCGGACGCCTCGGCGAGAGCCATGGGGCGGCCCTCGCGCTCGCTGGTGAGGGCGACGACGGACAGTTCGGCGTAGGCCGCGGCCATGTCCCGCACGCTGCCGCGGAAGCGGACGCGGCCGGCGACGCCCAGCCGCTCGGCCCGGGCGCGCAGCTCCGGCTCCAGCGGTCCGTCGCCGAAGAGGTGCAGCTCCCACCCGGGCCGCCCGGCCCCCGCTTCGGCGAAGGCGTCGAGCAGCCGGTCGAGGCGTTTGACGGCTTCCAGCCGGCCGACCGCACCGACGCGCCGGGTGTCCAGGGCGGCGGCCTGCTCCGCGGGAGCGAAGGGCAGCGGGTTGGGCAGGACGCCCGCGTTGGGCAGGCGCCGCCGCCGGAACTCGGCGGCGTCCGGCTCGCTGAGGAACAGCGCCTTCTCCAAAGCCGGGTAGTGACGCAGGATCAGCTGGAGGTTCTCGGAGGTGCGCGCCTGGTGGAAGGACTCGTGGTACTGCCCGATGCCCCGCAGGTGGGACCGCTCGACGGGCTCCAGCCAAGCCGCCGCCCAGGGCGAGCCGATGACGATCAGGCCGTCGCGGACGGCCCCGAACCGGCGGGCCAGCCGCTGCCGGGCCCGCTCCCGCTCCTGCCGCTCGGCGCGCACCGACCTCAGCCGCGCGGGGCTCAGCCGCTCGGCGAAGGAGGCGGCCCGCCAGGCGGGCGGGGCGGGGGTGCGGTAGAGGGTGAGGTGCCGGTAGACGGGGGCGGCGAGGTAGGTGTGGGGCTCGGGGCTGGGGCGGATGCCGATGAGCTCGACGCGGTGGCCGCGCTCCGCGAAGCCCTGGGCGAGGGTGTGCAGGACGCGCTGCGAGCCGCCCATGGAGTCGACGTCGATCCCGACGAGGAAGAGGTTGCGCCGCTTCACCGTGGACCGCCTTCCGCACCGGCCCGGCCGGCGGCGCCGCCGAAGAAGAGGTCCACCACGGCCTCGCTCGACCGCCCCGTCTCGTAGGGGTTGAAGCGCTCCCGGAAGCGAGCGTAGGCCCCGGCCCACTCCTCCTGGACGGCCTTCAGGTCGCGCAGGGCGGCGATCAGCTCGCCGGTCGTGGTGAGCATCGGGCCGGGGGCGATGTCGGTCAGGTCGTAGTACGTGCCGCGGGCGGTGGCGCGGTAGTGCTCGTAGTCGTCGGTGAAGAACAGGATGGGCCGGCCGAGGTTGGCGTAGTCGAACATCAGGGACGAGTAGTCCGTGAGGAGGGCGTCGGAGGCGAGCAGCAGGTCGTTGAGGTCGGGGAACTCCCGGCCGTCGCGGACCGCGTGGCCGAGCTCGCGGGGGACGGTGTACCGCTCGTAGTAGTGCGGGCGGACGACGATCGTCCAGTCCTCGCCGAGGAAGCGGACGAGCTCGGCGAGGTCGGCGCGGACGGAGTCGCCGCTGCCGCGCGCCCCGTCGCGGAACGTGGGGGCGTACAGCAGGACGCGGCGGCCGTCGGGGATCTGCAGGCGCTCGCGGGTGGCGGCTGCGCGCTCGCGGCGGGCGGGGTCGTCCCGGCGGACGAGGTCGTCGTTGCGGGGCAGGCCGGTGCGCAGGAGCTCGCCCTCGTACGCGTTGGCGCGGACGAAGGTGCGCTCGAACTCCTCGCTGGGGGCGATGAGGGCGTCCCAGCGGGCGATCGTCTCGCGGTGCCGCTGCTGCCGCTCGGCGCCCGCCAGCCGCAGCTCGGGCACGTCGAAGCCCATGTGCTTGAACGCCTGGCCGTGCCAGGTCTGCAGATAACGGGTGGCGGGCCGCTTCCCGTAGAGCGTGGGGAAGCCGTGGGAGTCGACCCAGTAGCGGGCGCGGGCGAGGGCGTGGACGTACTCCCAGCTGCCGCGGCGCACGAGCGGCACCCCTTCGGGGTAGGAGGAGCGGTTGCCGGCGTACGACCAGACGGCGCGCAGCGGCAGGCCGCGCCGCTGCAGCTCCTCGTGGATGGCGCGGGGGCTGTCGGCGTAGCCGCGGCCTTCCAGGGCCTCGAAGACGACGAGGCCGTCGTCCACGGGCAGCTTCTGCAGTTCGTGGTAGGTGAGGGCCTTGAGGCGGGGGCCGGTGACGCGGCGGGTGAGCCGCTGGAGGCCGCGGCGGACGGGCTCGGCCCGCCCGGCGGCGGCTTCGGCGCGGCCGAGGGCGCCGGCGCGTTCCCAGGACAGCTCCAGCCGGCCGGCGCCGTGTCCTTCGCAGGCCAGGCGCACGGTGTGGGCGGCGAGGGGTCCGCGCTGGGGGATCCTCGCCCGCAGCGAGGTGAGGGCGGCGGGGGCCAGGAGCGGGTCGGAGCGGGTCAGGCCGAGGCGTTCGAGGACGACGACGGGGTGGCGGCGCCCGCGGAAGCCCCTGGGGCCGAGGGGGATGCGGCGGGGGTCGAGGACGGCCTCGGCGGTGCGGCGGGCGGGGCGTCCGTCCTCGCCGGGCGCGGCCGGCTCGTAGGCGAAGGGCACGGCGAGCGGCTCTCCGGTGGTGGCGATGCGCAGCTCGGCCGTGACCGGGCCCGGTGCGGTGAGCAGGAGGGCGGGGTCGTAGGTGTGCAGCCGGATCCGCAGCAGGGGGCCGTCGGCGGCGATGTCCGCCACTTCGTGGCGCAGGGGGCCGGCGGCGAAGGGCTGGTCGTCCAGGCGCCAGGAGGTGATGTCGAGTCCGGCGGCCTCCTCGGCGTCGCGCGGCAGGGCGGGGCCCCAGTACGTGCGGCCGGCCTCGCGGACGACGTGGCGGGGGGCGAGCCGGGGTCGGTCGAGTGTGCGGGCGCACTCGGCGGCCTCCTCGTGCCGCCCGGCGCACAGCAGGAACTGGCAGATCTGCTGTTCGCGGGGCATGGCGGCGAGCGCCTCGGGGGCGATCTCCGCGAGGTAGGGGGTGACGGCGGCGGCGAAGCCGGCGATCCACTCGGGGTCGCGGAAGGGCAGGTCGCCGAGGTAGAGGCGGAAGTCGTGGCGGAGGAACTTCTCGTCCTTGGCGGGCCGCAGGGCGGCGTTGCCGGACTCCTCCAGGAAGGCGTCGATGAGCCGGGCGGCCTTGATGCGGTCGACGGCGTTGCGCAGCTTGTGGCGGCTGGAGGAGATGGAGAGGGTGGCGGGGTCGGCGGCGAGGCGCCAGGTGTAGACGGGCCAGGGGACGACGGCGAAGGTGCGGGCGAGGGTGAGGGCGCGGGCGGTGAAGAGCTGGTCCTCGTAGTGCATGTCCTCGGGGAAGCGGAGGGCGTGGCGGGCGAGGAAGTCCGCGCGGTAGAGCTTGTTGGTGGAGAGGTGGTCGAGGAAGAACTCGGGGGCGGAGCGGATGCCGTGGACGACGCGGACGTCCTCGAACAGCTCCGGGTACCACAGGCCGGTGGTGCCGGACTCCTCGAAGAGCCGGGTGACCTCGCCGGTGACGAGGTCGGCGCCGGTCTCCTCGGCGGTGAGGAGCAGGGACTTGCAGGCGTGGTAGGGCAGTTCGTCGTCGCTGTCGAGGAACATGAGGCGGGGGGCGCGGGCAGCGTCGATGCCGGCGTTGCGCGGGGCGCCGCAGCCGCCGCTGTTGACGGGCAGCCGGATGAGCCGGACCCGCGGGTCGGTGGTGGTCAGCCGCTCGGCGGCGGCGAAGGTGCCGTCCGTCGAGCAGTCGTCGACGATGATCACTTCGAGGTTGCGCAGGGACTGGGCGAGGACCGACCGCACGGCACGCGGCAGGCGTTCGGCGTCGTTGTGGACGATCACGACGACACTGACATCAGGGCCGGGGGCGGGATGTGCGGCGGTCACGGTCACCTCGTCTCGGTGCGGTCCGGCGCATCGCGGGCACGGTCGGGCGGCCCGCCATCCGCACGGACGGATTCGCGATTACCCAAAGCGTAGGCGCGGGCACTGACAGTCACCTCCCGCGAGGGGGCCGAGCGGGTGCGCCAGGCGTGCAGGGCGAGGGCCGCGGTCACCCCGGCGATCAGGACGACATCGCGGAAGGCATGCCTCCGGGCCGTGTCCAGGTACGGCCAGGACACCCCGGCGGCCTCGGGGAGCAAGGGCAGCCACAGCCACACCGAGCGTGCCGCCGCGGCGCGCACCACCAGCGACGCGGCGAGCGAGGGGAGGACGACGAGCATGTAGTGCTGGAACGAGGGGCGCGAGACCAGGAACGCCGCGAGCATCAGCAGCGACGCGCACTCCACCAGCCGCAGGGCCGGATCGCCGCCGGCCCGCCACCGGCACCGCGCGCACAGCAGCACCGCCACCGCCGCGCCGGCCGCGAGGGCGAGCGCGAGCGGCTCCGGCACCCCGAGGCGTGGCAGCACCGACGGCCAGGCGGCGTCGAACGGACGGGCGTACGCGTCCTGGCCCCGCATCAGGAACGGCAGCGTCCGGGTGAAGAACAGCCCGGGGCGGGGCATCGCGAGCGCCGACGCCAGGGACACCGCGGCGGGGACGCCCACGGCCCAGGCCAGCGCCCGCCACCGCCGGGCCAGCACGAACAGCAGCAGCAGCGGCACGAGCATCGGCTTCAGCGCCAGCGCCGCGCCCACCACTCCCCCGGCCGCGCACCAGCGCCCGTCGCGCGCGAGCAGGAGGGCGGCGGGGAAGGCGACGGCCGACAGGACCGTCCAGTTGCCGAGGTAGACGACGCCGTGGAAGGGCTCGAAGACGCCGAGCGCGGCGGTGACGCCCGCCGCGAGCCTGCTGTCGGGCCGCACCCCGAAGACCCGCAGGGCGAGCACCACCCCGGCGAGGACGAACAGCGCGGCGGCCACGGGTACCGCCGTGGCCAGTACGTCCCCGGCGACCAGCGTCTGCGGGAGCGCCGCGAACACGGCGCCCGGCAGGTAGAGGAAGCGCTTGTCCGCGTACGGCGAGCCCCCGTCGAGCAGGGCATGCGCCGCCCGCACCACCACGGCGTTGTCTATCCCCGGCGTCCGGGGGCCCCGCACCACGCGCACGACGTCCAGCGCGAGGACCAGCAGCGCGGCGAGCAGCACCGGCCACGGCGCCCGCCCGCGCAGCCAGCGACCGAAGAGGTCGGCGCCCCCGCCCGGCCCGGCGCTCACGGAGCAACCTCCGAGAGGGTGAACCCGGCCGGGCCGCGGACGGTCCGGCGCACGGCGGGATCGTCCCGGTCCAGGCCCGGGCCGCCGTTCTGCTGCAGCACCCAGCGCACGCGGTACTCCTTGAGGATGCCGAGCCGCTCGGCCCGGGAGGTGTCCCGGGCGAAGAAGCGGCGGGTCTCGGCGCGGCGGCGGGCCGCGTCGGAGAGGAAGACGTCGGGATAGGCGGGGGCGACGGTGTACGGCCCGTACGCGGGGAGCATGCGCAGCGCGTAGTAGTTGTCGGTCATCACCGTCTGCCCGGCGGGCACTTCGCGCGCCGCCCAGGTGAACCGTGGCCAGAGCGCGACGGTGTGGATGTGGCGCAGGACGGGCGGGACGGCCTGGGGCCGCAGGACGTAGCCGAGCACCCCGGCCTGCGTCCAGGCTCCGGCCAGGAGGGCGACGGCGGTCAGCGGGGCGAGGGCCGCCCGCGCCCGGCGCCCGCCGCCCGCCGTCTCCAGGGCGAGCGCGAGCTGGGCCGGGACGAGGACGGCGGGCAGGATCCTGCCCCACGCCTGATGCCCGCTCAGCCCTCCGGCGGCGAAGACGGCGAGCCCCAGCACGAAGAAGATCACCAGTGGGTCGCGGCGGTCGCGCCGCGCGCGCAGCACCAGGGCGGCCGCGCCGAGCGCGGTCAGGCAGAACTTCGTCGCGAGGTGGTCGTAGAGCGGCCGGTGGATGTCGTCCAGGCCGCTGCCCGTGCCGAGCAGGGAGTAGAACGCGTAGTACGGCCAGCAGGCGGGCACGGCCGCGGCCAGGGCGCCCGCCGCGGCCACCCGCAGCCGCACCGCGCGCGCCGGCCACGGCCGGGCGCCCAGGAGCATCGCGGCGCAGCCCAGCGCGGCGACGGCGCCGGTGAACTGATGGACGAGCAGGATCCCGGCGAGCAGCAGCCCGAGCCCCAGGAAGGCCGCGGTCCCCCGGCCGGCGGCCAGGGCGCGCCGCAGCAGCGCCCACAGATGGAAGGCCAGTCCGAAGGCGAACGTGCTCGGGTAGGCGAGAGTGAGGGACATCGACGTGAGGCCCAGGACGCCGCTCCACGCGAAAAGCCTCACTCCGTACAGCAGGAGCAGGCAGAGCACCGCCAGCGACACCGCCGCCCTGCTGCGGGTGAACGTCCGGACGAAGGCGTGGACGCCCGTGCCGAGCAGCACGAGGGCGGCGAGCGCGCCCAGGCGCAGCACGGTGAAGGTCCCCCAGCCGGTCGCCGATCCGGTGAGCGCGAGCAGGACCGCCCAGGGCGAGTAGTACGGGCTCGGGGTGGCGGCGTCGACCAGGGGGTTGCCGGGGTGGAGCAGATCGGCGCGCAGCCGTTCGAGGACGGCCGCGTGCATCCCGAGGTCCCCGGCCCAGGGCAGCCGTACGGTCATGAGCAGCAGGAGGACGGCCGTCAGCAGGACGCAGGCCGGGACGGGCCGGTGGAGGCCCGCCGGGCGGCCTTGCGGGGCGGCCCCGGGCGGGGCCGCCGGTTCAGCGGGCGCGGCGACCGGCAGCACGGGCCGGCCTCGTGCGCAGCCGCCACGGCATGACCACCGATTCGAGCTGGACGGCCAGGTTCATCTTCGACTCCCCGGCGGTGCGGTCCTCGAAGTGGATCGGCACCTCCATGACGGTGTACCCGGCCTTCAGCGCCCGGTACTTCATCTCCACCTGGAAGCTGTAGCCGGCGCTGTCGACGGTCTCCAGATCGATGGCGTTGATGGCGGCGGCGGACCACAGGTTGAAGCCGCCGGTGATGTCCCGGACGCGGGTGCCCAGGACGGTGCTGGCGTAGGCGTTGGCCCAGCGGGAGAGCAGCTTGCGGTGGACTTTCCAGGCGTCCGAGAGGGAGCCGCCGGGCACGTACCGGCTGCCGACGACGACGTCCGCGCCGGTCGCGAGGGCGACCCCGAGCAGTTCGGGGACCTTCTCCGCGGGATGGCTGCCGTCGGCGTCCATCTGCACGACGTAGGCGGCGCCCTCGGAGACGGCCCGGGCCATGCCCGCGGCGTAGGCACGGCCGAGGCCGTCCTTGGTGGTGCGGTGCAGGACGCCCATGCGGGTGCGTCCGGGCTCGTTGTACTTCTCGGCCAGTTGTTCGGCGATCGCGCCGGTGCCGTCGGGGCTGTTGTCGTCGACGACCAGCAGCCGCAGGCCCTCCAGGGGCAGGGCCATGAGCGCCTCGGCCATGGTGGCGAGGTTCGCCGCCTCGTTGTACGTGGGCATGACGACGGTCGTCGCGGTGCGGCCCCACTCCGCGGGCAGCGGGGGCGCCGGGGCGGGGGTACGGGGTGCGCTCATGGGCTGGTCCTCGGGTTCGTCGGGTGGCGGGGAAGACGCCAGGGACATCAGGCGGGAGGAACATCAAGCGGGAGAGGCGGAAAGGGGAGCGTCAGGCGGCGGAGAAGCGGATGGCCGCGTCGGGAATGACCGTGCCGCACCAGATGCGGGCGCCGTCGCGCAGTTCGTTGTCGGCGCCGACCTCCGCGTGGTCGCCGATCACCACGCCGTCGAGGGCGGTGCGCGGGCCGACCCGGGCGCCCTGGCCGATCATGCTCGCGCGGATCCGGGCGCCGGCCTCGATGCGGGCGCCGTCCAGGACGACGGACCCGTCGACCTCGGCGCCCGCCGCGACGTACGCGCCGGCGCCGACGACCGTGCCGCCGGACAGCCGGGCACCGGGCGCGGCGTGGGCGCCGGGCAGCAGCAGGTGCTCACCCGGCTCCCCGGGGACGGCGGGCGAGCGGACGACGCCCCGGACGAGGTCGGCCGACGCCTGCACGAAGGAGGCGGGGCGGCCGAGATCGAGCCAGTACGAGGCGTCGACCACGCCGTGCAGCAGCGCGCCGGAGGCCAGCAGGCCGGGGAAGGTCTCGCGTTCGACGGAGACCTGGCGGCCGGTGGGGATGGTGTCGATGACGTCGCGCCGGAAGACGTAGGCGCCCGCGTTGATCTGGTCGGTGACGATCTCCTCGGGGCGGCCGGGCTTCTCGGTGAAGGCCAGGACGCGCCCGTCGGCGTCCGTGGGGACGAGCCCGAAGGCCCTCGGGTCGGCCACCCTGGTCAGGTGCAGGGTGACGTCGGCCCGCGCCCGTTCGTGGCGGTGCAGCAGGCCTCTGATGTCGAGTCCGGTGAGGATGTCGCCGTTGAAGACGAGGACGGGGCCGGCCGGGCCGGTGGTGAGGGCGTCCGCCGCGCTGCGGATGGCGCCGCCGGTGCCGAGCGGCTCCTTCTCGGTGACGTAGGTCAGGCGCAGGCCGTGGGCGGAGCCGTCGCCGAAGTAGGGCTCGAAGACCTCGGCGAGGTAGGAGGTGGCCAGGACGACGTGGCGGACGCCGGCGGCCCGGGCGCGGGCGAGCTGATGGGCGATGAAGGGCACGCCGGCGGCCGGGACCATCGGCTTCGGCGTGTTGAGGGTGAGCGGCCGGAGCCGGGTCCCCTTGCCGCCGACGAGCAGTACCGCCTCTGTCATGCCACTGTCCTCGCCGTCGTCATCGCACTGTGTCAGTTTTTGCGGCAATTTACACTACAATCAGTCCTCTGCGACAAATGTCTGCTTTGCGTGGCGGCCATACCGGGACGACCGTAATGGGAGAGGCCCTTGCGACCCCTGCGATCCTTGCGACCAGCGGCGGTACCGGGGCTCGCGGCCCTCGGCCGGGAGTTCGCCAAGTTCGGCACCGTGGGCGGCCTCGGCATCGTCGTCAACCTCGCGGTCTTCAACCTCTGCCGCACGGTCACCGGGCTGCCCGTCGTGCGCTGCAGCGTGATCGCCACCGTGGTCGCCATCGCCTTCAACTACCTGGGGCTGCGCCACTTCGCCTACCGCGACCGCGACAGGAGCCGGCGCAGCCGCCAGGTCGCCCTCTTCGCCGCGTTCAGCGCCGTCGGGCTGGTCATCGAGAACGGGGTGCTCTACGCGGCCACGTACACCTTCGGCTGGAACACCCCGTTCCAGAACAACCTCTTCAAGTTCCTGGGCATCGGCGCCGCCACGCTCTTCCGCTTCTGGTCCTACCGGGCGTGGGTGTTCAGGGCGCTGCTCCCGGCCGGCACCGGCCACGCAGGCGGCACCGGCACCACGGGCGACACAGGCCACACGGGCGACACAGGCTCCACGGACGACACCGGCGGCCCCACGGATCACGGCGAGCCCTCGAACAGCACGAGCAACCCCGCCGCGTACCACCCCGAGACCACCGCACCTCCACCGTAGAGACACACCCGCACCCCAAGCGGAGCACGCGCGAGCGGCCTCGCCGCCAACAGCAGCAGAACCGGCAGGAACGGCAGCATGAAGCGTGGCTTGGACAGCGGCGAACCAGGCGTTCCCACTATCAGCACCCACGCCAGCGCGACCGTCGCCACCAGCGGCCACGGCACCCGCCGGTCCCTGGCCAGCGCCCACACCCCGACCGCGCCCAGCACCAGCACCGCGATCACCGCGGCGGTCCGCAGGTCGGCCACCCGCCCGGCGTGCCGGTACAGCAGCATGTCCTTCAGCACGTGCGCCGTCCCCGCACCGAAGTCGAACGACTGCCCCCAGGCGCGCTCGGCCTCGAACCAGCCGTCGACGCGCCCCACCTTGCTCCCCAGGAACAGCCAGCTCGCGACTATCCCCAGCGGGGCCGTCAGCAGGGCCACCCAGGCGCGCCAGGCGCGCCGGGAGCCCCGCTGCTGCACCAGCTCCCACCCGGCCGCCAGCCCCACCGTGCCCACCACCACCGACGCGGACGGCCGCACCGCCCCCGCCAGGGCGCACAGCGCCGCCGCGGGCAGCCAGCGGCGCTCCAGCACGGCCGACAGCGTCCAGATCAGCGCCGCGCTGAAGACGGCCTCCGAGTAGGGCACCCACAGCGCGAACGCGTACGGCGAGCACGCCCACAGCGCCACGCACGCGTACCCGGCGCCCGGCCGCCCGCCGACCGCCCGCACCAGCCGGAACACCCCCGCCGCCGCCACGGACGCCGCCGTCCACGACACCACCACCCCGGCCCAGACCACGGGCAGCCCCGTCACCAGGCGCACCGCCCGGATCAGCGCGGGCACCAGCGGGAAGAACGCCAGCCTGCTGAACTTGGGCTCGCCGTCCGGGCCGTACGGGATCTCCCCGGGATAGCCGTGCTGCGCGATGTGCAGGTAGTGGCCGCTGTCCCAGCGGCGCAGCACCGCCTCCGGCGCCCGCCCGAAGTGCCGGCTGACCAGCAGCATGACCGTGAAGCCGACGGCCGCCACCACCAGGTAGAGGGCCACCGCCCGGGCGGCCTGGTACCGGGCGTACGCCGGTGGGCCCGGCCGGTCGGGGGCCTTGGCGGCGGGCCTCCCGGCGACGGCCGGAGCGGAGGCGGAAAGGGCTGCTGAGGAGGGGGACGCGGGGCCCGAGGGGCCGGACGTCAACCGGGAAACGGCCTTCATCCGTCCCTCATAGCACGCCAAAAGGACGGCCCCGGGGGATTTGTCCCCGGGGCCGTCCCTTGTTCACTCCGGCGTCAGCGGTGCGTCATTTCCCCCGCTGATTTCCCACCGGCGCAGTACCCGCGCGCCGTCAGGAGTGCGTCCGCAGCAGCGTGCGCATCGTCCGCATGGCGACCGACAGGTTCGCCAGGTCGAAGGCGTCCGACCCGCGGATCTCGTCGAGCGTGGTGCGCGCCCGGCCGAGGATCGCCGCGTTCTTCTCCTCCCAGGAGGCGAAGCGCTGCTCCGGCGTCGAGGAGCCGTTGCCCACCGAGAGGATGTCCGCGGTGAGCGCGGCGTGCGCCGCGTAGAGGTCCTCGCGGATGGAGGCGCGGGCCATGGACTGCCAGCGGTCGGCCCGCGGCAGCTCGATGATCCGGTCCATCAGCTGGGTGATGTGCAGCCGGTCGGCGAGGTCGTAGTAGACCTCGGCCACGTCCAGCGGATCCTTGCCGGCGCGGTCGGCGACCGCGACGACGTCCAGCGCCGGGAAGACGGAGGAGAAGCCCGCCACGCGCACGGCCAGCTCGTCCGGCACCCCGGCCGCCACCAGCTCGTCGTGGATGGACTGCCACCACTCCACGTCGGCGCCCTTGAGCAGCTTGGGCAGCTCGTCCCAGACCTTGGCCACACCGTCGTGGAAGAACTCGATCGTCCCGGCCAGCTCCAGCGGCTGCGGCCGGTTGTTGAGCAGCCAGCGGGTGCCGCGCTCGACCAGGCGCCGCGAGTGCAGCCTGATCTGCGTCTGCACGTCGGCCGCGACCACGTTGTCCAGGCCCTCGACGGCGTCCCACACGGAACCCAGCTCGAAGATGGCGCGGGCGGCGGCCTGCGCCCGGACGATCTCCTCCAGCGAGGCGCCGGTCTCCTCCCGCAGACGGTGCAGGAAGGTGGAGCCGCCGCTGTTGACCGTGTCGTTGACCAGGACGGTCGTGATGATCTCCCGGCGCAGCGCGTGCCCGTCGACCTGCTCGAGGTAGCCGGTGGTCAGCGGCTGCGGGAAGTACGCGTGCAGCAGCCGCTCCAGGTACGGGTCGTCGGGCAGCCCGGTGGCGAGCAGCTCCTCGGCCGCGGTGATCTTGATGTAGGCGAGGAGGACGGCCAGCTCCGGCTGGGTCAGGCCGCGGCCCGCGGAGAGCCGCTCACGGATCTGCCGGTCGGTGGGCAGGAACTCCAGGGCCCGGTCCAGGTGACCGTCCCGGCCGAGCCGGCGCATGATCCGCTGGTGGGCGTGGAGCAGGCTGGGGGCCTGCGCCACGGCGTTGGCCAGGGCCACGTTCTGCGCGTAGTTGTTGCGCAGGACGAGCTCGCCGACCTCGTCGGTCATCTCGGCGAGGAGCTTGTTGCGCTGCTTGACGGTCATGTCGCCGTCGATGACGAGCGCGTTGAGCAGGATCTTGATGTTCACCTCGTGGTCGGAGGTGTCCACACCGGCGCTGTTGTCGATCGCGTCGGTGTTGATCCGGCCGCCGGCCGAGGCGAACTCGATCCGGCCGAGCTGGGTCAGGCCCAGGTTGCCGCCCTCGCCGACGACCTTGACGCGCAGGTCCTGGCCGTCGACGCGGATCGCGTCGTTGGCCTTGTCGCCGACGTCCGCGTGGGACTCGGTGGAGGCCTTCACGTACGTGCCGATGCCGCCGTTCCACAGCAGGTCGACCGGCGAGCGCAGGATGGCCTTCATCAGCTCGGCGGGGGTCATCTTGGTGACGCCCGCCTCGATGCCGAGGGCCGCCCGCACGTGCGCGTTGACCGGGATCGACTTGGCGCTGCGCGGGTGGATGCCGCCGCCCGCGGACAGCAGCTCCTTGTTGTAGTCGGCCCAGGACGAGCGGGGCAGCTCGAACAGGCGGCGGCGCTCGGCGTACGAGACGGCCGCGTCCGGCGTGGGGTCGAGGAAGATGTGCCGGTGGTCGAAGGCGGCGACCAGGCGGATGTGCTCGGAGAGCAGCATGCCGTTGCCGAAGACGTCACCGGACATGTCGCCGACGCCGACGACCGTGAAGTCCTCGGTCTGGGTGTTGTGGCCCAGCTCGCCGAAGTGGCGCTTGACCGACTCCCAGGCACCGCGGGCGGTGATGCCCATGCCCTTGTGGTCGTAGCCGGCCGAGCCGCCGGAGGCGAAGGCGTCGCCGAGCCAGAAGCCGTAGGACTGGGCGACCTCGTTGGCGATGTCCGAGAACGTCGCGGTGCCCTTGTCGGCGGCGACGACGAGGTAGGTGTCGTCCTCGTCGTGGCGGACGACGTCCTTCGGGGGCACGACCTCGCCGCCGACCATGTTGTCGGTGATGTCGAGGAGACCGGAGATGAACGTCTTGTACGAGGCGATGCCCTCGGCCAGCCACGCGTCACGGTCCACGGACGGGTCGGGCAGGCGCTTGCCGACGAAGCCGCCCTTGGCGCCCACCGGCACGATGACGGTGTTCTTCACCATCTGGGCCTTGACCAGGCCGAGGATCTCCGTGCGGAAGTCCTCGCGGCGGTCGGACCAGCGCAGGCCGCCTCGGGCGACCTTGCCGAAGCGCAGGT
This sequence comes from Streptomyces roseoverticillatus, assembly GCF_000719265.1. GTDB lineage: Bacteria > Actinomycetota > Actinomycetes > Streptomycetales > Streptomycetaceae > Streptomyces > Streptomyces roseoverticillatus. Next base: position 20,546 of record NZ_JOFL01000029.1, on the reverse strand, counting down.
GCACGCCCTCGACGCGCGGCGAGTACACCCAGATCTCGAAGGCCGGGCGGGGCGCCGGCAGCTCGGGGATGGCCTGCGGGTCGAGCTTGACGGACAGGTACGGGCGCGGCCGGCCGTCCGCGTCGCGCTGGAAGTGGTTGGTGCGCAGCGTGGCCTTGATGACCGTGAGGAAGGCCCGCAGGATGCGGTCCTCGTCCAGGCTCGCGACCTGGTCCAGGGCGCCGTCCAGCTCCTCCATCAGGCCGTCGATGAGCTCGTTGCCGGCGCGCTGGAGCGCGGGCGACATCCGGGCCTCGAAGAGGTTGACCAGCAGGCGGGTGGTGTGGACGTTGTTGCTGAGGGTGTCCTCCATGTACGCCTGGCTGAACGGCCAGGCGGCCTGCCGCAAGTACTTGGCGTAGGCGCGGAGCACCATGGCCTGCCGCCAGTCGAGACCGGCCCGCAGCACCAGGTTGTTGAAGTTGTCGTTCTCCGCGGCGCCGGTCCACACGGCCGCGAAGGCCTCCTGGAAGCGGGCGCGGGCGTCGTCGCCCTCGATCCGCTCGGGCATGCGCAGCCCGAAGTCGTAGATCCAGGCGGTGGTGCGGTCCGAGCAGCGCAGCTCGTACGGGCGCTCGTCGACGACCTCGACGCCGAGGCGCTGGAGCACCGGCAGGACGGCGGAGAGGGAGACCGGCTCGCCCGTGCGGTAGATCTTGAAGCGGCGCTCGCCGGGGGCCGCGCCGACCGGCTCGTAGAGGCTGAGCTCGAAGTCGCGGTCGCCGCCGGCGGTGGTCAGCTTCTCCAGGTGACCGAGGTCGGCGACGGCGGCGCGGGGGTTGTGGTCGGCCTTGTAGCCCTCGGGGAAGGCCTGGCCGTAGCGGCGCAGCAGCTCGGCGGCGCGCTCCTCGCCGACCTCGGCGGTCAGCGTCTCGGCGAAGCCGTCCGCCCAGGAGCGGGCGGCCTCGACGAGGCGTGCCTCGATGCGGTCGGCGTCGGCGTCGGTGAGGTCGGGCAGGGTGGCGCCCGGTGCGACGCGGATGACGAAGTGCAGCCGGGAGAGGACCGACTCGGTGTTCCAGGCGGTGAAGTCGACGCTGGTGCCGCCGAGCTCCTCCTTGAGGATGTCGATCAGGCGCAGCCGCACGCCGGTGGTGTAGCGGTCGCGCGGGAGGTAGACCAGCGCCGAGTAGTAGCGCCCGTACTCCTCCTGGCGCAGGTACAGCCGCAGCCGGCGGCGCTCCTGCAGGTAGAGCACGCTGGTGGCGATGGAGCGCAGCTGGTCGGCGGAGATCTGGAAGAGCTCGTCGCGCGGGTAGGTCTCCAGGATCTGGAGCAGGTCGCGGCCGTCGTGGCTGTCGGGCGTGAAGCCGGCGTCGGCGAGGACCTGCTGGACCTTGCGGCGGATCACCGGCACGCGGCGCACGGACTCGGTGTACGCGGCCGAGGAGAACAGGCCGAGGAAGCGGCGCTCGCCGGTGACGTTGCCGTCGGCGTCGAACTTCTTGACGCCCACGTAGTCGAGGTAGGAGGGCCGGTGGACCGTGGCGCGGCTGTTGGCCTTGGTGAGGACCAGCCGCCTGTGCTCGCGGGCCTTGGCGCGGGCGTCGGCGGGCAGCCGGTTGAACGACGGGGACGCCGGGCGCGGGAGGTGCGAGTGCGGGCCGTGGTGGTCCTCGTCGTGGTGCGAGGGGTCGGAGCGCAGGATGCCGAGGCCGGTGCCGGGGACGGCGCTGAGCACGTCCTCCTCGCCGCCGTCGGTGGAGATCTTCGTCAGCTCGTACTCGCGGTAGCCGAGGAAGGTGAAGTGGTCGGCGGCCAGCCAGCGCAGCAGCTCGCGGGCCTCGGTGGTCTCCGAGCCGGGGACGTCCGCCGGGGCGGGCTCCTCGGGCAGGGCGTCGGCGATGCGCAGGGCGGCGTCGCGCATCTTGGACCAGTCCTCGACGGCCTCGCGGACGTCGGAGAGGACGCGCACCAGGTCGGCGGCGATCTGCTTGAGGTCGCCGCGGTCGGTCTCGCGGTCGATCTCGACGTGGATCCAGGACTCGGTGACGGCGTCGTGCGGCAGGACGGCGTCCTTGCCGGCGCCGTGGGCGTCGCAGCTGGAGCCGAGGACCTCGAGCAGGCGGCCGGTGACGTCACGCCGCACGACCATCTGCGGGTGGATCACGACGTGGATGCCGCGGCCCTGGCGGGAGAGCTCATTGGTGACCGAGTCGACCAGGAAGGGCATGTCGTCGGTGACGACCTCGACGACGGAGTGGCTGCACGTCCAGCCGTTCTCCTCGACCGTCGGGGTGTGCACCCGGACGTTGGCCGTGCCCTGCGGGCGGTTCTCGGCGAGGCGGTAGTGGGAGACGGCCGCGCCGAAGACGTCGACCGGGTCGCGACCGGCCAGGTCCTCCGGCGCGGTGTGCAGGTAGTAGCGCTGGAGGTACGCGGTCAGGGTCTCCGGGTCGAGCCCCGCCTCGCTCTTCGGCCCATTCGGTTGCTGCCCCCCGGCCGGGCTGTTCTCAGCGACGCGGGCCGCCCTCTCCAGCAGCTCTGCCTTGGCTTCGTCCAGCTTGGTCTGCATGTCCTCTGGCTCCTGTCGCGCGCCGTTGCGTGACATAGGTGGTGAAGGCATCACGTCGCGACGCGGGGTCTCCGGTCGTCTTCGACGGTATGCCGGAATGAGGGGTGACAGGGGCGTTCGTGGCCAACTTCATGGAAGGAGTGGCCATCTTCACGGGACGCGCCCCGCCCGAGCGAACAGCGGCTCCCCGGGTGCCGTGGCACTCCGGGCGCAGGACAGGGGCGCCGTCGCCCCTGCTGGATATCGCGCTGATCACCTGGTAAGGCTATCGCTCTTCCCGGGGGAGCCGTCATGAGCCGTTTGTGTACAAAACCCGGGCCCGAACTTTGACACTCTGCACAGCGCGGTCAGCCGACGAGGCGCTCCGCCTCGGCGACGGCCTCCATCAGCGTGTCCACGACGGGCACACCGGCCCCGACGAGACCCGCCCGGTCGTGTGAACCTCCGGTGTACAGCACGGCGTGCGCCCCCACGTGGGCCGCCGCCACCGCGTCGTCGAGCGCGTCGCCGATGACGACCGTGCGCACGGCGGGTATGCCCTCCAGACCGGCGAGGTGGCGCGCCATGTGCTCGGCCTTGCTGCCGCCCGAGGGGCCCGTGCGGCCGTCGACCCGGACGAACCTGCGCTCGATGCCGAAGGTGCGCACGAGCGGCAGCAGGTCCTCGTGCCCGTACATCGACATGATCGACTGGGTGCCGCCGCCGTCCTGCCAGCGCTCCAGCAGCGTCTCCGCGCCCTCCGCGAGGCCGCAGCGCAGGTGGTGATCGTGGTAGTGCCGCTGGAAGACCCGGTCCATGTGCTCCCACTCGGCGTCGGTGGGCAGCCGGCCCATCAACCGCTCGTAGAAGCGCGGGATGGGCACGCAGTACAGCTCGCGGTACTGCTCCAGGGTGATCGGCTCCAGGCCTGTCTCGGCGAAGGCGGCGTTCGTCGCCGCCATGACCGCGTCGATGTCGTGGAACAGCGTGCCGTTCCAGTCCCAGACGATATGAGCCCCACGCGCCTCGTGCTTCCCCATGCGAAAACTGTACGGGGCCCCTGTGACAAAGCCTCCGGCAAATCCCTGACCTGCAGCTTGCCGGCTACTGGAGCAGGTTGGGGATCTCCTGCACGCCGAACCACATCAGGTCGTGGTCCTCGGCCCCGTCGACGGTGAACCGCGCGTCGTCGTCGCCGCGGTCCGCGGCGCCCAGCGCGGCGGCGGCCGCCGCGACGTCCTCCTCGGCGTCGCCGGCGTCGACGTGCACGGCGGCGGCCTTCGACAGCGGCACGGCCGCGGAGAGCCGCACCTCGCCGTACGCGGCCTGGTCCGGCCCGCGCTCGGGGCCGGTGGCCACGGCGCCCTCGGGCACGTCGACGGCGACGACCACGCGGCGGCGCGGCGCCTCCGGGTCGGCGGCGAGCATGCGCAGCGACCCCTCGGCGGCGCGGCCCAGGGCCGCGTACTCCAGCTCCTCGGCGTCGTCGGAGCGGTACCACTCGCGCAGGGCGGGGGTGACGGCATAGGCGTCCAGCGGGGCCGGGCCCAGCGCTCCCGCCTTGTGCGCCTCGGCGAGACCGGGGAGGGTCAAGGGGACGTAGACGCGCATGACCGCCGCTTTCCTTCGATTCCGGGGACTTTTCGACTGCGGGATCAGCATACGGGCGAGGGTCCCCCTTCGAAGTGCAGGTGAGGCGCCTGCGGGCGGCTCTGCGGCGCCTCGCGTCACGACGCGTGCCGCCCGGCCGCCCCGCACTCCCCGCCGGTCCCCCGAATAGGTGAAACGCCGATGGGCCGGACGGCGCGGTCCGCCGTCCTTGATGGCCTTCCGGTCCCTCGATAGAAGATCACCACCGAAAGCTACTGCCCGGTAATCCACCGGGCCGGGCGGCACAGGGGGCGATCAGCATGAACAGGACCACCGGCAGCAGGACCACCGGCAGCAGGACGGCAGGCACCAGGCCCACCGGCGGCAGGACGGCCGCCCGCACGACCAGGCCCGGCGCGGGAACCGCGCCCCCGCGGCGCACCGACGCCCGGCGGCCCCACGCGGCCCCCGCCGCCGCGCGCCGCCGCGAGCGCGAGCGCCTCCCCCGCTACTGGTTCGCCGAACGGCTCCTGCTCACCCTCAGCGGCCAGCGACCCGTCCACTGGATGCTCGGCCACACCCTGGGCGCCGCGTACGACCAGCTGGCCGTCCTGGCCCCCTACGCGCCCCTGCGACCCGCCCCGCCGGGCCGCAGCCCCGCCGTCCGGCACTGCGACGAGTTCCGGCCCTCCCCCGGCGTCATCGAGGCCTTCGCCAGGATCGCGGCGGGGGACCGGCTGCTCGCCCTCGCCTTCCGCCTGGAGCACTGCACCGACCAGCGGTGGCGCTGCTCGGCCGTCGAACTCGGCGGCACCCACCGCTGACATGCGGCGAGGCGGGGCGGGACCCCCGGATCACCCGGGAGGCCCGCCCCGCCCCGCTACCCGCGAACGGGTTTACTCCCTACAACGGGTTTACTTCTTACGGCGCCGCCCACCGCTGTTCTTCTGCGCCTTGCGGCGCTCGGCGCGGGTCATGCCGTCCGCGGCGGAGCGGAACTCGCCCGTGTCGTCGCTCGCGTAGTCCGTCTCGATCGTGCCGCCCGCACCGTCCACCGTCGGCGCGGAGAAGTGCAGCCGGTCCGGCCGCTGCGGCTGCGCGAGGCCCTTCGCGCGGATCTCGGGACGGGCGGCGGGGATGGTGTCCTGCACCTTGTCCAGGGACGGCGCGGTCTCCTCGACCGGCACCTCCTCCAGCTGCTGGTCGACCTGGACCTCCAGGTTGAACAGGTAGCCGACGGACTCCTCCTTGATGCCCTCCATCATGGCCTGGAACATGTCGAAGCCCTCGCGCTGGTACTCCACCAGCGGGTCCTTCTGGGCCATGGCCCGCAGGCCGATGCCCTCCTGGAGGTAGTCCATCTCGTAGAGGTGCTCGCGCCACTTGCGGTCGAGCACCGACAGGACCACGCGCCGCTCCAGCTCGCGCATGATGTCGGAGCCCAGCTGTTCCTCGCGCGCCGCGTACTGCTCGTTGATGTCGTCCTTGATGGACTCGGCGATGAACTCGGCCGTGATGCCCGCGCGGTCGCCCGCCGCCTCCTCCAGCTCGTCGATGGTGACCTTCACGGGGTAGAGCTGCTTGAAGGCGCCCCACAGCCGCTCCAGGTCCCACTCCTCGGCGAAGCCCTCGACGGTCTCCTGGCGGATGTAGTCGTCGATGGTGTCGTTCATGAAGTGCTGGATCTGCTCCTGCAGATCCTCGCCCTCCAGGACGCGGCGGCGCTCGCCGTAGATGACCTCGCGCTGGCGGTTGAGCACCTCGTCGTACTTCAGGACGTTCTTACGCGTCTCGAAGTTCTGCTGCTCGACCTGCGACTGCGCCGAGGCGATGGCCCGGGTGACCATCTTGTTCTCGATCGGCACGTCGTCGGGAACGTTGGCCATGGCCATCACGCGCTCGACCATCTGGGCCTTGAACAGACGCATCAGGTCGTCGCCCAGCGACAGGTAGAAGCGGGACTCGCCCGGGTCGCCCTGACGGCCGGAACGGCCGCGGAGCTGGTTGTCGATGCGGCGCGACTCGTGGCGCTCCGTGCCGAGCACGTACAGGCCGCCGAGGTCCTTGACCTCCTCGAACTCGGCCTTGACCGCGGCCTCGGCCCGCTCCAGGGCGCCGGGCAGCGCGGCCGCCCACTCCTCGACGTGCTCCACCGGGTCGAGACCCCTCTGGCGCAGCTCCGCCTCGGCGAGGTCGTCCGGGTTTCCGCCCAGCTTGATGTCCGTACCGCGGCCGGCCATGTTCGTGGCGACGGTGACGGCGCCCTTGCGGCCGGCCTGCGCGACGATCGAGGCCTCGCGCTCGTGGTGCTTGGCGTTGAGGACCTCGTGCTGGATGCCGCGCTTGGCGAGCTGCTGCGAGAGGTACTCGGACTTCTCCACGGAAGTGGTGCCGACCAGGATCGGCTGCCCCTTCTCGTGCTTCTCGGCGATGTCCTTGACCACGGCGTCGAACTTGGCGACCTCGGTGCGGTAGATGAGGTCGGACTGGTCCTTGCGGACCATCGGCCGGTTGGTCGGGATCGGCACCACGCCGAGCTTGTAGATCTGGTGGAACTCGGCGGCCTCGGTCATGGCCGTACCGGTCATGCCGGACAGCTTGTTGTAGAGGCGGAAGAAGTTCTGGAGGGTGATCGTGGCGAGCGTCTGGTTCTCGTCCTTGATGTCCACCCCCTCCTTCGCCTCGATGGCCTGGTGCATGCCCTCGTTGTACCGGCGGCCGGCGAGGATACGGCCCGTGTGCTCGTCGACGATCATGACTTCGCCGTCCATGACGACGTAGTCCTTGTCCTTCTTGAACAGTTCCTTCGCCTTGATGGCGTTGTTCAGATAGCCGACGAGGGGGGTGTTGACCGACTCGTAGAGGTTGTCGATGCCCAGCCAGTCCTCGACCTTGCTCACGCCGGCCTCGTGGATGGCGACCGTGCGCTTCTTCTCGTCGACCTCGTAGTCGCCGGTCTCCTCGACGCCCTTCTGCGGGTTGGCCGGCTCGCCCTTCGTCAGGCGGGTGACCAGCTTGGCGAAGTCGCCGTACCACTTGGTGGCCTGGTCGGCCGGGCCCGAGATGATGAGCGGCGTACGAGCCTCGTCGACGAGGATCGAGTCGACCTCGTCGACCACGGCGAAGTTGTGCCCGCGCTGGACCAGCTCGTCCTGCGACCACGCCATGTTGTCGCGCAGGTAGTCGAAGCCGAACTCGTTGTTCGTGCCGTACGTGATGTCGCAGCCGTACTGCTCGCGGCGCTGCGCCGGCGTCATGTTCGCCAGGATGCAGCCGACGGTCAGGCCCAGGAACTTGTGCACCCGGCCCATCAGCTCGGAGTCGCGCTCGGCCAGGTAGTCGTTGACGGTGATCAGGTGGACGCCCTCGCCCGAGAGGGCGTTCAGATACGCCGGGAGGGTGCCGACGAGGGTCTTGCCCTCACCGGTCTTCATCTCGGCCACGTACCCCAGGTGCAGGGCGGCACCGCCCATGAGCTGGACGTCGTAGTGACGCTGGCCGAGGACGCGCTTGGCCGCCTCGCGGACGGTCGCGAACGCCTCGGGGAGCAGGTCGTCCAGGCTCTCACCGTCGGCATAGCGCTGCTTGTACTCGTCGGTCAGGGCGCGCAGCTCGGCGTCGGAGAGGTTGAGGAAGTCCTCTTCGATGGAATTGACCTGGTCCGCGATGCGGTGCAGCTTGCGCAGGATCTTGCCTTCTCCTGCACGCATGATCTTGCCGAAGACGGACACGTAGGCTAGCTCCTTGCCGGTCGGGCCTGGCACCGGTTCTCCCCCGCCGTGGGCAGGGGGCGGGTACGCGGGCACGACGGGACAGTCCCCGCCGCAACGGCCATCGTAAGCGAGGACCCCGCCGCGCCGGGAGGTCCGTCATCACCCGGGCCGGGTGTCACCCGCGGTGTCACCCGTCCATGGAACGAGCGAACCGTCCCGGAGGTGCCCCGCCCGGGTTCCTACACTCCGCCCATGGAGCCCACGAGCCTCACCACCGAGCGCCTGCTGCTGCGCCCCTTCACCACCTCGGACGCGGCCGCGCTGCACGCCGCCTGCCAGGACCCGGACATCCCGCGGTACACGAGCGTGCCCTCTCCCTACACCCCTAAGGACGCCCGGGCCTTCATCGGCGAGACCTGCCCGGCCGGATGGCGCGACGACACCGTCTACACGTGGGGCGTATTCACCCGTGAGGAGGGCCGGCTGACGGGCTCCATGAGCCTGGCGCGGCTCCCGCAGCCCTCCCGCGAACACCAGGCCGAGCTCGGCTACTGGACCGCCAAGGAGCAGCGCGGCCGCGGGTACACCGCCGAAGCCGCCCGCGAGGCGGCCCGGTGGGCCTTCGGGCGCCTCGGCGTCGAACGCCTGGAGTGGTACGCGGAGGCCGGCAACGAGGGCTCCCGCGCCGTGGCCCTCAAGGCCGGCTTCACGATGGAGGGCACCCTGCGATCGAAGATCGCTCACGCGGGCACGCGCCGCGACGCGTGGGTCGGCTCCCTGCTCCCCTCCGACCTCGGACTGCCCTCCGCCGCCCCCTACCTGCCCTTTCCCGGGCGCGGCTGACCGGCTCCGGAGGCGTTGTCAGTGCCCCCGCCTAAGGTGATCGGCATGACAACTGCCGCCTCCGCCAAGGCCCGTAAGCCCGGCGCCCGCACGCCGGAGCACCACCTGTCGGCCGATGACGCCCGCCGGCTGGCCCTGCGCGCCCAGGGCCTGCTCGGCGCCCCGGACCGGCGGGCGGGGACGCGCGGCGTGCTGCGCCGGCTGGGGGCCGTCCAGCTGGACACGATCTCGGTGCTCGCCCGCTCGCACGAGCTGGTGCCGTACGCACGGCTGGGCGCCGTCGGGCGGGGCACGGTCGAGGCGGCCTACTGGTCGGGGGACCACGCCTTCGAGTACTGGTCGCACGCCGCGTGCATCCTGCCCGTCGAGGAGTGGCCGCTGTTCGCCTTCCGGCGCCGGGCCTTCCAGGCCCGCGGCCACCGCTGGCACGTGATGGAGGACGCCGAGCGCTCGTGCGCCGCCGTCCGCGACCGGCTGAAGGCCGAGGGCCCGCTGACGGCCACGGAGCTGGGCGGCGCCAAGAACGGCGGCGAGTGGTACGACTGGTCCGAGACGAAGATCGCGGTGGAGTGGCTGCTGGACACCGGCGAGGTGGTCTGCACCCGCCGGCGCGGCTGGAAGCGCGTGTACGACCTGGCCGAGCGCGCCGTCCCGGACGGCCTCTTCCACGACGACCTGGACGACGCCGCGTGCACCCGGCGCCTGGTAGCGCAGGCCGGTGCCGCGATGGGCGTGGCGACGAGGGCTGACCTCGCCGACTACCACCGCCTCAAGGGCGAGCAGGTGGACGCCGTCATCGAGGAGACCGGCCTGGTGCCGGTCGAGGTGGAGGGCTGGTCCAAGCCCGCCTGGGCCGACCCGGCGGCCCTGGCGACGCCGCCGCGCGGCCGGCACCGCACGACGCTGCTGTCGCCCTTCGACTCGCTGGTGTGGGACCGCCCCCGCACCGAGCGGATCTTCGGCTTCACCCACCGCCTGGAGGCGTACGTGCCGAAGACCAAACGCATACATGGCTACTTCGCGATGCCCCTGCTGGCCGGAGGCCGGCTGCTGGGCCGCGTGGACCCGGCGCGCGACGGCAGCACCCTGGTGGCCCGGCAGGTCTCCCTCGACGGGCCCAAGGCCGTGGAGCCCATGGCCCGGGCCCTGCAGGAGGCGGCGGAGTGGGTGGGCTGCCACGCCGTACGCATCGAGCGCTGCGACGACGCGAAGCTGGCGGCGGAGCTGGTGAAGGCCCTGGCCTGACCCGACCGGCCCCACCGGCCTCCGGCTACCGCTACGGCTGCGGCCGCCCGCTGCTTCCGGCTGCCGCTACGGCTGCGGCCGCTGCTTCTGACCGCGGCCGCGGCTAGCGGATCTCCAGGATCTTCTCCCGCATCGCGTACACCACCGCCTCCATCCTGGAGTGCAGCTGCAGCTTCTCCAGGATGTTCCGCACGTGGTTCTTGACGGTGTTCTCGGAGATGAACAACTCCTTGGCGATGTCGCGGTTGTTCATCCCCGTGGCCACCAGCTTGAGGACCTCCAGCTCACGGTCGGTCAGCCGGGGCGCCGGCACCAGCCGCCGCTCGTCCGTGCGCTGGATCATCGACTTGAACTCGGTGAGGAGCTTGGAGGCCATCGAGGGGCTGATCTGCGACTGCCCGTCCGCCACCGCCCGGATCGCCGTCGCGACCTCGTCGGTGGAGATCTCCTTGAGGAGATAGCCGGTGGCCCCGGCCTTGATGGCGTCGTAGAGATCGGCCTCCTCATCGCTGATCGTCAGCATGATGATCTTCGCGCTGGGGGCCACCTCCTTGATGGAGGTGCAGGCCTCGATGCCACCGCGCTTGGGCATGCGGACGTCCATCAGCACGATGTCGGGCAGCAGATCCGCGGCCTTGTCCACGGCCTCCGCGCCGTCCCCGGCCTCACCGACGACCTGGATGTCCTCCTCCTGGGCCAGGACGATCTCCAGACCCCGGCGGAAGAGCGCGTGGTCGTCCACGACCAGGACCCGGATGGGCTCCTCGCGCGCCACGCCCCTGTCCGTGCAGGAGCCTTCGTCGTCGTCCTCGCCGGGCTCGAGTACGGGCCCGAACCTGTCCGCCATTGTTCCTCCCCCTGAAGACCCCTGAAGGCCCAGAGCCCCTCGCGGTTGCACTGTGCTGCGTGCTGTGCCGCCCAACCGGTTCCCCGGTGCCGGTGGTTGGCTGCCGGGGTCATGATTTCATGCCGGGACGCCGGGCAGCGCGTTCCCCGGGTACCTGCCGTCGCACGCCGGTGCCCCGGGAGCGCGGGGGCGCGCTCCGAGGGCACCTGGCTTCGGGTGGACTACGGCGTGGGACGCGGGAGGCCGGGGCCTCCCGATTCAGCCGCCCAGCTCCCCGCCCGCACCACCGGGCTCTCCTTCGAAGAGCGGGTCGGAATTGAGGTGGATGACGCCGTAGTCGTAGGCGTGCCGCCGGTAGACGACACTCGGTTGCTTGGTGTCGGAGTCGACGAACAGGTAGAAGTCGTGCCCGACCAGCTCCATTTCGTAGAGCGCCTGGTCGAGGCTCATGGGCGCTGCGGAGTGGGTCTTCTCGCGGACCACCACGGGGCCTTCTCCCCGGATCTCCAGGGATCCCATGCGGGTGACCGGCACTCCGTCCGACGCCTGCTCGGCGGCGAGTTCACCGCTGTCGGTGAGCTCGGCGGCGCCGATGACGGTCGATGCGACATCGCTCGCGGGAATGCGGCCGTTGCCCCGCCGGGTGTGGCGCTTGTCGTTCTCCTTGCGAAGTCGTGCTTCGAGCTTGCTGGTGGCCAGGTCCAGTGCGACGTACGGATCGGTTGCTGCGGCCTCCGCGCGGATCACCGGGCCACGGGAACGCACCGTGATCTCCACCCGGTCGGAGCGGTCGGCCTGCCTGGGGTTGGGCTCCTTGGACACCTCGACGTCGAGGCTGATCACCTTGCCGTCGAGCTTCTGGATCTTGTCCAGCTTCAGCTTCTCGGCCACGTGCTTGCGGAAGCGCTCGGGCACCTCGGTCTTGCGGCCTTTGACGACGATGTCCACGCAGAACTCCGTTCCCGGATCGCCCCGCCGAAGGTGCGGAGCGCATCCCTCTTGCATCAGACTCCGGGGATACCCGGAGCCACCGACTTGGCGGTTTTCACCTCCTCCTCCCCCATCGGCAAGGTCTGCACCCCATCGACTTCAAGCTTCCGCGAAAGCGCGCAAAGCGCGCCATTCGGAAATGCGAGGCATAGCCCCTGCCATTCCTCACAACCGAACATATCTCGCTCGGACGCCTGTCGGTAGCCCCTACCGGGGCGTACCTCCATTCAGGTGTTTCCCTGCCGTTACCATCAGCAACGAATGACATTGCCCTTCAGTTCCGGTTCTTTTCGGCCGAGAGCGGGGGAACTCCGGACGCGGCCACGACGGCGGCGCCCAGCACGCGCCCGCCCGCGAGCGAGACGGCACGGGCCGCCTCGGTCAGCGAGGCCCCGGTGGTCATCAGGTCGTCTACCAGCACCACCGACCCTTCGCGCATCAACAGCCTCTCTGTTCCCATACGTACCCCTAGTGCACCGGCGACATTCGCTCTGCGCTGCCGGGCGCCGAGCCCGGCCTGATCGGCGACGATCCTGCACTGCCGCAGCACGGCCGCCACGGCGACCGGAAGCCCGCCCGCACGAAGCGCCCGCGCGGCGCCGAGAGCGAGCCGCCGGCCGGCGTCGTGACCCCGGGCGGCGACGGCACGGCGGGCGGAGGGGACGGGAACGAGCAGCAAGGGCCTTTCACCGGTCTCCAGGGCCCCTCCCCCGCCCCGCCGGCCACCGCCCGGGCCACTGGCCGCGGAGCGCACCGCATCCGCCAGGGCGGCCCCCAGCGGCCCCGCCAGCCCCAGCGCCCCACGTTCCTTGTGTGCGAGCAGCGCCGACCGCACCGGGCCCTCGTACCGCGCGGCGGCGTGGACCGGTGGCAGCCCGGCCGGCTCAGGATCCGGCCTGACGCGCCACGCGCCGCCCCCGCCGAGCGCCGCCCGGCACACCTCGCACAGCACGGACCGCGGCCGCCCGCACCCCGCGCACTCGCCCGGAAGCACCAGCCCGGCGATCTCCTGCCACCACCCGCGCACAGATCCACTGTCCCGCCGGCGACGGCACCCCGCCACCCCTGTGGAAAACTCTCGGCGCGGCCCCGCGGAACACCCCTGGCGCACCCCGGCGGCCCGCGCCCGCGCCGCCCCGGCGCGGGCCGCCCGCTACCCCGGATAGACCGGCGCGGAGCCTTCCTTGGTCACCAGCTTCCAGTTGCTGTCCGGCAGCAGCCGGACGATCCCGCCGTCCCGCTCCGCCACCAGCGCCGGCGCCTTGGCCGCACTCTCCGACGCCGCGACGCCGCGCACTCCCGTGATCCCGGGCAGCGCGGAGGCGTTCGACAGCGAGCCGTCCGTGTCGACGTACTGCAGCTGCTGCAGCCCGCCCTGCTCGTTCCCCGCGACCAGCAGCCGGCTCCCGCCCGCCCACGACACCGCGTCGACCTGCTCCAACCGCGGCGCCACGGAGCGCAGTTCCTGCACCGACAGGCTCAGCCGCCCGGCGCTCACGCGCCGCTCGACCCGGCCCAGCTTCAGGCTCGTACGGTCGCCCTTGGTCACCAGCAGCGCGACCCGCACCCCGTCGGCCGCGACCCGCAGCCCGGTGATGCGCCCGTCGAGCCGCGGCACCTGGACCTCCTCCGGGCTGCCCGTGCCGCCCGGCAGCCGCAGCAGCCGCGGCCGGTCCGGGTCCTGGTCGGCGACCCACAGATCACCGAGGCCGTCCCAACTGGGAGCCGTCAGACCCGACTTCACGCCGCCGCGCGCGGTCACCCGCGGATCGCCCAGCGACGCGCCGGCCTCCATGCCCGTGACGTACAGCGCCTGGCCGTTGTTCGCCACGCCCGCGGCGCGCTGCTCCTTCCGGTCCACGGCGACCGAGCGCAGTTGCAGGGCGTTGTCGGACCCGAAGGGCCCCGGCACCCGGCGCGGTTCCTCGTCGCCGTCGGCCAGGCTCACCATCCGGTGCTGCGCGTCCACGAAGTACTGCTGGTCGGCGCCGCGGCCGGCGACCTGGTCGGGGGCGTACTTGCGCGCGTCCTCCCGGGCCAGCGAGCACAGCTGCGAGCCGTTCTCCCGCTGCAGCACCACCTGGGAGACCTTCGCCGACTGGTCCTGCACGGTGTAGAGGAGCTGCGCGGCCATGCGCCGGCACTGCTCCTGGTTGGTGCCCGCGGCCTTCCCGTTGAGGCGGATCTTCAGGGCGTTGGAGTCGTCCACGGAGAGCCGCTGGTCCACGACCTTGGTGCCGGTCGGGAAGGCCGTCGCGGCCACCGGGTCCAGCCAGTTGGTCGGCCCGTCCAGCACGGCGTTGACCGTGGAGGTCACGGGGTCTATGCGCTTGCGGAGGTAGACGGGGTCGGCGACGAGGATCTCCCGGCCCTTGCCCGGGGCGGACGTGCCCAGCTCCGCGAAGTAGTACTTGTTGACGGAGCGGTAGATGCGCTGGAAGTCGGCGACGCCGAGCACCAGCCCGGACGGCAGCGCGTCGATGCGCCACTCGCCGCGCTCGCGCGCGACGTGGATCCGCTCCTTGTACGTGGCCTCTTCCGGCTTGTAGGCGTGCTTGGGGTCGATCCTGGCGACCTGCTTGCCGATCAGGGTGACGACGTAGTCCTGATCCCGGTCGTCGGCGCGCTCCACGTGCACCTGCGGGGGTTCCGCGAGCACCACCGTGTCACCACCGGCCGGGTCCCACTCCCGCTGCTTGCTCTTGGCCAGGTACATGCGGGCCGTGCCGTAGTCCGGGTCGTCGCTGGTGATGGCCTCCAGGAAGCCCGTCACCAGCTCCTGCGGGCGCTCGCCCTTGTGCGGCGCCACGCCGTAGACCCGCACCTGCGAGTCCGCATCGGCGCGCTGCGACGAGTCGACCGGCCGCACCTCACCGCTGTCGGGCATCGAGGCGCACCCGGCCAGCAGCGCGCCGCTGACGACGAGCGCGCCGAACCCGGCGGTCCGCCGGCGCGAGCCGAGCGCCCGCCGGCGCCGATTGCGTTCAGCGCCCACGCGCCCGCCCTTCGCGTTCTCCCGCACGTTCCTCCGCGGCACCGGCCGCGGGCTTGCCACCGTCCTGCGCATGGCCCTGCCCGCCCGCCCGGGCAACCACGCGGGCGCCGCTGCCCGGCAGCGCCGCCGGGTCCACGGCGGGCACGTTCTTCGCCTGCGGCGGTACGGGCGTCAGGCCGCTGCCCTGCGGCGGCACGCCTCCGGACCGGCCGGTGACGGCCAGCGGCACCCCGGCGTCGTTCAGCCCGCGGTTGCGCCGCGAGTCCTCCGGCTCCAGCGGGATCGGCGATCCGCGCAGCGTGTCGCCCGCGGCGGCGGGCAGGGTCAGCCGGAACTGCGAGCCGCCGCCCGGCTCGCCCCACGCCTGCAGCCAGCCGCCGTGCAGGCGCGCGTCCTCGACGGCGATCGACAGGCCCAGGCCCGTACCGCCGGTGGTGCGGGCGCGCGCGGGGTCGGCACGCCAGAAGCGGTTGAACACGCGCGTCGCCTCGCCGGGCTTGAGCCCCACGCCGTAGTCCCGTACGGCGACCGCGACCGCGCCGCCGGCCGTCGCCAGCCGGACGATCACGTCCCGGCCCTCGCCGTGCTCCACGGCGTTGACCACGAGGTTGCGCAGCACGCGCTCCACGCGCCGCGAGTCGGCCTCCGCCGTCACGGGCTGCTCCGCGCCCCGGACCAGCAGCCGGCTGCCCTTGCGGTCGGCAAGCGGCAAAGCACCCTCGATCACCCGGTTCACGACGTCCCGCAGGTCGACCGGCTCGGCCTCCAGGGCCGCGGCGCCCGCGTCGAAACGGCTGATCTCCAGCAGGTCGGCCAGCAGCGACTCGAAACGGTCGACCTGCCCGTACAACAGCTCCGCCGAGCGCGCGGTGACCGGGTCGAAGTCCTCACGGGCCTCGTGGATGACCTCGGCGGCCATGCGGACGGTCGTCAGCGGCGTCCGCAGCTCGTGCGAGACGTCCGAGACGAACCGGCGCTGCATCCGCGACAGCTGCTCCAGCTGCTGGATCTTGACCTGGAGGTTCTGCGCCATCTTGTTGAAGGCTTCACCGAGACGGGCGATGTCGTCCTCGCCCGTGACCTTCATACGTTCCTGCAGCACGCCCGCCGCGAGCCGCTCGGAGATGCTGGCGGCCATCCGCACGGGAGTGACGATCTGCCGCACCACGAGCCAGGCGATGGCCCCGAGCAGCACGACCACGAACACCCCGGCGGTCGCGAGCGTGCCCCTGACCAGGCCCAGCGACTTCTCCTCCTGGGTGTACGGGAAGAGGTAGTACAGCTGGTACGCCTTGCCGTTGGGGTCGTACATGCGCTTGCCGACGACCAGCGCGGGCTCGCCCTCGTCGGAGGAGTTGTGCTTGACCGACGCGGACTTCCACAGCGCCCCGGTCTTGGTGTCCAGCTGTTTCCGCAGGTCGGCGGGGATGCTGGCCTCGGGGTCGATGTCACCGGAGGCACGCGGGCCGCGCGCGCCGGCGGACGACACGTCGCCGTAGCCCGGATCGCCGTACGCGAGGTCGCCGCCCCCGGAGCTGAGCGCCACCACGTGGTAGACGCCCTGCCCGCCGCTGGACAGCTGCTGCACCTGCGCCGTCAGCCAGGCACCGGGATCGGTGCCGCTGCGGCTGCCCGACTGGGCGTCCTGCCCGCGGGTGTCGCCCGCGGCGTCGGCGGCGTCCCGCGCGGCCTTGAAACCGCCCTCGGCCTGGCTCAGCGACGCGTGCCGCTTGGCCTCCAGCAGGCCGTTGCGGACCTGCCCGATGACGACCACGCCGAGCAGCAGCACCACGCCCACCGACATCAGCAGCGTCGTGGCGACCACGCGCAGCTGGATGTTGCGCCGCCACAGCCGCATCGCGGGCAGCAGCGGCCGCCGCACCCAGCGCACGTACAGCCTCAGCAGCGGGTGGACCGGCCCCGCGGCCGCGCCGTCGGACAGCATCTGCCCGGCCCGCCACAACCGCCGGAAGAGGGATATGCCGCCCGCCGTCTCGACGGGCCGCCCCACGCCCCGCTCCGGGGCGGCACCGTTGCCCGACATGTCAGCTCGGCCCGGCCTTGTAACCCACACCACGGACGGTCACCACGATCTCCGGCCGCTCCGGGTCCTTCTCGACCTTGGAGCGCAGCCGCTGCACGTGCACGTTGACGAGGCGGGTGTCGGCCGCGTGACGGTAGCCCCAGACCTGCTCCAGGAGCACCTCGCGGGTGAAGACCTGCCACGGCTTGCGGGCGAGCGCGACCAGCAGGTCGAACTCGAGCGGCGTCAGCGCGATCGAGTGACCGTCGCGCTTGACCGAGTGCCCGGCCACGTCGATGACCAGGTCACCTATCCCCAGCTGCTCCGGTGCGGGCTCCTCCGACCGGCGCAGGCGGGCGCGGATCCGCGCCACCAGCTCCTTCGGCTTGAACGGCTTGACGATGTAGTCATCCGCCCCCGACTCCAGGCCGACGACCACGTCGACCGTGTCGCTCTTCGCGGTCAGCATCACGATCGGCACACCGGACTCGGCGCGGATGAGCCGGCACACCTCAATGCCGTCCCGGCCGGGCAGCATCAGGTCGAGCAGCACGAGATCGGGCTTTACCTCACGAAAAGCAGCAAGTGCCTTGTCGCCGTCCGCAACGAACGACGGCTCGAAACCCTCACCACGCAGCACAATGCCGAGCATCTCGGCCAGTGCGGTGTCGTCGTCGACGACAAGGACGCGTCCCTTCATATCGACATCATCCCATTTTCGCATCCGGTCCATAGAGCCGGGTGACGGAGCTCACCTGGCGCGACTGACACACTCCGGTGTGTCCCGTTGACCTGAGACCCCGATCGCATTCGTCGCCAGGGGTGGACAGTACACGTGCGGATCAGCCCGGCTCACTCCCGGATACCTGCTGCGGCCCGGCACAGAGCTCCGCCAGGCCGGACCGGGTCACCGGCGACACCACGCCGTTCTCCGTGACGATCGCGGTCACCAGCTCCGGCGGTGTGACATCGAACGCGGGGTTGTACGCTTGCGCACCCAGCGGGGCCACCGGCACGCCCGTGCCCGGCTCCGCGCCTGCCCCCGGAGGCACGACCGTAAACTCCGTCACCTCGTGCCCCGCGCGCTGCTCCACCTCGATCTCCGAGCCCGCGGGCGTCGAAAGGTCCACAGTGCTCACGGGGGCCACGACCACGAACGGCACGTGGTGGTAGCGGGCCAGCACCGCCAGCGGATAGCTGCCCACCTTGTTCGCCACGGAGCCGTCGGCGGCTATCCGGTCCGCACCGATCAGCACCGCGTCCACCTCCCCCGAGGCGAACAGCGACCCCGCCGCGTTGTCGGTGAGCAGCGTGTACGCCATACCGGCGCGAGCCGCCTCGTACGCGGTGAGCCGCGCCCCCTGCAGCAGCGGACGCGTCTCGTCCACCCACAGGCGTCTCAGCCGCCCCGCGCGGTGCGCCGCCCCCGCGACAGCGAAGGCCGTGCCCTCGCCGCCGGAGACCAGCGCCCCGGTGTTGCAGTGCGTGAGCACCCGGAAGCCGCCGCCGGGCACGAGCTCCGCCAGCAGGGCCAGTCCGTGCTCCGCCATCCGCGCGCTGGCCTCGGCGTCCTCACGGTGCAGAGCGCGGGCCTCGGCAAGGCCGGCCGCGGCGGCATGCCCGGAGCCCAGCCGCTCGCCGAGGGCCTTCTCGTACGCCGCCCGGGCGCGCTGCACCCCGTAGGCGAGGTTCACGGCCGTGGGGCGCGCGTGGGCGAGCAGGTCGGCGGATTCCGCGACGTCGAAGCCGCGTACGGCCGCCAGCGCCACCCCGTACGCTCCGGCGATCCCCAGCAGCGGCGCTCCGCGCACGGCGAGCGTACGGATCGCGTCGACCAGCGCCGGTACGTCCGTGCACACCAGCTCGACCTCCTCCGCGGGAAGCCTCCGCTGGTCCAGGACCACGAGCACGGGCCCCTCCGGCCGCTCCTCCCATCTCAGCGAGGGAACGGAGCCGGGCTCGACGGACGCCATGGATGCCGCGAACTGATCAGCCATCTGTCCAGTCTGGCCCGGACGCCCGGGCAGGGAAAGGTTGCCTGCGGATTCCTCCCCCGTACGAGCTGACGGGCCCCACCGGGCGCCTCCGCGCCCCGCGGGACGTTGAAGACCCCGTGACACGATTACTGGCAGCCGCTCGCCGCCGCACCGGCGGACGGGCGGGCACCGAGAAGGAGCGAGACGCACATGACTGACTCTCCGGGCCGGACCTCGCCCGGATCCTCCCCGTCCGAAGAGACCGACAAGGCCGCCGAGGCCGCCGAGGCCGCTCAGGAGGGGCGCCCCGCACAGTGGGCACAGGAACAGCCGCCGCCGGGTGACTGGTCGACCTCCGCCCAGGGCCCGCCGCGGCAGCGCCGGGGCACGGGCGAGAGAGCCCGCGCGCAGACGGGCCCGGGACCGGGCCACGGGGGCGCGGGCGGAGTGCCGGGGCAGCCGGGGCCACAGGCGGGCCGGCAGCAGCCGGGGCGCCCGCAGTGGGGACGGCCGCAGGCGCCGCAGCCCGGTGTGATCCCGCTGCGCCCGCTGCAGGCCGGCGAGATCGTGGAGGGCGCGGTCCGCACGATGCGCATCCACTGGCGCGCTGTCCTCGGTATTTCGCTGACGGTCGCGGTCGGCACGCAGGTCGTGGCGACGATGGTCGACCGGCTGTGGGACCAGGGGACGCCCGAGCTCGACCCGCTCGGCGGAGCAACTCCGGAGACCCCTCAGGAGCTGGTCGGGGCCATAGGCAACGGCTTGGGCGGGATCGGCGTGGCCTGGCTGCTCAGCCTGATCGGTTCCATCACGGCGGCGGCCCTCCTGACGGTGATCGTCAGCCGCGCAGTGCTGGGCCGCCCGGTCACCGCCCGGGAGGCGTGGCGGAGCGCAAGGCCGCAGCTGGGCCGGATGGCAGGCCTGATGGTCCTGGTGCCGATGCTGCTGATCGGTGTGTTCGCTGCCGGTATCGTCTGGGGGCTCCTCGTGGCGGCAGCGGGGGCGGAGCAGGCGGGAATGTCGCTGACGGCCCTGGGCGGGCTGGCGGCGATGGTCGTGGCCACCTGGCTGTGGATCCGGTACAGCCTCGCCGCGCCGGCGCTGATGCTGGAGAAGCAGGGTGTCGCGGCAGCGATGCAGCGGTCGGCGAAGCTGGTGCGCGGGTCGTGGTGGCGCGTCTTCGGCATCCAGCTCATCTCGATCCTGATCACGGCGCTGGTCGGTTTGATGGCGCAGGCCATTGTTCTCGTCTTCGACGTCTTCATCCACGGCGGCGGCGGGCAGTCAGTGGCCGATGCGACCGATTGGGCGTCGCTGATCGAGGTCGGTATTGCGGCGGTGGTCAGCTCGGCTCTTACGCTGCCGGTGTCTGCCGGCATGACAGCCCTGCTGTACATGGACCAGCGCATTCGGCGTGAGTCTCTTGATGTCGAGCTCGCGCGGTCGGCGAGCGAGGGCAAGTAAGAGCGTTTGTTCTGTACGGCTGTTCGGGCGTTCGGCTGCTTCCCGGGGAAGGGAAGCAGCCGAACGCGCCGCGGAAATTAATCGTCGTTGCAGGAACGCAAAAAAGCCTCAGGCCCGGGATAAATATCCCAGGCCTGAGGCTGAATAATTGTTCGGCGGCGTCCTACTCTCCCACACGGTCCCCCATGCAGTACCATCGGCGCTGAAAGGCTTAGCTTCCGGGTTCGAAATGTAACCGGGCGTTTCCCTAACGCTATGACCACCGAAACACTATGAAGATATGAACCGCCGCACCCCGCAGGGGGCGTGTTCGTTACTTCAGAACTA
>NZ_JOFL01000028.1 GCF_000719265.1 Streptomyces roseoverticillatus | reverse complement strand
GCTGGCGCTGGCGGGTGGTGTGACGGTGATGTCGACGCCGACGACGTTCGTGGAGTTCTCGCGGCAGCGGGGATTGTCGGCGGACGGCCGGTGCAAGGCCTTCGCCGATGCGGCCGACGGGGTCGGCTGGGGTGAAGGCGTGGGCATGCTGGTGCTGGAGCGGCTGTCGGACGCGCGCCGGAACGGTCACCGCGTCCTGGCGACGGTACGTGGCAGCGCCGTGAACCAGGACGGCGCGTCGAACGGCCTCACGGCCCCCAACGGCCCGTCGCAGCAGCGGGTGATCCGCCAGGCCCTGGCGAACGCGGGCATCTCCCCGGATCAGGTCGCCGCGGTGGAGGCGCACGGTACGGGTACGACACTCGGCGACCCGATCGAGGCTCAGGCCCTTCTCGCCACGTACGGGCAGGGCCGCCCGGAGGGCCGGCCGCTGCTGCTCGGGTCCGTCAAGTCGAACATCGGTCACGCGCAGGCCGCCGCCGGTGTCGCCGGCGTGATCAAGATGGTCATGGCGATGCACCACGGCGAGCTGCCGCGCACCCTGCACGTCGACGCGCCGTCGTCGCACGTGGACTGGTCGGCCGGCGCCGTCGAGCTGCTGACCGAGCAGACCGCCTGGCCTGAGGGCGACGGTCCGCGGCGTGCGGGCGTCTCCTCCTTCGGGATCAGCGGCACGAACGCACACGTGATCCTGGAACGGCCGGAACCCGAGCCCGTTCCCGAGCCGGCCCGGGAACGGGTGGAGGACGCGGACACCGAAAGGCTCGTACCGTTCGTGGTGTCCGGCAAGTCCGCACCCGCGGTGCGCGCCCAGGCGGCCAGGCTGCTGTCCCGCATCGGGGGCGACCCCGGACCGAGGCTGCTGGACGTGGCGTACTCGCTGGCCACGAGCCGCTCGGGCTTCCCGCATCGCGCGGTGGTGTGGAGTGCGGACCGCGATGCCCTGGCACGGGCCCTCTCGGAGCTCGCGGCCGGGGAAAC
This sequence comes from Streptomyces roseoverticillatus, assembly GCF_000719265.1. Taxonomy (GTDB): domain Bacteria; phylum Actinomycetota; class Actinomycetes; order Streptomycetales; family Streptomycetaceae; genus Streptomyces; species Streptomyces roseoverticillatus. The sequence continues at coordinate 68,994 of NZ_JOFL01000028.1, read as the reverse complement.
CGGCCCGGAGGTGGCCGCGGGCTCGGTTCGCTCCGGCAAGTCGGCGTTCCTGTTCCCGGGCCAGGGTTCGCAACGGCTCGGGATGGGCCGCGAGCTGTATGCCCGGTATCCGCTCTTCGCGGAAGCCTTCGACGCGGTGTGCGCGGGGCTGGACGAGCACCTGGACCGCCCCCTGCGGGGCGTGGTCTGGGGCGACGACGCCGGCCTGCTGCATCAGACGGCCTACGCGCAGGCGGGCCTGTTCGCGATCGAGGTGGCGCTCTTCCGGCTGATGGAGTCCTGGGGCGTACGACCGGACTTCGTCGCAGGTCACTCCATCGGTGAGGTCGCCGCCGCGCATGTGGCCGGTGTGTTCTCGCTGGCGGACGCCTGCGCGCTGGTGGCGGCCCGTGGCCGGCTCATGCAAGCCCTGCCCGCCGGTGGTGCGATGGCCGCGGTGCAGGCGACGGAGGAGGAGGTCCTGCCGCACCTGACCGAGGGCGTCGCGATCGCGGCGGTCAACGGCCCGGCGTCGGTCGTCGTCTCCGGCGCCGAGGAGGCCGTCGAGGCGCTCCGGGCGCGCTTCGGGAACGAGGGGCGCAAGACCAGCCGGCTGCGGGTGTCGCACGCGTTCCATTCGCCGCTGATGGACCCGATGCTGGCGGACTTCCGTGAGGTGGTGGCGAGGCTGTCGTTCGGTGCGCCGACGCTGCCCGTCGTATCCAACCTCACGGGTCGGCCCGCCGGGCCCGGGCAGCTGGCCTCCGCCGACTACTGGGTCAGCCACGTGCGTGAGGCGGTGCGCTTCGCGGACGGCGTGCGTGCCCTGCACGCGGAGGGCGTGACGCGGTTCCTGGAGCTCGGCCCGGACGGCGTCCTGTCGGCCATGGCCCAGGAGTCACTGCCCGAAGAGACCGTCCTCGTTCCCGCCCTGCGCCGTAACCGGGACGAAGAGACGGCCGTGACGGGAGCCCTGGCGCGGTTGTATGTCCAGCATCCGTGGCTGGCGGATCATGTGGTGATGGGTTCTGTGCTGGTGCCGGGTACGGCGCTGGTGGAGGTGGTGCTGCGTGCTGCTGATGAGGTCGGCTGCGATCTGCTGGAGGAGCTGACGCTCGCCGCGCCTCTCGTGCTGCCTGCTTCGGGTGCTGGTGTGCAGGTGCAGGTGTGGGTGGGTGAGCCGGACGATTCCGGTCGCCGTTCGGTGGCGGTGCATTCACGTGAGGGCGAGGAGTCGTGGACGCTGCACGCGAGCGGTGTGGTGACCACAGGCGCGGAACCGCCGGCGTTCGACACGTCCGAATGGCCTCCGCAGGGAGCCCTGCCTCTCGACGTGGAGAGCGGCTACGAGCAGTTCGCGGCTGCCGGGTTCGCGTACGGCCCGGCGTTCCAGGGCCTCCGGGCGGCCTGGACGGCCGGCGACGACGTCTACGCCGAGGTGCGGCTGCCGGAAGGAACCGACGGCGCCGCCTATGGCCTGCATCCGGCGCTCTTCGACGCGACGTTGCACGCTTCGGCGTTCGCCGCGGGAGCCGGTGAAGGAAGCGTCCCGTTCTCGTGGAGCGGCGTGTCGCTGCACGCTTCCGGCGCCTCACAAGTGCGGGTGCGTCTGCGGCCCGTCGAAGGCGGCGTGTCGATCGCGATGGCCGACCCGGCCGGTGCGCCGGTGGCTTCGGTGGAGTCGCTGACCGTCCGCCCGGTCTCCGCCGGGCAGCTGCGGACCGGGGACCGCGACTCCCTGTTCACGCTCGACTGGGTTCCTGTCGCCCTCACGGACGAACGCGTCGGGCTCGGCACCGGGCCGGACGGCGCGCCCTTCCGGGCGTACGCCGATCTGGAAGCCCTGGCCGGGGAAGCGATTCCCCGGGCGATACTGGTCGAGCCGGCCGCCTTCAAAAGCGCCGGCACGGCGGAGACCGTTCACGCCGCGTGCGCCCGGGCGCTGGAGCTGGTGCGGTCGTGGCTGGCCGACGACCGGTTCGCGGACGCGCGCCTGGTGTTCGTGACCCGGGGTGCGGCTTCGGGTGAGGATCTCGCCGGTGCCGCCGTGTGGGGACTGGTCCGCTCCGCGCAGTCGGAGAATCCGGGGCGTTTCGTCCTGGTGGACCTGGACGGTGACGCCGGCGCCGACGCGACCGTGCTGCCGCAGGCGCTCGCGACGGACGAGCCTCAGCTGCTGGTCCGGGAGGGCAAGGTGCTCGCCGCGCGCCTCGCCCGGGTGCAGGAGCGCAACACGGCCGACGCCGCGTGGGACACGACCGGCACGGTTCTGATCACCGGCGGTACGGGCGGCCTGGGACGCGCGGTGGCACGACACCTGGCGGCCGCGCACGAGGTACGGAGCCTGCTGCTGGTCAGCCGCCGCGGTCCGGCCGCCGAGGGCGCGGCGGAGCTCGTGACCGAGCTCGCGGAGCACGGGGCGGACGCGATCGTCGAGGCGTGCGACGTGACCGACGGCGCGGCCGTGGCCGGGCTCGTGGCCCGGCACTCCGTCCGTGCCGTCGTGCACACCGCCGGTGTCCTCGACGACGCCACCATCACGTCCCTGACCCCGGACCGGCTGGCCGCTGTCCTGCGGCCGAAGGTGGATGCCGCGTGGAACCTGCACGAGGCCACCAAGGACCTGGACCTCGGCGCCTTCGTGGTCTTCTCCTCCGTCGCGGGCACCTTCGGCAGTGCGGGCCAGGCCAACTACGCGGCCGGCAACGCCTTCCTGGACGCCCTCGCTCACCACCGCCGGACGCAAGGTCTTCCGGCCGCGTCGCTCGCATGGGGGCCGTGGTCGCAGGACAGCGGCATGACGGGCACCCTCGCCGAGGCTGATCTTGAGCGCATGGCCCGCTCCGGAATGCCCCCGCTCTCCGCGGAGGACGGCGTGGCGCTCTTCGACGCCGCACTCGGCACCACCGCGTCGGCCGTCCTCCCCGTCCGCCTGGACCTCACCGCCCTCCGCGCACAGGGCGAACCCCTGCCCCTCCTGCGCGGCCTGATCCGGGCACCGGGGCGGCGTACCGCGGCGGCCGCTACGGGCGGCGGGGCCGCCGGCCTGGCCCAGCGGCTGGCCGGGCTGTCCGCCGCGGAGGCGCGCGACGTCGTGCTGGAGACCGTACGCGGTGAGGCCGCCGCCGTACTGGGCCACGAAGGAGCCGCGCAGGTCGATGCGGAGCAGGCGTTCCAGGACCTCGGCTTCGACTCCCTCACCGCGATCGAGCTCCGCAACAGGCTGAGCGCCCTCACCGGTGTCCGGCTGCCGGCGACCCTGCTCTTCGACTACCCGACGCCTGTCGAGCTCGTCGGCCGTCTCCACGCCCTGCTCGCGCCCGGGGAACTCTTTGGCCCGGAGGCGCTCCTGGACGAACTCGGCAGGCTGGAGAAGGCGTTCGGCGGGCTGGACGTCACGGAGGAGGTGCACGAGCAGATAGCCGGCCGCCTTGAGGTCCTCAAGGCGAAGTGGGACGCCCTGCGGGGTGCCGCCGCGGAAGCCGGCCGCGAGGGATCCGGGGAGGACGAGGAGGGCTTCGACTTCGAGTCCGCCTCCGACGAGGAGGTCTTCGACCTCCTCGACAACGAGCTCGGCCTTTCCTGACGGCCCGGCCCGGCACCACGAAGCGGCCCGTACCAGGTGATCCTGGTGCGGGCCGCTTCGTCGTACGCGGAGGGGGAGCGGCCCCGGCTCACAGCGGCCGGCGGAGGCCCACCACTGCGAACACCCCGCCGACGACGGCGATGCCGGCGCTGATGAGCACGGCGGGTACCGCGGCCCCGGCGCCCGGCAGGTCGAGCGCGAGGGCGCGCGCCGTGTCGATCGCGTACGTCAGCGGGTTGACCTTGGCGATCACGCGCAGCCACTCGGGCAGGTCGCTGACCGGGATGTAGGCGCTCGACGCGAACATCAGGGGGATGAGCGCGATGACCGAGAGGTTCTGCATGGGCTCCGCCCGGCGCAGCCACGTGGCCGCGGCGATGAACGCCCAGCCCAGGGTCCAGGTGATGAAGACCGCCAGCCCGGCCGAGGCGAGGAGCTGCCCCGCGCCGCCCTTGGGGGAGTAGCCGAGGACGACGACGGCCAGCACGATGACGACCGCGATCTGGATCGCGGCACGGACCAGGTTCGCCAGGCTCCGGGCGACGAGCAGCGAAGCGGGGTGGATGGGCAGGGACCGCAGCCGGGCGACCATGCCGTTCTTGAGGTCGTCCACCACGCCGATCCCGGACTGGACGGCGGACTGCACCGCGTTGTCCACCAGGACCGCAGGCATGACGAAGTCGAGGTAGCTGACCCCCGCGGGGAAGTGGGCCGACTTGCCCATCCCGGTGAAGACCTGGGTCAGCACGAACAGGATGATCACCGGTTGGAACAGGCCGAAGGCGAGCACCCCGGGGTCGCTCACCAGCGCCCGCAGCGAGCGGCCGGTGAGCACCCGGATCTGAGTGGCGGTCGAGCTGCCGTTCCAGACGGCCGCCGCCGGCCCCGGGGCGGGATCCGGGACCGGCGGCGCCGGGTTCGGTGTGCCGATGGATGGTGTGGTCATGGAGTCTCCACGATCTGTGCGAAGAGGTTCATGAGGCGGCGCCGGCGGAGCGCCCGGCCAGGGCGAGGTAGACGTCGTCGAGGCTCGGCTCGCGGAACGACAGTGCCGTGGCCCCGATGCCCGCCCGGTCGAGGGCCCGGATCACCTGCGCGATGTCCTTCGACGCCTCGACGGCGACGGCGACGGTGCCGTTCTCCCGGTCCGGCACCGGTTCCAGGCCCGCCTGCCGCAGGGCGGCGCAGGTCACGGCCGGGCCGGCCGCGGAGTCCGGGGTCACCGTCACCGTGCACGTGCCCACCTGGGCCTTGAGTTCGGCGGCGGTGCCGCTCGCGATCACCGCGCCGGCCGAGAGGACGGTGATGGAGTCCGCGAGCCGGTCCGCCTCGTCGAGGTACTGGGTGGTGAGCAGGACCGTGGTGCCCCCGGCCACCAGGTCCTCCACGATCTCCCAAAGATTCAGCCGGCTCGACGGGTCCAGGCCCGTGGTCGGCTCGTCGAGGAAGATGACGTCCGGGTGGCCGACCAGGGACGCGGCCAGGTCCAGCCGCCGGCGCAGCCCGCCCGAGTACGTTCCCGGCCGGCGCGACGCGAAGCCCTGGAGGCCGAACAGCTCCAGCAGTTCGTCGGCCCTCACCCGGGCCGACCTGCGGTCCGCGCCGAGGAGGCGGGCCAGCAGGACGAGGTTGTCCCGCCCCGAGAGCTGGGGGTCGACCGACGCGAACTGGCCGGTGAGACCAATGCGTTTGCGTACTTCGCGCGGTGCGCGCGTGACGTCGAAGCCGGCGACCGCCGCCCGTCCCGAGCTGGGCGGCAGGGCGGCGGTGAGCACGTTGACGAGCGTGGTCTTGCCCGCGCCGTTGTGCCCGAGCAGGCCCAGTACCGTGCCGCGGCGCGCCGAGAGGCTCACCGAGTCCAGGGCCCGCAGCGAACCGAAGGCCCTGCTGACGCCGTCCGCCTCGATCATGATGTCCCCGGCAGTCCGGGCGGCGGTGGGCGAAGTGGGTCCGCTCATGGCTGATCTCCCGCGGATGAGTGTTCCGAGTGCCGCGCGGGAGGGGATCCCGGCGGCCGTCCTGTGGGGCCGCCCCCACCCGGGCGTGTCATCCCGCCCCGTCCAGCAGGTCGAACAGTTCCTCGTCGCTGGCCGCGGACAGGTCGAGCGCGCCGGCCGGGGACGCGCCGGGTGCGCCGGCCGAAGGCGCCTCGGCCCGGCACCGGGCCGCCACCGCCCTGAGCCGTGCCGCCGTGTCCGTGGAGACCGCCGCGCCGTCCGTGAGAAGGGCCTCCAGCTCGGCCACGACGGTGGCCGTGTCACGGACGGCGGCCGGCACCGTGAGCCTGCCGCGCACGAAGCGGACGACGGCGTCGGGCGTGGGGTGGTCGTACACGAGCGTGACCGGGAGGCGCGTGCCCGTGGCGGCGACGAGCCGGTTGCGCAGCTCCAGCGCGCTCACCGAGGTGACCCCCATGTCCAGGAACGCCCGGTCGCCCTCGTCGCTCCGCAGCTCCGGGATGCCCAGGGCGGCCGAGACCTCGGCGAGGACCGTGGCCAGCACGAGCGCGTCCTGCGCGGGGCCGTCGAGGCCGGACAGCCGGTCGGCCAGGCTCGGCGGTTCGTCGTCGCCCGCGGTCCCTTCCCCGGCGCCCGCCGTGCGGCCGCCGACGGTCCCGGCGTCCGCGGAAGCCGCCCAGAACCGCCGCCGCTGGAAGGCGTAGGTCGGCAGGGGAACGGACCGCGCCCCGGGCAGGACCGCGTGCCAGTCCACGGGAACGCCGTGGGCGTGCATCCGGGCGACGGCCGTGAGCAGGGCCTGCCGCTCGCCCTCCCCGGCGCGCAGGGTCGGCACGATGGCGGCACCGTAGCCGGTGCCGGCGGGGTCCAGGCACTCGTCGACCATCGGCGTCAGCACCGGATGGGGGCCCAGCTCCAGGAATCCGGTGACGCGTTCGTCCCGGAGCCGGTCGACCGCGTCCTTGAAGCGCACGCAGTCCCGCAGGTGCCGCACCCAGTGGCCGGGATCGTGGGCGTCCTCGGCGGTCAGGAGCCTGCCGGTGACGGTCGAGACGACGGGAAGGGCGGGTGTGGAGTAGGACAGCGTCCGGGCGACCGCGCCGAACTCCTCCAGGACGGGGTCCATGAGCGGCGAGTGGGCGGCGCCGTTCACCGCGACCCGCCGGGTCTTATGGCCGGCGGCGTTGAGCCGGTCCGTGAGCGCGGCCAGCGCGGCGTCGGCGCCCGAAAGGACGAGCGAGTGCGGCCCGTTCACGGAGGCGATCGCCGCAGCGTCCCCCCACTCGGCGAGCAACGGTTCCACTTCGCTCTCGGAGATCCGGGCCGCCACCATCGACCCGCCGGGAAGGGAATCCATCAGCCTGCCCCGGGCGGCCACCAGGGTGCAGGCGTCCTCAAGACCGAGCCCGCCCGCCAAGTGAACGGCGGTGGTCTCGCCGGCCGAGTGTCCCGCCAGGCGGTCCGGGACCACGCCCCAGGACTCGAAGAGCCGGTACAGGGCGACCTGGAGGGCGAACAGCGCGGGCTGGGCGTAGACGGCGTCGTCGAGCAGGGCCGCCTCCTCGGAGTCCGGATCCGCCCACATCACCGACGTGAGCGGCCGGTCCAGCAGGGTGTCCATGACGGCGCACACCTCGCGCAGCGCGGCCGCGAACACGGGGAACGTCCCGGCCGCCTCGCGGCCCATTCCGGGCCGCTGGCCGCCCTGCCCGGGGAAGACGACGGCCAGGCCGCCCGGTGAGGAGTCCTCGACGGTGACCCGGGAGGCCCGCCTGCCGGTCGCGAGTTCCTCCGTCGCGGCCAGGAGTTCCGCGCGGCCCGAGCCGCTGATGACGGCCCGGTGCCGGTGCAGGGCGCGGGTGGTGGCCAGGGAATGGGCGACGTCCTGGGCGGACAGCCCCAGGTCGGCCGCCACCCGCTCGGCCAGGCGCCGCGCCTGTGCGCGGAGCGCCGCCCGGCTGCGGGCGGACAGGATCCAGGGCGCTGCCGCGTCACCGGCCGGTTCCTGGACCTCGGTGCGGGCCGTGCCGGTGGCCCCGGCCGCGCTGCCCGTGCCGTCACCGGCCGGCGCTTCCTCCAGGATCACATGGGCGTTGGTGCCGGTGAGCCCGAAGGAGGACACCCCGGCCCGGCGCGTCCGTCCGCTCTCCCGCGGCCAGGGCCGGGCCTCGGTCAGCACCCGCAGCGAGCCGTCGGACCGCTCCGCCCGGGACGGCGGCTCGTCGGCGTGCAGGGTCCTGGGCAGCAGGCCACGGTGCATCGCGAGCACCGTCTTGATGACCCCGACGACACCCGCGGCCGCCTGCGTGTGCCCGAGGTTGGACTTCACCGACCCCAGCCACAGCGGCCGTTCCGCGGGGCGCCCCTCGCCGTACGCGGCCAGGAGGGCCCGGACCTCGACGGCGTCGCCGAGCGGTGTGCCGGTGCCGTGGCCCTCCACGGCGTCGATGTCCCGCGGTGCCAGCCGGGCGTCCGCCAGGGCCTGCCGGATGACGCGCTGCTGTGCGGTGCCGCTCGGTGCCGTGAACCCGTCGGAGGCGCCGTCCTGGTTGACGGCGGAGCCGCGTACCAGCGCCAGGACGCGGTGCCCGTTGCGCCGGGCGTCGCCGAGCCGCTCCAGCAGGAGCAGCCCCGCCCCCTCGGACCAGGCCGAGCCGTCGGCGGCGTCCGCGTAGGCCCTGGAGCGGGAGCCCGGGGACAGCACCCGCAGCCGGGAGAGCCGGGTGAAGGGCGCGGGGGAGGCCATGACGGCGACGCCGCCGGCCAGCGCGAGCGTGGACTCGCCCGACCGCAGGGACCGGCAGGCCAGGTGCAGGGCGACGAGGGAGGACGAGGAGTCGGTGTCCACCGTGAGCGCGGGCCCCTCCAGCCCGTAGGCGTGGGCGAGGCGCCCGGAGACCGCGCTCCCGGCGGTCCCGGTGGCCAGCAGGCTCTCCAGCCGGCCGTCGTTCACGGACGAGCCGGTGGCGTAGCCGCCGTGCGTCGCACCGGTGAACACGCCGGTGCGGGTGCCCTTCAGGGCCGCCGGGTCGATGCCCGCCCGTTCGAAGGTCTCCCAGGCGGCTTCGAGGAGCAGGCGCTGCTGGGGGTCGGTCGCCGTCGCCTCCAGGTCGGAGAAGCCGAAGAAGCCCGCGTCGAAGTGGCCCGCGTCGTGCAGGAAACCGCCTTCGCGCGCGTACGTGGTGCCGGGGCGGTCGGGGTCGTCGTCGAAGAGCCGGCCGAGGTCCCAGCCGCGGTCCTCCGGGAAGCCGGACATCGCGTGGGCCTCGTCGGAGAGCAGCTGCCACAGGGCCTCGGGGGAGTGGGCCCCGCCCGGCAGCCGGCAGGCCATGCCGATGACGGCCACGGGCTCGGGGGACGGATCGTTCGCGTAGTCATCTGTCTGGGCGGGCACGTTCACTCCCGGATGCGAGTGCTTTCGTCGGTTGGGGGACGCGGCAGGCCGGTCGCCCGGGCGCGGGCGTCAGTCCTCGTGCACGGTGATGGCCCGGGACGGGCAGAGGCCGGCCGCCAGCCGGACCCCGGCCTCCTCGTCGGCGCCGGGCTCGGCGAGCAGCAGGGTGACCAGCCCGTCGTCGTCCTGGTCGAAGGCCCGCGGGGCGTTCAGTACGCACTGGCCCGCTCCCACGCAGCGGCCGGTGTCGGCGGTGATACGCATGTCGGTGTCTCTCCTGCGGTGGATTCGGGTCCGCCGGGCGGCCGGTGGCGCGCCCGGCGGACGGTCCGGTCGCCGGCTACCAGCGGACCGGCAGCGCGTGCAGTCCGTGCACCACGCCGTCGTGCTTGAAGGACAGTCCCTCGGCGGGCACGGCGAGTTCGAGGGCGGGGATGCGCTCGAAGAGCTTCCGGTAGGCGATCTCCATTTCGACCCGCACGAGGTTCTGCCCCAGGCACTGGTGCACGCCGTAGCCGAAGGCCACGTGGTGGCGGGCGGACCGGGAGGGGTCGAACCGGTGGGGGCACTCGAAGCTGTTCTCGTCGTGGTTGGCCGCTGCCACCAGGGGCACGATGCCCTCGCCCGCCCGGACGAGCTGCCCGGAGATCTCCACGTCCTCGACCGCCACCCGCAGGGACACCAGGTCGGCGACCGAGTGGAAGCGCAGCGTCTCCTCCACGGCCCGGTCGTCACCGATCCACTCGGGGTTCGTCAGGAGGGTGACCACGCCCAGCGCGATGTTGTTGGCCGTCGTCTCGTGCCCGGCGATGAGCAGGAGCATCAGCACGCCCGACAGCTCGTGCGGGGCGATCGCGCCGGTGGCCAGCAGCCTGCTGACCAGGTCGTCGGCGGGCCACTTCTGCTTGATGGCCACCAACCGGTTGATGTAGCGCAGCAGGTCCTTGGCGGCGGACTCCCGCTGCTGGTCGGTCGAGGCGCGGATGGCGACCAGGGTGCGCGTCCTGGACTCGAAGAAGTCGCGGTCGGCCGGCGGCACCCCGAGCAGCGAGGAGATCACCAGGGACGGGATGGGCAGCGCGAAGTCGGCGACGAGGTCGGCGCAGTCGCCCGCGGCCAGCATCGCGTCGAGGCGCTCGTCCACCGTGCGTTCGATCGCCGGGCGCATCGCGCGGACGCGCCGGACGGTGAACTCCGGGATGAGCGCCTTGCGGAACCGGTCGTGCTCCGGGGAGTCCAGCCCCACGAACCAGCCCGGGATCTGGTCCTGCTTGGGCACCCCCAGGCTCTCGCCGACGTTCGGGAACCCCGGGTGCTCGGGGTTGGAGCTGATCCTCGGATCGGTCAGCACGGCGCGCACGTCCTCGTGCCGGGTGACCAGCCAGACCCGGTCGCCGTTGGGCAGGCACGAGAGGACCAGCCCCTGCTGCTCGCGGTAGCCGGCGTAACCCGGGGGCGGGAAGGCCACGCCGGGCTTGCGCAGCGGGAAGTCGACCACCTGCGGTTCGGCTTGCGTCATGTGCGGATGTCCCCTTTCGGACGGTTCGGTCAGACGCCGTAGAACGCGCGGACCCGGCCGATCACGAAGTCCTGGTCGGCGGCGGTCAGCCCGGTGTGCGTGGGCAGGTACAGCCCGTCCTCGGCGAAGACGTTCGCCTTGAGCGAGGGCCACTCGGGATGGAAGTACATGGGCTGCCGGCTCATCGGCTTGAAGAAGAGCCGGGTCTCGATGGACCGGTCGGCCAGGAACGCCCGTAGCTCCTCGCGGCGTTCGGCCCGGACGTCGTACATCCACAGCACGTCCCGCGGCGGCATCAAGGTGATCCCGGGGACGTCGGCGAGACCTTCGTCGTAGCGCTTCTCTATCGTCCGGCGCGTCTGAAGGATCTCGTCCAGCCGCTCGACCTGGCCGAGGGCGACGGCGGCCTGCATGGCCGTCATCCTGAAGTTGTAGGCGACCTTCTTGTGCAGGAAGCTGTGGTCCTTGGTGAAGGCCATGGCGCGCAGGTGCTCCAGCTGCCCGGCCAGCCTGGGATCGTCGGTGAGGCAGATGCCGCCCTCGCCCGAGGTGATGATCTTGTTAGCGAAGAGCGAGAAGCAGGCGATGTCGCCGACCGGGCGGATGCCGTGGGCCTCGGCGGAGTCCTCGACGACGCGCAGGTTGTGCTGGAACGCGATGTCCATGATCGCGTCCATGTCGCAGCGCCGGCCGTAGACGTGCACGGGCATGACGGCCCTCGTCCGCGAGGTGATCTTCTCCTCGATGCGGGTGACGTCGATGTTGAGGTCGTCCGCGCAGTCGACGAAGACGGGGGTCGCTCCGGTGTAGGTGACCGCCCAGGCGGAGGCGACCATGGTGAACTCGGGGACGATCACCTCGTCGCCCGGGCCGATGCCCAGCGCCCGCAGGGCCAGCGTGAGGGCGGCGGTCCCGGAGGAACAGGCGACGCCGTGCGCGATCGCGTTGTAGTCCGCGAAGGCGCGCTCGAAGCGCTGGATCACCGGCCCTTGGGACGATATCCAGCCGTCGCTGACGGTCGCGGTGACGTATTCGAGCTCTCGGCCGTCCAGGGCCGGCCTGGACACGGGGTACGTGAACGACATCGTCGCTCTCTTCCTTCTCGTGGGGTCCGGGTACTCGGGTGTCCTCAGGCCAGGGCCGGGAGCCCGAGGATCAGCGAGGCGGCGGTCTCCCGCCCGCCCGCCGCGCGCTGCAGCTTCCCGAGCCGCTCCGCCTTCTCGGCGAAGGAGGGGGTGCCCAGCACGCGGGTGAGCTTGTCGACGACGTCGCCGGCGGACAGGGCGTGCGGCCGGTCCAGGGTCAGGCTGATACCGAAGTCCCGGCCGCGGACCGCCTGGTCGAAGCAGTCCACCCACAGCGGCCGGACCACGAGCGGCTTGCCGAAGTACACGCCCTCGTTGAAGCCGTTGCCGCCGCCGTGGGTGAAGAACACCTTCACGTTCGGGTGGGCGAGGACGTCGTGCTGCGACGGGACCCAGCTCTCGATGCGGAGGTTGGCCGGCAGCGACTCCCGCGGCGGCAGCAGGTGCTGCTGTTCCTCGGACAGCTTCCACAGCACCTGGTGCCGGCCTTCGAGCCGGCGGGCGACCTCCACGACGGAGCCGACCTCCGCCCGGGTCAGCCGGGTGATGGTCCCGAGCCCCATGTAGACCACGGACGACTGGGCGTCCAGCCAGCCCGACAGGTCCTTGTCGTCCGGGGCCTCGGGGAGCGGCGGGACCATCGCGCCGACCAGCCGCATCTTGCCGGGGACGGTGAAGGGGTAGTCCAGCTCCGCGATCGAATTGCACAGGACCATCTCGGCCTTGTCGATCCTCGCCATCGGGCTGATCGACGGGAGGCCGAGCGCCTTGCGCCGCCGGCCGTCCTGCCTCATGACCTTCCCCATCTCCGGGGTGCAGAACATCGCCAGGGTCCGGATCTTGAACAGTTCGTTGCTGATGCGCTGGACGAGGCTCATCCCGGCCGGCAGCCCGGTGTGGGGGACCGGGAAGCCCTTCGGGGTGTATCCCTTGCCGAAGGGGGCACGGGCCGTCAGCACGTTGCTCGGCAGGAACGGCACGCTGAGCACGAACGGGATCCCCCGGGCTATGGCCAGATCGATCGCGAATCCGCTGATGCAGTCGATGACCATCAGCGCCGGTCGCACCTTGCTGACGACGGCTTCGAGCCGGCGGTACTTCACGTCCTGCAGGCCGGGCTTGTAGGACTGCTTGATGACCGCGCGGTGCGCACGGAAGCGCGAGGACTGGGTGACCTCGCGGTAGACGTCGTCGCCCCACGTCACCGCGGACAGCTCGGAGATGACCTCGCCCAGGGAGGCGAACTCCACCGGGGAACGCTCCGCGATCCGCCGCACGTCGTCGCGCCGCGGCTCGTCGGTGGCGAACCAGAGGTCCTCCACCCCCTGGCGGGAGAGCTCGCCCGCCAGGACGAGCAGCGGGTTGAGCAGGCCGCTCTCCGGGAGGCTGACGAAGAGGATCGGCCGTCGGGCGGAGTCCATGGGTTCCCTTTCGGCGGTGGCGGGCGCGCGTCGGGCACGCCCCCGTGCGGTCGGCTGGCCGTGCTCACCTTTGATCTCACGCCGGGTGCCGGGAAATCCGTAGACTCCTCCGCCCCTGCGGCCCGGACCTCGCCCTCGGTGGCGCGCAGGGCGGGTGTCATGCCCCCGGCGCCGGCCGGCCCCGGTTTCCGGGTGCTGCGGAAAATTCTTGACGCGTTTTTTCGGGAACCTGGAACCGGAGGCGTCATGAACTCGTTACGTGCACTCGATCTCGCATTCCTGCGGTGAATTGGGCGTGATGGATGATCATTTTTCATTCGGCGTGCAGCGCGGTCCGGTGCCCATTGATCCGGAGCCTTTGATTCCGATATACCGGCAGGTAGTGATCGAGAGCGTGCGGAGAGTGATGAAGCGGTCCGGGTGTGGCGTAAAGGTGCGGCTATTGGCGTGATTTCGGCCGTACGGGAGCCACCGAAGCCGCGGTTATGTACCGAACCGTTTTTCGATTGAGCCGCAGGTTTAAGTGTCTCCGCATGGCGGTCGTTGCCCCCTCGGTCGGTAGGTAACTAGCCTTCCAATTCATCCCACCTCCACGCGAAGTTTCATGAAGGGGATCTTCCTTTGCTGAATTCAGTCCCCACGCTCATTGATTCGGCCGGGTTAGAGGCAGGCGGCGACCCGATGGGCCGGGCCGGCGGCGCGGACGCGCACCAGCAGCCCGACCAGCAAGGCATGTGTGTGGCGGGGCTCGACGCGGCCCTGACCATCCGGCAGGCGAACCAGGAGTTCTTCCGGCAGTTCAGCGGCTCGTCGGAGGAGCTGTGCGGCCGCAGCATCCGCGACGTGGTGCACCCGAGCGTCCAGCAGCCGCTGATGCGTCAGTTCTCCCACTTGCTCGAAGGCAAGCACCAGCGCTTCGTCACCCCCGTCATCGCCGTGCGCCCCGGCGGGGAGTCCGCCTTCACCGTTCCCCTCACCGCGATCGCGGTGAGCGGCGGACTGCCCGGCACCAACGCGGTCCTCGTCATGATGCCCACGGCCAAGGGCACCGAGGAGACGCGGGTGGTCACCAAACGCAAGAAGGTCCTCTCCGCGATGGACGCCCGCATCCTCGAGGGCATCGCCGCGGGCATCTCCACCATCCCCCTGTCCTCACGCCTCTTCCTGAGCCCGCACGGCGTCGAGTACCACGTGACCTGCCTGCTGCGGAAGCTGAAGGTGCGCAACCGCACCGCACTCGTCTCCCGCGCCTACTCCATGGGCGTGCTCAAGATCGGCACCTGGCCGCCCGAGGTCGTGGACGACTTCGTGAAGTGAGCGGGCCGCGAGGGCCGTGGCGCGGCAACCTCCCGTCCTGACGGTGGCCGCGGGGCATGGCGATGGGTCTCGTCCGGCCACAGCGCGGAGGCTCGCGGCAGGATGTGGCCCATGACCACCGACGTTTCGCCCGCGCAGCAGCCCACCGCCGCCGAGCAGGAGCGCGTCAGGCGCTTCTGGCAGGAGCTCGGGCTGCCCGGGCTCATCGACGTCCACACCCACTTCATGCCCGACCGGGTCATGCGCAAGGTGTGGGCCTACTTCGACGCGGCCGGTCCGCTCACCGCCCGGCCGTGGCCCATCACCTACCGCACCGGCGAGGACGAACGCGTCGCAAGGCTGCGCGCCTTCGGCGTGCGCCGGTTCACGGCCATGCTCTACCCGCACAAGCCCGGCATGGCCGCCTGGCTCAACTCCTGGGCCGCAGGCTTCGCCGCCCGTCACCCCGACTGCCTGCACACCGCCACGTTCTTCCCCGAACCCGGAGCGGCCCGCTACGTGCGCCGCGCCGTCGAGCAGGGCGCCCGCGTCTTCAAGGCGCACCTGCAGGTCGGCGGGTACGACCCCAACGACCCCCTCCTCGACCCCGTTTGGGACCATCTCGCCGGCCAGGGCATACCCGTCGTCGTCCACTGCGGCTCGGGACCCGCCCCCGGCGCCCACACCGGACCCGGCCCCACGGCCCGCCTGCTGCGGCGCCACCCCGGAACACGCCTGGTCATCGCGCACATGGGACTCCCCGAGTACAGCGACTTCCTCGACCTCGCCGACCGCCACCCCGGCGTGCACCTGGACACGACCATGGCCTTCACCGACTTCACCGAAGACGTCGCCCCGTTCCCGCGCCGGGAGACCGCACGCCTGCGGGAGCTCGGCGACCGCATCCTCCTGGGCACCGACTTCCCCAACATCCCCTACACCTACCACCACGCCCTGGAGTCCCTGGCCCGGCTGCGGCTGGGCGACGACTGGCTGCGAGCCGTCTGCCACGACAACGCCGCCCGCCTCTTCGGCCTGTGAACACCCCGTTCCGCGATGACGGGCGGCGGACGGGGGAGAGGCCGCGGCCGCGGCGGGGGACGGGCATGACAGCATGTGGCATGTCCATCACGCACCCCGGCGGCGATTACGCGATCACCGTCATCTACTCCGTACCCGCCGACGCCTGGCACCTGGAACTGGAGCTCGTCGCCGAGCAACTGACCTTGGTGCTCGCGAGCGTTCCCGACGAGGACCCGGCGCGGGAGCCGACGATGTCTTTCGACGCCGGCGGGCGGCACCTGCACGTCCCGCGCGACGTCATGCACTGGTTCATGGACCGCGTCGATGAGGAGATCCGCACGTCCCGCGCCTGGATGCGGCTGCGGCGCGAGCTCGTCGAGGTCATTCACCGGCTGCGCCAGGAGTACCTGGGTGACATCGATGACGACGATTTCCCTCGCGTTCTGGCGGAGGTACGCGCCGCGGTCCCCGAGGCGGACATTCCCGCCGTTCTTGAGGCCGCCTTCGGGCGGAGGCCCGACGGCACCTCCCTGCACCATGGAGGACCGGTCGGGTCCTGACCCTGCGTCAGTCTCTCCCGCCCCTTGCCGAGACGGACACGCAGACACGTCACGGCGGCCCCCGTCGCCGGCGGGGCGGCGTCGGCGAGGGCGGAATCCCGGTGGCGTGCCGCCGCCCGCCGTCCGCCGTCCGTCAGTGCCCCTTGGGGAAGGCGGCGCGCAGCGCGGAGCCGCGGGTGATGAACGCGACGCCGATGACGGGCAGCATGCAGACCACCTGCATCACGGCGTACCACGGCGGACAGACACCCGGGATCAGGTCGACGCCGATGATCGCGATCGGCATGATGACGGCGAGGGCGCTCACCCGCTCGAAGGCCCGCCGGGATCCCCGGGCGGCGGAGGCGGTCACCCGGTGGATCAGCACGGCGAGCACCGGCAGCAGGACGGCCCGCACCCACATGAACGTGTTCACCGTATGGCCGGTGCCCGCCACCGCGATGACCGCCAGGAGGGCGGCGGTGCCGAGTGCGCCGTAGATCTTGATGCTGTTCTTCGCCGTGGTGAAGGCGCTTTGCGTGCGGGGGTCGTTGAGGAGTGCCGCCGCGGCCGTGGTGTGCGTGCTGGTTTCGTTGGTCTTCATGCTCACTGACGCTACGAAGCGCCCGGCCGGCCCGGTATGGGCCTGGGCGCACGGGTGGGTGGGGCTAGCCCCACTCCTGGGCTGACCAGGGCAGGAGCGGGCTCCGCACGGTGCACAGTGGAAGCATCGAACGGGAAGCGGAGGAAGATTCATGAGACGACTGGGGACGTGGCCGGCACGCGTCGGCGTGGGGTTCGTACGGGCGTGTGCCGTGGCGGCCGTCAGCCTGCTGGTTCCGGCCGTGTGGGCCGCGGCCGCGGCGCTGGGGATCTGGTGGGGGCCGGGAAACCCCTGGTCGTGGACGGCGCCGTTCGCGATCGTGTGCGTGGGCACGCTCGCCCTGCCCCGCCCGGTCTGCCGGACGATCCGCTTCCTCGTCGCGCGGTGGGCCGCCACCGTCATCCCCGCCGGATACCGGCAGGGCGGCCCGGTGACGCGGTTGTCCACCGGGTACTGGTGGAACGGCTTCTCCTACGAGCGCAGCCGCCGGGACGCCGTCCTGGACCAGAAGATGCGGCTCTGGTGGAGCGACCCCGCCAACTGGCGCGACCTGCGGTTCACGGGGATCGTGCCGTTCACCGCGGGCGTGGTCGCCGCCCTCCCGCCGGCCGGAGTGGCCGCCGCGGTCCTCGGGTTCGCCCGGCCGGAGACCGCCGCGCACCTCGTCGGCGGACTCGGCCTGGTCGTGGCCGTCGCCTCCGCCCCGTACGCCTGGCGGCCCGTCGTACCGGTGGCCGTCCGCTTCCTCCGCCCCTCGCCCGCGATGGCGCTGGCGGACCGGGTGGACGAACTGACCGCCCAGCGCGCGGACGCGACGGTCGCGCAAGCCGCCGAGATCCGCCGCATCGAACGGGACCTGCACGACGGCGCACAGGCCCGCCTGGTCGCGCTCGGGCTCTCCGTGGCGACCGCCGGGAAACTCATGGATAGCGACCCGGACCAGGCCAGGGCACTGATGCGGGACGCACAGGCCGGCGCCACCGCCTCCCTGGCCGAACTCCGCGAGCTGATCCGGGGCATCAGCCCGCCCGTACTCAACGAACGGGGACTCGCCGACGCCGTCCGCGCCCTCGCCCTTGACATGCCCCTCGACGTGGCCGTCAGCGCCGCCACCCCGCTGCGCCTGGACCCGCCGATCGAGTCCGCCGTCTACTTCGGCATCGCCGAACTGCTGACCAACGCGGTCAAGCACGCCCGGGCGACCCGGGCGTACGTCACCCTCACCCGGGACGACACCGGCGTCATCGCCGAGGTCGAGGACGACGGCCGGGGCGGCGCCGGCATCCGGACCGGCGGCGGGCTCGCGGGCCTGCGCCGCCGCCTCGCCGCCTTCGACGGCACCCTGGAGATCACCAGCCCGCCGGGCGGTCCGACACGGGCGAGGATGATGGTGCCATGCGAATCGTTGTAGCCGAAGACCTCTACCTCCTGCGCGACGGGATGGTCCGACTGATCGAGGCGTGCGGACACGAAGTGGTGGCGACCGCGGCCACCGGACCCGAGACGCTCGACGCACTGCGGACATGGCGCCCGGACGTGTCCGTCATCGACGTCCGCATGCCGCCGAACCAGTCGGACGAGGGCCTGCAGGCGGCCCTCGCCGCCCGCCGCGAGATGCCCGGGCTGCCGGTCCTCATCCTCTCCCAGCACGTCGAGCAGCTGTACGCGCGGGAGCTCCTGGCCGACGGGTCCGGCGGTGTCGGCTACCTCCTCAAGGAGAGCGTGTTCGACGCCGACCAGTTCATCGGCGCCCTGGAGCGGGTCGCGGCCGGCGGGACCGCCATGGACCCGTCCGTCATCGCGAAACTGCTCTCCAACAGCTCCCCGGGCCGGGGGCTCGAGCAACTCACCGAACGCGAGTACTCCGTGCTGGGCCTCATGGCCGAGGGCCTGTCCAACCAGGCCATCGGCCGCCGCCTCTTCCTCAGCGACAGCGCCATCAGCAAGTACACCACCACCATGTTCGGCAAGCTGGGCCTCAACGATGACGACGACAGCAACCGCCGCGTCCGCGCCGTCCTCACCTACCTGAACAAGCCTTGACCCGATCAGGCGCCGTGATCGCCGCGTCGCCGGCGACCTGTGCCCGGCATTGCTCACGGCGACGGGGAGGAGCGTCACCGCCACGCCGCCTGGAGTACCAGCGCCCCGCACGCCACCACGTAGGCGGCGAGCCCGCACCACGCCCCGCGGTGGCCCATGTGCTCCGCCCGGGTGGGGCTGCCGCCCCGGGAGGTCCAGCTCCAGGCGAGGACCGTACCCGCCACGGCGAGGAGGAGGAACGCGAGCGTGGTGAGGTGGAGCCGGTCGATGAGGGTCAGCCCGGTGGAGCTGGTGATCACGTCATTGGCCTGCTGCATGTTGAGGACGACGACGAACAGGCCGCCGCCCAGGACGCCGAGCCTGTTGTGGATGCCCTCCAGCCGCGCGGTGGTCTCCAGCTCCTCGCGGTGGGAGGAGACGAGGAAGGTGGAGACGGCGATGAGTACGGCGAGGTAGAGCGGGATGGTCAGTTTCCAGAAGACGGTGGGAGCGGAGCGTTCGAGGTCGATCCGGATGTGCACCTGGTCGTAGGTGCTGCCGTTCTTCAGACTGTGGTCGCCGTACGTGGTGGTGTAGTGCTTGACGGCGCTGACCAGCCGGAATCCGGTCAGGTGCCAGCCCTGGGGGCGGATGTCCGGGTTGGTCTGCGCATCGGCGTTGTTCACGGTGAACCGGAAGTGGTTCGTGTCCTCCGGTGCGGTCAGGACGATCTCGATGCGGTGGCGGTCGAAGGGGAAGTTCCGTACGTCCCAGCGCTGCCGGAAGCTGGACTGCACCCGCACCTGGTCCAGTACCTGCCCGTCCTGCTCGATGATGTTCGGCTCGGAGGCGTTCGGGTCGTCGGCGTTGGCGTAGGAGACCTTGGGCAGTGGGTCGGCGCTCTTGTCCGGGCAGATGGTCCACAGCCACAACCGGGCGGAGAACCTGCCCTTGGCGGGATCGATGTCGTACAGGTCGCTGACGTAGGCGCTCAGCTCGCACCTGACGGGGCCCGTCCGGCCGGGCGGGACGGCGGTCGTCGCTGAGGCCGGGCCGGCGGCCGGCAGCCAGAGGGCGCATGCGGTGCCGAGAACGAGGAGGACGAGGGCCGTCACGGGGGATGACCGGGGGAGGGTGCCTTCGTGCCGCGGTTCCGTGGTCATAGGGCCCTAGGCTTCCCGCCTTCGGCCGGGCGGGAACGGTCGTGCGGACGCATGAGCCGCTGCCGGGAACGCGACTTTGCGCCGCCCTTCAGCGGGGGCGCCGGCCTTCAGCGGGGGTGGAACGCCCGGCGTCGCGGGCGCAGTACCATCAGCCCTCTGTAAATGATCACATCAACCGTTCCTGTTCCCGTTCCTGCTCCGGAGCAGGAACGGGAACAGGAGGGCAGAACTGTGTCGGGTGGAAAGACGTCCTGGCTGGCGGCGAGACGAGCGGAGCGGGCCTGGCTGGAAGCCGTCGGCCTGTTCGAGCAGGGAGCCACCGACCGGGCGGCGGCGCGCTTCGCGGACGCGGTGCGGGACGACCCCACCGCGGCCGACGCCTGGCTCGGCCTGCACGCCACGGGCCGGCGTCAGGACGAGGCCCTGGCCGCCATGGAGCAGCACGAGGCGAAGTTCGGGGCCCTGCGGGCGAAACACAGCAAATCCCTGGTGTCCCAGTTCCGGATCGGCGCGTACGTCAACTTCCCCCTGGTGACGAGCCGGGACCTGTGGCTGGCCGTCCACAGCGCCCTCCTGGACGCCGGCGCCCTCGGCGAGGCATGGCAGACGATGGCCGAAGCGGAGCCGGACTGCGACGGGATGCGCTTCCTCACCACGCGGTACGCCTACCTCTCGGAGGAGTGGAACTGGGTGCTGTCCTCCTCGACCGACATCGAGGAATCCCTGCTCGTGGCCGAGGCGCAGCTCTACGCCGCGCAGGCGCTCATCGCGCAGAAGGTCTGGCACGAGGCCCTCAACACCCTGACCTGGCTGTCGGAGGAGATGGAGGTCAACAGCCACTTCGAGGCCGAGGTGGCCTACTGGAGCGGTGTGGCCCACGAGGGGCTGGGTGCCCAGGAGCAGGCCCTCAAGCACTTCCAGTACGCCTACCGGCACTACCCCGGGCTGTACGACGTGGCGGAGCGGGCGCAGGTCGTCCAGGCCGGGGGCGGCTCGGCCGCCGTGGCGGCGGGGCAGCGCGCGGAGCTGCTCGCCCAGGCGCGGGCCGAACTCGACGGCATGATCGGCCTGGAGTCGGTCAAGCGTCAGGTCCACACCCTGATCGCCCAGCTGGAGATGGCGGGGCTCCGCGCGGAGCAGGGCATACCCACCCGCAGCCGGCCGCAGCACTTCGTCTTCGCCGGCCCGCCCGGCACCGGCAAGACCACGGTGGCCCGCATCGTGGGAAAGGTCTTCGCGGGGCTCGGCCTGCTGGAGCGCGGTCACGTCGTGGAGACGCAGCGCGTCGACCTGGTCGGCGAGCACCTCGGCTCCACCGCGCTGAAGACGTCGGCGGTCATCGACTCCGCCCTGGACGGCGTGCTCTTCATCGACGAGGCGTACGCCCTGGTCAACGACGGCTACAACGGTGGTGACGCGTTCGGCAACGAGGCGCTGCAGGTGCTCCTGAAGCGTGCCGAGGACGACCGCGAGCGCCTGGTCGTGGTTCTGGCCGGCTACCGCCGCGAGATGGAGGGCCTCCTGGCCACCAACCCCGGCCTGGCCTCCCGCTTCACCACGCACGTCGACTTCCCGTCGTACGCGCCGGAGGAACTGCGGGAGATCGCCGGCGTGCTGCTGGACGACAACGGCGACGTCCTGTCCCCGGCGGGCGCGAGCGCCCTGGAACGGAGCCTCAGCGGTGCGGCGGACAGGATCGACGCCCTCGGCAACGGCCGTTTCATCCGCAACCTGTGCCAGAAGGCCGCCGCCCACCGCGATCTCCGCCTCGCGGCAACGCCCCGCAACGGCGAGCCGTTGACGCGCGAAGACCTCGTCACCCTCCACGCGCCGGACGTCTTCGCGGCCTTCGACGAGCTGATGGACAGCGCTAAGGCGAGTACGGGCGCGGGCGGGCGGTCTTCGGCCGGAGCGTAACCGGAGAGTAAGGCGAAGGTTCCCGTAAGCCGTCGGGCCGGCCGCAGCGGTGGAGAGACCGCTGTGGCCAGCCCCCTCGGCTGCCGGGGCTCCGTTCCTAGCGGTCAGCCGGGAATCGCCCCCGCATCGGTGACCTCCGCGTTGCGGTCGCACCACACGAGCGAAGTGCCACCGGAGCGGGCCCGGTTGCCGAAGCGGAGGTACAGGTAGCCGTCGGGCTGGTGGCAGACGGCGTACCCGGTGAACGAGCTGCCGTAGCACTTGATCGACGCACCGTGCCCCTTGGTGCCCCTCTCGTACCGCCATGCGTCGCAGGAGAGGGCGGGCGCGGCGTCGCGTGCGGAAGCGGAAGCGGATCCGGATGGCGATGCGGAAGCGGGCACGGCGAGGCTCACCATGCCCCCGCCAGCAAGAGCGAGGGATGCGCTGACGGCCGCGACACGGTAGCGGAATCTCATGTGACCCCCTGTAGACGTTGCGGTCGATCGATGCCGAGGGGCGACGCTACTCACGGAGGCGGGCGCCCGGTAGGGCCCGGGCGGAGTTGGCCGGGAACCGGCTCTCGGAGTCCGCCAACGGCGCTGCCGGAGGTGCGACGGGGGTATACGAGCCGTTCGCGTTGCGGAGGAGCATTATCCGCTTCTTGTGGGTAAGTGCTCTCGTGACGTACGGGCATGACAGGTCACGACCCGCGACCCCAGGAGGAGAGCTACGTGATCGCATTCTCGCGGCCCGCGCTGGGCGACCCCGAACTCCGGGCCGTCGCGGAGGCCTTCGACAGCGGGACCGTCGGCTACGGGCCGCGGTCGCGGGACTTCGAGGGGCGCTTCGCCCGGCACCTCGGCGTCCCACCGGAGCACGTCGTCTTCCTCAACTCCGCGACCTCGGGCACGTTCCTCGCGCTCGAACTGCTCGGCCTCACCGAGGGGGACGAGGTGGTGATCCCGTCCCTGAGCTTCGTGTCCGGGCCCAACGCCACCCGGGCGCGCGGCGCCCGCCCCGTCTTCTGCGAGGTCGACCCGCGCTCCCTCAACCCGTCGGTCCGCGACGTCGAGCGGGTGCTCACCCCGCGCACCAAGGCGGTCCTGGTCCTGCACTACGGCGGCTGTCCCGGCGACATCGCCGGCCTGGCGGAGCTCTGCGCGCGGCGGGGCGTCGCCCTGGTCGAGGACGCGGCCTGCTCCGTGGCGTCCAGCGTGCGCGGAAGGGCCGCCGGGAC
Source organism: Streptomyces roseoverticillatus (assembly GCF_000719265.1). Taxonomy (GTDB): domain Bacteria; phylum Actinomycetota; class Actinomycetes; order Streptomycetales; family Streptomycetaceae; genus Streptomyces; species Streptomyces roseoverticillatus. The sequence continues at coordinate 46,269 of NZ_JOFL01000028.1, read as the reverse complement.
CTTCGGCGACATGGGCGTCTGGAGCTTCGACCAGATGAAGATCATGGTGACCGGTGACGGCGGCATGCTCCACGTGCGCGACCCCCGCCTCGCCCGCCGGGCCCGCCGCCTCGCCTACCACGGCCTGGCCCGGCCCGACGACGGCTTCACCCCGCCGCCGTGGCGGTCCTGGGAGTTCGAGCAGCGGGAGATCGGCCGCCGGCTCGTCGGCAACGACCTGACCGCCGCGATCGGCGCCGTCCAACTGTGCCGCCTGCCCGGTCTCGTCGCCCGCAGGGAGGAGCTCGTCCGCCGCTACGACGACGCGCTGGCCGGCGCCGCGGGCATCCGGCGGCCGCCCCCGCTCCCCGGCGGGCACGTCTCCTCCCACTACCTGTACTGGGTGCAGGTGGACCGCCGCATCAGGGACGAGGTGGCCCGCCGCCTGCACGCCGCCGGGGTCGAGACGAGCTTCCGCTACGGGCCGCTGCACACGGTCCCGGCCTACGGGCCCGTACGCTCCCTGCCCGTGTCCGAGCGCGCCGCGGCGGAGACGCTGTGCCTGCCGCTGCACCCCGGGCTCACCGACGACGACGCACGGACCGTCGCGCACCTGTTGCGCGAGACCGTCCGCGCGCTCCGGCCGCGGGCGGCGTGACGCTTCAGAGGATGCCGCACTTGCCCGGCGTCCAGTGCGTCTGCGTCTTGACCGCGTACCGCGGCCAGCCCCGCTCGGTCACGAAGTGGCGCACCACCGCCCGGCAGGTCGCCGCTTCTCCCGCGACGTAGGCGACTCCCGGCCCGGGAGGCAGCTCCAGCCGGCGGACGGCCGCCACCAGCACCGGTGAGGCGGCCGCCGAGGCGCGCCCGCGGTGCACCCAGCGCAGCGTCCGCGCGCCGTCCGGCGCCGGGAACTCCGCCTCCGGGCCCGTGGTCTCCAGCACCCCGTGGGTCACGGCCCCGGGCGGGAGCGCGTCCACCATGGTGAGGAGCGGCACCGCTCCCGTCTCCTCGCCGACGAAGACGTGGTGGCGGGCCCGGGGGTCGAGCACGATCCGGTTGCGCGGGACCCCGGTCCGTACGCGCGCGCCGGGCGTCACGGCGCCCGCCCACGCGCAGCCCGGGCCGCCCGGGCGGTGCAGCGCGATCCGCAGGGTGAGCGAGGCGTCGGCCGGGGTGTGCCGCCACACCGAGTACGTCCGCAGGACGGGCCCCTGCGCGCCACCGGGAACCTCCACGGGGAGGTGGGCGCCCGGCTTGCAGGCGAACCGGGCGAAGGCGGGGCCGCGCAGCGTGACGTCCGTCATGCCGGGCACGGCGGCCCGGACCGCGGTGACCTTCGCCTCCAGCAGCCGCTCGTCCCGGAACCGCCTGCCCGGATACCCGTTCCGCTCCGCCTGGTGCATGTGCTCCGCCTTCCGCTCCCGGTGTCCCTCCCATTGTGCGGAACGTCAAGTGCCGCTTTCTTTCACCCCGCTGACAGGAGCGGAGGCACGGGTGATCCTGCCGGGCATCCTGGGCCGTGGTTCCCGTGATCGCTTCCCGCGCGCCCGGGCGCGCGGGCCGGCCGATGGAATGGAGAGGCAGCATGCTCGACAGGCGGACTGTGCTACGGGCCGGAGCGGTGGCGGCGGCCGCTGCCGCCACCGGCGCGACCGGTGCGGCGGCCGCGGGCCCGGCGGGTCCGGCCGCGCGGCGCGCAGGCGGCGGCGTCGACTGGAACGAGCTCGAACGCCGCCTGTCGGGCGACCTCGTCCTGCCTTCGGACAGCGGCTACGAACGGGCCAGGAAGCTCTACAGCGGCCAGTTCGACGGGATCCGGCCGCAGGCCGTGGCCTACTGCCGGAGCGAGGAGGACGTCCGGACGACCCTCGCGTTCGCCCAGGACCACGCCCTGCCCCTCGTCCCGCGCAGCGGCGGGCACAGCTTCGGCGGCTACTCCACGGGCGAGGGGATCGTCCTCGACCTCTCGCGGCTCAGCACGGTGGGGCTGACGCCCCGGAACACCGTCGTCATGGGGGCCGGCACCCAGCAGGTGGACGCCCTGACGGCGCTGTCGCCGCGCGGCGTCACCGTGGCGGGCGGCAACTGCCCGGGCGTCTGCCCCGGCGGGTTCGTCCCGGGCGGCGGGCTGGGCTGGCAGACCCGCAAGTACGGCATGGCCTGCGACCGCCTGGTCTCGGCCCGGATCGTCCTGGCCGACGGGCGGGCCGTCACCGCGTCCGCCGCCGAGCACCCGGACCTGTTCTGGGCGACGCGCGGCGGCGGGGGCGGCAACTTCGGCGTGATCACCAGCCTGGAGCTGCGGCCCACGGACGTGCCCACCCTCGTCAGCTACAACCTCACCTGGCCGTGGGAGGCCGCGCAGCGGGTCGTCGAGGCGTGGCAGCACTGGATCATCGACGGCCCGCGGGACCTGGGCGCCGCCCTGGCCGTGCAGTGGCCGGACGCCGGGACCGGCGCCCCGGTGGTCGTCGTCACCGGAGCCTGGCTCGGCGCGCCGGACGCCCTCGACCCCGTACTGGACTCCCTGGTGGCGTCGGTGGGCCGGGCGCCCGCCACGCGGTCGGCCAAGCGGCAGTCCGCGCACGACGCGATGATGGCGCAGTACGGCTGCGCCGAGCTGTCGCCCGAGCAGTGCCACACCGTGGGCTACTCGCCCGAGGCGGCCCTGCCCCGGCAGAACTTCTCCATCGACCGCAACCGGCTCTTCTCCGCGGCCATCCCGGCGCGGGGCGTCGAGCGGATCCTGGAAGCCTTCGCCGCGGGCCCCCGGGCCGGGCAGTTCCGCTTCCTGAGCTTCTTCGCCCTCGGCGGCGCCGCCAACCGCCCCGACCGCTCCACCACCGCCTACGTGCACCGCGACACGCAGTTCTACCTGGGCTTCTCGCTCGCCCTGAACAAGCCGGACTACAGCCGCGAGGACGAGACCGCCGGCCGGGCCTGGGCCGCGCGCGGGCTGCACACCCTCGACCCGCACTCCAACGGCGAGAGCTACCAGAACTTCATCGACCCCGAGCTGACCGACTGGCGCACGGCCTACTACGCCGAGAACTACGGCCGGCTGACCGCGGTCAAACGCGCCTACGACCCGCACCGCTTCTTCTCCTTCGCCCAGGCCGTCGGCTGACCGGAGCGCCCCTCGCAGCCGTGCGCCGCGGACTTCCGTGTGATTGAGTGAAGTCCGGTTCAATGGTGGACAGTTGAGGTGGAGGGGGCGCGCGTGCCGTTACTGCCGGGAGAGAAGGTGGAGCTGATCCGCTGGCCGGCGGAGTCCGACCGCCGGGAGCGCTGCCGCGACCGCGGGGTCATGCGGATCCTGGTGCTGGAGGCGGGCGCGGAGGCGCCCGCGAGCCCGGACCTCCGGGAGGACTGGGTGCGCGCCCCCATCAGCCCCGGGGACCTCCGGGCCCGTGCCGAGGCGCTGCGGATGCGGGCGGCCGCGGAATCCCGGCCCGTCGTCGAGCCCAACGGGGTCCTGCGCTTCCGCCGCCGCTCCGCCCTGCTCTCGCCCACCGGTGCGCATCTGGTGGCCCGGCTGGCGGCCTCCTTCACGGAGGTCGTCGCCCGCGACGACCTGCTCGCCCCGCAGCCCGGCCGGCCCCCGCTCAGCCGCAACGCGCTCGACCTGCACATCATGCGCATCCGCCGCCGGCTGTCGGCCCTGGACCTGCGCGTGCGCACCGTCCGCGGGCGCGGCTACGTCCTGGAGGCCGCACACCGGGCGGAGCACTGAGCCCGCCCGCACAGTCCGCACTGCCCGCACAGTCCGCACTGCCCGTGCCGTACGCACTGCCTCGTACCGTACGCACCACCCCGCACCGATCGCGTCGGCGCGCACCCGCGAGCGCCGGCGTACCCACGAGCGAGGAGGGCCGCCGTGCCGCAGCCGCAGCAGAACCCCGCCGGACGCCACAGCCCCGTCAGCCCAGGCGGTCCCGTAAGCCCTGTCGGTTCCGCCGGCCCTGTCAGCCGTGTCGACGTGCGGCTGGGGGAGCGCTCCTACGCCGTCCACGTCGGGCCCGGGGCGCGGGAGCTCCTGCCGGACGTCGTGGCGGCACTGGGCGCCCGGCGTGCCGCGGTCGTCACCGCACGGCCGCCGGAGACGGTGCCCGACCCCGGCGTGCCGTCGACGGTCGTCCAGGTGCGCGACGGGGAACGCCACAAGACCCTGGCCACCGTGGAGGACCTGTGCCGGCGGTTCACCACCTTCGGCATCACCCGCCACGACGTGGTCGTCTCCTGCGGAGGCGGGACGACCACCGACACGGCCGGGCTGGCGGCCGCGCTCCACCACCGCGGGGTGCCCGTGATCCACCTGCCCACCACACTCCTGGCCCAGGTGGACGCGAGCGTCGGCGGCAAGACCGCGGTCAACCTCCCCGAGGGCAAGAACCTCGTCGGGGCCTACTGGCAGCCCGCCGCCGTGCTGTGCGACACCACCTACCTGGAGACGCTGCCCCCCGAGGAGTGGACCAACGGCTACGGCGAGATAGCGCGCTGCCACTTCATCGGCGCGGGCGACCTGCGCGGACTCGCCGTCCACGAGCAGGTCACCGCGAGCCTGCGGCTGAAGGCGTCGATCGTCTCGGCCGACGAGCGCGACACCGGCAGGCGGCACGTCCTCAACTACGGCCACACCCTGGGCCACGCCCTGGAGACCGCCACCGGATTCGCCGTCCGCCACGGCATCGGGGTGGCCATCGGCACGGTCTTCGCGGGCCGGCTGGCCCTGGCCCTGGGGCGCATCACGGCCGGCCGCGCGGAGGAGCACGCCCGGGTCGTCCGCGACTACGGCCTGCCCGGGGCGCTCCCGGAGGACGCCGACGCGACCCTGCTGACCATGCTGATGCGGCGCGACAAGAAGGCCGCCGGCGACGGCCTGGCCTTCGTCCTCGACGGGCCGCGGGGCGCCGAACTCGTTCCCGGCGTCCCCGAGGACGTGGTCCTGCGCACCCTCGACGGAATGCCGAGGCAGAGCGGCCCCGCGGGGCTGTAGCAGGAAGGGCGTAGCCAGGAGGCCGTACGCCCCCGCGCCGGCGGCTCGCGGCGCGGGGGCGTACGGGCCCGCGGGCTCGTGCCCGCTCACCCCTTCCGCGTCACGGGCGCCGGGCCACGAGCAGCAGATAGCCGAACTCCCTGATTCCCACCAGGTCGCCCGGGTCGAACTGGTCCACCATCTCCTCCCCGAACTCCTCCGCGAGCTGCTGCTTCGCCGCGTTGATGCGCTCGGAGAGCAGGACGAACGTCTTCTCCAGCGTCTGGTCGCTGATGTCCAGGAACTCCTCCAGCCACAGCCCCGCCCCGCGCAGCAGGGGCGGGTAGGACTCGGCGGTCACCATCGTCATCATGAAGTCATGCAGGTAGCGCCGTACGGCGGTCTGGCCGGCGGCGGGGATGGGGGCACGTTCGAAGAAATCGGTGAGCACCAGCCGGCCGCCCGGCCGCAGCACCCGGCCCACGTGCGCGAGGACCTGGGCGCGGTCGGGCATGTGGATGATCGACTCCAGGGCGATGACCGCGTCGAAGCTGCCGTCCTCGAAGGGCAGTTCCATCGCGTCCGCCTGCCGGAACCGTGCCCGGTCGGCGACGCCTGAGGCCTCCGCCAGCGTGTTGGCCCGGGCGATCTGCTCCGTGCTGACGGAGATGCCGGTGACGTCCGCGCCGGTGCGGCGGGCGATGCGCACCCCGGGCGTGCCCACGCCGCAGCCCAGGTCGAGGACGCGCGACCCGGCGCCGATGCGCAGCCGGTCGGCCATCATGTCCGTGAGCCGGTCGGTCGCCTCCTCCAGCGGCACCCGGCTGTCGGGGGAGTCCCAGTACCCGAAGTGCAGGTTCTCGCCCAGGGAGGCGGAGCCCAGGGCGGTGAACCGGTCGTAGAGCGCGCCCACCTCGGCGGACACGGGCGACGGCATGGGCAGTTCGGTCAGGTCGGAGTGCGGCATGGAAACCCTCTCTGGAAGTCGGAACCGGACGTCGGACGTCGGAGGTCAGCACAGACGGAGGTCGCGGTACACGGCGTCGGCGATGCGGAGGATCCGCTCGCGGTGCCGTTCGTGCTCCACCTTCCCGTTGAGGTGGACGGCCACGGTGAGCCCGGCGTCGGGGTCCGCGAACGCCACCGCGGTCCACAGCCCGTCGTGCCCGTAGGACCGCGGGGAGGCGTGAGTGCCGAAGCTGGTGAACTCCTCGCCCAGGTGGCGGCATTCGAGGCGGAACCCCATGCCCCAGTCGGCGTTCCCGTACCGGTCGCGCAGGCCGGTGCGGTGCCGGGCGGTCAGCGCGGCGACGGTCGTCGGCGCGAGGACGCGCCCGCCGGGGGCGGCCCCGCCGCGCAGCAGCATGGTGAGGAAGCGGCCGAGGTCGCTCAGCGGCCCCCGGGTGTTCACGCCGGGGATGCACCGCGTGGTCGCGGCCTCGGTGGACCACCAGTGGGTGGGCTGGGGAGCCGACCGGGGGTTGCTCACGTGGATCAGCGGAAGCCGGTCACCGAAGGCCGTGAAGTCCTCCGGCGTCAGGTGCACGCGCGTGCCCGTCATCCCGCACGGCCCGAGGATCTCCTGCTCGACGTACGGGCGGTACTCCCTGCCGTCGACCACGGGAAGGATCCGGGCCAGGACGAACCAGGCCCACCACTGGCTGTAGTTGACGCCCGGGGCCCGCCGCGACCATGACGGGACCGCGACGCCGAAGGCCCGTCGCAGACGCTCGTCGTCCGGTCCGGCGACCACGCCGTGCAGCGGGTCGTCGCCGGTCGGCAGCGGGCCCGTGTGCGTGAGAAGGTCCATCGAGGTGATGGACTCCTTGCCCGCCCGGCCGAACGCGGGCAGGTAGTGGGCGACGGGCAGGTACGGGTCGTACGCCCCGGCTTCCCAGAGCCGGCCGAGCGCGGCCGACAGCAGGGGCTTGGCGCAGCAGTACCACAGCGGCAGCGAGCGATGGGTCATCGGGACGCCGGGCCGGGCCTCGCCCAGCCCCGCGTCCGCCAGGGTGACTCCGTCGAGGGAGACGTGCAGCTGGGCCCCCGGAGTCGAGGTGCCCACTTCGCGTTCCATCTCGCGCACGGTCCCGGGCAGGGCCTCCCGGGCGTGCTCAACGGCCTCGGCCACCCCGGCCGTTTCCCCGGCCCCGGCTGTCCCAGCAGTCTCCGCAGCCTTCCGGGGCCGGGGCTGAGGCAGTCCGGCCGCACCCCGGAGCGCGGCCACGTGCCCCGACCCGTCCCGCCGGAGCGCCGCGTCGATGAAGAACAGCAGGCTGAAGTTGCCCTCGGCGCGCACGTCACCGCGCTCGAAGACGCCGGCGCGCTCCTGCGACGAGCCCAGCAGCAGCGCGCGGGCCGCCGCGTGCGGCAGGGTGATCCGTAGCCCCGGCGACTCGCCCGCGGCGGCCGCGACGCCGAGGCGCCCGGCGGCCAGGTCCACCTCCACGTCCACCGCAGGGGGCGCCCCGGGCGGCGGATCGGTGATCTCCAGCCGGAGCCTCACGGTGTCGCGTACGCCGGCGGGCGGGCGTTCGAGGGAGCGGCCGGCGGCGAGCCAGGCCGTGGACAGGAACGGGTCGGCGGGTTTCGTACCGGGCACCGGGCTCATTCCTCCGCCTCCTCTGCCTTCTCCGCCCCGCCGGGACCGGTGTCTGTGCCGACGCGGGGGGCGATGTCGGTGAGGAGCCGGTCCAGACTCGTGGTGTGCGGGTAGTCGCGGAACCACAGCACGAACTCCTCCACGCCCGCCGCCAGCAGGCTCCGCGCGCGGTCCACGATCTGATCGGGCGTGCCGTACAGGCTCCGCCGCGCCAGCAGGTCCGGGTGGTGGCTCCAGAACTGCACCTCGTGCGGGGAGCACAGCCACCGGTCACGCTCCAGCACAGAGTCGAAGACCCGGCACTCGGCCGCCCAGGCGTGCCGCACCCCGCCGGGGTCCGTCCCCAAGGCCGTCCTGCGCTTACCGAACTCTTCGACAGCCGCGGCCACTTGACGCGTCTCGCCCGTCCACTGGACGGCGGAGCACTCCCGTACGGAGACGTCCGCGGGCAGGCGCGCCCCGGCCCCCTCCTCCCCGGCGTCCAGGCGCAGGACCAGCGGCAGCGGCTCCTGGTGCGGCGCCGGTACGCAGTGCGCGGCGTCCAGCCGTACGTGCTCCCCGGCGAGGGTCACCGGCCGGCCGCTCCACAGCGCGCGCAGCGCCTCGGCCGTCTCCCCGACGGCGCGGTGGGCCCGGTCGTCGCCGGCGGAGACCTCGCCCGGGGAGGGTTCGTCAGGCGGGGCGATCCCGGTGGAGCGGTGCTCCGGCACGTACGCGGCGGCGGTAAAGCCCAGTGCGAGCCGCCCGCCGCAGATGTGGTCCGCGCTCGCCGCCCGCTTGGCGAGCAGGGCCGCGTTGCGGAAGGGCGCCGGCGGGGAGAGCAGGCCCAGCTCCAGCCCCGGCACCGCGGCCGCCAGCCCGGCCAGCGCCGTCCAGCCCTCCCACACGGGCTCGGGCGCGCGCCGCGGCGTGGTGTCCGTGCGGTCCAGCAGCCACAGCGCGCCCCGCCCGTGCCGCCGGACGGTGCGGGCGGTCTCCAGCAGCAGCCGCCAGCCCTCGGCCCCGCCGGTGCCGGCCAGTTCACCGGCCGCCCCCTGCGGGGCGACGACGCTCCAGCGCGGGGCGGCCGCCGTCATCCGCGCCCCCCGCCGCACACGAGCGCGAGCAGGTGCCACGGCTGGTCGAGCAGGAAGTCGGGGCGCTCGGCGCGCAGCCGTTCCGCCGAGCCCTCGCCCCAGGTGACGCCGGCGGTGGCCGTGCCGGCGGCGCGCCCGCTGCGGATGTCGATCACCGCGTCGCCGACCATGACCGCTCCGTCGGCCGGTGCGTCCAGCCGGTGCAGTGCCTCGCGGACGATGTCCGGGTGCGGTTTGGGCCGGGGCACCTCGTCACTGCCGACGACCTCGTCGAGCAGGGGCAGCAGCTCGGTCCGGTCCAGGACGGCGCGGGCCCGGGAGCCGGACTTGCCGGTGGCGACGGCGGTGCGCACGCCCCGTTCGCGCAGGACGGCCAGCAGTTCCGGTACGTGCGGGTAGACCTTGACCCGGTCCATCAGCTCATGGCTCGCCCGGACGAACGGCCCCTCCATCTCGCCGGGCAGCCCCATCAGCCGCATGATGTCCGGGAAGTAGCGCCCCTGGTGGGTGACGTACTCCTCGAAGGGCGGTTCGCCCGTGCCCACCACCTCGCGGTAGGCGATCGCGAAGGCCTCGCGCATGACGTCGAAGCTGTCGATGAGGACGCCGTCGAGGTCGAAGACCACGGTGGCGAAGCGGCCGGGAGCGGGGGCGGCGGTCCGCGGCGGTACGGCCGGGGAGGCCGCGGCGGAGCGGGGCGGAGGAGTCAGGGGCATGGCAGGAGCTCCGTGGGTAGGGACGCCGGGGCCCAGACCCCGGCGTGGCTGACGACTTTCGTGAAGCGGTCCGTGAGCCGGTGGAAGACGGCTCCCGGGGACCCGGCGGGCGGGTGGGCCGCCGCGTCCAGCCCGCCCCAGGCGGCCATGGCCCGCAGCAGCAGCGGATCGGCCGGCACCCACCGGCCGTCCACCAGGAACTCCGCCCAGCAGTGCGGGGTGGAGTACGGCCTGGCCACGAGCAGCCCGAAGGCGAAGCGGACGCCGAGCCCACGCCGTTCGCCCTCCGCCACCAGCCACGCGGCCGCGCCCCCGCAGTCCGCCATGCGCGTCCGCCACATGAACTCCGGGTCCCAGCGGACGGCCTCCGGCAGCAGGAAGAAGCCGACCGGCTCCAGGGCGCGCAGCAGCTCCAGGACGGGCGGGGGGAAGGCCGGCCACTCCGGATGCGGCCGTACGGTGAGCCGGGCCAGGAGGGCGTCCGCGGGCGGGCCCGCCACCACGCGGCGCCGCCCGCCGGGCAGCAGCACTCCGTACGGGCAGGGGCCGGCGTGGCCGGGCACCGGGCACGACGCCTTCACGTCGACCAGCAGGCTCGGGGGTGCGGGGACCGAGGCCGTGCGCAGGGCCGCCGCCCAGGAGCGGATGGCCCGCCGCTGGACGGAGGCCAGTCCGAGGTGCAGGGCGGTGTTGCCGAGGTCGTAGCCGTCGAAGAGCCGGCCGGGGCCGTGGCCGGCGTGGGGCAGCCCGGCCGCCGTGAGCTCGTCCAGCAGCTCCGGTCCGATGCGGTGCAGGCGGCGTGCGCCTTGTTCGTCCACGGCGAAGCGGCGGTGCTCGTCGGGGACGAGCAGCAGCCGGTCCACGAGGGGGCGCAGCTCCCGCGCCGGGGGCGGCCGGGTCGGCACGTGAACGCTGATCTCCTCATCCTTTCGCCGGGGCGCGGTCGGCGCGGCCGTGGCAGGCTCCTACTGGATCGTCAAGCGGTCTGCGGGAGCGGTTCAGTCGAGGTAGCCGAGGGCCTGGAGGCGGGCGGCCACCTGTTCCTCGTCGCCCTGTGTGTAGGCGGGGCGCGGTGCGTAGGGGGTGTGGTCGCGCAGCGCGGGGATCACCTCGCGGGCGAACAGTTCGAGGGACTCGGCCCGGTGCCGCTCCTCCAGGCCCCCGAAGGCGAACTCGCCCAGCACGGTGTTGAAGTGGCCCTCCGCGGCCGCGGCCCGGATCCTCTCGGTCACCGTCTGCGGCGAGCCGACGAAGACCAGGTTGTGGTCGAGGAGGAAGCCGAAGTCGCCGGACCCGGCGAGGATGTCGGGCGTGCTCAGTTTGCTGGCCGGGGCGTGCTGCTCGCCGGAGCGCCGCACGGAGCTGTACTGGAGGGTCTTGGTGAAGGTCTCGGTGATGTGCGCGGCCGCGCGCGCCTCGGCCTCGGCGTCGGTGGGCGCCACGTGGACGAGGGTCCAGTAGCCGATGTCGGGGTCCGTGGCGTGGCCGTGCCCGCGCCACCAGTCGAGGTAGTGGCGGTAGACGAGGCCCATGGAGGCGCGCGGCACGATCATCGTCGAGCCCGTATGGGCGCCGACCGAGCTGAGGTGGCGCAGGGTGTTGCGGTTGGTGGTGGGCACCCACAGCGGCGGGTGGGGGCGCTGCAGGGAGGGGAAGGAGAGCGTGACGTCCCGCACTCGGTGCACGGGCCCCTCGAAGTCGATCGTGCCGTCGGTGCCGAGCGCGGTGCGCAGCAGCTCCACGGCCTCCCGGGTGAGCTCGTGACGGCCTGCGAAGTCGGCGCCGAAGGGCAGGAAGGGCTCGGGGCTGACGCCCGAGGCCAGCCCCACCTCCAGCCGGCCGCCCAGGAGGTGGTCGAGGGTGGCGACCTCCTCGACGAGGTGCATCGGGTGGCGCAGTGGCGGGACCCAGCCCATCGGCCCCACGCGGATGCGCTCGGTGTGCAGGGCCGCGCCCGTGCAGAACACCGCCGGGGAGGACATCCAGCTCTCGTGCGGCGTGCAGTGGTGCTCGACGGAGAAGGCGTAGTCGAGGCCGAGCCGGTCGGCGTCGCGGATCTCGCGCCACAGTTCGGCGTAGCGCTGCCCGGGGGTGATGCCGGGCCGGCCCCAGACGTGGGTGAAGTAGGCGAACTTCATGAGACCTCCCGCAGGGTCCGGCCGGCGGCCGAGTAGATGTGGTCGATGCAGGAAGCGAGGATGGTCACTTCGGCCATCGAGCCCTCGCCCAGGCCGGACGCCGGCCGCCCGCCGCCGGGGCCCCCGAGCCGGCGGGCGAGCTCGTCGACCTGCCGCTCGTATTCGATGCCCACGGGCTCGTCCGGCAATGCGACCGTCTCCTCGCGGCCCAGGCGCAGGACGGTGAGGGAGGAGCGCGGCAGGCGGTGCGGGCTGAAGCCGAAGGTGCCGCGCAGCGTGGCCACGCCCTCGGTGCCCTCGACCGTGAGGGTGGTGACGTCGAGGGCCTGGTGGGAGGCCCAGCGGGTCTCCAGGGAGATGCCCACCCCCGTGTCGGTGACCAGGAAGCCGCGGGCGGTGTCCTCGACGGGTTCCACGGGCCGGGCCGCCGGGCCGTCCTGGGGGCGCGGCCGCCAGTCGGCCGTGGCGTCGCCGCGCTCCATCCAGTCGGCCGACATGGTGCCGGCCGCCCGGACCACGCGCGGCCAGCCCAGCAGGTGGAGGCCCACGTCGAGCAGGTGCCAGCCCAGGTCGAGCAGGGCCCCGCCGCCCGACAGCCGCCGGTCGACGAACCAGCCGGTGCGCTGCGGGATGCCGGTGGCCCGGATCCAGCTCAGGCCCAGGTTGCGGATGGTGCCCAGGGTGGGCAGGAGCTCCGCCAGCCGGCAGACGTCGGTGCGGTGCCGGGCGGCGCTCCACGAGTACAGCGTCAGGTCACCGATGCTGCCCCGGGCGAGGTGGTCCAGGGCGAGTGCCTGGGCCTCGAAGAGGGTGCGGAACACCGGCTTCTCGACGAAGACCGGCACGTCGCGTTCGACGAGCGCCTTGGCCACGGGAAGGTGCAGGTGGTTGGGCAGGGCGATGACGGCCGCGTCCACGATGTCGGGGCTCAGCTCCTCCGGGTGCCGCAGGACGCGGGTGTGCCCGCCGCGGGGCACGGCCGAGCGGGCGGCCGCGGGGTCGTCGTCCACGACAGCGTCGACCCGGAACGCCGGGTGCGCCTCCAGCAGGGGCAGCCACACCTGCCGCGCGACCCAGCCCGCCCCCACCACCGCCAGCCGGAGCGGTTCGCGGTCGGCGGGCCGCGCGGATCGTTTGCCGGGTGCCTTGTCGGTGAAGGTCATCAGAACCGCGCACCGCCGTCGACGACGAGGGTGGTGCCGTTGACGTACGAGGCCGAGGGCGACATCAGGAACGACACGGCCGCCGCGACCTCCTCGGGCTCGCCGAGCCGGCCGGCCCCGATGAACTTGAGGACCAGGTCGCGCTCCGCCTCCGAGAAGTCCATCACCTCGGCCCGGATCGCCCCGGGGGCCACGACGTTGACGGTGATGCCGTGGCCGCCGACCTCTCCCGCCACGGACGCCGCCCACGGCTGGAGGGCGCCCTTGGTCGCGGCGTAGGCGCCGTGGCCCGGCAGCCCGCTCGTGCCCGCTCTTGAGCCGAAGAGCACGATCCGCCCGTAGCGGGCCCGCATCATCGGCTTCAGGCACGCCTTGGCGAGGTTGACCGCACCGGCCAGGTTCAGCTGCAGCAGCCGCTGCAGGCTCCGGTCGTCGGTGGCCAGGGCGAGCCGGCGGGTGCGCAGGCCCGCGGCCGCCACGCAGCCGTCCACCCGGCCGAAGCGCTCCACGGCGGCGGCCACCAGGGCGTCGGCCCCCTCGGGCCGGCTCAGGTCCGCCGCGACGGGCACGAGCGTGCCTCCCTGGCCCTCGGCCTGCTCCTGCAGTTTGCGCGCGGCCTCGGCACCGGTGTGGTAGCCGGCGACGACGGCGGCCCCGAGCGCGGACAGCTCCAGCGCGCAGGCACCGCCGATCTGCCCCGACGCTCCCGAGACCACGACCACGCGGCCGCTCAGTCCGAGCCGCTCCACGGCCCGTTCGGTGACGCTGCTCATCAGCCGGCCTCCTCGGCGGTGATCAGATGACACAAGGACTCCTCCAGCGGCAGGTGCCTGCTGATGCGGGCCCCTTCCCGGGACAGGCCGGCGATCAGGTCGCCGGCCGTGGGCCACGCGGTGCCGCCGTGCGTGAGCCAGTCCAGGGCCAGTTCGCTGCCCGCCCCGGCCGGGGGCAGGAAGACGTCGTCGACCAGCAGCCGGCCGCCGGGGCGCAGACTGCCCAGCAGCACGGCGGGTTCGCTGCCCGGGCCGGGGCCGTGCACGGCGTTGGCGACGACGCAGAGGTCGGCCGCGCCCCGGGGCGGCTCGGGGCCGGTGGTCACCCTGCCCTCCGCAACGGCCGCGGCGACGGCGGGCGCGGGCGGCCCGGAGAGCCGGCCGACGGTCAGCAGGTGGCCGCCGGCCGTGGGGTCGGCGGCCAGCAGGCGCTCCAGGTAGCGGCCCGGCCCGGCCGTAATCTCAACCATCCGTGCCCCCCTCTCCGGCTTCAGCAGCCGCAGGCCCAGTGCGGCCCGGGCCCGGGCGCTCGGGCCGTTCATGGCGCCCTGGTAGACGGTGACGAGCCCGTCCGGTCCGGCGGGCCCGGTCTCTTCGAAGGGCCGTCGCGCCACCCCGGTCCGGGCGACGGCGGCGATCTCCTCGCGGGTGACGGGGCCGCGCGAGAGGTGCTCCTCCAGCCGGACGAACGCGGCCAGTTCGGCGGCCCGCACGCGCGGCTCCCCGTCCCCGGCCGCTCCGGTGGTCAGTACCCCCAGCCCGGCGGCCGTCCGGAGCACCCACTCCAGCGCGTCGGCGTCGCACTCCAGCTCCCGGGCGAGGTCCGCCGCTTCGGCGCCCTCCGCCAGCCGGTCCAGCGCGCCCAGGCCGTGCAGCGCGAAGAGGACCTCGGAGGTCTTGTAGGCGCGCGCGGCCTCAGCCGCCCGCCGGGTCAGCCGGTAGCGGGGGGCGGCCCGGACCTTGCCGGCGGCGCTGGTGGGCAGGGCCGTACGGATCAGGAACTCGTCGGGCACCTTGTGCGCGGCCAGTTCGCGGCGGGCGTGCTCGCGCAGCGGCTCCGGCGCGAGTCCCGGCCGCAGGGCCGACACCTCCGCGACGATGCCGTCCTCACCCGGGTGACGCCCCCGCCGGGCGGTGACCCGCACCTCGCGCACGCCCGGATGCCCCCGCAGCACCTCCTCGATCTCCAGGGGGGACACCCAGCGGCCGCCCCGGCGGATCGCCCGGTCCTTCCGGCCGATGACGCGCAGTCCGTCCGGCACGGTCACGGCGAGGTCCCCCATGGCGTGCCAGATGCCGTCCACGCGGACGTGCAGCAGCCCGGGCGTGCCGCCGGGGACCGCCTCGCCGTCCTCGCCGGTCAGCCGGTACGCGATCCCGGGCAGGGGAGTGCCGACGCAGAAGGGCTCGATACGGGCCCGCCCGGCGAACACCGCACCCGTTTCGGTGGAGCCGTAGTTCCGGGCGAGCGGGGTGCCGAACGCGTCCTCGAAGGCGCGGTCCAGCCGCTCGTCCACCGGGCCGGCGCCCACCATGGCCAGCCGCAGGGCGGGCGCGGCGGCCGGGTCGGGGCGCTCCGCCGGGCCCGGGCCGTCGCCGGGCCGCGGCCGGGGGCCGCCCGCGCGCAGCCGCCGGGCCGCGAGCAGCCGGGCGATGCTGGGCACCAGCGCCACCACCGTGGCCCCGCCGGCCAGTTCCCCGGCGATCCGGCCCAGGGCCGTCGGCGGGACGGGCCGCAGCGAGGCACCGGACAGCAGCCCCCCGAAGAGCCAGCCCAGCGCGTAGGCGTGGGAGAGGGGGACCGGCAGCAGCAGGGTGTCCCGCCCGGTGAGCCCCACGCCGTCGCGGTAGCGGCGGCCCTCCGCGAGGAGGCTCGCCTCGTCACGTACGACGATCCTGCTCGCGCCGGTCGAGCCCGAGGTGGGCAGCAGGACGGCCGGGCCGGGCCCGGAGGGTTCCCCGGGCGGACCGGACAGCACCGGCGGCAGGTCGCCGTCCCCGTCCGGAACGGTCAGCGACCTGCCCCCGCCGGCCGCCCGCAGCAGCCGCCGGGCCTCGGCCTCCGGCGTGCCGGCTTCCAGGAGCAGCGGCCTGGTCCCGGCGGCCAGCAGGGCCAGGAAGGCCACCACCCACGCGGGGCCGTTCCCGGCGCACAGGGCCACCGCCTCGCCCTCCACGGTCCCGGCCCCGATCTCGTCCGCGGCCTTGCGCACCCGGTCCAGCAGCGTGCCCGCGTCCGTGCCCGGCAGCAGGATCCGCCCCGGCGGCAGCGCGCGCACCGCCTCCAGGAGGGTGTCCGCCTCGCCGTCGCCCATGTCACTTCCCCCCGGTGCGGAGGTAGTCGGCCTTGGCGTCGGCGATCATCCGGCGGATGCGGGGCGGCGAGTAGGTGGGCGCGGCGCACAGCTCGTCGAGGGTGATCTCGTCCTCGAAGTACATCGAGAGCGTGTCCCAGGGAGTGAAGCAGCCGTGGCACGCCGAGAGCCGCGGCCGGGGAGCGAGCAGGGCCCGGTAGAGGCCGCTGGTGCCGGCCTTCTCCAGCGTCTCCTCCCAGCTCTCCTCCAGGGCGTTGCCCATGTCGGAGAACCAGATGTTGGGGCAGGGGGTGACGACCCCGTCGCTGAAGGTGGAGACGACGAGCCGCGGCAGGTGGCAGCGGAAGGTGCGGCGCCCCTCGCGGTAGAAGCTCAGCAGCCGGTCGAAGTAGGGGCGCGGCGGGAGCACGGAGGCGAACTCGTCGTAGCGGTCGGCCAGTTCCTCCACGAGGCCGTGCTGCTCGGGACGCACCGCGAACCTCTCCGCGTCCGGGCCGCGGACGGGGAAGGGGAAGTACACCGGGGGCCGGGAGAAGCCCGTCAGCCACTCGGCGAACGCGCAGACCTCGGTGACGCTGCGGTCGTTGAGCACCGAGTAGATCTCCACGGGCAGCCCCGACTCCAGGATGCGGGAGATCGCGGCGACGACCTTGCGGTGCAGCCCCTCGGTGGGCACCCGGTGGCTGTTGCCGTGGTGGAGGTGGCTGTCCAGGGAGACCTGCAGGACGACGTTGCCCCAGGCGCGGAAGCGGTCCAGGTGCTCCTGCCGCACCAGCACGCCGTTGGTCTGGATCACCAGCACCTCGTGCTTGCCCGCCTCCTGTTCCAGGAAATCCATGATCCCCCGGACCAGGAAGATCTCGCCCCCCGTGACCTTGAGCAGCGGCAGCCCGAAGTGGCCCCGCAGCCGGTCGGCGACGGCGTCCAGCCGCTGCCCCAGCGGGCTGCCGGGCTCGTAGCTGTCACGCCGCGGCGGTTCGAAGATCAGCTGGAGGGAGTGGCCCTCCTTGAGGTTGCTCTGCCCGGTGAGGCAGTACGTGCAACTGAGGTTGCAGGAGTCCTCGTTGACGACGAGGTCGTTGCCGATCAGCGGCAGCAGCCGCTGCCCGGGTCCGGCAGCCGCCGACGAAGGAGTTCGCGGGGACATGAGTGCCCTTTCTTCGGTCATGGGGGCTACGCGCGGCGTGGGTCACGGCCTCCCTCCGCCGTCCGGGCGGGCCGCCCGCCGGCCGCGGGCAGCCAGTGGCGGTCGGCGAGCCGGTGCCCGTCACCGTCGCCGTGCCCGCGGGCCCGGGCGAGCAGCGCCTCGCGCAGTGCGGGGACCGAGCCGAAGTGGGCCCGGGCCTGGCCGGCGTAGCGGCCCGCGGCGGACAGCCAGCGCTCCACCGCCCCGGCCGGCAGCGGCTCGGTGCGCGGCCGCAGGCCCGCGTGGTCGCGCCCGCGCAGCCGGTAGGGAAAGTCCTCGTACCAGACGGTGCGCCCCGGTGCCAGGGCCTCGACCGCGCCCCGGACCAGCCGGTGGTCTACGTGCCCGCCCGCCGCGAGGGGCGCGTGCACCGTCACCGGCCCGGCGCACAGCGGGGCCAGCGCGGCGCGGACCTCCTCCAGCAGCCGCGCGTCGGCGGGATGCCGGGGGCCGAGGAGCCGCCGCGGTGCGGAGTAGAGGAAGCCGGAGCCGCCCGCTCCGGTGCGCAGGGCGGCGTCCGTGAAGCCGAGCGGTACGAGGACGGCGCCCAGTTCGGCGCAGGCGGCCGCGTCCTCGGCCTGCCGCACCCGGGGATCGGCGGTCTTCCGCCAGGTGCCGGACGCTTCGGCCGGTCCGGCGGCAGGACCTGTGAAGACCGTTTCGGCGGGGCCTGTGAAGACCGTGTCGGCAGGACCTGAGAAGACCGTGACGACGGTCGTCCGGCGGCCCTCGGCGGCCCAGCGCGCCAGACGGGCGCCCACGGACCAGACGGCGTCGTCCGCGTGCGGGGCGAGCACCACGTGACCGCCGGGCGCGGCGTGCGTACGGGTCGTCATCGCGTGCCGCCCCGTACCGTCGCGTCCGTCGCGGCGGCGACGGCGCGGACGTACTCCCCAGGGGTGCCGCCGGGCCCGAGCAGCGCCTCCAGGGCGTGCACCGAGGGGCGCGGGTGAAGGGCCCGGAAGCGGGTCAGGTTGCGGTGGTGCTGCTCCCAGCGCCCGGGCCGGGCATGGCTGAGGTGGACGCCCAGGGCGTCCGCGGCCAGGGTCCTGCGGAGGCCCGCCGCGTGCAGGCGGAAGCCGAACTCCAGGTCCTCGCAGCCCCAGGTGACCCCGAAGTCCTCGTCGAAGCCGCCCGCCCGCCGCCAGCGGTCGCGGTCGACGGCGGTGTTGGCGCCGACGAAGCCGAGCCAGGGCGCGACGTCCGGCAGGGCGCCGCCGGCCATGGCCTCGATGGTCCGCTCCAGGGCGTTGGCGACGAGCCGCCGGTGCGCGGCGGGCCCGGACGGTGCGAGCGCAGGCGCCGGGCCGAGGGCGGCGCGGGCCCGCCGGGCGTCCTCGGGACTCCCGCCCTCCAGGCTCTTCAACAGCCGTGCGGCGGTGGGTAGTTCGCGCGTCCGTCCGTGGGTGAAGGTATCCGGGTCCGCCGCCTCGGCGTGGGCCGTGAGGAAGTCCGGCCCCACCAGCACGTCGTCGTCCAGGAATACCAGGCGGGCCCCGCGGGCCGCGGCCGCACCGGCGTTGCGGGCCGCGGCCCGCCCCCGCAGCGGCCCCCGCACCACCCGCACCGGCAGGTGGCGGGCCAGCTCCCCGGCCACGGCGGCAGGGGTGGTTCCGTCGCCCGCCGGTCCCGGATCGTCGCCCGCCGGTCCTGGGCTGCCGCCCGCCGGCCCCGGATTGTCGTCGACCACGAGCACCTCGAAGGACGGCGTCCCCGGCCCCTGCCCGGCCAGGCAGGAGAGCGTCGCGCGCAGGCGCACCGCCGGCCCGCGGCTGGGCACGACGACGCTCAGCCGGGGAGCCGTTGCGCCACTGGGCACAGGCATCGCGTCAGAGCGCGCGGACGAGGCCCGCGAAGACCTCGGCCAGCCGGTCCAGCACCGGCACGTCGGCGAGCAGCACCCGGTGGTGCAGCCACACGCAGTCGCCGCCGATCCGCTCCGCCACGGGACAGTGCGCGGCCAGCTCCTCGGCGTCGCCCGGGACCGGCCCGTGCCGGAATCCCTCGGTGCGGTAGACCGGCGGGAAGCCGACGAAGGCGGGGACGCCCCGCTCGATCAGCCCGTCCACCAGCGCGAGCCGCCGCTGCGCGGTGATGCCGGGCAGCCGCACCATGGCCATGTAGTGCGCGTGCAGGGTGCCGCGCTCGTCCCGGCCCTGGGGCACCACCCCGTCGATCGCCGCGAGCGCCTCGCGCAGGTGCGCCCAGCGCTGCTCGCGGACCTTCAACTGATCGTCCAAGCGTCCTAGCTGGGCGCGCAGTACGCTCGCGGAGAACTCGTTCATGCGGTAGTTCGAGCCCTGGGTCAGGTGGGCGTAGAGCCGGTCTCCGGGCGGGCGGCCGCAGCAGTGCCGGAGGTACGCCTGCCGGTGGGACTCCTCGTCGGGCAGCAGCAGGGCCCCGCCCTCGCCCGCGGTCATCAGCTTGCCGTTCTGGAAGCTGAAGGCGGCGATGCTGCCGAGCTCGCCGGCCCGCCTGCCCTGCCACCGTGCGCCGTGGGCGTGCGCGGCGTCCTGCAGGAGGGGCACCCCGGTGTCCACGGACAGCTTCTCCAGCGCGTCCATGTCCGCGAACTGGCCCGCCATGTGCACCGGCATGATCGCCTTGGTCCGCGGCGTGACGAGCGCCGCCGCCGACTCGGGGTCCAGGCAGTAGGTGTCGGGCCGTACGTCGGCGGGCACCGGCACGGCCCCGATGCGCTGCACCGCCAGCGAGGAGGAGATGAAGGTGAACGCGGGCACGACGACCTCGTCGCCGGGGCCGACGCCCATCACCTCCAGGGCGAGTTCCAGCGCGTGCGTGCCGTTCGTCGTCGCCAGCGCGTACGGCGCTCCGTGATGGGCGGCGAATTCCCGCTCGAAGTTCTCGACCTCCGATCCTCCGTTGCGCCACCAGCCTTCCTGCGCGAGCGCCCGCAGAAGGCCGGTGCGCTCCTCCTCGCCGTGCTGCGGCCAGGAGGGAAAGAGCAGTTCTTCACCGGAGTCCGGCATGATGAGCAGCCTTTCGGTCTCGCGCTTGTGGTGGGCCGACTTCAGGCGCCGTTCGACGGAAGGACGGAAGGACGGAAAGCGATCCGGGGCCGCAGGAGCAGCCGCACGCCGCGTATCTCGCGGCCGGGAAACAGCCGGGAACAGGCGGGAATATGGGCCGGCCGAAGGGTCCGATGGGCGGCCGGGCAGGGGACATGCGATCCGGCCCCCGGTCGTGGGCCGGATCACATGCCCGTACATGAGCGTCCATCGGGGTAGTTGCCGGAGTCAACACCCCGGAGCACAACTCACCTACGAGCCACAGGATTTCGCCGCACCCGCCATGACCTGCGAACTCGGCGCCGCACAGACGGCCCGGGCGCGGTCGGAGGGGGTCACACCGGTCCGCGCGGACGGTTTTTCCGCCGGTGAAGTGGCGCAAATCGCGTGCCTGGAGCCGGCGGCGGGGCAGGCGTATGGTGGAGCGGGTTCCGTCCGGATACGTGCCGTGTGAAATCTGCCGCTGTACCGCCGAATCCGTACCGCCCCCGAGGGGAGAACCCTCCTGCAGGGGAGAACCTCCTGAGGGGAGAGCGCTCCCGAGCGGAGAGCCCTTCCGAGGGGAGACCGCTCCCCGCACCCGCCGTCCGCACCGTGGACGCTCCGCTCAGGGGCTGTTAATGTCCTCGGGCCATCGATGACCGGACGATTTCGCCTGCGGTCATGATGCGTCCAGAGCTGGAGGCAATTTCGTGCCACCTTCTCCGCCTTCCCCTCCTTGTCCCCGCGCCCTCGTCATCGGCATCGACGGAGGCACATTCGACGTCATCGACCCCCTCGTCGCGCAGGGCCGTCTGCCCCACATCGGCAAGCTGCTCGGCCAGAGCGCCCGGGCCGTCACCGACTGCACCTGGCCGGCCCACACGGCGCCCGGCTGGAGCACGTTCGTCAGCGCCAGCCGCCCCGGGGGGCACGGCATCTACCAGTTCCACGACACCCAGGACCCCGGCTACGGCGCCCGCGTCACCCGCTCCGCCGACCTGGGCCGCACCAGCGCGTGGGACTGGCTCGCCGCGCAGGGCCGCACCCTCGGCCTCGTCAACATCCCCATGTCCCACCCGCCGGCCGAGCTGCCGGGCTATCAGGTGACCTGGCCCCTGGAGCGTACGCTGCGGCACTGCCGGCCACCCTCCCTACTGCGCGAACTCGCCGCGGCCAAGGCCCACTTCCAGTCCGATCTGGCGACCATGTTCCGCGGCGACATGGCCTATCTGGAGGAGGCGGAACGCAACGTCGAGGCGCGCGTCCGGTCGGTGCGGCACCTGATGACCACCCGGCCCACCGACGTGGTGATGGTCGTCCTCACCGAGGCGGACCGCGTCGGCCACCACTACTGGCACTTCGGCGAACCGGACCACCCCGGCCACCTTCCGGCCCCGGAGGGCAGCGGCTGGGACGCCGCCGTCCCCCGCATTTATCAGGCCGTGGACCGTGCCGTGGGGGAGCTCCTGGAGCTCGCAGACGAGGACACCAGCGTCGTGCTCGTCTCCGACCACGGCCTGGGCACCGGGCGCCACGCGCTCGCGCTGCACATGCTCCTGGAGGAGGCCGGGCTGCTGGCCACCGCCCCCGGGGAGCGGCCCGAGGAAGGGGCGGCGAGCTGGTTCGCCGGCGCGGGGCGCCACGTGGACTTCCGGCGCACCCGCGTCTACATGCCCGTACCCGGCAGCTACGGCCTCAACGTCAACGTACGGGGACGCCAGCTGCGCGGCTGCGTCGCACCCCGCGAACGCGAGCGGGTCATGGAGGAGACCGCCGGGCTGCTGGCGGGGCTCACCGGGCCGGACGGGCGCCGGGTCTTCCGTGCCGTCGTCCCCCGGGAGGAGGCCTATCCCGGCCCGCACTGCGGCCGCGCGCCCGACCTGCTCCTGCTGCCGGACGACGAGAGCGTGCTGCCCGTCTGCGACGTGGGCGGCGAGGTGTGGCGGCCCAGCCCCCAGACGGGCCTGCACCGCCACCGCGGCATGTGGGCGCACCGCTCTCCCCGCATCCGCCCCGGCCGCCTGCCCGGGACCGTCGCGCTGACGGACACCATGCCCACCCTGCTGGCCGACCTCGGGGCTTCCTGGCCGCCGGACGTGCACGGCGCCCCCGTCCACGACGTCCTCGCCGGCGTGGACGTCCCGCCGCCCGACCCCCGCCTCGCGACGGTCCGCGCGGCCGCCGGACCCGCCGGCACGGCCGCCGCGGAGATCCCCGCCGGCACCGAGGACGCGTACACGAGCGAACGGCTGCGCGAGATGGGCTACCTCTGACAGCCCCCGGCCCGCGGCCGACGTCCGGGCCTCCTGGCACCCCGCCGCTCCCAAGGAGCTGAGGAGAAAGGTTTCCGCGCATGGAGAAGACCGTCACGGACGAGATCAAGGACCGCCTCCGCAAGGTGCTCGTCGACTCCCTGGAGCTCCCCATGGAGCCCTCCGGCGTCCCCGACCATGGGCTCGTGGACAAGCTGGGCCTCGACTCGATCAACACCATCGAGTTCCTCATCTGGGTCGAGAGCGAGTTCGGCATCGAGATCGCCGACGAAGACCTGTCGATCAAGCTCATCGACAGCCTCGACCTCCTGGCCGGCTACGTCCGCGAGCGCATGGCGTGAGCCCGGCAGCCGAACGCGCCCTGGTCATCGGGCTCGACGGCATGCCCCGGTCCCTGCTGACCCGGCTCGCCGCCGACGGCACCATGCCCCGCGTCGCCGGGCTGCTCGCCGAGGGCCACTGCGCCGAACTCCTCGCCCCCGTACCCGAGATCAGCTCCACCTCCTGGGCCACCTTCCTCACCGGGACCAACCCCGGCCGGCACGGCATCTACGGCTTCACCGACCTCACGCCCGGCGGCGGCTACCGCATCCGCTTCCCCGGCCTGCCGGACCTGCAAGAACCCCCGCTGTGGGAACTCGCCGCCCGGGCCGGACGGCGCACCCTGTGCCTGAACGTCCCCGGCACCTACCCCGCCCCCGGCACCGGCGGCGCGGTCGTCTCCGGCTTCGTCGCCCCCGACCTCGAACGCGCCGTCAGCCCGCCCCGGCTGCTGCCCCTGCTGCGCGACTTCGGCTACGAACTCGACGTCGAGGTCGGGGACGTCGCCGCCGACCCCGCCGCCTTCCTGGACCGGGCCGAGCGCGCCCTGCGCGCCCGCACCCGGGCCATGGACCACCTCCTGCGCCACGAACCGTGGGACCTGGCGGTCACCGTGCTCACCGAGACCGACCGCGTCTACCACTTCCTGTGGCGCGCCGTCACCGACCCCGGCCACCCCCTGCACGAGCGGCTCCGCGCCTTCC
The DNA here is from genome assembly GCF_000719265.1 of Streptomyces roseoverticillatus. Classification (GTDB taxonomy): domain Bacteria; phylum Actinomycetota; class Actinomycetes; order Streptomycetales; family Streptomycetaceae; genus Streptomyces; species Streptomyces roseoverticillatus. The sequence goes on along the minus strand of NZ_JOFL01000028.1, from coordinate 23,034 downwards.
ACCGCCTCGTCGACGACAGCGTCGCCGCGCTCGTCGCGGCCCTCCCCGCCGGCACCGAGCTCTTCCTGATGAGCGACCACGGCTTCGGCCCCGCCGCACACCAGGTCTACCTCAACGCCTGGCTCAGGGAGTCCGGCTGGCTCGCCCCGCTCGACGCCTGCCCCCGGCCGGACGCGCTCGACGCGCGCAGCACCGCCTTCGCCCTCGACCCCGCCCGCATCCACCTCAACCGCAAGAGCCGCTTCCCCGGCGGCGCCCTCACCGACGCCGAGGCGGACGACGCGGCCGCCGAGATCGCCCGGGAACTGACCGCACTGCGCTGCGACGGCACCCGCATCGGCCCCGACGCCGACGGGCCGCCGCTGCTGCGCTCCCTCCACCGCGCGGCCGACGTCTACCACGGCCCGCTCCTGGCCCACGCCCCCGACCTCGTGGCCGTGCCCGCGCCCGGCATCCAGCTGCGCGGCGGCTGGGGCGGCACCGCCACCGTGCGCACCGACGTCCTCAGCGGCACCCACACCCGCCACGACGCGGTCCTCTACCGCCGCGGCGCCGCCCCGCCGGACCCCCGGCGGGCCGCCGCGCCCTACGACATGACCGACGTGGCCCCCACCGTCCTCGCGTCGATCGGCATCCGCCCGGACGGCCTCGACGGCACGCCCGTGCTCGGCACGGCGGACCCGCCGCCCGGCGGCCCACCGGCCCCCCTCGACACCAGGGAGCAGTGATGAAGCAGGATCTCGGTCTGGTACCTTCGGCGCCCAAACCGGGAACGCTCGACCTGACGCTCGACCCGCGCATCACGGACCCCGCGTCCTTCCGGGTCAGCTTCCTCATCCTCCTCGACGGCGACCTCGTGATGTCCCCCGAGCACCTGGGCGTGGCCTACATGACCAGCGTGCTGCGCCACACGGGCTTCACCGCCGAGATCCGGGAGGTGGAGCACGGCGACGACGAGGCCGCCGCCGCGGTGGAAGCGCTCAAGGACTTCCGCCCCGACCTCGTCTGCTTCACCCTGATGAGCCTCAACCTGGGCAGCTGCCTGACGCTGTGCCGGCTGCTGCGGGAGGAGCTCCCCGGCACGGTGATCGCCTGCGGCGGGCCCGCCGGCACCTTCGCCGGCCTGGACGTGCTGCGCAACAACCCCTGGGCCGACGTCGTCGCCGTCGGCGAGGGCGAACCCACCGTCCTGGACCTCGTCCAGCGGCTGTACCTCAAGGAGCCGCTCTCCTCCGTGCGCGGCATCTGCTACCGCGATGCCGGCGGCACACCGCGCCAGAACCCCGCCCGGCCCCTCATCCACAACCTCGAAGACCTGCCCTTCCCCGCCCGGGACCAGCTCAGCCAGCACGGCGACAAACTGGAGTACGTCCGGGTGAGCACCAGCCGGGGCTGCGTCGCCAACTGCGCCTTCTGCTCCGCGCCGCACCTGAAGAACCGGGTGCAGGCCGGCAAGGCCTGGCGCGGCCGCGGCCCGGAGCAGATCGTGGAAGAGGTCGCCGCGATCGTCGAGCGCCACCAGTTCCGCACCTTCGACTTCGTGGACTCCACCTTCGAGGACCCCGACGGCGGCCGGGTGGGCAAGAAGCGCGTGACGGCCATCGCCAAAGGCATCCTGGAGCGCGGCCTGGACATCTACTACAACGTCTGCATGCGCGCCGAGAACTGGCGCGACACCCCCGAGGACCACGCCGTGCTCGACCTGCTCGTCGCCTCCGGTCTGGAGAAGGTCAACGTCGGCATCGAAGCCGGCACCGCCGAGGAACTCCAGCTGTGGGAGAAGCGCGCCACGGTCGAGGACAACGTCACCATCATCAGGATGCTGCGGGAGCACGGCGTCTACCTCGCCATGGGGTTCATCCCCTTCCACCCGTACGCCACCGTGGAGACCCTCGTCGCCAACGCCGCCTTCCTGCGCGACAACTCCGGGCACAACCTGCGGCGGATGACCGAGCGCCTGGAGATCTACCCCGGCACCGCCATCGTGCGCCGCATGGAGGGCGACGGCCTGCTCGACGAGAGCTACCTCGACCGGCTCGACCCCTACGGCTACGACTTCAAGGACCCCCGGGTCGGCCGGCTGGCCAAGCACTTCGCCCGGCTGTACAACAACGACGACTACCACCGCCACGGCGTCATCACCGAATACTCCTCCGTTTTCGCCTTCGAGACCTACAACGTCGTGCTGCAGACCTTCATCTCGCGCCTGCACCGCAGGTTCGGCCGGCTGCCCGGCGTCAACGACGTGATGGAGGCCTTCAAGGCCCGCGTGCACGAGGTCCGCCAGGAAATGGGCCAGTACAACTACGCCTTCTTCATGTCCAACCTCGAAGCCGTCATGAACGACACCCTCGACCCCGCCGAGCAGGCCCGGCAGGTGGTGGACGTCGAGCAGTACTTCCACGACCGGATGCAGCTCCTGCGCGACGAGCAGCTGCGCGTGGGCAAGGCGCTCACCCGCCTCGGCGCCCGCGTCATCGAGGTCAGCTCGACGATCCCCAAAGAACGGCCCGGCGGACTGCCCCGCCAGTACACCGGGGAGGGCAGCGGAGCCACATGGTGAGAACGGGGGAGGGCACGGCGGAACCCGCCCCGGCGCGGGTGGCCGTCTGCACCCTCAGCAGCAGGGAACTCGTCGAACCGCTGGCCCGCCTGCCCGGCGTGGCCCTGGCGGGCACCCTCATGACCGCCAACCTGGGCATCGAGGAGATCGTCCGGGCCCTGGCGCACGAACGCACCGTCCGCGGCCTGCTGGTCTGCGGCCGCGACTCGCCCCGCTTCCTGGCCGGGCAGAGCCTCGTCGCCCTCTTCCGCCGCGGCCTGCCGCCCGGCAGCGCGCGCATCCCCGGCGCCGCCGGCCACCTGCCCGTCCTGCGGTCCGTGACGCGGCGGGAGGTCGAGGAGGTGCGCGCCCGCGTGGAGCTCGTGGACCTGCGCGGCGAGCGCGACCCGGCGGTCCTGCGCACCGCCGTCGCGGCGCTGGTATCCGCCGTGCGCGAGGCCCCCGCGGACGGCCTGCCCCCCGGCGACGGCGCGGCTCCGTACGGACTCCAGGGCCCCGCCTTCGGCCTGCTGCACCCGGTGGGGCGGCGCAAGCCCCTCGACACGGGCATCGACGGCTTCGTCGTGATCACCGTGGACCGGGCCGGCCGGCGCATACGACTGCGCCACTACGACTCCGACGTGACGCCCCGGCACGAAATGCAGGGCACCCGCGGGGAGACCATGCTGCTCGGGCTCCTGGAGGCCGGCGTCATCGAGGACCCCGCCCACGCCGGGTACCTGGGCGGCGAACTGGCCAAGGCCGAAACGGCGTTGCGGCTCGGCCTGCACTACGAACAGGACCTGCCGCTGCGCCCGCCGGGACGGCCACCGCGCCGCGGCCCGCGGCGCACTACCGGGAAGGAGCGGACGACCGTGACCGACGTGCCCGCGCTGGAGGAGTTCCTGACCCTGGTGGCCCGCACGCTGGGGGCGCGCGAAACCGTGCTCGACCCCCACACGCCCCTCGGCGAGCAACTGGCCGTGGACTCCGTACGGGTCATCGAGCTCACCGTCGTGCTGGAGGAGGAGCTCGGGGCCGAGCTCCCCGACGACGCCGACGTGGCCCGGGCCACCCCCGCGGACCTGTACAAGGCACTGGTGGGCTGAGCGGAAACGCGGAGGAGGAGCATGGACAGGGTGTTGTTGCTCAACGGGCCCAACCTGGGGACGCTGGGCACGCGGCAGCCGGAGATCTACGGGAAGCAGACCCTGGCCGAGATCGAGGCCGAGGTCGCGGAGGAGATCCGCGGGCGCGGCTGGAGCCTGGTCGCCGAGCAGCGCAACGGCGAGGGAGAGCTCGTCGGCCTCCTGGAGCGCCACCGGGACGTGGTCGGAGCGATCGTCAACCCGGGCGCACTGATGATCGCGGGCTGGTCGCTGCGCGACGCGCTGGCGGACTTCGGACGGCCGTGGCTGGAAGTCCACCTCAGCAACGTGTGGGGCCGCGAGGCCTTCCGGCACGTCTCGGTGACGGCGCCGCTGTCCTCCGGCGTCGTGATGGGCATGGGGGCACTGGGCTACCGGATGGCGGCCCGGGCCCTGACCCTCATGGTCCCGGAAGGCTGACGGCCCGCCGTGCCGACCCGTGCCGCGTCAGGCCGGCCACACCTGCAGCTCCTCCTTGATGAGCCGTGCGCTCACCGCGTCGCACGCAGCGGGCAGCGGGCAGCCGGGCGGGAGGAGCCGTACGGTGAAGGGCCCGTCGGTGAGGCCGCGCCAGCGGTGGGCCGCGGCCCGGGCCGCGTGCGCGGCCATGGGGACCAGCACCGTCACCGGGCAGGACAGCCGCCCGGCGGCGACCGCCGCGCAGTCCTCCTCCGGCTCCCGGTCGCCGGCCCACAGCAGCACGTGGGAGGGCGGCGGATCCGCGCGCAGGGCGCCGGCCAGTACGGCGCCCACCCGGTCGCCGGTGGTGAACAGCGCCCGGGGCAGGGCGTCGCCGGGCGGGCCCGCGAGGCCCCCGGGCCCCCGGCCCACCGTCACTTCGGGCGCCAGCGCCCGGCGCCAGCTGTCCGCGGCACCCGCGCCTTCTCCGGCGGCCCGGCCGGCCACGACGACCAGCCGGGCCACCGGAGCCATGAGCCTTCCCGGCATGAATCCCTCCCCTTCCGTGCGCCGACGGCACCGGCGCGCCCTCCGTCGTCCGTCACGCGGCTACGGCAGGCCGTCCGTCATCCCGAGCGAGAAGTAGTTCTCGTAGCCCAGCAGGCGGCGCAGCCCGGGCTCGGCACGCGCGGCGACCTCCTCCTTCAGGCCGGTGAAGAAGTTCTGCTGCTGCCGGACGTAACCGCGGCAGTAGTAGTTGAGGATGCCGTGGCGCGGCCGGCCGGTGGTGTTGGCGCCCGTCTGGTGCCACAGCCGGCCGTCGAAGACCATCACGCTGCCGGCCGGCGCGCACACCGGGACGGCCGCGGTGTTGCCCTCGCCCCGCTCGTAGTCCGGCTGCCGCCCCAGCAGGTGGGAGCCCGGCACCAGCCGGGTCGCGCCGTTCTCCGCGGTGAAGTCGTCCAGCATCCACATGCTGTTGGCCACCAGGGCGTACGGCGGCCAGGGCGGGCGGGCGAAGGTCTGGTCGGCGTGCAGGTGCATCGGGGCCCCACCGGGCCCGGCGATGTTGGCATGGGTGCTGGAGAGCAGGAAACCGACCCCCAGCAGCTCCTCCATCAAGCGCATGACGGAGGGGTCCTGGACGTTCTCCTCGAATTCCTCGCCCTTGTTGAGCAGGCTGAAGACGCGCTGGTTGCCACCGTCGTAGAGAAAGGCGGAACCGTCTTCGCGTTCCCGCCCGGCGACCTCCAGAAGACGTCCCCGGAGCCTTTCGAACGCGCCCGGCGAAATCGGGCACTCAAGCAGACAGTATCCGTGATCGGCGAGGTCTCGTGCGGCTGTTTCGACGTCATTCGTCAGAGTCGCGCGCATATGGCGAGGCTAGCAGCCGCCATTACCCCGGAACAACAGCACGCCGGAACAACAGCGCGGTAATCCCCGCGACATGATTCCCGCACACGCCGGAAGGGCGGTTCCCACGATGACGTACGCACTCACGCGACCGGACGGGCGCATCAGGATCGGGGTCTGGCTGACCCCCCAGCACACCTCCGTGCGTGAACTGCGCGCCGCCTGGCGCGCGGCCGACTCCCTGGGCGTGGACTCGCTGTGGCTGTGGGACCACTTCTTCCCGCTCACCGGCGACCCCGACGGCAGCCACTACGAGGCGTGGACCCTGCTGGCCGCCCTGGCCGCCGACACCCGCGCCGCCCGGGTGGGCACCCTCGTCACCAACTACGCCTACCGCAACCCCGACCTGCTCGCCGACATGGCCCGCACCGTCGACCACCTCAGCGACGGCCGCCTCATCCTGGGCATGGGCGCGGGCTGGGTCGAACGCGACCTGAAGGAGTACGGATACCCCGTGCCCGGAGCGGGAGAGCGCGTCGCCGGGCTCGTTGACGCGGTGGCCCGGATCGACCGCAGGCTCGCCCGCCTCAACCCCGGACCGCTGGGCGCCCTGCCCCTGCTCATCGGCGGCGACGGCCGCAGGCGCCTGCTGCGCTTCGCCGCCGAGCGTGCCACCATCTGGAACACCATGGCCTGGCGCTTCGCCGAGGGCAACCGCGTGCTCGACCAGTGGTGCGCCGAGGTGGGCCGCGACCCGGCGGCGATCGAACGCAGCGCCTTCGTCACCCGTGACCAGACCGGCGAAGAGCTGCACCGGCTGGTGGCCGCGGGCGCCCGCCACCTGATCTTCCAGGTAGGGCATCCCTTCCGGCTGGACGGCGTGGAGCGGGCCCTGCCCTTCGCCCGCGAGGGACAAGAGGAACAAGTCGCGGACCCGGCCTAGGGGAGCAGCACGTCCGCCAGCCGGTCCACCTGCGACAGCGCGGCCGCGGTGGGGTGCAGGACCACCTCGTCCACCCCTCCGCCGGCCAGCTCTTCGACGGCCTCGCGGATCCGCTCCGGCGTGCGGGGCGTCTTCGCCACGAACTCCTCGGCCTCCGCGCCCAGCACGGAGAAGTAGTCCCGCACGAACGCCGCCGACTCCCGCTCCACGTCCTCGCCCAGCGCGAAGCGCGCCAGCGCCACGATGCGCGGCGCGCCGGAGCGCCCGCCCTCGGACCAGGCGCGGCGCACCCGTGCGGCGAACGGCAGGACCGCCTCCGGCTCCAGGCCCGGCGCCGTCCAGCCGTCGCCCCGGCGCACCACGCGGCGCACGGCCGCGTCGCTCAGCCCGCCCACCAGCACCGGCACCTCCGCACCCGCCGCGGGCACCGCGCCCCGCCCGAGCAGCTCCAGCTGCTCCTCGAAAGCCGCGCGCCGCCCCGCGAAGGGGCGCCCCGCGGCCTCGAAGTCGTCCCCCCGCACGCCCGGCCCCATCCCCAGGACGAGCCGCCCGCCGGACAGCGACGCCAGCGACGCCACCGACTTGGCCAGCACCGGCGCCGTGCGCAGCGGGCCGATCAGGACGTTGGTCAGCAGCCCGATCCGGGACGTCACCGCGGCCGCGGCGGCCAGCGTGAGCAACGGGTCGTGGCCCGGGTACACCAGCCGCTCCGTGACGGCCAGCGAGGCGAATCCGCGCTCCTCGGCCCTTCGCGCCCATTCCATTAAAAGGCGTCCGTCCGCGCCCGGTACGGTATTCGGCAGTGCAATGCTGATCCTCATCGTCCTCTTGCCCCCTGTCGTATATCTCCGGCGGCGCGTATGTTTTTTGCGGCGCTCATGTTTTCTCCACGCAGGATCCGCGCGCGGTCGCGCGCTGTGCACAGTGAGAGGAATCCCCGATGCCCGCTGCCCGTAAAGTGGCCGTGATAGGCCTCGACTCCGCGACTCCGCAGTACATGTTCGACCGGTTCGCCGACGACATGCCGGTGTTCACCGCACTGCGCCGCAATTCCCTGTGGGGACCGATGCGCAGTGTCGACCCGCCCATCACCATGCCCGCGTGGTCCTGCATGATGTCGGGCCGCACTCCCGGCGAACTCGGCGTCTACGGATTCCGGGACCGCGCCGCCCACGACTACGGCCCGCTGAAGTTCGCCACGTCCCACAGCATCCGGGCCCCGCGGATCTGGGACGAGATGACGGAGGCCGGGCGCCCCAGCGTCGTCCTCGGCGTGCCCGGCACCTACCCGCCCGCCCCCATCCGGGGAGCGATGGTCTCCTGCTTCCTCGCGCCCAGCACCCAGGCGCAGTACACCTCGCCGCCCGGCCTCGCCGCCGACCTGCACAAGCTGACCGGCGGCTACGCCCTGGACGTCGAGGACTTCCGTTCCCCCGAGCTCGGCCGCGTCTCGCAGCAGATCTTCGACATGAGCGAGCAGCGCTTCGAGGTCGCCCGCCACCTCGCGACCACCCAGGAGTGGGACTTCCTCTCCTTCGTGGACATGGGCCCCGACCGCCTGCACCACGGCTTCTGGAAGTACTGCGACCCCGGCCACCCCCGGCACGAGCCCGGCAACCCCCACGCCGGCCTCTTCCGCGACTACTACCGCGCCCTCGACCGGCACCTCGGCCGGTTCCTGGAGTGCCTGCCCGAGGACACCGCCGTGCTCGTCGTCTCCGACCACGGGGCACAGCCCATGGTGGGCGGCTTCTTCATCAACGAGTGGCTGCGCAAGGAAGGCCTCCTCGTCCTGGCCGAGGAGGCCGCCGGCCCCACACCCGTCAGCGCGGCCCGGATCGACTGGAAGCGCACCACCGCCTGGGCCGAGGGCGGCTACTACGGACGGATCTTCCTCAACGTCGAGGGCAGGGAGCCGCACGGCACGATCCCCGCCGCCGAGTACGAGAGCACCCGCGACCTCGTCGCCGCGGCGCTGGAGGCCGTGCCGGACGACCAGGGGCAGCCGATGGGCACCCGCGCCCTGCGCCCCGGCGAGCTGTACCCGGAGGTCAACGGCATCGCCCCGGACCTCCTCGTCTACGTCGGGAACCTGCGCTGGCGGGCCCTGGCCACCCTCGGCATGGGCAAGGGCCTCTACACGACGGAGAACGACACCGGGCCGGACCACGCCAACCACGGCGACACCGGCATCTTCGCGCTCAGCGCGCCGGGCGTCGCCCCGGGACAGGCCGTCGGCCTCTCGCTCTACGACGTGGCACCGACCCTGCGGGGGCTCCTCGGCCTCCCGCAGCACGGCTCCCGCCGCCCCGTCGCCTGACCTCATCCGCCCAGCAGCGCGTAGGGAGTGGGCGGCCCCGCCGGCCGTCCCGCCCCCTGCTCGCGGCCCTCGTGCACGGTGTGCCGCCGCCGGTAGGAGTCCAGTTCGTTCGTCAGCCGGTCCCAGACGGCGGAGGAGCCGCCCGCCCGGCCCGGCCGCTCCAGGTCGACCAGGCGGTAGTCGTTGATCCACACCCGGTCCGCGCGCAGCCGCTCGGCGACGGCGCGCGCCCGCGCCGGGTCGGCGGACCAGACACCGGCGCTGAGCCGGTAGCGGGTGCCGTTGGCAATGCGCACCGCCTCCTCGTCGTCGCCGGCACGGAGGACGGACAGCACGGGGCCGAAGATCTCCTCCTGCGCGACGGCGTCCCGCTCGCCCACCGAGGTCAGCACCGTGGGCCTGAAGTACGCGGCGGCATCCAGCCCTTCGGCCAGCTCGCCCGCGGCCGGGGAACCTCCGCCGCACGCCAGCCGCGCCCCCTGGGACAGGCCCAGCTCGGTGAAGCGCCGGGCCGTGCGCGCCTGGCTGCGCGACACCAGAGGACCGAGGTCGGTGGCCTCGTCCAGCGGGTCGCCCAGCCGCAGCCGCCCCACCCGCTCGACGAGCAGCCGCACGAAATCGTCGTGGACGGCGGCGTGCACCACGGCCCGGGTGCCCGCCATGCACACCTGCCCGTTGTGCAGGAACGCCCCCCACGCCACACCCTTCACGGCCTGTTCGAGATCGGCGTCCGCCAGCACGAGGTTGGGCGACTTGCCCCCCAGGTCCAGGCGGGTGCTCGTGCCCGCCGACGCCGCCCCCTGCCGTACGGCGTCCCCCGTCTCGTCGGAGCCGGTGAACGCCACGAGGTCCACCCCCGGGGCGCGCACCAGACTCTCACCGGTCACCGCACCCGGCCCCGTGACCACATTGACCACGCCCGGCGGCAGCCCGCACTCGTGCAGCAGCCGCACCAGGCGCAGCACGGACAGCGAAGCGAACGAAGCCGGCTTGATCACACACGTGTTGCCCGCGGCGATCGCGGGCGCGATCCGCCAGGCGGCCAGCAACAGCGGCAGGTTCCAGGGCACGATCGCGGCGACGACCCCGGCCGGCCGCCACAGCACGTACGCGCCGCCGTCCCCGGGCTCCCGCTCGGGCACGTGCTCCGCCCACCAGGCGCTCCACTCGAACGCCGCCGCCGCGCCGGGCACGTCCGCCCCCCGCGCCTTGCGCAGCGTCGCGCCGTTGTCGCGCACCTCCAGGTGCGCGAACTCCGCCGCCTCACCGGCCAGCCGCTCCGCCGCCGCGCGCAGCAGGCGGGCCCGCTCCCGCGCCGGCATCCGGGGCCAGGGGCCCTCGTCGAAGGCCTTCCGGGCGGCCGCCACCGCCCGGCGCACGTCCTCGGGGCCGCCGCTCGGCACGTCGGCCAGGTGACGCCGCGTCGCCGGCTCGAAGGTGCGCAGGACGGCACCGTCGCGGGCCGGCACGGCCAGGCCGCCGATGTACATGGGAACCTGCTCGGCCACGCTCTCCATGTGCCTCACCGTCTCCTCGTGTCGTCCGTGACGTGCGCCCCGCCGGAACGCGCGGGCGGCGGCCGCGCCGGAGCACGAGGGCCCCGGGGCGGCCGCCGCGCGCCGGCTACGCGGGCAGCGGCGGGATGTTGGGGTTGAACCGGAAGACGTTGCCCGGGTCGTGCCGCGCCTTCAGCCCCTGCAGCCGGGCGTAGTTCTCCGGCGTGAAGGCGCCGCGGGCGACCTCCACCGACGTGTTGTGGCCCGCGAGGAAGTTCAGGCACGCCCCGGGCGTCGTCCAGGGCCGCAGGGCGTCCACGAAGCCCTGCTGCGCCCGGTCGACGGACTCGATCGTCTCCGGCTCGATCAGGGAGGCGATGTAGGCGTTGAAGACCGCGTCCGGGAAGTGGCCCACCGCGCTGGGGACCTGCGGGGGCCGGGACAGGGCGCCGCCCAGGTGGCGCAGCTCCACGCCGTGCACCGCATTCGTCCCGGGGCCGGCCAGCTGCAGGATCAGGTCGGCGGCCTTCTCGTCGAGCCGGCGGAGCATGAAGGTCTTGCTGTAGCTCGCCACGGGCGACGGCGGGTCGTTATGGATCTCCCCGGCGCGCGTGTACGGCAGGGAGGCCACCGTGTCCATGACGACCGTGCCGGCCGCCCGGAGCTCGGCGAAGTGCCGCTCGGCCTCCTCGGGCTCCCCGAGGTAGGCCAGCCGGATGTGGGTGACGAACCGGCCGCGCAGTGGCCCCGGCAGCCCCTCGGCGTCGGGGTACTCGGCGAGGAACACCGAGGACGCCATCTCCTCCGGCATCCGGGGCGCCCACGCGAGCCAGGTCTTCAGCGCCGCCGGGGTCGACTCGGCGTCGAAGAACAGCCCGCCCCCGTACACCCGGCTCACGGGGAACAGCCGCACCTCCAGGGAGGTGACGATGCCGAGGTTGCCCTTGCTGCCGCGCACCCCCCAGAACAGGTCGGGGTGCTGCTCGGGGGTGACCTCCAGCAGCCGGCCGTCGGCGGTGACGAGGTCGAAGGAGGTGATGTGGTCGGTCGCGAAGCCGTACTTGCGCGAGAGGAGCCCGAGCCCCCCGCCGAGGGAGTACGAGACCGCTCCGACGAACGGCGCCGAGCCGTTGAGCGGCGCCAGCCCGTGCACGGCCGCCTCGTGGATCACCTGCTCCCAGCGGACGCCCGCCTCGATGCGCGCCGTGCGGGCCTGCGGGTCCACCCGTACACCGGTCATCCGCCGGGTGCCGATGAACACGTCGGTGGCGGGCCGGGAGATGCCGTGGCCGGTCGCCTGGACCGCCACCCCGAGGCCGCGCTCCGCGGCGAAGCGCACGGCCGCGATGACGTCGGCCGCGCCGGTGGCGCCGACGATGAGCGCCGGGCGGTGCGTGACGGACAGCTCGAAGCCGGCGAGCTCCTCGTCGAAGCCCTCCTCCCCGGGCAGCAGGACGGGGCCGGCGACGTGAGCTCTGAGCTCCTCGGCGTCCGGTGCGCCGAGCGGGACGGGCGCGCCCGGTGACTGGTGGCTTGCTGAATTCACCGATGAACCTTTCTGGATGGAGCGGGACGAGCGTCCGCGCCGGGCGGGCCGCGGGCCGCAGCCCCGCCGGGCGCGGAGGTTCGGGTCGGGCCGGTCAGTGCCGCGGTCCGAGGACCACCGGCAGCGACCGGACGGCGAGGGGCAGCAGTTCGCTGCTGTGCTCGATCTCCTCGGGCGGCACGGCCGGCGCGATGCCGGGGAACGCCGCGAGCAGCCGTGCGACGCCCACGGTCAGCTCGGCCACGGCGAGGTCGGCGGCCGGGCAGGCGTGCCGGCCCGCGCCGAAGGCGATGGCGCGGTCGGCGATCCGGCTGATGTCGAGGACGTCGGGGTCGGGGAAGACCTCCGGGTCGCGGGAGGCGGCCGCCACCAGCGGCAGCACCGCCTCCCCGGCGGCGATGCGGCTGCCGGAGAGCACCACGTCCTCGGTGGCGACCCGCAGCAGCCCGTCGTGGGTGGAGGGGTAGAAGCGCAGCAGTTCCCATACGGCCACCGGGACGAGGGCCGGGTCGCCGGCCAGCCGGGCGGCGAGGCCGGGGGAGGAGAGCACGCCGAAGAGGTGGCGGGCCAGGAGGTCCCGGATGGTGACGAAGCCGGAGATGACCAGGCCGTGGAGGAGCAGCCTGCGATCCTCGTCGGTCAGGCTCGCGGCGGCGTCCTGCGGGCCCGCGCCCAGGAGCGCGTGGGCGACGCTGTCGCCGGGCGCGGCCCGGCAGGCGGCGAGCAGGTCGCCCAAGGCCTTCCCGAGCCGGTCCCGGGCGGCCGCCAGGTCCTCCTCGGCGGCTCCCCGGGGCAGCAGCAGGAGCTCCACGTCGGAGGTGACGGCCCGCCAGCGGTCACCGGGGAACCCGAGCAGCTCGCAGGTGACACGGCCGGCGAAGGGCGCGGTGTACGCCGTGACCAGGTCCACGGTGCCGGCCCCGGCGGGCAGCCCGGCGAGGACGTCCCCGGCGATCTCCTCGATGCGCGGCACGAAGCGCGCGGCCCGCTCCGCGCCGAACGCGGCGGCCACCGGCCCCCGCAGCCGGGCGTGGTCCGGCGGGTCGAGGTCCACGATGCCGGACCCCTGCGAGCGGCCGAACCCCCGCCCGGGCAGCAGGGCCGCCCGGTGCCGGCTGAAGCGGTCGTCGGCCAGCACGGTCCGGACGTCCTCGTGGCGGGTGACCAGGCGGATCCGCGCCCCGTCGGCCAGCCGGACCTCGGGCACGGGGTCCTCGGCCAGGAGCCGTCCGAACGCGGGCGGGACCGTGCCCAGGGGGCCGGGCGGGAAGGGGAAGAGGGACGGAACGCGTGCGGTCATGCGGACCGGCCCCCGTCACCCCGCGCACCGGTGCGGTCCGGGCCCGGCCGGGCGAAGTCCCTTGCCAGGACGAGGTTGTCCAGCTGGTGCTCCACGACGATGTTGCCGCAGCCGTAGTCGTCGGCGATCAGCTCCACGTCCTCGGCGGACACCAGGTGGGCCGGGTCGGACAGCAGGGTCGCGATGCCCCGGGCCGGGGCGAGGACCTCCAGGGCGAAGCCCCGGGCCACGTGCTGGCGGTGGGTGTGGGCGGCGGCGATGAGGAAGGTGTCGTCGGTGTCGCAGATCAGGTGCCACAGGGCCCGGGCCTGCAGGAAGCGCCGGGGACGGTCGGTGAAGCGGCGGGCGGACACCAGGGCGGCCCCCTCCGCGCCCCGGCTCGTGCCGAGGGCGACCAGCCCGCGGTCCAGGTAGGGGACCTGTTCGGTGCGGTAGCTCATGAAGGGGGCCGGGTCGAAGGGCCGGGTGTCCTCCAGGCCGGCCCACGCGCGGACCCGGTGCGCCACCTCGTACCCGAGGTGCCAGGGGTTGTCGAGGTTGCCCGGGGCGAAGAACCGGGCGCTCACGTCGGCGCAGGCCTTCCGCAGCTCCACCAGGGCGTCGGCCGGCGCGGCGCCCTCGGGGGCCGTGCCCATCAGCGTGCGCGCCCGCGCCACCCACTCCAGCTGGTCGGCGATCCGCTCCGGCCGCACGCCGTTGAAGAAGTCACCGGCCAGCGGCTCCGGCAGCTGCTCGGCGGCCTTGACGATGTCGGCCTCGTACGGTTCGGCCTCGCTGTAGGGGTCGAGGCCCAGGCGCGCGGCGACGCGGCAGAAGGCGGCCTCCTCCTCGCCGGTGGAGCGGATCGCCGCCCACTCCTCCTGCAGCGGGGTGTCCGTGATGCCCTGCCCGGCCAGGCGGTCCGCGACGGCGTCCACGAACGCGGCCAGGGAGGCGGTGAACGCCGCGCTCTCCACACAGCTGTTGCCGCGGCTCGCGAAGTGGTCGCCGGGGCGGACGTCGGGCCCCATGTCGGGCATCCACACGATCCGGGTCTCCCGGCCCTCGGGCACGAAGAGCATGTCCGGCCAGCGGAAGCCGTCGCAGGCCGCGCGTAAGACGTGGCGGCGCGAACGGACCCACCACGCGCCGCGGTCGTCGCCGACGCCGTACTTGTAGGCGAAGCGGAGCTGGGATATCTGGGTGCCCGGCCGCGCGTCGGCCACGAGCGACCACCAGTTGAAGGCGATCCACTCGGCCATGGGGTAGAGGGAGCCGGTGACGTGCTCGCGGTACGTCCCGGCGCCGGGCTCCCGGATCAGGGTGACGGTCTCGGCGCCCACCGCTATGCGCAGGTCGGCCCGGGTCGCCTGCAGCTCGTCCCGGCCGCCGGCGGGGGCCTCGTGCCAATTCCACTGCAATTGGAACTCAGGAAGCATGGTCCGCCAGCCCTTCCGGCCATTCACTCGGGTGGAGTTCGTATCCGGTGTATTCGCCGGGGCGCCGGCCGGTCAGCCGGAATTCCACGACGGTGTCACCGGACCGGTGCCAGACATAGCGCGGGAAGCCGCTCAGCCAGGGGCCGCCGAGGTGTCCGGTGAGAATGCCGGAACGGAGTGTGCCCAGCGGGGCGGAGGCCAGGGAACCGGGCAGCTCCGGCAGCCCGGCCGGGCCCCGGCCGAAATCCCGGGGCGCGAATGCGGCCCCCGCGGAGAGTTCTTCGCGGGTGACACGTGCGGGGAGCGGGGACAGGGCGCGGCGTGGTTCCCGCCGCCGCCCGGGCGCTCGTAGGACCATGGTGCCCACCTTCCGGAGAACGGGGGATGTTCCGGAGAACCGGGTTGCGTGGAACGACAGTGGCGGCGGAGCCCGGGCGCGTCACCGGAACCGGGCCCCGCGGAAGGTCGCGCGCCTTGCCTACGACAGGGGCGCGAAGAGGTCGATCACGGTGCCGTCGGGGTCCTTGACGATGGCGTAGCGCTGGCCCCACACGGCATCCCACGGCTTGAGGTGGCCCTCGTAGCCGGCGCCGACGAGCTCGGCGTACTTGGCGTCCACGGCCGCGGTGTCGGGGAACTCGAAGGCGATGGCCACGCGGTGGCCGCCGCTCGGGGCCTCCCACTGCGGGTCGTACGAACGGATCGTGGCCGCCGTGTCCCAGGCGAGCCGGACGCCGCCGTCGAGCACCACCTCGACGTGCGGCGCGGCGTCGGCCTCGGCGGGAATCTCCACGCCCAGCAGGCGGTAGAACTCCAGCGACCTGGCCATGTCCTCGACGACCACCGCGAACAGGGAAATCCTTGCTGACATGCGTTTCCTTTCCTGCACTTTCTTGCACTTTAAAATGGGTCTCCGGGGGGCGGCCGTCTTCCGTCCGGGCCGGCCGGGCCGCGAAGTCCGAATGTGCTGGACCCGTGCAGGCTAGTGACCCATCGGCGGACTTGGCCAATCGCCGTATCGCTTCCGCGTGTCAACGCTGCCTATTGAGGGGCGATTTCAGGACAGCGGAACGCCGTCCCAATCCGACGGCACGTCACGCCCGAGCAGTTCGCACACGGTTGCGGGTATGTCGACGGGGGCCGCGACGCGCGAACGCGCGGCGCCGCCGGAGAAGCCCGGGCCCAGCGCCGCCCAGTAGGAATCGCGGCGGTGCCAGCCGCTCTGCCAGTCGCGGTGCACGTGGGAGGCCCACGCGGGATCCCCCAGGGGGAGGTAGCGCCAGTCCGCCGGCTCCAGGACGAGGTCCGGGGCCAGGTGGACGGCCTCGCCCGCGTAGACCTCCTCCCGCCGGTGCACGGCCGCCAGGAAGGGCCTGCCCGTACGGGGGTTGAGCCGCTCCAGCAGCGCCGCCGCGACCTCGGTGCGCACCGCCTCGTAGTCGCGCTCGGCGACCGTGCCGTGCTTGTACCGCCCGCGCAGGTTGACGTTCACCCCGTGCGTGCCCTGCACCGCCTCGAAGGCCCGGCTGCGTGCCCACTCGGCGCGGCCGTCCGCGGCGTGCGAGAGGAAGCCGCAGGACTCCAGCTCGGCGTTGACGGAGTGGTAGTTGCGCAGCGGGCCGAAACCGATCTCCGAGAACGCCAGGACCGTGGTGCGGTCGTCCGCCCGGTCCAGGACGTCCTGGATGACGCGGTCGCAGGTGCGGTACGCGGCGAGGACGGCGCTCGACTCCTCGTGCTCCGGCCCCCGTTCCAGCTCCTGCCAGTAGATGTGCGACGTCCGGTCGATGGAGGTGAGGTTGACGAGCACGACGTCGTGGTCCTCCAGCAGCGCGAGCGCCGCGCGCCCGCGCTGGACGTCCGCCTCCAGCAGGGAGGGCAGCAGCTCGTCACGGTCCTGGCCGGTCCAGAACACCGAGACGTCGTGGACCGGCCGGACGCCCCGCGCCGCCAGGGTGCGCTGCAGGCTCCGCGGATGGCAGGCGTGGAGGGTGGCGTACATCGGATAGGTGATCAGCGAGCCGTCGAACGGCTCGGGCGGATGGGTGCCGAACACGCCGATCGAGGCGAACCTGACGCCGGTGAACACCTCCTGCTGCCACAGCACCGGGAACCGGCGGTCCTTCGAGGTCAGGACCTGCGGGGCGTACTCGGGATCGTGGCAGGTCCAGTAGGAGTAGAAGCCGTGCCGCCCGGCCCGCCGCCCGGTCAGGACGCTCAGCAGGCCCGGCGGCTCGTACGGGGTGCCCTCCGCGCGCAGCGGCCCGTGGACGCCCTGCGCGCGCAGCCGGGCGAAGCCGGGCAGCAGACCCTTCGCGCACCACCGCTCGAGCAGCTCGGGCGCGGCGCCCTCGGTGATGATGACGACGACACGCTGGCGAAACGTCACGTACGACTCCCTCGGTCTGCTGGGCAGTTGGCATACCGGTCATCGGAGAACGTGGGGGAGCGAGCGGCGGAGGGGCGGGGAGTGGGGGCGGAGGAGACGAAGGATCAGGCCGCGCGCAGCAGGCGCAGGCGATCGCGGGCCGCCTTCGGCAGACCCGACACCACACGGTCGTATGAGTGTTCCACCATCTCCCGCACCTCCTCCACGGGAACGGTTCCGTTCAGGACAACCGTGTTCCAGTGGCGCTTGTTGACGTGATAGCCGGGCTCCACGGCGGCGTACTGCTCCCGCAGGTGCAGGGCCAGATCCGGCTCGCACTTCAGCGTGACCTGGGCCGGACGCTCCCCGGAGGGGTCCTGGAGGATCGCGAACACCTTGCCCTCCACCTTGAACACCGTGGCCCCGGGCCCGAACGCCTCGTCGTCGAAGGCCTCCGGCAGCTCCAGCGCGAAGTCCGACAGTTCCTGCGGGGTCATGGGCGGTCCTTCTTCCGGTGGCGGGCGGCTGTTCCGCCGCACGGGGCGAGTGGGGTCTTCCGCCAGCGTAGGGCCGTGCGGGACCCGTGATGCGCCCGGGCACGGCCGCTGATCCACGATGGCCGAAACCCGGCGGAGAGTTCCGGCCCCCACCGGGCCACCGGCGGAGGCATTCTTGACGCGCCGCTCCGGGCGTTGCGAGAGTTTCCCCCGGCCCCGCAGTCTGTCCGGGGCCTGCCCGTCCTCCCGGTGCTGCCCGGTCGCAGCCCCGGTGTCCGCGCGCCTGAAGCGCGTCACTTCCTCACCCGAGCGGGCCGCGCCCGGCCCCGGCCCGCCCCACCGCCGGCCACCCGGTGCCCCGGAGCCCGCCGGTCACCCGCGCCCCCGGTGCGCCGGGCGCCCACGGCCGCCCGGCCCCCGTTCGCCGCCCCGGCCCCGCCGGGACCCCGCCGCCTGCCCCGAACGCCCTGTGGAGGAACCCCCGTATGACTGCGGAGCGGACGCACGACGACCAGGCCCGCGCCACCGCCGAGGAGACCGTCAACGACATCCTGCAAGGGGCCTGGAAAGCCCGCGCCATCCACGTCGCCGTCGAGCTCGGCCTGCCGGGACTCCTCCAGGACGGCCCCCGCACCGCCGCCGACCTGGCCGCCGCGGCCGGCGCGCACGAACCCACGCTGCGCAGACTGCTGCGCCTGCTCGCCGCCTCGGGCATCTTCGAGGACCTCGGGCACGACGACCTGTACGGGCACAACGCCCTCTCCGAGGTGCTGCTGCCCGACCCCACCAGCCCCGTGGCCACCGACGCCCGCTTCCAGGCCGCTCCCTGGCACTGGCGGGCCTGGGAACGGCTCGCCCACAGCGTCCGCACCGGCGAAGCCTCCTTCGACGTCGCCAACGGCGTCTCGTTCTGGGAGCTCACCCAGCAGGACCCACAGGCCCGGGAGCTGTTCAACCACGCCATGGGATCGGTGTCCCTCGCCGAGAGCCGGCAGGTCGCCGAGGCCTACGAATTCTCCGGCGCGGGCACCGTCGTCGACATCGGCGGCGGCCGCGGCAGCCTCATGGCCGCCATCCTCGAGCGCGCCCCCGGCGCCCGCGGCGTCCTCCTCGAGCGCCCCGCGGTCGCCGGCGAGGCCCGCGCCCTGCTGGAGGGCCGGGGCCTCGGCGAGCGCTGCGAGGTCCTCCCCGGCGACTTCTTCGAGACCATCCCCGCGGGCGCCGACCTCTACCTCATCAAGCACGTCCTGCACGACTGGGACGACGAGGACGTCCTGCGCATCCTCCGCAGGATCGCCGTGGCCATGGCGCCCGCGTCCCGGCTCCTCGTGATCGACAACCTGATCGACGAACGGCCCGCGGCCTCGACCCTCTTCGTCGACCTGCTCCTCCTCGTCCTCGTGGGCGGGGCCGAGCGCTCGGAGAGCGAGTTCGCCACCCTGCTGGAGAAGGCCGGCCTGGCCGTGGAGCGCTCGCTGCCCTGCGGCTCCGGCCCGCTGCGCATCGTGGAGATCCGCCGCGTCTGACCCGCACAGCGCCTCGCCCGCATCCGACCACAGCTGTAAGGAGTATCGACACTATGACGGTGCTGGGTCTGGGGGGCTCCGGACACGACTGGTCCTCCTGCGCCTCCGACGGCCGGGAACTGGTGGCGGTCGACGAGGAGCGCCTGGTCGGCAGCAAGTACGGGCTCGGCGCGGACCTCCTGGCGGGCCTCAGCCGCCGTGCCTGCCTCGACGCCCTGGCCACCACGGCCGGGGACGTCGACCACGTGGTCTGCTGCGAACTCGTGCCCCGCCCCTTCTACCACTCGTTCCGCAAACGCGTGACGATCGTCAATCACCATCTCGCCCACGCCTACAGCGCGTTCGGCGCCTCCGGTATGACCCGGGCCGCCGTGCTGGTCTGCGACAACTCCGGCAGCCTGGTCACCGGCCGGAAGGACGGGCCGGGCCCGCGTGAAGCGGAGACGATCAGCGGCTTCACCGCCGACGAGTCCGGGATCCGCCTCGTGAACCGCGTCAGCGGCGCCCACCTCGTCGACGCGGCGTCCGAGAGCGCCTACTACCAGCCGGGGGAGACCGACAACTCCCTGGGCCACTTCTACCGCGCCGCCAGCCTGGCCCTGGGCCTGTCCTACACGGGACCGAAGACCCGCTACCCGGTCAGCGAGGACGGCAAGACCATGGGCCTCGCCCCCTACGGCGACGACCGCTTCACCGACCAGGTCGCGGAGCTCGTCACCCTGCTGCCCGGCGGCGGCGTGAGCATCTCCGCGAGCAAGGTCAACCACGCCTTCGAACGCCTCGTGGCCTCGGGGGACTTCGATGACCGCGCCGCCCTCGCCCACGCCGCCCAGGAAATCCTGGAACGCGCCCTCGTGCACTGTGCGAACGACCTCCACCGCCGCACCGGCCTGACGGACCTGTGCATCGCCGGCGGCGTCGGCCTCAACAGCGTCGCCAACGGGCGCGTCCTGCGCGAAACCCCCTTCGAACGCGTCTTCGTCGTACCGGCCGCCGGGGACAACGGCATCAGCCTGGGCTGCGCCTACTACGGCCTCCACCAGCTGGAGGGCAGGCCCCTGACCGGCCTCCCGGCGCTCCGGACGGCGTACCTAGGGCCCGCCTACGCGACCGCCAGGGCCGACGCCGCCCTCGCCGCCTCGGGCTTCACTGTGGAGACCCCCGACGACCTGCCCGGCCGGGTGGCCGCCCTGCTCGCCGAAGGAAAGATCATCGGCTGGTTCGACGGCCGCTCCGAGTTCGGCCCCCGGGCCCTGGGGCACCGCAGCATCCTCGCCGCCCCCTACCCCGCCTCGGTCCGCGACCACCTCAACGACCACGTCAAACACCGCGAGTGGTTCCGCCCCTACGCCCCCGTCGTCCGCCAGGAGCGCGCCCACGACTACTTCGACCTCGACCAGCCCTCGCCCTTCATGCTGATCGTCGCCCGCGTCACCCGGCCGGACGCCGTACCGGCCGCGGCCCACGTCGACGGCACCGCCCGGCTGCAGACCCTCGACGCCGGGCAGAACCCGAAGGTGCACGCCCTGCTCGGCCGCTTCGAAGAACTCACCGGCTGCGGGGTGCTGCTCAACACCTCGTTCAACGTCGCCGGCCGCCCCATCGTCGAGACACCCGAGGACGCCGTCGAGGCCTTCGCAAGCATGCGGCTCGACCACCTGGTGGTCGGCGACCGGCTGGCGACCAAGGCCTGAAGGACCTGAAGGGTCACCCGAGTCACCCTGAGTGACCTGAAGGACCGTACCCCGGCGGCAGGGAGGAGACTTCAGCGGTGGACGTCCCGGTGCTCGTCGTCGGAGGAGGGCCGACGGGCCTGGCGACGGCGCTCTTCCTCGCCCGCCACGGCGTGCGCTGCCTGCTCGTCGAGCAGCACACGACCACCTCCGCCGTACCGCGCGCCACCCACGTCAGCCGGCGCTCCATGGAACTCTTCCGCGAAGCCGGCCTGGAGGAGGAGATCCGCCGGGCCGGCTTCGAAGTGGTCCGGGAGGACGACCCCCGGGCCCGGGACCGGCCCGGCAGTTTCCTCCCCAGGGTCGTCCTCGGCGCCACCTCGCTCGCCGGCCTGCACCACGCCGAGGTGCTGGAGACGGGCGAGGAAGAACTCGCCGTACCCGGCCCCTGCGCCCCCTTCTGGTGCGGACAGGACCGCATGGAACCCCTGCTCGCCGAGGCCGCCGCACGCAACGGCGCCGACGTACGCTTCGGGCACGAGCTCACCGGCCTGCGCACCGGCCCCGACGGCGCCCGCGCCCGGATCCGCGCCGGCGCCACCGGGCGCACCTACAGCGTCGACGCCCGGTACGTCGTCGCCGCCGACGGCGCCCGCGGCAGCATCGCCGAACGCGTCGGCATCACCCGCGAGGGACACGGCACGCTCGCCCACCGCGTGAGCGTGCTCTTCCGCGCCGCCCCCGGCGCATGGGACCGCACCCGCAGGTTCTTCATGTGCATGATCCGCAACCCGGGGTTCGACGGCGCGGTGATGGAACTCAACACCCCCGACCACTGGTGCGCCGCGGTGGACCACGACCCGGCGCTCGCCGAGCCGGACGGCACCTACGCGGAGCGGACCTGCCGCGCCCTGGTCCTGGCCGCGATCGGCGACGAACACGCCGACGCGGAGATACGCACCGTCTTCCACTGGAGGGCCCGGCACCGCATCGCGGCCCGCTACAGCACCGGACCGGTCTTCCTCATAGGGGACGCGGCGCACCTGCACCCCCCGTCGGGCGGCTACGGATCCAACGTCGGCTTCCAGGACGCGCACAACCTCGCCTGGAAAATCGCCGCGGTCACCGGCTCCTGGGCGGGCCCCGGGCTCCTCGCCACCTACGACCAGGAGCGCCGGCCCGTGGGAAGCGCCACGGCACAGCAGTCCATGCTCCTCGACGGCGTACCCCCGCAGGCCCTGGGCGGCGCAACCCTCTGCGACCCCCGGACCCTGATCATGGGATACCGCTACCGCTCCACAGCCGTCCTCGGCGCCCCGCCAGGCCCGGCGTTCCCCGCGGCCTTCGCCCTGACGGCCGATCCCGGCACCCGGCTGCCGCACCTGTGGCTGCGCACCACCGTGGGCACCGACGTCTCCACACTGGACCTCTGCCACGGCCGCCTCACCCTCCTCTCGGCCCACCCCGCCTGGGCGCGGGCGGCCGACCGCCTCGCCGACGCGACCGGACTCCCCGTACGCGGCCTGCACGTGGCCGCCGGCGGTGACGGCGACCTCCGCGACCCGTCCGCAACCTTCACCGAGGTCTGCGGAACCGGGCCCGGGGGAGCCGTATTCGTACGGCCGGACGGCATGGTGGCCTGGCGCACGACGGACGAGGACCCGCCCGGCCCGGAGCGGGCCCACGCACTCCTCGCCTCCGTCGTGGGACGCGTCCTGTCCCTGCCGGTGCCGGACCGGGCACGCATCGCTTACACCACGACTCGGCGAACCGGGAGCGACGGATGACCACCTCTCATTCCTTCCCCTCTCATTCCTTCCACCCCTTCTGCACGTGCTGGCCGGGGGCCACCGTGTGGCTGACGGGCCTGCCGAGCGCGGGCAAGACGACCATCGCTCGGGCGCTGGCCGCGCGGTTGCGCGGCGACGGCCGGCGGGTGGAGGTGCTCGACGGCGACGAGAACCGCGCCGTCCTCACCGCGGACCTGGGCTTCTCGCGCGAGGACCGGTACACCAACGTCCAGCGCGTCGGCCTGCTCGCCGAGGTGCTGGCCCGCAACGGCATCGTCGCTCTGGTGCCGGTCATCGCCCCCTACGCCGACAGCAGGCAGGCCGTGCGCAAACGCCACGAGAGCTCCGGCACCGCCTATCTGGAGGTGCACGTGGCCACCCCGCTGGAGGTGTGCGCGGCCCGCGACGTCAAGGGCCTGTACGCCCGGCAGGCGGCGGGCACGCTCACCGGCCTCACCGGCGTGGACGATCCGTACGAGGCGCCGGCCGACCCGGACCTGCGCATTTCTGCGCACGAACAGGGTGTCGAGGAGTCCGCGCACGCTGTGTTCCGGCTCCTGCAGGCGAAGGAACTCGCATGAGCGGAAGCGCTCCCGGTAGTCCGTATGTTCCGTATGCGTTGTCGCATCTGGATGTGCTGGAGTCGGAGGCGGTGCACGTCTTCCGGGAGGTGGCGGGGGAGTTCGAGCGGCCGGTGCTGCTGTTCTCCGGCGGC
>NZ_JOFL01000027.1 GCF_000719265.1 Streptomyces roseoverticillatus | reverse complement strand
ACCGAGGTGCATCAGGAACGTACGGTCCGAAACCTTGCCCAGCACCACGCCCTCGATGCCGCGGAGGTTCTCCACGATCTCATCGGCGTGCTCGGTGGACGCCGTCGCCATGGTGACGTCGATCCGGAGCTTCTCGTGGCCGGACGCGGTCACGTCCAGACCCGTCACGGAACCACCCGAGCTTTCCACCGTCGTGGTCAGCTCGCTGACCGAGGTCCCGCTCGCGGGGACCTCCAGCCGGACCGTCATCGAGTACGAGACGCTTGGCGCCGTTGCCATGGGGTTACTTCTTCTTTCTCGGGTCGTGCTCGGGTCGTGCGGGGTCGTGCGGGGACTGTCTCAGGCGCGGACGGTCGTGGCCGCGCGCGTGTGGGGGCGGGCGAGGTTGTCCGGGTGGAGGATCTCCTGGAGCTGCTCCTCGGTGAGCAGGCCCTTGGCCAGGACGAGCTCGTGCACCGCGGCGCCCGTGGTGAGCGCCTCCTGCGCGACGGCGGTGGCCTGCTCGTAGCCGATGTACGGGTTGAGCGCGGTGGCCAGGCCGATGGACTGGCCGACGAGGCGGGCCAGGTGCTCGCGGTTCGCGGTGATGCCGGTGACGCAGCGCTCGGCCAGGGTCAGGCAGCCGGCCCGGAGGTGGGTGAGGCTCTTGAGGAGGCTGTGGGCGATGACCGGCTCGAAGGCGTTGAGCTGGAGCTGGCCGCCCTCGGCGGCGAACGTGACCGTGACGTCGTTGCCGATGACCTCGAAGGCGATCTGGTTGACGACCTCGGGGATCACCGGGTTCACCTTGCCGGGCATGATGCTCGAACCCGCCTGGACGGGCGGCAGGTTGATCTCGGCGAGGCCGGCGCGCGGGCCGCAGGAGAGCAGGCGCAGGTCGTTGCACGTCTTGGAGAGCTTGACGGCGATCCGCTTCAGCACGCCGGAGAGCTGGACGAACGCGCCCATGTCCTGCGTGGCCTCCACCAGGTCGCCGGCGACGGTGACCGGGACGCCGGTGACCGTGCCGAGGTGGCGGCAGGCGAGCTCCGGGTACTCGGGGTGGGCGTTGAGCCCGGTGCCGATGGCGGTGCCGCCGAGGTTGATCTCGCGCAGCAGTGCGCACGCCTCGGCCAGGCGGGCCCGGTCCTCCTCCAGCATGACGGCGTAGGCGGCGAACTCCTGGCCCAGGGTCATGGGCACGGCGTCCTGCAGCTGGGTGCGGCCCATCTTCAGGACGTCCGCGAACTCCTCCGCCTTGGCGGCGAAGGCCTCGCGCAGCACGTCCATGGCCTCCAGCAGGCGGGCGGCGGCGAGCTGCAGCGAGAGGCGGACCGCGGTCGGGTAGACGTCGTTGGTGCTCTGCCCGGCGTTGACGTCCTCCAGCGGGTGCAGGTGCTTGTACTCGCCCTTGGCGTGGCCGAGGAGCTCCAGCGCGCGGTTCGCGATGACCTCGTTGGCGTTCATGTTGCTGGAGGTGCCGGCGCCGCCCTGGATGACGTCGACGACGAAGTGGTCGTGCCACTGCCCGGCCCGGATCTCCTCGCAGGCCTGCACGATCGCCTCCACCTTGCGGCCGTCGAGCAGGCCCAGGTCGCGGTTGGCGAGGGCAGCGGCCTGCTTGACGGAGGCGAGGGCGGTGACGAGGTCGGGGTAGGCGGAGATGGGCGTCCCGGTGATGGGGAAGTTCTCCACGGCGCGCAGGGTGTGGACGCCGTAGTACGCGGCGGCGGGGACGTCGCGGTCGCCGAGGAGGTCGTGCTCGGTGCGGGAGGGGCCGGTGACGGGGGCCGACATGGGGGGATCCGATCGGGTGCGGTGCGGGGGAGGAGTGGGGGGGGATGCTCAGGCGGCGGCCGGGGTGCCGATCAGTTTGCGCAGCGCGTGCGTCCGCTCGTCCGTGTCCGCGGCGGTGAGCGCGGCGCTGAGGACGGCGATACGGGCCTGACCGGCGCGGAGCGTGCCGGTCAGGACGGCGCCGGCGGCGGCGAGGTCCACGGCGCCGCCCTGGGTGTAGATCTCGGCGACCGGGCCGGACGGGACGCGGGTGGTGAGGGCGACGAGTACGCCTCGGGCGACGGCCGCCTCGACGGCGGCGACGACCTCGGGGGTCGCGTTGCCCGCGCCCGTCGCGACGAGGACGATGCCCTGGGCGCCCGCCGCGACGGCGGCGTCGAACAGCAGCGGGTCCGCGTCGCAGTGGTGCATGACCATGTCGACGCGGGGGAGGTCCTCGCGGGTGGCCGGCAGAGGAAGCGCCGCCGGGCGCTCGGGACGCCCGTGGACGAGAATGCGGCTGTCCTTGGCGTCCGCGACGGGGCTGCCGGAGGGGTCGGCGAACGCGTCGGCTGCCAGGGTCTGCACCTTGATCGTGCCGCGGGCGGCGTGTATCCGCCCGTCGAAGGCGACCAGGACGCCGTGGCCGCGCAGCGCGGCCGAGCCCGCCGCCAGCAGCGCGTCGTGGAGGTTGCGCGGGCCGTCGCCGTCGGCGGCCTCCAGCGGGAGCTGGGCGCCGGTGAAGACGACCGGGCGGGGGTCGTCGTGGTGGAGGTCGAGCAGGAAGGCCGACTCCTCCAGGGTGTCCGTGCCGTGCGTGACCACGATGCCGTCGACGGCGGGGTCGGCCAGCACCTCGTGCACGGTCCGCAGCAGGGCGAGCTGGTCGCGCGTGGTCAGGCGGGCGCTGTTCACGCTCATCAGGTCGACGACCCGCACGGAGACGCCCTCGGGCACGGCGGCCGTGGCCAGGACGTCCCCGCCCCGTGCGTCGGCGGCGAAGCCGGAACCCTGCCAGCGGCTGGCGATCGTTCCGCCGGTGCTGATGACGACGACCTGTCCCACGTGTGCCCGCCCTTCTCAAGATCAGTACGGCCGTCCACGGAGGCGTGTCGGCCAGGCAGGGGAACAATAGGACGAATCGCGCGCAATTGGATCGCTGAAATGAGCCGTACCGGCCGATAAGTGTGGTGGATAATTGCGTGGTGGACAGCATCGACAGAAATATCTTGCGTGAGCTCCAGGCCGACGGCCGCCTGACCATCCAGGAGCTCGCCCATCGCGTCGGCCTGACACCCTCCCCGTGCATGCGCCGCGTGCGGCAGCTGGAGCAGGACGGAGTGATCCAGGGCTACCGGGCGGTCATCGACCCCGAGGCCGTCGGCCGGAGCTTCGAGGTCCTCGTCTCCATCGAGGTCAAGCGCGACCGCGAGGCGGTGGAGGCGTTCGAGGCGGCCCTCCAGGACATCCCCGACGTCGTGGAGGCCTATCGCCTCTTCGGCAGCCCCGGCTGCCTGCTCCGCATCGCGGTCGCGGACCTCGCCGCGTACGAGCGGCTGTGGATCGAGCGGCTCACCACGCTGTCGGGCATCACCGAGGTGAACTCGCAGATCATCATGAAGCGAGTGAAGGAGCCGAAGGGGCTCCCGGTCGGGCCCTGAGCCGGGTTACGGGGAGAGTCCGCGAGCTCGGGGAGAGCCTGCGAGCTCCTCCCCGGCTCTCAGCCGACCGTCACCCGCGGTTCTCAGCCGACCGTCACCCGTACGATCCGGCCCGACGCCTCGACGACGAACAGCGTGTGCCCGGTGTCGTGGGCGCCGAAGCCGCGCGGGATCCGGACGCTCGTGGGCATGCGGAGGCCGGTCACCAGGGTGCAGGAACGGCCGGTGGCGGGGTCGACCCGGATGAGTTCGCCGTCGCGGAAGGACGCGACGACCAGGCTGCCGTTGAACGCGGTGAGGTCGTCGAGGAACTTGCCGTCGAGCAGGTTCGAGCTGAGGCGGGTGACCGTGGTGTGGCGCGCCGGGTCCTCGAGGGGGATCCGGACGATCCGGGACGAGGCGTCGATGAGGACGCTCGCGTACAGCTGGTCGCCGACGATCTCCAGGCCGTTGGTGCCGAAGACGTTCGCGCCGCGCGTCCACTCCTCGTCCTTCGTCCCGTCGGGGCGGATCTTGAGGACGCCCGTGGCCAGCTCGCGGCTGACGTAGAGGTTGCCCTCCGTGTCGACGGCCAGGCCGTTGATCCCGGACAGGCCGTCCACGACCTTCTCCGGCTTCGGCGCGGCGGCGGTGGGGTCGAAGCGCACGATACCGCCGTGCGGCGTCAGCGGGTTGACGCCGTAGTTGACGTACATCATCCCGTCCGGGCCGCGCCGGATGCCGCCGGGCCCGCTCAGCGGGAAGCTCGCCCGGAGCGTGCCGTCGGGGGCGTACCCCTCGACCCGGTGCTGGGTGATGTGCGAGACCCAGAGCGTGCCCCGGCCGTCGAACTCCAGGTTCTCCCGCCAGTCGAGCAGCGGTATGCCGCCCTTGTGGAAGACCGACACGCTCGTCCGCTCCCCGCACGCCTCAAGGCGCTCGGGGGCCTGCGCACCGGCCGCCGCCGCGGGTATCGCGGTGCCGCCGACCGCGAGCGCGGCCGTCAGGCCTGCCGCGAAGAGCGTTCTGCGGATGCGCCTCATCACTGTCACCATCGCCATCGCCGTCATCTCCCTGGTCAACTCATGGCACTCGTAGGCCATTTGACCGGGAGTCTAGAGAACCTGATCAGCGACTTTCCCTAGTGATCGCAGCTGCAGGGAGGGGGGCGTTAAAAAGCCGTAAAGATTGCCGGAACCAGGCAATGTGCGCCGCCTCCGTCTGCTGACACGATGCCGTCGTCCAGCGAGGTTGTCGGTCAGGCGTGCGAGGTGCTCATGGGCTTGTTTCTCGGTCTCGGCATCGGGGGGATCGCGCTCCTGGTCCTCTCCCTGGTGTTCGACGGGGTGCTGGAGAGTGCGCTCGACGGTGCCCTGAGCGGACTGTTCGACGGGTGGCTGTCGCTCCCGGTGATCGCGGGCTTCGTCTCGATGCTCGGCTTCACGGGGGCGATCGTGCTCGGGTCCACCGGGCTCGGCGCGGGAGCGGCGGCCGCCGCGGGAGCCGCCGCGGGCACGGGCGCCGGCTGGCTGACGTACCGGTTCAGCCGGGCCCTCGCGCGCGGCGGCAGCCCCTCCGCCCCCACGAAGGACGACCTCGTCGGGGTCGCCGGCACCGTGGTGACCGCCGTTCCGGCCGGCGGATACGGCGAGGTCCTCCTCCGCCTGGCCGGCCAGCCGGTCAAGTTCGCTGCCAGGGCGGACGGGCCGCTGGCCCGGGGCGCCGAGGTGTGGGTGACCGCCGCCCCGTCGTCCACGTCGGTGACCGTGCGCGCGGTCGAGCGCTGAGCGCGCCGCCGGGACCGTTCTTTTCGTCATGCCAGTACGACCTGCCGTCCCCCGGGAGGCAGGAGAGGAGATTCTCCATGAGCCCAGTCGTCACCGCGGTCGTAGGAGTGGTGGTGCTCCTCGTCCTCCTCGCACTGGTCGTCGTCACCCGCTACAAGGTCGCCGGCCCCAGCGAGGCGTTCATCATCACCGGCCGGCGCGGGAAGAAGTCCACGGACCCGCAGACCGGACAGGTGTTCACCGACAACAGCGGCCAGAAGGTCGTGGTCGGCGGAGGCGTGTTCGTCGTCCCGTTCGTCCAGCAGCGCTACGTGCTCGACCTCTCCAGCCGCCACATCCCCGTCGCCGTCCGCGGCGCGGTGACCCTGCGCGGCATCAAGGCCCACCTGGAAGGCGTCGCGATCGTCAAGGTCGGCGGCACCGAGGACGCCATCCGCGCCGCGGCGCAGCGCTTCCTCCAGCAGCAGGGCGGCATCGTCGGCTTCACCCAGGAAGTGCTCTCCGGCGCCCTGCGGTCCATCGTCGGCCGCATGTCCGTGGAGGACATCATCCGCGACCGCGCCGCGTTCGCCGGGCAGGTCGCCGAGGAGGCCGAGGCCAGCCTGTCCGGGCAGGGCCTCGTCCTCGACGCCTTCCAGATCCAGGACATCACCACCGAGGGCAGCTACCTGGAGGACCTCGGCCGGCCCGAAGCCGCCCGCGCCATGCAAGAGGCCGACATCGCCGAGGCCAACGCCCGCCAGGCGGCCGAACAGGCGCGGCTGAAGGCCGAGGAGGAGATCGCGGTCGCGCAGCGGACCCTGTACCTGCGGCAGGCGGAGATCAAGGCCGAGACCGACGCGGCCGCGGCCCAGGCCAACGCCGCCGGCCCGCTGGCCGAGGCCGACCGCCAGCAGCAGATCCTCGTCGAGCAGGAGAAGGTCGCCGAGCGCCAGGCGGCCCTGACCGACCGCCAGCTCGACACGCAGGTCCGCAAGCCCGCCGACGCCAAGCGGTACGAGGCGGAGCAGGAGGCGGAAGCCAAGCGCGTCGCCCGGGTCAAGCAGGCGGAGGCCGAGCGGCTGGCGGCGATCGCCGCGGCCGAGGCCGTCGCCGTCGAGGGCGCCAAGCAGGGCGAGGCTGAGCGCGCCCGGCGCGTGGCCATCGCGGACGCCGTCCGCCAGGAGGGCGAGGCGGAGGCCGCGGCCATCGCCGCCAAGGGCACCGCCGAGGCCGAGGCGATGAACAAGAAGGCCGACGCCTTCGAGCGCTACGGCGACGCCGCCGTCCTGCAGATGCTCGTCGAGGTGCTGCCCCAGGTCGTCGGCAAGGCGGCCGAACCGCTCGGCGCCATCGACAAGCTGACCGTCATCTCCACCGACGGCGCCGGCAAGCTGCCCCGCACCGTCGCCGACAACGTCGCCCAGGGCATGGAGCTCATCGGCTCCACCACCGGCGTCGACCTCACCCGGCTCCTGAAGGGTCTGACCGCCGACCAGCCCGCACGGGACGCCGGAGCGGCCCCGTCGAACGGCAGGATCCCGGTCACCGACTAGTCAGGACCGCGCCGGCCAGTCCAGGAGCCGGGCCCCGATCACGGCGGTCTGCAGCGTGTAGCGCTGCGCGGGGTCGGCCGGGTCGCAGCCGGTCAGGACGTGGATGCGCCGCAGCCGGTACGTCAGGGCCCGCACGCTGAGCGACAGCGTGCGGGCCGCCTCCGCCGACACGCACCCCGCGTCGAAGTAGGCGGTCAGCGTCTCCAGCAGCGGCACCGCCCCGCCGCGCGCCTGGCGCAACGGCCCCAGCGTCGTGTGCACCAGATCCGCCAGCGCCTGCCGGTCCCGGGCCAGCACCGGGAAGACCAGCAGGTCGGAAGCCTTCAGCACGGGCTCGTTGAAGCCCATCCGCGCGGCGAGCTCCAGGGTCGAGAGGGCCTCCTCGTAGGAGTGCGCGACGCCTCCGCCGCCGCCCTTGGCCCTGCCGACGGCTATTCGCCCGCCCGCACTGATCGCCGCGTACGCCTGCTTGGCGAAGTACGTCAGCACGTCGGTCTGGTCGCCGGGGGCGACGCAGATGATCCGGCCGTCCTTGGTGGTGATGAGGATGTTCCGGCTGCCGAACCGGCCGACGAGGGACGCGCCCACCTGCCGGGTCACCGCGTGGAAGTCGTCGTACGGCTCCGCCCCCTCGGCCACGGCCACCGCGTACGCGTGGGAGAGCAGCAGCCCGAACCGCTCGGCCCGCTCCGCCAGCCGCCCGAGGTGACTCCGGCCGTGCAGCAGGTCGTCGACGAACTCCCGCCGGTCCGCCTCCTCCTGGCGCGCGGCCAGCCGCTGAGCCCGCTCGTACCCCTCCGCGAACGCGTCGATCGCCAGCTCCGCCGCACCGAGCACACGATCCACATCCGCCGGGGAGGCGCGCCCCGCGGGCCAGTGCCGCCGCGTGGCCGCGAGGTGGGCCGCCACACAGGAACGCAGCGACAGCCCGGCCTCCGCCGCCTGCTCACCACTCGCCCGCCGGGCCCCGACCTGTGCCCGGTCCGGCCGCCGGCCCGTACCGGCCGCATCGGTCAGGATCTTCTCGTACCCGTCCAGGAACGACTCCGGCCCCGTCCTCGCTTCCACGCGTGATCTCCCCTAAGACGTCCTTTTGCCTCCCATTTACGCACAGGGGCCGGCTGTCACTCCCAGCGCACGACCACGTACGTCTCGCCGGGCCCCGGCGGCCGTGTCCACGACCGGGTCGTGAACCGGTGCAGACGGCAGTCCTGCGAGGTCAGGGCGGAGCGCGGCAGCGAGACGCCGAACTCGGCGGTGACCGGAACGCCCGGTACGACGGCGGGAGCCGGCAACCGAGGCGCTCCTCCAGCGCCTCGATCCGCGCGCCGGAGGCGGGGGCGAAACCCAGCCACCGGGCGTTGAAGGTCGTGTCAGCCATGACCGCGATGGTCGCACCCACCACTGACAACGCCCCGTGGCGCCGCTAGGTCAGGGCGTGACCGTAGTCGGCCGCCAGACCGGTCAGTTCCGGATCGCCGAAGGTCTTGCGCAGACCGGTGAACGTCTCGGCCTTGTCCTGGCCGAAGCGCCGGACGTGGGCGGCGTACGTGTCGGCGGCGACGAAGCGCGGGGGCGAGGTCTTGCTGTGGAACTTGTCCGCGTACATCACGAGCTTCTCCTCCTGCGTGACCGCCAGGTAGTCCGCGGCGGGCAGGGGAAGCCGACGCCGCAGCACGTCGTGCCGGGTCAGGCCCATGCCCACGTGGCAGGAGCAGAACCGGCAGATCTCCTCGGGCAGCCCCTCGGCCCTCAGGAGTTCGTGCCCCAGCACCCCGTGCCGGACGTAGCCGGTGAGGTCGGCCCTTCCCGTGTCGTCGTAGAGGCGGTAGACGCCGATGTCGTGCAGGAGACAGCCGGCGCGCACCAGGTCGCGGTCGATGCCGTCGGGGGACGCGTCCAGGATCCGTTCGGCGACCCTCCAGACGATCTCGCAGTGGGTGCGGACCAGTTCCAGCGCCTCGGGGGATGGTGCGTGCCGCTCGTGCAGGGCGCGGATGTCTTCCGTGGACGGGATCCTCATCCCGCCAGGGTAGCCACGCAGGGTGCCGGCTCAGCGGTCACGGATCGACCGAAAGGCCCCTTCCGGGGGCTCGTGGAGGTGAAGGGCGCTGACGGCGCGTTCGGTGGGAGGCCGGGCGCGGGCGCGGGCCGCGGGCGCTGACACCGGTCCGTCGCCGGTCGGCCGGCGACGGACCGGGAGCGAGACGTCACAAAGCGGCTGTCATTCCGCCGTCGCAGCGGAAAGCGGAACCGGTGAGGTAACCCGCTCGATCCGAACACAAGAAGGCCGCCAGCTCACCTATCTCCTCCGGTGTGCCGTATCTGCCGACCGGGATGAGGCTCTCCGCGCCCTCGCGGACCTGATCGGCGGTGACACCCCGGTCACGTGCCCGCACCGCATCGACTGCCTGCACTCGCGGGGTGTCGATACGGCCGGGAATAACCGAATTCACGGTGATCCCGTCCGGGGCTAGCGCGTTCGCCAGCAGTTTCATGTACGAATTCACCGCGGAGCGCACCACGGACGAAACGGCAAGCTCATGGATGGGCACGATCACTGAACTCGAAGAGACGTACAGCAGCCTGCCCCACTGCTTCTTCTTCATGCTGCCGACGACCGAGTCGACAACCTGCTGCAGTGACAGGAACATCGAGCTGTACGCCTGCGAAAAGTCATCCGCCGTCACGGTGTCGACCTTGCCGGGCCGGTACCCCGGACCGTTGAGCACGGCGATGTCGAAATCTTTCCCGTGCCGCCGCAGCGCGTCCGCGATTCCTTCCGGGCGGGAAAGGTCGAGACCGATCCCGGA
This sequence comes from Streptomyces roseoverticillatus, assembly GCF_000719265.1. GTDB lineage: Bacteria > Actinomycetota > Actinomycetes > Streptomycetales > Streptomycetaceae > Streptomyces > Streptomyces roseoverticillatus. Next base: position 62,157 of record NZ_JOFL01000027.1, on the reverse strand, counting down.
AACGCTCACCGCGCCGGCCGGAACCGTGATGGTCGCCGCTGTCCGGTCGGCCTTTCCTTGGTCGCGGCTCGCAATGGTGACGGTCGCCCCGTGTGCGGCGAGACTCCGCGCGATCCCCAGGCCGATGCCCGATGTCCCGCCCAGCACCAGGGCCGTCGTATTACGCACTGACCTTTTCCTTTCGGTTGGCGGCGGTTGTGAACATGTAAAGCGCCAGGAGCGCCACCGCGAACCCGATGAATATCAGGACAATAGCGGTGAACCCGGTGATGACGACGCTGTCGAACACCAGCAGCAACAGGCCGGTGAAGAACATCTTGATGGCACCCTGTACCGCGCTGGCCGCGCCGCGGGCCGTCTCCACCGTGGTCATGCTCAGGGTCAGGGTCAGCGGAGCGATCATGCCGGAGATGAAGCCCAGTGCAACCGAGAACAGACCGATCTTCACCAGACTGCTGTCCAGGTCCGAGAATGCCGAGACCACGAATACCACCAGGTATGCCACGAGGCCTCGGATGTAGGTGTCCGTCGGCGACCAGCTGATCCAGCTGTTGCAGAACGAGCCGCAGATGATGGACACGGCATACAGGATGTAGAACAGGCTGTTGCCCACCGGGCTGACGCCCAGGGCATCGAACGCGAAGGGTGCCGTCGCGTAGAACGCGATGGTGAAGGAGAAGATCAGCGCGGAAGCAATGCTGTACGACGTGAAGTTGACGTTCTTGAGAACGGTCGTATAGGCCTGCACCTTGCCCGTCCGCCCCTGATTGCGCGCTGATGCCGGATGGGTCTCCGGCATCAGCGAAGCAATCATGATCAGCCCGGCGACGACCGCTACGGCAAAGAGCAGGAACTGAACGTGCCAGCCGAAGTGGACACCGATGAAGCTGCCGATCAGGGGAGCGATGGCCGGCGACAGCTGACTTGCCATCGAGAAGTAGGAAAACGCCTTACGCAGCTTTCCGGGCTCTTGCAGTGTGTCGACGATCAGCGCCCGGGATATCACGGTGCACGAGGCAGTGCCCAGCGCAGTGAGCACGCGGGAGATGTCCAGCGCGACGATGCTGTGGGCGGTGTATCCCACGAACAGACCCACCGCCGCGACACCGAGTCCTGTCGCCAGGGCTATCTTGCGGCCCTTGGCATCAGAGAAACTGCCGTAGAAGAACTGGGCCAGACCAAGAACGATCATGTAGAACACGATGAGGTTCTTCATGGTGCCCTGGCCGACATCCAAGTCCTTCTGGATGGTCGGGAGAGATGGGTTGAAAAAATCTACTGCCATCAAGCCGATGACAACACTGAAAAAAGCGAAGAAGAGTACGCGCACTTCGTTGCTCGTAAACTTCGACTTCGCACCAGACATCTCCGCCGCCTACCTCGTTGTTTGTGCTGTGTGCATCTCAGATCCGTGTCGGCCGGGCCGTACTATGCATTGCTCCCGGTCCTCGACCGGGTGAAGGACTTCAGGTTCTCCCGGTACGACTGTGCCGGGGTGCCGGCATCGCGGTCGACGATGACGTGCAGGACATGGACACCGTCGCTGTCCTTGATCTTCTCCGCCACGGCTTCCAGCTCGTCGACCGACGTCACCCGGAAGCCCTCCGCCCCGACGGACTCGGCGAACTTCACCCAGTCGTGATCCGGCAGAACGCTCAACTCCGGCAGGTTCTGCCTGTTGTTCATGCGCGTTGCGCCGTAGCTCGCGTTGTCGAAGATCGCGAAGATGATGTTCCGGCGGTACCGGACGGCGGTCTGGATCTCTATGCCGTTCATCAGGGCGCAGCCGTCACCCGAGATGACGAGACCGGGCTCTTCCCGGGCGAACGACACACCGATACCGGCACCGAAGGCCCAGCCCATCACACCCATGTTGGTGCTGGAGTAGAAGCCGGCGTCGATGTGCGTCGTCCAGTAGTGCGTGGCGAAGGACCGGTGGTTGCCCATGTCCGCAACGCACCAGCGGTCGTTCAGCCACTTGTTCAGGGACACCACCGCACGCGCGGGATGCATGGTGTCGGTGTCCTCGGGAATGCTCTCCCATAGCGGCGTGCGCTCGGCGCGTTCCCGCAGTGCCGCGTTCTCGGTGAACACCTGGTCGGCCAACGAGGCCTCCCACCGTTCCAGGAACAGCAGCTCGTCGCACAGCAGCGTCCGGGAGCCCGGAGCGAAGTTGCCGATGTCCTCGACCGAAGAAGTCACCTCAATGACGTTCTGTGCACTGGAGAGACGGGCGTCGTAGGCGCTGGTGTTGAACTGCGTGGGACGGCAACCCAGGAGCAGCACTGTTTCGGGGGTCTGCTGCGTGAAGAGTTCGGTCGCCCGCAGGTTGGCCGAGTACCCGAACACGCCGACACTGTTCGGGTGGCTCTCGGTGAAGGCTCCCTTGGCGTCCACAGTGGAGCCGACAAGGATGTCGTGGGATTCGGACAGCCGGGTCAGCAGGGTCCGCACATCCCGCTTGTTGGCATGCGAGCCCACCAGTACGGAGACACTCGCCGACGCGTTGATCGTAGCGAGCACGCGGTCGAGGTCCTGCTCGTCGCACATCGTGCGCGAGGTCGACAACGAGCGTGTGCTGACAGCGGATTCACTGCTGTCCGCGGCCAGCACATCCGCGGCGTAGGACAGGTACACAGGGCGCGTCGGGCATTCGACGAGCTTCTTCAGAGTGCGGTTCCAGTACCGGATCGGGTGCTCATCGCTTCGCACCTGCAGTGACGAGCTCGTTACCGGTTCCAGCACTGCCGCCATATCGATACCCGTCGGCGTCACGTCCTGCAGCGCGTCATGGGCGTCGAAACCCCTGGGGATGTGTCCCGACAGCAGGATGACGGGCGATCGGTCCGCACTCGCATTGATCAGTATCCCGACGCTGTTGGCCACACCCGGGCCGTCCAGCGCCATCACCACGCCGGGCCGCTCCGCGGCTCGGGCGTAACCGTCGGCCATGGCCGTCGCACCGCCTTCGTTGGCGGCGATCACGGGTGCAATCCGGGGATTGCCGTCGCGGTCGGCATCGCGGTAGTTCGACATGAATGCGTTGATCATCTTCCCCGGGACCATGAAGAATGTCGAAACACCCTCGTCCCAGAGGGAATCCAGGATCACACGTGCTACGTTCGGCATCAGTGAGAATCCTCTTCCACGATGTCGGACAGACCGCGGTACCCGAGACCGTCGGAGAAGACGGGCTTGCCGCAGGACTCCTCGATCAGTTCACGGGTGACGTTGGGGAGGTCGGCGAAGAAGTTGCTCGCCTTGTGGTTGGTGTAGTCCGAGATGTGCAGCTTCTTCGTCAGCCGGGCGCGCAGATACTTCAGGTAGTCCTGGGTGACAGCGTTACCGACGGAGAGTGTCCACTGCAGGGCGAGGCGTGCCACATCGGACTCGATCTGCGGGTGGGTCCCGCGGTGCACGGCGCGGTAATCGAAGATCACCAGGTCGCCCGCCTTGCTCGGGATTGTGTTTTCCGGCGTGTATTCGTGATTGCTGACGATTTCCTCGCGCTCTTCCCGGGAGCGCAGGGGGCTCGACTGGACGATGTCCATGCCCCCGCCGTGGACGGTGTCATTGTCCTGGAGGAAAATGTTGAACATCAGGATCGCGGGGAAATCGCCGGGCTTGTTGACGGGCTTCGACAACATGCGGTCATCGATGTGCCAACCGATGAGCAGGGCCTTCCGGACGGTGAAGTTCGGGTACAGCAGCAGCGAGCCGACCTTGTTGCTGAGCTCGGCCACCATGTCGTCGAACTTCTCGGAGAAGAGAGCGTTCTTCAGCTCGGAGCTCTCCAGGAAGAGGCTCGGCGGCATGGTGCCGTCACCGCGCGAAAGAATATCCTCCGACACCGTGCGCAGGCGCTGCACGGTCTCCGGATCGAGGTAGTTCTCGATCACGCAGTAACCCTGTTCGGCGAGGGTGTCGAAGTGCTTGGCCTCGAATACCATTCTCAGTCCTCACTCGATTTTCTACGATTAGGCTGCTTCGACGGGGTGTTCCAGTACGCCTACGCCGGAGACCTCTGCGCGAACGGTGTCGCCGGGGGAAATCACCGCGGCTCCGGGAGTTCCGGTCGAGATCACGGTGCCGGCCGGGAGCGTGCGGCCGGCCGAGAAGTACTCGATCAGCCGGCCGATGCTGTACTTCATGTTGCTGACGGTGTTGCTCGCGACGATCTCGTCGTTCCGGTATGTGGTGATGCGGATGTCCTTGAGGTCCTCGAACTGCTCCTGGTCCCGCAGAATCAAGGACGGGCCGATGCTCGCGAAGGTGTCGAAGCCCTTGCTCCACGCGATGTACCGGAGGTTCTGCCGGAGGGCGCCCTCATCCGTCATGTCGAGGCTGGTGGTAAACCCGAGAATGTAGTCGAACGCGTCCTCGGCGGATACGTTCTTGCAGGTCTTCCCCAGCACGACTCCCAGCTCCGCCTCGGCGGTGACGCGGGAGGACTGCCGCGGAATCTTGATGGCGTCGCCATTGGCGATCACACAGGTGTAAGGGCGGTTGTATGAGCCCGGAAAATCGTCCTGGGTGGCTTCCAGGTCCTTCGCGTGAGCCAGGAAGTTGAGCCCCGCGCCCCAGATCTGAGGTATGGACGACAGCATCAGGGAGTCCCCGAGGGAGACCTGTCCGAGGTCCATGCCGTCATGGCCGGCGGCGCGGTGCTCGCGGAACTTGCCGACCAGGAGGGGCATCTTCTCCGTCGAGATGAGCTGGGCGAGGTCGATCGGCAACGGCTCGTTCAGCGTGCTCGCCAGTCGGCGGACAGAGGCCTTGTAGCCGTCGTGATCCTCAAGGACGACGTCCTGCTGCTGATCAACGACGTACGGGTAGACCTTCACGTTCACTTGATTACTCCGTCTCGAGGAAGGACTTCGCAATGGCTTCGATGTCAGCGCTCGACAGGTCCTTCTGATAGGCCGTCGGCTTCACCGCTTCCATCAGCTGCACGGGGCTGAGCGAGTACTTTTCGGCCGCGGCGGTGATGGCGGGGAAGTTCTTGGAGTGCAGCCCGTACAGTGCGCCGAGAACCTGCAGCTCGCGGTCGGCCTTGAGCGTCTCCAGGCGGGAGACGCAGTGCTCGCTGGTGTGGGCGAGTGCATCCGTGTTGTAGATGCGCTTGCCTTCCTGCAGCTCCAGCACCCCGGCCATGTGCTCGAGCACGGCGTTGCCGGCATCCCGGCCGAGCCCCGCCAGCGTGCAGTCCACGATCGAGGCGCCGTTATCCATCGCGGCCAGGGAGTTCGCGTTGGCCAGACCCAGGTTGTTGTGCCCGTGGAAACCCAGCGGCGTCTTCAGCTGACGTGCCGCCTCGCTGAAGAGCTGTGCCGTGCGCTCGGGGAGGAACTGTCCCACTGAATCGACGAAGTACAGGCCATCGAGATCGCAGGAGTTCTCGATCCGGGTGGCGATCTCTACGGCCTTTTCGGTGTCGTAGACATGGGACTTCATCAGGTTGACGAAAACCGTCAGACCGAGATCTTTGGCACGGGCGACATGGTCGTACACATTCTCGTACGACGTCATGTCGGACCCGATGCGGGTGTACTTCATCCCGGCGTCGGCCAGCGGTTCCAGATCCGCGGGGGACGTGTAGTCCGCCACCGCGAACATGCCCCAGTTGACGTTCTCGGGCAGGAGCCGCGAAGCGATCCCGCACCACTCCAGATCGGTGATGTTTGATTCGGCGATCGTGTTGCCCCTGATGCCCAGGCCATGGCCGACTTCAATCCATTCCACACCCGCCGAACTGATCTCGGCGAGCAGGGTCTCGATCGTCTTCATATCGAACTGGAAATTAACGGAGTAAGCACCGTCACGTACCGTGCAGTCCATGATCGTGTGCTGGTGCGGCTGCGGGAGTGGTGTGCGCCTCTGGTTCATTGGCATGACTCTCTGCTTGTTGGTCACCTATTGACAACGCGATGCGCGCGGCAAGTAGGCCCGGAACAGGGGAGAGGCCGTTACGGCCGATCACTGAAATCGGCCTCGGCGGCGATGAAGATGCTCGGCAGGCGGGCAGCACGATGTGACCGTGCTGAGACAGGGCAGTTCGCGAAGGGAAAGTCAGCGGACGGCAGCGTGAAATCGTTGTGCCGTAATATTTAGGCCGGCGTTGAAGCCGGGAAGCAAGGCGGGCGTCGCCATGGCCGCATTGACGTCTGCCGGCATGGATACTGACTCGGCGAAGACGGAGTCCCGCTGAGACTCCGGTCTAAATCTTCAGGCATGCTCACGGCAGTCTTCCCCCGACTGTCACGACTGTTGAAGTGCGCGGATCGTATGAGCCGGCCCCGTGTGGCCAGCCTCGGTGATCACTAAAGCAAGATGCCCGTGTACCCCGCAACTACCTTTGGGTTTCTTGAAACGTTCTTTACGCGGTTTGCTATCCGAGGTGGTGCTGCCTACCGGCCCTCGATGTGCCGTCTGTCCGCCGCCGTCTGATTTCGTCGAGAGCATCCCGGTGGCGGGGGATTCCGGCCGGGCGTGCGGGGCCCGGTGAACGCATCGGAAGTCCGTCCGGCCGCGGCCGGTGCACTGGCTGAATGTGTCCTGGGCATCGCGGACAATTTACTCACCGCCGCCTTCTTCGCCTTCAACGACCGGCGATATTTACTCCGGTAGTAGTTCGCTGTCACTGCTGGTCAGGTGCCTGTTTTCGAGTGCAGTCGGCAGACTGGCCGTCATATGGCGGAAGTTCGTGACCGCGGAATGCCGCGCCCGTCAGGCGCCGCGGCCGGCCGGGACCTCTGCTGCTGCACACCCCGGCGCCGGGCACGGGGGCCGGGGAGCGGCTGGCCGCGCTGCTCGGCGTGCCGGAGCCGGCCGACCGCTTCGGCCGACGCCGCGTGTTCGCCGCGGGCGGCGTGCTGTTCGCGGCGGCGTCGCGGGTGAGCGCCCTGGTGGCGGACGGCGTCGTGCTGCTGGACGTGGCGCGCGGCGCGGCCGGGGCCGGCGCGGCTGCCGCCCTGCTGACCGGCGGCAGTTCCCTGCTGGCTGCGGCCTTCGACGGCGCGGCGCGCACGCGGGTGTTCGCCGCCGTGGGCATCGTGACGGGCGGCGGGCTCGCTCTGGGGGCCATGGCGGCGGGGGCACTGGCGGACGCCCTGGGCCGGCGGTCGTGTGGGCGAGCGCGGTGGTCTGTGCGGCCCTGTCCGTGGCGATCGCCACCATGCTCCCCCGCCGGCCCGCCCGTTCGGGGTTCACTGATTCGGAGGCACGCGCCTCGTGATGTTCTGATACGTCTACGTACGCACAGCGCTTCTACGTACGCAGAATACTTCTACGTATGCACAGCACGCCGGCCGTCACGAGACGGCGGGACAAGGGGGATCCGGCCGTGAACAACGCCAGCATCGTCATCGGGATCGTGATCGTCGCTCTGGTGATACGCAGACAACTGCGCACCCGGCCCGTGCACGGCAAGGGCGGTGTGGCGCTGCTCGGATTCCTCGGTGTGATGGGGGTGCTCGCGTTCGCCTTCGGGGTGGCCTCCGTGGTGAAGGAGCACGCGCTGGGCGCCGCCACCATCGCCCTCGTGGCCGCGTGCTTCCTCGTCGCGGCCGGGTTCGGCGTGGTGCGGGCCCGCACGGTCACGGTGTGGCGGGCGCCCGGGGGACAGATGCTGCGCAAGGGGGCGCCGGCCACCACGGCCCTTTGGCTCGTCTCCCTCGCGGTGCACATCGGCCTCGACAAGTGGATCGATCACACCACGCGGACCGGTCTGCTCGGGGCCTCGACCGTCTACCTGTACCTGGCAGTGACCCTCACCGTGCAGGACTTCCTGGTACGGCGCCGGGCCGCGTCCGTGGCCTGAGGGCGCGGCGCCGCGCCAGGGAGATGATGCCGCCCATCCGCCTGGGCTGACGCCGCCGCACGGCCGGCGGGCTCAGCCCGCAGCATCGGCCCGCGGCACCGCGCCCTTGAGCCGGCCTTCCGGCAGCCTGCGACCGAACGCGAACAGGAGCAGGTCCTGCACCGGGCCGGTCAGGGTCGCACCGGTGCTGAAGGGCCAGTTGAGCTCGTCGGCCCGCAGCTGAAGGCCGGTCAGGTCGGCGCCGAAGAACCGTGCGCCCTTGTACGTCACGCTGTCCAGGAGCCCCCGCAGGCGGTCCTCGGGCACCTGCCGGTCCAGGCCGGGCGCGACGGTGACCTCACCCCGGCGTCGGCATCACGCTCACCGAGGACACCGCCGAGCGGATGCCGGCCGCGCTGGTCCGCGGCGAGCTGGTGAGCCCTTCCTTGAGCCCGTCACCTTGAGCCCGTCACCTTGAACTCTTCCGGGACAGGGCAGCGGAGAAGGGCCCGCCGCCGCAGACGAGGCCGAGGAGATGACCGTTCCCGCAGCCGACTGCCGACTGCCGACTGCCGACTGCCGACTGCCGACAGCCGGCCGCCGGTCACGGACCTGCTGACCGCCCGGCGGTGGCCGCCGCGCCGAAGGCGTCGCGCAGCCTGGTCGCCTCCGCGACGACTTCGCCGAGGCGCCGGACGCCCTCGCGGATGCGCTCCGGCGGCGGGTAGCAGAACGACAGGCGCATGTGGGACCGCCCGCCGCCGTCGGCGAAGAACCCGGTGCCGGGCACGTAGGCGACGCGCGCGGCGAGGGCCCGCGGCAGCATGGCCTTGGCGTCCAGCGCGCCCGGCAGCGTGGCCCACACGAAGAACCCGCCGGCCGGGGTCGTCCAGGTCACGCCCGGGGGCATGTACGCGGTGAGGGCCTCCAGCATCGCGTCGCGCCGTTCGCGGTACATCTCCCGGAAGGCCTTGAGCTGTTCCGGCCACGGCTGGGTGCGCAGGTAGCGGTCGACGGCGAGCTGGGTGAACGGCGACTGGGACAGGATCGCCGACTCGGCCGCGAGCACCAGCTTGTCGCGCACGGCCGCGGGGGCGAGGGCCCAGCCGACGCGCAGCCCGGCGGCGAAGGTCTTGGAGAACGAGCCCAGGTAGACCACGTCGTGACCGCAGGCCGCGTCGGCCCGCAGCGCGCGCACCGGCTCGCCGTCGTAGCGCAGCAACCCGTACGGGTTGTCCTCCAGGACCAGCACCCCGGCGCGCCGGCAGACGTCGAGGACGTGCGGCCGCCGCGCGGCCGGCAGCGTCACGCCGGCCGGGTTCTGGAAGGTGGGCACCGTGTAGAAGAACTTGGGGGTGCGGCCTTCGGCGCGCAGCCGGGCGAAGACGGCGGCCAGCGCCTCGGGGACGACGCCGTCGCCGTCCATCGGCACGTGCGCGATGCGGGCCTGGTACGCGGCGAAGGTGTTGATGGCCGTCACATAGGTGGGCGCTTCGGTGACCACCGTGTCGCCCGGGTCGAGGAAGACCCTGGCGACCAGGTCCAGGGCCTGCTGCGAGCCGCTGGTGACCACGACGTCGTCCGGGCGGGCGGTGATGCCCTCCAGGGCCATGACGTCGCAGATGCTCTCCCGTAACGACGCGACGCCCTGCGCGGACCCGTACTGGAGCGCGACCGCCCCCTGCCGCAGCACGAGGTCGGCCGTCACGGCGCTGACGGCCTCCAGCGGCAGCGCCGAGACGTTCGGCATCCCGCCGGCCAGCGACACCACCTCGGGCCGGGCGGCGACCGCGAACAGGGCCCGCACCTCGGAGGCGATCATCCCGCTCGTACGGGCGGCGTAGCGCCCCCGCCACGGGTCGGGCGCCGGGTGTTTCCCGTGCGAACCTGGCGAACCTGACGGGTCGTCGGACTGCGTGTGCATCGGCCGGGCTCCCTCACCATGACCTCGGAACGGACCCCGAGGGTAGTGAGCGGAGCGGGCGGCGGAACCGGCCCTTCACCCGTGCGGGTGAAGGGCCGGAGGGGCGCGGCTACTGTGCCGGAGGCACCGGCACGGACGCCCGCACGTGGTGCAGATGCACCACGACGTCGAACGCGCGGCCCAGCGCGAGCGGCGGCGTGGGCTCGTTGGGGTAGCGGCCGGGGATGACGAACGTGGGGCGCGCCGTGGTCAGCCAGCCGTTGACGACCGGGTCGCGGCCGGCGGCTCGCAGGTCGACGTAGAAGTCGCGGTGGCGCACCTTGCCGAGGGTGTACTCGTTGCTGCCGGGGGCGGCCGGGCCGACGCTGTACGTCCCCGTCCCGCCCGTCGCCGTCCGGGCGCGGTAGTCGCCGCCGTAGAGGGAGGTGCCGACGGCGAGGTACTTGCGGCCGGCGAGCTCGCGCAGGTCCGCGCCCATCGTGACGGGGTAGGCCTCGGGCATCACGGTCTCGTACGAGACGTGACCGTCGTGGGCCGAGACGGCGATCCGCTCGCCGGTCCGCCGCTGCCACCACACGGCGGTCTCCGCCATGGTCCGGTCGCGCAGGCGGCTCGCGGCCTTCGCCTGCGCCGGGTCGCTCCAGTCGACGGTGTACTCCGCGGCCATGTGGGAGAGGACCCGGGCCTCCTGCAGCACCCAGGGGTCCTGCTTCCCGGCCTTGGACAGCAGCTGGTAGGCGGCCTCCGCGTCCTTCGCCATCGTCTTCTTCTCGGCGAGCGGCAGGGCGTTGTACGCCGCCATGCGCGTGGCCACGCCGGCGGGCAGGGCACGCAGCGCGGCGTAGCGGCGGCGGAGTTCGGGCAGGAGGGCGGATTCGTTGTGCTCCGCCCAGGTGAGGATGCGGTCGTACTGCTCGGGGCCGGCGTCGGAGTAGTCCAGGCCCACGATCCGGAGCTGGTGCGCGCCGCTGCGGTTGTACTCGCGCATCCAGCTGAAGAGGTGGGCGAGTTCCTCCGTGTTCAGCAGGGAGTACCCGTCCTGGAACTCGTCGCGCATGATCTGCCGGACGTCGCCCTCGCCGGTGCGGAGGTACGTGTTCAGGCGGACGGCCGCGGACCAGCTGATCTCCATGGCGTACGCGGAGAAGCCCTCGCGCTCGGCCAGTTGCCGGAACAGCCGCTCCTTCACGGTGAAGACGTCCTTCGAACCGTGCGAGGCCTCGCCGAGGCCGACGATGTCCGCGCCCCGGGTCATCCGTCCGAACGCCCGCAGGTCGTCCGCGGACCCGCCGGGCTCGGTGCCGCGCAGCGGGTGGGCGTACCGCTCCAGACCCGCCACCACGGCGCGGTCGTCACCGGCGGCGGCCGGGGTGGTGCGGGTCCCGGCCGCGGACGTGACCGCCGCCGCACCGCCGGCGGCCGGGCCCAGAAGGGCCGTCAGGGCGAGTGCCGCGGTCATGGCCGGTACCAGGGAACGCCGTCGTGATATGTGTGCCATGCAGCTTTTATACAGGGTGCCGCAACTCCCTCACCTACACGAGGGAACCGCACCCCTGTCACCTGTAGACCGCACCCGTCTGGGCAAGCCTGCTCTGGGTGCGGCACGCACGTGACGAGGGGAGACAGGGTGAAGGCTCGCGGCGGGTATGCAGCGGAGGTCCACGGTCCGGCCGACGGGGCGGCGGTTCCCTCGCTGGGGTACGCCCTGTTCGCCACCCGGTGGCTGCAGGCGCCGCTGTACTTCGGGCTGGTGGCGGCGCAGGCCGTGTACGTCTACGAGTTCTTCGGCGAGCTGTGGAGCCTGGTCCACGGCGTGCTGAACGGCCGGACGGACGAGAACACGGTGATGCTGGCCGTGCTCAAGCTCGTCGACGTCGTGATGATCGCCAACCTCCTGATCATGGTGATCGTCGGGGGCTACGAGACGTTCGTCTCGCGCATCGGCCTGCAGGGCCACAAGGACCAGCCGGAATGGCTCTCGCACGTCAACTCCAACGTGCTCAAGGTCAAGCTCGCCATGGCCATCGTCGGCATCTCCTCGATCCACCTCCTGCAGATGTTCGTCAACATCCACCACACGTCCCGTCAGGAGCTCGTCTGGGGCACCACGATCCACATGGCCTTCATCGTCTCCGCCTGCATCCTCGCCTTCATGGCGGGCCCGATGGAGGCCCGGGCCGCCTCCCTGCACCACGGGCCGCACGCCGTACCGGAGCAGCAGCCCGCGCATCCGGCCGGCTGATCGCGCTCACCGGCGCGCAAGGGAAGCGTCGTCGCAAATCCCGCTTGCTCGCCTGATCGCAACCGGGTTGGGATAGGCCCATGAACAAGACCGGACTACGGCACGCCCCGCGCCCCGTACGCCGACGCGTGGCCCTCAGCGCCCTGACCTTACTGGTGACGACCGCAGTCGCTCCCGCCGCTCAAGCAGCCTCCGCTCAAGCAGCCCCCGATCCCACGTCTTCTGTTGCGTGGCAGCCATGTGCCGAAGCGCCGGCCGGATACCCCGTCCAGTGCGGCACGATGCGCGTTCCGCTCGACTGGAAGAAGCCGGCCGGGGAGCGGACCGACGTCAAGGTCGCCCGCGTACCGGCCCGTGACCAGAAGCACCGCGTCGGAGCGCTGTTCTTCAACCCCGGCGGCCCCGGCGGGGAGGGCGCCTCCATGCTCGCCTACGGGTACGCGGACACCCTGTTCAAGGGGCCCCTGCGGGACCGGTTCGACATCGTCAGCCTCGACCCGCGCGGAACCGGAGGCAGCCGGCCGCTCGACTGCGGGCCCGTGCTCGACCCCGGCCAGGTCGTCCTGCCCAAGAGCGCCCGCGAGTACGAGGAGATGAAGCGGAACAGCCGGGCCCGGGGCGAGCGGTGCCTGGCCCGGCACGGCGACCTCGTCCGCCACGTCGACACCGCCTCGGTCGCCCGCGACATGGACGCCTTCCGCGCCGCGCTCGGCGAGCGGCGTCTCAACTACCTCGGCGTGTCCTACGGAACCTACCTCGGCGCGACCTACGCCCAGCTGTTCCCCCAGCGGATCCGGGCCATGGTGCTGGACGGCCCGGTCGACCACGCCTCGGGCCCCACCCGCTTCATGCTCGAGGAAGCCGCCGTCATGGAGGGCGAGTTCGACCGGTTCGCCGCATGGTGCGCCCGGGACACCGCGTGCGCCCTGCACGGCGAGGACGCCGGAAAGGTCTACGACCGGGTCGTGGCCCGGGCCGACCGCACCCCGATCCCCGCGCCCGGCGCGAAGGGACGGCCCGCCGTCAACGGCGACTGGATCCGTATGGCCCTGCCCGACCAGCTCGTACGCATCCGCCTGCTGGAGGACGCCGTGGGCATCGACGCGTGGGCGAAGCTCGCCGAGCGGCTGGCCGCCGCGGACCGGCACAACGACGCCACGGGCCTCGTCGAAGGCGGAAGCTACGTCGGCAAGCAGGACAGCGCCTACACCGCCGTCTCCTGCCTGGACCTCCCGCCGCAGTTCACCGGCTACGCCGACGCGGCGGTCCGCCTCGCACAGGCCCGCAAGACCGCTCCGCGCACCGGCGCGGCCGTGGAGGGCTGGGTCATCTCCGCCAGCTGCGCGGACTGGCCCGTCAAGGCGACGAGCCCGTGGCAGCCGACGACGGTGCGCGGCGCGCCCCCCGTCCTGATCGCCGCCAACACCCACGACCCGGCCACGCCCCTGGCCGGCGGCCGCCGCCTCCAGCAGGAGATCGACGGCAGCCGGCTGCTGGTCACGGACGTGAACGGGCACGTGTCCTACTTCAACTCCGCCTGCGCGCGGGAGCGCGAGACCGCGTACCTGATCAGCACGAAGACCCCGGAACAGCTCACCTGCCCGGCCCCGTAGGCCCCCTTCACGGCCCCATGTGCAGGAACGGCGCCCACACGCTCGGCCGGTAGGGATGCTCCGCACGGAGTTCCAGGACGGCGTGAGGGGGCGCCGCGTCCCGGCCGGAAGCCGTCGGAGCGCACTGCCGCAGGGCGCCGACGGCCTTGTCCAGGTCGCCCCCCGTGCCGGGCCGTCAGCCGGATCCCGGAGCGACGTCCTCGCACGCGCATGTCGTACGTCTATGCTGAACGCGGCATAATGCCGGGCCAGTTGGGGGGCTGGGAATGGACGAGCGAAGCGCGCTGGGTGAGTTGTGCGGCCTGCTGCCGGAGCTGCGGGAGCGCTGGAGCGGGCCCCGGCTGGACCTCTTGGAGGAGGGCATCGAAGGGCTGCGCGCCGGGACCGTCTCCGCCTTCGAGGTGTGCGCACGGGCCGGGATCCCGCTCCCGCCCGTCACCCGCGGCACCGTGCCGCCCGCCCCTGACGTCTACAGCCCCTTGCCCGGCCTGGAGCGGCCCCGCATCCCGGCCGGCACGTACGCGTGTCCCCGGCGGCAGTGCAGCCGGCGTGAAGGGCGCGACGCGGACGGCAGGGTTCCCGCTTGCGTCCTCTTCGAGGAACCCCTGCGGCTGCGGACCGGCGGCACCGGCTCCACCGGCTCCACCGGCAACGGCGGCTGACGCGTGAGCCGAGGACAGCGCGAAGCCGGCCGGCGGGACGGATGAGGGGCGGCCCGGCGGGACCGGTGAGGGGCGGGCCGTGGGCGGCTTCCTGACCCACCTGGCCGACAAGCTGGCGGAGAAATGGCTCAGCCTGCTGGTCCTGCCGGGCCTGCTCTTCCTCGCGGCGGCGTCCTGCGCCCGACTGCTGCACCACGGCGCCCCCTTCGACCATCGGCCCCTGACCGCGGCACTGCGGCACGCGGGGCCGCGGCTGCACGAGCCGGCGTCCGCCGTCCTCGCGCTGACGGGCGTGCTGCTCACCGCGGCCGGAGCGGGCCTGGCCGCGCGCTGCCTGGCCGCGGTCGTGCAGCGGGTGTGGACCGGGCCTTGGCCCGCCTGGGCCGCGGCGCCGGCCCAGGCGATCACCCGCAACCGCCGCGACCGTGCCGCACGGTCGCCCGAGCCCCCGGCCATCACCCGCTACCTGCCCGCCCGCCCGACCTGGATCGCCGACCGCCTGCGGCTCGTCGACGACCGGGTGCACGCCGAGTACGGGCTGCGCATCGCGCTGCTGTGGCCCCGCCTGTGGCTGGTCCTCCCGCCCGAGCAGCGCGCTCCCGTGGACGCGGCGCGCAGGGCGTTCGCCGAGGCGGCCGCCCTCACCGCGTGGGGCCTGCTCTACCTGTCCCTCGGGCTCGCCTGGTGGCCGGCGGGCCTGGCCGGCCTGGTGGCCGTGGTGACCGGGGTCCGGCAGGGGCGGGCCGGCGCCGCGGCCTTCGCCGACCTGGCCGAGGCGGCCGTGGACGTCAACCAGGAGCTGATCGCCGGCCTGTTCGGCCTCACGCTGCGGGATGGACGGATCGCCCCGGACGACGGGGACCGCGTCAACGACCGCCTCAACAAGGGCGCGTGACCGGCCGGGCGGGACCTCGGGTCAGTCGCCCAGGGCGAGCCGGACCCCGAAGGCGGCGATGACGGTGCCGGTGATCCGGTCCAGGACCCGGCGCGCCGAGGGCTTCCGGAGGGTGGTGCGGAGCGCCCGCGCGAAGGCGATCAGGACGGCCGCCCAGAGCGAGGCGAACACGATGTGCACGCCGGCCAGCAGGGTGCCGGTCGCCACGTGCGGGGCACCGGCCGGGATGAACTGCGGCAGGACGGCCACGTAGAAGGCGCCCATCTTGGGGTTGAGCAGGTTGGTCACGACGCCCCGCCGCCAGCCGGCCCGGAAGCCGCCGACTTCCACCGTGTCGGCGTCATCGGAGGACTCGGCGGGCTCGGAGGCGCCGGAGTCCGCACCGGCGACCCGCCGGCGCAGGGCCGGTATGAGCATCCGGCCTCCCATCCACACCAGATAGGCGGCACCCACCCAGCGGAGGATCGTGTAGGCGAGGTGGGAGGCGGTCAGCAGGGCGGTGATGCCGAGCGAGCTGAGCACGCCCCAGGCGAGGGTGCCGGTCTGGATCCCGAGCACCACGCCCCAGGCGCGCCTGCGGTGGCCGAGGGCAGCGGTACGCAGGATGAGGGCGGTGTCGAGGCCGGGCGTGAGGGTGAGGAGCCCCACGATCAGGGCGAAGGATCCCAGGGCGGAGAGTGTGATCATGGGCGGCCACTGTACTGCCGGAACCGCAAACTCCCTATTTCCTGCCCGGAATCGGGCAGAAATCCAGCGATGCGCGACTGGACCGAGGCCGACGAGGCGCACATCGCGTACGGGCTGAACAGCTGGGAGCCCACGGAGGGGACGCGGGCCGCGGGCAAGGTCTCCGTGGAGCGGGGTGGTGGCCGCCGCGTCCGCTTCAGGAACGGGCAGCTGGAGTACCACAACGACGACCTGCCCACCGTGAAGTGGACCTTCTCCGACCCGATGGGGCCGCGGACGGTCGTCGGCGAGTTCACGATGGCCGACGTCGTCACGATCCCCAGCCACCTGCCCATCCCCGAGGTGCGCACCTACATGACGACCGAGGCGGTCGGTGGCGTCCTGGCCCCGGACACCCCGGCTCCCACCGCCGTCGACGACCACGGGCGCTCCGCGCAGACCTTCCTCGTCGACGTCGTCGTCCGATCCGGTAACACCGAACGACGCGCCGTAGCCCGCGGCCAGGACATCTACGCCGTCACCGCGCCCCTCGCAGTCGAAGCGGTCCACCGGGCCGGCGGGCGCATCCTCACCGGACAGACCCGCACGGTCGGCGTCGCCAGCGCCGGCGAACTCTTTGACGCACCCGGCTTCCTGCGCGCTCTCTCCCCGCACATCACCCTGGAACTGCGCTCGTAACAGGGCGGCGAGGCGGCGGCGGACGACAGCACTGAACCGCGTCCCCTGCGGAGCTGCCGGACGGCCGGGGTCCCCCTGGGACTTGGGGGACCCCGGGGAACCTAGGACGATATCGCCCACTTCAGCTGCGCGGGCGCCGACGCCGGGCTGCCGGTGTACTTCGTGGTGTACGCGGGCGCCTTGCCGTAGTCGTCGCCCCCGCTGCCGAGGTACCAGCCGTTCCCCTCGTTCTTGATGAGCTTCGTGGAGGCGTCGTAGGACCACTTGAGCTGCGGGGGAGCGGAGGCCGGGTCGCCCGTGTACTTCGTCGTGTACGCGGGGGCCTTGGCGGACGAGGAGTCGCCGCCGCTGCCGAGGTACCAGCCGTTCGCCTCGTTCTTGATGAGCTTGGTGGAGGCGTCGTAGGACCACTTCAGGTTGCCGGGCGCCGACGCCGGCTCGCCCGTGTACTTGGAGGTGTGCGAGGGCGCCTTCGCGGAGGAGGTGTCACTGCCGCTGTCGAGGTACCACCCGGCCCCCTCGTTCTTGATCGGTGCCGGTGACGGGGAGTCGGCCCGGCCCGTGCCGGGGGCCAGGACCACCAGTGTGGCGGCGGCTACGAGGATCGCGGACCGCCGGGCGAGCGGGAGCGGGTGCACTGGCATGGTCGTCCTGCCGTTTCTGCGCGTGGTGTCGGGGAGGCGAACGGTTCGCCCCTGAGAACCGCGCTGTCCGCACATGAGCATGGGGCCGGCGGCCGGCCGTACCGACCGGAACCGGCCCCCACCACCGGTTCGTGCATGGGCATACGGCTCCGCCGCGTGCGTGGCTGCGGCGCCGCGCGTCCGGGGGCGCCGGGCGTGCGTCCGGGGCCGGGGCCGGCCGGAAGCGAGGCGTCGGCGTTTCCTGAGCACGCGTCAGCCGGATGTGGACAATGGGTTCGATGCTGTTCGGACGTGAGAAGGGACGTATGCCCGGTGACTTCGATCGCAGCGGACTCGGCCGGAGGCTCCATGAACCGGCGGGACGGCTCTGAACGGCCGTACGACCTTGTGCTCTTCGGTGCCACGGGGTTCGTCGGGCAGCTGACCGCCGAATACCTGCTGGAGAACGCCCCGGAGGGGTTCCGGTGGGCGCTCGCCGGGCGCAGCCGGGTGAAGCTGGAGCAGCTCCGCGAGCGGCTGGCCGCGCTCGACCCCGTACGGGCCGCCGAGCCGGCCCTCGTCACCGCGGATGCGGCCGACCCGGCCGCCATGCGTGAACTGGCCGGGTCCGCGCACGTCGTCGCCTCGACCGTGGGCCCGTACATCCGCTACGGCCGGGAGCTGGTGGCGGCCTGCGCGGAAGCCGGCACCGACTACACCGACCTCACGGGCGAGCCGGAGTTCGTGGACCTCACCTACGTACGTCACGATGCCGAGGCCCGCAGGACCGGCGCCCGGATCGTGCACGCCTGCGGCTTCGACTCGGCGCCGCACGACCTCCTCGCGTACTTCACCGTCGGGCGGTTGCCGGAGGGAGTGCCGCTGACGGTCGACGGCTTCGTTCGGGCGTCGGGGCTCGTCTCCGGCGGGACGCTGGCCACGTCGATGCTGATCGCCTCGCGGCAGCGGCAGGCGAAGGCCGCGGCGGAGGAGCGGAGCCGGTACGAGCCGCGCCCGGCCGGGCGCCGGGTCAGGGCTCCGCTGGGAGCGCCGCGGTTCAGCAAGGAGACGGGCACGTGGGCGCTGCCGCTGCCCACGCTCGATCCCCAGGTCGTACGCCGTTCGGCCGCGGCGCTGGAACGCTACGGCCCCGATTTCCGCTACCGGCACTACGCGTCCGTGAAGACGCTGCCCATGGCGCTGGCCGGGCCGGTCGGCGTGGGCGCGCTGGCGGCCGCCGCGCAGGTCGCTCCCGTCCGCTCCTGGATCTCCCGCCGCTACGAGCCGGGCCGTGGGCCGAGCGCGGAGCAGCGGGCCCGCGCCTGGTTCCAGGTGCGGGCCGTGGGCGAAGGGGGCGGGCGGCGCGTGTTCACCGAGGTCGCGGGCGGCGACCCGGGCTACGGAGAGACGGCGAAGATCCTCGCGGAGGCGTCGCTGTGCCTCGCCCTGGACGACCTGCCGAAGACGTCGGGGCAGGTCACGACGGCCACGGCCATGGGGGACGCGCTGATCGGGCGGTTGGAGACGGCCGGGATCCGGTTCCGTGTCCGGCATAGCGACCGACGTGCATAGCGACCGACGTGCATAGCGGCTGACGGGCCGCCCTCAGCGCTGAGGGCTCAGGCCCGTGTGCTCAGCACTGGGGGCGCCTGCCGTGGTTGGCGGCCTTGCGGGCGCGGGCCTTCTTCTTGCGGCGTCGCTTGGAGGACATGCGGGTCTCCTCTCGTGGACCTCCGCCCAATCTATCCCGCTATGACGCGACCTGCCCGTTCTGATCCTGCTGCCCTGCTTTCTCCGGGACGGCTGCCTCCTCCGGGACGGCTGGCTCCTCCGGAACAGCGGCCGCCGCTCCCAGCAGGCGCTCGACTTCCGCCACCACGATGCCGGGTTCCGCCGTCGGCACCATGTGGTCCGCGTGCCGCGCGAGGACGTGCCGCCCGCGGGGCGACTGACCGGCCCGGTGGGCGTGCGCCGCGTTCACGGACGCGCGGGCCTGCGCGCTCATGCCCGGGGTGGGCAGGGTCGCGGAGATGACCGTGACGGGGATGTCGCCGAGGGCCGGCGGGTGGTCGCGCAGGGCGCGCAGGTCCGCCGCGATGCCGGCCTGTTCGGCGCCCATCGTGCGCATCGTCGCGACGGTGAACGCCTCCGCGCGCATGTCGGCGGCGGCGTCGGGCGGCAGGGCGGCGGTCACCTTGCGGAAGAGCAGGCCGAGCAGCCCCAGGCGCGCCAGCAGCAGGGCGGCCCCGTACCGGATCTTCTCCAGGCGGCGGATGGAACGATCGAAGAGCAGGTCGCAGGCCTCGTCCGTGGGGTCGACCAATACCAGGCCGGCGATCCGCCCGGGCCGGGCCGCCGCGGCGAGCCGTACGACGGGGCCGCCCCAGCTGTGCCCGACCAGTACGTACGGGCCCGGGCCGAGGTGGTCGAGCAGCTCGCCCAAGTCGTCGGCGAGCCGGGCGAGACGGCGCTGTCCCGACGGGTCGGGGGCGCTGCGGCCGAGGCCGCTGCGGTCGTAGACCACTGCCCGCGCCGAGCCCGCCACGGCCTGCTGGACGAGAGCCCAGTACGAGCGGACCGACGCCAGGCCGCCCTCGAACACCACCGTCGCGGGGGCGCCGCCGGCCGGGCCTGCGAGCTCCATGAAGTGCAACTCCCGGCCGTCACGGGTCCGTGCGGTACCGGGCATGCCCTGGCTGTGCTGCAGTCGCTGCATCGTGACCGTCCTCGGCGAAGGGGGAACTTAGGTTAGCCTAAGTTACGTGTGAGGTGGTCCCGGTGTCGCCTTTTCCTTGAAAAACCCAATCCGAATTGCGGAAACTGCGGAACTGTGGAGTCCGCGGGGCCCGCGGGCGGAGCCTGTTGCTGTGCCTGCGCCCGAAGTCACGGTCATCATCGCCGCGTTCGACGCCATGCCGTACGTGACCCGCAGCGTCGGCTCCGTCCTCGGCCAGTCCCTGGGGGCGGACCGGATCGAGCTGATAGCGGTCGACGACGGCTCCACGGACGGCACGGCGGGCGAACTGGACCGCCTGGCGGAGCGGGCGCCGCGGATGCACGTGATCCACCAGCCGAACTCCGGCGGTCCGGCGGGCCCGCGCAACCTCGGGCTGGACCGCGCGACCGGGCGCTACGTCTTCTTCCTCGACGCGGACGACCACCTGGGGTCCGAGGCCCTGGAGCGCATGGTCGCGGCGGCGGACGAGAACGGCTCCGACGTCGTCCTCGGGCGGATCGTGGGGGAGGGCGGCCGCCGCGCGCCCGGGTCGATGTTCCGCCGGAACCAGCCCAGGACCGACGTGTTCGCCTCCCGGGTCTACTGGACGCTCAACCCGATGAAGCTGTTCCGCCGCGAGCTGGTCGACCGGCTCCGGCTCCGCTTCGACACCGGCCTGTCGATCGGCGAGGACCAGCCGTTCGTCGCCACCGCCTATCTCGAGGCCGCCGCGATCTCCGTCGTCGCCGACCACGACTGCGTCCACTGGGTCGCCCGCGAGGACGGCAACAACATCACCGCGCAGGAGCACAGCGCGCGGACGCGCGTGGACCTCTTCCGGAAGATGACCGGGCTCGTCGCCGCGCACGTCCCGGCCGGCCCCGGCCGCGACACGCTGATGCACCGCCACTACGCGATCGAACTACGCGACGCCGTACTCCAGCTGAGCCGCGAACCGCGGCGCGAGGTCCAGGGCAAGCTGCTGTACGAGCTGGCCGACCTGGTCGCCCTGCACTGGACCGAGGGCCTGGCCGCCCGCCTGCCCGCCGTGGTCCGCCTGCGGTGCCACCTCATCCGCCGCCGGCTCCTCGGCGAACTCCTCACTCTCGTCCGCTGGGAGCTCGACCGGGGTGCCGCGAGCTACGGGATCACCACCCTCGCCGCCACCGCCGCCGCGGGCCCTGAGATACAGGTCCAGGACGGCCGGGCCTACGCCCTCTACCCGTACTTCCGCGACTCCGCACTCGGCATCCCCGACGACCGCTACGACATCACCACCGAGCTGCGTGCCCGCCACCGCGTCGACTCCGCCGACATCGACGGCGCCGGTCTGCGCCTCGCGGGCCACGCCCGCATCCACCGCGTATCCACGCGCGACGTCACGACCGAGCTCATCCTCCGCAAGCGCGGGACGGCCACGGAGCGCCGCCTCCCGGTCCGCCACACCCCGACGCCGGGCCTGGGCGCCGACGAGGACGGCGGCCTCTACGTGTACGACCTGGCCGGCTACGACGTGACGGTCGGCCTCGCCTCCCTGACGCCCGGCTTGTGGGACCTCTCGCTCGCCGTCGGCGCCCAGGGCATCGTGAAGGAAGTCCGCCTCGGCAGCAGCCGTGCGGATTCCGTGACCACCGCGACGACCACGCTCGTCACCGACGCGGGGACGGCGATCGCCCTCTTCACCACCAAGCCCTACGGCAACCTCACCCTGGACGTGGGCGAGAACCGCCACCGCGTACAGCCGCACCTGCGCGTCACCGGCGCGCAGTGGTCGGCCGGCACCCCCGCCACCCTCGTCGTGAAGGGCCGCTGCAGCCTGGCGAGCCTGCCCCGGGGCGCGTTGACGATCGCCGCCGAGGGCCCGGACGGCAGGACAGAGCACACCCCGGTCGAACCCGCCCCTTCCGACGGCGCTTTCACCGTACGGATCCCTTGCACGACCCCCGGCGAACGGGAACTGACCCTCCGCCTCACCACGACCACCGGACAGTGGTCCGTCCCCGTACCGCCCCAGCCGTCTCTGAAACCGGCCCGCTGGCGGCGACTCGGCCTCCCCTGGTACGCGAAGCCCCTGCCGGGACGTGACGCACTGACCCTGCGCGTCGGCCGGGTGGAACTGCTGAAGGCGGTGCGCAGGCGACTGACGAAGCGCTGAGATCGTTCGTGTGCCGTTACTGTGACGGCGACGAGCGGAACGAGTGGACGGCAGCCGGCTAGCCCTCGCGGGTCACCACGAGGCTGACGTTGTGCCCGCCGAAACCGAAGGAGTTCACCAGCCCCGCCGACCAGTCGCCGGCGCGGCTCTCGCCGTGGACCACGTCCAGGTCGATTCCCGGGCCGGGCTTCTCGAAGTTGCGGGTCGCGGGCAGCACGCCGTCCCGGAGCGTGAGGAGGGCGGCGATCGCGGCCACCGCGCCGGACGCGCCCAGCATGTGACCGGTCATCGACTTCGTGGCCGTGACCGCCACGTGCCCGCCGAGCGCGCTCGTGATCGCCTGCGCCTCGGCCAGGTCCCCGGACTCCGTGGACGTGGCGTGCGCGTGGACGTTGTCGATGTCCCGCGGCCCGAGGCCCGCGTCGCGCAGGGCCGTCCGGACGGCGTGCACCTGGCCCTCCGCGTCCGAAGCGGTGATGTGGTGCGCGCTGGAGGACACCGCGGCACCGGCCAGCTTCCCGTACGCGCGGGCCGAGCGGGCCCGGGCGAACCCGGCGCGCTCCAGGACCACCACGCCCGACCCCTCGGCCATGACGAAGCCGCTGCGGGCGGCGTCGAAGGGGCGGGAGACCGCCGCCGGGTCGCCGTCGTCCGTGGAGAGGGCCTTCATCTGCGCGAACGCGGCGATGCAGAACGGGTGCAGGGACGCCTCAACACCTCCCGCGACCACGACGTCGGCGCGCCCGGCCCGGATCAGGTCGAGGCCCATGGCGATCGCCTCCGCCCCGGAAGCGCACGCGCTCACCGGCGTCCTCGCGCCGCCCCGCGCACCCAGCTCCATGCTGACCCAGGCGGCCGGGCCGTTCGGCATCAGCATGGGCACGGCGTACGGGGAGAGCCGGCGCGGCCCCGACCGCTCGTAGACGTCGTCCTGGCCGAGGGTGGTGAGGATGCCGCCGGTCCCCGTGCCGATGACGACGGCGAGCCGTTCGGGCTCCACCCGCGGCTGCCCGGCGTCCTGCCACGCCTCACGCGAGCCGATCATCGCGAGCTGCTCGCACCGGTCCCACTTGCGGGCCTCCACGCGCTCCAGCAGCGACAGCGGATCCACGGGGAGCGAACCGGCCACCCGTACCGGCAGGTCCGCCGGCCACTCCTCGCCGAGCCGCGTCACGCCGGACTCGCCGGCGACCATCCCCTTCCACGACCGCGCCATGCCGGCGCCCAGCGGGGTGATCCCGCCGACGCCCGTCACGAGCACCTCGGTGTTGCTGCTCATCCTCGCCCCTCCATGCACAAGTAGGAAATCAACAAGCCGCTGCGGTGATTCGCGCAGCTGATCCGTACGGCACAAAGACGACACTGCCAGCTTGATACCGGTAACCCTGCTTGATTCAGCCCACCGAAACGGAGGCGGGAATCTGTAAGATCAAGACAATGACGTGAGAGGGGGGCGCATGGCCACGTGGGGACTCATCGTCGAAACGACCGTGGGCGGCGAGCACAAACGTACGAAGACGTCCGTGCTGGCGCATGTGGAGGGCGAGCGCGAAGAGGCTCTGGCGGAGCTCGAAAGGCGCGCCCGGGACTTTGTGCCCCAGCATCCGTGGAACCCGAAGCGCCGCCGGTTCTTCCGGCACGGTGACGGCTTCCTGCTGGTGCTCGACGGCTCCTGGCAGCAGTCCTACAGCACCCGGTTCACGCTCGCGGAACTGCTGGAGGACAGCGCGGCCGCGCCTGAGCCCGCGGAACCGCCCGCGCCTGAGCCTGCGGAACCGCCCGCGCCTGCGGACTCCGTGCAGCCGCCGCCCGCCGGGCCCGCCGAGGAACGGGACGCGGACGGCGTGCCGGTGAAGCCGGCGTGGCTGGGTCGTACGGATCTGCCCTAGCCGGGCGGCGTCGAGCGGGGCTGCCGGTGTTACGCAGGGGCTGATCCGGGCGTTCCTCATTCCGTGCGCGGGGCGCGGGGGGTAGAGGTATACGGGGACGCGCGGGGCGATGTGCCCCGTGGTGACGTGCCGTGTGCCGGAAGAAGGGTCGGGCGGATGCAGGCGATCGTGCACGCGCTGTCCATCGCCGGGTCCATGACCTGGGAGATCACCTGGGCGCTGATCCTGGGGTTCGCCCTGTCCGCGGTGGTCCAGGCGGTGGTGCGCAAGGCGACCGTCGTCGCCCTGCTCGGTGACGCCCGGCCCCGTACGCTGGCGCGCGCCGCGGGCCTGGGCGCGGCCTCCTCGTCCTGCTCCTACGCGGCCGTGGCGCTGGCCCGCGCCCTGTTCCGGAAGGGGGCGGACTTCACCGCGGCGATGGCCTTCGAAATCGCCTCCACCAACCTGGTGGTCGAGCTCGGGGTGATTCTGGCGCTGCTCATGGGCTGGCAGTTCACGCTCGCGGAGTTCACGGGCGGACCCCTCATGATCATCGCCTTGGCGGTGCTCTTCCGGCTGTTCCTCCGGCCGCGGCTGCTGGACGAGGCCCGTGCGCAGGCCGCGCGCGGGGTGGCCGGCTCCATGGAGGGGCACGCGAGTATGGACATGTCCGTACGGCGCGAGGGGACGTTCGCCCGGCGGCTGTTCTCCGGCGAGGGCTACACGGCCACGGCGCACGTCTTCGTCATGGAGTGGGCGGCGATCCTACGCGACCTCGTGGCCGGCCTGCTGATCGCCGGCGCCATCGCGGCCTGGGTCCCGGAGTCGTTCTGGCAGGCGTTCTTCCTCACCGACGACCCCGGGCTCGCGAAGTGGTGGGGCCCGCTCGTCGGCCCGCTGGTGGCGATCGCCTCGTTCGTGTGCTCCATCGGGAACGTGCCGCTCGCCGTCGTCCTGTGGAAGGGCGGCATCAGCTTCGGCGGCGTGGTCGCCTTCATCTTCGCCGACCTGCTGATCCTGCCGATCCTGAACATCTACCGGAAGTACTACGGCGCGAGGACGGCGCTCTTCCTGCTGGTCACCTTCTACGTGGCCGTGGTCGTCGCCGGGTATGCCGTCGAATTCGTCTTCGGCGGCCTGGGGCTCGTACCCGGCCGCGGGCACGCCGTGATTCCCGAGGAGGGGGTGAGCTGGAACTACACGACCTGGCTCAACCTCGCCTTCCTCGGCCTGGCCGCCGCGCTGCTCGTGCGCTTCCTCCGCACGGGAGGGAAGGCCATGCTGGGGGCGATGGGCGGCGGCCCGCACTGAGGACCGGACGGTCAGGGGAGCTTCGTGGTCTTCTTGGCGAGTTCGTAGGCCGGGAGCATCTCCTTCTGCTCGCTGTCGTCGAACCCGCCGAGGTGGACGACGGTCACGCCCTTCGGTGTCGTCACGGCGAAGGCCTGTTCCTGCTTCGGCTCGTCCAGAAGAGGGCTCTTCTGCTTGTAGACGACCTCCGCGGCGGGAAGGTCACCGGCCTTCGTGTCGCTGAACTCCTTGCCGGTGACGTTCTTCTCCTCGGCCACGAACGTCTCCAGCGCCTGAAGCGGCGACATGTCCGTCCGCTCCGACGTCCACACGCGGATGTAGCCGATCATGCCCGCGGGCTTCGCGTCGATCTCGCAGGCGCCCTTGAACGACGGGTGGCCCAGCCACTTGCTGAGGAACGCCGCGCCCTTCGCGTCGAGCCCCTTGGGCTGCCACGCCTTCGCCACCTCGAACGACACCGGGAACTCGCAGACGGCTCCGGCGCCGCCGATCCGGCCGCCGTCCTTCCACTCGGCCTTCTTGCCCGGCTTGCCGGCCGTGCCGCCCGTACCGGCCTCGTCCTTCGACTTCTCGCTCTCGTTCGCCGCCTTGGCCGAGGCGGGGGCCCGGGTCTCCTCGGCGGTGTCGCTGCCCTTCCCGGCAGCGGACGAGCAGCCGGTGAGCATGCCGATGGTGACGACGGCGGCCACCGCGCCCGACGTGAGCTTGAGCATGAAGTTTTCCTCGCTAATCGAACTAACGAGGCAAAACCTAGCTCTACGTGTGCTGTCCGCCCAAACCGATATCGGTCCAGGACCGTTGCCGAGCCGCGCTCACCGCGGCGCGGCCTGTTCGCGCGCGGGCGGTGAGGCCCGCGCGCCCGGCGGCAGGCATACGGCGCTCACTCGCTGATCCGCGGGCCCAGTTCCTTCGCCAGGGCCAGGGTCAGTGCGCGGAAGATCTGGACCTCGGGGTTGCGGTCCGCGGCGCGGACCGCCAGGTAGCTGCTCTCGCGGGGAGCGTCCAGGACGGGGACGAAGACCGCGCCGGGCCAGGCGTAGTAGCGGGCGAAGGACTTCAGTCCGGAGCCGGCCGCACGGCCGGTGACCACCCCGGTGAGCACCTCCTGCGGTGTGAGGGCGAAGTCCGTGCTGCGGCGCCGGTCCGTGCAGCCGAAGTACAAGTACTCGGTGAAGGGGCGCGGCGTGTGGCCCGGTACGCGGAAGAAGGGCAGGTCGGTGACGTCGGCGAGCAGGGCGCCGGTGTCGCGGGCGTCCGCGAGGGCGGACGCCCCGGGGACCACCACGATGCGCTGCTCGGTCGTGAGGACGTCAGCGGTGACGCGGTCGTCCGCCGGGTCGGGGCGGACGAACGCGATGTCGACGCGGTCCTCGACGAGCGCCGAGACGTGTTCGGTGAAGTCGAGCTGCCGCAGTTCGACGGCGATGTGCGGGCGGGCCCTGCGGTAGGCGTTGACCGAGGCCGGGGTCAGCTCCGCCGAGCCGTGGCCCATGATGCCGACGCGCAGCGGCCGGTCGGCGGCGAACGGCGCCCGGTCCGCCGCCTCGGCCACGTCGTCCAGCGCGGCGTTGGCGGCGGCGAGCAGCGTGCGGGCGTGGCGGGCCAGCCGTTCGCCGGCGGGCGTGGGCGACACGGGGGTGCGGTGCAGCAGACGGGTGCCGAGGTCGGTCTCCAGCCGCCGGACGTGCTGGGTGACGGCGGGCGGGGAGAGGAAGAGCCGTGCGGCGGCCCGTCCGAAGTGCCCTTCCTCGACCACCGCCAGGAAGGACGACAGCAGGCGGAGATCCATGACGGCCACGATAGACATGACCACCGGCCGGCTCGTGCGCGCGTTCACGAGTTGTGAATGCGGGCGGCGGCGGCCGGGCCGGGGCCCGTAGGACTGGGTGGCGTGAGTACTTCTGTGACAAAGAATGCGGCAAAGGAGCAGCGCACGTCCGCTTCCCGCCCGCCCGGACCCGATGCCCGCCCGGCGGCCGGGAACCGCCCCTGGCTGCGCACCGGCTGGATGATGACCGCGTCCGGCTGGAGCGCGAACCAGTTTTCCGCGCTGCTCGGCGCCTACCGCTCCGAACTCGGCCTGTCCGAGTCCACGGTCACCGGCCTGTTCGCGGTGTACGTCGTGGGCCTGGTCCCGGGCCTGCTGCTCGGCGGGCCGCTGGCCGACCGGCGCGGGCGCCGCCCGGTGGCGCTCACCGCCCTGGCCGTCAACCTGCTCTCGTCCTGCCTGCTGATGGCGGGCTCGGCCGCCACGGGCTGGCTCCTGCCCGGCCGGTTCCTGACCGGCATCAGCGCGGGCGCGCTCCTGGCGGCCGGCAGTGCCTGGGTCAAGGAGCTGTCCTGCCCGCCGTACGCACCGGACGCGGCGGCGGGGACGGCCGCGCGGCGCGCCGGGCTGTTCGTCTCCGCGGGCTTCGCCTCGGGCGGGCTGGTGGCCGCGCTGATCGCCCAGTGGCTGCCGCATCCGATGGCGACCGCCTACCTTCCGCACGTGGCCCTGGCCGCGGTCGCCTGGGCGGTCGCCTACGGTGCGCCGGAGACGGGCCGCCGGGCGGACCGGAGGCGCTCCGGGACCGGCGCCGGCGCACCCGCACGCGCCGCCGCCCCCGACTGGCGCCGCTTCCGGCGTGCCGTCCTGCCGCTGGCGCCGTGGGTCTTCGCCGCCCCGGCCGTCGGGTTCGCGACCCTGCCCGGCCTCGTGGACGGCGGTCTGGCCGGGTGGCGCACTGTCTACGCGGGCATCGCGACTGCCGTCGTCCCCGGCAGCGGCCTGCTCGTGCAGCCGCTGGCCCGGCGGCTGGCCGCCCGGCACCGCCCGGCCACCGGGGCGGCCGGCCTCGGGGTGATCACGGCCGGGCTCGGGCTCGCCGTGCCCGCGGCGGCGGGGGCCCGGCCGGGGCTCGCACTCGTGGCGGCGGCCCTGCTGGGCGCCGGCTACGGTCTCGCCCTGTCCTTCGGCCTGACCGAGGCCGCCGCGGCCGCGCCGCCGGAGCGGCTGGCCATGGTGACGTCGCTGTTCTGGACGGCGGCTTACCTCGGCATGCTCACGCCGTACGCCCTCGCCCTGCTGTCCCGCTGGTGGAGCATGCCGGTGCTGCTCGCCACGGGAGCGGTACTGGCGGCGCTGACCTGCGGCGCGCTCGCCGCGCTCCACCGCACGGCGGAGGCGGACCGTACTCCCGCATGATCCTTTTGCGGCGCGCGGCCGGGACAGTCGTCAATGGCGACCAGCTGGGGCCCGCTGGTGCCGGCCCTGACGTACGCCTACTACCGGCGCCGTTGCCGTTAGGGCCGGTCCGGCGGATCACGGCGAACGCCGGTTGCTGTGGCCGCGTGTGCCGCGCCGGACCCTCACCGTGGTGGTTCGCCGCGGTTGCGGCGGGCGGTCTTCTTCCGCCGCAACGGCGAGAAACCGAC
The DNA here is from genome assembly GCF_000719265.1 of Streptomyces roseoverticillatus. Taxonomy (GTDB): domain Bacteria; phylum Actinomycetota; class Actinomycetes; order Streptomycetales; family Streptomycetaceae; genus Streptomyces; species Streptomyces roseoverticillatus. Next base: position 33,568 of record NZ_JOFL01000027.1, on the reverse strand, counting down.
AGCGCGGGTGACCGGCGGTGTCGGACCAGCCGCAGGATCAGCGGAGATCGGTCGGACGGGCCTTGGCCCGATGGCAGCCCTACGGTCATCCCGCACACGTCACGCGGACTCCTGCGGCAGCCGCTCGATGGCCATGACGGCGACGTCGTCGTCCAGCGATCCGCCAGCGTAAGCGAGCAGGTCACGGTGGAGGTGCTGGACGAGCCCGTCCGGGTCGGTCTCCTGCCAGTCGGCGACCCGGTCGGCCAGGGGGTAGAAGCGCCCGCCGGTGTCCCTGGTCTCGATGACGCCGTCCGTGTAGAGGAGGAGGACGTCGCCCGGGCGATAGGGGAAGGATTCCGACGCGTAGTCCTCCTCCGTCAGGCCGCCGGTGAGGCCGAGCGGCAGGGCGGGGTCGGCGACCGTCAGGGTGGTCACCTCGCCGCGGCTGAGGACGAGCGGGGGCGGGTGCCCGCAGTTGATCAGCCGGAGCACCGGCTGGTGGTCGGGGATGTCGAGGATCGCGGCGGTGATGAAGCCCTCTCCCGCCGCCGGCCCCTCCTGCGGCTCGGCCATGTCCCAGTACGTGGCGTTCTGCAGGTGCGCCACCAGCCGCGGCAAGGGCGGATTGCGGTGGGCCGCCGCGCGGAAAGCGCCGAGGAGGGAGGCGGCGTCGCCGATCGTCGGGAGGCCCTTGCCGCGCACGTCGCCGATCATGACCCGGGTGCCGTGCTCGGTCCGCGCGGCGGCGTAGAGGTCGCCGCCCATCCGGGCCTCGGCCTCGGCGGGGACGTAGAGCGTCGCGATCCGCAGCGGGCCCAGCCGCGGCGGGACCGGCCGCAGCAGCACCCGCTGGGCCACCTCGGCCACCCAGCGCGCCCGGATCAGCTGCTGCTCGTGCTGGGCCCGGGTGTGGCGGAAGATCACGAGGAAGGCCGAGATGAGGAGCAGCGCGGCGATCTGGGCCTGGTGATTCGGCGTCGTCAGGCCCCCGTGGAAGATGCCGATCACGACCTGGGCGGCCACCGCGAGGGCTCCGATGACGCCGGTGAGCATGGGGCCGCCGATGGCCGCGGTGATGGCCGGGGCGGCGACCAGGAGCGGGCCCAGGTGGATGTCGGGCGGTGTCAGGAGGTCGACCACCACGACCAGGGCGATGAGCCCCAGGGGCACGGCGACGAGCGGGCGGCCGGGGCGCCGCCGGCGTCGTCCGGAGCCGGACCGCCTGCGCTGAAGGGGCATGTGTCCTGCTTACCTTCTCGGTGACTTCCCCGCACACCTGCCACAACGGTCACCCGGGCCCCGGCGCCGGGTGCTGTCACGCTTACGGAGCAGCAGTCAGCGCCGGGACGATCCAGCACCCGTAGCGGGTCCGGGTCGTACAGTGCCGGGACGCCGGCCCGCTCGCGCGAAACCGGGTGGGAGTCGGTCAGATTGTTCGTCAGGACGGACATGAAACCGCCGTACTCATTGAGGCAGTTGACGGTGAGCGCGGCGGTGTCGAACGGCCGGTTGCCGACGTCGTCCCGGGTGAACAGGGCGACGAGGTAGCCCGGGCGACGGAACGGGCGACGATATGGGTGCCGCACTCCCGGCTCGCGCGGTGTTGCGCAGTCCGGAACGGTGCGAAGAGCGGCGTCAATGGCACTGCTGCTGTCGTGTAATATTGTCTGCGTCGCCAGGGGAACCGGGCGGAAAGCGGAACATCTGAACAAGGGGCTATAGCTCAGTTGGTAGAGCGCCTGCATGGCATGCAGGAGGTCAGGAGTTCAATTCTCCTTAGCTCCACACGCGAGAGGGAGGGGTCGTCCACGCGGACGGCCCCTCCTTCGTCGTGTCCCGCCTTCTCCGTCGCGCCTCGTCCGGTCTTTTCCGTTGTGCCTCGTCCGGGTGACGGGTGTTTCTCCGATCATCCGACGGTGCAGATCTTCGGGTGAGGCCGCACGCCGCTCCCGTCCAGCCCTACCAGCCGCGGTCTGGGCGGGGGCGAGGACAGACGCGCCCCGGTGAGCGGGGAATCCGGACGCGCCTCCGGTGAACGGGCATCTGACGGGCGATCTGCGAAGCTTGTCCCCATGAACCGTCGGTTCCGTTTGCTTGCCGCGCGCTGGCCCGTCCTGGTGCCGGTGCTCGCCGCCGTCGTGCTGGTCCTCACCTGGGGGCGGTCGCTGTCCCCGGCGGCGGTGACCTTGGTGAGCTGCTGCCTGGCCGGTGCGGTGCTCTCCGCCGTGCACCATGCGGAGGTGATCGCCCACCGGGTCGGCGAACCGTTCGGCTCGCTCGTCCTCGCCGTCGCGGTGACGATCATCGAGGTGGCCCTCATCGTGACGCTCATGGCCGACGGCGGTGACAAGAGCAGTTCCCTGGCGCGCGACACGGTCTTCGCCGCCGTCATGATCACCTGCAACGGGATCGTCGGCCTGTCCCTCCTGGTGGGTGCGCTCAGACGCCGGGTCGCCGTCTTCAACGCGGAGGGCACCGGCGCCGCCTTCGGGACGGTGGCGACCCTGGCCGGGCTGAGCCTGGCCCTGCCGACCTTCACCACCAGCACGCCCGGCCCGCGGTTCTCCACCGCCCAGCTCGTCTTCGCCGCGGCCGCCTCGCTCATCCTCTACGGGCTCTTCGTCGCGACGCAGACCGTACGGCACCGCGACTACTTCCTGCCGGTGACCGCCGAGGGCGAGGTCATCGACACCGACGACCACCACGCCGCACCGCCCTCGGCCCGGGCCGCCCTGACCAGCCTTGGCCTGCTCGGGGTCGCCCTGGTCTCGGTGGTCGGCCTCGCCAAGGGGGTCTCGCCGACCATCGAGTCCGCGGTGGCCGCCGCCGGCCTGCCTGCCTCGGTCGTCGGCGTCGTCATCGCCCTGCTGGTCCTCCTCCCCGAGACCATCGCGGCCCTGCGCGCCGCCCGCCGCGACCGCGTCCAGACCAGCCTCAACCTCGGCCTCGGCTCGGCCATGGCCAGCATCGGCCTGACCATCCCCGCGGTCGCGGTCGCCTCCGTCTGGCTGGAGGGCCCGCTCGTCCTCGGCCTCGGCGCCACGCACATGGTGCTCCTCGCCCTCACGGTCGCCGTCGGCACCCTGACGGTGATCCCCGGGCGCGCCACCCCGCTGCAGGGCGGGCTCCACCTCTCGCTCCTGGCGGCGTACGTGGTGCTGGCGGTCAGCCCCTGAACCGCCGCCGCAGGGGAGGCCGGGGAACGGAGAAACGGGACACGGCGTCAACCGGCGTCAACCGAACCGGGGACACGTCGTACCCATCCTCGGTAGCCTGGTGAAAAACCGATTCTCTTGCCCGTGTCAAACGCCTCCGGTATCCATGTGAGAGCCTCTTTCCGCAGCAGGCTTTCCCAATGGCCACAAAAGCCGGTGCATCGGCCATCCGGTAGTGCTACTGCGCACCACCGCGGAGTGTGCGTGCTTCAAGCGCCGGCAGTGCGCGCCTTGGCGGACTTCGCATTCTTCGCCAGCATGCGTACAGGCACTGTGCGCGTACCGGGGAGGAACCCGTGAGTCGTCACTTATCGTTCTCCGATGGCCTCTGCCGCACCAACTCCTACCATGCGAGGGTGATATGCGGGCGCGTACATATGTCTCTCCGTACCGGGCACAAGCGGCGGACGAGGCCTTCCCGGAGCCATTGCCTTACCCGAACGGATGGTTTTGTGCGGGATTCTCGTGGCAGTGGAAACCGGGAACCGTCCGCATGTGCCGCTTCATGGGAACCGGCCTGCTCATCCAGCGCACCCGCGGCGGAGCGCTGCGGTCCGCGCTGCCCGTACGGGAAGCGCACGGCATCGTCTGGGCAGGGCATTCTCACGACCGCACGCCGCCCTCGTGGGAAGTCCCGCCGCCCACCGGTGACTTCGCCGCCCCCCGAACCTTCCGTGCGGTCGAACTGGCGGGCCACCCGCAGGAGGTGATGGAGAACTTCATCGACCACCGGCACGTCGTCGAACTCCACGGCGTCGATTTCCTCGACATCCTGACGGCGCCCGAGGGCGACGGGCCGTTCTACTCCCTCACGGTCCGCGTCGGGCGCAGCCTTCCGTTCTTCTCCACCGTCCAGGACGTCAGCATCCGGTATTTCGGTCTGGGGGCGGCGCTCATGACGATCGACCTGCCGCGCTGTCACCTGCGCGCCGCCCAGTGGGTGCTGGTCACCCCCGTCGGACCGGGCCGCATCCGGTACTGCCTCGCGGCCAGTGCGGTGCTCGACCCCCTGCTCCGCATTCCTCCCGCAGCCCGCCGCGCCCTCGAACGCGCGGTGGCCGCCGGGATGAACCACTGGTCCTTTCACGACTCCCGCGCGGACTGGCCCGTATTCCACCACAAGGCCTATCTGCCCCACCCGCGGCTGAACAATGAGGATGGGCCGATCGGTGCCTACCGGCACTGGGCCCGCCAGTTCTACCCGGTGGCGCCCGACTGACCGGAGGGAAGATGGAACTGCGTGAGATCATCCACTTCCCGCAGATCGGGACCCGCCTGCCTATTCACGTCCATCCGCGCGTGGCGGAAGCGGAGGCCCTGCTGGCCGAGTACGTCGCTGGGCACCCCGTCCTGAATCGCTATGCGGCGAAGATCCGGCAGGATCAGTCCGCCCGCCTCGTCTGCCTGTGGGCCCCGCAGTCGGCCGACATGGAGCGGATCCTGGCGGCGGCGAAATACGTGATGATCACGTACCTGATCGACGACATGATCGACGAGGGCTGGACGGGAATCGGGGCGAAGGAGATGGTGGCCGGCCTGAAGCGGGTCATCGCCCAGGAGAAGCGGCCCGAGACCGCCGTCGAGGAGACCCTGGCCGCCATCATCAACCCCTTCCTGGACGGACTGGGAAGGACGTTCCGCAGCAGGATCAACGCGGCGCTCGGGGATTGGATCGACTCCCGCACGACCGGCTCCGCCCCGCACGAGACGCACCGCATGACCGATGAGGAATTCCTGGCCTGGCGGGTGAGCGACGTGGGGTACGAGGCCAACATCGGCATCGCCGAATACGCGGTCGGCTGTGACGTGTCCGGCCACGAGGAGGCGCTCCGGGCCCTCAAGGTGAAGGCCGTCGAGCACGTGCTGGTCATCAATGACGTGTACTCCTACCGGAGGGAACTGGCCAAGGGCTGCGCCGCCGCCAGCATTCTGACCCTCTGGATGCGGCGGGACGGCATTTCGCTCCAGCGGGCCGTCTACAGGGCGTGCGAACTGGTCCGCGCCGTCGAAGCGGATTATGTGGCCATGGAAAGTGAACTCGTCTCCGGGGAACCGGGAATGGCGTCCTATGCGGAAGCGCTCAGGATGCTGTTCCAGGGGAACCTGGTCGTGCACGCCTCCGGGACGCGCTACAACGGGGCCGCTTTCCGCGGGAACCTGCTGCGGGGGGCGTGGGTGCGCCTCGATCCCGACATCACCTCCGTCATCGCCTACGACCCCGGGTCCGAGGGGGTGGGGGAGCCGGTGCCCCTGCCGCCGCGGAGGGCCGGGTCGTTCTGCCGGGCGCGGTGAGGGAGCGGCGGGGGGAGGCGGGCCGGGGCGACCGCGGCGCTGCAGGCCGTCCAACGGCGGACCCGGCCCGGGGAGACGGGGGTGGCGAGGACCCACAGGACGAGGCCCCACGGCGCTGCGTGCAGGGGACGCCGCACCGGCTCGATCACGACGAGCGCGGCTCCGGGGCCCAGGGCCCGGAGGCTGACGTGCCGGGAGCCGGAGCGGGACAGGATCCGGCCGGTGACGCGCTCCGTCACTTCCTGGGGAGTGCCCGCCTCTTCCGTGGCGCGGAACGCGCGGGGGCCGGCGAGGGGTTCGGGCAGGGAAGGCAGTTTCCGGGACGGCGGGGCGCCGTCGGGGGAGTGCCACGTCCAGACGATGCCGTACGCCTCGCGGGAGGGCAGCAGGGTGAGCGAAGCCCTGGGGGGCGTCCCGTACGGCGTCCTCGCGCACGTGCCGTCCGGGGCGAAGGCGAACCTGTGGAAGGGGCAGACCAGGTACTCGCCGTCGACGGTGCCGCCGGCGCCGAGGTGGGCCCCCAGGTGGGGGCAGTAGGGCCGGGTGACCCGGAGCACCCCGCGCCGGGTGCGGTAGACGACGGCGTCGCCGCCCGCGAACCGCCGGGTGCCGACGCTGCCGGCCTTCCACTCCCGGGAGAAACCGATGCAGAACCAGCCTTCGGGGTACGGCGTCGTGGGCGTCGTCACCCTACCCATGCTGTCCGCTCGGCCCGGTGGACGGGTCAGCGCCTCCGGGGTGCACGGAAGCACACCCGGCGGACGGCGGCCCCCGGCCCCCGACTTGGTCCAGACATATTGACGGCCGGGTGGAGCGGTTCTAGCGTTCGACTCCTTTCGAGGGTCCTCGCCGAGGAGGTCGGGCATGACTGGTCGGACGGCGCGTTGGCTGGGAGCCGGCCTGCTGGTGGCCGTCGCCCTCCTCGGGCAGGCGCCGCAGGGCGTCCTCGCGCAAGGGCGGACGGCGGGCGCGCCCGCCGCCGACACCTGTCCCGTCAAGCCGCGGCCCGCGGGCAAGGTGCTCCAGGGCTACTGGGAGAACTGGGACGGCGCGGCGAACGGCGTGCACCCGCCCTTCGGCTGGGTGCCGGTCACCGACTCCCGCATCCGCGACCACGGCTACAGCGTGATCAACGCGGCGTTCCCGGTCATCCGGTCCGACGGCACGGTGCTGTGGGAGGACGGCATGGACGCGACCGTGAAGGTCGCGACGCCGGCCGAGATGTGCGGGGCCAAGGCCGCGGGGGCCACGATCCTGATGTCGATCGGCGGTGCGGCAGCCGGTATCGACCTCGGTTCCAGCGCCGTCGCCGACCGGTTCGTGGAGACCGTCGTGCCGATCCTGAAGGCGTACAACTTCGACGGCATCGACATCGACATCGAGACCGGCCTCACCGGCAGCGGCAGCATCACCACGCTCTCGGCCTCGCAGGCCAACCTCATCCGCATCATCGACGGCGTGCTCGCGCGGATGCCCGCGGGCTTCGGCCTGACCATGGCGCCGGAGACGGCGTACGTCACCGGCGGCAGCGTGACGTACGGCTCGATCTGGGGCGCGTATCTGCCGATCGTGAAGAAGTACGCCGACAACGGCCGGCTCTGGTGGCTGAACATGCAGTACTACAACGGCAGCATGTACGGGTGCTCAGGGGACTCGTACTCCGCGGGAACCGTCCAGGGATTCACCGCGCAGACCGACTGCCTCGACAAGGGGCTCGTCGTCCAGGGCACGACCATCCGGGTCCCCTACGACAAACAGGTGCCGGGGCTGCCGGCCCAGCCCGGTGCCGGGGGCGGCTACATGTCGCCGGGCCTGGTGGCGCAGGCCTGGAACACGTACCGCGGCGCGCTGAAGGGGCTCATGACCTGGTCGGTCAACTGGGACGGATCGAGGGGGTGGAGCTTCGGCGACAATGCGAAGGCCCTGCAAGGGCGATGAGAAGCGCGAGTGAGGTTGCGCCGTCCGGGGTCCGGCGGACAATGAAAGTGTCCGGACGCTTCATGGAAAGCCGGCCGTGCGGCCGGCCCGGAGCGGGTGATGCATGATGCCGTGCACCGACATACTGCACGATGTTGTCAAGAAGCAGAACGAGGCGGCTCACCTCCTCGGGGAGGGCAAAGCAGTTGACGGCCACATCGCGCAGCTGCAGGCCGCGAATCCGGTCGACCAGGCTCGGATCGACGAGCTGAAGGCACGGCGGGCGGACATCAGGAAGCGTCTCGAAGCGCTGCGCACGGAAATAGCCGCCCTTCATCAGGACTTTCAGGACTGCATAGCCCGGCACCTGTGACCCCTCGTCACGGCTGGAGCTTCGCGACCGGGGCTCGAGGTAAGCGGAAGATCAATCCCCGTATGACGCCTATGGTTGTCGGATTCGCCGATGTTCGAATCTTGCACAGCGGAAGGGCGGTCATGCGGTGGTGCACACGCGTGTCGAGTTCAAGGTGCTGGGGCCCCTCGCGGCCGTCGCGGACGGCCGGGTCCTCCCGCTCGGGGGACCGAAGCAGCGGACCCTGCTCGCCATGCTGCTCGTCAACGCCAACACCGCCGTCTCCGGCGAGCGGCTGTGCGACGCCGTGTGGGGCGAGGCCCCGCCGGCCTCGGCCCAGGCCAACATCCGCAGCTACGCCGCCGTCCTGCGCAAGGTTCTGAGCCCGGCCGCCGGACCGGGGACCGGCCAGGGCTCCGGCGAGGAGCGGCTGAGCCAGGGCAACGGCGGCTACCGCCTGCAGGTGTTCCCCGGCGAGGCCGACCTGCACCGCTTCGAGGTCCTCGCCGCACGCGGCCGCACCGCCCTGGCCGCCGGCGAGCACCGGGCCGCGGCCGACGCCCTGGAGGAGGCGCTGGCGCTGTGGCGCGGCAGCCCGTTCGAAGGGGTGGCGCACCACGACGCCCTGCTCGGCGAGGTCGCCCGCCTGGAGGAGGCGCGGCTCGCGGCCTTCGAGGACCACGCCGAGGCCCGCCTCGCCCTCGGCGAGCCCCGCGAACTGGTGGGCCCGCTGCGCGCGGAGACGGCCCGCTACCCGCTGCGCGAATCGCTGTGGGCCAAGCTGATGACCGCGCAGTACCGCAGCCACCAGCCGGGCGACGCCCTGCAGTCCTACGCCCTCGCCCGCACCGCCCTCCGCGACGAACTCGGCATCGACCCCGGCGACGCACTGCGCAGGCTCCACCACGCGATCCTCACCAGGGACCCGGAGCTGGGCGCGCCGCCCGCCGCGGCGCAGCCCGCACGGCCGGCCGACGCCTGGCAGCCCACCGTCCAAGTGCCCTCCGACGACGCGGACTTCGTCGGCCGGAGCCGGCTGCTGGAGCGCGTCGCCGCCCTGATCGGGCCCTCCGCGAGACGGCCCGGCAGCACCACGCCCTGCGCCGTGCCCGTCGTGATCCTCACCGGCCTTCCCGGCGTCGGCAAGACCGCCCTGGCCACCCGGCTCGCCCACCACCTCCGGGGCGACTTCCCCGACGGCCGGCTCTTCCTGCACCTCGACGGCACCCGCGGCCCCCAGCGCACGCCCGGCGCGATCCTCGCCAACCTGCTGCTCAGCCTCGGCGTCCCCGGCTCGTCCATCCCCGAGGCCACCGAGGAGCGGGCCGCGCTCTACCGCTCGCTGCTCGCCGACCGCAAGGTGCTCGTCCTCCTCGACGACGCGCGCGACGAGGCCCAGATCCGGATGCTGCTCCCCGGCACCCCCGGCAGCGCCGCCCTCGTCACCAGCAGGGCACGGCTCGCCGGCCTCACGGACGCGCACCTCATCGACGTCGACCCCTTCGACGACGAGGAGTCGCAGGACCTGCTGCGGCGCATCGCCGGCCCGCAGCGGCTCGCGGCGGAGCCCGAGGCGACCGGGCGGATCCTGGCCGCCTGCGCCGGCCTGCCCCTGGCGCTGCGCGTGGCCGCGGCGCGGCTCGCCGGCCGCCCCGACTGGCAGGTCCGCCGCCTGGCCGACCGGCTGGCCGACGAGCGCGGGGTGCTCGCCGAGCTCACCGTCGGCGACCTCGCCGTCCGCACGTGCGTCGCCGCCAGCTACCACGGCCTGGCCCCCGACGCCGCCCGCGCCTTCCGGGCCATCGGGCTGCTCCCCGCACCGGAGTTCCCCGGCTGGGCCCTCGCCGCCGCCCTGGCCGACCCCACCGTCCCCGGCACCGGCCACGAACTCGCCGCGGACCGCGCCACCGACGCGCTCATCGACGCCAACCTCGTACAGATCGAGTCCCCGGCCGGGCAGCGGCAGCCGCGCTACCGCATGCACGACCTGCTGCACGCCTACGCCGCCGAGCGCGCCCTCGCCGACGAGCCGGAGTCGTGGCGGCGGGCCGCGGTCGCCCGGGTCCTGGACGGCTGGCTCGCCCGCGTCCGCGCGGCGGGCGACCAGCTCATCCGAAGAGGCACCGGCGGGCACGCCCCCGGCGCGGCGGGCGATCTCGTCGGATGGCTGGAGAGCGAGCGCACGAGTCTGGTCACCGCGGTCGGCTTCGCCGCCGGCGCCGGCTACGGACCGCAGACGGCCGGGCTCGCCGCCGCCCTGGAGGACGTCTGCCACCTGCGCAACTGGTGGGACGAGTGGGAGCACGTCGCCCGCGCCGCACTCGACCGCGCCGCGGCCGACGGCGACCCCGTCGCCGTCGCGGTCGCCCAGGGCTCCCTGGCCCGGGCCCGCGCCGTCCGCGGGCGGGTGGACGACGCCCTGACCCGCTACGCCGGCGCCATCGCCCAACTGGACGCGCTCGGCGAGGAGCACCACGCCGCCCGCCTGCGCATCCACCGCGGCTTCGCGATCGCCGACCGCGGCATGGCGGAGCTCGCCCACGACGACGCCGCCTCCGCGGCCGCCGTCATGAACCGGCTGGGCGACAAGCACGGCCACGTCATGGCCCTGCGCAGCCTGGGCTTCGCGCTCTCCTGCCAGGGGCGCGAGGCCGAGGCCGTCGCCGCGCTCGAACCGGCCGTGGCCACGGCCGAGCGCCTCGGCCACCCGCTCGCCCTCGCCGACGTCCTGCAGCTCCTGGCCTGGGCCGAGATCGGCCACGGCCGCGCCGAACGGGCCGCCCGCCACCTGCACCGGGCCCTGGCCGAGTACCGGTCCCTGCGGCACCGGCCCGGCGAGGCGTACGCCCTGCTGGCCCTCGGCCGCATGCACGCCGAGACCCGCAGCCCCGGCCAGGCCGCGTGGGCCCTCGCCCCGCTCGGCCAGGCCGCCGCGATCTTCACCGAGCTCGGCGAACGGCGGGGCGAAGCCCTCACCGCCCTCTGGCTGGGCAGCACGCGCGCGGCCCTCGGCGACGGTGACCAGGCCGTCCACCACCTCACGACGGCGCTGAACGGGTTCCGCAGCCTGCGCATGCCGTTCTGGGCCGCCCGCGCCCGGCAGGAACTCGACCGCCTCCGGCGGACCGCCGGGCCCGCCGGACGGTGACCTGCACCGCCCCCTGAACGGGGGCGCGCCGGGCGACGCACGTGCGAGCCGGCCCGGGACGTCCAGCCACCATCCCACCGGCCGGCAGCGCCGCACGGGGTGCCGGACGCAACCACCGGCCCGGGCCTGCCCGGACGCCGGCCCGCCGCCCTGCGCGAGGGCCCGGGGCTGCCGGTCCGGAGGGGCTTGTGCGCTTCTCATGCGCCTTTCATGCGCCCGCCGAGCACGGTGGGACGCAGTCCACGAAGGGAGGCGCGGTGTCCGAAACGGCCGCACCCGATATCGACCTGGCCGCCGTAGAAGTCGTCCGGGAAGTCCTGTCCCACCAGCGCAGAATGCGCGAGGGCGGATGCGCCGGACGCGTCTGCCTGCGCTGCGTACGGCACCACCTGGACGCGGTGCACGGCGCCATGCGGGACGGCCGGCGGATCGAATTCGTCCTGCCTGCCTTCCCCACGAAGTCCCCCAACCCGGCCAAGGTCCTCGGCCCCCTGCCCGACCTGGCCGAGGAGCTCGCACTGCGGTTCCTCAACGAGCTGTGCGAACGCATCAGCGAGGTGTACGCGCCCGGAGCGGCCATCCTGATCTGCTCCGACGGAAGGGTCTTCAACGACCTGCTGGGCGTGCGCGACGAGGACGTCACCGCCTACGCACAGGCCCTCGACGCCATGATCACCAGGATCGGCGCCGACCGGCTCGAACAGTTCAGCCTGGACGACGTCTACAGCGGCGCCGGCCACGAGGACATGCGCACCATGCTCTCCGCCGGCTACGCCCCCACGACGGAAGAGCTGCGCGAGGAGGTGCGCGGCGGGGGCGCTCCGCTCGCCATGTACCGCGGCATCACCCGCTTCATGCTGGAGGACCTGTCCGGCCCCGCCTGGACCGGCACCCGCTCCGCCCTGCAGCGCAAGTGCCGTGACCTCGCCTACCGCGTCATCCAGCGCAGCCGGGCCTGGGGAAACCTCCTCGACCAGCTCTTCCCCACGGCCGTCCGCCTGTCGATCCACCCGCAGCCCTGCAGCACGGACAAGATCGGCATCCTGCTCGCCGACACCTCGGACACCTGGCTGACGCCCTGGCACAGCGTCGCGGTCGGGACCGGAGGCCGCTTCACCCTCATGAAGCGCGCGGAAGCCGAGGAGGCGGGCGCCCGGCTGGTCCACGCCCACGGACGCCCCAGCCACTACGTCCTGGAACAGGCCGGCGCGCCCCGCGGCCCGTGGAACCGGGCCTGCGCCTGAACACCGGGCCGGCCGCCCGTCCCCCCACACCCTCCCCGCACGAGAGAGGCACCCATGACACACGCAGAAGCAACTGCAGACGCGGACGCAGCCGTCGGCATCCTCACCGACCTCCGCTACGACGTCGCCCCGGTCACCCCCTTCGGGCTGGCGATACGGGCCCTGGAGCCCGGACTGCGCGTCGAGGACATCCCCGTCGCCCCGCTGCGCTCCCTCGTCCGCGAGCACCACGTCGTGCTGCTCCGCGGCTTCGGCGCCTTCGACGGCCCCGAAGCGCTCTCCGCCTACTGCGAGCGCTGGGGACAGCCCAGTGTCTGGCCCTTCGGGACCGTGCTCGAACTCGTCGAGCGGGAACAGCCCGAGGACCACATCTTCGACTCCAGCTACATGCCCATGCACTGGGACGGCATGTACCGCGAGCAGATCCCCGAGTTCCAGGTGTTCCAGTGCGTGCACGCCCCCGGAGAAGGCAACGGCGGCGAGACCACGTTCTCCCACACCACCGCCGTCCTGCAACGCACCGACCCGCGGACCGTCGCCCGCTGGGCGCAGGTCACCGGCACCTACCAGCGCACGATGGAGTTCTACGACAGCGTCACCGTCTCGCCCGTCGTGACCGCCCACCCCGTCCACGGCGCGCCCGTCATCCGCTACAACGAGCCCACCGCCGCCGTCGGCGACAGCTTCGTCAACCACCCCGACCTGCGCTTCACCGGCCTGCCCGAGGACGAGATCGCCGAGGTCCACCGAAGCCTGCGCGCCGCGCTGTACGACCCCGCGCACCTCTACGCCCACGTCTGGGAGACCGGCGACCTGGTCGTCACCGACAACTACACGCTGCTGCACGGCCGTAACGCCTTCACCAGCGGGTCCCCGCGCCACCTGCGCCGCGTCCAGGTGCTCGGCACGCCGCCGCTCGACAACCCGGGGCTGGTCCGGTGACCCACGACAACCGCCTCATGACGGGCGACGACTACCTGGAGAGCCTGCGCGACGGCCGGCAGGTCTACGTCGGCGGCGAGCGCGTCAAGGACGTCACCCGCCACCCGGCCTTCCGTAACTCCGCGCTGTCCGTGGCCCGCCTCTACGACGCCCTGCACGACCCGGTGACCGCCGGGGTGCTGACCGGCGTCGACGAGCCGACGGGCATCCGCACGCACAAGTTCTTCAAGCCGAGCCGGTCGGCGGCCGAGCTGGCCGAGGCCCGCGAGGCCATCGCCGCCTGGGCGCGGATGAGCTACGGATTCCTCGGCCGCACCCCCGAGTACAAGGCGTCCTTCATGGCGGGCCTCGGCGTCAACGCCGGCTACTACGGCCCGTACGCCGCCAACGCCACTGCCTGGTACGAGGAGTTCGCCCGCAAGGCGCTGTACCTCAACCACGTCATCATCAACCCGCCCGTGGACCGCAAGCGCGCGATCCACGACATGGAGGACGTGTTCGTGCACGCCGTGCGCGAGACCGACGCCGGGGTCGTGGTCAGCGGCGCGAAGATGCTGGCGACGGGATCGGCGATCACCAACGCGGGCTTCGTCGCCCCGGTCGGCTCGGCGGCCCTCGCCCCCGGCAAGGCCGAGGCCTTCGCCCTCATCTTCTTCGTCCGCATGGACAACCCCGGCGTGAAGCTCGTCTGCCGCACGCCCTACGCGCAAGCCGCCGCCAGCCCCTTCGACGCCCCGCTCAGCAGCCGCTTCGACGAGAACGACAGCGTGCTCCTGCTCGACGAGGCACTGATCCCCTGGGAGGACGTCCTCGTCCACCGCGACATCGAGCGCGCCACCGGCTTCTACGCCACGTCCGGCTTCCCGAACCTCTACAACTTCCAGTCCGGCATCCGCCTGAGCGTCAAGCTGGAGCTCATGGCCGGGCTCCTCTCCCGGGGCACCAAGGCCAACGGCACCGACGCCTTCCGCGGCGTCCAGGCCGCCGTCGGCGAGGTCGTCACCATGCGCGACATGGTGTGGGCGCTGACCTCGGCCATGGCCTACGACCCGGAGCCGGGCAGCGGCGGGACGGTCGTACCGCGCCTGGAGCACGCCTCCGCCATGCGCATGTACAACGCCCAGGTGTGGGACCGCGTCCACGAGCTGTTCGAGACCACCCTCGGCGGCGCGCCCCTCGCCGTGCCCTCCAGCGCCCGCGACCTCGCCAACCCCGAACTGCGGCCGCTGATCGACCGCTTCTACCGCGGCGCCGACGCCTCCGCCCACGACCGGATCAAGCTGCTGAAGCTGGTCTGGGACGCGATCGGCACCGAGTTCGGCGGCCGGCACGAGCTCTACGAGCGCAACTATTCCGGCAACGGCGAACAGGTCCGGCTGGACGCGCTCCGCTGGGCCACGGGGCGCGGCAGCCTCGCCCGCTACGAGTCGCTCGTGCAGCAGTGCCTCGACGACTACGACCTCGACGGCTGGCGCCGGGGACCCTGGACCGGAAGCGAGGACGCGTGACATGTGCGGCATCACCGGATGGACCGGCTTCACCCGCGACCTGACCACCGAACACGCAACCGTCCAGGCCATGACCGGCACGCTCGCCGCCCGCGGGCCCGACGCCGGCGGCGTATGGCTGGACACCCACGCCGCCCTGGGGCACCGGCGGCTGGCCGTCATCGACCTGGAACACGGCACGCAGCCGATGCGCACCCCGGAACAGGGCCGCGGAGACCGGCCGCGCGCCGTCATCTCCTACGGCGGCGAGATCTACAACTTCCGCGAGCTGCGCGAGGAACTCGTCCTGCTCGGGCACCGCTTCGCGACCCGCAGCGACACCGAAGTGGCGCTCCGCGCCTACCTGCAGTGGGGCACGGACTTCGTCCACCGCCTCAACGGCATGTACTCCATCGCCATCTGGGACACCGTCCGCGAAGAGCTGCTGCTCGTCCGCGACCGGCTGGGCGTCAAGCCGCTCTTCTACTACCCGACGGACGACGGGGTCCTCTTCGGCTCCGAGCCCAAGGCGATCCTCGCCAACCCCCTGGCGCGCGCCGAAGCCGGGGCGGAGGAGCTCTGCGACGCCCTGCTCTTCCTGCGCACCCCCGGACACGTCCCCTTCCGCGGCATGCGCGAGGTCAAGCCCGGACACCTCGTGCGGGCCGGCCGCGACGGCATCAAGGAAGAGCGCTACTGGGCGCTGGAGGCCCGCCCGCACACCGACGACCTCTCCACCACCGTCGCCCGCGTCCGCGAGCTGCTCGACGACATCGTCCCCCGGCAGATGACCGCGGACGTCCCCCTCGTCTCGCTGCTCTCCGGCGGCCTCGACTCCAGCACGGTGACCGCCCTCGCGGCACGGGCCCGCGCCGCCGGCGGCGACCGCCTCGCCACCTTCTCCGTCGACTTCACCGGCCACACCGAGAACTTCCGCGCCGACGCCATCCGGCCCACGCCGGACGGCCCGTACGCCCTCGAAGTCGCCCGGCACGCCGGCACCGAGCACCACGCGATCGTCCTCGACCGCGCCCGGCTCCTCGACCCGGCCGTGCGCCGCACCGTCCTCGGCGCCTGGGACCTGCCGTTCAACTTCGCCGACCTCGACGTCTCGCTGTACCTGCTCTTCGCCGCCGTCCGGCAGCACGCCACGGTCGCGCTGTCCGGCGAGGGCGCCGACGAGGTCTTCGGCGGCTACCTGTGGTTCTCCGACCCAAAGGCGCGCCGCGCCGAGACCTTCCCCTGGCTCAAACTGGGCGCCCACCGTGGCCTCGACCCGCGGTCCCTGTTCCACCCGTGGTTCGTGGACGGCATCGACCTCGCGGAATACGAGGCCGACCTCTACCGGACCGCTTTGGCCGAGGTGCCGCGACTGGAGGGCGAAGACACCGAGAACGCTGCGGACCGGCGGACCCGCGAGCTCGGCCACCTCACCCTCACCCGCTGGCTGCCCATCCTCCTCGACAAGAAGGACCGCATGGGCATGGCGAGCGGCCTGGAGGGCCGGGTGCCGTTCTGCGACCACCGCCTCGTCGAGTACGTCTTCAACGTCCCCTGGGAGATGAAGACCTTCAGCGGCCAGGAGAAGGCGCTGCTCCGCGAGGCCGCATCCGACCTGCTGCCGGAATCGGTGCTGCGCCGCAAGAAGGCCGCCTACCCGTCCATCCAGGACCCCGCCTACGACCGGTCCCTCATCACCGGCCTGGCCGCCGCGGCGGGCGACGGGGACGCACCGCTCCACCCGTTCCTCGACGGCGACGCGGTACGGCGGATGACGGCCCGGACCGCGGCCGGAAGCCTGTCCGAATTCGAGCGGATCCTCGTGGAGTCCACGGTCCGGCTCGACGACTGGCTGCGCACGTACGGCGTCGGACTGACCGATGTGAAGGGAGCGCACTGATGCACGCGATCGAGATCCGGGAGACCGGCGGGCCCGAAGTCCAGCTCTACGTCGAGAAGCCCGCCCCCGGGCGGCCCGGCGAAGGACAGATCCTCGTCGAACTCGCCGCGGCCGGAGTGAACTTCATCGACCTGTACCGGCGCGAGGGGCGCTATCCGCTGCCCGTTCCCTGCGTGCCCGGCGAGGAGGGCTCCGGCGTCGTCCTCGCCACCGGCCCCGGAGTCACCCGCTTCAAGACCGGTGACCGGGTCGCCTGGACGACCGTGCTCGGCAGCTACGCGGAGCGGGTGCTCGTGCCCGAGGACAAGGCCGTCGTCGTGCCCGACGCCATCGACCTGCGGACGGCCGGCGGGGTGCTCGTCCACGGCATGACCGCCCACTTCCTCGCCCACGACTCCTACCCGGCCCGCGCGGGCGAGACCGTGCTCGTGCACGCCGCAGCCGGTGGCGTGGGCCTCCTGCTCACCCAGATGCTGACGCGGCGCGGCGCCCGCGTCATCGGCACGGTCTCCACCGAGGAGAAGGAGCGCACCGCCCGCGCCAACGGCTGCGACGAGGTCATCCGCTACACCGAGACCGGCGACCTGGCCGCCGGGGTCCGCGCGCTCACCGGCGGGGAAGGCGTCCACGCGGTCTACGACGGCGTGGGCGCGGCCACCTTCGACGCGAGCCTCGCCTCGCTGCGCACGCGCGGCACGCTGGTCCTCTTCGGCGGGGCGAGCGGCGCGGTGCCGCCCGTCGACGTGATGCGGCTGCTGTGGGGCGGCTCGCTCACCCTGACCCGGCCCTATCTGGAGCACTTCCGGGCCACCGTCGAGGAGTTCGAGGCGCGGGCGGGCGAGGTGTTCCGGGGCCTGCTTGACGGCACGCTCACGTTCACCGTCGCCGGGACGTACCCCCTCGCCGAGGCGCACCGCGCGCACACCGACCTGGCCTCCCGCGCCACGTCCGGAAAGCTCCTCCTCGTCCCGTAAAGGAGACTCGCCATGGGCGACATCGTCGGTGCGGGCCTGCTCTCGCACGCGCCCGCCATCATGTTCCCCGAGCCCGCCCGCACCGAGGCCAACGGAGGCAGCGACTTCACGCTCGCGACCGGCCTGGAACGGCTCCGCCGCGAGGTGACCGACACGGCCGGGTACGACACCGTCGTGGTGTTCGACTCCCACTGGGCCACCACGACCGAAGCGGTGATCACGGCCCATCCGCGCCGCCGGGGCCTGTTCACCTCCGACGAGATGCCGTCGGCGATCAGCCGGCTGCCGTACGACCTGCCCGGCGACCCCGCGCTCGCGCACGCGGTCGCCGGCCTGGCGGCGGAGCGGAAGGTGTGGATCGAGGCCAACGACGAACCGCACCTGCCGATCCATTACGCGACGCTCAACCTCTGGACGTACCTCGGGCGGACCGGCAAGCCGTGGGTGTCCGTCTCCGTCTGCCAGACGGCGACCACCGAGGACTTCCTCAGGATCGGCGAGGTCATGGGGGAGGCGATCGCCGGGCTCGCCGGCCGCCGCGTGCTGCTGCTCGCCTCGGGCGGCCTGTCCCACCGCTTCCGGCCGCTCGGCGAACTGCGCGACCGCATGGCCGGCGACCCGGCCAACATCGTCACCCCCGAGGCCCGGGCCGCGGACGAGCGGCGGATCGCCTGGCTGGAGGCGGGCCGGCACGACGAGGTGATCCGGTCCATGCCGGAGTACCTGCGGTACGCGCCCGAGGCCCGCTTCGGCCACTACCTGATGCTGGCGGGCGCGCTGGGCGGGGAGGCGTGCCGGGCGCGGGGACGGCTGTTCAGCGCGTACGAGAACGGGATCGGCACCGGGCAGGTGCACCTCTGGTTCGACCTGCCGGCCGGCGGGGGGAGGTGACGGGCGTTGATCACCGATGAACGGCTGCTGCGGGCCTGCCTGGGGCACTTCGCCACCGGCGTCACCGTGGTGACGTGCGAGGT
The DNA here is from genome assembly GCF_000719265.1 of Streptomyces roseoverticillatus. Lineage (GTDB taxonomy): Bacteria > Actinomycetota > Actinomycetes > Streptomycetales > Streptomycetaceae > Streptomyces > Streptomyces roseoverticillatus. The sequence continues at coordinate 15,141 of NZ_JOFL01000027.1, read as the reverse complement.
CGACGGCGTCCCGCACGGCGCGACCGTCAACGCCTTCACGGCGGTCTCGCTGGACCCGGCGCTGGTCCTGGTCTCGCTCCACCGCCGGAGCAGGGCCGGACGGCACCTCGCCGGCAGGCCGTTCACGGTGAACGTGCTCGGCGAGGACCAGCGGGACCTCGCCGAGCGCTTCGCCGGCCGGCGCACGCAGGCGCCGCCCCGCTGGGCGGCCCGGCCGCCCGCCGGCCTCGCCCCCCGCCTCGCGGGCTCCCTCGCGACGCTCTCCTGCACGCCGTGGGCCGCGTACGACGGGGGAGACCACGTGCTCTTCGTGGGGAGCGTCGAGGAGGCCGAGTACCGCGAGGGCGGCCGGCCGCTGGTCTTCTACGAAGGGGAGTTCCGGGGGCTGCAGGCCCTGGGTAGGACCGGAATCATTGCCTCCGGTCCCGTGCGGCGCCCCTGGGCCGTCGAACCGTCAGACCGCCGTTAGAATGCGGCGTTTGTTCGATTCGTTGGCGTGATGAACCGTGGGGGGACCACATGAGGGCGAGACTGAGAGAGACCGCGGAAGAGCTGGCCGGGCTGCTGTGGCGCGAGTACATCGTCTACCGGGACCGGGCCGGGGAGGTGGTCATCCGCGGCGAGCACGTGCAGCGGTGGATCAGCCTCGCCCCCGCGGGCGGCAGCGACGAGGTCCTCGTCCGCGCGGGCCGCATCCTGGACGGCGGGACCACCGCCCCGGCGCGCTCGGAGACCGTCGTACCGCTGTCGGCGGGCATGGGCGACCTCGCCGCGGCCTGCCGCCGGCTCCTCGCCGAGACCGCCGCCGCTCCCGCGCCCCGCGACCCGGGTGCGGCGAGGGGCGGTCGCGCTGAGAAGACCGCGAAGGCCGCGAAGGCGCGGCACGGGCGCAAGGGCCGCCACACGGGCCTCGGGTCCTGGGTGGTGATCGCCTGTGTCCTGGGCGTGGTCGGTCTCTGCGCCTACCGGATCGTGGTGCACGGCGGCTGAACGCGGGCGGCCGGGCGCGCCGCGCGCCACCGGGGTCACGTACGCGCTCTGGCGTCGCACCTGGCCCCGGCCCTACCGTGGCCCCGGTAGGCACGCTTGCACGACATGGCTTGTCATGGACCTGGCATATCGCACTCACTCCTGAGAGGTGAGCCGTGTTCCTGCGCCGCAGACGCGTCCGCCGGCTGCGCCGGCTCGGCGTCGTCGCCCTGCTCCTCGGCGTCGTGGCCGCCGTCGCCGCCGGGCCCGCCCGGGCGACGCCCGACGCCGCTTCCCGGGGCCCGCTGCCCCTCGTCCGGCCGATCGATCCGCAGCACTGGCGCAACCCCGACGACATGACCTGGGCCGAGTACCGCTCCGTGCCCGGAACGGACTGGGCGAACCCCGGCCGCACGCCCACGCAGCGCAAGTTCAAGGGCGCGCTCGTGCTCCTGGACTACGCCGACGAGGAGTTCTCGGTCACGAAGCCCGCCGGAGCCGCCAAGTTCGGCAACCCGCTGCCCAGCGCGTCCGGCATCCCGCGCGCGCAGGTGCCGCAGTTCTACGAGGACTTCCTCAACAAGCCCGGCGCGCTCAACCACGGGCACACCATCAACGAGTACTGGATGGAGGACTCCGGGGGCCGCTTCGGCGTCGGCCTGACCGCCTTCGGCGTCTACCGCATGCCGGGGAAGTCCCACCAGTACGGCATCGAGCCCGGCATGAACCCCGGCGCCTGCCCCGTGGGCGACACCTGCGGCAAGGACATCCGCGCCGACGGCAAGCGGGCCTGGACCGCCGACGTGGGCGCCGGCAAAACACGCGAGTTCGACTTCGTCTTCTACCTGACCGCCGGCGTCGACGAGTCCTCCGCCTGGCAGGAGTTCGGGCAGATGAAGTTCCGGTCCGCGCAGGACGTGCCGGCCGCCTGGGGACCGCCCTCGCCCATCGCCTCCGGCCTCAACGCCGCGCAGACCCGCTACGTGCCGTGGACGTCCTGGCAGGCGGCCGCCCGCATCTGGCCCAACGCCGCGGACGGCTCCTCCACCCAGGCCGAGAGCTCCGGCATGGCCACCTTCGCCCACGAGCTCAGCCACATCCTGGGCATCGGCGACAACTACAACAACCCCTACGGGACACCGCTCAGCCGCTCCTACACCGGCATCTGGGGCATGCTCTCGCGCGGCTCCTTCAACGGCCCCGGCGGACCGCACACCCGCTGGCAGATACCCGCCACCGCCGGCGGCTCCATGGGCGCCCAGCACGTCCTGCGGGACAAGCTCAAACTCGGCATCGTCGACGAGAAGAACGTCCTGCGCCTCGACCGCGACGCCCTCAAGGACTCCGGCCCCGTCGTCGCCCGCGTCACCGCCCGCTCCGCCCCGCCCGGCGAGAAGGGGCTGACCGGCGTCAACATCACCATGGGCCGCGACCTGTCCCCGGCGTGCGACCGCACCACCGACCCGCTCTGCGACGGCGGCGGCTACGACAACTACACCGTCGAGGTCGTCGACCGCATGGGCGCCGACTCGTTCACCCCGGACAACGGCGTCCTCCTCAGCAAGACCAAGAACGCGGACCGGGCCCCCTTCGCGTGGGTGGTCGACGCCCACCCCGAGGACATCCGCCTGACCGACTTCACCCGTCCTGACGGCACCCCTCAGAAGATCACCATCGGGGACTACCGGCAGCTCAGCGACGCCCTCTTCCACGCGGGGGCCGACTCCGGCAGCTCGTACGAGTACGTCGACGAGGCCAACCGGCTGCACTTCTACGTCCTGAACGTGCAGCGCGACGCCACCGGCGTCCTCTCCTACGACATCGGCGTCAAGTCCCTCGACGGGTCGGGGCCGCAGGCCCGCGGACTCGCCCTCGGCAAGGGCACGGTGAAGAGCGGGCCCGCCCGGGGCCGGGCCGTGTGCACCTTCGACCTCGCCAACACCGGGAAGGCCGCGCCGCAGAGCGACCCCCGCCTGTCGTCCGACGTCTACCGCCTGTCCGCCACCGCCTCGGGCCGCGGCTGGTCCGCCTGGCTCCCCAACCGCCTCACCACCGCCGCCTCCGGCACCTCGGTCCCCGTCGATGTCGCCGTCGCCTCCAAGCCGGGCGCCGACCGCAAGGGCACCGTCACCCTGACCGCGCGCTCGGAGAGCGATCCCGGCAAGACCGCCGAGGCCACGTGCTCGCTGCCGAAGGGGAGGTGATCGTTCCGCCCCCGGAGCCGCGGCCCTCTGAGACAGTTGCGGAATGCACGGTGACGTTGACGATGCGCAAGCGGTGACGGCCGGCGGTACGGAGACCGGGCCGACCGTCGTGGAACTGGTGCGGGAACGGTGGGGCACCCGGCTGACCGGGACGCTTCTTCCCCGGTTCCTGGAACCCGGCTGGAGCTACCAGGAGCAGGTGCCCCGCACGTGCCCCGTCTGCGAACGTGCGCTCCACGCGCTGCGCAAACCGTACGAGTCCCAGGGCCGTGTCTACCGCTACGTCGCCGTCGTCTGCCCCTCCTGCCCCGCCGCGTACACCCTGGCCGACCTCGGGGTGAAGACCTACGACAAGCTGTGCGCGCCGCGGCGGGCGGCGACGGCTTCGGGGCCGTCGCCCGCGGCCGAGCCCGTCGCGCTCTCCGCCGTCCTGGAGCGGATGGGCCTCGGGCCCTGTCGCGCCGGAGCCGGAGCCGGAGCTGGCGTCACGGCGATCCGGGTGCCGCGCTCCGCCGCCCCTGCCGTCCCCCTGCGTCCCGCCGCCCTCACGCGGCAGCCGCGGCCCGCCTGGCCCGAGGACCTGCCGCTGCCCGCGGAGGAGGAGAAGCGCCGCCTGCTGTGGTGCAAGGTCACCGACCCGGCCTGGCGGCCCGCCGCGGCGGCCGTGGCGGCGGCCGAGGACGTCCGGGTCATCGTCCCCGACACCCCCGCGTTCGACGCCCTGCGCGAGGAGCTCGCGGCGCAGGGCATACCCTGCCGCAGCGTCCGCCACTGGCAGGAGAGCGAACAGGTCGGCACCATCGGAGACTTGGGGAGCCCCACGGACCTGGTCGCCCACCCGGCGCGGGACGCGGCCCCCGTGGCCGGCCCCGGCGCCCACGCCGCCCGCGACGCCTTCGCGGCCCAGTGGGACGCCCTGGAGGAGCTCCCGTCCGGCGACCCCGACGCGTACGTGCCGGTGACCGACCTCGTCCCGCAGCCCTGGGCCGGGCTCCTGAGCCACCCGTCCTTCAACCCGGCCCAGGCCGCGGCCGTCCCGGCCGTTCTCGACGGGGACGACCACCTGGTCGTCGTCGCCCCCACCGGAGCCGGCAAGACGCCCGTCGGCATGGTCGCCGCCCTGCACGCCCACCACCGCGGCCGCAAGGCGGCCTGGCTCGTGCCGCAGCGCTCCCTGACCGACGAGCTCGACCGCGAACTGGAGACGTGGCGCCGCAACGGCCTCGAAGTGGTCCGGCTCACCGGCGAGTCCGCCGTCGACGCCGAGCTCGTCCGCAAGGCGGACGTCTGGATCGCCACCACCGAGAAGTTCGAGGCGATCTGCCGCGCCGGCTCGCTGCGCGACGCCCTCGCCGAGGTCGGCTGCCTGGTCGTGGACGAGATCCACCTGCTCGGCGACCCCACGCGCGGCCCCGTCCTCGAAGCCCTCCTCGCGCGCGTACGCGAGGACAGCGGGCAGGTGCGCATCGTCGGCCTCTCCGCCACGGTCGCCAACGCGGACGAGGTCGCCGCATGGCTCGGCGCGCGTCTGATCCGCACCCCCTGGCGGCCCACGCGCCTGACCTGGCAGATCCCCGTCCTCCCCGCCGCGCCCGACGCCGACTGGTCCGCACGGTCGGCCTCGCGCACGGAGACCGCCGTACGCCTCGCCCGTACCGTCACCGGCGAAGGCGGCAGCGTGCTGGTCTTCTGCGGCAGCAAACGGGGCGTACGGGCGACCGCGCTCGCCCTCGCCGCGGACCGCGGCGTGCCCACCGCCGGAGCCGACGCGGACGACGCCGAACTCGTCGAGCGGCTCTGCTCCGAGGCCGGGGTGCGGCTGCACTACCGCGACTGGCCGTACAAGCGCGAGGCCGAACACGCCTTCCGCACCCGGCAGGCCGACGTCCTCGTGGCCACCTCCACCGTCGCCGCGGGGGTCAACCTCCCCGCCCGGACCGTCGTCGTGCGCGACACGCAGATCGGGCTCGACCGCATCGAAGTGTCCATGGTCCAGCAGATGTTCGGGCGCGCCGGCCGCGTCGGCGCGGGCGAGCGCGAGGGCTGGGCCTTCCTGCTCGCCGACGGGGCGGAGCGCGCCGAGTGGCAGGCCCGGCTGGCCGCCGGCTACACCGTCCGCTCCCGCATCCGCGACCGCCTGCCCGACCACCTGCTCGCCGAGGCCGTCCAGGGCCGCCTGCGCACCCTGCCGCAGGCGGAGGCCTGGTGGACGCGGACCCTCGCCTTCCACCAGGGCCAGGAGAGCTTCGACTCCCTCCACGACGCCGTGGACTTCCTCGCGGACTCCCGCTTCCTGCGCCGCACCCCCGGCCCCGAGGGCGACGACGCCCCCGCGCTCCTCGTGCCGACCGAACTCGGCAAGCTCACCAGCCGCTTCATGGTCGACTCCGACCTCGCGGACACCCTCACGAGCGCCCTGCGCGGCCTCCCCGTCCCGCAGGACCCCGACACCGCCGAGGACATGCTGGCCACCCTGCTGAGCGCCGTCCTGCCCGTCCTGGAACAGGCCCCCTTCACCGAACGGGCCCGCGCCGCACTGCTGCGGGTCCTGCGCACCGGTGGCCGCACCGATCAGCTCGACGGGACGGGCCCGCAGGACGACGGCGCCAAGCCCGCGGCCGGCGACCTGTCCCGCGCCGTCCTGCTCCTGGTCGCCCACAGCCCGCACGCCTTCCGCACGCGCAGCGCCTACGTGCTCGGCATCCCCCTGGAGAGCATGACGAACATCCTGGACGAGGCCGAGCGCTACCTCGCCTGGCTCGGCGCCCAGGGCCCGCTCGGCAGCGTCCACCCGTGGGCGGCCGTCGCCGCCTTTGACCTCGCTGCCCGCATCCGCTGGCGGACGCTCGGGCCCCCGCGCGGCGCCGGGCGGCTGCTGTGGATGTGCGAGCAGATGGCCACGCCGCCGCCGGCCCGCCGCCTCGTACCGCAGATGTGGCGCGCCGCCCGGGACCGCGGCGTCGACGCCCCCGACTGGCCGGGCACCACCCCGCCCGCGTCCTGCATGCTCTCCGCGGACCGCTACCGCGCCCTCCTCGCCGACCGGGCCACGGGCACGGTCTTCACCGAGGAGCCCGGCGGCGACGCCGTGCACGTGCTCGCGCCGCCCGGCGCGGTTGTGCGCGCCTGGAACGGGAAGACGACCACGGAGCACTTCTCCGACGGCAGCCCGGCCGAGGTCGCGCGCCCGCAGGACCGCTCCCCGGACGCCGCGGGCCTCGGAGCGGTCGTCTTCACGCGGGGCGACCGGCTGGCCCTGGGCTGGGCGGCGGCGTACAACGCGATCGGGGCCCGTAGCGTCGTCTGACCCGGCCGGCGCCACGAGTCCAGCTGGAGTCACTCGTCCGTGTGGCCGGCCCCTGCGGCCCCCGCCCCGGGGGCGGCCACGGCCGGACAGTGGCCACAAGGAGAAGACTTCCCCGCGCACCATGGAGGCCCTGTGTCCGGCGTGATCACCGTTGGTGTGGACGGCAGCGAGCACGGCAGTGCCGCGGCGGACTGGGCGGCGGCCGAGGCCGTGCGCCGGGGCATGGAGCTGCGCCTCGTCCACGCCTGGACCCAGCAGCCCCTGGACCTCCCGGTCACCGTGGACACCGAGGCGCAGCAGCGCTGGGCCGGGGACCTGCTGCGCGAGACCCGGGCCCGGGTGACGGGGCGTCACCCAGACCTTCCGGTCACGGCCCGGCTGCTGCACGCCGACCCGGTGCCCGCGCTCGTGGCCGAGTCCGCCGAGGCGGACGTGCTCGTCCTCGGCTCGCGCGGCCACGGGGCGTTCGTCGGGTACCTGATCGGTTCCATCGCCCTGCACGTGCTGCGGCAGGCCAAGGGGCCGGTCGTCCTCGTCCGCAGCCCCGAGCAGGGGCAGGAGCAGGTGGGGGAGGCCGGCGAGGTGCTGGCCGGTGTGGGCGAGGAGCCGGACGGAGTCCTGGGGTTCGCCTTCGGGGCCGCCGCCGCGCGCGGGGCCGGACTGCGGGCTGTACGCGCCTGGTCGCTGCCCCCGGTCGTCGACTGGGGGCCCGGCTCCATGCGGCTGGCCGACGAGACCGGCGGGCTCGCCGCGCTCGAACAGAAGCGGCTGGGCGACGCGCTGGAGCCGTGGCGCGCCCGCCATCCGCAGGTCGAGGTCGCCGAGCAGGTGGAGATGGGGAGCGCGGCGCAGGTGCTGCTGTCCTCCTGCGGGAGCGCCGCCCTCATGGTCGTCGGGCGCCATGCGTCCGGCCCGCACGGCCTGCCGCGCATCGGTCACGTGGCCCACGCGGTCCTGCACCACGCACCGTGCCCCGTGGCGGTGGTGCCGCACCCCTGACGGGCCGGTGGAAGTGCCGGCCCGTCAGAAGCCGCTTGCGGAAGGGAGGATCAGCCGAGCGCCGACGCCAGGATCTTCGCCGTCCCGGCGACGAGGGCGTCGTCCCCCTTCGCCGTGGCCTCGTGCTTGGTCGTGAGGATGGACATGACGACCGGCGCCCCCTTCGGGGACCAGGTGACGGCCACGTCGTTGTTGGTGCCGTACGAGCCGGCGCCGGTCTTGTCCGCGACGGTCCAGCCCGCGGGGATGCCCTTCCGGATCCTCTGGTCGCTGGTCGTGTTGGCGAGCAGCCAGCCGGTCAGCCGCTTGCGGTCCTCGGGGGCGAGGGCGTTGCCCAGGACGAGGTGCGCGTAGGTGCGGCCTATGGCCCGGGGGGTGGTGGTGTCGGTGATGCGGTCCGGCTCCGCCGAGTTCAGTGCGGGCTCCCACCGGTCGAGGCGGGTCTTCCCGTCCCCGATCGAGCGGCAGAAGCGGGTGACGGCGTCGGGGCCGCCCAGTTCGCGCAGGAGGAGGTTGGCCGCGCCGTTGTCGCTGTAGGAGACGGCCGCGGCGCACAGCTCCTCGACGGTCATGCCGCCCGCGACGTGCTCATCCGTGCCCGTGATCTTGTCGTAGCCCGAGTCCTCGACCTCCTTCTTGGTGTAGTGGATGCGCTTGGCGAGGAACTCGCCCTTGCGGTCGAGGTCCCGCAGGACGGCGGCGACGGCGAGCGTCTTGAACGTCGAGCACATCGGGAAGAGCTCGTCGGCCCGGTGGGCCACCGTCCTGCCCGTCACCGTGTTGTGGGCGAACACCCCGAGCCGGGCGGAGTGCTCCTGCTCCAGCTCGCGCAGCCGGCCGGAGATCCGGTCCCCGCCGGGCGTCGCCGCGCGGGCCGTCCCGCCGGTGGCCATGGCGGCGGCCAGGGCCGTGCCGGCGCCGAGGGTGAGGACCGTGCGGCGGGAGGGACGTGCGCCTGTGCGTTCCAAGATCGTATTCTCCTTGCGTCTCGTCCTGTGTGATCTTGACGCTATGTACTACGCCCTCAATGGGCCGACTGGTTCCACTTGAGTGCGATCGGGCCTCATTTGTGCTTACGGCGCCCCCGTATGATCATCCGGTGAAGACCTGGCCCCGCCGGTTACGCGCCCTGCCCGCCGCCGCGGCGCTCCTCGCCCTCGCCGGATCGGCCTCGACGGGCGGCGCCGCGGCCCGCGCCGTGCCCCGGCCGCCGGCGCAGGAGGCCGCCCACTGCCGTGCCCTGCACACGGAACTGCCCGCCACCGTGGCGGGCCTGGAGCGGGGCACGCCCCGGCCCGTATCGGAGTTCACCGCGCAGTGGGGCGCACCGGCGGTCGTCCTGCGCTGCGGTGTGCCCCGGCCCGAGGCGCTCACGTACGGCTCCAAGAGCTACGACCGCTATGCGCCCGCGTGGGACATCGGCGGCATCGAGTGGTTCGCGGAGCCGCAGTCCGACGGTGGCGTCCGCTTTCTCGCCACGCACCGCGCCGCATGGGTCGAGGTGACCCTGCCGAAGGAGTACGCGGGCGGGGGCGGCGACACCGACGGCCCCGCTGTCCTCGCCGAACTCGCCGCCCGCATCAGGAAGACGATCCCCGAGGGCTACGTGTGACGACCGTGCCCAGGACGCGGTCCAGCGGGAAGTAGCCCACGTCCCGGGAGTCGAAGCTGACCCTCCCGTTGTCCCCGAGGAGGACGACCTTCCCCGGCGGCACGCGCTGCTCCGGCGCCGCGGCCAGGGAGCGGACACGGTCGCGGGGGACGGGGTCGCCGGGGAGGGCGGCCACGCGCTTGATGAGCCAGTCGCGGCCGCGGACGCCGGCCGTGCCGGCCCCGGGGCGCACCGGCGGGGCCGGCCAGGTGCCGCCGCCCGCCGGCCGCTCGGCCACCACCACCTGGCCGACGGCCGGGCGCGGGCCGCGCCGTACGAGCACGCGGTCGCCGTCACGGAAGGCCGGCGCCATGCTCGTGCCGCGGACGGTGACCACGACCAGGCCGCGCGCCAGCGATACGGCCGTGCCCAGCGCCAGGCCGGCCGCGACCGCCGCCGCGCGGCGCAGCCGGGGCCGGGGCGCGGGCCCGCCCGTCACCGGGGCTCTCCCGTGAACGTGGGCGCGTTCGCCGGCCCGCCGGCGGGGCCGGCCTCCTCGCCGGGCCGGTAGCCGGCGGCCTGGAGGGCGAACAGGCGGGCGTAGCGGCCGCCGGAGCCGATGAGCTCGGCGTGCGGGCCCTGTTCGACGACGCGGCCGTCCTCCAGGACGGCGATGACGTCCGCGTCGCGCACCGCGCCGAGGCGGTGGGAGATGAGGAGGCTGGTCCGCTCGCCGCGGTGCTGCCGCAGCGCGGTGTGGATCTCGTGTTCCGCCTCGGCGTCGAGCCCGGCCGAGGGCTCGTCGAGGATCATCAGGTCGCGCCGGTCCCGGAGGAACGCGCGGGCGAGCGCGAGCCGCTGCCGCTGCCCGCCGGAGAGGACCACACCGGTCTCCGGGTTGTCCTTGTCGGCCTCCATGAAGAATCTCCGCGACAGCAGCGTGTCGTACCCGTGGGGCAGGGCCGCGACCTTGGCGTGGATGCCGGCGCGCTCCGCCGCCGCCTCGACGCGCGGACGGTCGCCGAGTGCGGTGAGGTCGCCGAGGGAGATGTTTTCCGCGGCCGTCATGTCGTAGTGCATGTAGTCCTGGAACACCGCGCCGATGCGCCGCCGCAGTGCGGCGACGTCGACGGTGCGGATGTCCACGCCGTCCCACAGGATCGCGCCCCGCTCGGGGTCGTAGAAGCGGCACAACAGCTTCACCAGGGTGGACTTGCCGGCGCCGTTCAGCCCGACCAGGGCGAGCGCCCGGCCGTGCTGCAGGCGCAGGCAGGCGCCGCGCAGTACCCACGGGTGCTCGGGGGAGTAGCGGAACCACACGTCGCGCAGTTCGATGCCGCGGGCCAGCGGCGGCAGCGCGGCGGGCGCGGCGGGCACGGGCAGGTCCGGCCCGGCGCCCGCGACCGCGAGGTAGTGGTCGAACATCAGCAGCGCCTGGTGCGAGCGGGCCACCTCGCTCGCCAGCGTGGCCAGCGCGCCCTGGATGCCGGCGACCGCGGCCACGAACATGACGACGTCGCCGGCCGACAGGGTGCCCGCGTGCGCGGCGCCCACCGCCCACAGCAGGCCGCCGCCCGAGACGAGCGCGGCCAGCAGCCCGAGCCCCGACTGCACGAGGGCCTCCCGCCGGTCGACCGCGCGCTTCGCCGCGTCGGCCGTGCGCCGGTCGGCCAGCATCCGCCCCCGCAGGAACGCGCCGGTGCCGAACAGCCGGATCTCCTTGGCGGCTTCGACGCTCGACAGCAGCTCGCTGTAGAACATCTGCCGCCGCTCCACGGGCCCGATGTCCCAGAGGGTGCGCGCCTTGCGGCGCGCCATGGCGACCTCGGACACCAGGGTCGGCACGGCGGCGCCCAGGACCAGGGCGGTCATCCACGGGCTGAGCAGCGACAGGGAGCCGAGGAAGCCGCCGATGGTGATGGCGCTGCGGGCGATGCCGACGGCGCCGTCGACGGCCTGGTTGGGTGTGCCGCCGCCGGAGCTCTGCGCGAGCCGGAGCCGGTCCAGGAAGCGCGGGTCCTCGAAGCGCCCCAGGCCGTTGAAGCCCTCCACGGCCGTGAACAGCCGGTCGTCGGCGAGGAGCCCGACCCTGCGGTCGAGTTCGCGCCGCAGGTACTGGCTGCTCTGGGGCGCCACGGCGATGACGACCCCGGCCGCGGCGAGCCCGGCCGCCAGGCCCGCGAGCGCGCCGAAGGAGGCGCCCGAGCCCAGCCCGTCGAGCAGCAGCTTGGTCAGCCAGGCGGTGACCACGGGCAGGGCGCCGGCCACCAGGGTCAGCGCCAGATAGCACCCGAGCGCCGCGGGCGCCGCGCTCGCGACCAGCGCGGCGGCCGCGGCGGTGCGCCGGGCCGTGGCCGGGAGCCCGCTCATGCCGCCACGACGGGCACATCCAGGTTCACGCTGTTGCGCGCGATCACGGGCCTGCCCGCGCCGTCCATCGTGACCTGCAGCAGCGTCGGGAAGCCGAAGACCTGGAACGCGTCGGTCAGGGCCAGGTCGGTGTCCTGCACCACGACGCGGGCGACCTCGCTCAGCCCGGCGACCTGCCCCTTGGTGCGCTCGGGCGTGCCGACCACCACGGCCAGCACCTGCTTCCGGCCGCCGGGCACCGTCCGCGCGTACTCCGCGAACTTCGGCAGCATCTCGTGGCACGGGCCGCAGCTGGGGGAGAAGAACGCCACCAGGGTGTCGCCGGACAGCGACTCGCGGGTCAGCGCCTCGCCGTCGACGCAGACGGCGCTGAACTCGCCGACCTCCTCGCCGACCTTGATGACGGGCGGTCTGCCGGGAGGCGAGCCCTCGGCCGCCTTGGCCAGCAGCGCGGTGTGTTCCCGCAACCGCTTGATCACCCCCAGGGTGAGGAGAAGGTCCAGCGTACAGAGCAGTCCCACCAGGACCACCGCCGCGATCAGGACGGGCATGGGAGTCGTCTCCTCCGGGTTCGCTCGGAATCCGTGTTCGCTCAGGTTCCGTACGGGTGCGTGCGCGCCTCGACGGGCCGGAACAGGTCGAGGATGTCGTCGAGCGCGGCGACCAGCGCGCCCAGGAGCAGGCCGCCGAGCACGGCGACGGCCACCCCGCCCGGGGTGGCCGTGCCGCCCGCGGTCACGGCCGCGGCGCCGGTGACCGCCGCGGCCGTGAGCGCGAGGTTGCGGATGATGTGCCTCGGGCCGAGAGGGGCCTGCGAGGCGCCGAAACACCGGCAGGGCGTCCGCACGCCGCGCCGCACGGAGAGCGCGATGCCGGCGGTGAAGACCGCCAGCAGGCCCGCCGCGATCGCCAGCCCCACGACCGTGGCGGCCGGCACGGGCACGGCGAGGCTCACGCACACCGCGCCTTCGGCCGCCACCACGGCCCGCGCCACCGACCGGGCCGAGCGGAAGGGCACGACCCGCATGCCCGCCACCGAGGACACGAACCGGTCGAAGGCTCTTCGCCCGGTCAGCTTCCCGGCCGACGAGGCGAGGAACACCGCGCCGATCAGGCACTGGATTCCGATGGCCAGACAGCCCATCCGGTTCTCCTCCTCCAGCGTTCGCGTGACGTCCGGTGGTTGCGTGACGTTCCCGGTCGGGGCGTTCGTTCCGGTGTTGCTATCGGGTGTGCTCAGCTCTCGTGATCACTGGCGATCGCGAGCACCGAGGGGTTGCGCGTACTGATCGGTCGCGAGCAGTGACGGTCACCAGCCCTGACGGTTGCTAGCACTGACAGACGATCGTCGGGCAGCCGTTGGAGTTGCAGCAGGCCCAGCAGGGGGCGTTGTAGCCGCACTTCCCACTGCACTGCCAGCAGGCGGGGTAGTTGCCGCAGGACAGGAGCTCTGCGGCGGCCGCGTCGATCTCGGGCACGAACTTCCCGAGAAGGCGGCTGCCCAGTTCCGCGAACTTTGCGTACATCGGCACGCTCCTCACGTGGTCGGAACGGGTGGGTCGGTGAACCGGGCCGGCATCCGGTGCTCACGCTGGTCGAGTCTCACGGCGCCGCGGCGGCCCGGACAGTGCAGTTCCGGTCGAGAGGGCGGACGGGCGGGGGCGTCGGGGCAGGTCCGCGGGTGGCGGGAAGCGGCCCTTGCGGGTGCGGCGGGCGAGGGATGCGGGAGTGCGGCCCTGGGGCGGGCGGCCGTACGGGCCCCGCCCGGCACTGCGCGGACCGGCGGATTCCTCCGCCGAAGGTGAATACGTGCCTCCGTACGGCTGCGAGGTCCGCACACTGGCCAGGCCGGTGGCCGTCGCGCTTCTCGCCATCGGTGCAGAACGGGTGAAGGAGCGGTGGAGGTGCTTTCCGGCCTGTGGTTCCCCGATCACGCGCAAGGGACCGACGGCATGGTTCCGTTTCGGGGCGGGGCATGGTAGAGCCCGGCGCCCAGACGCGGTTCAGGACTTCGTGGCCGCCCTCGCCCCCCGCGGGGCGGTCGGCGGCGGACCGCATGTCGACGTCCGGCATCCGTTCCTCGTAGGCCGTGCGGGTTTGTTGCGAGCGTGTGGAGGCTGCATTACAGACGCACGTGCCGTTGTCATGCCCCGGTGCGGCGGCTTCCGCCCCGGGAGCCGGGGGCGCGTCGGCCGGTTCAGGCGGTTCCGCCGTAGCGGACGTCCGCGTTCCGAGGTACTGCCGTGCCGCGTGAGCGAGACGCGAACTCGTGTATGAACCGGCCTTGCTGGGGTAGGTGTTGGCTCATGGGGAGAGCCTTCCGGAGAGTCACTCGTGCTGCTGCCGCACTCGCCATCGCCTGTGTGGGAACCTTCGCCGCCGCGCCGGCGGCGCCCGCCGCGCAGAGCGCGGTGACCGCGGGTGCCTGCAGCGTGGACACCGCCGCCCGGGGCATCGCCACGGCCCCGTCCGGAAGCCCGGTCTCCGTGCCGCGCGCGGACGGCCGGGTCGATCAGTTCCAGGTGTTCTACGACTCCACCGCGACGCAAGGGCTGCCGTTCGTGTGGCACCGGGCCCAGGCGGCGCCCGGCGGGTCCTACGGCGCCTGGGAGCGCGTCAGCGCGGGCACGGTCGGCCCCAAGGCGAGCTTCGTGACCGCCGTGGAGAACGCCGCCGGCGGACTGGAGGTCTTCTGGCTCGACCACGGCGGCTTCTGCCACTCCGTGCAGGGGCCGGCGGGCGGGCCGTGGTCCGCTCCGGAGGACTTCGGTCTCCGGCCGTCGCCGTACCACGGCTTCCTCGTCCTGTTCAAAAGGTCGAACGGGACCCTCATAGCCATGGCGTCGTCGGGCAAGCCGGACCGCTCCATGGAGTCGCGCACCCAGCTGAGCTCCGACGGCGTCTGGCGCCCCGCGGACAGCCTGGGCAAGGTCCCCGACGAGCTCGTGGGCCTGAGCCAGCCGGACACCGTCACCGAACTGGCCGACCATCGGCTCAAGGTGACGGCCCGCGAGTGGAACCGCGACCGCTACTGGCAGATCACCGAAGTCGCGCCGAACGACGGCCTGCCGAGCGGCTGGTGGCCCGCGCAGTGGCAGCTCTGCGCGACGCGCGAGTGCGCCTGACGGGCGGGAATCATCCCCGTCGTGCCCTTGCGCGATCTTGCCGGAGAGACGACCGGAGAGACGACTGAAGGGACGAGTCGATCTTCTCGCCCGAGGCAGGTTAGGTTAGCCTAAGCTAAGTCCCGCCTCGGGTGTCGTGACGCACTCCCCGTGACCGCCCTGCCTCCTGCAGGGCGGTGGTAGTGCTGCGCGGAATCCGATGCCGGCCTCGGCCTTTCTCCGGCGGACGGACGCGCGCGCTCTCGCGCCGGTCCGGCCTGCCCCGGCACGGAACGACGCAAGGACGGAACATGGTGCGCACAGCAGTGGCAGGCGCGAGTGGTTACGCGGGCGGTGAGTTGCTGAGGCTGCTGCTGGGGCATCCCGGCGTCGAGATCGGCGCGGTGACGGCCGCCTCCAACGCCGGCCGGCCCGTGGCCGAACTCCAGCCCCACCTCGCCCCGCTGGCCGGGCGGGTCTTCGAGGAGACCACTCCGCACGTGCTCGCCGGGCATGACGTGGTGTTCCTGGCGTTGCCGCACGGTCAGTCGGCGGCGGTGGCTGCTGAGCTGGGTGAGGGCGTGCTGGTGGTGGACT
>NZ_JOFL01000026.1 GCF_000719265.1 Streptomyces roseoverticillatus | reverse complement strand
TGCCTGCGGATGGGTGGTGGGGTTTCTGAGGCGGGGCTGCTCGGTGGGGTGGCGGGGGTGAGTGGCTGTTTTCTTCGGCTCGCTTGTCCGCCGCGCGCGGCCGCCGGGCCGGGTGACGTCCGGCCCGGCTGCCCCCGCCCACACCGCCCGCAGCCGGGTGGTGGGGCCCATGAGGCGCGGGCCTCTTGGTGGGGCTACTGCGACACGCGGCCGACACCTTCAGCCCACTTCTACGCCACGCAGCCCCGCCCGGCCGGTTGTTTCCCGGCCCGAGACCATCACCGCACCCTGCCTGCAGCCGGGAGATGGGCCTCTTGGGATGGGGGCTGTCCGGTGGGGCGGTTGGGGTAAGCGACTGTCCCTCCCGGGTCACCTATCCGCCGTTCACGGCCTGGGACGGTTGTTTTGCGGGCCGGGACCACCACCACCCACCACCCACAGCCGGACAGCGGGGCTCCTGAGGCACAGGCCTCCTTGCGGGATGGCTGAGGCGAGTGGTCGGCCTTCCCAGCGCACTTGTATGCCGCGCAGCCCCGCCCCGCCGGTGGATTTCCGCGCCGAGAGGGCACCAGCCCCCACCCTCCGCAGCCGGACGCTCGCCACGACGGGCCCAACCACCGCGCGGCAGCAGCCCGCTCCCCATCAGCCCAGGCTGATGGGGAGGTCTCCTTACGCGCCCGCATCCGTGACGGCGGGAGTACGGCGGCCCACCACCCACCAAGCGACAGGCACCCGACGGAGTCGCACCCCCCACCCCTCCCCCCGCTGCCAGCCTGTTCTGACCCGCACCCGGCCCACGGATCTCAGCCCCACCACGCCCTGCGCCGGGGGAAGCGCGACATCTGCTGAGCGGCGGCGCGGTCCGCCGCGATCGCGGTGCGGCGGGGCGGGGTGGCCGCGTGCGGGAGGCCCGGCGGCCTGAGGGCCCCGTACTCCGAGAAACGGACAGTCCCGCAGTCCCGGCAACGGGCCTCGCCCCGAGTGCGGGCTGCCCAGCCTCCACGGTGAGCGCACGTGCTCCGCACGGTCATGCACCCCCCATGTGCACGGTGCGCCAGTGACGGCGCAGCACGACGAGGGCTTCCCCCGTCGTGACCGGGTCGCCTCCGGCGACGGCTTCGTTGTAGGCGTCCTTCAACTGGGGGCACTCCGCACACCCGTACACCGGCCGTGACCCGGCCGGCCACAGCCCGGCCGCCTCCCGGTCCTCCCGGGTCGCCAGCCGCAGTGAGGCGAACGGCGCCTCCCATTCAAGCCCGCCGCCAGGCCGCCGCAACGTCACACGGCTCCCCGCCACCCCGATCACCTGCGCGATCTTTCCCTCGCGGGTGTCCACCACGAACGCGCCGATCCTGTAGGTCATCGCCCCACTCCTCCCCGAGTGCCCTTGGCAGGAGCCACATCTTGCCCCTCGATACGAGTTGCGGTGAAAATTTCACCGCTGGTTGGCACGATCGAGTGAACGCTCGTACAAGCCAGGGAAGTTGATGTCGCTAGAGTCGTCTCGCAAGGAGGTGATCGCTTGGCCGACATCACGCCAACCTTGCTGCGCCGAAGGCTCGGCGCAGCACTGAAGACGCTGAGGGTGAGAGCCGGCCTCAACCTCGCCGAGGGCGCGAAGCTGCTGGGCGTATCCAGCCCGACCTTGAGCAAGGTCGAGAACGGCAGACAGCGCACCGATCCAGAGAGGTTTATCGCCGCCTACGGGGTTGCGAACGCGGCACGCATCGCAGAGATCAGGGAGATCGCGCGGCTGGCCAACAGCAGCCGCCACCAGCGCCTCTACGTGCAGTACAAGGACGTCATCAGCGACCGATTCGCCGACTTCCTGGAAATGGAGCAGATCGCCACACGCATCGACCTCTACGCGGCGCTACTCATCCCGGGAGTGCTGCAAACGGTCGACTACGCCTCTGCGGCCATCGGAAGCATCAGCGTGCTGAGAACAACCCGCGAGACACGAGCATCCACCGAGCTGCGTATGAAACGCCAGGAGGTCCTGACCTCGCCCTCGCTCGCGCTGCGATGCGTACTGGATGAGGCGTGCCTCCGGCGCGAGCTCGGCGGACTTTCCGTTCTCCGGCGGCAACTTGAACACCTGCTCACCATCTCCCAGCGGCCAAATATCGAGCTGCAGGTCATTCCGTTCAAGGCGGGCATGCACACAGGACTGGACGGCGCGTATACGGTCTTCCACTTCGATGTCGGCTCTCCTGTTGTAGCCGTGGAGCCGCTCACAACGTCCCACTACCTTGAAGAGGACGACCAGGTCGCACGCTACGAAGTCGCGTTCGATCGCCTGCGCACCCAAGCTCTGGATCCCGAGGCGTCCCGCGACTTCATCGCCAGGATCGCCAAGGAGACACAGTGAGGTTCAAGAAGAGCAGCTACAGCTCAGGTTCTGTCGACACCTGCGTGGAGATCGCCCTCCCCGAGGGCACAGGCATACCCGCCCCCATACACATACGCGACTCGAAGCGGCCCGGAGGGCCCACCCTCCGCGTCGCCCCCGAGCCGTATCGTTCCTTCACCCGCGCCCTGAGGCGCGGCACCCTCGGCGCGCCGCACGGCGATCGCCGAAAGGGTCGCGTACGGCGGGCTCGGCCGATACCGTAGGGGCAGACGCCCCCCTTCTACAGGCACAGCAAGAGGCCCCCGCCACGGCGGCTACCGTGGTCGAGGGCCAACCGCAGGTAGACGGTTTCCGGTCGTCAGTCCTCAGTCCGTCGGAGGACTGACGGCCACCGTCCAAAGAGAAAGAGGCCCCCGCCACGGCGGCTACCGTGGTCGAGGGCCAACCGCAGGTAGACGGTTTCCGGTCGTCAGTCCTCAGGTTCTCGGAGGACTGACGGCCACCGTCCAGCGGCTTTCACCGGTCATCGTCCGGTGCACCACCTCCACAGTTCCCGGATCACAGCTGCGACCCGCTCGTGCCGAGGCTTCCTGCGGTGACGCCCCATTGGCGCCCCCCTTCTTCAAATGCGGCCGTAGCCGGCGACCGCACCGGAGGGAGCCCATGGCGGGGCACCCTGGGCGAGTGCCCCGATGAAGGGACCTCTTGAAGGGGGGCGCGCTCGAAGCGCTGATGCAGACGCTACACCGGGCCGGAGGGCCCAATCCGCCGTTTCCGGCGCGGAGTTACGGATCTCCTCCACCGCTCATCCCGTTGCTGCCGCAACATCATGAACTGTCGTACGAGGAGTACGGCCGACGCCGTAGCCCGCGATCTTGAGGGCGGCCCATCGTGATCACCCGAGCCCGGACCCGACTCCGCCCCAACCCCGCCACGACGCCATCACCAACCGTGAGGGGAAAAAGCACCCCCGCGCGTCAGGTAATATTGTTCCCGCAACGCCGACGGGTGATCACCATCACTCCGAAGCCGAGCGCTCGTAGCTTAACGGATAGAGCACTTGACTACGGATCAAGAGGTTGCAGGTTCGAATCCTGCCGAGCGCACATTTACCTGAAAGGGCCGGACGCCTGAGCGTCCGGCCCTTTCTCATTCCTGCGGGCCCGCGGAGAACGCCGCCCCCGCTATCCGCAGGATGTACGGCAGCTCGCTCGAACCCGGCGGGTTGTTGTAATTGAGCGAATACACCACCCGCCGCGACAGGTCGCTCTTCGCGAACACCCCGTTGGTGTACCCGGGCTCGGAGCCCGTCTTGCCCCAGACGACCGTGCCGTCCGGCAGCGTGAACCGCATGAGGCCGATGCGGCTGAAACAGGCCGTGCCCCGGTCCGCGGGGTCGGTCAGGCTCGCGCAGTGGTGGTTGCCGGGGGCATTGGGAACGTCCGGGAGGTCGAAGATCCGGCTTTGCTGCGACGGCGGGAGGAGCCGCCCGCCGAGGAGCGCCGTGATGAAGCGGTCCAGGTCCGCCGCGGTGGAGATCATGCCGCCCTCCGCCCAGGCGTGCGGGCTCTGCTCGGTGACGTCGATGAGTGTTCCGTCCACCGTGCGGTAGCCGTGCGCGTGGGGTTCCGGGAGGGTGACGTCGGTGGCGGCCGGGACGTAGGTGTGGCGCAGGCCCAGCGGGCGGGTGATGCGGTTGCGGATCTCCTCCGCGTACGTGTGGCCGGTGACGCGCTCGATGATCAGCCCGGCCACGTACGAGTTGATGCCGTTGTACTGCTGGGCCTTGCCCGCGGGGAAGGCCGGCGCCTTGCCGTCCACGGCCGCCTTGACGATCTCGGTGGGCGTCCACGACCGGAAGCGGTTCTCGGCGAACCACTTGTTGGAGCCGTCCCCGTAGGTCAGCGGCGTCGGGGCCGGGAGCCCGCTCGTGTGGTCGAGGAGATGGCCGACCTTCACGTCCTGGAAGGCGTCGGGGAGCAGGCCGGGCACGTAGCGCCGGGCCGGCGCCTCCAGGTCGACCCGGTGCTCGGCGGCGAGCTGGAGCATCAACGTGCCGGTGAAGAGCTTGGTGATGCTGCCGATGCGGAAGGAGGAGTCCGAGCGGACGGAGGCGCCGGTCGCCTTGTCCGCCGCGCCGGAGGTGCCCCACCAGTGGCCGCCGGGGCCGGCGACGCGGACCAGTGCTCCGTTCACATCCGCGTTCGGGAAGCCGGCGATCGACTCCTCCAGCGCCTTCTTGTCAGGCCTGGGTGCTGCGGCGTCGGCCGCCGTGGCCGTCCCCGCGGCGAGTGCGGCGGCCAGCGCCGCCACCAGCAAGGCACCGCGGCCGGGGGGCTTCCTCTTGATCTGCTCCATGCCCGCAAGCCTTCCGAACCAAGATCATCTTCACATCGGGCATCGCCCCGACCCGCCCCCTAAGCGGCCCCGACCCCACTTCAGGGATGTCCCGCACACGAGCCCGGAGGACGGCCCGGAGGACGGATTCCGTCCTACATCCCCTCTAGCCTCACCCCATGATCCGACCGCCATGGGCCGGCGCCGCCGCCCGCATCTCCGACGACCAGCGCCGTGCCCGCCTCGCCCGGCGCCACCTCCTCCACCCCGCCCACCGGGCCGGCAGCACCGAGGAAGTCGCGGACGCCCTGGTCGGGCTGCACGCCACCGACGCCGCGACCGTCTCCCTCTCGGCCTGCGCCCGGATGGCCGAGCCCTCCCCCGGCGACGTCGACCGGGCGCTGTACGAGGACGTGTCCCTCGTCAAGCTGCTGTCCATGCGGCGCACGCTCTTCGCCGTCACCACGGACCTCGCCCCGTACGTGAGCTCCTCCACCGCCCGCGCGATCGCGCTCCGCGAGCGGGCGACGCTGCTCAAGCACCTGCGCGAGAACGCCGAGGGCCACGCACCCTGGGACGAGCAGCGCCTCGCCCGCACCGAGCGGGAGGTCCTGGACGCGCTGGCGGCGCGCGGCGAGGCCACTACCGCAGAGATCAGCAAGGACGTGCCCGCCCTGCGCGAGACTCTCCTGATGTCGCCGGGCAAGGCGTACGAGAGCCGGCAGAGCGTCGGCAGCCGGGTGCTGCGGCTGCTCGCCGCGGACGGGCACCTGCGCCGGGCCCGGCCGCGCGGCTCGTGGACGAGCAGCCTCTACCCGTGGGCGCTGGTGCCGCCGATCCCGGACATGGACGTGCGCGAGGCGAAGGCCGAGCTCGCACGGCGGTGGCTCGCCGCGTACGGGCCGGCCACGGAGGCCGACCTGAAGTGGTGGACGGGCTGGACCCTCGGCGACACGCGCCGGGCGCTGGCGGACGTCGGCACCTGTGCGGCGGAGCTGGCGGGAGGGGAGACCGCCCACCTCCTGGCCGGCGACCTGGACGACGAACCCGACCCGACCCCGTGGGCCGCGCTCCTCCCCGGCCTCGACCCGACCGCCATGGGCTGGCGCGGCCGCGACTGGTACCTCTCCCCCGGCCACGTCCCCGCGCTCTTCGACCGCGCCGGCAACGTCGGCCCCACGGTGTGGTGGAACGGCCGCGTCATCGGCGGCTGGGCCCAGCGGGCGGACGGCGAGATCGCCTGGCGGCTGCTGACGGACGCGGGCGCGGAGGCGGAGGAGGCGATCGCCGCGGAGGCCGCGCGGTTGTCGGCGTGGCTGGGCGCCGTACGGGTCACCCCGCGCTTCCGTACGCCCCTGGAGAGGGAACTGGCGGCGGGGTGATGCCACTTGCCGGCCCGGCGGGTGGCCGAGAACGCCGACAGGGCGGCGTACGCCGACGTGGTGTCGGTGTGCGCCGCCCTCGGGCGGAATGGCGGGATGGCGGGATGATCGCGGGCGGCGGGATGGTCGCGGGCGGCGGCCCGCGTACTCATGACGCTTACTTCGGGTCGCGGTTGAACACCGACTTCGACCACAGGTAGCCGAGGACGGTCAGCGCCAGGCACCAGGCGACCGCGAGCCATCCGTTGTTGCCGATCTCGGTGCCGAGCAGCAGGCCGCGCAGGGTCTCGATGGCCGGCGTGAACGGCTGGTACTGGGCGATCGGCTGGAACCAGCCCGGCATCGCGTCGACCGGGACGAAGGCGCTGGAGATGAGCGGCAGGAAGATCAGCGGCATGGCGTTGTTGCTGGCCGCCTCGGCGTTCGGGCTGACCATGCCCATCCCGACCGCGATCCAGGTGAGCGCCAGGGCGAACAGCGTGAGCAGCCCGAACGCCGCGATCCACTCCAGGACCGTGGCATCCGTGGACCGGAAGCCGATGGCCACGCCGACGGCACCGACGAGGACCACACTCATGATCGACTGCAGCACGCTGCCGACGACGTGCCCGACGAGCACGGACCCGCGGTGGATCGCCATCGTGCGGAAGCGGGCGATGATGCCCTCGGTCATGTCGTTGGAGACGGACACGGCGGTGCCGATCGTGGTGCTGCCGATGGTCATCAGCAGCAGGCCCGGCACGAGGTAGGCGATGTAGTCGGAGCGGTCGGCGCCGCCGCCGCCGATGCCCGCGCTCATCACGTCGCCGAAGACGTAGACGAACAGCAGCAGCAACATGACCGGGGTGAGCAGCAGGTTCAGGGTGAGGGACGGATAGCGCCGGGCGTGCAGGAGGTTGCGGCGCAGCATCGTGGACGAGTCGCGCACGGCGAGGGAGATCCGGTTCGGGCGGGCGGGAGCCAGGGGGGTGCTCATCGGACAGCCTCCTTGGGCTGGTGGGGGACGTCGGTGCCGGCGGTCAGGGCGAAGAACACGTCGTCGAGGTCGGGGGTGTGCACGGTGAGTTCGTCGGCCTCGATGCCGGCGGCGTCCAGCCAGTCGAGGATGGAGCGCAGCTCGCGCTGGCTGCCGCCGCTGGGGATCTGCAGCGCGAGGGCTTCGTCGTCCCGGGTGGCCTCGCGCAGGGCGGAGGCCGCGGCCTGATACGCGGCCGGGCCGGTGAACCGGAGCCGGACGTGCCCACCGGGGACGAGCCGCTTCAGCTCCTCGGCGGTGCCCTCGGCGGCGATCTTGCCGTCGTTGAGCACGGCGATGCGGTCGGCGAGTTCGTCGGCCTCCTCCAGGTACTGCGTGGTGAGGAAGACGGTGACGCCGTCGGAGACGAGCTCGCGGATGATCTGCCACATGTTGTGGCGGCTGCGCGGGTCGAGGCCCGTCGTCGGCTCGTCGAGGAAGATGATCCGCGGGTCGCCGACCAGGGTCATCGCGATGTCGAGGCGGCGCTTCATGCCGCCGGAGTAGGTGGACGCGGGCTTCTTCGCGGCCGCGGTGAGGTCGAACCGCTCCAGCAGTTCGGCGGCGACCCGCCGGCCCTCGCGCTTGGACAGGTGGTGCAGGTCCGCCATGAGGAGCATGTTCTCCTCGCCGGTGATCAGCCCGTCGACGGCGGAGAACTGGCCGGTGACGCCGATCGCGGCGCGGACCGCATGCGGGGCGCGGGCCAGGTCATGGCCGCCGACGTGGACCACGCCGTCATCGGCGCTGATCAGGGTGGAGAGGATCTTGACGGCGGTGGTCTTGCCGGCGCCGTTCGGGCCGAGCAGGGAGAAGATCGTTCCTTTTGGGACGGCCAGGTCGACGCCGTCGAGGACGGTCTTGTCGCCGTAGGACTTGCGCAGCCCGTTCGCCGCGATGGCCAGGTCGGTCATGAGGAGTACTCCTTGTTTACAAGCCGCGTTCACAGGCCGCGTTTACCGGCCGCGTCTACCGGCCGTTTACGGGCCGGGGGCTTACAGGCCGCGTTTACCGGCCGTGGGCTTACAGGCTGTGGGCGGTGATGTCGCCGTGGGAGGTGGTGGCGCGGATGTCGAGTTCGGCGTTGCCGTCGCTCTTGAGGGCGTTGGCGATGCGGCCGTAGCCGGTGCCGGCGTCCAAGGAGGCGGAGACTCCGCGGGCGGCGCCGACCGAAATGTCACCGGACTGGGTGCGGAGCACGACCGTGCCGCGCACGGCCTCGGCGATCCGGATGTCGCCCCTTGCGGTGCTGATCTCCGCGGGGCCGCCCAGCCGGCCGACCTCGACGTCGCCGTCGACCGCGGTGAGGCGGACGCTCGCGGCCTCGTCGATCTTGATCTGGTGGTACGCGCCGTCGAAGACGACGTCGCCGAGGCGGCCGACGCCGCGGAGCTCGGTGCTGGCGGCCTTGGCCTCGACGCGGGAGCCGGCGGGCAGCTGGACGGTGACCTCTACGGCTCCGGAGGGGCCGAAGTACTGGTTCTTCGCCGCCGGGGCCTCGATCCGCAGGACGCCGTCGGCGTATGCGACCTCGATCTGCTCCGCCGCCTTCACGTCGCGGCTCTTGGCGGCGTTCGCGGGCAGGACCTCGACCGTGGTGTCGGCCCGGTCGGCGGCGATGAGCTGGACGCGCCCCGCGGGGATGTGGAGGACGGCGGAGATCGGGGCGGGGGTGTCGAACTTCTGCATGATGTTCTCCTCTTGCGTTGGTCTCTTGTGTTCATCTCTTGCGTTCGTCGTTTCCGACACCGCAAAAGCTACGTTGCATTCGCCAGTCCGGCAACAGACTCGTTGCGCAATATTGCCATCTCTGCAGGTCAAAGCAGCAATATCGTTGCAACAGTCCTGAATCTAACGCAACAACAGCCCCGCCAACCGTTGCAATGAAATGAGAGTGAACGCTATACTGGAGGCATCAAGGAAGCACACAAGGGAGATCGCGATGCCGGGAGGCAGGCTCACCCAGCAGGAACGCCAGCAGATCGCGCTGGGACTGGCCGACGGCCTCGCCTACGCGGAGGTCGCCAGACGTCTCGACCGCCCGACCTCGACGGTCACGCGCGAGGTGATGCGCAACGGCGGCCCCACCGCTTACCGTGCCGACCTGGCCCACCGCGCCACCGAACGCCGCGCCCACCGCCGCCGGCAGGCCGCGCCCCGGGGAACGGAAGCGGCCCCGCAGGCCCACGGACGCGATGCCGAGGCGGTGCGCGAGTACGAGGAGACGTTCACGACCGTCCTCATGCAGTCGGGCACGCCCAAGATGATGGCCCGGGTGCTGGCCTGCCTCTGCACCAGCGACTCGGGCAGCCTCACCGCGGCCGAACTCGTCCAGCGCCTCCAGGTCAGCCCGGCGTCCATCTCCAAGGCGATCGCGTTCCTTGAGGAGCAGGGCCTCGTACGCCGGGAACGCAACGAACGCCGCCGCGAGCGCTACGTCGTCGACGACGACGTCTGGTACCAGTCCATGATGGCCAGCGTCCGCGGCACCACCCAGGTCGCCGAGATCGCGCGGCAGGGCGTCGGCGTCCTCGGCCACGGCACCCCGGCCGCCGCCCGCCTCGAGAACATCGCCCGCTTCCTCGACTTCGTCTCCGAGAGCCTCGCCCGCGCCGCGGACCAGGCCCGCGAAGTCCTCCACACGAAGCCCGAGACGACGCCGGGCAGTGCTGAACAGCCCCTCTGAACAGACCTGTACCCCGACGGTGCCGCCAGTCGGCATCGTCGGGGTACAGGTACAGGTCATCGGCATCGTCGGGATGCCGGTGCAGGTCATGCGCTCACGCCGTCAGCCGGCTCAGGCTGATGCCCGGCTCAGACTGTCACCCGCTCCACAGGTATCCACAGCTCCGCTTCCGCCTGTGCCTCTGCGTCCGCCGCCTCCTGGGTGAGCCGAACGCGCAGGATCTCCGGACCCGGCCTGCTGCGGTACGGGTTGGACGGGAACCACTGGGTGAAGACGTCCCGCCACAGATACTGGAGGGCCTTCGGGAACGGGCCGGAGTTCTCGAAGACCGCCCATGCACCGGCCGGGACCGTGAGGGCGTCAAATTCCTCCGGTACGTCGGCGGAACCGGTCACCACGCCGTGGTAGTAGTCGAATTCGGTTCCCTCGGCGCGGCTCGGGTCGAGGCCGTCGCTCACCGCGACGATGCCTTCCGGCTTCTGGTCGGACAGGGCGGAAATGCGCCCGATCGTCTCCTGATCGATGCCCCGGATGAACTCGGCGATCGCCGGGTTCACCCCTTCGTGGACCAGGGGGGCGCGGACCTTCTTTCCGGCGACACGGAACTCCGGCTTTTCCACAACCCGGTATTGCATGCTGCTGCTCCCTTCGACGACGAGGCGGAAGGAGATCCGCGGCTGGGAGTGCAGTGAGGCGCCGTTCCGCCGGGCATCGCCCGGGCCCACGCCGTGCACGGCGCGGAACGCACGCGCGAACGCCTCCCCCGAGCCGTAGCCGTAGCGCACCGCGATCTCCAGCAGCGTCCGTTCTCCGGCGAGGACTTCGGCACCCGCCACGGTGAGCCGCCTGCGCCGGACGTACTCCGACAGCGGCATCCCCGCCAGCGCGGAGAACAGCCGCCGGAAGTGGTACTCCGACGTCATCGCGATCCGCGCCAGCCCGGCCACGTCGATCTGCCGGTCGAGATGCGACTCGACGTGCTCCAGGGCCTCGTTCAGCCGATCCAGCACTGCGGATCTCCTTCCCTTCCTTACGTCCCATCACGTTAGGGAGGGCGCATGCTCCCCGACCCGACATCCTGTGTCCGGTCCGGTCAGTTCCGATCGGAGCCCGGGCGGCTCTTCCCGCCGCCGCCACATGCTCACAGGCGTCACCGGCATCGTGCCTGATCGGCCGGCCGGGCCCTACCCGGCCGTCACCACCCCGACCGCGCCGACGGCTTATCCCCGTACGGCGTCGTCATCCTTGGCCTTGCTCTCGGGCTTGATCTCGGGCTGGATCTCGGCCTTGCTCTCGGCCTTGCTCTCGGCTGAGGCACCGGCCGCGCGGCAGCGCCAGCGCTCCCGCCCCCGCAGCCGCCGTGCACGCCGCACCCACCAGCAGCGCCCTGCCGTATCCCGCCGCTCCCCCGCCCGCGTGCGCGGCCACCGTGCCGAGCATGGCCAGGCCCAGCGCGCCGCCCATCTGGCGGGACGTGTTGACGAGGCCGGAGGCCAGTCCCGCCTCGTGCGGTGGCGTGCCGCTGGTGGCGGCGGCGGTGACGGGCATCAGGGACAGGCCCGCGCCGAGGGTGGCCAGGACGAACGGGCCGAGCACGTCCGTCACGTAGTCCCCGTCCGCGTGGGCGCCGATGCGCGACATCCACAGGAACCCCACCGTGCTGATCGTCATCCCCGTGAGCACGATCGGGCGCGGGCCGGTGCGGGCGATGAGGCGGGTGGCGATCTGTGCACCGGCGACGACGGCGGCCGAGCCGGGCAGGAAGTACAGCCCGGCGACGAGGGCGCTCTCTCCGAGGACCTGCTGGAAGTACAGGGACAGCATGAACCACATGGAGAACGCGGCCGCGCCCATGCACAGCACCAGCAGGTTGGCGGTGGCGACGGTGCGCCGCCGCAGGGTCGCGAGCGGGACGAGCGGGTGGGCGGCCCTCGTCTCGACGGCCACGAAGACGGCGAGCAGCAGTGCCCCCGCCACCAGTGAGCCCCACACCATCCACGCGCCCCACGCGTGCGTTCCGCTCGCGACGGTGCCGTGGACGAGGGCCGTCAGGCCGAGGGTCACGGACACCGCGCCCGGAAGGTCGAGGCGCCGCAGCCCTCCCGCGGCAACGGCCCCGGCGCCAGGCCCGGCACCGCGCCCGGTACCGGCCGCCTCCTCAGCCGGTACGCAGATCACCGCGGCGGCCAGCAGCCCCGCCCCGATCGGGACGTTGACGAACAGCACCCACCGCCACCCGGCGTACTCCGTGAGCACTCCGCCGACGACGCCGCCCACCGCCCCTCCCGCCGCCATGACCGCGCTCCAGGCGCCCATGGCCCGCGTACGGGCGGCGGGTTCGGTGAAGGTCCGCATGATCAGCGTGAGGGTGGCGGGAGCGAGGACGGCGCCGCCTGCGCCCTGGACCGCGCGGGCGGCGATCAGCAGGGAGCCCTCGGAGGCGAAGCCGCCCGCGAGGGAGGCGAGCGTGAACGCGGTGACGCCGGCGAGGAAGGCGCGCCTGGTGCCGACGAGGTCGGCCGCCCGGCCGCCGAGGAGCAGCAGGCCGGCGAAGGCGAGGGTGTAGGCGTTGACGATCCACTGCTGGCCCGCCGGGCCCAGCCGGAGCTCGGCGCGCATGGCGGGGAGGGCCACGTTCATGACCGACACGTCGAGGATGACCATGAACTGGGCCGTGCAGGCGATCACGAGGATCGCGGTGGTGGCGCGTACGGACGAGGGCCGGCCGGTACGGGACCGGCCGGCCCCGCGTATGGCGGGGCGGGGCTTGGGTGACGAGGGGTCGGCAGCTCGCATGGCAGTGACGTCCTCCGGCAGTGGGTGGACCAACAGCGGGAACCAACAGCGGGCGGACCTCAAAAATAGAGGTGCTACAAAAATGTAGCATCTCTATTTCTACTTGCCGCACGGTTATCCTGGGGTGCATGACCCCGAGCCCGACGGCCGCACCCGCCGCGCCACCCGCCGCCCCCGCCTCCGGAATGCGCGGCCGCAAGCGCGAGCGGACCCGCCGCGCCATCGCCGACGCCGCGTTCCGCCTCTTCGCGGACGAGGGCTTCGACGCCGTGACGCTCACCCGGATCGCCGCCGCGGCCGACGTCGCCCCGGCCACCGTCTTCACGCACTACGCGTCGAAGGAGGACATCTTCTTCGGCCGCCGGCTGGAGTTCGAGCCGGGCATCGCCGAGGCCGTGCGCGGCGCGACGACCGGCACGGAGCTCGTCGAGCGGCTGCGCCGCGCCTGCACCGAGGCCATCGGCACGATCCTGGCCGCGGACTCACTCGCCCGGACGCGCACGTTCTCCCGCATCCTGCTGGACAGCCCCTCCCTGCGCCGTAGTTACCTCCCGCTGGCCCGCGAGCGCCGCGATCAGCTCCTGGCCGTCCTGCTGGAGCGGGCGGGAGAGCGCGCCGCGGACGCGGACGTACGGGCGGACGTACAGGCAGACGTACAGGCGGACGTACGGGACGAGCTGGAGACGTTCGCGTCCCTGGCCGGCGCGGTGCGGGAGCTGGGCTTCGATGCGCTGCACGCCGCGCTGGCCGCGGGGGAGCCGGCCGGGCGTGTTCGCGAGGCGGCCGTAGCCGCGCTCGATCGCGGCTACGGCCGACTTGCGCGCGCTTATGGCGACGCGCCGTTCCTGGCCGCGGGCTGACGGGGCGGATGGTCAACCGCGAGCCGTATGCGGCTGGTCGCGCCCACGCGGCGGAGCCGCGGATCGACACCGCCCCGCGCCCTTACTCGGCGCTCAGCCAGGGGCTCTCAGCTGGGGGCGCTCAGCGCGTCACCCCCCACACCAGCGACCCTTTCAGCCGTCCCCGCAGTTCCGGGTCGAGGACGGCGTCCGTGCGGTCCACCGCCCGCGCCGTCAGCGTGTGCGGGCGGCCGTCCGCCGGCACGCCGAGTGCGCGCGGGACGACCTCGGTCCGGCCGCGGGCGGTCACGACCTCCAGCCCGTCCACGTACCAGCGCAGGGTGACCGTGGGCGCGGCGAGCCGGACGGTGACGTGCTGGCGGCGCGAGACCGTCCCGTACGGACCGGTCTCGCTGCTCAGCACGCTCGCGTGGCGGTAGAAGCCCGCGATCATCGCCTCGCGCCCCGGAAGGTTGAACTCCCGGCCCAGCGTGCGCATGATCGAGTTCTCAGTGGGGCGGTAGAGGCCCTTGGGGTAGTAGCCACCGCCCTCGTAGGAGCCGATGGTGCCGCCGTCCGGCGAGGTCCGGCCGAGCCAGCGGTACCACTTCTGCCGCTGCTCCACCTGCTGCCCGGCGTTCAGCGTGCTGATGTTGACGTCGCGCGGCTCGGCGCCGGTGTACGTGCCGTACTCGTCGTACTGGTACTCGTCGGCGAGCTTGCCGAGCGAGTGCCCGGTCTCGTGGACGGCCACCTGGTCGGACTTCGGGTGGTCCGACGACGCCGTGGCGACGCCGTCGTAACCGACCTGCGAGACGACGTCGTTGTAGCCGGCGCCGCCGTACTTGGCGGAGTTGGAGAGGACGACGACGAGATCGGCCGCCGGAGCCTTCGCCGCGTACGACTCGACGCGCGCGGTGTCGACGCACAGCAGCCGCTCGATGTCGTCGCAGAAGAAGTACGAGCGCAGGGCCGTGTCCTTCGTGACGCCCTTGGCGGGGTCGTTGGTGATGCCGGACTCGCGCGAAACCGCGTCGACCGCCCACACGTTGAAGAGGTTCTTGTAGGACGCGTACGGCTCGACGGCCGACATCTTGGCCCACTTGGCGCGCAGGGCGGCGTGGAAGTCGCCCTGCTGGCCGGCGGTGTAGCCGTCACCGATGAAGACGACGTCGAGCTTGGAGCCGACCGGGCCGTTGGTGACGACCGGCGTGACGTCGCCGTCGCCCTTCACGGAGGGGCGCAGCGGGCGGGGCAGGGCGGGGGACGCGGGGATGGTGGTGCGGCGGGGCCGGCCGTCGGGGCCGGTGAAGTATTCGACGTTCTGGGTGCGTTGGGACGTGGCGGGTCCGTCCGGGCTCGCGGCTGCGGCCGGCACCGTGGCGGCCAGGGCGGCTGCGAGAGCCAGTCCGCCGGCCGCGAGGGATATTCGTCGTCTCATGGGGGGCCTCCCGGGCTCCGCCGCCACCGGTTCGCGTTAAGTGGCGGGTCAAGTCGCTTTAATGCGCGGCTCAACGTAGGGGCCTGGGAGACGCCCGGCAATGGACGGGACCGGAGTGGGCTTGGACTTCAGGGAGATGCCGGGCTTCGGAGGAGGCCCAGGCTTCGGAGGAGGGCCGGGCCGGGGAACGTCACGCCTCGTCCCGTACGAGCCTCAGCAGCCGGTCCAGTACGGCCCGGCCTCCCGCCCGTACCCCGTCGTGCTCGTACTCGTCCGTGATCCAGGTCCGCAGCCCGCGGATCGCCCGCGCCGTACGCAGTGAGTGCGCGGTGTCGACGTAGAGGTCGTCGTGGTAGATCGCTGCCGCGACCGGCACGGTGTTGCGGGCGAGTTGGCCGGCGTCGTACAGGGGCGTCCAGCCCTTGCGCTCGGCGAGGAGTTCGGCGGTGCGGCGCAGCGGGCGCAGGGCGGGGTGGGTGTGCAGCATCCACGGGTGGACGGTCTCGCCGGTGAAGAGGAAGCGGCCGCCGTCGGCGTCATGCCGGTCGGACTGGTCGGACCGGTCGTGCCGATCGGACCGGTCGGACTGGTCGTGCCGATCGGACCGGTCGGACTGGTCGAACTGCGGGAATTCCGCCCGTACGCGCTCGGCCGCCCAGTGCGTCGCCTCCCCGTCCTGGGCATATATGGCTTCGTGGAGCAGCGCGTAGAGCGGGCAGTGGGCGCGGGAGAGGATCGCCGCGACCTGTTCGCCGAACGCGTCGGAGAGGCGCGGCCCGTCGGCGGTGTCCGCGAAGGCGTCCTCCAGGAGGTAGTGGAGGCGGTGCGAGCCGTCGCCGGTACCGAGGAGGATGCCGAGCTGCTGGAAGGCCTCGACGGTCAGGTGAGTGCCGTCGGTGAGGACTTCCTCGTGCTCGGCGAGGTGGGCGGCGATGCGGCGGGCGGCGGCCTCGTCGCCGGGGTAGCGGTCGTAGTGGGCGAGGGTCTTGCGCTCCATGCGCGGGTAGGCGGCGCGGTAGACGGTGTCCGCGTCGGCGTCGAGGCCGGGGAGGCCGCCGGTGATCAGCACTTCGGCGAGGCCCTCGGGCGCGCGGGAGAGGTAGGTGACCGCGCAGAAGCCGCCGAAGCTCTGCCCGAGCACGGTCCACGGCCGGCCGCCGGTGAGCCGGCGCCGGATGTGCTCGCAGTCGCGGACGATCGCGTCGGCGCGGAAGTGCGCGAGGTAGTCGGCTTGCTGGGCGGGGGTGCCGCGGAGCGGGAGGGTCTGGCGGGTGGCGGGGGTGGAGCGGCCGGTGCCGCGCTGGTCGAGGAGGAGGACGCGGTAGTCCTCCAGGGCGCGGTCGAGCCAGCTCTCGCGGCCCACGGGGCGGCCGGCGGGGAAGCCGGGGCCGCCCTGGAGGTAGACGAGCCAGGGCAGTTCGTCGTGCTCGCGGCGGGCCGCGACGACCTCGCGCGCGTAGACCCGTATGTGCTCGCCGGTGGGGTCGTCGTGGTCGAGCGGCACGTCGAAGTGGTGGTCGGTGAGGACCAGGCCGGGCTGGCGGTGCCGGCCGGTGACCGACGGTGCGGCGCCGAGCGCCCCTCCGCGCCTCTGTGCGCCCCCTGCGAGATCCTGCCCGGCGCGGGCATCCGGCATGGTTCCATCCTCACGTCGTCACGTAGTACCTGACATGCACGGCAAAGCGCATGACGCAATGCACGGCGAAACAACGCACTGCGAAGTGCACCGCGAAACGCACGGCGTAACCTACCGAGGGGCAGCAGTGGCCGAGAACAGCACCCACGGCATACGGGCGGACGGGCCCGCCGAGATCGGCCGGCGCGTGCTGCGGCTGCGGACGGCCAAGGGCCTCACCCAGCGCCAGCTGGCCGAGCCCGCCTACACCGCCGCCTACATCTCCACCCTGGAGGCCGGCCGCGTGCGCCCCTCCGAGACAGCCCTGCGCCACCTCGCCGACCGCCTGGGCACCACCGTGGACGAACTCGCCACCGGCCGCCCCGCCCACCTGGCGACCCGGCTGCGGATGCGGCTCACCGACGCCCGCCGCACCCTGGCCACCGGCGCCGCCGAGGACGCCGCCGTCCGCTACGCGGCG
The DNA here is from genome assembly GCF_000719265.1 of Streptomyces roseoverticillatus. Lineage (GTDB taxonomy): Bacteria > Actinomycetota > Actinomycetes > Streptomycetales > Streptomycetaceae > Streptomyces > Streptomyces roseoverticillatus. The sequence continues at coordinate 79,086 of NZ_JOFL01000026.1, read as the reverse complement.
CTGCGCGACGAGGCGGCGCGCGCGGAGCTCACCGCCGAGCAGGCCGCCGCCCACCTCGGGCTCGGCGACTGCGCCCTGGAGACGGGCGATCTGACCGAGGCCCGGGACCACTACGCCGCCGCCGAGGCCCTGCTCGCCGAGGAACCGCTACCGCGCCGCGTGCCCGCGCTGCGCGGGCGCGCCACGGCCCACCTACTGGCGGGAGAACTGCGCTACGCCTGCTACCTGCTGGAGACCGCGCTGGACGAGCTGAACGCCTCCGGCCTGCACGACCCCGACGCGCTGCTGCTCCTCTACACGGCGTCCATCGCCCCGTACATGGACATGGGGGCGCACGCCCGTGCCGCGCACGCCGCCGAGCTGGCCCTGGCGCTGGCGCCCCAGGTGGACGACCCGGCGCTCGTCGCCGGCATGCACCGCGGCGTGGCCCGCACGCTGATCGCCGAGGGCCGGATCGCGGAGGCCGACGCCTCCCTCGCCAAGGCCCAGGAGCTCTACCAGCAGCTGCACATCCGCACCGAGCTCGCGCACTGCCACTGGATGCGCGGCTACGTCCGCGCGCAGAACGGCGACCTGGAGGGCGCCGAGAGCGAGCTGCGGACGGCGCGCGACATGCTGGCGTCGAAGCGGGCGCCGCTGTTCACCGTGCAGGTGGAGGTGGAGCTGGCCGACGTGCTGCGGCGGCGCGGCAAGGCGGCCGAGGCGGAGGGGCTGCTGAGCCCGCTGCTGGCGCCGTCGGCCGCGGAGTCGGCGCTCGGCGCCGAGCGCGGCGCGGTCCACGCGGGCGGCGCGCACCGGCTGCTGGGGCTGATCGCGGAGGAGCGAGGTCTCACCGAGACGGCGGAGGAGCACTACTGCGCGGCGCTGTCGCTGCTGGAGCGGACGGGGGCCGCGGGAGACCTGGCGGACCTGTGCCGGCTGCTGGGGGACCTGCTGCGGCGGACGGGGCGGGTCGAGGCGGCGCTGGACGCGTACCGCACGGGCCTCGGCCACCGGGCCGCGCCGGGAACGACGACGCTGGGACCGGCACCGGCGGCGCCGCCGATGTGACGACGGCGCCGCACGGCTCCGGGCCCCTGTGAACAAAGGCATTCCCCCGGCCGCGGGCCGCCCGATGCTCCAGAGTCGCAGTTCTGGAGTGATCGCCCATGGTGGCGTCTTCGCAGGTCAAGCGGGCGCGGAAACCTTCGCTCTCCCAAGAGGGCATGGAGAAGAACGATGTAGCAGGGTTCACGGTCGGGGGTGGTGGGAATTCCCCCGTCCCTACCGGGGCCATGCAGACACGCACGGCGGCATCTACACAGGTCAAGCGCCCCGGGCAATCTCCGCTCCCCACAAGGAGCGTGGAGAGCAATGGAACTGCACGAACCGAGTTCGCCGAGACCCTACGCGGGGTCCGGTGCGTCCGCCTGTCGGTGCGGACAGATGAGACGACCAGCCCCGAGCGGCAGCGCGAAGCCGACGATATAGCGGCGACAGCCCTCGGGATCGACTTCGGTGAGGGCGACGAACTGAGGGAAGCCGTCGACCTGGACGTGTCCGCGTCCAAGATCGGGCCCTTTGACCGTCCGCAGCTCGGCGGGTGGCTCGCCCGGCCGGACGACTACGAGGCCCTGGTGTGGTGGCGCTTCGACCGCGCCATCCGGTCCATGGGCGACATGCACGAGCTTGCGAAGTGGGCTCGTGAACACCGCAAGATGCTCGTCTTCGCCGAGGGGATCGGCGGAGGCCGTCTCGTCTTCGACTTCCGCAACCCCATAGACCCCACCAGCGAACTCATGATGCTGATGCTGGCCTTTGCGGCGCAGGTGGAGTCGCAGAGCGTCAGCGACCGGGTGAGCGGGGCGCAGTCCGCCATGCGGCGCATGACGCTTCGGTGGCGTGGGGGTCAGCCCCCGTACGGCTACCTCCCCGCCCCCATGCCAAAGGAACACGGCGGAGTCGGCTGGACACTCGTTCCCGACCCCGAGGCCGTGAAGGTCATTGAGCGGATCATTGCGTGGTTGATCTCCGGCCTGACGACGCACGCCATCGCGCAGAAGCTCAATGCCGAGGGCGTTCTGTCACCATCCGCGCACTGGAAGGCGTACCAGGCGAGGAAGAAGAGCACCACCGATACCGAGCCCGGTGAGCAGAAGAAGAGGCCCGCACAGTGGCGCGCATCCACCATCACGAGGATGCTGGCCTGCCCCGCGATCATGGGATGGAAGATGCACAAGGGCAACCCGGTCCGCGACGACCAGGGCGCGCCCGTCATGGCTACCGAAACCCCGGTCCTCACTCGTGAGGAGTTCGACCAAGTGGGCATGCTCCTGGCGCCGAAGCCCACAGCGGAGAAGGCACCGCGACGCAAGGACTCTTCAGCACTGCTGCTGCGGGTCATCCACTGCGCAGGGTGCGGCAGCCGCATGTATTGCAAGCAGGGCTACTACAGCTGCTCGTCATACAAGTACGGCACACATTGCTCTGCGCCGTGTGTCATCCGTGCGGACTGGGTGAACGAGTACGTCACCACTGAGTTCCTGCGCACTGCGGGCCCGATACAGCTCACGCACGTCACGGAGGTACCCGGCTACGACCCTGCACCGGAAATCGCGGCAACAGTGGCGGAGATGGAGGAACACGACGAACAGAAGGCCCGCCGGAAGTCCAAGGCAGGCATGGCTGCTTGGCAGAAGCGCGCAGACGCCTTGGAAAGCCGCCTCATCGAACTGGAAGCACGAGAGAAGACCGAGCCCCGGCGAGTCGTCACCCCCACGGGGCGCACCTTCGCCGATGAATGGCACTCCGCCGACATCGCGGACAGGCGCGCCATGCTCGTTGACGCCGGAGCCCGCCTGGACATCAAGCGTGGAGTCAAGGGCGGATGGCGCACACTCGACGTGCGGCGCGTGGAATTCACGATCACAGGAGACCTGGATCCGGCGATTGAGGAGAACGTCAGGGCCGCAGACGACGCTGCGACAGAGGACCGACCTGAGACCGAACCGACGCCGGAGGCTCGGATCCGCCTCGCACAGCCTGCCGTTGCGGCAGCCGCGTAGCAGCCCTCTACGGCTCTGACACTTGCCCCGGCTGAGGCTTCTGCCACCCGGAGCCTTCCATGCTCGCACGTAGGCGTAAACGGCTTCCTCGGCGCTCTCTCAGCTCCCGGTACGGGCCGGGCGCCCTACAGCGGGCCGAGCGGTGTTGGAGTGACGGTTTACACCACTTTTTTAGAAACACATAAAAAAACTAAGAAGAAGAGAGCTGGTCGCCTTAAGCGGCACTGCGCCACCAGAGGCCATCGGTAAGCCTTGCTTCATGTAGATGTCGGGAGAGAGACCAGCGTCCCTGGTCACCGTGCACGGGCGGGCAAGGCTTGTTCCCTACTACTTACGAGAAGGGGAGCTGCTGCAACTGCCTCGCAGCGGACGGCGGGCAAGGCTTGCTCCCTACTACTTCCGAGAGAGGGATTACCGCGCACCCACCCCAAGGGGGAACCTTTGGCGGTCTGAGTGCCCGACTCTCTGAACAGCGTTGCCCGTGCACCACGCGCCCCTGCGTTACTCGGGGGTGGCCGCAGGGGTCGTGAGGCGACGCGCGGGGGCCGTACCGCCCACAAGTAACCGCCCCTTGACCGGGGGCGCCACGGGGGTGCAAGCGGTGCGGTCCCCACGTTGTCCGGACCGGCCCCGAGCTTAGATCGGGTATCAGCGAGTCACGAAATAGCTTGCGATGCTTGTTAGCGAGCCCGCAAAGGTGACCACACCGACCGCCTTGGTTGGGAACCTGTAAAAGATGAGTTCAAAGCTCCGCGTCCGAACTACAAAGACAGGGGCGAGTGCGGCACGGGCAGGCGAAGAGTCTTTGTCTGCGGGCATAGCTGTACTCCATGGGTGTCAGAGGGAGATTCGCGGACGCTTTAGCACTGTCCGCAGTGCCCACCAAGCTAGCCCCCGTCTCAGAGCGAAACAGCACTCCGTGCGGGGTTGTCTGCGGATCGTGATTTTCCGCTGTCCAGGATCACAACCCTCAAATTTTGCTCAGATGTATTGACCGGCCCCGAGCCGGCGAGGACGTGCAAGCCCCGCTGACCCAACGGTGAGAGGTGCGCGGTACCGGCCCCGCTCGGGGATATCGGCCGCAGAGTTCCCCGGTTCGACTCCGGGGGTGGGCAAGCAGTACCACCAGCCCGCCTAGCCCAACGGCAAGAGGCGCAGCGCCTAGACCGCTGATGTTCCCGGTTCGAGTCCGGGGGCGGGCACGCAACGACAAGACCATAGAGGGGGCGCCATGCGCTGTATCGACTGCTCGGAGCCCGGGACGCACCGGGGCCGCTGCGAGACGCACCACCAGGCGCACGAGGACCGTCCTGCGGTTCGTGCTCGACGCTCACGGGGCCGGCGGCGTGCTGTCCGGTATGACGGCGCTGCGAGGCTCCGCCGACGGATCCAGGCGAAGGGGGCCGCATGGTGCGACTGGTGCTTGGGTGACTTCCCCGCGGACCTGGTCAACGTGGACCACGTGAGGCCCCTGGCGATGGGTGGGGAGGACACGGACGGGAACGTTCAGGTCCTGTGTCGCCCGTGCCACGGGCTCAAGACGGCGACGGAGTTCGGGGTGGCCTAGGACCGTAGGAGGGACACTGCAGGGAGTTGACCGTGCACACGTAGATAGACGTCGTCATTTGCAACGGTGCCGTCGAGTTCAAATGTGTCAGTTACGTTACCTACGCGGGGTACTTCAGCTGCCGCGCTGGCGGGAAAGGCGAGGAGGACAAGGAGTGCGGCGCTCCCGAGAATGACAGCTGCGATGCGATGCATTAACTCACCTTTGCTACAGGTCTCGTGGAGGTTGAGCGGTGCCGCTCGGTGTCGCCGACGAACTTTCCATTCTCGTGCCGGGTAAACGTCGCGTAGTCCGATAGAGTGACAAAGGCCGCCTTCCGCCCCCTTGTTCGGAGGTGCCCCCCATGCCCAGACGACCCCGCCCCCCTTGCAGTACCCCCGGGCGCCCTGAGCTGACCCGGGCCGGTGGGCGTTGTGAGCGGCACCAGCGTGAGTCCGAGCGGGATCGTGCCTCGCGTGGTGGTGCCGTCTATGACACACGTTGGCAGCGTCGCCGGCGGGCCTACCTTTATGCCCACCCGTGGTGCGTGCTGTGCGGTCGTGCGGCGAACGTCGCGGATCACTTCCCTCTGAGTCGACGGGAGTTGCTTACTCGGGGCGAGTCGGATCCTGATGCGGCGAAGCACCTGCGTCCGCTGTGCGTCGGGTGCCACAACGGGGAGACGGCTCGCCGACAACCGGGTGGATGGGCTGCTGAGGCTCGATCACGGCGTGAGGCCGAGCGTCCGCTGTTCTGACCAGGGAGGTACTCCCTCCCTCCTCCCGCGCCGAGCGGCAGGGAGGGGGATTTCTCGCATGGCTCATTTGAGCCTTTCTGCGGGTCATGCAACCACTGAAAACAATCTGCGCTCATGCGGCGGTTGGTCACGGACGCCCTCTGAAGGAGAAAACAGATGACTCTTACCCTTGCCGAATCCGCGAAGCTCTCTACCGACATGCTTCAGCGCGGCGTGATTGAAACGTTCGTACAGGAGTCCCCCATTCTGGACAGGCTGCCGCCGATACAGATCGAGGGAAATGCTTACAGGTACAACGAAGAGTCGACTCTTCCCGGGGTTTCCTTCGGGCCGTGAATGAGGCCTACCCCGAGAGCACAGGAACGCTGGACCAGCGGATCGAGACCCTTGCCATCCTCGGTGGTGACGCGGACGTGGACAAGTTCATCGTCCAGACCCGCAGCAACCTCAACGACCAGCGGGCCGTCCAGACGATGCTTAAGGTCAAGGCTGCATCGGTGCACTTCGCCGACCAGTTCTTCAACGGTGACGTGGAGGTCAACCCGAAGGGCTTTGACGGCCTGCGCAAGCGAGTGTTCGGCGCGCAGGTCCTGGACGCCAAGGGCGTTGGCCCGGTGGCCAACGGCCATGACTTCTTTGACACTCTGGACGCGCTGACCGCGCAGGTACGGGGCATCAGTGGCGCCAACGGTGCGCTCTACATGAACGCCGCTCTCCGGGCAAAGGTCGAGTCCGGGTTTCGCCGGCTGGGTGGCGGGGAGCTCTTGCGGGAGGAAATCGCGGGCAAGCGCACCACTACGTGGAAGGGCGTGCCGCTCCTGGACGCCGGGCAGAAGTTGGACGGAGCCGACGTCCTGCCGCTCACCGCAGGTACAGGCGGGAAGCAGACCGGCGACATTTACGCGGTCCGCTTCGGCTCCACGGAGGCCGACGCCGGGGTATCCGGGCTGACCAACGGCGGAGTCCAGGCCACCGACCTTGGCGAGTCCCACGACAAGCCTGTCTACCGCACGCGCATTGACTTCTACTGCGGCCTCGCCCTCTTCGGGGGTAAGGCCGCCGCCCGCCTGACCAACGTCCTGGTCGGCTGACGAACCACAAAGCCCCCGCGCTTGTTCATCCCGGATAGGGATGACGAGCACGGGGGCTTTTCTTTGTGTCGGGATCGCGAGCTAGGGCTTCACGTCCTCGGCGAGCGGTTGTACTCGGCCATCGTGACCTTTGATGTGGATGCGTCTTTGAAGACCAGTTCCCAGGGGCCGGTATTCACGTCAAAGTCCTTGCCGAATCCGACCCACTTTCCGGTCATCTTTCGGCCCGTAGGCTCGACAAGAAGCTGTACGGCTCCGTGGTAGGCGGCACCGGCGTAGTAGCCGTCCTGTGCCGTTTCCTCGCGCCACGTACCCGTGACCACGTTCCCTTCGACAGTCAGGTCCAGGGTGAGCGGGGAGTTCGGGTTCGAGGAACCCTCGGGCAGTGAGCGGGCCGTTAGCTTGTTCCCGTGCTGGAGTACCACGACATAGTGTTCCCCGGTGAAGTCGGCTTCCCTTCCTGATGAGTGGTACTCGTATCGGGACAGCCAGATGCCCGACAGGGTGCCGTGATCGTTGTGCTTGGCCATGGGGACAGCACCTCCTAGGGCTGTTGCGGCTCGGGACTCCACGGTCTTCGGCTCGGATCTCGCAGAACGCTCGACCGTCGGCTCGTCTTTCGTGTGCGCGACCGGGACTGGTATGGCGAACCCCAAAGCTTCGATCGGTAGCCCCGTAACGCGCTCAAGTGCTCTGGCGTAGACAGGGCGTGGATTGAGCACGTTCCCTGACTCCCATCGCTGCACGTTGCGCTTGGCGCAGTCGTTCGGCTCGCCCGCTTCCTTCCCCGCCTGGCGTATGGCGAGGGCGAGATCATCCTGGGACATGCGCAGGCTGATCCGGACGGCGCGAAGGATCGTGTTGGGTTCGGCCACATCTTCGACAGTAGGGCGTCGGGCGACAGTTGGGCACGGCTTTTGACCAACGAATGACGCCGCAATGACGCCTTGACGGTCGCCGCGCCGCTCAGAGGCACGCCGGTACACCAGTGGCGCTGGCAGGCAGCCGTCGAAGGGATGAGCCCGAATGAGTACACGTGCCGTGATCCGACAAGTGGACTGGACCGTCCATCGCGATGAGGAGCCCGACGCGAAACCCCGCACCTACGCCCGGGAGTGCGATGTGTGCGGTGAAGGCTCCACGAGGACCGCCGACCCGGATGCCGCCGCCGAGTGGATTTTGGGTCACGTGCGGACCAATCCGTCCCACAACTCGTACACGGAGATCATCAAGCGCCCGTGGCGGGCGTGGATGGGCTAGGTCGCCGTCTGTCGCGGTCCTCGCACCGCACCCCGTACGGCGGGGAAGCAGCCACTTCCCCGCCGGCTGTTCACCCCGGACCTCGCATCGAAGGAAGGCCGCTCATGGGCGATTCCAGGTTACTGAAGTTCACCTGGCTGGAGGTGACGGGATTCTGTAACGAGTCCTGTGACCACTGCTACGCCGACTCGGGCCCCAAGGGCACGCACGGAACCATGACCGTTCCGGACTGGAAGCACGTCATCGACCAGTTGGCAGACATGGGTACCCCTGACGTGCAGTTCATCGGTGGCGAACCGACCCTGTACCCGCACCTGCCCGAGCTGATCATGTACGCCCACGGCGCCGGGCTCTCCATCGAGGTGTTCTCGAACATGACCTACATCCGTAACGGATTGTGGGAGGTGTTCAAGGAGTGCAGCGTCAGGCTCGCCACGTCGTACTACTCCGACAACGCAGCGGAGCACGACGGAGTGACACGGCTCCGAGGCTCGCACCGGAAGACCCGGGCCAACATCCAAAGGGCGGTGGATCTCGGCATCCCTATTCGCGGGGGCATCGTCGCCGTAAGCGCGGACCAGCGCGTCGGCGCAGCAGCCGCCGACCTGCAGACGATCGGGGTCGGGCACGTCGGCGGTGACCGGACACGGGCGTTCGGGCGGGCCGGCAAGGGAGCCGACCCGACGGTCAACGACCTGTGCGGACACTGCGCGCTCGGGCAGGTCGCCATCGGCCCCGAGGGGAACGTGTGGCCGTGCGTACTGGGACGGTTCATCACTCTGGGGAACGTCCGCGAAACCCCGCTCGCGGACATCTGGAACAGCACACGCACGGTGGAGGCTCGCGCCGAAATCGCAGCAGCCCACGGACTGAAGCCCGCCGGGCGTTGCACCCCGCCCCAGTTCCTCCCGAGCTGCGGACCGTGCGGGCCCTGTGTCCCCACTGTGGGGCACTGCGACCCGAAGGCAGCGGACATCCCGCCGGCCACGGCTACGATCGGCGCGTCCGCGTAGAACGCCTCAGGAGCGCTGCCCATGGATGATCACGGAGACGACTTCGGCGGATGGCCGGCGGAGAACCACCACCCCGCTGCTGTCCAGCGGACCGAGGAAGAGTGGGCGCAGATCGCCCGGTACCTGCGGCACGCGGCGAACAAGATCGGCCCGCCCCTCCCGGTATGCCTTCCCGGGGAGCCGCAGGAATGCGGGCGCAGCGCTCAACAGCACGTGCTGGCCTGGGCTGCAGCACTCAAAGCCGCAGCTCACCACATCATCGAACAGTCTGCCCCGACACCCGACCACGCAGCCCACGCTGCGGGGCCGATGTACCAGCGGGAGCTAGCGGAGTTGCGCGCACAGCATGGAGCGCAGCGCGCAACCGCATAGCGCGGCGCATGCGATGAACGAGAAAGGCCCTTGCTCGACGGCGGGGGCCTTTCTTCACTCAAGTCACTGTGACCGGTGCTGCTGATCGCTGCTGCCATCACCCAGTGTGTCTGCACCCTGCGTCGCGCTCCTCACGCGGCTGCCTTTACCCCACTCAGTCTCGACAATCCCCCGCTCCCGAAGCACCCGAACAGCACGGCGGGCGGTCTCGCGTGCCACGCCATGCGTCTTGCACAGATCCGCTTCAGAGGGGATGGGGTCACCGGGGCCGTACTTCCCCGACTCGATATCCGCCAAGAGCACGGCGAGCACCCGCATGTACGGGGCGCGTGGGGCATGGGGATCACTCGGACGCTCGGGCATGAAGAGAGCGTAGACACCCGGCCGGATACAGAGCATTTTAGACATGCAGTCGAGTTAGACGTGTAGACAGGTTAGACAGGTCGGGTCTAGCGTCAGCGGCGCACAACAAAAGCGCCCCGACAGACCGATTAGGCCCGGTCCATCGGGGCTTAGCCGAACAGCTTTCGAGGAGCTGAACGACCATGCGCGATGCTATCGCCCGTGCCCTGAAGTGGGCACTCCGCCTCTTAGTCCCCGCCGGCACCCGCTCACAAATCCGCCGCACCGTAGCCCCGCCGCCCGGACGTCACAGCGCCCGATACCGCGGCCCCGTCCAGCCCGCTGTCAGCCCGTGGGACAGGCCGTGGACGACACCCACCCCGGAGCACGTGATTGAGCGCCTGATGCCGCTGAATGGCGAAGAGGTGGCATTAGCCCGCCCCTACGTCCTCGCCGAGACGACTCTCCAACTGCGGGCCGTACAGCACGAGCGGCGCACGGCGCTCAGCCTCGCACTCGACAGCATCGACCACCCGTACACGTACCCCGGCGCGCCCTTCCCTGCGTCGGCGTGGATGGCCGGGGGTGCGGCATGAGCATCGTCGACGCCTTCCCGCCCATCTCCGCCGCACCGGACGCCGAGTGCTGCAACTGCGGCACGCGCACCAGCGCACCCGTCGTCGTCCGCCACCTCATCACGGGCAGCGGACACGGAGTCACCCTGTACGCCTGCCCGCCGTGCGCGCCGACGCTCACGCCCGGCCCGCACCCGGACGACGTGGTGCGCACCCTCCTCAAGTAATCCCCCGCCCCGCCCGGATCTCTCCGGGCGGGGCAGTTCGGCCACTCAGAAGTTCCCCTTCCGAGCATCGGGGCCGCCGCTTGTGGGGGATGCGGCGGTCCGCGGCCGTGTGCCGCAGCACCTCACTGCCGGTAGGTCAGTCCCGGCATGCTGCAGTACGAACAGCACTCTGCCGTCCGCGCGCCCCGTACGGAATCCGCCGCGGGTCCCGGCTCGCCCCCGCCGATCGGAGGGGGTACCACCGCCGATCGGGGGGACCGGCGGGAAGACGGCCGGGGCGATCGGGCGGAGCGCCACGCTCCGTTTTGGGCGGTGGTTGTCGGACCGGTACGGCAGTCTGGGGGCACGTGACCGGAACCGGACCCCCCTGAACAGGGTCTAGCCGGTCGTGAGCGCACAGAGCAGCGGCAGCGGTAGGCGTGGAAGAGGTAACGGCAGGTGATCCGTGTTGCGGTGGTGGACGACGAGCAGCTCGTCCGGTCCGGGCTGCGGATGATCCTGGGCACGGCCCCGGACATCGAGGTGGTCGCCGACTGCGGCGGCGGCGAGGCCGTCGCGACCGTGCGCGACTGCGCCCCCGATGTCGTCCTGCTGGACATCCGGATGCCGGACGTCGACGGGCTGACCGTCCTGCGCGCGCTGCGCGACGCCCCGCGCCCGCCCGCGGTCGCCATGCTCACGACCTTCGACGCCAACGAGTACCTGGCGGCGGCCCTGCGCGGCGGCGCGACCGGCTTCCTCCTCAAGGACACCGACCCGGAGCAGCTCGTCCAGGCCGTGCGAACCCTCGCGGCGGGCGGCAGCGTCCTCGACCCCGGCGTGACCCGCGCGGTGATCGGCGGCTACCTCGCGTCCGAGGCGGAGACCACGGCCGCCGAGGCGGTGTCGGTGCTCACCCCGCGCGAGCGGGAGGTGCTCGCGCACCTCGGCGCCGGGCTGCCCAACCCGCAGATCGCCGAGCGGATGGGGCTCGCGCCCAGCACGGTCAAGGACCACGTCCGCGCGGTGCTCGGCAAGCTCGGCGGGCTCAACCGCGTCCAGGCCGCGATCGTCGCCGACCGGGCGGGGCTCGTCACGGCGCAGGGCAAGCAGCGGCCGCAGGGCGAAGGGGCGGACGCGGGCGCGGCCGGCGAGGGCGGCGCTCCGTGACGGCCGCCGCGAGCCTGCGCCTGATCCCCTCGCGTGTGCGCACCGCCCTCCCGATCGCCGTCCCCGCGCTGATAGCGGCCGTGGACGCCCTGCTGGTCAACGGGCCGAAGCCCGGCCTGGACCTCGGGGTGTCGCTCGCGGCAGCGGCCGCGCTGCTGTGGCGCCGGCGCTTCCCGCTCACCGTCTTCGCGGTGACGCTGCCCGGCATCTACATCGGCTACATCTGGTTCGCCCCGATGATCGCGCTGTACACGGTGGCGACCCTGCGCACCGACCGGCGGCTGCTCGCGGGGGCGGCCGCGCTGCTCGCCGCCGCGCACTTCCTGCCGTACCCGATCTCCCACCTCTCCTTCGCCGACCGGCGCGACGTGGCCCTCCAGTTCGTCGACGCGTGCGTCACTGCCGCCACGCCCGTCGCGCTCGGCCTGCTCACCCGCACCCGGCGCGAGCTCGGCGCCCGGCTGGACGAGCTGACGCGCAGCCGGGCCCGCGAGGACCGGCTGCTCGCCGACCAGGTGCTGGCCACCGAGCGCGCCCGGCTCGCCCGCGAGATGCACGACGTCGTCGCCCACCAGGTCAGCCTGATCAGCCTGCAGGCGGGCGCCGTGCAGATCAGCACGGGCGACGAGCAGGCGCGCGAAGGGGCCCGCAGGATCCGCGAGCTGTCGGTGCGCACGCTGGAGGAGCTGCGGCACATGGTCGGCATCCTACGCGCCGCCGGGGCCGACACCGAGGAGCTCACGCCGCAGCCGCGCCTCGCGGACCTGCCCCGGCTGATCGAGCTGAGCGCGCTCGACGTGACGTACGAGAACGCGTGCGACCCGGAGGCCGCGCGCTCCGAGGCCGTCGAGCGCGCGGCGTTCCGCACGGTGCAGGAAGCGCTGACCAACGCCCGCAAGCACGCGCCCGGTGCGCGGGTACGGGTGCGGCTGGCGGAGGACGCCGCGGAGACGCTGCTGGTGGAGATCCGCAACGGACCGCCGGACGCGGCCGTACCGGCACCGGGGCTGCCCGGCGGCGGGCACGGACTGGTGGGACTGCGCGAGCGGGCGCAGAGCCTGGGCGGAACTCTTGAGGCGCACGCGACGCGGGAGGGCGGCTTCGTCGTACGGGCCGGGTTCCCGCGCGAGGGCTGAGAAGGAGCGGGCTGAGAAGGAGACGGCTGAGAAGCAGCCGCGTCGGACGGTGAGTCAGGCGGACTGCGCGGGAAGGGTGCCGAGGGCGTCGCCGGTGCCGTCGTGCCCCTCGTGGGTGGCCGTGGCCAGGTCGGGATAGATCTCGAAGAGGCGGCGCACCCCGAGTGCGCCGAGCACCCTGTTGACGTGGGAGCCGTCCGCCGCGCCGCCCTGCGGGGGGAGGATGAGTCTCAGGCGCCCCTGACAGGAGCGCATCAGGCGGCGGGCGGCGATGAGCACGCCGACGCCGCTGGAGTCGCAGAAGCGCACCTCGGCCAGATCGAGCACGAGGCTGCGCCGTCCGTCGGCGACCGCGTCGTGCACGCGTTGCCGGACCACCGGCGACGTCACCAGGTCCATCTCGCCGGAGACACGGAGGACGGCCCAGTCCCCGCGCTCGGCGTCCTTCACCTTCAACGTCACGCGCTCGAAGCCCCTTCGCTCGGTCTCTCGCTCCCCGGAACGGACCTTTCCGCAGCCGTGGCTGCCCGGCGTCTCCCCCGTCTCTCCCGCGTGAAACGCCGGTGGGACCGGATATGCGGCACCGGCCCCCAACGAGCCTATGCCCAGCTCGAACCGTTAATCCCCAAAGTTCCGGTCACACCCGCATAACACATCGGCACATTCGCGCACGTACGATCCGTAACGATCGGCCAGATGTGCGGAAAGTGACCGCGGCAATACCATCCGGAGCGGCCCGGCGGGGCGATCTTCACGATGTTCCCCGCAAAGGCGGCCGGACTGTCGGACCCGGCCACTACATTCGAGGAGTATGTGACCGTGGGCACAAGCACGGTGCGGCACGGCACCGGGCATGAGTGCGACGCACACAATTTCGGGCACGATTTCGGGATCGACGAACCGGCGGCGGACGGAGGGGGCAGCCATGGCGACCGACGGAGCACCACCCCGGTGGGACCGCAAGATGCAGCAGCGGCTCGCGCACGGCGAGGCGGCCGCCCTCGGCGAGCTCTACGACCGCTTCGCCTCCCTCGTGCACACCCTCGCCCACCGCGTCCTTGAGGACGAGGCCGCCGCCGACCGCGTCACGCGCGAGGTTTTCGGCCACATCTGGGAGCACCCCGGCGACTTCGACCCCAAGGAGGGCTCGCTGCGCTCCTGGATCGCCGGGCTCACTCACCGTCAGGCGGTGGAGCGGCTGCGGCAGTCCCAGAGCGACGGGGCGGCCACGCCCGAGGAGATCGAGGAGAAGGTACGGGTGGCGTCCGCCGCCGCCCGCGCCGACTACATCGTCACGTCCATGCCGGCCCCGCTGCGCGCCGCGCTCGACCTCGCCTACCTGCGCCGCCTCGACTACCGCCGGGCCGCGGCGCAGCTCGGCGTCACGGAGGACGAGGCGCGCCGCCGCCTGCGCCTCGGGCTGCAGCTGCTCTCCACCGCGCACCGCGGGCCGCGCGTCGTCGCGCCGCCGGCGCACGGAGGGGCACTGTGAGCGAGGAATTCGGCCGGGGCGGGGCGGGCCCGCAAGGCGGAAACGGCGCTTCCGGTCCGCCGCGGCCCCCGCGGATACCGCTGCCGCGGGCAGCGGCGGAGGACGGGCCGCGCTGGCCGGAAGCCACCCCTGCCCCGGCCCCCAGCCCTTCACCCCCTGCTCCTGAAACGGCTCTGACGTCCGAAATGGCTCCGACGTCGCACAAGGTCCTCAAATCCCTCCTCGGCGCGTGGGCCCTGGCCGCCTGCTCCCCCGAGGAGACCGCGGCCGTCGAGGCCCATCTCACCGACTGCGCCACCTGCGCGGACGAAGCCGTACGGCTGCGCGAAGCCGTCGCCCTGCTCCACCCGGAGGACAACCTGGACCTCGACCCGCGGCTGCGCTCGCGCGTGCTCGCCTCCTGCCTGGGCCGCCGCCCGGCCCGCGTCCCCCTGCCCGCGTGGGCCGCGCCGTACGACGCGGAGACCGCCCGCCTCGACGCCCTCCTGCACGACATCGGCGAGGCGGAGTGGCAGGCGCCGGTGCGGCTGCGGTGGTTCGACGGCGAGCGGCCCGTGGGCCGCGGTCATCGGCCACCTCACGGCCGTCGACGGCCTCGTCGCGCGGACCCTGGGCCTGCCGGACCCGCTCGGCGACGCCACGGGCTCCCCCACCGAGCGCACGGAGGCCCTCTGGGCGGCACGGCCGGCGACGCCGCCGGGTGCGGTGCGGGCCGAGTGGCGGGAGCAGGGCCGCGCGCTGATACGAGGCGCGTCGTTCGCCGAGGAGGAGACGGCCGGACTGGCCGTCCCGTACGGCCCGTCCACGCTCCCCGTACGCGAAGCGTTCCTCGACCGGGCCTTCGAGTGCTGGATCCACGCGGAGGACATCGCCGACGCCGTCGACTACCCCTACCACCCGCCGTCCCCCGGCCACCTCCACGAACTGGTCGGCCTCGCGGCCCGCATGCTCCCGGCGGCCATCGCCGGCCGCCGCCGCGCGGGCCTCGCCCCGCCCGCCCACACCCTGGCCGTGGCGGGCGCGCCCGGCCGCTCCCTCCACCTGGAGGTGGAAGGCAGCGGCGGCGGCCACTGGCACATCCCCCTCGACTCCCCGGCCGCCACGGCGCTCCCGGGCGCGGAGGTCGCCCACGTGGCCCTGGACGCCATGGAGTTCTGCCGCCTCGCCGCGGGCCACGTCCACCCGGAGGACGCGGCAGCGGGCCAGTCGGGGGACCGCGAGGCGATCCTGGACGCGCTGTACGCGACGGCTTCGCTGTCGCGGATGTAGAGGGCGCGGATGTAGAGGGCGCGGATGTAGAGGGCGCGGACATGCCTGTGGCCCGCATCGAGGATGCGGGCCACAGGCGTTCGCGAGCGCCGGCCCGCGGCAACGGGCCGGCTGTCTCACACTCCCGGTGCTACGCGAAGACGACCGTCCGCCGGCCGTTCAGCAGGACGCGGTGCTCGCTGTGCCACTTCACCGCGCGCGCGAGCGCCTGGCACTCCACGTCGCGGCCGACGGCGACCAGCTGCTCCGGGGTCACCTCGTGACCCACGCGCTCGACCTCCTGCTCGATGATCGGGCCCTCGTCGAGGTCCGCGGTCACGTAGTGCGCCGTCGCACCGATCAGCTTCACGCCGCGGGCGTGCGCCTGGTGGTACGGCTTGGCGCCCTTGAAGCTCGGGAGGAAGGAGTGGTGGATGTTGATGATCTTCCCGGAGAGGACCTTGCAGAGGTCGTCCGAGAGGACCTGCATGTAGCGGGCGAGGACGACGAGCTCGACGTTCTCGGCCTGGACGAGCTCCAGGAGCTTCGCCTCCGCCTCCGGCTTGGTGTCCTTCGTGACCGGAATGTGGTGGAACGGGACCCCGTAGGAGCCCACGAGCTCGGCGAAGTCGGTGTGGTTGGAGACGACGGCGGCGATCTCCACCGGAAGGGCGCCGATCCGCGAGCGGAAGAGCAGGTCGTTCAGGCAGTGGCCGAACTTGGACACCATCAGAACGATGCGCATCTTCTCGTCGGCCCGGTGGATCTCCCAGTCCATGTGGAAGGAGTCGCCGATGGCGGCGAAGCTGGCGCGCAGCTTCTCCACGGTGACGGGCGCCTCCGCGCCGAAGTGGACGCGCATGAAGAAGAGCCCGGTGTCGTGGTCACCGAACTGCTGGCTGTCCTCGATGTTGCACCCGGTCATGAAGAGGTAGCTGGACACCGCGTGGACGATGCCCTGCTTGTCGGGGCAGGAGAGGGTGAGGACGTACTGCTCGGGCTGCGCTGGGGCCCCTTCGGCGGCAGGGGACTGGGAGGCGTTCATAGCCCAATAGCCTCGCACACCCGCGGGGCCCCCCGAACCGCGCCGCGGTCGGGGCCGCGGCTCAGCGCGCCTGCGTCAGCCGCTCCAGCACCTCGAGCGGGCGCGGCGGGGCCTCCGGCTCGTCCCCGTCGTTCAGCGCGAGCCGTACGTGCGCCTCCCTCGCGGCCCGGACCGCCTCCGGCCAGCCGTGGTGCTCCAGATAGGCCGAGACCGGGGCGTCCGGCCCGACCTGGTGCATTATCCGCAGGACGCGCAGCACCGCGAGGTCGACGAGCGCGGCCTCGCCCGAGTCGCGGAAGATCGTCCCGATGTATTTCTCGGCCGACCAGTTGTCCAGCCAGGTGTCCTCGACGAGCCGGTAGACGGCGTCCGTCACATCCCCGAAGCCCGCGTCGCCGGCGAGCCAGCGCTCGCGCTGGAAGACCGGGTCCGAAAGCATGTGCAGCGCCGAGCGCACCTGCGCCCGCCAGCGCCACCACGGCATGTCATTGAGCGGCATGCCGTCCATGGTGGTCGAGCGGCGGCCGCGGCGGGAAGACTTCTCCGAACCCTGCATAGCAATCGATCGTACGTTCCCCCAC
Source organism: Streptomyces roseoverticillatus (assembly GCF_000719265.1). Classification (GTDB taxonomy): domain Bacteria; phylum Actinomycetota; class Actinomycetes; order Streptomycetales; family Streptomycetaceae; genus Streptomyces; species Streptomyces roseoverticillatus. The sequence continues at coordinate 62,208 of NZ_JOFL01000026.1, read as the reverse complement.
TGACATCCGGCCCGAGCCCCCGGGTTCCGCCCCTCCGCCCATGATCGTCAGAGCTGCGCCCACGAGTGCTGCGACAGCCCGTACTTCTTCGCGATCGGGTTCCACAGCTCCGCGGCCTGCTTCTTCGCGGCCGTGGCGTCGCCGCTGGCGCGGTCGCCCGCGGTGCTCTCGCCCGACGGGCGCGCGTGGCCCTTGATGCAGCCGTGCTTGCCGCCGACCTGGTCCGCCCACGCGGCGTAGTGGCTGTCCGCGGAGGCGGACGACTTCCACGCCTTGGTCAGCTGCGCCGACAGCTCGGCACTGTTGGGAAGCTTGTCGATCACGGTCTTCTCGAGCCGGGTGACGAGGCCGTCGCGCTGCTTGGCGGCGTCGCGCAGATCGGACGCGGACTTGCCCAGGTCCTTGCAGTCCCGGATCGAGTCGACGGCCTTGATCACGGCGTCGCGGCTGTTGTTGCTGTCCTTCAGCAGGGCGTCCAGGGCCTTGGCCTGGGCGACCGCCGGATCCGCCGGGTCGGCCGACGGCTCCTTCTTGCCGCCGTCGCCCTCGTCGGGCGTGGCGCCGGGCGTGGCGGAGCTGACGGCAGTGTTCTGCGGGGTGTCCTTCTTCTCGTCTCCCCCGCCGCTGAGCAGCGCACCGGCGGCGAGCCCCGCGACGGCGCAGCCGGCGACGACGATGCCGACGATGGCCGCGGTGGGCAGCTTCCGCCGGGGCGGCGGGGAGGCGGGAGCGGGCTGCGGGGGCGCCGCGTGCGGGGCACGCGGCGGGGGTATGTGCCCGGGGGCGGATCCGGCCGCGCCGCGGGGCCCGGCGGAAGCGGAACCGGAAGCGGAACCGGATGCGGAAGCGGCGGCGGAGGCGGCCGAGGCGCGGAACAGCCCGTCGAACTCGGAGGGCGGCGGCCGCTCCCCCTGCGCGGGGGCACCGCCGAGCGGCGGCTGGTAGGGGGGCGGCGGGACGGGGCCGCCTCCGGCGACGGGCGGCATGTACTGCGTGGCAGCAGCGGAATCCCCACCAGCAGGAGCACCTCCACCCACAGGCGGCATGTACTGCGTAGCCGCAGCGGAAGCATCCCCGGAGGACGCACCCCCACCCACAGGCGGCAGATACTGCGTAGCCGCAGCAGAGGCATCCCCGGAGGGCGCGCCGCCGCCCACAGGCGGCAGATACTGCGTGGCAGCGGCAGAATCCCCACCCGCAGGACCGCCCCCGGCGACAGGTGGCAAGTACTGCGTGGCAGCAGCCGAGGCATCCCCACCCGCAGGACCACCCCCACCCACAGGCGGCATGTACTGCGTAGCCGCAGCGGAAGCATCCCCGGAGGGCGCGCCGCCGCCCACGGGCGGCAGGTACTGCGTAGCGGCAGCAGAATCGTCACCGCTCAGGGGCGGCAGGTACTGCGTGGCGGAATCCGTGGAGGCCGCGGGCGCCGCCGGGGCGTCACCCGGCCCCCGCCCGGCACCGTGCGTACCGCCGCCCTGGCCCGCGCCGCCCTGGGCGTAGGGGGCCGGTGGCCGCGGTGCGCCCGGAAGCGGACCGGAGGCGACCGGCGGCAAGTACTGGGTGGCCTCGGAGGAGGGGTCGGGCGCGGCCGGTGCGGGGGCGGTGCCCAGGACGGGCGGCATGTACTGCGTGGCTTCGGAGTCGCCGGGGCCCGCGGGGCTGCCCGGCGGCATCTCGGGCGGCAGGGGGGCGCGCTGTGCGTCGGGCCCCCACGGCTCGCCCCACGGCCGGCCGGCGGCCGGCTGAGGCGCGTTGCCCTGTCCGCTCTGCGTCACCGGGACTCCTCAAGCTGTACGGCAACTTATCGATAGCGCGGCCACGCTACCGGGTCACCGCACGGCCGGGCCATGCGGCCGCCTGCGGGGTCCTGGACGGCGGACCTTCACCAGGCGGCTCGCACAGCACCACCGCCATGGCCTGCCGCCGTCGCATGCCGCCGTCGCAGCGGAAAGAACAGCCCGCCGCAACGGTGCGGCCCCGCAACGGCGAGAGCCCGGCGGATCACGTGGCAACCGGAAGCGGCTCGCCCCGTCATCCGCCGGAAGGGCCTACGCCGCCTGCACCTCCAGCCGTGCCCCGAACTCACGGACGACCGGCTCCTCCCGGTACGGGGCCAGCCGCTGCTGGAAGTCCTCCAGGTACTCCGCGCCCCGGTTGGACCTCAGCGTGCCCAGCAGGTCCAGCGCCCGGACCCCCGTGGCGCACGCCTCGTCGACGTCCCGCTGCTGGACCTGCGCCGTGGCCAGCAGCAGCATGCCGATGGCGCGCCTGCGCACGCGCCCTTCCGCGTGCCCGGTGATGGCGTCCTCCGCGTGCCGGCGGGCCTGCTCGGCCTGGCCGAGGTCGCGGTGGCAGTGCGCGAGCTCGTCCGCCAGGTAGGCGTGGTCGAAGTGCCGGATCCAGGCGGGGTCGTCGCCGGAGTCCGCGGACGCGGAGGGTTCACCGGCCTCTTCGAGCCTGGCCATGGCCTTGGCCGCGACCGTCTGGCAGGAGCGGGCGTCGCCGAGCAGCGCGTGACCCCGCGCCTCGGCGGCGTAGAACATGGCCTCGGCCCGCGGCGTGACGTGCCCCCGCGCGCCTTCCTGCGCGGCCTTGGCCAGCTGGGCGATCTCCCGCGGGTTCCCCAGCGAAGCCGCCAGGTGACTCATGCTGGCGGCCAGCACGTACCCCCCGTACCCACGGTCCCCCGCAGCCTGGGCGAGACGCAGTGCCTGGATGTAGTACCGCTGGGCGAGGCCGGGCTGGCCGGTGTCGACGGCCATATAGCCGGCGAGTTCGGTCAACCGTGCGACGGCGGCGAACAGTTCGCGCCCCACGGACTCCCGGTACGACCCGGCGAGCAGCCCGGAGACGACGCTGTTCAGATAGTGCACGACGACGGGCCGGACGTGGCCGCTCCCGTACCGGTGGTCAAGTTCGACCAGTGCCTCGGTCGTGGCCCGCACCGCATCGACGTCCGAAACCCCCACCCGCGCGCCCGCGTTCCGCGCGACCTGCGGATCGGCCCCGGTGATGAGCCAGTCGCGGCTCGGTTCGACGAGGGCGGACGAGGCGACGGACGTCCCGCTGAGGAAGTCCCGGCGCCCGACGTCGCTCCGCCACAGCTCACACACCTGCTCGATCGCGCCGAGCACGGTGGGCGAGAACTGCAGGCCGACCCCGGAGGCGAGGTTCTTGCCGTTCGCCATGCCGATCTCGTCGATGGTGACGGTGCGCCCGAGCTTGCGGCCGAGCGCCTCGGCGATGATGGCCGGGGCCCGCCCGCGCGGCTGCTGTCCGCGCAGCCAGCGCGCTACGGACGTTTTGTCGTAGCGCAGGTCGAGCCCGTGCTCGGCACCGCACATATTGACGCGCCGGGCAAGGCCGGCATTGGAACAGGCGGCTTCCTGAATGAGCGCCTGCAGCCGTTCGTTCGGCTGCCGCGCCACGAGTGGCCGTGCGGCCATGCTGTACCCCCTGGGACTGCTAAGCGTTCGCGGCGCGGTCCGCCGCGGAATGCGGAGAAGCTGAGACAGCTGACTGCGTCTTCCCCTGTGATCTTTGCCCCCTGAATGTCCGGAGAATGCGGACTTAACGGTAATGACAGCAAAGGCGGCAATGGCCAGACATTGACTGTCTCGCCCCGTCGCCGCACAGGTGGCTACCCAGCCTCGGAGGCCAACCCGCGTCTGCGCCCCCGTACATGCATCCGTGCGCCCCACGTGCATGTCCTGGCACCGCCCACAAGCGTGAGCCTGAGCCGTAACCCCTCGTGACAGGGGGAGTTGTGATGGGCGTGGAAGAGACCATCGCAGTAGGAGCCCCGCACCTCCCGCAACAGCGCAGCGAACAACTGCTGGACGCCGCTGTCAGGTACGCGGAGGAGCGGCACTGGGACGTATTCGGCGGTACGTGGCTGAAGGTGGAGGAGGGGCGGGAGTACTGCTCGTGCGGTGATCTCGGCTGCCCCTCCCCGGGTGCGCACCCGGACCGCCCGGACTGGGCCACGCAGGCCACCGGCAGCGCGGTCGCCATCCGCCGCATGTGGGAGAAGCAGCCCGCCGCTTCGGTCCTGCTTCCGACGGGCCGCACGTTCGACGCGCTGGACGTCCCGGAGACGGCGGGCTGCCTGGCGCTGGCCCGGATGGAGCGGATGAACATCCAGCTGGGGCCGATCACGTGCACCCCGTTCCGCCGGATGCTGTTCTTCGTGCTGCCGGGCGGGGCGCTGAAGGTGGGGGACGCCGCCCGGAAGCTGGGCTGGCACCCGACGTCGCTGGATCTGATCGCGCGCGGCGAGGGCGACTACGTGGTCGCGCCGCCCACCCGCGTGGGGACGCGCGGTTCGGTGCAGTGGGCGCGCCAGCCCACGGTCGCCAACCGCTGGCTGCCGGACGCGGACGAGCTGGTGAGCGCGCTCGCCTACGCGTGCGGGCGGGATGCGGCGGACGCCCGCCGCAGGTGAGGCACGCTGCGGCGGGTGCCGTACGCGGTCCGGGCCGGGGCCCGGTCAGCCGAGGTCGCGAGCCTCGGCCACGTACCCGTCGGGCCGTACGAGGAGGGTCGTGCGACGGGCGTCGGCGCGGGTGACCGCGGTGACGCCCGTCTCCTGCCGTGGCGGTGCGCCCGCCCCGCGCGGCAGCACGCGCACGTGCGTACCGGCGCGCAGCGCCTCGTACAGGCGGGTGGGTTCGCCGGCGCGCTCCGCGAGCGGCAGGTCGGGGGCGCGGCGCCCGGTCAGCGGGTGCGCTCCGGGCGGTGCGGGGTAGCGGATGCCGATCCCGGAGACCACGAGGGCGCCGCGGTCCGCGGCGAACGGGAGGGACACGGCGGCCACGGCGGCGGCGTCGCGCAGGCGGCGGGTGACGGGCGAAGAGAGCAGGACGCCCCGCACGATGGCGCCGCTGACGCGGAGCACCTGCCGGCCCACGGGGTGGCGCTCGTCGTGATAGCTGTCGAGCAGGGATTCCGGCGCCGTTCCCTTGAGGACGGCGGCGAGCTTCCAGGAGAGGTTGGCGGCGTCCTGCAGGCCCGTGTTCATGCCGAGCCCTCCGGCGGGCGAGTGGACGTGGGCGGCGTCGCCGGCGAGGAAGACGCGGCCGTCGCGGTAGCGCGGCACCTGCCGCTCGTCGCTGTGGAAACGCGAGGTCCAGCGGGGGTCGTGCATGCCGAAGTCGGTGCCGAAGGCGGTGCGGGTGACGGCCTTGAGCTCCTCGAAGTCGACGGGGGCGGTGGACGGCAGGTCCGAGCCGTGCGTCCAGGCGATGACGCGGTAGTAGCCGTCACCGAAGGGCACCAGGAAGGCGAAGCCTCCGCCGGAGCTCCGGAAGGCCGGCAGCCCCGGGGGATCGGTGGTGAGGCGCACATCGGCGAGCATGACGGACCGGAGCACGGACTTCCCGGGGAAGGGAAGGCCGAGCGCCTTGCGGACGGCGCTGCGCACGCCGTCGGCACCGACGGCGTAGGCGGCCCGCAGGGTCTCGGTGGCGCCGTCCGCGGTGCGGAGCTCGGCGTCGACGCCGTCCGCGTCCTGGCGCAGCCCGGCGACCTCCGCCCCGCGCCGCACCACGACCCCGGCCTTCAGGGCCCGCTCCTCCAGCACCCGCTCGGTCTCGTACTGCGGCGTGAGCAGGACGCCGGGGAAGCGGCTGGGCAGCCGGGACAGGTCGATCCCGACGCGGCCGAAGAACCGCACGCCCGGCATGAAGGACCCCGTGGCGATCAGGGCCTCGGCGATGCCGCGGGCGTCGAAGGTCTCCAGCGTGCGCGCGTGCACGGCGAAGGCCCGCGTCAGGTTCGACTCCTGAGCCCGTTTCTCCACCAGCGTCACCCGCACGCCGGCGGCGGCGAGATCCCCGGCGAGCAGCAGCCCGGTGGGTCCGGCGCCGACGACGAGGACGTCGGCGGGGGTGGCCTGGGAGGAGAGCGAGGAGGACATGACGGCACCTCGGATGGCTCGTGCGGGCATCTGGCCTTACAGCCAGTGCACACCCGCGTCCGAGATATGTCAACGCTTGTTGAATTAATCTGCGGCCCCACCCCCGCAGACGGCGCCGCCCACTCCAGAAGCCCCGCCTACGCGGGTAACACCGACTCCAGGAACGACTCCACGGCCTGGCGCCAGCCCTCGGGATGTTCGTAGTGGACGAGGTGACCCGCGTCGGGCACCTCGGCGTACTTGCCGCGGGGCAGGACGCGGACCATCTCCTGGGCCTCGGCGCGGCCGAGCTCGCCATCGGGGCCGCGGACGACGAGGGCCGGGCACTCGACGAGGGCGAGCTCCTCCCAGTGGGCGTCGTGGGCGTAGGTCTCGCGGGCCTGGAGCATCTGGCGGCGGGAGAAGGCCGGGCGCCAGCCGTCGGCGCGCTCGGCCATGATCTCGGCGTAGTAGTCCCCGCGGGCGGGCCTGGGGCGCTCCAGGGTGGGGTCGCCCTCGGCGAACCACTTGCGGACGTCCGCGAGCGTGGCGAACGGGACCGGCCACGAGCGGAACCACTCGCCCCACTCGCGCTGGGTGGTGGCGCCCAGAGCGGACGCCCGCATGTCGCAGATGACCAGCGCGCGGACCAGGTCCGGGCGGCGGGCGGCGAGCTGCCAGGCGGTGAGCGCGCCCATGGCGTGGCCGATCAGGACGACAGGGGCGAGATCCAGGCACTCGATCGCGGCCACGGCGTCGGCGATGTAGGCGTCCCGGGTGTACGGGCCCTCGGCCGGGCGCTCGCTGCGGCCGTGCCCCCGCTGGTCGAGGGCGACCGCGCGGTGCCGGCCGGACAGCCAGCGGGCGGTCTCCGCCCAGTGCGCGGCGCGGCCCATCAGACCGTGGAGCAGCAGCACCGCGCCGGCGCCACCCTCTCCGCCCCCGCAGGGGCGCTTGGGCGGATCGGCGAACTCCCAGGCCGCGAGCCGTACCCCGCCGCTCCCACTCACGTCGATGCGCCGAACCATGAGACCTGGCACCTCCTACTCTTCCCCGAGCAGTTCCACGATCACGATATAGAACCTGCGTTCGATTGCATGCTCAACGCGCACAACACCCCTCGTTCGAGTGACCTCAGGGAAGGGTTGACCGGCGGCGCCCAGGGGATTAATCGACCTGGGCGCGGACTGCTCGGGGAAGAAGGTCCGCGGGGCGGACCCTGGGAGCTCGGGGCTCCGGGTCGCCACGGGGGTAAATGGGGAGGCAGGGCCCCGGCTGCCCGCAAGGGCGCCGGGGCCCTTGTCACGCCCCGCCGGCCTCATCGCAGCCCCCCTCCCCGAGACAGCGGCGTGCCGCGCATATGCGCGCCAGCGCCAGCGTGGCACGGCCGGGGCGGCTCCGTGCCGGTTCCGCCGACTCCAGCCAGATTCAGGGGAGTTGACGCAGCAAGACGCCCCGCGGCGGGCTGCACGGGGCAGCCCGGTCCGGCGGGGCGTGAGTGAGGCGCGAGGCGGCGGCTCAGTGCTCGGCGGCGAAGCGGCTCAGCGCTTGGCGACGAAGACGTGCGCCGCGATGTCCGGCTCCAGCTCCGTGGCCTCACCGCTGCTGCCGACGATCACACCGCCCGCCGAATCCGTCACGCTGACCACCGCGCCGGGCTGCACGCCCGCGCGCCGCAGCGAATACATCAGCTGGGCGTCCGTCTGGATGGGCTCACCGATCCGGCGTACGACCACGGTCTTGCCGTCGGACCCGGCGTCCAGGTCCATCAGGCTGACCATGTCCTCATTGAGCAGCGGGTCCGGCTCGGCCTTCTCGCCCAGCTCCTCCAGGCCCGGGATGGGATTGCCGTACGGCGACTCGGTGGGGTGGCGCAGGAGCTCCAGCACGCGGCGCTCCACCGCCTCGCTCATCACGTGCTCCCAGCGGCAGGCCTCGGCGTGGACCTGCTCCCACTCCAGGCCGATCACGTCGACCAGCAGGCACTCCGCGAGGCGGTGCTTGCGCATGACGCGCGTGGCCAGCCGGCGGCCCTCCTCGGTGAGCTCCAGGTGCCGGTCGCCCGCGACGGACACCAGGCCGTCGCGCTCCATGCGTGCCACGGTCTGGCTGACCGTCGGGCCGCTCTGGTCGAGCCGCTCGGCGATTCGGGCACGCATGGGGACCACACCCTCCTCCTCCAGCTCGAGAATGGTGCGGAGATACATCTCCGTGGTGTCGATCAGTCCGGACATGCGTGCCCCTCGATAAGTCGTGCGCGTGGCCCCTGGACCCAATTCTGACGCATGCCACCGAGAACGGTGGCGGGCACGGCCCCGGGCCGCCCGCCGTATTGACAGGGCCCTGGTCCAGACCGCAACGTGATCCGCGCCACGAGCGTACGCCCAGACCGTACGCGCCACCGGATCTCGATCTAAGGAGCCCCGCAGCGATGAGCGAGAACAAGCTGGCCGGGCAGTTCTTCGACGCCGCGATCGGGCTGCTGCAGCGGGTGCGCGACGAGGAGGCGGAGCACATCACGGCCGCGGCCGCCCTCCTCGCCGACACCGTGGCGGACGGCGGCCGGCTCTTCGTCTTCGGCGCCGGCCACTCCTCGCTCCCCGCCCAGGACGTCGTCTACCGCGCGGGCGGCCTCGCGCTGATCAACCTCCTCGCCGTCCCCGGCGTCGTCGGCCTCGACGTCATGCCGGCCACGCTCGGCAGCGCCCTGGAGCGCGTCGACGGCCTGGCCGGCGCGGTCCTCGACACCAGCCCCGTCCAGGCCGGCGACGTCCTGGTCGTCATCTCCCTCTCCGGCCGCAACTCCCTGCCCGTCGAGATGGCCATGAACGCCCGCGCGCTGGGCGTCCGCGTCATCGGCGTCACCTCCCTCGCCTACGCCGAGCACACCAAGTCCCGCCACTCCTCCGGCACCTTCCTGAAGGACCACTGCGACCTCGTCATCGACAGCAAGATCGGCATCGGGGACGCGGAGCTCACGGCGGACGGCATCGCGGCCCCCTTCGGCCCCGCCTCCACGGTCGTCACCAGCGCCCTGATGCAGGCGGTCGTCGCCACCGCCGCGGGCGAACTCGCCGCCCGCGGCATCGACCCGCCGATGCTTCGTTCCGGGAACGTCGACGGGGGGCACGACTGGAACGGGCGGGTGCTGGACGAGTACGGGGACCGGATCTTCTTCCGGCGCCGGTGACGCTCCGCGGGGCGGGGGTTACGGCGTCGGGCCCGCCAGGTCGATCGACGCCGCCACCCGGCACGAGATGTCCTCCGCGTACGTCGCGTCCGAGCGGTCGAACGGGCGGCGGGACGGGCCGCGGAGGAAGGTGACCGCGCCCAGCGTCCGGCCGCGGCTGCGGAGGGCCGTGGCGAGGGCGTGCACGGTGCCCTCGGGCCACTTGCGGGCGGTGGCCCAGGTCTCGGTGCAGTCGGAGGCCGCGCGGACCGAGCCGCAGCGTTCGACGGCCTGCAGGGCGGGGTGGCCGTCCGGGTACGGCACCGGGAGGCCGCCGCGGCCCGTGGCCGGGCAGGGGCCCGGCGTGCCGGCGGGCGTGGCGGTGGCCCTGATCAGCCGGACCGGGGAGCCGGGGGTCGCCTGCGGCTCGGGGAGCAGGTCGATCAGGGCGTGGTCGGCGAAGCCGGCGAGGGCGAAGTCGAGGTAGAGGGAGGCCGCTTCCATGGGGTCCTCGCACTCGGCGACGGCCCGCCCGGCCCGGTGCAGCTGGCTGGCGCGGAAGCGCAGCCGGGCGCTGTCCTGCTCGGTGAGGCGGGCGGCGGTGACGTCCAGGAACAGCCAGGCCACGCCCAGCGGCACGGGTTCCTCGGCGAGCGGCGAGGCCAGCCGCACGAAACCGCTGCGCCAGCAGCGCCGCTCGGGCGGGGCGCCGCCCTGGTCGCGGAGGGTCACCCACAGGTCGGTGGGGGCGGGCGGGGCGCCCGCCGCGAGGACGTGCTGGAGGGCGCCCTCGACCTCCTCCACGCCCTGCTCCAGCAGTTCGCCGAGCGGGCGGCCCAGGAGCGCGGTGCGGCCCGTGCGCAGGGCCCGCGCGGCGTGGGCGTTGGCGAGGGCCGGCCGCAGGTCGGCGTCGACGAGCACGACGCCCCATGACGCGTCCCCGAAGAGGGCCTCGCTGAGCGCGATGGAGCGCTCCAGGTCGATCTGGGTGTGGACCTCGCTGAACGCGCAGTACACCCCGGCGGGCCGTTCGCCCGCGCCCGGAACGGCCGACAGCTGGGTGCGGACCAGCACCCGCCCGCCGTCCTTGGTCAGCAGCGCGAACTCGTGGACGTGCCGCCCGGGGGTTGCCATCGCCCCGTCCAGCCGCGCCGCGACCTCGGCGGCGTCCGCGGGCCGCACCGCCCAGCCGGCCAGGCCCTGCCGGCCGACGGCCTCCGCCGCGGTCCAGCCCAGTATCCGTTCGGCCTCGCGGTTCCAGTGGGTGACCGTGCCGTCGGCGTCGAAGGCGCACAGCGCGGTGTCCATGCCGTCGAGGAGCGCCGCGAGGAGGCCGGAGTCGTCGCTGTCGGGGGCTCGTTCGGAGGCGCGTTCGGCGTCGCCCGCGGCTTCCCCGGCACCGGGCGCCGGGGTCGCCGGGCGGGCAGGGCCTGATTTGTGTGGTGCGGTCACGAGGTACCCCCAGCTGGACGCGTCTGCATGTCCTGCACGACGGGTCATTCAACTCGACCGTGATGGGCACCACACCGTCTTCGGGGAAATCGTTGCCCACCGGAAATTCGGTTGTCGCTCACCCACGCGCTTCCTAGGGTGGTGCGCACACGAGAAGGGAGGTGGTTCGGGACATGGTTTCATTCCGGACGCGTGAGGTGACTGCGGGCTAGCGCCCGTCGTCGCGCCAAGCGCAGCGCCGGGGCCTCCCAGGCTGCAGCTGGGGGATCTGCCGGCCAATCCCAAGCAGTCACCCGATCCGTGGGCCGCCGAGTCGTCCGCTCGGCACCGCCGCGCCCCAGGGCGCGGCGGTAACCGGCCCACGGATCGCCTGCTTTATCGCTTTATCGCCTTTCGGGCCCCGCAAGCCTTACGGGCCTCCCGAGACATGAGACCGCAACGGGCCTCGCAAGCCTTACAGACGGACCATACGAGGCTTACGGGCCGAGCCGTTCCACCCGCCAGCTCTCGCCGCCCTCCCTCACGTACCGCAGCCGGTCGTGCAGCCTGTTCTCGCGCCCCTGCCAGAACTCCACGCTTTCCGGGGTCACGCGATAGCCGCCCCAGCCCGTCGGCACGGGCACCGGCTCCCCTTCCGGATAGCGGGTCAGCAGCCGCTCGTACGCGGCGTCGATCTCCTCGCGCGACGACACGACGGCCGACTGCGCGCTCGCCCACGCGCCCAGCTGCGAGCCGCGCGGCCGCGAGTGGAAGTAGACGGCCGTCTCCGCCACATCCACGCGCTCGGCCGTGCCGGCGACGATGACCTGACGGCCGATCGGGTGCCAGGGGAACAGCAGCGAGACGTACGGGTTGCGCGCGAGGTCGGCGGCCTTGCGGGAGCCGTAGTTGGTGTAGAAGACGAAGCCGTGGTGGTCGTAGCCCTTGAGGAGCACGGTCCGGGAGCTGGGCCGGCCGTCGGCGTCGGCCGTGGAGACGACCATGGCGTTGGGCTCCCGGAGCCCCGCGGCGAACACCTCGGCGAACCAGATGGCGAACTGCTCGTACGGATCGGGGGCGAGGTCCGACTCCGAAAGGCCTTCGGAGCGGTACTGCTCGCGCATGGCTGCGGCGTCCAGCGCGCCGCCGTGGAACTCGGGGGCGGGGAACTCGTCGGCGTGGGTCACGGGCCCATCCTGACAGCAGGCGCGCCCGGATCAGCAGATGTACCTGCCCTCCGGCGGCCCTCCGTAACCCTCCCGCGGCCAAAACCCCCACTGTGCCGGACATCACCTTTCGCCGCATGTGGCGAACCCCCCAAAATCGCAGGGCGGGAAGCTGTGGTACCCGCACATCACCGGCTATCGTTTCCGGCCGGAATCCGGAACGAGCCCGCCCGTCAGGGGTCCGGGCGCGGAACCGGGTGAAGACCCGCCGCACGGGGCATGACCCGGTTGACCGATGACGGATCGCAAGGCCGTACGCAGCGACGCACGGACCGCGGACCGCACCAGGGACAGGCAGCAGCCGCGCCCGACCGGGCCTCGCGCCCCAGCTGTCGCACACGTCATGAGGAGCCGCCTGATGTCCGACTTCGTACCCGGACTCGAAGGAGTCGTCGCGTTCGAGACGGAGATCGCCGAACCCGACAAGGAAGGCGGCTCTCTCCGCTACCGAGGCGTCGACATCGAGGACCTGGTCGGCCAGGTGTCCTTCGGCAACGTCTGGGGCCTGCTGGTCGACGGCTCGTTCAACCCGGGCCTGCCGCCCGCCGAGCCCTTCCCGATCCCCGTCCACTCGGGTGACATCCGCGTCGACGTCCAGTCCGCACTCGCGATGCTGGCCCCCGTGTGGGGCCTCAAGCCCCTCCTCGACATCGACGAGGCCACCGCCCGCGACAACCTCGCCCGCGCCGCCGTCATGGCCCTCTCCTACGTCGCCCAGTCGGCGCGCGGGCAGGGCCTGCCGATGGTGCCGCAGCGCGAGATCGACAAGGCGGAGACCGTCGTCGAGCGCTTCATGAAGCGCTGGCGCGGGGAGCCCGACCCCAAGCACGTCAAGGCCGTCGACGCCTACTGGACGTCCGCCGCCGAGCACGGCATGAACGCCTCCACGTTCACGGCCCGCGTCATCGCCTCCACCGGCGCGGACGTGGCCGCGGCGCTGTCCGGCGCGGTCGGCGCCATGTCCGGCCCGCTGCACGGCGGCGCGCCGTCCCGCGTCCTCGGCATGATCGAGGAGATCGAGCGCACGGGCGACGCGGTGGCGTACGTCAAGCGCGCCCTGGACAACGGCGAGCGCCTCATGGGCTTCGGCCACCGCGTCTACCGCGCGGAGGACCCGCGCGCCCGCGTCCTGCGCCGCACGGCCCGCGAGCTGGCCGCGCCGCGCTACGAGGTCGCCGAGGCCCTGGAGAAGGCGGCCCTGGAGGAGCTTCACAACCGCCGTCCGGACCGTGTCCTCGCCACGAACGTCGAGTTCTGGGCGGCCATCGTCCTGGACTTCGCCGAGGTCCCGGCGCACATGTTCACATCGATGTTCACCTGCGCCCGCACCGCCGGCTGGAGCGCGCACATCCTGGAGCAGAAGCGCACGGGCCGCCTGGTCCGCCCGTCGGCCCACTACGTGGGCCCGGGCCCGCGCGACCCGCGCGAGATCGAGGGCTTCGCGGACATCACGGGGAAGACGGCGTCGGCGGCCTGACCGCGAGGGCGGTTGCGCGGCAGGCGCAACCGCCCTCCCTCACAGCAGGTTGCTGAGGACCGCCGTCCAGTGCCGGACCACCCGTTCACGGCGGGCGGTGTCGTCCGTCAGGAGGTGGGCGAGGCCCAGGCCGCGGCACATGTCGAGGAAGCCCTGGACGGTTTCGCGGACGCCGGGGCGGCGCTCGTCGGCGCCGAGGAGTTCCACCGCCATGCGGTGCACCTCGCGGCCGACGCGCGCCTCCAGTTCGGTGACCGGGCCCCGCAGCGCCGCGTCGTTCGCGGCGGCCACCCACAGGTGCAGGGCGGCGCGGAACAGCGGTCCCGTGCACAGCTCGACGAGCTGGCCGACGGCCATGTGCGTACGGGCCGGGCCGGTGATCAGCTGCACCTGGGGCAGCAGGCCGCGCACGGCTGCCGACCGCTCTTCGGCGACGTACTCGACGGCCGCGGTGAAGAGCTCCTCCCGTGTGCGGAAGTGGTGCTGGGCGGCCCCGCGCGAGACGCCGGCGCGCTCGGCGACGACGGAGACCGTCGACCCGGCCCACCCGTGCTCGGCGAGGCAGGCGACCGCCGCCTCAAGGAGCCGCTGCCGCGTGGCGCGGCTGCGGTCCTGCTTGGGGAGGCTCAGCGGGCCCATACCGGTTCCCTGCGCTCAAGAAAGGCGGTCATGCCCTCACGGGCCTCGGAGGAGGCGAAGAGCCGGGCGGACAGGGCGGTGAGCCCCTCCGCGTCGCGGTCGAAGGCCCGCCGCACATCAGCCGTGGCCAGGGCCTTCGACTCGGCGAGGCCCTGGGGCGAGCCGCGCCGCAGCCCGTCCAGGATCGCGTCCAGCTCCTGTTCGCCGGCGGTGACGAGCCCGATCCGTACGGCCTCGTCGGCACCGAACCGCTCGCCGGTCAGGTAGTAGCGAGCCGCGGCGCGCGCGTCGAGGCGCGGCAGCAGCGGCAGGGATATCACCGCGGGCGCGAGCCCGAGCCGGGCCTCCGTGAAGGCGAACGTGGCGCCCTCCCCCGCCACGGAGATGTCACAGGCGCCCAGCAGCCCCAGACCTCCGGCACGCGCGTGGCCGCCCACCCGCGCCACGACCGGCTTGCGCAGCTCGACCACGGCGCGCATGAGCCGCACGAGGGCCTGCGGCCCGTCAGGGCCCGCCTCCGTCAGATCGGCCCCGGAACAAAAGGTGTTGCCGGTGTGGGTCAGCAGAACGGCACGCGCCTCAGCGTCCTCCCCCGCCTCCTCCAGCCCTTCCAGCAGTCCGGCGACGAGGCGGGACGACAGGGCGTTGCGGTTGTGCGGGGAGTCCAGGGTCAGGGTGGTGATGCCGTGCTCGGAGGAGCGGCGGACCAGCGTCACAGAAAGCCACCTTTCTCAGTACGACTTGGGGAGGCCCAGGGTCGTGTGCGACACGTAGTTGAGGATCATCTCCCGGCTGACCGGGGCGATCCGCGTCACCCGCACCGCGGTGAGCAGGGAGGCCAGTCCGTACTCGCTCGCCAGGCCGTTGCCGCCGAGGGTGTGCACGGCGTGGTCGACGGTGCGGACGGCGGCGTCGGCGGCGGCGTACTTGGCCATGTTGGCCGCCTCGCCCGCGCCCATGTCGTCGCCGGCGTCGCAGAGGTGGGCCGCCTTGAGCATCATCAGCCGGGCGAGCTCGATCTCGATGTGGGACTGGGCCAGGGGGTGCGCGATGGCCTGGTGGGCGCCGATGGGCTCGCGCCAGACGGTGCGCGTACGGGCGTAGTCGACGGCGCGGGCCAGGGCGTAGCGGGCCATGCCGAGGGCGAAGGCGGCGGTCATGATGCGTTCGGGGTTGAGCCCGGCGAAGAGCTGGAGGAGCCCGGCGTCCTCGTCTCCGACGAGGGCGTCCTCAGGCAGCCGCACCTGGTCGAAGGTGAGCTCGAACTGCTTCTCGGGGGCGGCGAGTTCCATGGGAATGGGAGCCTTCAGAAAGCCCGGAGCGTCCCTCTCCACGACGAACAGACAGGGCTTGAGCTTCCCCGTGCGCCTGTCCTCCGTACGGCCCACGATCAGCGTGGCGTCCGCGATGTCCACACCCGAAATGAAGACCTTGCGGCCGTTGAGCACCCACTCACCCCCTTCCCGGCGCGCGGTCGTCGTGATGCGGTGGGAATTGGATCCCGCGTCCGGCTCGGTGATGCCGAAGGCCATGCGGTACGTCCCGGAGGCGATGCCGGGAAGCCACTTCCGCTTCTGTGCCCCGGTGCCGAAGCGGGCGATGACGGTGCCGCAGATGGCGGGTGAGACGACCATCATCAGCAGGGGGCAGCCCGCGGCGCCGAGCTCTTCCAGGACGATGGCGAGCTCGGCCATGCCGCGCCCGCCGCCCCCGTACTCCTCGGGAAGATTCACGCCGAGGTACCCGAGCGCGCCGGCCTCGGCCCACAGTTCGTCGGGGTACCGGCCGTCGCGGACGACCTCGGTGACGTAGTCGCGCCCGTAGCGCTTGCCGAGCGCGGCGACGGCGGCGCGCAGGTCGCGGTGTTCCTGGGATTCGATGAAGCTCATGGCGTCGGCTCCTCGGTGACGACGGCGAGCAGGGACCCGACCTCGACCTGACGGCCGGGGGCGGCGTGCAGGGCGGTGAGCGTGCCGGTGGCCGGCGAGACGATGCGGTGCTCCATCTTCATGGCCTCCAGCCACAGCAGGGCCTGGCCGGCCCGGACTTCACGGCCTTCGGCGACCCCCTCGGCGATGCGGACCACCGTGCCGGGCATGGGGGCCAGGAGGGACCCGGGGGCGGCGGGCGCGGCGGTGGGGTCGGGGAAGCGGGGCAAGAGGGTGAAGGTGTGGGCGCCGGACGGGCCGTCCACGTGGATGCGGTCGCCGTAGTCGGAGACGTCGTAGCGGGTACGGAGGCCGCCCGCCTCCAGCACCACGTGATCGCGGGACGCCTCCAGAAGGCGGACTCCGCCTTCGGCCTCCAGGCCGTTCCGGGTGAGGCGGTACCGCACGGTGCACTCCTCGCCGTCCGGCTCGGAGCGATAGCGCTTCTCCTGCGGCTGGGAGGGGAGGCTGCGCCAGCCGCCGAAGCGGGAGCGGCCTTGGGCATCCGCGATGGCGGCGGCGAGGGCCGCGGTGGCGACGTTCTCACTTCTCGGCGCGGTCAGCTCGGCCAAGTGCCGGTCATAGAAGGCGGTGTCCATACGAGCACCGGCGAACTCCTCGTGCCGGAGGGAGCGTACGAGGAGATCGCGGTTGGTTACCGGGCCGTGGATGCGGGCGCGCTCCAGCGTGCGGGCCAGCAGGCGGACGGCCTCCGGCCGGGTGGGGGCCCAGGCGATGACCTTTGCGAGGAGGGGGTCGTAGTGAGAGGTGACGGTGTCACCAGGCCCGAACCCCGTATCCACACGGACGTATCCCGCACCTGCGGCGCGGCTCTCCGCCCGCCTACCCGCCCGTTGAGGTTCGTCCGGCCCCGGGCCCCCGCCCCGGACCCCCACGGACAGCTCCCGCACCACCCCCACCCGCGGCCGCCACCCCGCCCCGGGATCCTCCGCGTACAGCCGGGCCTCCACCGCATGCCCCACCGGCACCGGCACCGGCGCCGGCACCGCGGAATCCAGCGCCGCCCCCTCCGCCACCCGGATCTGCAGCGCGACGAGATCCAGCCCGTACACCGCTTCCGTCACCGGATGCTCCACCTGCAGACGCGTGTTCATCTCCAGGAAGAACGGCCGCCCGTCCCCCGTCACGAGGAACTCCACCGTTCCCGCACCCACGTACCCGACCGCCCGCGCCGCGGCGACCGCCGCCGCGGTCAGCTCCTCGGCCAGCCCCGCGCCCAGCCCGGGCGCCGGCGCCTCCTCGATCACCTTCTGGTGCCGCCGCTGCAGCGAGCAGTCCCGCGTCCCCAGCGCCCGCACCGCACCGTGCGCGTCGGCGAGGATCTGCACTTCCACGTGCCGCCCGCCCTCCACGTACGGTTCGACGAACACCTCGTCGTCGCCGAACGCGGCCATGGCCTCGGCCCGGGCGGAGGCGACCTCGGCGTCGAGCACGGCGAGGTCCCGCACGACCCGCATCCCCCGCCCGCCCCCACCCGCGGCGGCTTTGACGATCAGCGGCGGCTCCCCCGCCACCAGCACCGGAACCCCCGCCTCCGCCATGATCCGCTTGGCGCGCGTCTTCGAGGCCATGGCCTCGATCACGGAGGGCGGCGGCCCGATCCACACCAGCCCCGCATCAACAACGGCCCGCGCGAACGCCGCGCTCTCGGAGAGGAACCCGTACCCCGGATGTACGGCGTCCGCGCCCGCGGCGAGCGCGGCCCGCACCACCAGGTCTCCCCGCAGGTACGTGTCCGCGGCGGCAGTCCCCGGCAGCCGGACCGCCACGTCCGCCTCCCGGACGTGCAGCGCACCGGCATCGGCGTCCGAGTGGACGGCCACGGAGGCGATGCCCAGCTCCCCGCACGTACGGAAGACACGGCAAGCGATCTCACCCCGGTTAGCAACCAGAAGCGATCCGATCATCGATCCCACACCCCCGAAGACCTTCCGAAGACCTTCACATCCGAAAGACGCCGAACCCGCCCCGCACGCCCTCGACCGGTGCCGAGTGGATCGCGGACAGGCAGATCCCCAGCACCGTCCGCGTGTCGCGCGGATCGATGACACCGTCGTCGTAGAGCCGCCCGGAGAGGAACATCGCGAGCGACTCCTCCTCGATCTGCCGCTCGACCAGCTCCCGCAGGGCCGCATCGGCTTCGTCGTCGTACGGCCGTCCCCTCGCCACCGCGGACTGCCGGGCGACGATGGACAGGACACCGGCCAGCTGCTGCGGGCCCATGACGGCCGACTTGGCGCTGGGCCAGGCGAACAAGAACCGGGGGTCGAAGGCGCGCCCGCACATGCCGTAGTGCCCGGCCCCGTACGAGGCGCCCATGAGGACCGACAGATGCGGCACGCGGGAGTTCGCCACCGCGTTGATCATCATCGCGCCGTGCTTGATGATGCCGCCCTGTTCGTAGTCGCGCCCCACCATGTACCCCGTGGTGTTGTGCAAGAAGACCAGCGGCACGTCACGCTGATTGGCGAGCTGAATGAACTGCGCGGCCTTCTGCGACTCCTCGCTGAAGAGAACGCCCTGCGCATTGGCGAGGATCCCCACGGGATACCCGTGAAGACGGGCCCAGCCCACCACCAGACTGCCCCCGTACCGCGCCTTGACCTCATCGAAGTCGGACCCGTCGACGACGCGCGCGATGACCTCACGAGGATCGAAGGGGACCTTCGGATCAGCCGGAACGACACCCAGCAACCCTTCCTCGCCGTACAACGGCGGGTCCGCGGCGCCCGGATCCTGGTGGGCCTTGCGCCAGTTGAGCCGGGCCACCACCCGCCGCGCGAGCCGCAGCGCATCCCGCTCGTCCACGGCGAAGTGATCGGCGAGGCCGGACACCGAGGCGTGCATCTCCGCCCCGCCCAGCGACTCGTCGTCGCTCTCCTCGCCGGTGGCCATCTTCACCAGCGGCGGTCCGCCGAGGAAGACCTTCGCCTGCTCCTTCACCATGATCACGTGATCCGACATGCCGGGCACGTACGCACCACCGGCCGTCGAGTTGCCGAACACGACCGCCACCGTGGGGATCCCGGCGGCCGACAGCCGCGTCAGGTCCCGGAACAGCCCGCCTCCCGGGATGAAGATCTCCTTCTGGCTGGGCAGGTCGGCTCCGCCGGACTCGACGAGCGAGACGACCGGCAGCCGGTTGGCGAACGCGATCTCGTTCGCGCGCAGGGCCTTCTTCAGCGTCCAGGGGTTGCTGGCGCCGCCCCGCACGGTCGGGTCGTTGGCGGTGATGACGCATTCGACGCCCTCGACGACACCGATGCCGGTGACGATCGACGCGCCGACCGCGTAGTCGCTGCCCCAGCCCGCCAGCGGGGACAGCTCCAGGAACGGCGTGTCGGGGTCGAGGAGGAGTTCCACGCGCTCGCGGGCGAGGAGCTTGCCTCGCGCCCGGTGCCGAGTGACGTACTTTTCCCCACCGCCCGCGAGCGCCCGCGCATGCTCGGCCTCGACGGCGGCGAGCCGCTCCAGCATGGACGTCCGGTTCGCAGCGTAATCGGCACCCGCCGCATCAAGGCGGGACGACAACACCGTCACAGCAACACCTCCGGTATGTCCACGTACCGGGAGCGCAGCCACTCCCCCAGCGCCTTGGCCTGCGGGTCGAAACGGGCCTGGGAGGCGACGCCGGCGCCGAGCAGCCCGTCGACGGTGAAGTTGAGGGCGCGCAGCCCGGGGTACGCGTACCGCGCGACGGGCAGCCGGGCGACCTCGGGCAGGAGCTGCCGGAAGCGGGAGCCGGTGAGCTCGTGGGCGAGCCATCGCCACGCCGCGTCGGACCGGACCCACACGCCCACGTTCGCCGAGCCGCCCTTGTCGCCGCTGCGTGCCCCCGCGACGAGCCCGAGGGGGGCGCGGCGGACGGGCCCGGGCGGCAGTGGGGCGGGCAGCGCGGGCGGCTCTACGGGGAGCGGCTCTTCGGCCGCCACCGGAGCCGCGGGCACCCGCAAGCGCGTCCCGTCCGGCAGTACGGCCGTGTGCCGGACGGCGTACGCGTCCACGGACGCGGCTTCGAACACGCCGTACGGGGAGCCCGGGCCGGGCGGCGCGGTCACGTGGAAGCCGGGGTAGCCGGCCAGGGCCAGCTCGACGGCCGCCCCGCTGACGGCGCGGCCGACCGCTTCCGGGTCGGGGTCGCGCACGGCCATGCGCAGGAACGCGCTCGCCTCCTCCTGCACGTCCGCGTCGGCGTGATCCGTACGGGCGAGGGTCCACCGGACCTCCGCGGGCCGGCGCTTCGCCAGGGCGTCCTCCATCTGCGCCCGTGCGAGACGGGCCTTGGCCTCGATGTCGAGACCCGTGAGTACGAACACGACCTCGTTGCGCCAGCCGCCCACCCGGGTGAGCCCCACCTTGAGCGACGAGGGCGGGGCCTCCCCGCGGACGCCGCTGATCCGTACGCGGTCGGGGCCGTCGTCCGTGAGCCGGACGGTGTCCAGCCGGGCGGTCACGTCGGGTCCCAGGTAGCGGGGGCCGCCCGTCTCGTAGAGGAGCTGGGCCGTGACCGTGCCGACGGTGACGGCGCCGCCCGTGCCGGGGTGCTTGGTGATGACGGCCGAGCCGTCGGGGTGGATCTCGGCGATGGGGAAGCCGGGCCGGAAGACGCCCTCCCTGGTGGCGCGTCCGGTGGCGCGTCCGGTGCCGTGACCGCTGCCGCGCTCGGCGACGCGCCCGGTGACGTGCCCGCTGCCCCGCTCGGCGCCATGCTCGCTGACGTGCTCAGTGACGTGCTCGGTGAAGAAGGAGTAGTTGCCGCCGGTGGCCTGCGTGCCGCACTCCAGGACGTGCCCGGCGACGACGGCGCCCGCGAGCCGGTCCAGGTCCTCGGCGAGCCAGCCGAAGTGCGCGGCGGCGGGGCCGGTGACGAGGGCGGCGTCGGTGACGCGCCCGGTGACGACGACGTCCGCGCCGGCGCGCAGGCAGGCGGCGATGCCGGCGCCGCCGAGGTAGGCGTTGGCGGTGAGGACCTCGGGGCCCCAGTCGCGCCCGGGCTCGTGCAGCAGGTCGTCGCCCTCGACGTGGGCGACGCGGACGTCGGCGCCGACGCGGCGGGCGAGGGCGCGGATCGCCTCCGCGAGGCCGGCGGGGTTGAGCCCGCCCGCGTTGGTGACGATCTTCACGCCGCGGTCGGCGGCGAGGCCGAGGCCCTCCTCCAGCTGGCCGAGGAACGTCTTCGCGTAGCCGCGGGAGGGGTCCTTGAGGCGGTCGCGGCCGAGGATGAGGAGGGTGAGCTCGGCGAGGTAGTCGCCGGTGAGGACGTCGAGGGGGCCACCGGTCAGCATCTCGCGGAAGGCGTCGAAGCGGTCGCCGTAGAAGCCGGAGGCGTTGCCGATCCGTAAGGGACGTGTCTGTAAGGGGCGCGTCCGTAAGGGGCAGGAGGGGTCTGTCACTGGGGGCCGCTCCCTCGGGAGGTCGTGTCAGGACGGAGAGAGCGTGTCAGTGCCAGGAAAAACAATCAAGCGTGCTTGCCTTTATTTTTCGGCCAGTTGTGGTCAGGCGCGGAGCGCCTCCGCGAGGAGCTCCGCGAGGTGCCGTGCGCGGGGGCCGTCGCCCGCGAGCTGGGCGATCTGCGTACGGCAGGAGAATCCGTCGGCGAGGATCGCGGTCGCGGCGTCGCCGCGCCGGGCCTCTCGCAGGGAAGGCAGCAACTGCTCCTCCGCGCAGGCCGCGGACACCTCGTAATGCCCCTTCTCGAAGCCGAAGTTGCCCGCCAGGCCGCAGCACCCGCCGCTCAGCTCGCCCACCAGGCCGGCGCGCTCGCGCAGGCGGCGCTCGGCGGTGTCGCCGAGGACGGCGTGCTGGTGGCAGTGGGTCTGCCCGGCCACGGGGCGGTCCAGGCGGGGCGGCTGCCAGTGCGGGGCGAGCTCGTCGAGAGTCTGGGCGAATGTACGGATGCTCCCGGCGAGTTGGCCGGCTCGGGGGTCGTCGGGGAGCAGTTCGGGGAGGTCGGTGCGGAGGGCGGCGGCGCAGCTGGGCTCCAGGACGGTGACGGGGAGGCCGGCGTCGAGGGCGGGGGCCATCAGGTCGAGGGTGCGGCGCAGGGTGCGGCGGGCGTGGTGGAGCTGGCCGGTGGAGATCCATGTCAGGCCGCAGCAGGGCGCCTTCGGCGGGAGGGCGACGCGGAGTCCGGCGTTGCGCAGGACGGTGACGGCGGCGCGGCCGACCTCCGGGGAGAGGTGGTTGGTGAAGGTGTCGGGCCACAGCACGAGGTCCGCTCCGCCGGCGCGGTCGTCTTCCCGCCCGTCCGCCCGTTCCCCGGGACCGGGCCTGTTACCGGCGGGGCCGCCGCCGAAGCGGCCGGCGCCGCCGGATGAGGAACCGCGGCCCCCGGAACCGGGCCGGCTGCCGGCGGGACCACCACCGGATGACGAGCCGCGTTCCCCGGATCCGGACGGCCCGCCAGCAGAAGGACCGCCACTTCGCCCTGGGGAAGCCGCCGGGCCCCGCCGGGGAGCCGGCTCCTCGCCGGCCGCCGGCCCACCGCCCGCGGGAGCCCCGCCGACCGGACCGGCCCCCGTCCGTGGGGCCGCCGAGGCCGACCCCGCGCGCCCCCGCTCAGCCCACCACCGCAGGAACGGCTCATCAGCGAGCCGCGGGATCGCGCGTTCCGGTGCGATCCCCCCGAGCCGCTTCGCGGCCGCGGCCACCGGCCCGACCGCGGTCAGCCGGTTGACGACCGACGCCCCGCGGACCGCCGCGACGCCCCGCAGCCACACCGGCAGCCACCCCATCGCGTAGTGCGCGGCGGGACGCAGCCGCCCCGCGTAGTGGTGGTGGAGGAACTCCGCCTTGTACGTGGCCATGTCGACGCCGACGGGGCAGTCGCTGCGGCAGCCCTTGCAGGCCAGGCAGAGGTCCAGCGCCTCGCGGACCTCCTCGGAGCGCCAGCCGTCCGTGACGACCTCGCCGGCCAGCATCTCGTGCAGGAGCCGGGCGCGGCCGCGCGTGGAGTGCTGCTCCTCGCGCGTCACCCGGTACGACGGGCACATCACGCCGGCCCCGTTCGCCGTCGTCTCACGGCACTTGGCCACGCCCACGCACCGCCGCACCGCGCCCGCGAAGTCGCCGCCGTCGTCGGCGTAGCCGAAGACCACCGGCAGCGGCCGCCGCGGCAGCACGTCGAAGCGGAGGTTCTCGTCCAGCGCGTAGGGCCGTACGAGCATGCCCGGGTTGAGGCCGGCGTCGGGGTCCCAGAGGTCCTTGAAGCGCTCGAAGAGCCGGACGATCTCCGTCCCGTACATCTTCGGCAGGAGTTCGGCGCGCGCCTGCCCGTCGCCGTGCTCGCCGGACAGGGATCCGCCGTGGGCGACGACCAGCTCCGCGGCCTCGCCGGAGAAATCGCGGAAGCGCCGCACCCCGTCCGCGCTCAGCAGGTCGAAGTCGATGCGGACGTGGATGCAGCCGTCGCCGAAGTGGCCGTAGGGCGCGCCGTGCAGGCCGTGGCGGCGCAGGAGGGCGCGGAAGGCGCGCAGGTAGGCGCCGAGGCGGGCGGGCGGGACGGCGCAGTCCTCCCAGCCGGGCCAGGCCTCGGTGCCGTCGGGCATGCGGGTGGCGGTGCCGGCGGCGTCGTCCCGTACGCGCCACAGGGCGCGCTGCCCGGCCTCGTCGGTGACCACCACGGCGCCGGTGGTCGCCGGGGCGGCGGCCCGTACGAGCTCCTCGGCCCGCGCCCGGGCCTCGGCGGCCGTGGCCCCGCCCGTCTCGGCGAACAGCCACGCCGCGCCCTCGGGAAGCCCGGCCGCCGCCGCGCGGCCCACCAGGTCGGCGGCCATGCCCTCGACCGTCAGCGGCCCGTGCGGCAGGAGCAGGTGGGCGGCGTCCGCGGCGGCGCTCTCGTCCGCGTACGCGAGCACGGCCAACGCGCGGGCCCGCGGCGCCTCCACGAGCCGTACGGTCGCCTCGGTCAGCACTCCGAGCGTGCCTTCGCTGCCGGTGAAGGCGCGGGCCACGTCGGTGCGCCGCTCCGGCAGCAGGGCGTCCAGCGCGTAGCCGGAGATGCGGCGCGGGAGGTCGGGGAAGCGGCTGCGCAGGGCCGCCGGCTCGCCTCCGACCAGGGCACGGAGGCCTTCGGCGAGCCGGTCCGGCAGCCCCGTCCACCCCTGTCCGAGCCGGGCCCGCTCCCCCGCGTACGTGAGGACGTCCAGCGCGTGCACGTTGTCGGCCGTCGTCCCCCAGGCCACGGAGTGCGCGCCGCACGCGTTGTTGCCGATCATGCCGCCGAGCGTGCAGCGGGCGTGCGTGGACGGGTCGGGGCCGAACGTCAGGCCGTGCGCGCCCGCCGCGTCCCGGAGCGCGTCGAGGACGACGCCGGGCTGGACGACGGCCGTACGGGCCTCCGGGTCGATCGCCGTGATCGCGTTCATGTGGCGGGTGAAGTCGAGCACCACGCCCTCGCCCGTGGCCTGGCCGGCGATCGACGTGCCGCCGCCGCGGGCGACGACCGGCACGCCGTGCGCGCGGCAGACGGCGAGCGCGGCCGCCACGTCGCCGGCGTCGCGCGGGGCGACCACGCCCAGGGGCACGCGCCGGTAGTTCGAGGCGTCCATGGTCACGAGAGCCCGGTCGGCGGCCCCGAAGCGGACGTCGCCGCGCACGTCCTTCCGGAGCGCGGCGGCCAGCTCCCCGCGCAGCCCTTCGCGGTCCGTACGGCCTACGCCACCGTCGCCGTCGCTGCCGCCGCCATCAGCGTCACTCTCCACAAGATCAGCCATACCCCCCATACTGCACAGCCCCCACCCGCCCCCGTCTCACCGAACGGACGTTTTACTGATCGGAAACTCCGCACGGACTAGGCTGCCTCCGTGGCTGATATCCAGATCCCCGCTGACATCAAGCCCGCCGATGGTCGCTTCGGCGCGGGCCCGTCCAAGGTGCGTACGGAGGCGCTCGCCGCGCTGGCTGCCACCGGAACCTCTCTGCTCGGCACGTCCCACCGCCAGGCCCCGGTCAAGAACCTGGTCGGCTCGGTGCGCGACGGCGTGCGCGAACTCTTCTCCCTGCCCGACGGCTACGAGGTGATCCTCGGCAACGGCGGCTCCACCGCCTTCTGGGACATCGCGACGCACGGCCTGATCGAGAACAAGTCGCAGCACCTCTCCTTCGGCGAGTTCTCCTCCAAGTTCGCGAAGGCCGCGAAGCTCGCGCCGTGGCTGGCCGAGCCGACCGTCATCTCCTCCGAGCCCGGCACCCACCCGGAGCCGAAGGCGGAGGCCGGCGCCGACGTCTACGCCCTCACCCACAACGAGACCTCCACCGGCGTCGCCGCGCCGATCCGGCGCGTCGAGGGCGCCGACGAGGGCGCGCTCGTGCTGGTCGACGCCACGTCCGGCGCGGGCGGCCTGCCCGTCGACATCGCCGAGACCGACGTCTACTACTTCGCCCCGCAGAAGTCCTTCGCCTCCGACGGCGGCCTGTGGCTCGCGGTCTTCTCCCCCGCGGCCCTGGAGCGCGCGGCGCGCGTCCACGCGTCCGGGCGGCACGTCCCCGAGTTCTTCTCCCTGCCGACCGCGATCGACAACTCCCTCAAGAACCAGACGTACAACACCCCGGCCCTCTCCACCCTCTTCCTGCTGAACCAGCAGCTGGAGTGGCTGAACGGCCAGGGCGGCCTGGACTGGGCGGTCCGCCGCACCGCGACCTCCGCCCGCACGCTCTACGGCTGGGCCGAGGCCTCCAAGCACGCGAGCCCGTTCGTGGCCGACCCGGCCAAGCGGTCGGCCGTCATCGGCACGATCGACTTCACGGACGACGTGGACGCGGCGGCCGTCGCCAAGGTCCTCCGCGCCAACGGCATCGTCGACACCGAGCCGTACCGCAAGCTCGGCCGCAACCAGCTGCGGATCGCGATGTTCCCGGCGATCGACCCGTCCGACGTCGAGGCCCTGACGGCCTGCGTCGACTACGTGATCGAACAGCTCTGACGGCTGGTCCCCTCCGGGGAGCGCCCCGGGCCTGACGGCGCCTCGGCGCGGTCAGGCCCGGCGGGGTGCCCCCCGCGTCCTTGCCGCAGGCAAGAACCCCCGCCGCAACGGCGAGCGGCCACAGCGGACGTATCCGGCGGCGCCGAGCCGGCCCGAGCCCGTACGGCACGGCCGGTCTCCGCCATCGCGGCTGATCGCCGCCGCGGCCGATTCAAGGATGCGAGCGCATCCTTGACCTGCCAGGGCCGGTGCAGGGGCGCGACCGCCCCTGAGCCCGTTCCCCCGCCGCAACGGCACGCAACCGAACCGGCGCGTACCGGCGGTGCCGCCGGACAACCCCGCGCCCGGGCTACCGGCCGCGCACAGCGCAGCGGCAACCGCAGCGGCAACCGCAGCGGCAACCGCGTCAGTCCCGGCGCCGCAGCAGCCGTCGCAGGCCCACCGCCGCGCCCGCGGCCACGGCGAGGGCGCCCGCGCCGATGAAAAGGGTGCGGTCGCCGTCGCCCGTGCCGCTGCCGGACGACGCCCGGGAGCCGCCGTCGCCGTTCTTCGCGTCGTCCGCCCGCTTGGGCACCGAGTCCGGCAGCAGGTCACCGTCCAGGGTGACCGGCTGCACCGTGCTGCGCTTGCCCTCCGAGCCGTACATCAGGGCCCGGCCGTCCGCCGTGAAGGTGACCGACTCGCCCTGGCGCTGCAGCGGTACGGCCGGGCTGCCGATCTCCTGGGGGCGGCCGTCCTGCCAGCGGTACTCGCGGGCGTCGAAGTAGCCGCGGACGACGAGCCGCGTGCCGTCGGGGGAGAACGCGCCGTCCGTGGCCCACAGGTTGATGTCGGCGGTCCGCCGGAAGACGTTGACGCCGGACGCGGAGAGCCGCTCCGGCGCCTCGTACAGGGCGCCCTTGCCCGAGCGCTTCTTACTGACGATGTACACCCGCCCCGTCTTGGGATGCACCATCAGCGACTCGGCGTCGCGCGGCCCGTCGTCGTAGCGGACGGTGTAGCGGGTGGGGGTGAGAGTGGTGTCCTTGAGGGTCTTCGGCTCGGGGAAGCGGTAAATCCACACCTCCGGCCAGCGGCCGCCGAAGTTGTCGCCGATGTCGCCGAGGTAGATGCTGCCGTCCGGTCCGACGGAGATGGCCTCGACGTCGCGCGGCTCGACCCCGGCGAGGGTGACGGTGGCGACCGTACGGCCGGTGCTGCTGTCGACGGCGTAGACGTACGCGCCGTCACCGCTGTCGTTGTGCGTCCAGTACACGCCGGGGTGGGTGCGGCTGGCCGCGAGGCCGCTGGACTCCTTGATCCGGGGGTCCTCGATGGTGAAGCCCGAGGCGGCCGGGGCGGAGGCGGAAGCGGAGGCACCGGCGGCCGGCTGCGCGGCGCCGTCGTCGGCCAGGGCCGGGCCGGCGGGCAGCACGGCCGGCGCGACCAGCGCGGCGGCTGCGAGGGCGGCGCGTGCGGCGGGGAACGGGCGTGGACGCATGGACCCAAGCGTGCCATCCGGGCAGGCGCCACGGGTGCGTGCACCGCCGCCACGCCCCACCCGCCCGGAACTCGACACTCCCCCTATCCCGCGCGCCCCGCTGATCTGCGCCGCGGTCCGGACGACGCGGCGAATTCGAAAAGTATTCGCCAACCCCACGGCCGAAAACCGTCTACAGAAAAGAACGCATTGGCGAATTCCCGCACTGCCGTACGCGGTCGACCCGTATAGGTTTCCGACCGAACGGCAACCAGTTCCAGGGAGGGAAATCGATGAAGCGCATCAAGCGCCGCCTGGCCTACGCGGCCGTGGGTTCGATCATGGCGGCCGGCACCAGCCTGGTGGGGGCCACGGCCGCCTCGGCCGCACCGGCGCCGCACGTCTCGTCCTGCGACAGCTACCGCAACAACGGGACCGTGTGGACGGCCAACTGCCACGTCGACTACGGCAAGTCCCAGTCGTGGACCCGCTGTTCCGACGGCACCGTGCTGTACGGCGCCTGGGTGGGCAAGGGCTACTGGATCTTCAGAGGGGACTGCTCCGGTCACGGCCGGGTCGTCAGCTACGGCCACACGGACAGCCCCTGACCGCCCACGGCCGGTGAGGGCCGAATCGAGGTGATGGCTCCGTCCCGCCGGAACGCCGGCGGGGCGGAGCCCCCGCTTTTCCGGACCGCCCCGCCAACCGCATTTCCGCATTTCATGACCGCACCCGGCGAAATACTCCGTTCACACACCACGGAAAAGCGGAACGGAAATCCACGGCGGCGCGCCGGCCCCGTACCCGACCCTCGTGCGCCCCGCCCGCCCCGCCATCCGCGATGATGTGCACATGCGGATCATGTTCGTCGGCGACTCGATGACCATCGGTAGCGCCGGTGACCTCACTTGGCGCTACCGCATGTGGCAGCACCTCAACGCGACGTACGGCGGCCCGTACAAGATCGTCGGCCCGCGCCGCGAGCTGTACGACCCGGCCGCCGACGCACCCGTCTCGTACGCCTACGGCGCACCGGACTTCCCCGAGCGCGCCCGCGCGCACCTCGCCGGCTGGGGCGAGGGCTGGCTGCACATGGCCCCGCTCGTCGGGGACGCGGTCCGGGCCGGCCGCGCCGACACCCTGCTCGTCTCCCTCGGCCTCATCGACCTCGGCTTCTACACCAACGCCGAGCAGACGGCCGAGAACGTACGGCGCTTCGTCGCCGAGGCGCGCGCCGCCAACCCGCACGTACGGGCCGTGCTGATGCCCGTCATCCGGAACGTCCGCGCCAACAACGACCCGCCGTTCGCCGCCGAGTGCGAGCGCTTCAACGAACTCCTCGACAAGACCGTCGCCGACCTCGGCACCCCCGGCTCGCCGCTGCTCCTCGCGTCCCGCCCGGACGGCTGGGACATAGACCGCGACACGTACGACGGCACGCACCCCAACGCGTCCGGCGAACACCACCTCGCCGCCGCCTTCGCGGACGCGATGCACCAGGGGTGGGACGTGGGCGAGGCGTACGCAGCGGCGGCCTAGCGCAGCCGGCACGTACGCACACGCCTCCGCCCGTACGTCCATACGTACGGGCGGAGGCGCCCGCAGCATGCCTTGCTCAGGGCCTCACCAAGCGAACGCCTCCGGCGAGGGCCCCGGCCCCGGGAAGATCTCGTCCAACTGGCCGCGAAGCTCGGCGGAAAGCTCCAGCTCCACGGCGCGCAGCGCCGACGCGAGCTGGTCGGCCGTGCGCGGGCCGACGATCGGACCGGTCACTCCCGGCCGGGTGAGCAGCCAGGCGAGGGCCACCTCGCCCGGCTGCAGGCCGTGCTTGTCGAGCAGGTTCTCGTAGGCCTGCACCTGCTCGCGGACCTTGGTGTTCGCGAGCGCGTCCGCGGACCGGCCGGACGCCGCGCGGGCGCTGCCGCCCTCCCGTTGCTTGCGGATGACGCCGCCGAGCAGCCCGCCGTGCAGCGGCGACCAGGGGATGACGCCGAGGCCGTAGCCCTCGGCGGCCGGGATGACCTCCATCTCGGCGCGCCGCTCGGCCAGGTTGTACAGGCACTGTTCGCTGACGAGCCCGAGCGAACCGCGCCGCCGGGCGGCCTCGTTGGCCTGGGCGATGTGCCAGCCGGCGTGGTTCGAGGAGCCCGCGTAGACGATCTTGCCCTGCTGGACGAGGACGTCGATCGCCTGCCAGATCTCGTCCCACGGGGTCGCCCGGTCGACATGGTGGAACTGGTAGAGGTCGATGTGGTCGGTCTGCAGCCGCTTGAGGCTCGCGTCGACGGCGCGCCGGATGTTCACGGCGGACAGGCGGTCGTGGTTCGGCCAGTCGGCGCCGTCCGGGCCCATGTTGCCGAAGACCTTGGTGGCGATGACGACCTTGTCGCGGCGGCCACCGCCCTTGGCGAACCAGGTCCCGATGATCTCCTCGGTCCGGCCCTTGTCGTCACCCCAGCCATAGACGTTGGCGGTGTCGAAGAAGTTGACGCCCGCGTCGAGCGCGGCGTCCATGATGGCGTGGCCGCCGGCTTCGTCGGTCTGCGGACCGAAGTTCATGGTGCCGAGGACGAGCCGGCTGACCTTGAGGCCTGTGCGTCCGAGCTGCGTGTACTCCATGGCGCCCTAGCCAACGCCCTCAAGCGCGCTCAAGGCAAGGGTGACCCGCCCACCCACCGGGTGAGCCCGGCATCTACCACACCCCACTCCGCAGCGCAACGACTTGTGCACGACGGGTAGTTGACCCGCTACGGTTTCCGCAGCGCTGCAGAAGCGTCCTCCCCTCTCAGAGGAGACCCGTCGTCGGGCTTCTCGCCCAGGGGGTCCGAACCGGGACCTCCTCCGGAGCGGTCACCGGAACTCTGGCCGCAACCCGATGAGGGAAGAACGCCAATGGGGCGTCACTGCCAAAAGAAGCTGACCATCAAGAAGCGGCTGGCAGCTGTCCGCCGTGAACTGAAGGAGTGGTTTCTCGGACGGTGAAAAAAGTCGGTACCGGACGGTGACCGGCAGTCCTCACAAGATCTGAGGGCTCCCGGTCAGTGATCCGTCCGTGCCGGCTTGGTCCTCGCCATGGAAATCCGGTCCGTGGCGGGGACCTCCTTTGTACCGTAACGAGCCGCCCCTCGGGGCGACAACAGGGGAGGGACCATGGACACCCTTGAGTGGGGCCTGGGAGCGTTCGCCTACATCAGTGCCGGACTGGCGTTCTGTGCGGTCACGAAGACGACGCCGTCCGCATGCCTGGCGGAGCAGGCGTCGGAGCCCGATCCCTTGTCCCCCGCCGCCGTCCGTACCATCTGTGTGATCGTCGTCGCCCTCTGGCCGATCGCGCTGGTCCACGACGCCGACTGGGCGCTCTGGGCCCACCGCATCGCCCGCCACCCCCGGTGGAACTGCCTCGACGAGAACGATATGTACGACCACGACGACCACCCGGCGTGCCGGCGCACGCGGTGGACCTGGCTGCTGGGCCGCTGACCCGAGCGCGCGTCCCCGGCGGGAGCGGCCGGGCCGGGGTCACTTCACCGCTGCCACCACGGCGACGACGACGAGGATCGCGGCGAGCGCGGCGGTCATGATGCGGTTTCTGGTCTTCGGGTCCACGCATCGAGCGTAACCGGAAGGGCGGGGGCGCCCTGTCCGCGGGCCGGTCCGCCCTTTCGTGGCCGGTCTACCCGCCCAGCTCCCACACCGCCACCGTCTCGTAGCGCGGGCGCTCGCCGGGGACGCCGCCGCCCGGGAGCCGGCTGCGCATGAGCTCCAGCCGATGCACGGTCCAGGGCGTGCCGCTGAAGCCGGCGAGGCTCTCGGCGTACGGGCGGAGGTGCACCGGGCCCGCGGCGCGGGCGAGGGTCAGGTGCGGGTGGAAGTCGTGCGTGGCGTCGACGGCCACGCCCGCCCGGCGCGCTCCGGCCGCGGCCGAGCGGGCCAGGTCGCGCAGGATCGTCCGCTCGCCGTCCGCGCCGACCCACAGGATCCGGTCCCCGAACCGCCCGCCCCCGGCGAACCGCAGTTCGTGCGGCGGGTGCCGGTGGGCGGCGCGGCCGAGCCGCTCGGTCAGCTCCGGCAGCAGGGCCGGGTCGACCTCGCCGAGGAAGGCGAGCGTGAAGTGCCAGCCGGCCGGCTCGGTCCAGCGCAGCCGGTCCGCGCCGGGCAGCCCGCGGAGGGCGGCCGTGGCCCCGGCCAGCTCGGCGACGGGCGTCTCCGGCGGCACGACAGCGGCGAAGAGTCGCATAGGACCAGTCTCCCCTTTGGGCAGGGCTTCACGAACGCGGCGCCGCGCCCGGTCGTGGCAGGGGCGCGGGGCGCGAGTGGCTTCGGCACCGCCGAGACGGCGTGGCGCGGCTGTTCGCCGTCGCGGCGGGATCTTCCTGCCGGCGGCGTGACCGTACCGAGGCCGTACCACCCCCCTCCCGCCGCAATGGCGGCGAGCCACCGCGGCACCGCCCGGCGGTGCCGACGAGGCCCGGGATGCTCCGGCGCCGCCGCGACGGCGGCCCCGGCGGCCCACGCCGCCGAACCCCTGCCGGAATTGGCCGCGCCGTACCCCTCGGCCCGGCAGCGGACGTGCCCCCGGCGGACGGCGGCTACGCCGTCGCCGCCAGTTCCTCCGGACGCGCCGGCTGCCGCGGCACGAACGCCACGTGCGTGTGGCCGCGCCGCAGGTCGACCTTCAGCCGCAGGCCGCCCACCCGGGCCAGGACCAGGCCCACGCCGACCGCCGCGAGCGTGGCGACCGCTCCGCCGGCGAGGAAGCCGACGCGGGCGCCGTAGACGTCGGTCACCCAGCCGACCAGCGGGGCGCCGAGCGGCGTTCCGCCCATGAACACCATCATGAACAGGCTCATGACACGCCCGCGCATCGCGGGATCCGTGCCGAGCTGGATGCTGGAGTTGGCGGTCACGTTGATGGTGAGGCCGAACATGCCGATCGGCACGAGCAGCGCCGCGAAGACCCAGAACGAGGGCGCGAGCGCGGCCGTGATCTCCAGGAGGCCGAAGAGCAGGGCGGCGCCGACGAGGAGCCGCAGCCGCGAGCTGCCCCGGCGCGCGGCGAGCAGGGCGCCCACCAGGGAGCCGCCCGCCATCAGGGTGTTGAGCAGGCCGTACGTGCCGGCGCCGGCGTGGTAGACGTCGTTGACGAAGGCCGTGAGCCAGATGGGGAAGTTGAAGCCGAAGGTGCCGATGAAGCCGACGAGGACGATCGGCCAGACGAGGTCGGGCCGCCCGGCCACGTAGCGCAGGCCCTCGCGCAGCTGGCCCTTGCCGCGCGGCGCGCGGTCGACCCTGTGGAGCTCGGCGGTGCGCATCAGCAGCAGCCCGGCGACGGGCGCGACGAAGGACAGGCCGTTGAGGAGGAACGCCCAGCCGCTGCCCACGGCGGTGATCAGCACACCGGCGACGGCGGGCCCGACCAGCCGGGCGGACTGGAAGTTGGCGGAGTTGAGGCTGACGGCGTTGCGCAGGTCGGCGGGGCCGACCATCTCCACGACGAAGGCCTGGCGGGCGGGGTTGTCGACCACGGTGACGAGACCGAGGACGAACGCGGTGAGGTAGACGTGCCAGACCTGCACGTGGCCGGAGAGGGTGAGGAGGGCGAGCGCGAGGCCGGTGAGGCCCATGGCGGCCTGGGTGAGGACGAGCAGCCTGCGCTTCGGGCAGCGGTCGGCGATGACGCCGCCGTAGAGCCCGAGGAAGAGCATGGGCAGGAACTGCAGGGCCGTGGTGATGCCGACGGCGGCGGAGGAACCGGTGAGGCTGAGGACCAGCCAGTCCTGGGCGATGCGCTGCATCCAGGTGCCGGTGTTGGAGACGACCTGGCCGGTGGCGAAGAGGCGGTAGTTACGGATTCTGAGGGAACTGAAGGTGCCGCCCTTGGCTCCGGGCTCCGGGCTCGTGGCCGGTCCGGGCTCGTGCAGGGCGGCGCTGCGTATGGCGTCGTCGTGGCTGTTCGGTGCGGGTGCGGAGTCTGCTCCGGGTCCCGTACTCAAAGTGGGTTCGCCTCCTCCTGGCGCGTCTTACAGGTGCGCGAGTTTCTCGAGGACGGGTGCGGCGGCGCGCAGCGTCGCCCACTCCTCCTCGTCGAGCCGCCCCACGAGCTCGGTGAGCCAGACGTTCCGCTTGCGGCGGCTCTCTTCGAGCATGGCCTCGGCCCGCTCGGTCTGGGTGACCACCTTCTGGCGGCGGTCCTCGGGGTGCGGCTCCAGCCGGACCAGGCCCTTGGCTTCGAGCAGGGCGACGATGCGGGTCATCGACGGGGGCTGCACGTGCTCCTTGCGGGCGAGCTCGCCCGGGGTGGCGCTGCCACAGCCGGCGAGCGTGCCCAGCACCGACATCTCCGTGGGGCTGAGCGATTCGTCGACCCTCTGGTGCTTGAGCCGACGCGACAGGCGCATGACACCTGAACGCAGGGAGTTCACTGCGGCGGTATCGACTTGGGGGTCCCGGTCCGACATGTCTTTAGCCTAACTCATTACCCGAACTAAATAAAGTGGATACGGCGGGGCGCCCGGTGGCACGCACCACATCGCCGGAAGCAGGCCGCCTCACGGCCCTCGCGCCCCACGCGCGGGGGCAAACCGTACGATCGCCAGATCATTACCGCGAATCGGCACCACTGACAAAAGTCATGCGCGGTCGGTGATCGACGGCACTGCCGGAGCCCCCGGCCCGGCCGCGAAAATAGGAGCACCGGAAGCCGTACGGCTACGGGACGCATCACAGCCCCGGGGGACTCTGATCATGAGCGACACGGCCACCGCCGCGCAGACGCAGACCCAGCCCCAGACCCGGACGACTACCGCTGGAGGGGCCGCCCCGGCCGTCCCGCGCGGGCGGGCGCTCTGGGACAGCTTCGCGCCGCTCGTCGTGGACGCCGTCCTGCCGATGGCCGCGTACTACGCGCTCAGCAAGGGATTCGGCATGGGCACGATCGCGGCCCTGGGCTGGAGCAGTGCGCTGCCCGCCGCGCGGACCGTCTGGGGCCTGGCCAAGGAGCGCCGGGTCAACGGGCTCGCCGCGCTGATCCTCGTCGTCAACCTCGTGGGGCTGGTGCTCAGCGGCGTCAGCGGGGACGCCAGGCTGATGCTGGCCAAGGACAGCGCGGTGAGCAGCGTCGTCGGGCTCGTGGTGCTGGTCTCCGCGGTCGCCGGGCGGCGGCCGCTGATGACGGCCGGGCTCAAGCCGTGGGTCGTCAAGGGCGATCCGGCGCGGCAGGCCGCGTGGGACAGGCTGTCGGCCCGCGACGCGCGGTTCCGGCGGACCGAGCGGACGTTCTCCGTCGTGTGGGGCAGTGCGCTGCTGGCCGAGTGTGTCGCGCGGGTCGTCGGCGCGTACACCCTGCCGGTCCACACGATGGTGTGGCTGGGGAACGTGATCCTGGGCGTGGCGATCGTCGCCGCGATGGTGATCGCCGGCGGGCTGGCCGCGGACCCGATGGAGAAGATGGTCGACGCTGAGACGGCTGGGGCTCGTCCCGCCGCGGGCTGAGAACCGGGCCTACGCTGGAAGTGCGGCCCAGTGAACGAACCCCCAGGAGGCCGTCATGACCAGGAAAGTCGCCGACTGCCGCAGGTTCCCCAGCGAGACGGACTGCTCGCTGACCATCACCGGCGAGGAGGACGAGGTCATCCGCGCCGCCAGCGAACACGCCGTCTCCGTGCACAAGCACAAGGACAGCCCCGCGCTGCGGGAGCAGATCCGGGAAATGCTGGAGGACGAGCAGGCCAGCGCGTAGCCCGTCGGGCGGATCACGCGTAACCGTCGGGCGGATCACCGGACGGGATGGCCCCGGCGGGCATCCGCGGCGCGCCCTGCGCGGGGCTGCCCTCGGGCCCTACGCCGGGAAGCGCCGGCCCACCCAGCGCCACGCCAGCTCCAGCGCAGCGGCCGCCACCGCCGCGATGGCGACGGCGGCCCACGGCATGGTCTCGCCCACCAGCTTCAGCGCGAAGAAGTGCTGGAGCCAGGGCGTGGCGAGCACGACGAGGAAGCCCGCGGCCATCGCCAGGACCAGCCCGATCCGCCACCACGTGTACGGGCGCGCGATGATCGCGAGGACCCACAGCGAGGTCAGGAACAGCGTCAGCGTCGCCGCGCTGGTCTCCGCGTCCAGGGCGCCGGGGCCCGTGTAGTAGTGCCGCGCCAGCAGGTACGCGGCGAAGGTGGCGACCCCCGCGATGACGCCCGCCGGGATCGCGTACCGCATGACCCTGCGGACGAAGTGCGGTTTCGCACGCTCCTTGTTCGGCGCGAGGGCCAGGAAGAAGGCCGGGACACCGATGGTGAGCGTGGAGAGCAGCGTCAGGTGGCGCGGGAGGAACGGGTACGGCACCTGGGAGCAGACCACGAGGATCGCGAGCAGCACCGAGTAGACCGTTTTGGTCAGGAACAGCGTCGCCACGCGCGTGATGTTGCCGATGACGCGGCGGCCCTCCGCGACCACCGACGGCAGTGTCGCGAAACTGTTGTTCAGGAGCACGATCTGGGCGACGGCCCGGGTCGCCTCGGAGCCCGAGCCCATCGAGACGCCGATGTCGGCGTCCTTCAGCGCCAGGACGTCGTTGACGCCGTCGCCGGTCATGGCGACGGTGTGCCCGCGGTGCTGCAGCGCACCGACCATGTCCCGCTTCTGCTGCGGGGTGACCCGCCCGAAGACCGCGCCCTCGTCCAGCGCGCGCCCCATCGCCTCCCGCTCCGCGGGCAGCTTCCGCGCGTCGACCGGCCCCTTCGCGCCGGTCAGCCCGAGCTTGGCGGCCACGGCGCCGACGGAGACGGCGTTGTCGCCGGAGATGACCTTCGCGGAGACCTCCTGCTCGGCGAAGTAGCGCAGGGTGGCGCCCGCGTCCGGGCGCAGCCGCTGCTCCAGGACGACCAGCCCGGTGGGCCGTGCGCCGTCGGTGACGCCGGGGTCGTCCAGGCCGCGCGTGGCGCGCGCGAGCAGCAGCACCCGCAGCCCCTTGGCGTTGAGCTCCTCGACGTGCGCGAGGGCGGGGTCGTCCGCGGGCAGCAGCACGTCGGGGGCGCCGAGCAGCCAGGTGGCGCTCTCGCCGTCGGGGGCGCGCAGGGCGGCGCCGCTGTACTTGCGGGCGGAGGAGAAGGGGAGGGAGTCGGTGCACTGCCAGTGCGGGCCGTCCGGCGCCGGATAGGCGTCGATGATCGCCTGGAGGCTGGCGTTGGGGCGGGGGTCGGCTTTGCCGAGCGCGCCGAGCACTTGGCGCACGTACGCTTCGCCCTTCCCGGGGGCTGTTCCGGCCGAGGCCGCGCCGTCGAGCAGGCGCAGCTCGCTGACGTCCATGCCGCCCTCGGTGAGCGTGCCCGTCTTGTCCAGGCAGACGACGTCGACGCGGGCCAGGCCCTCGATCGCGGGCAGCTCCTGCACCAGGCACTGCCGGCGCCCCAGGCGGATCACGCCGATCGCGAAGGCCACGGACGTGAGCAGCACCAGGCCCTCGGGGACCATGGGCACGATCCCCGCGACCATCCGCCGGACGGCCTCCCTCCAGTCGTGGTCCTGGAGGATCCACTGGCTGAGGATCAGGCCGGTCGCGGTCGGGAACATCATCCACGTCACGTACTTGAGGATCCGGCTGATGCCCGTACGCAGCTCCGAGTGGACGAGCGTGAACCGGGACGCCTCCTCCGCGAGCTGGGCCGCGTACGCCTCCCGCCCGACCTTGGTCGCGGCGAACGCGCCCCCGCCGGCCACGACGAACGAGCCGGACATGACGGGGTCCCCGGGCCGCTTCAGCACGGGGTCGGCCTCGCCGGTCAGCAGCGACTCGTCGATCTCCAGCCCGTCGGCCTCCAGGACGCGCCCGTCCACGACGCACTTGTCGCCCGGCCCGAGCTCGATCACGTCGTCGAGGACGATCCCGGACGTGGGGATCGCGCACGGCGCGCCGTCGCGGCGCACGGTCGGCCTGGCCTCGCCGATGACGGCGAGCGAGTCGAGGGTCTTCTTGGCCCGCAGCTCCTGGACGATACCGATCGCCGTGTTGGCGACGATCACGAAGCCGAAGAGGCCGTCCTGGATGGGGCCCACGACGAGGATGATCAGGAAGAGGACGCCGATGATGGCGTTGAAGCGGGTGAAGACGTTGGCCCGCACGATCTCCGCGGTGGAGCGCGAGGAGCGGACGGGCACGTCGTTGACGTCGCCCCGGGCCACGCGCTCGGCGACCTCGGGCGCGCTGAGGCCCGGGTGCGGCGCGGGCAGGTGCTCCTCGGTCGCGGTCTGCGCCGGATCGCTCATGAGTCCGACGGTACGGGGACGCTGGGCGCTCTGCCTTTCGAATGGACGGCAACCGGCCGCGCCCGGGCATGGGTGCGCGCACCCATGAACCCGCCGCGGCTGGGGGCACCTCCCAGCGGTAGCCGGGGGAGCTCAGCCCCCCACGGGCGTTGTCCGGCGGTGCCGTGCTCACCTCAGGCGGGATGGGCACCGGCGGGCAGGCTGCCGGTGGTGATGCGCCGTTGCGGCGGAGGCAAGCGGAGGGCGCCGCGCCTAGTGGGTCGGCGCGGACTCGGCCGCCGCGCGGCGGATCGCCGCATCGCGCTTGCGTACGTACCAGACGCCGATCAGGCCCAGCCCGCCGCCGGCCAGGCACGTCCACAGCCACCACAGATGACCGTGGTCGTCGAACCAGCCGTAGAAGGGCAACTGGACGAGGAAGAGGACGAACCAGATGACGGTGCCGCCGGTGATCGTGGCGACGACGTTGCCCTCCAGGGGCTCGGGCGCTTCGTGCCTGGGTGTCCACTTCGTCATGAGGTGAAGCGTAGTCCGTGAGGGCCTGCGGCCCGCGCGAGCCCTTACGGGCAGCGCACGCCCGTACGCGGAGCCCTTGACCCATAAGGGTCTACGCGCGGAGATAGCAATCCCGCGCTTGTTTATTCATACTGAATCGAACGGAAGATGACCGGCTGATTTTGTCTGATCATACAACTCACTGCCGATTCATGATCCACGTTCATGAACCACGTTCGTGATCCAACCGCGTGTCCCCCCGCCGCCTGCGCCCCCGCAGGCCCACCCGACTGAGGTCTCGTATGCCCACCTCGGCCACTTCCCCGGTCGACGCCCAGCAGCCGTCCCCGCCGCCGTCCTCCCAGCCCAAGGGCGCCCTCGACCGGTACTTCCGGATCAGCGAGCGGGGCTCGTCGATCTCCCGGGAGCTCCGCGGCGGCCTGGCCACCTTCTTCGCGATGGCCTACATCGTCGTGCTGAACCCGATCATCCTCGGCGCCGGCCAGGACAAGTTCGGCCACCAACTGGACAACGGCCAGCTGGTCACGGCCACCGCCCTGATGGCCGGCCTCAGCACCGTCCTCATGGGCGTCATAGGCAACGTGCCCATCGCGTGCGCCGCCGGCCTCGGCATCAACGCCGTCGTCTCGCTCCAGCTCGCGCCCAAGATGAGCTGGCCCGACGCGATGGGCATGGTGGTGCTCGCGGGCCTCGTGCTGATGGTGCTGGTCGCCTCCGGTCTGCGGCAGCGCGTCATGGACGCCATCCCGGGCGGGCTGCGGCGCGCCATCGCGATCGGCATCGGCCTCTTCATCTCGCTGATCGGCCTCGTCGACTCCGGCTTCGTCACCCGCAACCCGGACGCCGCGCACACCACCGTCCCCCTGGGCCTCGGCCAGGGCGGCCAGCTGCACGGCTGGCCCGTGCTGGTCTTCGTCGTCGGCCTCGCGCTGACGTTCATCCTGGTCGTCCGCAAGACGCGCGGCGCGATCCTCATCGGCATCGTCGCCATGACGTTCGTGGCGATCGTCATCAACTCCCTCGCCAAGATCCCGGGCACCGGCTGGGGCCTGTCCGTCCCCCAGGTCCCGGACAAGATCGTGGGCGCCCCCGACTTCGGCCTCATCGGTCACATCAGCCTCTTCGGCGGCTTCCGCGAGGTCGGTCTGCTGACCGGGTGCCTGTTCGTCTTCACCGTGCTGCTGTCGGGCTTCTTCGACGCGATGGGCACGATCATCGGCGTCGGCGAGGAGGCCGGGCTCACCGACGAGAACGGCCAGCTGCCCAACATGGGCAAGATCCTCATGGTCGACGGCCTCGCGGTCGCCGGCGGCGGCCTCGGCTCCGCCTCCGCCAACACCTGCTTCGTGGAGTCCACGGCCGGCGTCGGCGAGGGCGCCCGTACGGGCCTCGCCAACCTGATGACCGGCAGCCTCTTCCTCCTCACCCTGGTCTTCACCCCGCTCGCCACGGTCGTCCCCTCCCAGGCGGCCACACCCGCCCTGCTGGTCGTGGGCTTCCTGATCATGGCGGCGAACGTCAAGGAGATCGACTGGAGCGACTTCACCATCGCGGTGCCGGCGTTCCTGACGATCATCGCGATGCCCTTCACGTACTCGATCACCAACGGCATCGGCATGGGCGTCCTCGCCTTCATCCTGCTGCGGATCGCCGACCGGCGCGGCCGCGAGATCCCCTGGCTGCTGAACGTGGTCGGGCTCTGCTTCCTCGTGTACTTCTTCCTGGACCCGATCGAGCAGATGCTGGGCGTGAAGTAACGCCGCTTGCTTCTTGCTCCGCCCGCCCCCGGTGGCGGCCCGTTCGGGCCGGCGCCGGGGGCGGGGCGCGTTGCGGGGCCGGGTGCGGGGTGCGGGGTGCGGGATGCGGTTGCCCGGCCGGGCGGATGGCCGCACCGGTCCGACCCGCGCAACCGGTAAAGGGAGTCCGCCTACCGATACAGGAGTCCATCTACCAGTACTGGGTCCGCCTACCGGTACAGGAGTCCATCTACCAGTACTGGGTCCGCTTACCGGGACAGGAGTCCATCTACCAGTACTGGAGTCCGCCTACCGGTACATCAGCCGGCGTAGGACCACCTCCACCGGGCCCCGCCACCCCCGGCGCTCGAACGCATACGCCCCGGCCACCGTCACCAGCCACACCCCCACCGCGAACAGGGCCATCGTGGCGCTGGTCAGGTGGGCGCCTATGCCCAGGCCCCAGGCCGCGAGCAGCGGGGCGAAGAGCAGCGAGTGGGCGAGGTAGCTGGACAGCGACCGCTTGCCGACGGCGGATATAGCCGACACGGCCACCGCCGCCTTCGTACGGGCCCGCGCCGGCCGCCCGCTCCACCAGTGCACGAACAACGCCACCACCGCGACATAGCCGAGCCCGGCCCCGTATCCGGTGAGCTCCCGGAGCACCGTCAGCGCCCCGGTCTCGCTCTGTGCGTCGTCCGGCACGTCGAGCGCTCCGATATGGGCGAGCGCCGCGGGCAGCGCCCCGAGCCAGCCGACCGCGATGCCGAGCACGGCCGTGCGGCGCAGCAGCGGCAGGTGGCGGCCCGGTTCCTCCAGGATGCGGCGGCGCGCGGCCCAGAAGCCGAGCAGGAAGATGACGTAGCCGCCGCCTATCAGGGAGAAGGGCGCCGCGGTGAAGGTGACGAAGAGGCCGGTCATCAGCCGGGTCCCGGCCGCCGCGAGCCAACTCCCCTCGCCCGCCCCGTAGGCAGCGGCCCCCGGCTCCGCACTCGCGTCCCCCAGCGACCCCAGCTCCCCCTGGAGCAGCGCCGATATGACCGGTTGCGCGGATACGAGGACCAGCTGCGCGGCGCCGATCGCGATCCACCACTTCAGGGCGCGGTCGCTCCGCCGGAGGAAGAGCGCGCCGAGGGCGAGGCTCAGCAGTCCGTAGTAGCCGACGATGTCGCCCGCCATGAGCAGGGTGGCGTGAGCG
Source organism: Streptomyces roseoverticillatus (assembly GCF_000719265.1). GTDB lineage: Bacteria > Actinomycetota > Actinomycetes > Streptomycetales > Streptomycetaceae > Streptomyces > Streptomyces roseoverticillatus. The sequence continues at coordinate 21,331 of NZ_JOFL01000026.1, read as the reverse complement.
AGCCCGATGACTATCAGGAGGAGGCTGCGCCTGCGCAGGATCCTGACCGCGTGGCGCTCGCCGGCGCCGGCGGCGGTCAGGCGCAGGAAGAGCTGCATCATGCCGTAGCCGAAGAGGAAGGCGAAGAGCGGGTAGACCCGGAGGTCGAGCGCCGTGATCATCGCGAACTGGACCGCGTGGTCGAGCCGTCCGCCGGTCACGGGCTGCCACCCCGAAGGCCCGTACGCGGAACGCCACAGGTGGAACGCGGTGTTCGACAGCACGATGAACAGCAGCATGATCCCGCGCGCCAGATCGGGCGCGAGGGCCCGCTCGGCGGCGGCTCGCGCGCCTGCGGGGCAGGGCGCGGGGGCGGCCGGCGCCGGCGTGCCGCGGGCCTCTTCTCGGGTGTCGAACGTCATGCTTCGACGCTAGGGAAACGGAAGGTGGCTAGGCGTCCGTCTTTGGTCTACGAGCCCCTGACCTTGGTCTAGGGCGTGTCCGTGGGTCGTGCTGCTGGTGACCCACCGGACAGGATGTGAACCGGCCCGCGACGGCCCCCGGGTCGATCAGTTGTCGCTGATCGCTGCCATGAGGCGGGTGGCTATGCCGGTCGCGCTGCCGCTGTCGGGAGTGGCCGTGCCGTAGCCGTAGACGATGTGGCGGTTCAGGTCCGGTGTGGCGAAGGCTGCGCTGCGGTAGCCGAGGTCATTTCCTGTCTTGCCCCACATCACCGAACCGTCCGGCAGTGGGACGGACATCAGGGCCGTGCTGAAGCAGGCAGTGCCCTTCTCGGGGCCGGTGTTGCAGTGGGAGCCGTCCGCATAGGGCAGAGGCTTGCCGTTCGCGTCACGCGGGACGGCGAACAGTTCGGCTGTCTGGGCCGGACGCAGGAGACGGCCGCCGAGGAGAGCGGTTATGAAACGGTCGAGGTCGGCGGTCGTGGAGATCATGCTGGACGGCAGGCCGCCTTGTTCATTGACGTCGACCTGTTCACCCTTGCCGGTGGGCACGTATCCGGGCACGTACGGGCCCGGTATCCGGGCGGTACGGATCGGGGCGGAGGTCTCCTTCATCTTCAGGGGCACCAGAATGCGGGTGGTCACCTCGTGCTGGAAGGAGTGGCCGGTGAGTTTCTCGATGAGCTCGCCGGCGATGCGGTAGCCGAGGGAGTTGTACTCCTGCTTGGTCCCGGGGGCGAACCGCGGGCCCGGCCGGTTCCGGCCCTCGGGCCGAAGCGTCTGTTGAATGATCTGGTCGAAGGTGTAGAAGCCGAAGCGGCCTTCGACGACCTCGTCCTGGGACGGTGCGGGAGCGCCGTCGAACTCCTGGGGCAGGCCGCTGGTGTGGTTGAGCAACTGCCGTACGGTGATGGCGTCGAAGGTGTCCGGCAGCAGGCCGGGCAGGTAGTGCTGCACGGTTTCGTCGAGGTTCGCCCGGCCCTCGGCGGAGAGCTGCAGCAGGATGACCGCTTCCATCGGCTTGGCGATGCTGCCGATCCGGAAATGCGCGCCGGGTACGACCCGCTTGCCACTCACGACGTCACCGGACGCGCCCCGCCAGGAATGCCCGGACTTGTACACCTGGGCCACGGCACCGGCCATACCGTCGCCCGGGTGGACTAAGACCGCTTCGCGCAGCGCCGCGTCCAGTTGCGCGGGTGTGTGCGCGACCGGCACCGCCTGCGCAGATGCGCCCGCCGCCGGAGACAGTAATACGGCGGCCGCAGCCACCGAGGTCAGAACCGAAGAGCGGCGCACGGGAACTCCAATCAGGGAGGGAACGAACTCCCGAAGCCTTCCAGGCCAAGATCACCCGCCCATCCGGGACGGCCCTGACCCGCCCCTGACGCAGCCCTGAGGACCTCTCGGGGGAACGGCTCCGAGACCCACCGGACATTCCCTGGGCCCGCCGCCATCCGGTTGGGGGCGGGGTGGCGCGGAGGGGTGGTGGCGTGGGGTGCGGCGTGCGGGGCGGTTGGGGTGAGCGGCTGACTTCTCAGCCCACTTGTCCGCCACGCACGACCACCAACCCGATTGATTTCCGGGCCGAGAGGGCATCAGCCCCCTCCCTCCGCAGCGGAATGCCCGACCGGACGGTTCCGCAGCCACGGCAGTGGACCTCGCCGCGCGTGCGGGTGGTCCAGCCCGCGCGGTGGGTGCACATCCGCGCGGTCATACGCCTCCGCCCGCCCCGCCCGCCATGTGCACGGTGCGCCAGTGACGGCGCAGCACGAACGGCGCAGCACGACCAGGGCCTCCCCCGTCCTGACCGGATCGCCCCCGGCAACGGCCTCGTTGTACGCGGCCTGCAACTGCGCGCACTCCGCGCACCCGTACATCGGCCGTGACCCGGCCGGCCACAGCCCGGCCGCCTCCCGGTCCTCCCGGGTGGCGAGTCGCAGTGAGGCGAACGGCGCCTCCCATTCAAGCCCGCCGCCGGGCCGCCGCAACGTCACACGGCTCCCCGCCGCCCCGATCACCTGCGCGATCTTTCCCTCGCGGGTGTCCACCACGAACGCGCCGATCCTGTAGGTCATCGCCTCACGCCTTCCCGATTTGGCACGCATGCCTTTCGCAGGAGCCTCACACTGAGCCAGGCGATCCTTTCGGTCGATACTTTCGCCAGAAAGTTGACACGATGGAGTGAACGGGAAGCCTCTGCCGCGGAGTTGATGTCGGTAGAGTCACCCCACACGGAGGTGATCACATGCCCGACGTCACGCCCACTCTGCTACGTCGAAGGCTCGGGGCGATCTTGAAGACGATGCGCGTGAGGGCCGGGCTCAACCTTGCGGAGGGGGCCGGACTGCTCGGCATGTCCGGGCCGACATTGAGCAAGATCGAGAACGGAAGGCAGCGCCCCGACCTGGAGAAGCTCTTTGCTGCATACGGGGTCACAGACGAAGCGCGCATCGCGGAGACGGTGGAGATCGCAAGGCTCGCCAACAGCGCCCGGCAGAGGAGCATTTACGCGCAGTACAAGGACGTGATTCATCCACAGTTCGCCGACTTCATCGAGCTGGAGGAGATCGCTACCCGCACCGACCACTACTCGGCCATCGTCATCCCAGGACTGCTGCAAACGGCGGAGTACGCCCAGGCTGTCATCGAAGGCGGCAGCGCGTGGAGCACACCACGTGAGGTGCGGAATTTTGTCGATCTGCGGATGAAACGGCAGGAGATCCTCACCGTTGTACCTGGCGGGGATGCCGGTAGGCCTCCGCTCTCACTGCGGTGCGTCCTTGACGAGTCCTGCCTTCGACGCGAGATGGGTGGTCCGGGGACACTCCGAAGGCAGCTTGAACACCTGCTCGCCAGGTCGATGGAGCCGAACATTGAACTACAGGTTCTCCCGTTCAAAGCTGGCGCGCACAATGGAATGAACGGCAGTTACACGGTCTTTCACTTCGGTGTGGGGGATCCTGTCGTCGCAGTGGAACCGCTCGCGATCTCCGTGTACCTGGACGAGGACGCCCGCGTCACGCGGTACACCGCTGCATTCGATCGCCTGCGGGCACAGGCGCTGGACGCGGACACAAGCCGCGACTTCATCGCAACGATCGCCAAGGAGACACGATGAGGTTCAGGAAGAGCAGCTACAGCTCCGTCGTCGAGGACTGCGTAGAGATCGCACTCCCAGAGGACCTCGACCCCGTCCTCATACGCGACTCCAAACGGCCCGGAGGGCCAGCCCTCCGCATCGCGGCCGCGCCGTATCGTTCCTTCGCGCAGGCCATCCGTAACCGTGAGTTGGGGACCACGTGACCGACACCCGCTGGGTCAGCAGTTCCCTGCCCTACCTGCAGGCCCGCCCCGACGGCAGTCCCGACGCGTGGAGCGCGGAAACCACCGCGCAGGGGCGGCGCGGGCGGCAGAAGATCGTCCATGCCGGTGAGGCCCCCGCACCGGACGGCGTCGCCGAACTGCTCGGCGTCCCGCCCGGGGAGGCCGTTGTCGTGCGGCGGCGGCTCATGCTGCTCGACGACCGGCCCAGCGAGCTCACCGACACCTACTACCCCGCCCCCATCGCCCGCGGCACCCCGCTCGCCGGGGCGGCCAAGATTCCCGGCGGGGCCGTCACCCTGCTCGCCCGCCTCGGGCACACGGGAGCGACCGTCCGCGAGGACGTCGTCGCGCGGATGCCCACCGACGGCGAGCGGCAGTCGCTCGACACCGCCCCCGACGAACCCGTCCTTCAGCTCACCCGGCTCACCCTCGACCGCACCGGGCGGCCCATCCAGGTGGACGTCATGGTCATGCCCGCCCACCGTCAGCGCCTCCACTACGAGATCGCCCTGCCCTGAGGGTCCCTGCCCTGAGGGTCGTCGATTTGCCGTTCGAGTGAGGGGGAAGCCCGATACCGTACCGGCAAGGGACCGTTGCACCGGCACCGTCGGGAGGGGACTGCTCCATGGCCACCCAGGGCGCAGACGAAAAGAACGGGCCGTTACCGGGCGTCTACCGCATCGACCCCGAGGCATCGAGGATCCGGTTCCGGATGCGGGCGCTCTTCGGGCTGTTCCCCATCAAGGGGAGCTTCTCCGTCGCGCACGGCCGCATCGCCGTCGCGGAGACCGAATCCGCCTCCACCGTCGAGGCCGTGATCCCCGTCGACAGCTTCGCCAGCGGGAACGCCCAGCGCGACCGGCACGTCCGTTCAGCCGATTATCTCGACTCGGCGCTCCACCCCGAGATCCGCTTCCGCGCCGGCGACGTCCGGCGCACGGATGGAAGCCCGGACGGAGATGTGACGGTGCACGGCGAGCTGACGGTGCATGGCGTCACCCGGCCGGCGGTTCTCACCCTGAGGGAGGTCATCGCGGACGGATCGCGGCTGAGCGTACGGGCCACGACCGTCGTCGACCGCTATGCCTTCGGGGTCACCCACGCCAAGGGAATGACGGGCCGTCGGCTGCGGATCGCCCTCGACGTCGTGGCCGTGCGCTGAGGTCCCGCGCGCTCCCCGCGCCACCCCGTTCCCCCTGTCACGGTCGTGCGGAACCGGTACCTTCGGGGGGAAAGCGGCCGGTGGTCTCAGGCGGCCCTAGGCGGTCTTAGGGGATTTCGGTGGGGATCGAGAGCGATCAGCTTGTGTACGACTATCTGAGCCGGGTCGGTGACATCGCCCAGCGGCAGGCGGAGCTCACCTCCGCCGACCGCATGCGGCTGGTGTCCCGGCTGCGGACGGAGATCGAGCGCCGCAGGGCCTCCGAAGGCGCCGACACGCCCGCCGCCGTCCAGCGCATCCTCACCGGCCTCGGCACGCCGGACGAGGCGGTCGCCGGTGCGGGGGCCTCGGCGGGGGCCGCCGCGGGCGGGCGCACCGACGCCGGAGGCCGCGTCCCGGCGCCCCGGCGCGAGGGGGAGCGTGTCCGGGCAGCCCCCGCCGTCCCTTCCGGACCGCCCTCGTACGCCGCGCCCGAACGGCCCACGGCCGATGTGGCCGCGGGCGCCGCAGGGACGGCCCCCGGGGCGGGCGACGCGCCGGACTGGTGGAGCGTCGAGGGCGCCGCCTCCCCGCTGGCCTCACCCTTCGCGGGCACGGATACGGCGCAGAGCACGATCCACGGCTTCACCGGCGGCATCGAGATCCCCGACATACTGAAACCGCCCCCGCGCCCCGGCGACGACCGTGACGAGCCCGGAGAAGCCGCCGCCCGGCAGGGCGAGCACGGCTCGGAAGGCACCTGGGACGAGGAGGACGACGCGGACGGCCCGCGCCGCCCGAGCCTCTTCCGGCGCGCCGACGGCGCCCCCGTCCCCCCGCTGCTGCTGCTCGTCGCCCTGGTCCTGGTCGTGGGCGCCGTGCTCAGCAACTGGATCGTCCTCGCGGCCGGCTGGGGCCTCGCGTACCTCACCCGCAAGCTCTCGCAGACCGAGTCCAAGTGGGCGGTCATGGGCGTGCCCGGCCTCGTCGCGGCCGCCGGCATCGTGTGGCTGTGGGGCCGTACGGAGGGGCGCTGGGGCGATCCCGTGCCGGACGGCGGCCTGGGTGCGGCGATGTCGGACACGTGGCCGTGGGTCCTGCGGGGGGCGGCCGTCGCCTCCGCGGCGTTCGTCGTGTGGCGGTCGCGCCGCCCGGGCTGACGGGACGGCTCCCGCCTCGGCGGACGGTGTTGCCGGGTGAGGGCGTCTCGCCTTGTCCCCGTCGCGACGGGGATCGGCCACCGCGACGGCCTCCGGCGGTGCCGGGCCCCTGAGCCCGTACGGCACCGCCGGACACGACCGTCGTGGTCGCGCACTGCCGCGGCGGATTCGAGAACCGCGTCAGACGGCTCTGGTGTCGACGGTGTCGACGGCTCCGGCATTGCCGGGCTCCGTCTCCCACGGCTGCCCCGGCACCACCAGCGGGCTCCCCGTCACCGGGTCCGGGACGACGACCGACTGCAGGCCGAAGACCTCCCGTACGAGGTCGGCCGTCACGATGTCCGCCGGGCGGCCCTGGGCGACGACGCGGCCCGCCTTCATCGCGACGAGGTGGTCGGCGTAGCGCGCGGCCTGGTTGAGGTCGTGGAGGACGGCGACGACCGTGCGGCCCCGCTCGCGGTTGAGCCGCCGCACCAGGTCCAGGACCTCGACCTGGTGGGCGATGTCGAGGTACGTCGTGGGCTCGTCCAGGAGGAGCAGGTCCGTCTCCTGGGCGAGGGCCATGGCGATCCAGACGCGCTGCCGCTGGCCGCCGGAGAGTTCATCCACGGCCCTTTCGGCCAGCGCGGTCGTGTCCGTACGGGCCATGGCGTCGGCGACGGCCCGCTCGTCGTCCTCCGACCACTGCTGCCACCAGCGCTGATGCGGCTGGCGGCCGCGGGCGACGAGGTCCGCGACGGTGATGGCCTCGGGCGCGACGGGTGTCTGCGGGAGCAGGCCCAGCGACTTGGCGATCGCCCGGGTGGGTATGCGGGCAAGGTCCTGGCCGTCGAGCAGGACGGTGCCGCGGGCGGGCTTGAGCAGCCGCCCGAGCGCCCGCAAGAGCGTCGACTTCCCGCACGCGTTGGGGCCGATGACGATGGTGACCTCGCCGTCGGGCACGGCCAGGTCGAGGCCGTCGACGACCGTGCGGTCCTCGTAGGCGAGGGTCAGGTCGCGGGCGGCCAGCCGGCTGCCCCGCGCGCGCTCCGTCACGCTGTTCCTCCCGTGCTCCGGGTGCTGTGGCCCTTGATGATGAGCCGGATGAGGTAGGGGGCGCCGACCGCCGCGGTCAGCACGCCCACGGGCAGTTGCGTCGGCTCCAGCAGCTTGCGCCCCAGCAGATCCGCGACGACGACGATGACCGCGCCGGTCAGCGCCGAGGACAGCAGCGGGATCTGCGCGGTGCGCGTCATGCGGCGGGCGAGCTGCGGGGCGAGCAGCGCCACGAAGTCGACGGGACCGGCCGCGCCCGTGGCGATGGACGCGAGGACGACGCCGAGGAGGACGAGCCCGCCCCGCACCCGGTTCAGCCGCACGCCCAGCGCGGTCGCCGTGTCGTCGTCCAGGGTGACCGTGCGCTGCGCGCGGGCGGCCCAGCAGAGGCAGGGCGCGAGCACGAGCAGCGCCCAGGCCAGCGGGGCGGCCTCGTCCCAGCCGGGGCCGTTCAGCGAGCCGGTCATCCACACCTGAGCCCGCTGGGCGACGAGGTAGTCGCCCTTGGTCATGAACAGGTGGGTGACGGAGCGCAGGGCGACGGCGAAGCCGATGCCGATGAGGACGAAGCGGGTGGCGTGCAGGCCGCCGCGCCACGCGAAGGCGTAGACGAGGGCGGCGGCGATGAGGCCGCCGGCGACGGACACGTAGGGCAGGGCGGCGTACGAGGTGACGCCGAAGGTCATCGCCCCGACGGTCAGGGCGCTCGCGCCCTGGGTGATGCCGATGACGTCGGGGCTGGCGAGCGGGTTGCGGGCGACGGTCTGGATGAGCGCGCCGCCGGCGCCGAACGCGAGGCCGACGAGCAGGCCCACGGTCATGCGCGGCAGCCGCAGGGTGCCGACGGTGACCTCCTCGCGCGAGGGCTCGCCGAGGAGGACCTTCAGCACCTCGCCGGGCGCGGCGTAGGTCTTGCCGACGCACAGGTAGGCGAGGCAGGCGGCGGCCAGGAGGACGATCAGGCCGGCGGCGACGGCGGTGCCGCGCCGGTGGACGAGGAAGGAGCCGCGCCCGGCCCGTACGAGGGCGTAGCCGGCGGGGCGGGCGGCGGTCCCGCCTCCACGGACAGCGGTTCCGGCGCCCCGGGCAGCAGTACTCATACGGCGGCCACCCGCTTCCGGCGGACGAGGGCGACGAGGAAGGGCACGCCGATCAGGGCCGTCATCACCCCGGCCGGGACCTCGCCCGGCGGGAAGAAGACGCGGCCCGCGGTGTCGGCCGCCAGCAGGACGACGGGGCCGAGGAGGGCGGACATGGGCAGCAGCCAGCGGTGGTCGCCGCCGACGAGCGCGCGGGCGATGTGCGGCACGGCGAGGCCGACGAAGGCGATGGGGCCGGCGGCGGCCACGCCGGCGCCGGTCAGGACGGTGGCGCCGAGGCCGCCCGTGATACGGACGGCGGCGACGTTCCGGCCGAGGCCCTTCGCGACGTCCTCGCCGAGGGCGAGGGCGTCCAGGCCGCGGGCTACGGACAGCACCAGCACCGCTCCCACCAGCAGGAACGGCCAGATCCGGCCGGCCAGGCCGGTGTCGCTCGCGGAGAGCGAGCCGACCTGCCAGAAGCGGAACTTGTCCAGGACGGACGCCTGGGTGGTGAGCACGGCGGTGGTCAGCGAGACGAGGAGGGCGTTGATCGCGGCGCCGGCCAGCGCGAGTTTGACGGGCGAGGCGCCGCCGCGGCCGCGCGAGGCGATCGCGTAGACGGCGACGGAGGCGAGCGCCGCGCCGCCGAAGGCCCACCACACGTAGCCCGTGACGCTCTCCACCCCGGCGAGCATGATCGCGAGGACGACGCCGACGGCCGCGCCGTGGCTGATGCCGAGGATGCCGGGGTCGGCGATCGGGTTGCGGGTGATGCCCTGGAGGGCCGTGCCGGCCAGGGCGAGGCCCGCGCCGACCATCAGACCGACGAGGGTGCGCGGCAGCCGCATCTCACGGACGACAGCTGTGTCCGTTGCGTACGTGCCGTCTCCGCCGTGCAGCAGGGCGTCGAGGACGTGGCCGGGGGCGACCGGGCGGGCGCCCACGGCGAGGCTGAGGAGCACCGCGACCAGCAGGGCGGCGACCGCGGCCACCGTCCAGCCGATGCGGCGCCTGACCAGGGAGGATCTGGGGGTGCTGAGCGGGACGGCGGCTGACATCGCTTCCACGGGGGTCGGACGGCCGAAAAGCCGGAATGAGGTGGTTAGGGCAGGCTAAGTGTACGTAGCGGCTGTGCCGGGAGACCGGGGCGGCCCGGTCAAGCAGGGAAGCGGGGGGGGCGACCCCGCGCAGCCGGAGGCGTTGCGACCCGGCCCGACCGGGAGCCGAACTGCCCCGCCGGAGGCGGCCCCCGCACAATGGCCCCATGAGTCCCACCGCGCGCACGCCCCGCTTCACGGTCGGCTTCGACCTGGACCTCACCCTGGTCGACTCCCGTCCGGGCGTCCGGGCCGCGTACGAGACGCTCGTCGCCGCCACGGGCGCGGCCATCGACATCGACCTCGTGCTGAGCCGGATCGGGCCGCCGCTGGAGCAGGAGCTGGCCAACTGGTTCCCCGCGGACCGCGTCGCCGAGGCCGCCGCCCTCTACGTGGCCGCCTACCCGGACCACGGCATCGCCCCCTCCCCCGCCCTGCCGGGCGCCCGCGAGGCCGTGGCCACGGTGCGCGAGCTGGGCGGGCAGGCGGTCGTCGTCACCGCCAAGAACGCCCGGAACGCGCGCCTCCACCTCGATCACCTGCGCATCGAGCCGGACGTGCTCGTCGGCTCGCTGTGGGCGGAGGGCAAGGCCGTGGCGCTGCGCGAGCACGGCGCGGACGTGTACGTGGGCGACCACGTCGGCGACGTGCGCGGTGCGCGCGCGGCGGGGGCACTGTCGGTCGGCGTCACGACCGGGCCCTGCGCGGCGCACGAGCTGCGGGCGGCGGGCGCGGACGTCGTCCTCGCCGGCCTGACGGACTTTCCGGAGTGGCTGCGCGGCTACCTGGCCGCGGGCGAGCCCGTCGCGCAGGCGCGCGCCTGACGCCGCTGGGCGGCGATCGACCGCAGCACCCCGGCGCCCGCGATGAGGAATCCCACCCCCATGAGCATGCAGACGAAGTACGCTGCCGGGGGCAGCGGATCGGCGCCCAGGAACAGCGGGGCGACCGTCGCCAGGGTGGCCACCGCGCCGACGAGGAAGACGATGGCGCCGATGCGTACCAGCAGATCCCCGGCCCGGGGCGTTTCGCTACTCACCCGACCAGGGTAGATGCCAGGGCGTGGGGTGGGACCGGGGACATCTTGTCACCGGGCCCGGGACCATTAGCCTTGGGGGGTAGCGGGTCTTGCGACCCGCTGTAGTGCTATCCAGAGCTGTTTTTCCGTCGATCGTCATCGATTTCCGGTGGTTTCGGCGGTCTCCCCATTCAGTTCCCCAATTCCGACGAGACACGAGGACGAGGACAGACGTGCCTACCGGCAAGGTCAAGTGGTTCAACAGCGAGAAGGGCTTCGGCTTTCTCTCCCGCGACGACGGCGGAGACGTCTTCGTGCACTCCTCGGTGCTCCCGGACGGGGTCGACTCCCTCAAGCCCGGCCAGCGGGTGGAGTTCGGTGTCGTGGCCGGCCAGCGGGGCGACCAGGCCCTGTCGGTAATGCTGCTCGACCCCACGCCGTCGGTCGCGGCCGCCCAGCGCCGCAAGCCCGACGAGCTGGCGTCGATCGTCCAGGACCTCACCACCCTGCTGGAGAACGTCACCCAGCAGCTCGAGCGCGGCCGTTACCCCGACAAGGTCCACGGCGCCAAGATCGCCGGCATGCTGCGCGCGGTCGCCGACCAGCTGGACGTCTAGCCGTCCGGCTCGTCCCTGTACGCGCCGGCTTCGGCCGGGTTCGGATTCCGCCGGACCCCCGCCGTGGGGGTTTCCCGCCGTTGCGGCGGGCATTTTTCCGCGGCGACCGTCGCCGGTCATGCCGCTCGGCCGCACCCGGCGGCATGGCCTTCCACCGGATTTCCCGGGCTGTGGCCCGGGAAATCCGGTGGGCAGCACTCCGCGTGACAGCCGCTCAGACGAACGCCAGCGCATCCGGGCCGAGGGGCGGTACGAGCCCCTCGGCCGCGGCCCGGGTCAGCAGCCCGCGGACCGCCGCATAGCCGTCCTCCCCGAGGCCCGCCGTGAATTCGTTGACGTAGAGCCCGATGTGCTGGTCGGTGACCTTCGGGTCCATCTCCTGCGCGTGCTCCAGCACGTACGGGCGCGAGGCCTCCGGGTCGTCCCACGCCATGCGTACGGACGTCCGTGCGGCTTCCGCCAGTTCGCGCAGCCGCTCCGCGCCCAGTGAGCGCTTGGCGATGATGGCGCCCAGCGGGATGGGCAGGCCGGTGGTGTTCTCCCAGTGCTCGCCCATGTCGGCCAGGCAGTGCAGGCCGTACTCCCCGTACGTGAAGCGCGCCTCGTGGATCACCAGGCCCGCGTCCACCTTGCCGTCCCGGACGGCCGGCATGATCTCGTGGAACGGCAGGACGACGACCTCGCCGACGCCCCCCGGCACCTCCGCGGCCGCCCACAGGCGGAAGAGCAGGTACGCCGTCGAGCGCTCGCTCGGCACCGCCACGGTCTTCCCGGCCAGCGAGGACGGGCCCTCACCCGCCTCCCGCGTGAGCACCAGCGGCCCGCAGCCGCGGCCCAGGGCGCCGCCGCACGGCAGCAGGGCGTACTCGTCCAGCACCCACGGCAGGACCGCGTAGGAGACCTTCAGGACGTCGAATTCGCCGCGCTCGGCCATGCCGTTGGTGACGTCGATGTCGGCGAACGTGACGTCCAGGGCGGGCGCGCCGGGGACCCGGCCGTGGGCCCAGGCGTCGAAGACGAACGTGTCGTTCGGGCAGGGCGAGTAGGCGATCTTCAGGGGCTCGCTCATGAGGTGCTCCAGGTCTCGGCGGGAGCCGCCCGCAGCGCCTCCCGCAGCGCGGCGGAGGCCCCGGCGAGGGCCTCCAGGGCGTCGCCGATGCGCCACGCGGCACGGTCGCGCGGGCCGACGGGGTTGGAGACCGCCCGGATCTCCAGAACGGGCACGCCGTGCACGGCCGCCGCCTCGGCCACGCCGAAGCCCTCCATGGCCTCGGCCAGCGCCCCGGGCCGCGCGGACACGAGAGCCGCGGCCCGCTCGGCGCTGCCGGTCACGGTCGACACCGTGAGCACCTCGCCGCGCTGCGCCCCGGCCGCCTCGGCGACGGCGCGCACCAGCGCCTCGGGAGGCCGGTGCTCCACGGTCCCGAAGCCGAGGTCGGTCACGGGGACGAAGCCGGCGGGCGTCTCGGCGCCCAGGTCCGCGGCCACGATCGCGTCGGACACGACGACGGACCCCACGGCTGCGCTGCGGCCGGGGGCCGGGGTCGTGAAGCCGCCGCCGATGCCCGCGGAGACCGCCAGGCCGTAGGGGCTGCCGGCGAGCGCAGCGGCGGCGAGGGCCGTCGCCGTGCCCGCGGCCGCGGCGGCCGGGCCCACGCCCGCGGCCAGCACGTCGATGACGAGCGGATCCGGGCCGGCCGGGGCGGTCCGGTGCAGCACGTAGCCGGGCACGGCGAACTCGACGACGGGCCCGGACGCCTCTTCGGCCGCGCCGGGCGTCTCTCGGGCCGCGCCGGGTGCCTTACCGGCCGCGCCGGGTGCCTTCCCGGCCTCGGCGGTGCCGGTGGCGGCCGCTGACGCGCCGCGGACGACCGCGTCGCGCTCCGCCGCGACGGCGGTGACGACGAGGACGCGCATCAGCGGGACCGCCGGTCCGTCGCCCCGGGGCCCGCCGGGCCCCGGCCTGCCGGCCGCCGCCCCGTCAGCGCTCGTGCGCTCAGCCCTTGTCCAGTTCGAGCTTGACGTTCCACACGCCGTCCTCGGTGATGACCGACAGGATCACGTCCTTCTCGAAGCGCTGCTCCATCCGGTTGACGAAGAGCTGCTCGCCGTTGAGCGACGTGTAGGTCTGCTTGAGCTGGTTGGTCTGCTGCTGGGCGTTGATCGCCACGAGCCAGCCCTTGTCGGCCATCTTGGGGTCGACGCCGACCCGGACCTTGTCGCCCGGCTGGACCTTCACGGTCTTGACGGACTTGTCGGCCATGCACTTGCTGAGAGCACCCTGGTCGAGCTTCTTGCCCTCGTCGAAGCAGGCGGCCTCGGTGGTCACGGTGGTCGAGCCGACGGTCACCGTCGCCAGGGGCGTCGGCTTGTCGCAGGCGGACAAGGCGACGAGCCCGAAGGCCACGGCGCCGACAGCGGCAGCGGCGCGGCGGCGCTTGCCCCGGAAAATCGCAGCGGTCATGCGGGCAGGCTATCGGGCCGCCCAGGTCAGGCCACGCGGGGGTGCGGTGAGCCACGCCGTGCCGCGGTCAGCAGACCCCGTACGGCTGTCGCGACCCCCAGGGCGAGGACCGCGGCGGCGACCGCCATGCCGAGCGTGCCGTTGAGCGGCAGCAGGATGCCGATCGCGCCGCCGACCACCCAGCTCATCTGCAGCAGCGTCTCGGAACGGGCGAACGCGGAGGTGCGGACCGCCTCCGGCACGTCCCGCTGGATGAGGGAGTCCAGGGACTGCTTCCCCAGCGCCTGGGAGATGCCCGCGACGGCCGCGATGACGACCACGAAGAAGGCCCCGTAGAACACGGTCGCGACGACGGCCGTGCCCAGCGACACCGTCAGGACGAGCGCGATCGTCTTCTCCGGGCCGCGCGAGCGCAGCAGCGCCCCTATCGCCGTGCCCAGGGCGTTGCCGGCGCCCGCGGCGACCGCGACGACGCCCAGGGAGAAGGCCGGGCTCAGGCCGCCGAGGGGGTGGACGCGCAGGAGGAAGGCCAGGAAGAAGGTGAGGAAGCCGGACAGCATGCGCAGCGCGCTGTTGGCCTGCAGCGCGTGCAGGACGGAGCTGCCGACGGTGCGGAGGCCGGGGGGCCTGTTCTTCCCGGTCTTTCCGGCGCCGTTCTTCTTGCCGCCTTTCCGGTCTTTCCGGATATTCCACCCGTTCCAGCGATTCCCGCCCCTTCTGCCGGATTTCCCGGCGAGGGCCGGGGTCCGGCGGAGGCGGTGCGAGGGGGGCTCGCCGGACACGAGCCGGGCCCGGGCCTCGCCCTTCGCCGAATCGACCTTGTGCGGGAGCGAGAACGACAGCACCGTGCCGAGGATGAACACGACGAAAGCCCCGTAGAGCGGGAATTCCGGCCCGATTTTGTGCAGCCCCGCTCCCAGCGGGGCCGCCACGCCCGTGGCCAGCAGCCCACCCAGGGTCACCCGGGAATTGGCCTTCACCAGCGAGATCCGTGGCGGCAGCAGCCGCGGCACGACCGCCGAGCGCACCACCCCGTACGCCTTCGACGCCACCAGGACGCCGAGCGCCGCCGGATACAGCTCCAGGCCGCCGGTGGCCACCGCACCCGACATCGTCAGCGCCAGCAGAGCCCGCGTCAGCATCGCGCCCGCCATCGCCGCCCGGCGGCCGTGCGGCAGCCGGTCGAGGAGCGGCCCGATCACCGGGGCCAGGAGGGTGAAGGGCGCCATCGTGATCGCCAGGTAGAGCGCCACGCGGCCGCGCGCCTGGTCCGTGGGGACCGAGAAGAACACCGTGGACGCCAGTGCGACCGTGATCAGCATGTCGCCCGCGGAATTCACGGCGTGCAGCTCGATCAGCTTGCCCAGGCCCGACTCGCCCGCGCCGTGCGCGTGCGTCGCCCTGCGCACGCCCCGCGCGGCAGCCGTGAACGGGGCGCGCAGCACGCGGCCGGCGCCCCGGGCCGTGCGGCGCAGCGGCCCGCCCTCGACCGACCGGATGGCTCCCACCACGCCATACTGCCCCAACTCGCACGGCGCAGGGCACTTTCACCGCCGCGGGCGGCCGTCCCCGACCGGGTCGGCGGACGGGCCGGAAGAGGGCTCGCCGCGGCCCGGCTATCCCCGGCGCCTCCGAGCGGGGTAGCGTGCGTAGCGCGCCACCGGCGGTCGTTCCTGGCCGCGCTCCGAGTCTCGATCCCGCAGAATGGGAGGGACTAGGTGTGCCCGAAACCGTTCGGGCGCGGACGTCGACGCGGTCCTGCGGTCCGCTCCGTCCGCCGACCCGGCCGATCGGCTGGCGCACTCGTGAGACGCGCGTGGAAGAGAGAATCGATTCTTGTGAGTGCTGCGATGCGAAGCCGTACCCCGGACCGCCTGTGCGCCGAGGCGGTCGACATGGCCCGTGCGGCGGCCGAGGAGGCCGCCCTGCCCGGCACGGTCGGCGAGCACGTCCAGGCCGTAGCCGACGGGGACCGCGTCGTCACGCACTACTTCCTCTGCCAGGACCCCGGCTACCGCGGCTGGCGCTGGGCCGTCACCGTCGCCCGCGCCTCCCGCGCCAAGGTCGTCACCCTCGACGAGACGGTGCTGCTGCCCGGGCCTGACGCCCTCCTCGCCCCCGAATGGGTGCCCTGGAGCGAGCGGCTGCGCCCCGGCGACATGGGCCCCGGCGACCTGCTGCCCACCGACGCCGAGGACCTGCGACTGGAGCCCGGCTGGAGCGGCGAGGACGTCCCGCCGCCGAACTCCGCCGTCTCCGAGGAGATGGACCGCCTCGCCGACGCCGAGGACGCCGACGTCGTCGCCGGCTCCCCCGCCGCCCAGCCGGCCGTCCCGGCGCGCGGCACGATCTCGGCCATCGCCGAGGAGCTCGGGATGCGGCGCGCCCGCGTCCTCTCCCGCTACGGGCTGCACACCGCCGCCGACCGCTGGGACGAGACCCACGGCGGCAAGACCCCCATGGCCCAGGCCGCGCCGGCCTCGTGCGTCAGCTGCGGCTTCCTCATGCCGATCGGCGGCTCCCTCGGCCAGGCGTTCGGCGTCTGCGCGAACGAGTTCGGGCCGGCGGACGGGCACGTCGTGTCCCTGTCGTACGGCTGCGGCGGGCACTCCGAGGCCGCGGTCATGCCCAAGCCGCCGCGGCCTGCGCCGCCGGTGATCGACGAGACGCTCGTCGATCCCCTGCCGCTTCGCCGTGCGGCGGACGAGGTGGAGACGGGGCCGGAGTCGGACGAGGAGCTCGGCCACTCCTGAGGCGCCCCGGGTGCGGGGTGCCCCGGTATCGCGCCCCGGGGGGCGCTCGTCCTCAAGCGCCGGACGGGCTGGGGTGTGGTGAGCGCACCGTATTCCGGCCGGCTGGGCCCTGACACCTGCCCGGTGGGCCCGGAGCGGGGATGTCCTCACGGACGAGCTCAGCCGAGAACAAGCCCGTCCGGCGTTTGAGGACGAGCGCCCTGGCGCGGTCAGGCCCGGCCCCGGGGGCGCTGCACCCGGCACAACAGGGGTGGCCACCGTCGGTCGCAACCGCCGCGCGGTACGTTCTGCCGTAGGAACACCACCGGCGGCAGGAGACGACACGTGAGCGGCACGGCAATGGTGCGGGGCGCGGCCGAAGGGGCGGATCCGTTCGGGACCGGCCGCCTGCGGCGTGGCGTGCTGGACGCCTGGGCGGCGTCGCCGGCCCGTTTCAGGGAGGACGCCAACGCCGAGGAGGACCTGGCGCTCGGCGGCTACCGCGACCGCCTCGTCGTCGAGCTCGCCCAGAACGCCGCCGACGCGGCCGCCCGCGCGGGCGTCCCCGGCCGGCTGCGGCTGACGCTGCACGCGGGCCGCAACGGCCGCCCGGCCGTGCTCGCCGCGGCGAACACCGGCGCCCCCCTGGACGCGGTGGGCGTCGAGTCGCTGGCCACGCTCCGGGCGTCGGCCAAGCGCAGTGAGGAGAAGGGCAGCGTCGGCCGGTTCGGCGTGGGCTTCTCCGCCGTCCTGGCGGTCAGTGACGAGCCGGCCGTCGTCGGCCGCTCCGGCGGCGTCCGCTGGTCCCTCGCGGAGGCGAGGGCGCTGGCGGCGCGCGAGGCCGTCCAGGCCCCCGGCCTGGCCGAGGAGATGGCCCGCCGCGAGGGCCACGTGCCGCTGCTCAGACTGCCGCTCCCCGCCGAGGGCTCCGCCCCGGCCGGATACGACACGGTCGTCGTCCTGCCGCTGCGCGACGGCGCCGCCGAGGACCTGACCGCCCGTCTGCTGGCGAGCGTCGACGACGCGCTGCTGCTGACCCTGCCGGGCCTGTCCGAGGTCGTCGTCGAGACGGACGGCGTCGTACGGACCCTGACGCGCCGCCAGGAGGGCCCGTACGTCCTGGTGGACGACTCCGAGCGCGGCTCGGCGGCCCGCTGGCGCATCGTCCAGGAGGCCGGGCCCCTGGATGCCGCTCTGCTCGCGGACCGCCCCGTGGAGGAGCGCCTGCGCCCGCACTGGTCCGTGACGTGGGCCGTGCCGGTGGGCGAGGACGGCGCGCCCGTACGCCCCTCCACCGCGCCCGTCGTGCACGCCCCGACGCCGACGGACGAGCCGCTGGGCGTCCCGGCGCTGCTCATCGCCACGTTCCCGCTGGAGCCGACGCGCCGCCACGCCGCGCCCGGCCCGCTCACGGACTTCGTCACCGGGCGCGCGGCGGAGGCGTACGCGCAGCTGCTGCGGGACTGGCACCCGGTGGGCCCGGGCACCCTCGACCTCGTGCCGTCGCCGCTGGCGCAGGGCGCGCTGGACGCCGAGCTGCGCCGGCAGGTCCTGGACCGGCTGCCGCGCGTCGCGTTCCTGCCGAGCGCGGCCGGAGGCCCCGCCCAGGAGCCGGCCGCGCCGCGGGGCGGCGGTGTGGAGGGCGTCCCGTGGACGGAGGGCCCGGACGCGGCCCGGCAGACGCCGGAGCCGTCCCCCGCCCCGGCCGGCGCCCCGGAGGACGCCGACACGTGGGACGACCCGTTCGCGAGCAGCGGCCCCGAGCCGTACGCGCTGCGGCCCGCCGACGCCGAGGTCGTGGAGGGCGCGGGCGCGGAGACCGTCGCCGTGCTCGGCGAGCTGTTCCCGAACCTGCTGCCCGCCGGGCTGGAGCGCCGCCCCGAGCTGCGCGCCCTGGGCGTCGCGCGGGCGCCGCTCGGGGAGGTCGTCGACCGCCTCGCGGGCGTCGAACGCGCCCCGTCCTGGTGGCAGCGGCTCTACGACAGCCTCGCCGGCATCGACCCCGACCGGCTCAGCGGCCTGCCCGTGCCGCTCGCGGACGGCCGTACGGCCATCGGCCCGCGGCAGGTGCTGCTGCCGCCGCCGGACGGCGCGGACTCGGAGCGGCTCTCCCGCCTGGGCCTGAAGGTCGCCCACCCCGACGCCGCGCACCCGCTGCTGGAGAAGCTGGGCGCCACGCCGTCCTCGCCGCGCGCGGTCCTGACGACCCCGCAGGTGCGGGCCGCGGTGGCGGCCTCCCTGGACGCCGACGAGATCTGGGACGAGGACGCGCTCGACGCGGACGCCCTCGCCGAGCTCGTCCTCGGACTCGTGCGCGACGCCGGGCTCGTCCCCGGCGACGAGCCGTGGCTCGCCGCGCTCGCCCTGCCCGACGAGGACGGCGAGCTCGCGCCCGCGGGCGAGCTCGTCCTGCCGGGCAGCGCCTTCGAACGCATCATCCGCCCCGGCGAGCTCGCCGCCTGCGACGCCGGCCTCGCCGAGCGCTGGGGCGAGCAGCCGCTGACCGCCGTGGGCATCCTGGCCGGCTTCGCGCTCGTCCGCGCCACGGACGTCGTCCTCGACCCGGACGAACTCGAACCGCGCGACGGCGACTTCCCCGAGCCCGACGACGCCGGCCTGCTCGACGCCGTCGACGTCTGGTGCGAGGACGTCCTCGACCAGCTGCCCCGTACGCCCGTGCCGCCCGTCGCGACGGAGCTCGTCGCCGTCCGCGACCTCGACCTCGTCGACGACGACGCGTGGCCGGAGGCCCTCGCCCTCCTCGCCGAGCCGCCGCTGCGCGACGCCCTGACGGCGCCGGTGCGCGTCCTGCTGCCCGACGGCACCACCGAGTCCGTCCGCCCGTACACGGCCTGGTGGCTGCGCGGCCACCCCATCCTCGACGGCCGCCGCCCGGCGGGCCTGCGCGTGGCGGGCGGCGACCCGCTCCTGCGCGGACTGTACGAAGCGGCGGACGCGGGCGACCTGGCGGACGAGCAGGTGCTGCGCGCCCTGGGCGTCCGGACCTCGGCCGCCGCCCTGCTGGACGAGCCCGGCGGCGGCGCGGAGCTGCTGGCCCGGCTGGCCGACCCCGGCGCCGACGTCGGCGCCGCCCAGCTGCACGCCCTCTACGGCCTCCTCGCCCGCCTCGACCCCGACCAGGTCACCCTCCCGGACGAGCTCCGGGCCGTCGTGGACGGCGAAGTGCGGGTCGTGGACGCGGCGGACGCGGTCGTGGCCGACGCCCCGGACCTGCTCCCCCTCGCGGCCGGCCACGCCCTCCTCCCCGTGCCGCCCGCGCACGCCGCCGACCTCGCCGAACTGCTGCAGGTGCGCCGCCTGAGCGAGACGCTGGAAACGACCGCCCCAGCGGGCGAGGGCGAACTCCGCGAGGTCCCTGAAGGCGTACGGGCCCTGCTCCCGGGCGCCCCTTCCGCATACGTGGAACACGAAGAACTCCTGGTCGACGGTGTCGAACTGGACTGGCACCTCGCCCCCGACGGCGTCCTGCACGCGGCGACGCTGGAGGGGGTGGCCGCGGGCCTCGCCTGGGCCGCAGGCGCGTGGTCCCGCCGCTTCGAAGCGGCAGCCCTCCTGGAGGACCCCAGCCGTACGGAGGAGCTGGCGCGGGCCCGCTGGTTCGACTAGGCCCTCGGGGACGTGACGTGCGACCGGGGTCTCCGGGACGGGGCCCCGGTCTGCCTATGCTGCTCCGATGACTGAAGCGGACGTGAAGAAGCCGGCGGCCCTCCCCGGCGGGAACGTGGACCGGGGCGGGTACTTCCTGTTCACCCTCGTCGTGCTGGTGATCGGCTGGATCACCGCCGCGGTGAACACCGGGATCTCGTACCTCACGCCGGGCACCGAGGTGATCTCCATCATCACCGGCTGCATCGGTTGCCTTGTCTTCGCGATCCTCCTCCGTTTCCTCCACCACGCGTGGTGGCTCGCCGCACTCTCCGTGCTGCCGTCGCTGTTCGTCCTCGTAGGCTCGGTCCAATACCCCCGCGAGGCCGCGCTCGACAGCCGGGGTGTGCGCGAGACCGTCCGCATCACCGCCGACAGCGCTGACGCCGACGGCAGTTCCAGTCACCGCTTCACCCTCGTCGGCCCGTCGGGCGAGCTCAAGGAGACCCTGGACTACGGCGGGGACCACCCGTCGTGGAAGGTGGGCGACCGCCTCGTGGTCATCAGCGACCCGGACCGCGCCGTGCCGCTGGAGGCGGCCTCCGACGTCGACCCGGACGGCCAGCTCGGCTCTCTCATCGCAGGCGTCGCCGGATGGACCGGCATCACCCTGCTGGCCGGCCGTCGCGGATTCATACGGCGCCGCGCGGGCCGGCATCCCCTCTTCGAGGACCGCGACTGATACCCCCCGGCTGGTCGGGCTAGCGCGCGGTCCACTGGTCCGTCTCGGCGAACGTCCTGCCGGGCAGGGGCTTGCCTATGAGCGCGATCGGGATGAAGAAGTTCACCTGGCTGATCGCGATCATCAGCGTGGCGAGGGCCTTCTCGTCGTAGTGCTCGCCGACTTCGGCGAACAGCTCGTCCGAAACCCGCTCGCCGCCGTCCTGGCCGGGCTCCAGCACGGCCTCCACCAGCGCCAGCGCGGCCCGCTCAGCATCCGAGAAGTACGGCGCGTCCCGCCACGACGCCACCGCCGCGATGCGCTCCTCCGACTCCTCCGCCTTTCGCAGCAGCGACGAGTGCAGCACGGTCAGGTAGGTGTTGCCCACGATCTGGCCCGCCCGCAGGTGCATCAAGCCGATCGTGGCCCGCGGCACGGTCCGGTTGCCGACGGCCTTGAACAGGGCCCCGGCGATCTCCGCGATCTCGGGGACGAACTCCTGGGGGTCGGACATCCGGGAACGCATGGCAGACATGGCTTCCTCCGCAGTGATCGAGCGTGTTTTCGTTGCCGTTCACTGCTTTGACGGATCGCGGAGGGCGAGTGTGACAGCGGCCGCGATCTTTTTTCCGGGCCCGCTGGGGTGCGGGTCTGTTCGGGTGCGGGTCTGTTCGGGTGCGGGCTCGCTTGGGTGCGGGTCTGTTCGGGTGCGGGCTCGCTTGGGTGCGGGTCTGTTCGGGTGCGGGTCCGCTTGGGTGCCGGTGGTGGGGGCTCCGGGGTGGGGGTCCGGGGCCGTATATTTACGGGCCCGTTGCCGTAGACGTCGAGGGTGCCCCGGTATTGGGCCCACAAATACACGTCAGCGCCCCGGACCCCCACCCCTGCGCCCCC